>NZ_JAVKGS010000007.1:0-24265 GCF_031432295.1 Agromyces indicus | reverse complement strand
TGGCATTGAACATAGTGCACGCTGTTGAGTTCTCAAGGAACGGACGCACCCGGGTCACGGTCGCTCGACGCGCACCGATCAGCCGGGGCTGTTCTGTTCTTCATCCGGTGATCCACTGGGGACCGTTCCGGACGCTTCGAACCCGGACGATCGAGTCGTCATCAGGTTCGGGACTGTTCGTGCCGCTTGAGGAGGAGAAGCTCTCTCGCTTCTCTCGCTCCTGTGGGGCAACGAATGAATACTTTACGTATCTCCGCGGGCTGCTGCAACTCGGCCCTGCATCCCGGGCGTGTCGCCCGTCATTCCGCCCATTCCGGGGCATCCGAGCCCCACGCATGCGGCGGGCTCCCCCACTCCATCGGCCCCGCCGGGGAGGCGATCGCGGGCACCGCGATCCGCTGGGTGCCCGCCGGCCCCGCGAGGTCGGCGGCGAGGGCCTCGCGCGCGGCGTCGTCGAGTGACCGCGGGCCGGCCGAGCCGGTCTGTCGCGGAAGCCGCAGCAGCTCGGCCGCGGTCCGGCGGAGCGAGAGTCGCGCGAGGAGGCTGCCGCCCTCGAGCCGGCGGCGGTCGAGCAGCGAGCAGATCGCTGCGGCGAGCAGGTACCCGGACGCATGGTCGAGTGCCTGGGCGGGCAGGGAGCCGGGGGCGCCGTCCGTGCCTTCGATCAGTGCGATGCCGCTCGCCGCCTGGACCAGGCTGTCGAACCCGCCTCGGCGTGCCGCGTCGCCCTCGTGACCCCAGGCCGAGAGCTGGCCGACCACGAGACCCGGATGGCGCGCGGCGAGGCTCGCCGGGTCGAGGCCGATCCCGGCCAAGGAGTTCGGCCGGTACCCGAGCACGACCACGTCGGCTCCGGCGACGAGTGCGTCGAGTCGCGCCGCGCCGTCGGCCGTGCGCGCGTCGAGGAGCGCCGTCCGCTTGCCGGGCCCGCCCTCGAGGTGCTGCCAGCCGAGCTCGGCGGGCTCGGGCGGGTCGATGCGGAGCACCTCGGCACCGAGCAGCGCGAGCGTGCGCGTCGCGACCGGTCCCGCGATCACGCGCGTGAGGTCGAGGACCCGGATCCCGGCGAGGGGCAGCGGGCCCGGCTCCGACGGGGTCCGTGGTCGGACGGCCGCGTCGCCGAGCCGGGCGAGCTCGATCAGCGGCCCGGACGCCAGGCGCGCGTCCGCAGCCGGATCCTCGGGCTCGACGACGACGCACATGCCGCCCGCCTCGGTCACCTCGGCGGCGAGCTCGCGGGCCCCGCGCTCGGCGACGGCCGCGTCGACCAGCGCCGGCACCGCGGCATCCGCGTTCGACAACCCGAGGACGCGGCGCAGCGCGGCCGCATGGTGCGGGTAGTTGCCATGCGTGCGCACCCAGCCGTCGCGCGCACGTCGGAACCCGGAGAGCGGTGACCAGACTTCGGGCGCGACGCCGTCGAACCGCGCCACCCGCTCGCTCTGGAAGGCGCCGGCGATCCGGTCCCCGTCCAGCCGAATGGATCCCGGCGTGGCGGCGTGCGCCCATCCGGCGAGACTGGCGGCGGCGACGGAGGCCACGGCGAGGGCCGACACGTCGAGTCGCGCGGGGAGCGGCGCGTCGGGCAAGGGCGCGAGCAGCGCCAGTTCGCCCTCGTCGCGGCCAAGCTCGGACCACACCCGTGCGAGAAGGCGATCGGCGGCTTCTCGCGTCATGGCCGCCTACCGGACGAAGACGCCCGCGAGGGTCTTCTTGCCGCGACGGAGCACCGCCATGCCGCCGGATGCGACGCGGTCGGTGATGGTGGCGGCATCGTCGTCGATGCGCGCGTTGTCGAGCGAGACGCCGCCCTGTGCGATCGCGCGCCGGCCCTCGCTGAGGCTCGACACGAGCCCGGTGTCGACGAGGAGCTGCGCGACGGAGGCGCCGGGCTCGGCCTCGACGTGCGGCAGCTCCCGGAGCGCGGCCTCGAGCGTGTCGCGGTCGAGCGCAGCGAGATCGCCCTGGCCGAACAGCGCCTGGGATGCGGCGACCACGGCCGCCGTGGCATCCGCCCCATGCACGAGCGTTGTCACCTCGTGGGCGAGCACGCGCTGGGCCTCGCGACGGAACGGCTCGGTCGCGACCTTCTCGGCGAGTTCCTCGATGCGTTCGCGCGTGAGGAACGTGAACACCTTGAGCCGCGAGATCACGTCGGCGTCGTCGGTGTTGAGCCAGAACTGGTAGAAGCGGTAGGGGCTGCACATGTCGGCGTCGAGCCAGATGGCGTTGCCCTCGCTCTTGCCGAACTTCGTGCCGTCGGAGTTCGTGATGAGCGGTGTGCCGATGGCGTGGACGTGGACGCCCTCGACGCGATGGATCAGGTCGGTGCCGCTCGTGAGGTTGCCCCACTGGTCGCTCCCGCCCGTCTGCAGCACGCAGCCGTACTGACGGTAGAGCTCGAGGAAGTCGTAGCCCTGGAGGATCTGGTAGCTGAACTCGGTGTAGCTGATGCCCGCCTCGGAGTTGAGGCGCGAGGCGACGGCATCCTTCTTCAGCATCGTGCCGACGCGGTAGTGCTTGCCGATATCGCGGAGGAAGTCGATCGCGGAGAGGTCGGCGGTCCAGTCCAGGTTGTTCACCATGCGGACCGCGTTCTCGCCCTCCGCCGAGAGGAACCGGCTCACCTGCGCCCGGAGCCGTTCGACCCACTCGGCCACGGTCTCCTTGGTGTTGAGCGTGCGCTCCGCCGTGGGACGCGGATCGCCGATGAGTCCCGTTGAGCCGCCGACGAGGCCGAGCGGCTTGTGCCCCGCGAGCTGTAGGCGTCGGAGCGTCAGGATCTGCACCAGGTTGCCAAGGTGCAGGCTGGGCGCGGTCGGGTCGAAGCCGCAGTAGTACGTGATCGGGTCGCCGGCCAGCAGCTCCTTGAGGGCCGCCTCGTCGGTGGACACGTGGACCAGTCCGCGCCAGCGCAGTTCCTCCCACACGTCGTCGAACGTCGGGTCGTTCTGCTGCTCGGCGAGGATGGCGGGGTCGGACACGACTGCAAGGGTAGCAGCGCGGCTCTCCTCAGCCACGAAGGCCCTGGGCTTCACTCGGCTCGGTGAAGCCTGCACCCTTGATTGCATCCGTTGAAGTCTGGTACCTTCGGTGAAGGAGGTGTCATGTTCGTCGTCACCGCAGACCAGATCGGCAGCCGAGCCGACATCGACCGCTCGGCGGCGATGCAGGAGGAGCTCCAAGCCGAACACGGCGACCGCCTCGCCCTCCCCGTCGACCAGACCGCCGGTGACGAGGTGCAGGCGATCACGGCCGATCCCGGCACGGCGCTCGAGCTCGTCCTCGCCCTGCACCGAGCCGAGCGGTGGAGCATCGGCCTGGGCGTCGGCGACGTCCGCGAGCCCCTGCCCGACGCCGTGCGCAAGGCCGCCGGCCCCGCCTTCATCGCCGCGCGCGAAGCGGTCGATGCGGCCAAGCGAGCGGACGCGCGCTTCGCGCTGCGTGCCGCCGACGATCGACCCGGCACGCTCGACGCCGCCCAGGTCGAAGCGCTCGTCCGGCTCCTGCTCCTCCTCCGCGACCGGCGGACGCCGCAGGGCTGGGAGGCGGTCGACCTGGTCCGCGACGGCCGCACGCAGAAGGACGCCGCGCGGCTCCTCGGCATCTCCGATGCCGCGGTCAGCCAACGCCTCCGGGCCGCGCAGTGGAACGCCGACGGCGACGCGGTGCCCGCGCTCGTCCGCCTGCTCGCCGAGCTCGACCGCCGCGGCGCCGGATCCGACGGCGACGGCGACGGCGACGCTCCGCTCGCGGAGGTCCGCGATGACGGACCGGCTCGCTAGGCTCGTCGGGCGGCCGTCGACCCATCCCGTCCGGACCCGGGCGGCCCAGGAGGAGGACCCGTGAACCTCGTCGAGGCGATGTCGGCGCTCGGCTGGGCGGTGATCATCGCGGCGCTCGCCGGCGCCGGCGTGCTGTCCGTGCTCGCGTACCTCCGGCCGCGGCCGATCCTCCTCTGGCCCGCCGCCGGCGCGGTCGTCGTCTCGATCGTCGCCGCCGCAACCGTGGCCGACCCGGTCCCGACCGTCGCGGCGCCCCTCGTCGCGCTGCTCGGCATGGTCGTCGCCGTGTTCGGCGGCAGCCCGGCAGCCGCCACTGCGCTGCAGCTGGCCATGGGTTCGAGCGCGCCGCCCGGCGCACACGGCGGCATCCTCGTCGCGGTGAGGTCGGATCAGCCGGCCGTCGCGGGCGTTGCCGCGCCCCGCCGCGAGGTGCTCCGCGGAGGCCTCACGATCGGCGTGCTCGAGCGCCTCGGCGCGGCCGGCTCGATCATCGCCGGCTTCCCCGAGGGACTGGCCATCGTGGTGGCGGTCAAGGGCGTCGGCCGGTTCACCGAGCTCGAGGCACCGGAGGCACGCGAGCGGTTCATCATCGGCACCTTCGCGAGCCTCATCTGGGCGTGCGCGGCAGCGCTCGCCGTGCATCTGGCCACCCGCTGAGCGGCGACCCGCTGAGCGAGCGACCCGCTGATCGGCGACCCGGTCGGCGGGGCGTGGCGGGGCGTCCGAGGTCAGTGCGACCGCGGATGCCGCCGGTACACCGAGACCCCGGGGTCGCCGGGAAGCCAGAACCGCCACGGGTAGTCGACCGCTCCCCCGGCGCCGCTGATGCCCGTCCGCGGGCCGGTCTCGTGCGGCAGCGCCGCCGCCGGCACGCGCAACTCGAACGGCGGTGCGAGCAGGTCGGCACCGTTCCGGGCCAGGGGCACGCCGAGTGCCTGCGCCAGACGTGCCGGGCCGCGAGCGAGATCACGGTCGGTCGAGCGGCCGCGACGAGCGCGCGCGAGCTCGACGCCCTCGACGATCGTGCCGCCGCGCAGCAGTACGCCGGCGGACCGCCCGGCCCATCCCGCGACGATGTTGATGCACACGTGCATCCCGTAGGTGAAGTACGCGTAGAGGTGCCCGCCCTCGCCGAACATCACCGCATTGCGCGCGGTCATGCCGCGGAACCCGTGCGACCCGGGATCCTCCCCGACGCCCCGGTAGGCCTCCACCTCGGCGAGCCGGACGGCGACGCGGCCCTCGTCCGTCTCGTGCGCGAGCACCGCACCGAGCAGCAGCGGGGCGAGCTCGACGGAGTCGCGTGCGAACCACTCCCGGTCGGGTCGCACGAGGTGGTCGCCGCCGGCCGGCGCCGACATCCGCTCACCCGAGCCCGAGCGTGCGCCCGCACCCGCACCCGCACCCGCACCCGAGCCCGATCGCTCCGGCGACACGATCAGGCGTCGCCGCCCGGCAGTGCCTGCACGAGGTGCCGCACCCGATCGGCGAGCGCCGCGAACTGCGCGTCGACGCGGACCGGCGCGGTGCCGCCGACGCCGTCGCGGCTCGCCACGGAGCCCTCGATCGTCAGCACCTGCCGGACCTCCGGCGTGAGATGAGGCGAGACCGCCGCGAGGCCCGCGTCGTCGACCTCGTGCAGTTCGAGCCCGTGCTGCTCGGCGTGCCGCACGAGGGCGCCGGTGATCTCGTGGGCGTCGCGGAACGGCACGCGGCGCTGCACGAGCCACTCCGCAACATCCGTCGCCAGCGAGAAGCCGGCCGGGGCCAGCTCGGCCATCCGGTCGGTGTGGAACGTGAGCGTCTCGACCATGCCCGTGAACGCCGGCAGCAGGACCTCGAGCGTCTCGACCGAGTCGAACACGGGCTCCTTGTCCTCCTGCAGGTCGCGGTTGTAGGCGAGCGGCAGGGCCTTGAGCGTCGCGAGCAGGCCGGTGAGGTTGCCGATGAGTCGGCCGGACTTGCCGCGCGCGAGCTCGGCGATGTCGGGGTTCTTCTTCTGCGGCATGATCGACGACCCGGTCGAGTACGCGTCGTCGAGGGTCACGAAGCCGAACTCGCGCGTGTTCCAGAGGATGACCTCCTCGGAGATGCGCGACAGGTCGATGCCGATCATCGCGGCGACGAACGCGAACTCGGCCACGACATCGCGGCTCGCCGTGCCGTCGATGGAGTTCTCGGCCGGTGCGGCGAGTCCGAGGTCGCGGGCGACGGATGCCGCATCGAGCCCGAGCGTCGACCCGGCGAGCGCGCCGCCGCCGTAGGGCGAGACATCGGCGCGCTTCAGCCAGTCGACGAGGCGCTCGAGGTCGCGCGACAGCGCCCAGCCGTGCGCCAGGAGGTGGTGCGCGAGGAGCACGGGCTGCGCGTGCTGCAGGTGGGTGCGGCCGGGCATGATCGCCGTGCGGTGGGCGTCGGCCTGGGCGGCGAGCGCGTCGATGAGGTGCACGAGCTGCCGGCCGATGGTCGCGGCGTGGTCCTTCAGGTAGAGGCGCACGAGGGTCGCGATCTGGTCGTTGCGGCTGCGCCCGGCGCGGAGCTTGCCGCCGAGCTCGGGGCCGACTTCGGCGATGAGCGCGGCTTCGAGCGCGCCGTGCACGTCCTCGTCGGAGTCGGCGGCGACGAGCTCGCCCGCGAGGAAGCGGGCCTCGAGCGCGTCGAGTCCGGCGAGCATGCGGTCGAGCTCGCCGGGGTCGAGGTAGCCCGCGGCGGCCAGCGCCCGGGCGTGGGCGCGCGAGCCGGCGAGGTCGTAGGGCGCGAGCTGCCAGTCGAAGTGCGTGGACTTCGACAGCCGCTGCAGTTCGGGCGACGGTCCTCCGGCGAAGCGGGCGCCCCAGAGCGATCCCTCGTTGGTGCCCTGCGTGCCGTGCGCGTCGGCCATGCTCACGCGTCCTTCCTGGCGAGGAGCCAGACGAGCAGCGCCTTCTGCGCGTGCAGCCGGTTCTCCGCCTCATCCCAGATGATCGACTGCGGCCCGTCGATGACGTCGGCGGTGACCTCGTAGCCGCGGTCGGCGGGCAGGCAGTGCATGAAGACCGCGTCGGGCTTGGCGAGCGACATGAGTTCGCGATCGACCCGGTAGCGGCCGAAGGTCGCGACGCGGTGCGCCTTCTCGTCCTCCTTGCCCATCGAGACCCAGGTGTCGGTCACGACGACGTCGGCACCGGCGGCGGCCTCGGCCGGGTCGGTGTACAGCGTCACCGAGCCGCCGGTTCCGACGGCGATGCGGTCGGCGTCGGCGACGACGGATGCCGCGGGCGCGAACTCCTCGGGCGACGCGACGCGCACGTGCATGCCCGCGGTCGCCCCGGCGAGGACGTACGACTGCGCCATGTTCGAGGCGCCGTCGCCGAGGAAGGCGACGGTGAGGCCGTCGAGCCGGCCCTTGTGCTCCCGGATGGTGAGGAGGTCGGCGAGGAGCTGGCACGGGTGGAAGTCGTCGGAGAGCGCGTTGACGACCGGCACCGTGGTACCGGCGGCCATCTCGTCGAGGCCGGCCTGCGCATAGGTGCGCCAGACGATCGCCGACACCATCCGCTCGAGCACGCGGGCGGTGTCGGACGGCGTCTCCTTCCCGCCGAGCTGGCTGGACGCCGTCGAGATGACCAGCGGCGAGCCGCCGAGGTCGGCGATGCCGACCGCGAACGACACCCGCGTGCGCGTGGAGGACTTGTCGAAGATGACCGCGACCGTCTGCGGCCCGGCCAGCGGCTGCTCCGACCAGCGGTTGGCCTTGAGGCGCGCGGCGAGGTCGAGGATCTCGGACTGCTCGGCGGGCGTGATGTCGTCGTCGCGGAGGAAGTGTCGCGTCATGTGGTCTTCCGTTCGTGCGCCTCGGCGCAGGTGGTCAGCGGCGCGGTTCGGACACCGTGGCGAGGGCCCGGGCGAACCGCGCCTCGAATTCGTCGAGTTCGCCGTCGCCGATGATGAGCGGCGGGGCGAGGCGGATGGTGGAGTCGTTGGCGGCGTTGACGATGAGTCCGGCATCGAGTGCCGCCGCCGACAGCGCCGGGGCGACCGGTTCGGTCAGCGCGATGCCGACGAGCAGTCCGCGGCCGCGCACGCCCCCGACGAGCGGGGATCCCATGGCGAGCACGCGCTCGCGCAGTTCGACGCCGCGGCGGGCCGCGTTGCCGACGAGGTCGGCGCGTTCGATCTCGTCGAGGACGGCGCCGGCGACGGCGGTCGCGAGCGGGTTCCCGCCGAACGTCGACCCGTGCTGTCCCTTCGAGTACAGCTCGGAGGCGTCGCCGAACGTGACGAGCGCTCCAATCGGGATGCCGCCGCCGATGCCCTTCGCGACGGTGATCGCATCGGGCACGATGCCCGCGTGCTGGAACGCGAACCAGGCTCCGGTTCGACCGGCACCGGTCTGCACCTCGTCGATGATGAGGAGTGCCCCGTGCCGGCGGGTCAGGTCGCGAGCCGCCTGCAGGTAGCCGTCGGGCAGGTCGAGCACGCCCGCCTCGCCCTTGATCGGCTCGAGGATCAGGGCCGCGACCGACTCGTCCATCTCCGCCTCGAGCGCCTCGATCGTCGACGGCAGGTGCTGGACGCCCCCGGGGAGCGGCTCGAAGCCGTCGCGCATGGCGGGCTTGCCGGTCAGCGCCAGCGAGCCCATCGTGCGGCCGTGGAAGGCGTCGACGAGCGCGAGGACCCGCGTCCGGGCCCCGCCGGAGTTGTTCAGCCGTGCCAGCTTGAAGGCGGCCTCGTTGGCCTCCGCGCCGGAGTTGCCGAACCAGACCCGGCCGGACTCCCCCGCGCCGCTCAGCCGGACGAGCCGGTCGGCGAGTTCGAGCGCGGGCGCGGTGGCGAAGTAGTTCGACACGTGCGCGAGCGTCGCGGCCTGCCGCGACACCGCCTCGACGAACACGGGGTGGGCGTGGCCGAGCGAGTTCACCGCGATCCCGGCGAGGAAGTCGAGGTAGCGGTTGCCCTCGTCGTCCTCGACCCAGCACCCCTCGCCGCGTTCGAGCTTGGCCAGCGGCATCCCGAGCGTGCGCATCATGCGACGGCCGAAGCGGTCGCGCCAGTGCTCCGTCGCCGCGCTCACGAGCGTGCCCCCGTGGCATCCGTCGTCGTGCCCGAAGCGGATGCCGCGGCATCGGTCGCCGCGACCACCTCGGTGCCGATGCCCTGCTGCGTGAAGATCTCGAGCAGGATCGAGTGCGGGACGCGGCCGTCGATGATCGCCGCCTTCGGCACGCCGCCCTCGACCGCCTCGAGGCACGCGGCCATCTTCGGGATCATGCCCGACTCGAGCGAGGGCAGCAGTGCCTCGAGCTCGGGCGCCGTGATCTCGGAGACGAGCGAGTCGCGGTTGGGCCAGTCCCGGTAGAGGCCGGCCACATCGGTGAGGATCACGAGCTTCGCCGCGCCCAGCGCGACCGCGAGCGACGCCGCGGCCGAGTCGGCGTTGACGTTCAGCGACAGGCCCGGCTGGTCGAGATCCGGGGCGATCGAAGAGACGACGGGGATGCGCCGGGCCTCGAGCTGGGCGAGCACGCCCTCCGGGTCGACCTCGACGACGTCGCCGACGAGTCCCAGGTCGACCTCCTCGCCGTCGACGACCGCACCCCGGCGCCTGCCCCGGAAGAGGCCGGCATCCTCGCCCGAGAGGCCCGCGGCCAGCGGGCCGTGCTCGTTGATGAGGCTCACGAGCTCGCGGTTGACCTGGCCGGACAGCACCATCCGCACGACGTCCATCGTCTCCGGGGTGGTGACGCGGTAGCCGCCGCGGAACTCGCTCGGGATGCCGAGCCGCTCCAGCATGGATGAGATCTGCGGGCCGCCGCCGTGCACGACGACCGGCCGGATGCCCGCATACCGCAGGTAGACCATGTCCTCCGCGAAGGCGCGCTGCAGCTCGGAACTCACCATCGCGTTGCCGCCGAACTTCACGACGATGATCTCGCCGTGGAAGCGCTTCAACCACGGCAGCGACTCGATCAGGGTCTCGGCCTTGCGGGCGGCGGCAGCGGCATCCGCTCGGGCGTCGCCGTCGGGGGTCATCTGCTCCTCGCTCATGCTCAACTCGAGTACGCGCTGTTCTCGTGCACGTAGTCGTGGGTGAGGTCGTTGGTCCAGATCGTCGCTGAGGCCTCGCCCGCGTGCAGCTCGACGAGCACGTGCGTCGCGCGCGGCGCGAGGTCGACGGCGTCGCGCGGCCGGTCGGGGCGACCGGCGTGGCAGACCCGGACCCCGTTCATGGTGACGTCGACGAGGTAGGGATCGAACGGCGCCCGGGTCGTGCCGATCGCGGCGAGCACGCGGCCCCAGTTCGGGTCGTTCCCGAAGATCGCGGCCTTGAACAGGTTGTTGCGCGCGACGGACCGGCCGACCTCGACCGCGTCCTCCTCGGTGACCGCGCCGCGGACCTCGATGGCGATGTCGTGGCTCGCGCCCTCGGCATCGGCCTGCAGCTGCAGCGCGAGGTCGCGGCATGCGGTCGTGAGCGCCTCGACGAATGTCTCGGGGTCGGGGACGACGCCCGACGCCCCCGAGGCCAGCAGCGTGACCTGGTCGTTCGTCGACATGCAGCCGTCGGAGTCGAGGCGGTCGAAGGTCACCCGCGTGGCCTGGCGCAGCGCGGCATCCAGCTGCGGCGACGGCACCTCGGCGTCGGTCGTGAGCACGACGAGCATGGTCGCGAGGCCCGGCGCGAGCATGCCCGCGCCCTTCGCCATGCCCCCGATGCGCCATCCGTCGACCTGGAGTTCGACCGTCTTCGGGCGGGAATCGGTGGTCATGATCGCGCGGGCCGCATCGGCGCCCGCCGCGGCGTCGGCCGCGAGCCGGTTCGCTGCCGACAGCACGCCCTCCTCGAGCACCTCGCCGTCGAGCTGGTCGCCGATGAGTCCGGTCGAGCAGACGAGCACGTCGCCCGCCGAGACGTGCAGGGCGGATGCCGCGGCCTCGGCCGTGCGATGGGTGACCTGGAACCCCTCGGGCCCGGTGAAGCAGTTCGCGCCGCCGGAGTTCAGGACGACCGCGGCGACGGTGCCGTCGGCGATGACCTGCTCGGACCACAGGATCGGGTTCGCCTTGGCGCGGTTCGAGGTGAACACCGCGGCCGCGTGCTGCTTCGGACCCCGGTTGACCACGAGTGCGAGGTCGAGCGCGCCCGTGCGCTTGATGCCCGCGGCGATGCCCGCCGCCTCGAAGCCCGCCGGCGCGGTGACCGTCACGGCGCGACCCCGTTCACGGGCAGGCCCGTCGTCTCGGCGAGGCCGAGCGCGATGTTCGCCGACTGGATCGCGGCGCCCGCGGTGCCCTTCACGAGGTTGTCGACGGCGGTGACGACCACGACCCGGCCCGCCGCCTCGTCGACGGCGAGGCCCATGAGCGCCGTGTTCGCCCCGAGGACGTCGGCCGTGCGCGGGAACTGCCCGGTCGGCAGGAGCTGGACGAACGCTTCGCCGGCGTACGCGTCCTCCCACGCCGCCCGCACCGTGGCGGCATCCGTGCCCGGCACGATGCGCGCGGTCGACGTCGCGAGGATGCCCCGCGACATCGGCACGATCACGGGGGTGAACGACAGCGTCGGGTCGGCGGCGCCCGCCCAGCGCAGCGCCTGCCGGATCTCGGGGAGGTGACGGTGGGTGCCGCCCACGGCGTACGGGTTCGCCGAGCCGAGGATCTCGGAGCCCAGCAGGTGCGCCTTCAGCGCACGCCCCGCGCCCGACGGCCCGACCGCGAGCACCGCGACGATGTCGCGATCCTCGATGACGCCCGCACGGATCCCGGGGGCGAGTGAGAGCGACACGGTGGAGGCGTTGCAGCCCGGGGCCGCGATGCGGCGCGTCTTCGCCAGGCGCGTGCGCTGCGTGCCCGACAGCCGCGGCAGCTCCGGCACGCCGTACGCCCACGCCCCGTGGAAGTCGCCGCCGTAGAACTCGGCCCAATCGGACGGCTCCTCCAGGCGGTGGTCGGCACCGCAGTCGATGACGAGCGTCTCGTCGGACAGCTGCGCCGCGATCGCGCCGGACGCGCCGTGCGGCAGTGCGAGGAAGACGACGTCGTGCCCGCCGAGCGTCTCGGCCGACGTCTCCTTCAGGGTGAGGTGCGTGTAGCTTCGCAGGTGCGGCTGCACCGCCGTGAGCGGCTGGCCGGCGTTGGAGTGCGCCGTGACCGTGCGCACGTCGAACTGGGGATGGTCGGCGAGCAGGCGCAGCAGCTCGCCGCCCGCGTAGCCGGACGCGCCGGAGACGGCGACGGTATACGTCATGGATTCCACCTTATGGGCTGATCGGTCGGGTGAGACGGCTCCGGCGACGCCCGGGACGGCGGGATCAGCCCGTCGCGGGGGTCGCCTGGATTCGGCGCTCGCCTCGCCGTCGACCGCGCACCGCAGCGGCACGCCCGAGGCGTGCGGGGGTGCCGAGGCGACCGGTGGACATGCAGCGACCCTACCGACCGGTCCGCGGCCCTCGCAAACCGGATGACGCCGGACGCCGGTCGTCGCGCCCCGGCTCGCCGCTCAGAGGTCGTCGCCGCGCGTGCGGACCCACGCCCGATCCACGAGGGACTCCAGAACGTGGCGGTCGATCGTGTCCAGGCGTCCGATCCACAGGCAGCCCGCGCCGACCTTGACCTTGCCAAGGCGATCGATGAGCTCCTCGGCGCCGGGTGTCTGGAGCCCGTAGAGCGAGATCGACGCCTTCCGCGGCGAGAACCCGACGACCGGCCAGTCGCCCTCGCGACCCGACGCGTAGCGGTAGTGGTGCAGGCCGTAGCCGACGATCGAGGGCCCCCACATCACCGCGTCGGTGTCGGTGACCCGATCGAAGAGCTCGCGCAACTCGAAGCCGTCGTCGCGGCGCCCGGCGGGTTCGACGGCGGCGAGGAACTCGGACACCGATGCGCCGGTCGGCTGGGTCTTCGCTTCGGCCATGCCCCACGGTACCGCCGCGGCCGGCGTCGCGGCACCCCCCGTCCCGCATCGACGGCGACGGGGCGCCCGGCGCTACCGCCGTGACGCCCCGTCGCTTGGGTCGTCGGATGCCGCTACTCGCGGATCGCCGCACCCGTGCGCTCGGCGGCGACCGCCGCGCCCTCGAGCTTGGCGTCGCTGGCCTCCGCGGCCGTCAGCGTGCGGTCGACGGCGCGGAAGCGGAGGGCGAAGGTGAGGCTCTTGGCTCCCTCGGGCACCCCGGTGCCGCGGTAGTCGTCGACGAGGCGCAGCTCCTCGAGCAGCTCACCGGCGCCCTCGCGCACGGCGTCGGCCACCGCGGCGGCGGGCACCTCGGCGTCCACCACCAGCGAGAGGTCCTGGGTCGCGGCTGGCAGCGTGCCGATGGTTCGAGCTTCGACGGCCGGGTCGGTGAGCGCGATGATCGCGTCCAGGTCGATCTCGGCGACGGCGACGACGCGCGGAAGGTCGGCCTCGGCGGCGAGCGCCGGGTGCAGTTCACCGGCGTAGCCGACGACCTGCCCGGCCACCCGGACCTCGGCGGTGCGGCCGGGGTGGAGCGCATGGTGCGCGCCCTGGGCGAACTCGACCCGGGCGCCCGCGGCGTGAGCGACGCGGCGCACCGCGTCGAGCGCGTCGGAGATGCCGGCGGGCTCGGCCGGTCGCCCGGGCTGCTTCGGGGACCGGTCGCCGGTGAGGAGCACGGCGAGGTGCCGCGGCTGCGCCGGGATGCCGGCGTCGAGCCCGCTCAGGACGTCGTCGGCCGGACGCTCCCAGCCGATCGGGAGTTCGGTGGCGCCGTACTCGCGACCCTCCTCGGGGAGGAAGACGAGTCCGAGCTCGAACACGTCGAGGTCGGTGAGCCCGCGCGAGAGGTTGCGGCGGGCGACCCCGATGAGGCCGGGCAGCAGCGAGCGGCGCAGGAACGGCGTCGAGGCGTCGAGCGCGTTCGCGAGCTTCACGCTCGCCACCGCCGAGCCGTCCGTCGAGCCGAACTGCGCGTTCTCGGCCTCCGTCACGAACGGGAAGGCGAGCACCTCGGTCGCTCCCGCGGCGGCGAGGGCGTCCGCGACCGTCCGGCGCACCCGCTGCGAACGCGTGAGGCCGCGCCCGGGCGGGGCGACCGGCAGCACCGACGGGATGCGGTCGTAGCCGAGCAGGCGCGCCACCTCCTCGGCCAGGTCGGCCTTCGCGGTGAGGTCGGGACGCCAGCTCGGCGGTACCACGGCGAAGCCGCCGTCGACGCGCGAGACGCGACCGCCGATCTCGGCGAGGGCGTCGTGCACCTCCGCCTCGGTGTACTCGACGCCGATGAGCCGGGTGACGTAGCCGTCGGGCAGCAGGATCGCCTCGCGCTCGGGTGCCGCGTGGATGAGCGACCCCGCCTCGTCGGCGGTGCCACCGGCGAGGTCGACGAGGAGCTGGGCGACCCGCGCCGCCGCCGCCCCCGCGATCGCCGGGTCGACGCCGCGCTCGAAGCGCTTGGACGCCTCGCTCGGCAGCTTGTGCCGGCGGGCGGTGCGGGCGATGGAGACCGGGTCGAAGTTCGCCGCCTCGATGAGGACGTTGCGGGTCTGGTCGCCGATCTCCGTGTCGGCGCCGCCCATGACGCCCGCGAGCCCGATGGCGCCCCGGTCGTCCGTGATGAGCAGGTCTTCGGGGTCGAGCGTGCGGACCTTCCCGTCGAGCGTCTCGAGCGTCTCCCCCGGCTGCGCGCGACGCACCACGATGCCGCCCTGCAGCGCGTCGAGGTCGTAGCCGTGGATGGGCTGGCCGAGCTCGAGCATCACGTAGTTGGTGATGTCGACCGGCAGCGACAGCGAGCGGATGCCGGCGAGCTTGAGCCGCGCCACCATCCATGCCGGCGTCGGTCGGGTCGCGTCGATGCCGCGCACGATGCGCGTCGCGAAGACGCTCGCGCCGACGCGGCCGCGGATGGGCGCGTCGTCGCGGATCTCGACCGGGAACGCGTCGGCCGCGGCATCCGCTGCCGCCACCTGCTCGGCCGGGTCGCGGAAGACCGCACCCGTCGCGTGCGCGTACTCGCGCGCCACGCCGCGGATCGAGAACGCGTAGCCGCGGTCGGGCGTCACGTTGATCTCGACCGCCGCGTCGTCGAGGCCGAGCAGCGCGATGGCGTCGGTGCCGACGGGCGCGTCGATGCCGAGCGTCGACAGGCGCAGGATGCCGTCGTGGTCCTCGCCGAGGCCGAGCTCGCGTGCCGAAGCGATCATGCCGTCCGAGACGTGGCCGTAGGTCTTGCGGGCCGCGATCGGGAAGGGTCCCGGCAGCACGGACCCGGGCAGGGTCACGACGACCTTGTCGCCGACGAAGAAGTTCCGGGCCCCGCAGACGATGCCGTGCACGGCGTCGCCGCCGTCGGCCGCCGGCTCGCCGTCCGGTGCCACGCGCACCTGGCACCACCGGATGGTCTTGCCGTTGGACTGCGGTTCCTCGACGAACTCGAGGACCTCGCCCACCACGATCGGACCCTGGAGGTCGAACGTGTGCACGTCCTCCTCCTCGAGCCCGACGCGCACGAGCGCCGCGTGCACCTCCTCGAGGGAGGTGCCCGGGGGCAGGTCGACGTACTCGGCGAGCCAGCTGAGCGGCACTCGCATATCTCTAGACCACCATTCCGAACTGCTGCGAGAAGCGGATGTCGCCCTCGGCCATGTCGCGCATGTCCTGGACGCCGTTGCGGAGCATGAGCCCGCGCTCGATGCCCATGCCGAAGGCGAAGCCCGTGTACTCCTCGGGGTCGATGCCGGCCGCGCGGAGCACGTTGGGGTGCACCATGCCGCAGCCGCCCCACTCGATCCAGCGGGCGCCGCCCTTGAAGGTCGGGTGCCAGAAGT
This sequence comes from Agromyces indicus, assembly GCF_031432295.1. Taxonomy (NCBI): domain Bacteria; kingdom Bacillati; phylum Actinomycetota; class Actinomycetes; order Micrococcales; family Microbacteriaceae; genus Agromyces; species Agromyces indicus. The sequence continues at coordinate 8,711 of NZ_JAVKGS010000007.1, read as the reverse complement.
CGAGCTCGGCCGACGGCTCGGTGAACGGGAAGAAGCTCGGGCGCAGGCGCACCTTGGCGTCGTCGCCGAAGATCGACTTCACGAAGTGGTCGAGCGTGCCGCGCAGGTGCGCCATCGTGAGGCCCTTGTCGACGGCGAGGCCCTCGAACTGCATGAAGACGGGCAGGTGGGTCGCATCGAACTCGTCGGTGCGGTACACCCGGCCCGGCGCGAGCACGTAGATCGGCACCTCCCGCTCGAGCATCGAGCGCACCTGCACCGGGCTCGTGTGGGTGCGCAGCACGAGGTGCGACTCGGGCGGGTCGACGAAGAAGGTGTCCTGCATGGCGCGCGCCGGGTGGTCGGCATCGAAGTTCAGCGCGTCGAAGTTGAACCACTCGCTCTCGAGCTCGGGGCCTTCCGCGATCTCCCAGCCCATACCGGTGAACACGTCGCACACGCGGTCCTGCAGCAGGGTGAGCGGATGGCGCGCACCGGGCGTGAAACGCGACGGCAGGGCCGTGACGTCGACCGCCTCGGCGGCGAGCTGCGCCTCGGCCTCGGCGGCGACGATCTCGGCCTCGCGCGCGGCGAACGCCTGGTTGACGCGGCCTCGGGCGGAGCCGACCAGCTTGCCGAGCGCGGCCTTCTGGTCGTTCGGCACGCTGCGGAGCGACGCGTTGAGGCGCGCGAGCGTGGACTTCTCGCCGGTGTGCTCGGCGCGGACGGCCTTCAGCGCGGCGGAATCGCCGGCCGCCGCGATGGCGGCGAGGGCCGCGTCGACGGCCGCGTCGACCGCGGCTTCGGTGATCTGGAGGGGCTCGGACACGAAGAACGAGTCTAGTCGTGGCCCGCGGATGTCCGTGTCCCGGTGAAGACGCGCCCGAACGTCCGCGGCTAGGCGCCCTGCCCGCTCTGCTGGGACTCGGCGATCGCCTTCGCCCGCAGCAGTTCCTGGTCCTCCTGGTCGGGATCCGGTGCGGCGCGGCCGGTCTTGCTCGCCGTGCGACGCGCGACCCACCGCGCGAACCACGACAGGATGAGGTTCATCGCGAGGTAGAGCACGAGGGTGACCACGAAGAACGAGAACAGGTAGTAGTTGCCGTAGAAGTTCGCGAGCTGGTTCATGTTCACCCGCAGCAGTTCGGCGTAGCCGACGATGTAGCCGAGCGAGGTGTCCTTCAGCAGGACGACGAGCTGGGCGATGATGATCGGCAGCATCTGCCGGAACGCCTGCGGGAACTCGACCAGCATCTTCGACTGCATGGGCCTCATGCCCAGGCTGAGCCCGGCCTCGCGCTGCCCGCGCGGGAGCGAGGCGAGCCCCGCCCGCAGCGCCTCGCCGATGAGGGCGCCGTTGTAGAGCGCGAGCGCCGCCACGACGGCCCAGTAGGAACCGCTCCGGAACACCAGCAGGATGAACAGCATCATCAGCAGGACCGGCATGCCTCGCACGAACTCGAGGACGACGGCCGTGGGGACGCGGATCCAGCGCGTCTGGGCGCTGCGGAGCAGCGAGAAGAGGATGCCCAGCGCGATCGCGAGGACGGAGGCGACGAGCGCGGCGCGGAGGGTGCCCCACACGCCGGCGACGAAGATGTACCGCCAGGTGGTCGGATCGGCGAAGACGTCCCAGCGCGACGGGTCGAAGTATCCGGGCAGCGTGCCCTTCGGGGAGCCGAGCGTGAACAGCACCCATGCCAGGCCGGCGGCGATCAGGAGTCCGCCGACGATGGACATGATGAGGGACCGGCGTCGCGCGCGAGGACCCGGGGCATCGAAGAGGACGCTCGTCATCGCTGGACCACCCAACGTCGTTCGAGCCGCGCGGCGAGCAGACCGAGCGGCACCGTGATGAGGAGGTAGAAGGTCGCGACGCCGAGGAGGATCGGGATCACCGCGTCGCCGCGCGCGTTCGCGAGCGTGCGGCCGACGGCGAAGAGCTCGACGACGAAGAACCCGCCGGCGACCGAGGTGTTCTTCGTGAGGGCGATGAAGACGTTGATGAGCGGCGGGATGGTCATGCGGAACGCCTGCGGAAGGACGATGAGTCCCACGGTCTGGCCGAAGCCGAAGCCGACGCTTCGGGCGGCCTCCGCCTGTCCGACCGGAACGCCGTTCACACCCGAGCGGAGCGCCTCGGCGATGAACGGCGAGGTGTAGACGGAGAGGCCGATGGCCGCCGCCGTGACGTAGTCGAGGCGGGAGCCGAGCACCGGCAGGACGAAGGCGCAGAAGAACAGCACCAGTGTCAGCGGCGTGTTGCGCACGAGCTCCGTGTAAATGGTCGCGAACCATCGCAGCGACGGCACCGGAGAGATGCGCATCGCCGCGATGATCGTGCCGATCAGCAGCGCCGCGAGCCCGGACACGACGAGGAGCAGCAGCGTCATACCGAAGCCCTGGAAGTACGCGGGCAGGTTGTCGACGACGGCGTCCATGCTCCTCCTTCGCTCAACGGTTGGTGGGCCGGCGGTTCAGCCGGGCGCTCAGGGGATGGTGCGGGACCCGGCCAGGACCGGGTCCCGCACGACGGGATCAGTACCGGTCGACGGCCGGCGGGTCGCGGAACTCGAGGACGGTTCCGGCCGTGGAGTTCCAGGCCTCCTCGTACGTGCCGTCGTCGTACGACTCCTCGAGCACGTCGTTGATGAAGTCGCGGAACTCGTCATCGCCCTTCTGGAGGCCGATGCCGTACGGCTCCTGCGTGAAGGGGTCGCCGACGATCTTGAACTCACCCGGGTTCTGGTCGATGAGCCCCGCGAGGATCACGTTGTCGGTCGACACCGCGACGGCCTGTCCGCTGCGCAGCGGCTCGAGGCAGTTGCTGTACGTGTCGGTCTCGATGACCTCCGCGCCGAGGTCCTTGAGGTTCGCCGCGGGGGTCGAGCCCGTCACCGAACACACCGGCTGACCGACGAGGTCCTCCTCGCTCTGGATGTCCTCGTTGCCCTCGAGCACGAGGATCGACTGGCCGGCCTCGAAGTACGGTCCGGCGAAGTCGACGACCTTCTTGCGTTCGTCGTTGATCGTGTAGGTGGCGATGACCAGATCGACCTCGCCCTGCTCGATGAACGGCTCGCGGTTGGCCGAGACGGTCTCGACCCACTCGATGTTCTCCGGCGAGATGCCGAGCTTGCCCGCGATGATCTTGCCGATCTCGACGTCGAAGCCCTCGGGCTCGCCCGACGGGCCCACCAGGCCGAAGAGCGGCTGGTCGAACTTGGTGCCGATGGTGATGCTGCCCGCCTCGGCGAGCTCGGCCATCGTCGTGCCCTCCTCGAACTCGGGGGCCTCCTCGACGCTGGGCTCGGCCCCGTCGTCACCCGGAGTGCCGGCATCACCGGCGCACCCGCTGAACAGGAGCGCCGACGCGGCGGCGGCTGCCACCAGTGCGATTCTGCTGCGTCTCATGTCGTGCCTCATCTCTCGTGGTTCGTTCGGGTTGCTCCGCCGCTCGTGGCAGCGGAGGTCTAGTGATCGAGGATCTTCGAGAGGAAGTCCTTCGCGCGATCGGTCTTCGGGTGGTCGAAGAAGTCGGCGGGGGTGGCCTCCTCGACGATGCGGCCGTCGGCCATGAACAGGACGCGGTCGGCCGCCTTGCGGGCGAAGCCCATCTCGTGCGTGACGACGATCATCGTCATGCCCTGCTCGGCGAGCCCGACCATGACGTCGAGCACTTCGTTGATCATCTCCGGGTCGAGCGCGCTGGTCGGCTCGTCCATCAGGATCAACTTGGGGTTCATGGCGAGCGATCGGGCGATCGCCACGCGCTGCTGCTGGCCGCCGGACAGCTGCGCGGGCATCTTCTGCGCCTGGTTCGCGACGCCGACTCGCTCCAGCAGCTCCATCGCCTTCGCGTCCGCGTCCTTCCGCGACATCCGCTTCACCTTGATCGGCGCGAGCGTGACGTTCTCGAGCACCGTCTTGTGGGCGAAGAGGTTGAACGACTGGAACACCATGCCGACGTCGGCGCGCAGCTTCGCGAGCCCGGCGCCCTCTTCCGGGAGCTTCTGGCCGTCGATGGTGATGGTGCCCGAGTCGATGGTCTCGAGCCGGTTGATGGCGCGGCAGAGCGTCGACTTGCCCGAACCGGACGGGCCGATCACGACGACCACCTCACCGCGGTTCACGACGGTGTTGATGTCGTTCAGGACGTGGAGGTCGCCGAAGTGCTTGTCGACGTGGTCGATCACCACGAGCGGTTCGCCGCGACGGACCGAGATGTTCGACGTTCGAGGTGCGGTGTCGGCCGGAGGCATACCCCTCAAACTAGGGCCCGCGAGGCTCGCGCGGCCACCCGCCCGCCTGCGGGTTTACCGTTTCGTGACCTAGCGGTCGCGCTGCGCGAACGCGCTCTCGTAGAGGCAGACGGATGCCGCGGTCGCGAGGTTCATCGACTCCGCGTGACCGTAGATGGGAACCGTCACGACGCGGTCGGCGAGCGCGAGCTTGTCGTCGGGCAGCCCCCGGGCCTCGTTGCCGAACAGCCACGCCGTCGGTCGCTCGAGCAGGCCCTCGCGGCGGGCCGACAGGAGGTCGTCGCCCTTGACGTCGGCCGCCAGGACGGTGAGTCCCGCTTCCCGCGCCCGCGCGAGCACGTCCTCGAGCTCCGCGCCGACCGCCACGGGCAGGTGGAAGATCGATCCCGTCGAGGACCGGACCACCTTGGGGTTGTAGAGGTCGACCGCGCGGCCGGTGAAGACGACGGCGTCGGCGCCCGCGGCATCCGCTGCCCGGACGATCGTGCCGGCGTTGCCCGGGTCGCGCACCTCCTCGAGGATCGCGACGAGCGTCGGCTTCGACGCGAACACGTCCTTCACGGCGGTCGGGAACTGGTGGCACACGGCCACGAAGCCCTGCGGCGTGACGGTGTCGGCCATCGCGTTCAGCACCTCTTCGGAGACGTACTCGACGTCGACGCCCGCGTCGATGGCGGTGTCGCCGATGTCGCTGTACCGCTCGAGCGCCGTCGGCGTGGCGTAGAGCTCGACCACGAGTTGCGGGCGGAACGTCAGCGCCTCGGCGACCGCCTGCGGCCCTTCGAGGAGGAACATGCCCGTCTCGACGCGTGCGGGCTTCTTCGCGAGCTTCGCGACGGCCCGCACTCGCGGCGACCTGGGGTTCTCGAGCATGCGGCAAGTCTACGGACCGCAGGCCCGGCCGACGGCCGCCCCGCCGAGCGGGGCCGCGCGCGCGAGCCGCGCCGGCGGCATCCGCCCGGAGACGGCGAACGGCCCGGCATCCGAAGGGGATGCCGGGCCGTTGCGACCGGAGGACGAGGCCTAGGCCGCGTTCTTCGGGGCGTTCACGTCGCTCGGGAGGGCCTGCTTGGCGCTCTCGACGAGGGCGGCGAACGTCGCAGGCTCGTTGACCGCGAGGTCGGCGAGGATGCGACGGTCGACCTCGATGCCGGCGAGGCCGAGGCCCTGGATGAGGCGGTTGTAGGTCATGCCGTTCTGGCGCGCAGCGGCGTTGATCCGCTGGATCCAGAGGCGACGGAAGTCGCCCTTCTTCGCACGACGGTCGTTGTACGAGTAGACGAGCGAGTGGGTGACCTGCTCCTTCGCCTTGCGGTAGAGGCGCGACCGCTGACCGCGGTAGCCTTCGGCGCGCTCGAGGATGACCCGACGCTTCTTGTGCGCATTGACTGCGCGCTTCACTCTTGCCATTGCTCTGTTACTTCCTTATCGGGTCTCGTCGCTCAGCGACCGAGCAGCTTCTTGATGACCTTGGTGTCGGGCGCCGAGGCGACCTTGTCCTGGTTCAGACGGCGGGTGCGCACCGAGGACTTGCCCTCGAGGTTGTGACGCATACCGGCCTGCTGCTTCTTGATCTTGCCGCTGCCGGTGACCTTGAAGCGCTTCTTGGACCCGGAGTGGGTCTTCTGCTTCGGCATCTCGTGTTTCTCCTTGGTTCTGCCGCCACTCGGGGATGACGGACGTCGTACTGGCCTAGGCCTCGGTGGCCTCGGCCGACTGCGGCTCGTCGCCCTCGGACTCGGCCGAGGGGCGCTGCTTCGCCGCAGCACGCTGTGCGTTCGCCTCGGCCTTGGCCTCGGACTTGTTCTTCAGGGGAGCGATGACCATCACCATGTTGCGGCCGTCGATCGTGGGGTTGTGCTCGACGGTGCCGTACTCGGCCACGTCTTCCGCGAAGCGCTGCAGGAGGCGGACGCCCATCTCGGGACGCGACTGCTCGCGACCACGGAACAGGATCATCGCCTTCACCTTGTCACCGGCCTTCAGGAAGCCGACGGCGCGCTTCATCTTGGTCTCGTAGTCGTGCTTGTCGATCTTGAGGCGGAACCGGACCTCCTTGAGGATCGTGTTCGCCTGGTTGCGCCGAGCCTCCTTGGCCTTCTGCGCAGCCTCGTACTTGTACTTGCCGTAGTCCATGATCTTGACGACCGGCGGACGGGAGTTCGGCGCGACCTCGACGAGATCGAGGTCGGCCTCCTGCGCGAGCCGCAGTGCCACCTCGATCTTCACGACGCCGACCTGCTCTCCGCCAGGGCCCACGAGGCGGACCTCGGGGACGCGGATACGGTCATTGGTACGCGGATCGCTGATGCGTGTCTCCTCTACTCGAACTGGTTCCAGCTCATCGGGAGACGGATGCCGCCCGACGACGAGAGCGGAAATCCACGCGATGACTCCCGCGGAATCGAATCCGCGGGCTCATGCGGCACCCTTGCTACTCCCCCGCCGGAGCGGGGAAGCGGAGTGCGAACGACCCGGTAACCTTGATGAAGCGGTATGCGCGGGTGGGAGTCTCTCCACTTTCGTACCGGGGACTGGCCCCGGAGCCCGCAGTAGTCTAGCAGAGGAATCCCCCGGTGAGCGACACTTCGCCCGAGCCCACGCGTGCGTCCGAGCACGCCCCCGCCGACGAGCACGGCGAGGCCGTCGCCGACGCGACGCGCGACATCGCCGAGGTGCCCGCGGTCGAGGTCATCACGACCGCGGCGGTGCACCTCATGAGCGCGGCGGCCGTCAAGGTCGGGCTCGCCGACGACCCCGAGTCGCAGACCGACCTCGACGAGGCGCGCAAGCTCATCAACTCGCTCGCTGGGCTCATCACCGCCGGGGCGCCGGAGATCAGCGACATGCACGCCCGGTCGCTGCGCGACGGCCTGCGCTCGCTCCAGCTGGCGTTCCGCGAAGCCTCGACCATCCCCGACCCGATCGGCCAGGGCCCGGGCGAGAAGTGGACCGGCCCGGTCACCTGACCCGTTCAGCCGGTCACGGCTGGCAGTGCGGGCACCAGTACGTCTCGCGAAGCTCGACGTCGTTGCGTCCGAAACGGCCGTGCACGATACGCGTGCCGCACCGCCGGCACGGCTCGCCCTCGCGACCGTAGACCCACAGCCGGCGTCCCGGTCGGGTGTCGCCCGTCGTGGTGCGTTCCAGCCGCTCCCGATTGGCGAAGATCACCCGGCGCGCGAGGTCGAGCGTCGGTGCGAGGTCGACCTCGCCGATCGGGCGGTCGGGGCGGATGCCGCGGAGGAAGCACACCTCGTTGACGAGGACGTTGCCGAGCCCGGCGAGGTTGCGCTGGTCGGCGAGCGCGACCACGGCGGGCACCTCGGGCGCCGCGGCGAGTCGCCGCGCCGCCTCGGCCGGATCCCAGTCGGGACCCAGCAGGTCCGGGCCGAGGTAGCCCATCCGATCGGCCTCCTCGGCCGCCGGGAACACCTCGACGAGGCCGAGGTCGAAGCCGATGGCGGTGGCCTCGGCGGTCTCGACGATCGCGCGAGCCCGGTGCGCCGGGCGGGGCCACTTCTGCCCGGGGCGGAGCAGGCGCCACTCCCCCTCCATCTTGAGGTGCGTGTGCAGCACGGCCTCGCCGATGCGCATGAGCAGGTGCTTGCCCCGGCTGCCGACGGAGTGCACGACCTCACCGGCGAGGTCGACGGTGGCGAAGGCGGGCACGCGCAGGTCGGTGCGCGTCACCACGCGGCCGGCGAGCGCGTCATCGAGCCGCTTCGCCGCGCGGAACACGGTGTCACCCTCGGGCATCTCAGCCCCTCGCCTCGAACCGGAGCCCCTGCGGGGTCTCGCGGAACCCGGCCGCGCGCAGCGGCGGGTCGAGCACCGAGCCGTGCACGCCCGCGCCGTTCACCGACTCGACGCGGAACCGGGCGCCACGAGCCCGGCCGAGGGCCTCGGCGAGCGCGGTCGCGCCCGCGCCGAGCGCCTCGTCGTCGTCGGTGAAGACCAGGGCCGTCCGCCCACCGCGTTCGAGGTAGAACACCGCCTCGCCGTCGACGATGGCGACGAGCGCGCCGCCCTTTCGCGCCGGGCGGTGCGTGATCTCCGTGGTGGGCTCGGGCCAGTCGAGGGCCGCGCCGAACGGGTTGGCCGGATCGGTCGCGGCGAGCACGACCGCCCCGCCCGTGGGCGCCTGCCGAAGCCGGTCGACTGCGGCGCTCGTCGCGAACTGGGCGCCGCCCTGCCCGTCGATGAAGTAGCCGCGACGGACTCGTCCCGTCTCCTCGAAGCCCGCGAGCGTGCGGTAGGCGAGCGCGAACCCGCCGAGGTGGTCCTCCGCGACGACCGATCCGCGGGTCACGACGCCGTACCGCTCGAGCAGCGTCTCGCCGAGCGCGTGCGCGCGCGGCGTGGCGGCGTCGCTGGCCATCGGCAGCACCGACCAGCGGCCCGCGGCGCGGGGCGGCGCCGATCGCGGCGTGCGCGCGCCCTCCGCGGCGGCCGCGGCCGACGCGAGCG
>NZ_JAVKGS010000006.1:0-88396 GCF_031432295.1 Agromyces indicus | reverse complement strand
GAGGCTCGCATGTTCTTCGAGGGAATCGTTGCAGTTCATCCTCAAGCCGAGTACGACGGGTGGGAGGCAAGCATCTAGCACGACGCCCGCTAAGGGATCGTCCGTGCGTCGCCGGCGACCTGCTATCGGAGGCCATCGGCCGTTGCCCGCTCGCGCGAGAGGTGCTCGATCTGGGCGGCGAGCCGACGCAGCCGCGGCCGACGCGCTGTCAACGCACACAGTGTCCGCTCGTCGAGGACAGCGAATGTGATCGGCTCGGACTGCGCTCGGAGCGTCAGCACCAGCATGTCCGAGCGGCCGGTGAACATGCGCGCTCGCGCGGTGTCCACGCGCTCGACCTCCTCGATCGGGATGAGCACGGTTCCGGCGCCCCGAGCCTGACTCATGAATCCAAGGTGCGAACTGTTCGCGAAGAAGACGAAGCAATCGTCGCCGACCTTCTCCAGAACCGGGTGGCCCACGGCCGCTGAGAGCGCGGCGGAGGTGCTCAGTCCACGACGACCAACAAGAATGAGCGCCCCACGGTCCTGCCTGCTGAATGCGCGCGCGCGACGCAGGACAGGGACCCGGAACGCCAGTACGCCGGCGCCGTAGAGGCCGGCGATGAGAACGAGCGAGCCCCCGACCAACGCCCAGCCTCGGGAGGGATCAACAAGAAACGCGTCGACGAGGGTCAGCGCCGTCACAAGCCCATATGGGACCGCCAGGCCGATCGTGCCCCAGAACCACCTCGTGCGGGCAAAAGGGACCGCGCCGGCCGCAACATCGCTCAATTGCTGTTCCTCGCACTTCTCGCTGGCACGTCCATGCCCATCTTGCAGCAGTCGAGCGCTCGAGCTTGGTGAGGGATCGTCGGTGGACCGGGTTGCGGTCGGCTCGGGGAGCGGCACATCGATGTCGACGACGTGTCATCTACCGCGGCTGGCGCCTCAGCGGTCGTGCCCATCTCGGGCGGGTGCGGGTTGGGGTGAGTTGCCGCGGCGAGCTCGTCGGACTGATCCGTCGATCACGAGGCTCGCCGACCAGATGAGGGCTACGAGGCCCGGGATCCAAGCCGTCAGGCGGCCGTCGGACCACCCGGTCGCGGCGAAGACCACGAGACCGAGGATTACGACGGCAGATAGCGCGAGCCATAGCCGAGGGTGTCTGCGGCGGAAGCTTGACGGTTCGGGTGCCGCGGCCTCGACCTCGGCGCGCATCTCGTCGCGAAACTGCTGACGAAGGCTGCGCGCAGTGATCACGATTCGGTCGGCGTACGACTCCTCATCGTTGGACAGGAGCAGGAGCGCTGATGGGTGAATCCGAAGGATCGCACAGAGATCGTGAAGTGCTGCAGCGTGCGGTCCTCGACGGAACAGCGCACGCAGATGAGCGCTGCGCTCCTGGTCGAGGCGGAACCGTTCGACCCACGCAGCAGGGTCAGCCTCGTCGAGCACGAGATCGCTGAGCATCGCGCTCACCGTTGCGCCATTGTGGTCGACTTGCCCGGGCTTGCTCGGGTCGACCCGGAGCCACGGCCTCCGCCAGGTCATGATGACCGCATGACGGCGATGTATGAAGGCCGCGGACGTTTCCTCGCCAACTCGCCACATGGCGATGCCGTCGGTCATCGCCCAAACACCGCCCGTCAACGCCCTGTCACGGTCCGCCGGATCGTGGACTGTGAGCGCAAGGCCCATCTCCCCGGCGTCGACGGCGGCGAACGACATGTCGAATCGCGCCGCGAGAGCCTCCAGCACGCCGGGCTTCTCGTGCGTCGTCCACACGATCGCGTCAACGTGCCCCGACCCAACGGGCGCCGTCTCGAGGACCGCCTCAACACCGGGTTCATCGTCGAGCTGCTCGATGCGCTCACCGGCAAGAGTGCTTCCTCGCCCAGCCAGCCTGTTCAGGCCGCTGATAAGCCGATCCTGGTCCAACCGGGACCATTGCAGTTCCGGGCCATATGTGTCGACGACTTCAAGGGGCGACCCGTCATCGTCCAACGGAACAAGCGCGAACGTGCCGCCTTCGGACTGGCTGTGCCGCACGGCCGCAGGCACGCGAAGTTGGCGGAGGAGTCCCGCGAGGTCTTCGGCGCGATCGGCTTCGGACGCCGGCAGATCGAGTCGTGCCCAATAAGCCGGCTCCGGCTCGAACGCGGACATCACGCCGCTCAGCCTATTCGGCGCTCCTCGGCACGGCCGATCTCGTCCGGTCACGCGGGGCCGAGCGCGACACCACCAGCCGTATCCTCAAGCCTGCACCGAGGAACCGGGCCCTCTCCTCGACGTTCTCGCTCGCGACTGCCAAGCCGCGTCAAGTCCTTCGTACTCCCGCGTGAGGTAGGCGAATGCCTTATTGCCGGGTGCGAGGTCGAACACCATCTTCCTGTATACGCGTCGAAGCGGGATGCCGAGTTCGACGAGGTTGGGAAGCTTCGCAAGCGTCGTCAGCTGTTCGACTGGTAGGCGCGTCCCTGGACCGTTGCCGAACGCCAGCCTCTCGAGCGACTGAAACTGACCGATAACCTCCGGGTTGCGAGCCGAGAAGGGCTGATCGAGCACGAGCGTGTGCAGCTTGTGGAGGGACGCCAGCGGTTGTAAATCCTTGACTGCGCGGGCACCGCCGAGCGAAAGCGTGCGCAGCTCCTTCAGCGAACGCAAGGGATTCAGGTCCGAGTACGGCCCCCACTTCACCGCAAGCGACTTCAGTTGATGCTGTCCGCCAACTGCATCGAGCAGCTCCTGCGGTACTTGAGAAACGAGATTCAGGTCCGTGATGCCTGTGGTCGAGCCGCTCAAGAACTCGACCCACTCGGCGAGGATCCGCTTCTGCTCGCTGCGTTTCGTGACTCCGTTGCCCTCCAGTTGCGTCGCCTGGACTTCAACCGAGCGCTGGCCTCGATACTGCTCGACGCGCCAGAGAGCCTCGCGTCGACGTCCGAAGAAGTTGGCCACCGGAACATCTTGCAGCACATCCTGCAGCGATCCGCGGCGGCCGCGAGGCGGTGCGAACTTGGTCGCCGCGGCCTTATGAGCGCGCGCTCTGCCTCGGCTCGATGAGTCCTCGTCGGCTCCGGCGTTCGCGCTGCGCCGCCCGGCCGTACTCCCGTGCCGACGGGAGCCACAGCAGCACCGCGCCGACCGCCCCGGCGATCGCGCCGGCGATGAAGGTCAAGGCCGCATCGACGACGCCAATCATCGTCAAGATTGCGAAGCCCGTTGCGACGAACAAGGGCCACCGATGCCCTCGAAAGATGAAGAAGGCGCACAGTAGCGGGACCGATATCGCCACGACGGAGAACACCGAGAAGACGATGACCGTCAGGATCACCGCTGTCAGGGGATAACCCGAGTACTGAGATAGGGAGAAGACGGGTATCGCGTTGATGGAGAAGAGACCCGCTGACGTGGTCAGCGCCATGGCGCCGGCCATGACGCTCACCGGCGCTCGGTCGAACAGGAGCCTCTTTTCCACGAACGTTCCTCTCACCGCGCCTATCGCCGGTGTCTCGATTGTGGACTAAACGGCCAGCTCAGCGCCTCAGACCTTGACTGTCCGACTCGCTGGTGGGATTTGGAATCCCCGAGCGTTTCGCGCGAAGGGATCGTTCGTGCGTTGTGGTCGGAGTTCCATGAACGAACCTGCCGTGCCGAGCTACCGGGGAGTTCGAGGGCTCCATTCGTGCTCGAGAATGCTCATCATCACATCGTCGTACCAATGACCGCCGACCAGTGCGGCGTCGCGTTCGCGACCTTCCTCGACGAAGCCGCATCGGAGGTAGCACCGAATCGCGCGATCGTTGTACGCGAGCACTCGCAGGTCGATCCGGTGGAGATTCAGCGTCTGGAAACCGTGCCGAAGGATGGCCAGAGTGACCTCAGTTCCGAGCCCGAGTCCGATCGCGTCGCGGTCCAAGATGCCTACGGCGTAACGCGCACGACGGTCCGCCGGGATGATGCTGTGGAGTCGGGCGGTACCGATGAAGCGCCCCGCGAACTCGATCGCCCAGTGGGTGGCGTCGCTCTCTGCCGTCACCTCCAGGAACCACGCTTCCGCTGCTCGTAGCGTGATCGGTCCTGCTGTATCGGCCGTGGGGGGAGCGCCGAACATGCGCATGATTTCTGGATCATCGCCGCAGCGCGCCCGGTCCGCGATGTCGGATCGTTCGAGTGGCCTCAGCCGCGTCCGTGGCGTTCGCAGGACAGGTGGTTCAATCTGCGGCATTACCCGATTCTCCAGCATCACTTGGGGGTCGCCCGGCGCCCGTTCTGACCGAGCCAGAGCCGCTCGGTCTGATGTGCGGTCGCGCCGCGCAGCGCTGGTGAGGAGGGGTCGCCTGCGCCTTCAGCCGCCCCGGTTAGCGTCGGCCGGTCGCGCGATGGTTCGAAGCCCACTCGTGTTCGTAGTGCCTGCGCCATTCCTCGGCTTCGTCGGTGCGATCGACCCAGCTCAGCGTGAAGGTCTCACGATCGTTCCAACGGAACTCGTCTCGTGACAGCTCGAGAAGGAGGCTGCCGTCGAGATCCCACCCATCCTCGCAATCCTCTGAGCCTTCGCCGAAGAGATGGGGCGCATGCGGTGCCTCAAGCCACCACACGATCATCTCCTCCGGTCGAGACCACCCGAGGAGGCGAAGCTCTCGGGTCACCGTCACGGTGGTCGAGAGGTAGCCGATAGGGACACCATCACGCAGTACGCGCGCGAGGCCGTATCGATAGCGGTCGAGTCCAGTGTCGAGGGCTAGGCCATGTCGGGTACCACGCGCGTCCCTCCGATTGCGCACTTGCCCACCGTACCGCGGATGCGCCAATGGGGGATCGCCGCGGGCTCGAACCTCAGGCGTCCGCCAGGACGAGCGGCTGCGCCTCGCGGCGAACCAGGGCGCGCATCAAGAGTTCGCGTCCGGCGGGAGACCTGAACGCGGCGACCGAGGTGAACTTCTCGAACAGCGGTGCAAGCTCGCCGCCGAGCACTCGGAGGAGTTCCGTCACCCGGTCCGCCTCGCGAATCGGTGCATCGAGGTCGAGGAGCGCTGTCAGCTCCGCTGCATCCGCCTGTCCAAGTACGGCGTCCAAGCGTGACCTCACGTGCGCCTCACGCTCATTCGGAAATTCCTCCGCTCCCAAAGCGGTGAACCAGAACGCCACGTTGAGGTAGTACTGCGCCCCCCACTGGCTTTTCTGCAGGTTGAGAATGCCCACCATGCCGGGCGAACGGCGATACCAAGTCCGAGCCCGCTTCTCCAGCCCGAGCTTCGCGCCGAACTCGTCGAACGTCGCCTGTACTGGATCTCTCCGCGTCACCATGGTGTCTCGCACGATACAGCGGGGAGGACTCGCCGCCGGCGTGGAGAGCGGCCGATGCTCGCTGACGGATCGCCTATTCGGCTGGCCCGTGGCTGCGGCCGTGCCCGATGGCGAAACCGGCTGCGCCGGCGAACCCGACGGCGCCGACCACCGCGATGACGGCGGCGATGATCGCGGGTGTCGTCAGGACGATGAACCCGTCAGGCGCGAAGAGCGAGCCGGTGAGCGGCCCGTACGCGACGAACCCGAACGACACGGGGATGCGACTGGTGATCGCGAAGAGTGCGATCCCGCCGCCTGCGAGAAGGGCCGAGGCGATGAGCGTGCTCAGTAGGGCTGGACGCATCCGCTGCATGGCGCCACACTAGCGAGCCCCCGCAAGTCGACATCGTCACGCCGGGACGCTGGTGCTCGATGGCCGCAGGTCGCTACGGTCGAGAACACATCACTACGGGGAGACGCCATGGACCTGTTCGAGATCGACGACACGCGACGCATGAGCCGCGAAGAGGCAGCTGCCAGGCTCCGTGCACTCGCCGACGCCCTCGCCAAGAACAACTCAGTTCAGTTCGAGCGCGCGGGGCGGCGGATCACCGTGCGCGTCCCCGACCAGGTGGACCTCAAGGTCGAGGTGGAGCTCGGCGAAGATGGCGACAACGAGCTGGAGATCGAGCTCACCTGGTGATCGCGGGCAGTCCGCGGACGAGTCGCGACGATCAGGGTCGAAGGGTGCTCGCCCGAACCGCCTCCGAGTCAGCCCGGCGCGCAGACGGGTGCCGCCGCGGGAATACGCCGGATGCGGCATCCGTTGGCCCACAGCGTGACGAGCCCCATCAAGATCGACATCTGGTCCGACATCGCGTGCCCGTGGTGCTACATCGGCAAGCGCCACCTCGAGAGCGGGATCGCCGCGCTCGGTGACGCCGCACCCGCCGTGGAGATCGAGTACCACTCGTACGAGCTGTCGCCCGACACGCCCGTGGACTACGCGGGCTCGACGGTGGACTTCCTCGCTCACCGGAAGGGGATGCCGGTCGAGCAGGTCGAGCAGATGCTCGAGCGCGTCACCGGCATCGCCGCGCAGGCGGGGCTCTCGTACGACTTCGATGCGGTCGTGCACACGAAGACGCTGAAGGCGCACGAGCTGCTGCACTTCGCCAAGGAGCACGGCCTGCAGCTCGAGCTGTCGGAGCGCCTTTTCCGCGCCTACTTCACCGAGGGGCGTCACGTGGGTCGCATCGACGCGCTCGTCGAGCTCGCCGTCGAGGTCGGACTCGACGCGGATGCCGCGCGGGAGGCCCTCGAGTCCGGTCGCTTCGGCCCGGCCGTGCAGGCCGACATCGCGCAGGCGGGCGCCTACGGCATCCAGGGCGTGCCGTTCTTCGTCTTCGACGACAAGTACGGCGTCTCCGGTGCACAGCCCGCCGAGGTGTTCTCGCAGGTCCTGACCCAGATCGCCGGCGAGCGCGAGGGGGCCGCCGCGTGACCGGCCGCGAGACGGATGCCGCGCCGGCGTCGTTCACCATGCTCGGTGGCCAAGGCGTCATGTGCGAGGGCGACGTGTGCGTCGTCCCCGAGGCGTCGGGGGAGTAGGTCTCGGCTCGAATCCGCCTACGCCCGCGCGAGAGGACGCAACACGCCGTCCGCACGCGCGCGCGCGGCGTGTTGCGTCCTCTCGCGACGCAGAGCAGCCTGCGCAGCAGGCGCCCCGGCTACTCGGGGTCGGTGATGTCGGCGACGGTCGCGTCGAACGCGCGCACGAGCGCGTCGGCGTCGACGAAGAGGCTGCGGCCGTGCTCGCCCGCGCCCATCGAGACCCGCCGGCCCGGGATCGTCGCGTCGACGATGACGGGCCACGGGGTCGTCGACCCGAGCGGGGTGATGGTGCCGCGCTCGTAGCCGGTCGCGGCGAGCGCGAGCGACGCGTCGGGCAGCTGCAGCTTGTTCACCGACAGCAGGGCGCGCAGCTTCGGCCAGCTGATCTTGCGGCCGCCGGGCACGAGCGCGAAGACGTACGTGTCGTCGCTCTTCTTGACCACGAGCGACTTCACGATGTCGGCCGGCGTGATGCCGAGCAGCTCGGCGGCCTCCTCGAGGCTGCGTGCGGCCGGCCGCTCGATCACGTCGATGTCGAGGCTCCGCGCCGCGGCATCCGCCCGCACGCGCTCGACGCCGGTGAGCCCCTCGAACGCGGTCATGCGATCCTCCACAGTGCGGCCATGTCGGCATCCTAGGCCGACCCGCGGGGGCGCCGGGCGGGAAGGCCCGGTCGTCTGGGAGAATCGATGGCGATGCCAACGACCACGACCCCCTCACGCCCGCTCACGATCGGCGGCCTCGACCTCGAGGTGCCGGTCGTCCTCGCCCCCATGGCGGGCATCACGAACACGGCCTTCCGGCGGCTGTGCCGCGAGTTCGGCGCCGGCCTCTACGTCAGCGAGATGATCACGAGCCGCGCGCTCGTCGAGCGCACGCCCGAGTCGATGCGCCTCATCCGCCACCACGAGTCCGAGACCCCGCGCTCCATCCAGCTCTACGGCGTCGACCCGAAGACGGTGTCCGAGGCGGTCACGATGCTCGTCGCCGAAGACCGCGCCGACCACATCGACCTCAACTTCGGCTGCCCCGTGCCCAAGGTGACCCGCAAGGGAGGGGGAGCGGCCCTCCCGTGGAAGTCCGGGCTGTTCCGTGACATCGTCGAGGGCGCCGTGAAGGCCGCCGGCGAGGTCCCGCTCACGATCAAGATGCGCAAGGGCATCGACGCCGACCACCTCACCTACCTCGAGGCGGGGCGCATCGCCGAGGGCGCGGGCGTCGCGTCGATCGCGTTGCACGCCCGCACGGCCGCCGAGTTCTACTCGGGCCAGGCCGACTGGTCGGCGATCGCGAAGCTCAAGCAGACCGTGACGAGCGTGCCGGTGCTCGGCAACGGCGACATCTGGTCGGCCGACGACGCGCTCCGCATGGTCGACGAGACCGGATGCGACGGGGTCGTCGTGGGTCGCGGCTGCCTCGGCCGTCCGTGGCTGTTCGGCGACCTCGCGGCCGCGTTCCGGGGCGAGCACGTCAAGGCCGAGCCGTCCCTCGGCGACGTGGCCCGCACGTTCCGTCGCCACGCCGAGCTGCTCACCGAGTTCTTCGACAGCGAAGAGCGCGGATGCCGCGACATCCGCAAGCACGTCGCCTGGTACTTCAAGGGCTACCCGGTCGGCGGCGACCTGCGCGCGAAGCTCGCGACCGTCGAGTCGCTCGCCCAGCTCGACGACCTGCTCGGCACGCTCGACTGGTCGACGCCGTACCCCGGCGAGGGCGCGGAGGGACCGCGCGGCCGCGCCGGCACGCCGAAGAACCCCGCCCTGCCCGACGGCTGGCTCGAGTCGCAGGAACTCGCCGGCCACGACCGCACGACCCTCGTCGACGCCGAGCTCGACACGTCGGGCGGCTGAGCGCGTGCGCGACCGACTCTTCGGCGGCTACCACGAGTCCGACGCCGAACGCTTCCTGCCCGAACAGCACGAGAACCGCCGACGCAGCGACTTCGCCCGCGACCGGGCCCGGCTCCTGCACTCGAGCGCCCTCCGACGGCTCGCGGCGAAGACCCAGGTGCTGAGCCCGACCTCGGGGCTCGACTTCGCGCGCAACCGCCTCACGCACTCGCTCGAGGTCGCGCAGGTCGGCCGCGAGCTCGCCGGCAGCCTGGGCCTCGACCCCGACGTGGTCGACACCGCGTGCCTCGCGCACGACCTCGGGCACCCGCCCTTCGGCCACAACGGCGAGAAGGCGCTGAACACGTGGGCGGCCGACATCGGCGGGTTCGAGGGCAACGCGCAGACGCTGCGGATCCTCACGAGGCTCGAGCCCAAGGTGTTCTCGCCCGAGGGCCGTCCGCTCGGCCTCAACCTCACCCGGGCGAGCCTCGACGCGAGCTGCAAGTACCCGTGGCCCGAGATCGCCGGCGTCGGCGACCCGAGCGGCCGCAACAAGTTCGGCTTCTACGCCGATGACGTCGACGTGTTCCAGTGGATGCGACGGGGTGCCCCCGAGCGCCGGCTCTGCGTCGAGGCGCAGGTCATGGACCTCTCCGACGACATCGCCTATTCGGTGCACGACCTCGAGGATGCGATCGTCGGCGGCTACATCGACGTCGCTGCGCTCGGCCGGCGCGTCGACCACGACGACCTGGTGACGGCGATGCACGACTGGATCGGCGGCGCCATCGGCCACGACGAGCTGATCGCCGCCTTCGACCGGCTCGACTCGCTCGACGCGTGGCTCTCCTCGTGGGAGGGCAGCCGGCGTGACCAGGCCGCGCTGAAGAACCTCACGAGCCAGCTCATCGGCCGGTTCGCCCACGCCGCGACCGAGGCCACGCGCGCGCACCACCCGGTCGAGAGCCTCATCCGGTTCGACGCCGACGTCGTCGTGCCGCGCGAGATCCAGGCCGAGATCGCGGTGCTGAAGGGCATCGTCGCCGCGTTCGTGATGTCGCGGAACACCCGGCAGCCCATCTACTCGCAGCAGCGGCAGGTGCTCACCGCCCTCGCCGACGTGCTCTGGGAGACGGGCGACGCGAACCTCGACGCGGGCTTCGCCGAGGACTGGCGCCAGGCCGCCGACGACGCCGCGCGCAAGCGGGTCGTCGTCGACCAGGTCGCGAGCCTCACCGACCAGTCCGCACTGGCCTGGTACGAGCGGCTCGTGCAGCGCTGACTCCGCCGTCCCGGCCGCGGGGCGGCATCCGCGGAATAGGATGATCACCATGGCGGGCCGCATTCGACAGAGCGATGTCGAAGAGGTGAAGGCTCGCACGAACATCGCCGACATCATCGGCGAGCACGTCTCGCTGAAGTCCGCCGGTGTCGGCTCCATGAAGGGCCTCTGCCCCTTCCACGACGAGCGCAGCCCGAGCTTCCACGTCACTCCCCAGCGCGGCTTCTACCACTGCTTCGGATGCGGCGAGTCGGGCGACGTCTACACGTTCCTGCAGCGCATGGACCACGTGACGTTCACCGAGGCGGTCGAGCGGCTCGCCGGCCGCCTCGGATTCGAGCTCCACTACGAGGACGGCGGTCCGGCAGCCGAGCACGGCAACCGCGCCCGGCTGCTCTCCGCGAACCAGGCCGCGGCGGAGTTCTTCGTCGAACGCCTCGGCTCGCCCGAGGCCGAGGTGGGGCGCCGCTTCCTCGGCGAGCGCGGCTTCGACGCCGAGGCGGCGCGCCGGTTCGGCGTCGGCTTCGCGCCGAAGAGCTGGGATGCGCTCACGAACCACCTGCGCGGGCGCGGCTTCACGAGCGAAGAACTCGCGGCGGCCGGCCTCGTCTCCCAGGGCGACCGCGGCGTGTACGACCGATTCCGCGGGCGGCTCGTCTGGCCGATCCGCGACGTCACCGGCCAGACCGTCGGATTCGGCGCGCGCCGCCTGCTCGAGGACGACAACGGCCCCAAGTACCTGAACACCCCCGAGACCGCGATCTACCACAAGGCGCAGGTGCTCTACGGGCTCGACCTCGCCAAGCGCGACATCGCCAAGTCGCACCGCGTCGTCGTGGTCGAGGGGTACACGGATGTCATGGCCTGCCACCTCGCGGGCGTGACCACCGCGATCGCGACCTGCGGCACCTCGTTCGGCGTCGACCACATCAAGGTGCTCCGCCGCGTGCTGGGCGACGACTCCGGCGTGGGCGAGGTCGTGTTCACGTTCGACGGCGACGAAGCTGGGCAGAAGGCGGCGATGCGCGCGTTCGGCGAGGAGCGGAGGTTCGCGGCGCAGACGTTCGTCGCGGTCGCGCCCGACGGCCTCGACCCGTGCGACCTGCGTCTCGCGCGGGGCGACGCCGCGGTGCGCTCGCTCGTCGAGGCGAAGACGCCGATGTTCGAGTTCGTCATCCGGCACACGCTCTCGCGGTTCGACCTCGAGACGGTCGAGGGTCGCGTCAACGCGCTGCGGGCCGCGGCGCCCATCGTCGCCGACATCCGCGACCCGGCGCTGCGGCCCGGATACACGCGCGAGCTCGCGCGCATGCTCGGCGTCGAACTCGGCGAGGTCGGCCGTGCGGTCCGCGCGGCGGAGGGCCGCGAGCGCGGAGGACAGGGTCGGGGCGAACGCGACGAGCGCGGGCAAGAGCGCCGAGGGCGGCCGGGGCCGGACGGCGCACCTGGGGATCGCCGCCCGCCCGAGGGCGGCGGCGCGGCCCGGAACGCTCCCACCCAGGACGGCGAACCCGAACGCGCCTACTCGATCCGCCACCTGCCGAACGACCCGGCCACGCGCCTGGAGCGGGACGCCCTGCAGGCCATGCTCCAGTACCCGGAGGCGGTCGGGATCGACCTGCTGCGTCAGGGCATCGACTGCCGGTTCGGCAACGCCACGCTCGCCGTGGTCCGCGACGGCATCGCCTCGGCGCTCGCCACCACGGCCACGGGTGCGCCCGCACCCGGTTCGACCGCGACCGCGACGGTGACCGTCGACCGCGTCGTCACCGAGGTGCCCGCGCCGTTCGCGTCGATCGTGCAGCAGCTCGCGGTGCTCCCGGTGCCGCAGCGCAACGCCGTCGAGCTCACCGCCTACGTCCGCGGCGTCGTCGGCGCGCTCGTCGACCGCGAGCTGCTCCGTCAGAAGCAGGAGCTCCTCGGCCGGCTCCAGCGCACCGACCGCGGCGACACCGCGACCTACGCCGCGATCCAGCGCGGTCTCGTCGCGCTCGAGCAGGAGCGTCGCCGGCTGCGCGGCGACTGACGGTGACGAGCCTCGCCGCCGCGGCATCCGTCGCCCCGCTCGTCGCCCGAACTGAGGAGCGCTCAGCCGGCGCGGTGCTCATCTGAGCGCAACGTTGCAGAACGGTCACATTCAGGCCTCGGGGGACGCCGCACCCCGAACGGGGGACGCTGGTTGTGCTAGGCCTGAGAGATACCAGATCGCGCCGCGGCGACCCCGCGCGCGGTCACCCGACAGGAAGAGGTAGACGGATATGGCATCCGCATCCACGAACCGCAGGCGCGCGCTCGCGTTCGCCGCGGGCTTCTCCGCCACGGCCCTCGCCCTCACCGGCTGCACGGCCGGCGGGAGCGACGACGGCGGCGACGCCGCCGGCACGCTGACGATCGGCACCACCGAGCAGATCACCGCGCTCGACCCCGCCGGCTCGTACGACAACGGCTCGTTCGCGGTCATGAACCAGGTGTACCCGTTCCTGATGAACACGCCCTACGGCAGCCCGGACGTCGAGCCGGACATCGCCGAGTCGGCCGAGTTCACCTCGGACACCGAGTACACGGTGACCCTGAAGGACGGCCTCACCTTCGCCAACGGCAACGAGCTCACCTCGTCCGACGTGAAGTTCTCCTTCGACCGCCAGCTCGCGATCGCCGACCCCAACGGCCCGTCGTCGCTGCTGTACAACCTCGACAGCGTCGAGGCGCCCGACGACCTCACCGTCGTCTTCACGCTCAAGTCGCCGAACGACCAGATCTTCCCGCAGATCCTCTCGAGCCCGGTCGGCCCGATCGTCGACGAGGACGTCTTCTCGGCCGACTCGCTCACCTCCGACGACGAGATCGTCGAGGGCGAGGCGTTCGCCGGTCAGTACACCATCTCGAACTACAACTTCAACGAGCTCGTCTCCTACACGGCGAACCCCGACTACCAGGGCCTGCTCGGCGAGGCGAAGACCGAGACGGTGAACGTCCGCTACTACACCGACGCGTCGAACCTGAAGCTCGACGTCCAGGAGGGCAACATCGACGTCGCGCACCGCACGCTCAGCGCGACCGACATCGAGGACCTCCGCGGCAACGACAACGTGAAGGTCGTCGACGGCCCCGGCGGCGAGATCCGCTACATGGTCTTCAACTTCAACACGATGCCGTTCGGGGCGACCACGCCCGAGGCCGACGAGGCGAAGGCGCTGGCCGTCCGCCAGGCCATCGCGCACCTCATCGACCGCGACGCGATCTCGGAGGACGTGTACAAGGGCACCTTCACCCCGCTGTACTCCTACGTCCCCGAGGGGCTGACCGGCGCGAACGAGTCGCTCAAGGAGCTGTACGGCGATGGCAACGGCGCGCCCGACGCCGAGAAGGCCGCCGCGGTCCTCGAGGAGGCCGGCATCGAGACGCCGCTGGACATCAGCATCCAGTACGTCGCGGAGCGCTACGGCCCGTCGTCGTCGGACGAGTACGCGGTCATCAAGGACAGCCTCGAGGCCGACGGCCTGTTCTCGGTGAACCTGCAGTCGACCGAGTGGGTGCAGTACTCCGACGACCGCGTCGCCGACCTGTACCCGGTGTACCAGCTCGGCTGGTTCCCGGACTACTCGGACGCCGACAACTACCTCACGCCGTTCTTCCTCACGGAGAACTTCCTCGCGAACCACTACGACAACCCCGAGGTGAACGACCTCATCCTGCAGCAGGCCGTCACGGCCGACCCCGCCGAGCGCGAGGCGCTCATCGGCGAGATCCAGGAGAAGGTCGCGGCCGACCTGTCGACCCTGCCGTACATGCAGGGCGCGCAGATCGCCGTGGTGGGCGCCGACGTCGAGGGTGCCGAGGACACGCTCGACGCGTCGTTCAAGTTCCGCTACGCGGCGCTGTCGAAGGGCTAGCCACGGGCTAGAGTCGTTGAAGCTCGACGACGGGGGCGATCTGCTACCGCGGGTCGCCCCCGTTCCCCTGTACCCCTGAGGAATCCATGAGCACCACTGCTGACACCGTGTCCCCGTCGGAGGGCATACCCCAACCGGATCGGCCGAAGGCGAAGGCGCAGGGCGGCGGATTCGCCAGGTACCTGCTCATCCGCTTCCTGCTGATCTTCCCCACGATCTTCATCCTCGTCACCGTCGTCTTCTTCCTGATGCGGACCACGGGCGACCCGATCACCGCCGCGCAGGGCGGACGGCTCAGCGCCGACCAGCTCGCCGCACTGCGGGCCGAGGCGGGCTACGACCGGCCGATCCTCGTCCAGTACGTCGAGTACCTCGGCCAGATCTTCACGGGCAACTTCGGCGAGACCATCACCACGAACCGTCCGGTGATCGAGGTGCTGCTCACCTACGGCCCCGCGACGCTCGAACTCGTCTTCTACTCGCTCATCGTCGCTTTCGCCGTGGGCATCCCGCTCGGCCTGCGCGCCGCCTACCACCGCGACCGTCCGCAGGACGCGGTGTACCGCGTGCTCGCGATCCTCTGGTACGCCATCCCGATCTTCTTCGCCGGCCTCCTGCTCAAGCTCGTCTTCGCGGTGTGGCTGAAGTGGCTGCCCGTCGCCGGGCGGGCGACCGTGAGCTCCGAGATCCAGATGCAACTGCTCGACACACGCACCGGGCTCTATACGGTCGACGCGATCCTCACCGGCGACCCCCGCGTCGTCGCCGACGTGCTCTCCCACGCCGTGCTGCCCGCGATCGCGCTCGGCCTGCTCACCGCTGGCATCTTCCTCCGCCTGGTGCGCACGAACGTGATCGGCACCCTCGCGACGGACTACGTCGACGCGGCCCGCTCGCGGGGCGTCAGCGAGCGGCGGCTGCTCAAGCGGCACGCGTACCGCCCGGCGCTCATCCCGATCATCACCGTCATCGGCATGCAGATCGCGCTCCTGCTCGCCGGCGCGGTCCTCACCGAGACGACGTTCGAGTGGAAGGGCCTCGGCTTCATCCTCGCCGAGTTCCTCGAATCGCGGGACTTCGTCGCCGTCCAGGGCATCGTCGCGCTGCTCGCGGTGATCGTCGCGCTCACGAACTTCGTCGTCGACATCATCGCGGCGTTCATCGACCCGAGGGTGAGGTACTGACATGTCGACGGCATCCGTCGCCACCGCCCCCGCCCCGCGTCGCCGCCTCGCCGACCGCCTGCCCGTGGTGCGGCAGGTCCGCCAGAGCGTCGGCCTCCAGCGGGGCATGCTCGTCGCCGGCCTGGTCATGGTCGGCGTGTTCCTGCTCACCGCGGCCCTCGCGCCGCTGCTCGCACCGTACGGCTACGCACAGCGCCGCGATGACGCGGGCTCGTTCGGCACCCAGCAGCCGCCGTCGCCCGAGCACCTGCTCGGCACGACCGTCGGCGGGTACGACGTGCTCTCCCGCGTCATCTGGGGCACGCAGACGGCGGTCCTCGTGATCGTGCTCGCGGTGCTGCTGTCGATCTTCATCGGCGTGGCTCTGGGCCTGTACGCCGGTTACTTCGGCGGATGGCTCGACCGGGTGCTCGTCGTCGTGGCCGACGCGATCTACGCGTTCCCGTCGCTGCTGCTCGCGATCGTCATGTCGATCGTGATCTCCGGCGGGCAGTCGAGCCTCCTCGGCGGCGTGCTCGCCGCCGCGATCTCGATCATGGTCGTGTTCATCCCGCAGTACTTCCGCGTCATCCGCGCCGAGACCGTGCGCATCAAGTCGGAGGCCTACGTCGAGTCGGCCAAGGTGCTCGGGGCGTCGAACCGCCGCATCGTGTTCAAGCACGTGCTGCGCAACGCCACGCGCACGCTGCCGCTCATCATCACGCTGAACTCCTCCGAGGCGATCCTCACCCTCGCGGCGCTCGGCTTCCTCGGGTTCGGCATCGAGCCCACGGCCGCCGCCGAGTGGGGCTACGACCTCTTCAAGGCGCAGTCGGATGTCACGAGCGGTATCTGGTGGACCGCGCTCTTCCCGGGTCTCGCCATCGTGTTCACGGTGCTCGGCATCACGCTCGTCGGCGAGAGCCTCAACGACCTCGCCGACCCGCGCCTGCGCGGCCGCCGCCGCGTGGCGCAGGCCGCGGGCGAGGTGGCCGAGACGTCGGTCGTTCCCGGCGGCACCCTCGCCGCCGGTCCCGGCGGACTGGGCGGTCTGGAAGACGGGGAGACGTTCGACGAACACGGGATCGAGGTCAAGCGATGAGCACGGTGGTCGACATCCGCAACCTGGGCGTCTCCTTCTCGACCGACGCCGGCGCCGTCAAGGCGGTCGACGACGTCAGCCTGTCGGTCGAGCGCGGCGAGGTCGTCGCGATCGTCGGCGAGTCCGGCAGCGGCAAGACCGTCACCGCCAAGACCATCCTCGGCCTGCTTCCCGAGACCGCGACGACGAACGGCGCCGTCGTGCTGTCCAACCGCGCCGGAACGGCCGAGCACGACGTCGTCACGCTGAGCGGAGCGCAACTGCGCGCCATCCGCGGCACCGATGTGGCCATGGTGTTCCAGGAGCCGTCCACGGCGCTGAACCCGGTCTACACGGTCGGCTGGCAGATCATGGAGGGCCTCCGCGCCCACGGCAAGGTCTCCAAGGCCGAAGCGCGGGCGAAGGCGATCGAGATCCTCGGCAAGGTCGGCATCCCCGACCCCGAGGAGCGGGTCGACCACTTCCCGCACCAGTTCTCGGGCGGACAGAAGCAGCGCATCGTCATCGCGATGGCGCTCGTGCTCGAGCCCGGACTCATCGTCGCCGACGAGCCGACCACGGCGCTCGACGTCACGGTGCAGGCCGAGATCCTCGACCTGCTCCGTCGGGTGCGCGACGAGTTCGGCACGGCGATCGTGCTCATCACGCACAACATGGGCGTGGTGGCCGACCTCGCCGACCGCGTGGTCGTCATGTACCAGGGACGCGTCGTCGAGGAGGCGTCGGCCCGGGAGCTGTTCGCCGCACCGCAGGACGACTACACCAAGCGACTGCTCGCCGCGGTGCCCTACGTCGGTCACGGCGTCGCCGAGGCGGCCGAGCGGGCCGCCGCGCGGCCGGAGGGCTGGGCGACCGGCACGCCGGTCGTCGAGGCCCGCGGGCTCGAGATCGAGTACCCGGGCCGCCTCGGCCGTGCCGGCTTCCGTGCCGTCGACGGCGTCGACCTCGCGATCCGGCCGGGGGAGGTGCTCGGGCTCGTCGGCGAGAGCGGGTCGGGCAAGACCACCATCGGTCGCGCGATCGCCGGACTCACGAAGGTCACGGGCGGCTCGCTGAAGGTCCTCGGTCACGAGATGAACGGCATCCGCGAGCGGCAGTTCCGGCCGTCGCGCAGTCGCATCGGGTTCGTGTTTCAGGACCCGGCGTCGAGCTTCAACCCGCTGCTCACGATCGCCGAGTGCGTCGCGGAACCACTGGTGATCCACGAGCGGGCCGTCGATGCGCGCGACGCGCGACCGCGCGTGAACGAACTGCTCGAGGCCGTGCAACTGCCCGCCGCCTACGGCGACCGGTACCCGCACGAGCTCTCCGGCGGCCAGCGGCAGCGTGCGAGCCTGGCCCGGGCCATCGCGCTCGAGCCCGAGCTGCTCATCGCCGACGAGCCGACCTCCGCGCTCGACGTCTCGGTCCAGGCGCGCGTCCTCGAGCTCTTCGCCGAGCTGCAGCGCGAGTTCGGGTTCGCCTCGCTGTTCATCAGCCACGACCTCGCCGTCGTCGACCTCCTCGCCGACCGGATCGCGGTGCTGTACCGCGGACGCCTCGTCGAGGAGGGGACCGGGGCCGAGGTGCTCGGGGCGCCGAAGGATCCGTACACGCAGCGCCTGCTCGCATCGCTGCCCGTGCCCGACCCGGTCGCGCAGGCGGAGCGCCGTGCCGAGCTGCACCGCCTCGACGAGGTCGCGCGATGAGCCGCAGCGTCACGCACGGCTACCCGGTGGTCACGAGCGACCTCTCGATCGAGTACCCGGCCCACGGGGCGAGTGCCGCGCACGTCGCGCTCCGCGGCGTCGACCTGCGGCTCGCCCCGGGCGAGGTCCTGGGCCTGCTCGGCTCCGCGGGCAGCGGCAAGTCCACGCTCGCGCGCGTGCTCTCGGGCGCGGCGTTCGAGCCGAGCGGCGCCGGCGGCGAGGTCCGCCCGGTGATCACGGGCGGCGAGGCGATCGTGCTCGGCACGCCGCTGCGCGGCATCCCGCGCCGGAAGGTGCCCGAGCTCCGGTTCCGGGTCGGCTACCTGGCGCAGGATGCCGCCCAGACGCTGCCGTCCGACCGCACGGTCGCCGAGATCATCGCCGAGCCGATCCTCGAGCGCGACCACCGCTACCCGCGGAAGGCGCTCACCACGCGCGTCGCGACGATGGTCGACGCGGTGCGGCTGCCGCTCGGGATGCTCGAGCGGTATCCCTACGAGCTCAGCGGTGGGCAGCGGCAGCGCGTCGCCCTCGCCCGCGCGCTCGTGCTCGGCCCGTCGCTCCTCGTCGCCGACCAGCCCACGGCCGGCATCGACCTCACCGTGCGCGACGCGGTCGCCGAGCTGATCGGCGAGCTCCGCGACGGCCACACGTTCTCGTCGATCATCATCACGCACGACCTGCCGGTGCTCCGGCGCGTCGCCGACCGCATCGCGGTGCTCGACCAGGGTCGGCTCGTGGCGGCGGGGACGATGGACGAGGTCTTCCGCGACCCGGTGCACCCCTACGTCCGGGCGCTCGGCGCGGCGATCGACGGCGGGCACGCCGTGAGCGACGACCT
The DNA here is from genome assembly GCF_031432295.1 of Agromyces indicus. Taxonomy (NCBI): domain Bacteria; kingdom Bacillati; phylum Actinomycetota; class Actinomycetes; order Micrococcales; family Microbacteriaceae; genus Agromyces; species Agromyces indicus. The sequence goes on along the minus strand of NZ_JAVKGS010000006.1, from coordinate 69,708 downwards.
CCGGCCCGAGCCGCGCGCGTGACCTCCGCGCCGGCCGGCGGCCCCATCGCGATCGTGGCCGACACCGAGCCGCGGTTCGCCGCCGCGGTCCGGTCGGCCGGCGGCGAGGTCGCGCCCGTCTCCGAGGCCACGCGCGGCCTGGTCTGGACCCACCCGGCCGGCGAGGCCGAGCTCGAGCAGCTGCTGCAGCGGCATCCGGCGATCTCCTGGGTGCAGCTGCCGTGGGCAGGCGTCGACGCGTTCGCGGGCCTGCTCCGCCGCCACTCCGGCGACGGCCGGACGTGGACGAGCGCCAAGGGATCGTACGCGCAGCCGGTCGCCGAGCACGCGCTCATGCTCGCCCTCGCCGTCCTGCGCGAGCTGCCGCGCCGCATCCGCGCCGGGGAGTGGGCGCACGACGAACTCGGCCGCACCCTGCACGGTGCGCGGGTGGTGATGGTCGGCGGTGGCGGCATCACCGCCGAACTGCTGCGGCTGCTCGAGCCGTTCGGGGTGCACGCCACGGTGGTGCGGCGAACGGATGCCGCGGTGCCCGGCGCCGCCCGGACCGTGACGACCGCCCGGCTCCTCGACGTCCTCGCCGAGGCCGACGTGGTCGTCGTGACGGCCGCCCTGACCGAGGAGACGCGCGGGCTGTTCGGCCGCGAGGCGTTCGCGGCGATGCCCCGGGGTGCGGTGCTGGTCAACGTCGCACGGGGCGCGATCGTGGACACGGGCGAACTCGTCGCCGCCCTCGGATCGGGCCGCCTCGGCGGAGCGGGCCTGGACGTCACCGACCCGGAACCGCTCCCGGCCGGGCACGCGCTGTGGACCGCTCCGAACTGCATCGTGACGCCGCACGTCGCCGACACGGACGACATGACCGTGCCCCTGTTCGCCGAGCGGATCGCGGCGAACACCCGCGCGTTCCTCGGCGACGGGGCGTTCGTCGGCGTCGTCGATCTCGAGGCCGGGTACTGACGGACCTGAGTCCGCCTCGGATTGGGAGTCCGGCGGTCGTTTTGCTAAAGTGATCGTTGCGCGCTGCGCGATCCTCCATAGCTCAATTGGCAGAGCAATCGGCTGTTAACCGATAGGTTCTTGGTTCGAGTCCAAGTGGGGGAGCTTCGAAGGCCGTCCGGTTCCCGGGCGGCCTTTCGCGATCCGGGAGGTCGACTGGTGTCCGACGATGCGGCCGCGGGCGCCGGCGCGGCCACCGATGCCGCCGCCGTCCGGACGGCGCGTCGCGACGGCATCGCCGTCGGCCTCGCGACCGCCGCGTACGGCGTCTCGTTCGGCGCCCTCGCGGTCGCCTCGGGGCTCGACGTCTGGCAGGCGTGCTTCCTGAGCCTCGTGATGTTCACCGGCGGATCGCAGTTCGCGCTCGTCGGGGTCGTGGCATCCGGCGGTGTCGCCGCGGGCGGGTCGGCGATCGCGGCGGCCGCCCTGCTCGGGGTGCGGAACGTCGTCTACGGCATGCGCATGCGGCCGGTCGTCGGCAGTCGCGGCGTGGCGCACCGCGTGGCGGCGGCGTGGCTCACCATCGACGAGTCGACGGCGGTCGCTCTCGCGCAGCGCACCGACCGCGCGGCCCGCGTCGGATTCTGGGTGACGGGCATCGCGATCTTCATCGGCTGGAACCTCACGACGCTCGCCGGCGCCCTGATCGGCGACGCGCTCGGCGACACGCGGGCGTACGGGCTCGACGCCGCGGCGGCCGCGGCGTTCCTCGGCCTGCTCTGGCCGCGGCTCAAACGGCTGCAGGCCGGCGCGACCGCGGTCGTCGCGGCGGTCGTCGCGACCATCGCCACCCCGGTTCTCACGCCCGGACTGCCGGTGCTCGTCGCGGCGCTCGTCGCCGTGGTCATCGGATGGTTCGACCTGCTCGGGAGGAGGCGGGAGGCATGACGGTCTGGCACGTGATCCTGGTCGCGACCGCGGCCACGCTCGCCCTGAAGCTCGCCGGACACCTCGTCCCGGCGAGCCTCCTCGAACGTGAACGCCCGGCCCGCATCGCCGACCTGTTGACCGTGGCGCTGCTCGCGGCGCTCATCGCCGTGCAGACGCTCGGCGCGGGGCAGGGGCTCACGGTCGATGCCCGCGTGCCGGCACTGATCGTCGCGGCGGCCCTCTACGCGGTGCGCACCCCGTTCATCGTCGTCGTGGCGGTCGCGGCCGCCGTGGCCGCCGGCATCCGCCTGGTCGGCTGACCGGCGGCGACGGATGCCGCGCCGCGGGCGCCGTCGACCGGTCAGGCCTCAAGGTCGTCGACGCCGGGCATCCAGCTCGCGCCCGGGCGGCCCCAACCGCGCTTGCGCGTGATCTTCTGCACGATGCGCTGGTCGTGGTCGTCGAGGCGGTCCATGTAGAGGACGCCGTCGAGGTGGTCGTACTCGTGTTGGAAGATGCGCGCGAGCCATCCGTCGGCCACGATCTCGAACGGCTCGCCCTCGAGGTCGGTGGCCCGCAGGATCGCCCGGTCGGCGCGGCGGAGCGCGAACCGCTCGCCCGGGAACGAGAGGCATCCCTCCGACTCGTCATCGTCGTCGGGCATGCCCGGGACGGGCGGTGAGATCCACAGCTCCGGGTTGATCGCGACGCCGCGCCACGCCGTGCCCTCCTCGTCGGTCCAGCCATAGGTGAACACGCGCAGCGGCACCCCGACCTGGGGCGCGGCCAGGCCCACGCCGGGCGCGGCATCCATCGTCTCGTAGAGGTCGCGCACGAGGGTCCGGATCTCGTCGTCTATCCGCTCGACGGGGGAGGCGGGCGCATGGAGCACGGGGTCGCCCGTGATTCGAATGGGGAGCACGGCCATTCGGCAAGGATATCGGCGGGGGAGCGGGTAGGGTCGTTGCGTGGATCCCGACCTCACCGAGTTGACCGAGCTCATCCCGCTCGATCCGCGGCAGTTCATCGGCATCCCACTCGCTCTGATCGGCGCCGTGTTCCTCTCCCTGGGAGCGCAGTTCCAGCATCGCGGCGTCGTGAAGGTCGAGGCGCTCACCGCCGACACGCTCGGCAAGGGCCTGAACGGGCGTCAGCTCGCGCTGCTGCTCGCGCGGCCCTCGTGGGTGCTCGGCACGCTCATGCTGGGGCTCGCCATCGTCTTCCAGCTCTCGAGCCTGTACTTCGCACCGCTCATCGTCGTGCAGCCGCTCGGGGCGCTGGCGCTGGTCATCACGTCGATCCTCAACTCGCGCGTCAACCACGTGAAGCTCAGCCGGAAGTCGATCGTGGCGATCATCATGTGCGTGGGCGGCGTCTTCGTCTTCGTCGGCGTGGCCGCGTTCACGGCGGTGAGCAAACCGGTGACGGACGGGCAGATCGTGACGATCCTGGTCATCCTCGGGGTGGTGCTCACCGCTGCGGCGATCACCTTCGGGCTGCTCCGCCATCGGATCCGGGCCCTGTTCTACGTGATCATGGCCGGGGTCATCTACGGTTTCGTCGCGACGCTCGCGAAGGTCGTGCTGAACCGGGTCCAGCAGGGGGAGTTCGAGTGGCTCACCTTCCTCTGCGTGCTCGCGCTGCTGGCCGGCACCGGCCTCGGGGCGTACTTCGTCCAGAACGCCTACGCGAGCGGTCCGCCCGACCTCGTCATCGCGGGCCTCACCGTCGTCGATCCCATGGTCGCCGTGCTCATCGGCGTGATCGTGCTGGGCGAGGCGTCGCAGGCGCCGCTGTGGGCGATCTTCGTGTTCATCGTGACCGGCGCCATCGCCGTGTGGGGCGTGTTCCGCCTGGCGAAGAACCATCCGCAGACGAGGCTCTGACCGTCCGTCCGCGCGGCACCGGGCCCGTGCGGCGACGTCTCGTAGACTATCTTCGGATGAAGCCTCCGGCCATCGAGCCGGCACGGCCCCCGGCGACCGCCTGCGTGAGCCCGCCCGGGGCACTCCACCGCCCACGAACTGCGAGGTACAGCACCACGTGTCCGACACCCCGAGCACGTCCGCCGATACCGACGCGGAGCGTCCCCTCCGCATCCTGATCGGCGCCGACACCTTCGCGCCCGACGTCAACGGCGCCGCGCGCTTCGCCGAGCGGCTCGCCGCGGGACTCGTCGAGCGAGGCCATGAGGTGCACGTCATGGCGCCGGCCGCGAGTCGGAAGCACGGCACGTGGAAGGAGGTGCACGAGGGTCAGGAGATGACCGCGCACCGCCTCTACAGCTGGCGCTGGTACCCCCACGACTGGCTGCGGTTCGCGCTGCCCTGGCGGATCAAGCAGAACAGCGCCAAGATCCTCGACCGCGTGCAGCCCGACGTGGTGCACTTCCAGTCGCACATCATCGTCGGGCGGGGGCTCTCCGTCGAGGCGCAGAAGCGCGGCATCCGCATCGTCGGCACCAACCACATGATGCCCGAGAACATGCTCGAGTTCTCCCTCATCCCGAAGGCCTGGCAGGAGTGGGCCGTGGGCCTCGCCTGGAAGGCCGCACGCCGCAGCTTCAGCCGCGCCGAGTCGGTCACCACGCCGACCCGCCGCGCCGCCGACTTCCTCGAGCGCGCCACGGGCCTCCGCGGCGTCCACGCGATCTCCTGCGGCATCGACGCGCACAAGTACGCCCCGAACTGGGAGCCGCGCACCGAGAACCGGATCATCTTCGTCGGACGCGTCACGCACGAGAAGCACATCGACGTCCTGCTCCATGCGATCACGCTGCTGCCCGACGAGCTCGACGTGAAGGTCGAGATCGTCGGCGGCGGCGACCAGAAGCGGAACCTCGAGAACCTGGCGGCCGAGCTCGGCATCGCCGATCGCGTGACGTTCACCGGCTACGTGACCGATGAGGAGCTCCGCGAGGCCTACCACCGCGCCTCCGTGCTCGCCATGCCCTCGATCGCCGAGCTCCAGAGCATCGTGACGATGGAGGCCATGGCGTCGGCGCTGCCCGTCGTCGCGGCCGACGCGATGGCCCTGCCGCACCTGGTCCACGACGGCGAGAACGGCTACCTGTTCGAGCCGGGCAGTGCCGAGGACCTCGCGGCGAAGCTGCGACTCGTGCTCGAGGCGGCCCCCGAGGAGTACCGCCGGATGAAGGAGGAGTCGCTGCGGCTCATCGCCGCGCACGACATCCAGCGCACGATCACCACCTTCGAGAATCTGTATCGTGGGAAGCCGGTGACCGACCCGGTCACCGACAACGCGCCGGCCGCGCTCTCCGAGTGATCCGGCGCGCGGGGCGGTAGCTCAGCCGGTCAGAGCAGTGGACTCATAATCCATCGGTCACGGGTTCAAGTCCCGTCCGCCCTACGCATCGTCCGTCTTGATGGTCGGTCCTCCTGCTCGGACTGAGCGGCACCGGACCCGGCGGGAGCCGCCCTACATCGGAATGCGGCTGAGGGCAATGTCCGCGCGCCGCAGCGACATCGGAACTACTGTTTGAGCATGGCCGCTCACGTTCCGGGGAACGCGACCACCCGGCACCGCAACGTCTCGATGCTGTCCGTCGCGACCACCATCGCCAAGCGCGTCACGACGTCCGAGGAGATCGAGCGGCGGCTGCTCCCGGTGCTCGAGCGGCTCTCGCTGCCGAGCGGCCTGCTGCAACGGGTCGCCGGGGTGCGCGAGCGCCGCAACTGGGAAGACGGCATGACCTTCGACTCGGCCGCGATCGACGCGGGGCGGCGCGCGCTCGAGAGCGCGGGGATCCGGCCCGATCAGGTGGGACTGCTCATCAACACCTCGATCACGCGGCCGCATCTCGAGCCGTCCGTCGCCGTGCGCATCCACCACGGGCTCGGTCTGCCCTCGTCGGCCATCAACTTCGACGTCACGAACGCGTGCCTGGGGTTCGTGAACGGGATGAGCCTCGCGGCCGGGATGATCGACTCCGGTCAGGTCGACTACGCGGTCGTCGTCGACGGCGAGGATGCCGATCAGGTGCAGCGGAACACGATCGAGCGGTTGCAGCGTGAGGGCATCGGCCGGGCGCAGTTCATGAGCGAGTTCGCGAGCCTCACGCTGGGGTCGGGGGCCGCCGCTGCCGTGATCGGGCGCACCGACCGGCATCCGGAGGGGCACCGCATCCTCGGCGGCATCACGCGGGCCGCGACGCAGTTCAATTCCCTCTGCGTGGGCAGCGTCGACGGCATGTTCACCGACGCGCGAGCGCTCCTCAAGGGCGGCATGGAACTCGTGACCGCGGCGTGGCGGGAGGCGAGGAAGCACTGGAACTGGGCCCAGATGGACCGGTACATCATGCACCAGGTGTCCGACGTGCACACCGACGCCATCGTGAAGGCCGCGAAGCTCGACCGGACGCGCATCCCGCTCACCTACCCCACGCTGGGCAACATCGGGCCGGCCTCCATCCCGATCACCCTCGCGCACGAGGCGCCGTCGCTGCGTCGCGGCGACCGGGTGCTCCTCATGGGCGTCGGGTCGGGGCTCAACACGTCGATGCTCGAGATGGCCTGGTAGGGCCATGCAGGTCGCTGCATCCGTGCCGCCGTCCGGGCTGCCCGGCCTGCCGGACGGCCATTCCCGCATCGTCCGTGCGGCCGGTGCCGAGTGGCACCTGCTCGACAACGGCACCGCGCTGGATGCCGCGGGCGTCACGCCGATCGGCACGCTCCTGTGCGTGCACGGCAACCCGACCTGGTCGTACCTCTGGCGGCGCTTGATCACCGGCGCCACCGAGGCGGCGCTGGGGGAGGACCCGCGACCGGCGTGGCGCGTCGTCGCCGTCGACCAGCTCGAGATGGGGTACTCGGCGAGGACCGGCCGGATGCGACGGCTGGGGGACCGCGTCGCCGAGCTCGGCGCCCTGACCGACGATCTCGGCCTCGCGGGACCGGTCGTCACGGCCGGCCACGACTGGGGTGGTCCGGTCAGCCTGGGCTGGGCCGTCGACCACCCCGACCTCCTCGCCGGGGTCGTCCTGCTGAACACCGCGGTGCACCAGCCCGAGGGTCGTCCCGTCCCGATGCCGCTCCGGGCGGCGCTCGCGCCGGGAGTCCTCGACCTGGCGACGCAGTCCACGCCGGCGTTCCTCGAGACGACCCTGTCGCTCGCCCGCCCCGCCCTGGCGCCGGAGGTCCGCGAGGCGTTCCGTGCGCCCTACGCGAACCCGGATCGCCGGCGCGGCATCCACGACTTCGTGGCCGACATCCCCGCCTCATCCGAGCACGCCAGCACGCCCGAGCTGGACCGGATCGCGGCCGGCGTCGCCGACCTCGCCGTGCCCGCGCTCGTCCTGTGGGGTCCGCGTGATCCGGTGTTCGGAGAGGCGCACCTGCGCGACCTCCTCGAGCGGATGCCGCACGCGGACGTGCATCGCGCGGAGGGCGCCGGCCACCTCATCGCCGAGGAGACGGACTACGCCGCCATCGTGCTCGACTGGGTCGCCGAGACCCTCGCACCGGCGTCCGATTCCGACATGCGCCCATCGGACGGACGGGAGGCGCCGAGCGAACCGATCTGGGCTCCGATGGAGCGCAACGCTCGCCGCGACGCGCCGGCGCTCATCGACATGGGCGCCGGCGCGGACGGAGCCCCGCGCGTCATCCGCTGGGCCACGCTCGCGCAGCGCGTCGACGAGTTGGCGCACGGCCTGGTGGCCGCGGGAGTCCGACCCGGCGACCGCGTGAGCCTGCTCGTGCCGCCGTCGGCCGACCTCACCGCGGTGCTCTACGCCGCCGTGCGCGTGGGTGCCATGGTGGTCGTCGCTGACGCGGGGCTCGGCGTGCGCGGGCTCGGGCGCGCCATCCGTGGTGCCCAGCCCGACGTCATCGTCGGCGCGCTGCCCGGCCTGGTCGCCGCTCGCGCGCTGGGCTGGCCGGGTCGTCGGATCTCGGTGGCCACCCTCTCGCGGACCCTCGCGCGCTCGCTCGCCGTGGAGCATTCGCTCGGCGACCTGCGACGACTCGGGCGGGCGCGGATCGCCGGCGGCTCCGGACTCCCCGAACCCGAGCCGACGGATGCCGCGGCGATCCTGTTCACCTCGGGTTCGACGGGACCCGCCAAGGGCGTGCGGTACACCCACGGGCAGCTGAGTGCGCTGCGGGACGCGCTCGCTCGGCACTACGACCTCGGGCCGGATACGGGCATCGTCGCCGGATTCGCGCCGTTCGCGCTGCTCGGGCCGGCGCTCGGTGCGAGATCGGTCATCCCGCTCGGCGACGTCACGGCGCCGCGCACGCTCACCGCGAGCGCGGTCGCCGATGCGGCCGAGGCGGCGGATGCCACGGTGCTGTTCCTCTCACCCGCCGCGCTCGCCAACGTCGTCGCGACCGCGGACGCGCTCCGCCCGTCGCAGCGCGCCGCACTGACGCGGATCCGCACGGTGCTCTCGGCGGGCGCTCCGGTCCCGGTGCACCTGCTCGAACAGGTCGGCGAACTCGTCCCGAACGCCACCCTGCACACGCCCTACGGCATGACCGAAGGGCTCCTCATGACCGACATCACCCTCGAGGGCATCCGCGACGCCGCGACGACCGATGCCGACGGCACCGGAGGGGTGTGCGTGGGGTCGCCGATCGACGGCGTCGACGTGCGGATCAGTCCGCTCGACGACGACGGCCGGCCGACCGGAAGCCTCACGACCGCCCCGGGTGTCACGGGGGAGATCGTCGTCTCCGCCCCGCACCTGCGGGACGGCTACGACCGGCTCTGGGCGGTGGACCGCCTCGCGAAGGCGCACGCGACGCTCGAGGTGCGGCGGCACAGCACGGGCGATGTCGGCCACCTGGACGCCGAGGGGCGGCTCTGGGTCGAGGGTCGCCTGCAGCATGTCCTGGTGACGGCGGACGGCGTGGTCACTCCGGTCGGCATCGAGCAGCGCATCGAGACCGCCACGGGCGGGCGCCGCGCCGCGCTCGTGGGCGTCGGCCCGCGCGGCACGCAGGCGCTCGTCGCGATCGTCGAGGGCGGCCGGACGCCCGGACTCGCCGATTCGGACCTCGCCGCATCGGTTCGGGCAGCCGCCTCCCGGCCGCTCGCGGCGGTCCTCACGACGCCGTCACTGCCGACCGACATCCGGCACAACTCGAAGATCGACCGGACGGCGCTCGCGCACTGGGCCGATGCGCTGCTCCGCGGCGAGCGGGCGGGTCGACCATGAGGGTGCTCGTCACGGGGGCGAGCGGCTACCTGGGAGGCGCCGTCGCGGGCGAGCTCATCCGCCGCGGCCACGACGTGCGCACCCTGCAGCGGCGGCCCTCCCGGGTCGACGGCGCGCTCGACGTGATGGGCGACGTGACGGATGCCGCTCGCGTGCGGACCGCGGTCGCCGGTATGGATGCAGTCGTGCACCTCGCCGCGAAGGTGTCGCTGGCCGGCGCGCCCGCGGAGTTCGATGCGGTCAACGTCGAGGGGACGCGAACGCTGCTCGACGAAGCGCGACGTGCGGGTGTCACGCGCGTCGTTCACGTCTCCTCGCCCTCGGTCGCCCATGCCGGCACGTCGCTCGTGGGGGACGGCACCGGGCGGGCGGATCCCGATCGGGCCCGCGGCGACTATGCGCGCACGAAGGCGCTCGGTGAACTGCTCGCGCTGGAATCCGACGCACCGGGTTTCGCGGTCGTCGCCATCCGTCCGCACCTCGTGTGGGGACCGGGCGACCCGCAGCTCGTCGGCCGGATCGTCGAGCGCGCCCGGACGCGGCGACTCCCGGTGATCGGCAACGGTGCCGCCCTCATCGACACGACGTACATCGACAATGCGGTGGCCGCGATCGTCGCCGCGCTCGACCGCGCGAAGCGGGTGCACGGGCGCGCCTACGTGGTGACGAACGGCGAACCGCGGCCGGTGGGGGAGCTGCTCGCCGGCATCTGCCGCGCCTGCGGCGTCCCGGCGCCCGCGTGGCGGGTCCCGGCCAGCGCGGCGCGCGGCGCCGGTGCCGCCGTGGAGGCCCTGTGGCGACTCCGCCCGGGCCGAGACGAACCGCCGATGACCCGGTTCCTCGCCGAGCAGCTGTCGACGGCGCACTGGTTCGACCAGCGCCGCGTCCGCGAGGACCTCGACTGGGCGCCGACGATCACGATCGACGAGGGTCTCGCACGGCTGGCGGCCTGGACGGCGGCGCGGAACTGACCGGCGGCCCGGGTCGGGATGCTGCTGCTGCCGCACCCCGACCCGTGCGCATCAGTCGCGCGTGGCACCCACCGCGGTGCCGGCGGCGATGGAGCCGCCCGCGAGCCCGGCGAGGATCGCACCGACGTCGAGCCCGGTCAACGACTTCACGACCTCCGTGCCCTCGCCGAGCACCTGCCCGACGGTCTTGGTCATCGCGCTGGCCCCGTCGGTCGAGACCACGGTCAGCGTGTCGATGTTCGAGATGGGCTCGGCGGCGGCGCGCACGATCTCCGGGAGGCGCGAGATGATCTCCTGCGCGAGGGCGGCCTCGCCGTACTTCTTGAGGGCTTCGGCCTTCGCGTCCGTCGCGGCGGCCTCTGCCACGCCCTCCGCCTGGATGGCGGCCGCGCGCGCCTCACCCTCGGCGCGCACACCCGCGGCCAGGGCGACCTGGCGATCGCGCTCGGCCTCACCGGCGAATCGGACGCTCGTCGCCGCCGCCTCGGCGTCCTGCACCGCCGCCACCTTGTTGGCCTCGGCGATCCTGGTGCGCTTGTACGCGTCGGCTTCGGTCGCGGCGTTGGCCGCGTCGCGCTGCGCGTTCGCGCGCTGGACCTCGGCGTACGCCTCGGCCTCGGCCGGCTTGCGGATCTCGATGTCGAGGCGCTCCTGAGTCACGAGCGCCTGCTCGGAGAGCGCGTCGCGCTCCTGCACCGCGACGAGCTTGTCCTGCTCGGCGCGGGCCAGCAGGCCCGAGGCCTCCGCCTCGGCGTTCGCGCGATCGGTCTCGGCCTTGATCGAGGCCTGCTTGAGGCTCAGCGCCTTCTGGCGTTCCGCGACCTGCTCGGCGGCCTCGATCCGGGCGAACTCGCTGACGCGGGCCGCCTCGGCCTCGCTCACCTCGGCGACCTGGCGGGCGCGGGCGGCCTCGGCGCGACCGAGGTTCGCGAGGTAGTCGCTGCCAGGCGTGGAGATGTCGCTGATGTTCAGCAGGTCGACCTGCAGCCCCTGCTCCGCGAGGTCGGTCTTCGTCTCGGCGACGACGCGGTCGGAGAGCGACTTGCGATCGGAGATGATCTGCTCGATCGTCATGTCGCCGACGATCGAGCGCAGCGAGCCCTCGAGCGACTCCTTGATGATCTCGGTCAGGAGGTCCTGCTGCGAGAGGAACCGCTGGGCCGCGCGGCGGACCCCGTCCTCGGTTCCGCTCACCTTGAAGTTGATCGATGCCTTGATGGCGATCTTGATGCGGTGCTTGTCGACGCCCTCCACCGTGATCCCGATCTGGCGCTGCTCGAGGGAGATGGCGAAGCCCTGCTGCAGGATCGGCCACACGAACGTGCGGCCGCCGATGACCACCCGCTGACCGGTGCCGCTGTCCGCGGACCGGCCGGCACCGCGGCCGACGATGATGAGCGCCTCGTTGGGCGGGACGCGTCGGATGCGACGTGCGATGAACGTCAGCAGGCCGCCGATCGCGACGACGATCGCGATGATCGCGCCGATCTGGACGAGTTCGGACGAGAGGGGGATCACGGGGGTCCTTCCGGTTCGGGCGGGTGGTGCAGAGGTCGAACGTCGCGCGCACGGCGCGAGCAGACGGGGAGGGCCGCGCCGACGCGGCTCCCGGATGCGTCAGTCGCGGTCGGCGACGACCTTGACGCGGCTGCCGGCGTGCGCGACGACGCGCACGCGGGCGCCGTCGGGGATCGATCCGTCGGCGAAGGCGAGGCGGCGCTCCAGTTCACCGGGCCCGTCGAGGCTGACCTCGCCGCCCGCGGCGCCGATCTCGGAGGTCGCCACGCCGGTCAGGCCGACCGCTGATGCGGGGACGCCGTCGGAACTCGCGGCGAGCGATCGCACGGTGAGCGCGGAGACGACGTAGGCCGCGATCGCGAGTCCGATCGCGAGCACGTACGCCCAGACGAGGTCGAGGCCGCTGCTCGCCGTGATGGCGCCGGCCGCGCCGAAGACGGTCAGGGCCACCGAGAGCGCGGTGCCCGAGATCATCCCGTCACCGAGCTCGAAGTGGTCCAGCACGTCGCCGATGACGAGCGACACGACGAGGAGGGCGAGGCCGATGCCTCCCACGATCAGGAACGGAAGGAGCACGTGCGGCCTCTCTGCGGGCATCCCGGCAGGGGCGTGCACGCAGGGGGAGCGCGGCGCGAGCGGGGAGCGGGGTCGGTGGGTCGCGATCACCATATCGGCGTCGCGGCCTCCGGCACCAGAGCGCAGACGACGGATCAGCCGGTGGCGCCGAGCGGCAGGGCGATGGCGTCGACGGCCGCATCGCCGCGGATGACGCGCATGAGCCGCACCACCTCGTCGGCGACCTCGGCGGTGACCGAACGGCAGGCGACGTGGTACGGTCCGAGCGGGGGCAGCCCGCCGCCGCGGATCCGGATCACCTCCCAGCCGACCTCGCGCAACGCCGCATCCTTCTCCTGGTCCGAGCCCTCCTTCAGACCGCGGTGCGCCCGGCCGGAGCGACCGGGATCGTCGTACTCGATCGCGATCCGCAGTTCCGCGACGAGGATGTCGGGCCAGACCTCCTGCCGCCCGTAGAACATGCGGGCGGTCCGCACCGCATTGGCGCGGTGGTGCAGCTTCAGTCGTTCCCCGAGCAGCACGCGCAGTCGCTGCTCGGTCATCGAGGTGCCCACGCGCAGCCCCGGCTTCATGAACGGCATCCCGGCCTCGCGAAGCGACCCCGGGGAGGCCGCGTTGCGCCCGCACTTCGGACAGCCCGGCCCGGTCAGCACGTCGACGACGCTGGCTCGGAACCGGTCGTGGCCGCGTCGGCAACGCCAGTCGAACTCCGCGCCGACCCGCGTCTCCGCGGCGAGCGCCGACCGCTGGGGCGGCGCGACGCGACCGAGGAGCTCGCCGCGCGTGCGCTGCGTCTCGTGCAGGAGCATGCAGACCGGGCAGGTTCGGCGCAGTGCGACGCTGCCCGGCGCTCCCGCCGCGGCTCCGTGACCGCACGCGAAGCTCACCGCGACCATCTGGATACCCCGTTCGTCATGGCGACATCGTCGCCGATGCCGCCGACATGCCCGGTCCGAGTGCCGCGCCCCGCGTGTCCGTGGGTCGCGCGAGAATCGTGACGTGCGGATCGCGATCACGGCGACGGGCGCTGGGCGCGTGGCGATCGGCGACCCCGACGGCCCGGAGCGCCACGAGGTCGACCGGGAGCACCTCCCCGCCCTCGTCGCCCGGCTCGAGGCCGAGCACGCGCCTCGTTGGGTCTGGCGCGACACCCGGGAGTGGGCGCCGTTGCTGCTCGCGCACGGGGTGAGGGTCGCCCGCTGTCACGACCTGCGGTTGTGCGGCGCGATCCTGGCTTGGTCCACCGCAGTGGCGACCGCGCGAGACGAGGCGCCCGCCCGCCCCGAGTGGCTGCCACCGGGTCCGGCCGAGGCCCCGGTCGACGAACCGGTCGCCCCCGTGGCATCCGTGGCCGCCCACGCCGCGCTCTTCGAGCTCGACGCACCCAGCGAGATCCGCAGCGGCGACGGGTCGCGGCCTCCGTCGCTCGCCGATCTCGACGCCGAGCACGACCGGCAGCTCGCGCTGGCGGATGCCGCGGACTCGCCGGGCGCGATGCGGCTCCTGCTCGCCGCCGAATCGGCGGGCGCGCTCGTGGCGGCGGAACTGCGGACCGCCGGACTGCCGTGGGACCGCGGTGAGCACGAGCGGGTGCTCGAGGCGGCACTGGGACCGCGCCCGGCGCCGGGCCGCAAGCCCGACCGCATGGAGGAACTCGCGCGGGCCGTTCGCGAGGCCCTCGACGCGCCGTCGCTGAACGTCGACTCGCACGCCGACCTCCTCCGAGCCCTGCGCGCGGCGGGGATCGGCGTCGGATCGACCGCCCGGTGGGAGCTGCGCGAGCACGACCACCCCGCGATCGAGCCGCTCCTGGCCTACAAGCGCCTCGCCCGCCTCTGGTCGGCGAACGGGTGGGCGTGGCTCGACGAGTGGATCGTCGACCGGCGCCTCCGCGCCGAGTACGTGGCCGGCGGCACGGCCACGGGGCGCTGGGCCACCTCGGGCGGGGGAGCGCTGCAGTTGCCGAAGGTCGTCCGCGGCGCGGTCACCGCCGACGAGGGATGGTCGCTCGTCGTCGCCGACGCGTCGCAACTCGAACCGCGCGTCCTCGCGGCGCTCGCGCGCGACCCGGCGATGGCGGCGGCCGGACGCGGTCGCGACCTGTACCGCGCGATCGTCGACGCGGGCGTCGTCGAGAGCCGCGACGAGGCGAAGGTCGCGCTGCTCGGCGCGATGTACGGGGCCACCTCGGGCGACAGCGGCCGGCTCGTCCCGAGGCTCGGCCGGGCCTACCCGCGCGCCATGGCGCTCGTCGACGACGCCGCGCGGACCGGCGAGGCCGGACGCCGGGTGACCACCCTGCTCGGGCGCTCGTCACCCCTGCCGCCGACGAGTTGGCATGAGACCCAGGCTCGGGCGAACGGCGTCGACGCGACGGCCGCCGACGAGCGTCGCGCCCGGTCCGCTGCGCGCGACTGGGGTCGATTCACCCGGAACTTCGTGGTGCAGGGCACCGCGGCCGAGTGGGCCCTGTGCTGGATGGCGTCGCTGCGTCCCCGGTTGGCGGCGATGTCCCTGCCGCCGGGTGCTCCGCCAGCGTCAGCGTCGGGTCCGGCATTCGAACGGATGCCGCACCTGGTGTACTTCCTCCACGATGAGCTCATCGTGCACGCGCCGGAAGGGCTCACCGGGGCCGTCGCGGATGCCGTCCGCGAATCTGCGGCCGAGGCTGGGCGCCTCCTGTTCGGCGAGGCCCCCGTCGAGTTCCCGCTCGACCTCGACATCGTGCGGAGCTACGCGGCCGTGTCCTGATCGCCGTCAGGGCGCTCCGGCGGGATCGCCGACCGTCGTGGCCGCCGGACTGGCGGGCCGTCGCCCGCGGCGCGGGCGCTCGGCACTGGGTGCGAAGGCGGCGTCGGCGACATCCGTTCGCCCGACGGCCTCGAGCCACCGCAGCGCCGCCTCGGCCGTGAGCACGTCGGCGGACGAGGAGAGGCGCGCGAGGCGTGCTCGCCCGGGTGCGGCGTCTGCGGCATCCGCGGCATCCGCCGGGTCGACGGTGGCCGCGGCGGCGCGGCGATCGTCCCATCTCGCGCGCTCCGCCGCCAGCACCGCAGCGGCATCGACGCCCGGCATGGACAGGGCGATCAGCACGCGGTCGACCGTCTCATGCCACGGGTCCGCGCCGGCGGCGTCCTCGCCGGCCAGCCAGGCTTCGGCGGCAGTGCGGCCGGAAGGAGTGATGCGGTGGAGGGGCAGGCCGTCATCGGTCGCGCCGGCCGGCTCGACCAGCCCGCGGGCCGTGAGACGGTCGAGCGTGGAGTAGATCTGCCCGACGTTCACCGTGCGCCGACCACCCGTGCGCTCGGCCAGGCCGCCGCGCAACTGGAAGCCGTACGCCGGTCCGTTCAGCAGGAGGACGAGCAGCGCATCCCGTACGGCCACGTGGTCTCCTTCGCCCGGGCGATCGAACTCACCCGGTATGCAGTTTAGGCCAGAGGCTTGTGATCGTGCGGCGGTCGCGCCATACTCGAACTGACGAGTCGCATCGTCGTCCAATCGAACACGTCGCTCACGCCGAGCCGCCCGTTTCCGAGGTCGTAGGGGAAGACGCACCTCACGAGAAACGGAGCAGGAGATGGCGGAGCAGTTCACGCGGGCCGCGCGCGCCGCGCGAGGCATGCTGTTCGTGCACTCGTCGCCGCGGGCGCTGAGCCCCCATGTCGAATGGGCGGTGGGCCGCGCGCTCGGCACACCGGTCAACTTCGACTGGGCCGACCAGCCCGTGCTGCCCGGGACCATGCGCACCGAGTACTCGTGGACCGGGGATCCCGGTGCGGGCGCCCGCATCGCGTCGGCGCTCCGCGGATGGGAGCAGCTCCGGTTCGAGGTGAGCGAGGATCCCGCCCCCGGGAACGACGGATCGCGTTGGATGCACACGCCCGAGCTCGGGGTGTTCTTCGCGCAGACCGACTCCGCCGGCAACGTGGTCGTGCCCGAGGACCGCATCCGCTACGCGATGGAGATCGCGGCCTTCGACGCGGGCGAGCTCCATCGAGAGCTGCGACTCGCCCTCGGACAGGCGTGGGACGACGAGCTCGAGCCGTTCCGTCACGCCAGCGATTTCGCCCCGGTCGTCTGGTTGCACCGCGTGGGGTGATGCACGCCGCACGCGGTGGCGCGACGCGCCCGCCGGTCGACCTGGTCCCGGTAGCGCACGACCGAAACCGCAGCGGCGACGCAGAAGGCCCCGGCACCGTGAGGTGCCGGGGCCTTCGCGTCGAACGACGGGTGTCGCCGGATGCCGCGGCTCAGGCCGTGCGGAACGCGGCGACCGCGTTGTGCCCGCCGAACCCGAACGAGTTGCTGATCGCGATGAGCTCGCCGTCGCCCAGGGAGCGCGGCGTGGTGACCACGTCGAGCGGGATCTCCGGGTCCTGGTCCGACAGGTTGATCGTCGGCGGGGCCGTGCGCTCGTGGAGCGCGAGGACGGTGAAGATCGCCTCGATCGCACCGGCACCGCCGAGGAGGTGACCGGTCGACGCCTTGGTCGCGGTGACCGCGATCCCCTCGAGGCCGTCGCCGAAGATGCGGCGGAGGGCGTTGTACTCGGCGATGTCGCCGACCGGGGTGCTCGTCGCGTGCGCGTTGACGTGCCGGACGTCGGACAGCGATGCGCCGGCGCCCTCGATGGCGGACTTCATCGCGCGCGCCGCGGCCGACCCCTCGGGGTCGGGCGCGGTGATGTGGTACGCGTCGCTGGTGATCGCACCGCCCAGGAGCTCGGCGTAGATCCGGGCGCCACGGGCCTTGGCGTGCTCCTCGGTCTCGAGCACGAGCGCCGCGCCGCCCTCGCCCATCACGAATCCGTCGCGGCCGACGTCGTAGGGGCGCGACGCGACGGCCGGGTCGTCGTTGCGGCGCGACAGCGCCTGCATCGAGTTGAAGGAAGCGATGGTGATCGGGTGGATCGCCGATTCGGATCCGCCCGCGATGACCACGTCGGCGATGCCGTCCTGGAGCTGCTCCCACGCGTTCACGAGCGACTCGGTGCTCGACGCGCACGCGGACACGACCGTGCGGATGCCGGCACGTGCGTGCAGGTCCATCCCGACCGCCGCGCCCGGGCCGTTCGGCATCAGCATCGGGACCGTCATGGGCAGCACGCGGCGCGTGCCGCGCTCGCGCAGGGTGTCCCACGCGTCGAGCAGCGTCCACACGCCGCCGATGCCGGTCGCCCAGGCCACGGCGAGCCGCTCGGGCTCGACCTCGGGAGAACCCGCGTCGGCCCAGGCCTCACGTCCGGCGATGAGCGCGAACTGGCTCGACGGGTCGAGCCGCTTGAGCTCGTGGCGCTCGAGCGATTCGGACGCCGGCACCTTGGCCGTCGCGGCGAAGGTCACGGGCAGGTCGTACTGCTCCACCCACTCGGCCTCGAGGGTGCGCGCACCGGACTCACCGGCGAGCAGGGCGTTCCAGCTGTCACGGGCGGTGCCGCCGATCGGCGAGGTCGCACCGATACCCGTGATCACGATCTTCTTGGTCATACGAGGAAACTCCGTGGGGAAAAGACGGGCGGGCCGGCTTCACCGGCCCGCCCGTGCACTAGGCCTGGGCCTTGACGATGAAGTCGACGGCGTCGCCGACGGTCTTGAGGTTCTTGACCTCCTCGTCGGGGATCTTCACGTCGAACTTCTCCTCGGCGTTGACGACGATCGTCATCATCGAGATGGAGTCGATGTCGAGGTCATCGGTGAACGACTTGTCCAGCTCAACCGTGTCGGTCGCGATGCCGGTCTCGTCGTTGATGAGCTCGGCCAGGCCGGCAAGCACTTCTTCGTTGGACAATGCCATGGTTCTTCTCCTTGAGGGGTGTCTCGTTGACCGAGACACAGTCTAGATGGACGGGGGACGGCGGCTCAGGGGAGAACCACCACTTGGGCGCCGAACACGAGGCCGGCGCCGAAGCCGATCTGGAGCGCGAGGCCGCCGGAGAGTTCCGGACGCTCCTCGAGCAGGCGGTGCATCGCGAGGGGGATGGACGCGGCCGAGGTGTTGCCCGTGGTGGCGATGTCGCGGCCGATCGCGACGGACTCGGGCAGCTTCAGCTGCTTGGCGAACTCGTCGATGATCCGCATGTTCGCCTGGTGGGGGATGAAGGCGGCGAGGTCGTCGCCCGTGATGCCCGCGGCATCCAGGGCCTGCTTGGCGACCTTCGCCATGTCCCACACCGCCCAGCGGAACACCGTCTGGCCCTCCTGCCGCAGGGTCGGCCACTCCGACCGACCCTCGCGGAAGTCGATGAGCGTGTGGTTCATGCCCACGGCGCCCGCCTTGGACCCGTCCGAGCCCCACACGGTCGCGCCGATGCCCGGCGTCTCGCTCGGCCCGATGACGACCGCGCCGGCGCCGTCGCCGAGGAGGAACGAGATGGTCCGGTCGGTGGGGTCGACGACGTCGGAGAGCTTCTCGGCGCCGATGACGAGCGCGTACCGGGCCGCGCCGGTGCGGATCAGCGCGTCCGCCTGCGCGACGGCGTAGGCGTAGCCCGCGCACGCGGCGTTCATGTCGTAGGCCGCCGCGGGGTTCGCCCCGACGCGGTCGGCGACGACGGCGGCGATCGACGGCGTCTGCTGCACGTTCGAGATGGTGGCCACGATCACGAGGTCGACCTGGTCGGCCGGAACGCCCGAGCGCTCGATCGCCTCGCGTCCGGCCTCCGTCGCGAGGTCGACCGCGAGCACGTCCTCACCGGCGCGCACGCGTGTGACGATGCCGGTCCGCTGGCGGATCCACTCGTCCGACGAGTCGATGGGTCCGACCAAGTCGTCGTTGGGCACCGCGTTCTCGCCGCGGGCGGCGCCCACGGAGTAGAGGCGCGTGTGCGCAGGACCGTGCGACTGGGTGAGCGTGGGGTGCGTCATGCGTTCTCTCGTGTTCGGTGGGACTAGGCGGCCTGCGCGAGCAGCTCGATGGCGGCCGGCAGGTCGTCGGGCGTCTTGACGGCGACGGTCGGCACGCCCTTGAGCGCACGCTTGGCGAGGCCGACGAGGGCGCCCGCGGGCGCCAGCTCGATGATCCCCGTGACGCCGGCCTCGACGAAGGACGCCATGCAGCGATCCCAGCGGACGGGCGAGGCGACCTGGCCGACGAGCAGCTCGACGAACGAGGCTCCGGATGCCACGGGGGAGCCGTCGCGGTTCGTCCAGAGCGTGAGGTCCGGGTCGGAGGCGGACACGGAGAGCGCGACCTCGGCCAGACGTTCGCGCGCGGGCTGCATGTACCGGGTGTGGAACGCGCCCGCGACCTGCAGCGGGATGACCCGCGCACCGGCGGGCGGCTCGGCCTTGAGCTGCTCGAGCGCGTCCACGGCTCCGGCGACGACGATCTGGCCGCCGCCGTTGAAGTTCGCGGGCTCGAGGCCGAGCGTTTCGAGCCGGGCGAGGAGCTCGGTCTCGTCGGCGCCGATCACGGCGCTCATGCCGGTGGGCTCGAGCGCCGCGGCATCCGCCATCGCCCGACCGCGCTCGGCGACGAAGCGCATGGCGTCGGCTGCGTCGAGCACGCCCGTCGCCGCAGCGGCGGTGATCTCGCCGACGGAGTGGCCCGCGACGCCGCCGATCGCGGCGCGGCGGCCCTCGGCGGCCAGCGCGTCGAACGCGAGGATGCCCGCGGCCACGATGAGCGGCTGCGCGATCGCCGTGTCGCGGATGGTGTCGGCGTCGCTCTCGGTGCCGTGGCGCGTCAGGTCGGCGCCGGCGGCCTCGGACAGCGCCGAGAGACGGTCGGCGAACGAGGGCTCGGCGAGCCAGGGTGCGAGGAAACCGGGGGTCTGGGAGCCCTGACCAGGGCAGACGACGACGATCACCGTCTCAGTCTGCCAATGACCTCAGCGCCGTGAGTGTGCACTCGCGACAAGGTATCGGCGAAGACGTTGTGACGGCAGCACATAGTGGGCGTCAGCTCGCGGAGCGTCGACGCGGAACCGCCTCATGATCGCTCATCGAGCCGATGATGAGCGCGGACTGGAGGATGAGCGCTTCGCGTGCGCCCGTGGCATCCCAGCCGATCACGTCGGAGACCCGCTTCAAGCGGTAGCGCACCGTGTTCGGATGCACGAAGAGCTCGCGTGCCGTCGCCTCGAGCGAACGGCCGTTGTCGAGGTAGCTCCACAGGGTGGTGAGCAGCTCGGTGGAGTGGGCCTGGAGCGGCCGGTAGATGCGGTGGACGAGCGTGGCGCGAGCGAGCGGGTCGCCCGCGAGCGCGCGCTCGGGCAGCAGGTCGTCGGCGTGCACCGGGCGCGGTGCGTGCCGCCACGAGCGGGCCACCGCGAACCCTGCGAGCGCCGCCTTCGCGCTCTTGCCGGCGTCGACCAGGTTCGGCACCTCGTGGCCCAGCACCAGGTGACCCGCGCCGAAGTGCGGCTCGAGCTGCGTCGCGATCTCGAGGAACGTCAGTGCGGGGGCGGTGCCGACCGCGTCGTCGGGCTCGCTGCCACGCGGCTCCGCGCGCCCGATGACCACGACGAGCCGATTGCCCTGCACGCCGACCAGCACGTCGGCCTGCATGTGCCGTGCCGCGCGGCGGACCTGGTCGACGTCGAACAGCTTCGGGGCCGTGCCGACGAGCACCGCCACCTCGCCGTGCCCGTGCCACCCGAGGGCGGCGATCCGGCTCGGCAGCTCGTCGTCGTACTCGCCCGACAGGATCGAATCGACGACGAGCGCCTCGAGCCTCGCGTCCCACAGGCCGCGAGCCTCGGCGGCGCGCGCGTAGACGTCGGCGGCCGCGAACGCGATCTCGCGCGAGTAGAGCAGGATCGCCTCCCGGAGCGGCTCGCCGCCGTCCTTGACGCGCTCTTCGACGACCTCGACGGTCACCCGGATGAGCTGCAGCGTCTGCTGGAGGCTCACCGAGCGCAGCAGCTCACGCGGGGCGGCGCCGAAGACGTCGGCCGCGATCCACGGCGTCGACTTCGGGTCGTCGAACCACGCGATGAAGGAGGAGATCCCGGCTTGGGCGACGAGGCCGACCGCGGAGCGGCGGCTCGGCGGCATGTCCCCGTACCAGGGCAGGGTGTCTTCCAGGCGCTTGAGGGTCTGGGTCGACAGTTCGCCCGCGATGGTTCGCAACCACGCGAGCGTCTCCGCCTTCGTCCGGGGCTTCGTCGCCACAGCCGGGAGCCTGCTAGCTCTCGCCGCCGGCCGTGCCGGTCGTGCCCGCGTTCACGTCGTGGAGGCGGTACTTCTCAATCGCCTGCGCCGGCAGGGAGCGATCCACCTCGCCGCGATCCGCGAGGAGCTGGAGCGTGCGCACCACCACCGAGGGGCCGTCGATCTTGAAGTAGCGACGCGCCGCCGGACGGGTGTCCGAGAAGCCGAACCCGTCGGCGCCCAGCGTCGCGTACTCGCCGGGAACGTACGGCCGGATCTGCTCCTGCACCGCGCGCATGAAGTCGGAGACCGCGACGAACGGGCCGCGGGCCCCCGAGAGCTTCTGCGTCACGTAGGGCACGCGCCGCTCGGCATCCGGGTGGAGGAAGTTGTGCTCGTCGACCGCCAGGCCGTCGCGGTTCAGCTCCGACCAGCTCGTGACCGACCAGACGTCGGCCGACACGCCCCAGTCCTGGGCCAGCAGCTCCTGGGCCTCGAGGATCCACGGCACCGCGACGCCCGAAGCGAGCAGCTGGGCCTTCGGGCCCTCGGCGTGCGACTCGGCGACCCGGTGGATGCCGCGGACGATGCCCTCGACGTCGACGCCCTCCGGCTCGGCGGGCTGCACGAGCGGCTCGTTGTACACCGTGAGGTAGTACATGACGTTCGGATCGGGGTGGTTGCCGCCGTACATCCGGTCGAGTCCGGAGCGGACGATGTGGCCGATCTCGTACCCGTAGGCCGGGTCGTAGGACACCACCGCGGGGTTCGTCGCGGCGAGCAGCGGCGAGTGGCCGTCGGCGTGCTGCAGGCCCTCGCCCGTGAGCGTGGTGCGACCAGCGGTCGCGCCGATCATGAAGCCGCGCGTCATCTGGTCGCCGGCGGCCCAGATGGCGTCGCCGGTGCGCTGGAACCCGAACATCGAGTAGAAGACGTAGATCGGGATGAGCGGCTCGCCCTGCGTGGAGTACGACGTGCCCAGCGCGGTGAACGCGGCGAGCGCGCCGGCCTCGTTGATGCCGACGTGGACGATCTGGCCCTGCGGGCTCTCCTTGTAGGCCAGGAGCAGCTCACGGTCCACCGACGTGTAGTGCTGGCCCATCGGGTTGTAGATCTTCGCGTTCGGGAAGAACGCGTCCATGCCGAAGGTGCGCGCCTCATCGGGGATGATCGGCACGATGCGGTTGCCGAAGTCCTTCGAGCGCATGAGGTCCTTGAGCAGGCGGACGAACGCCATCGTCGTGGCGACCTCCTGCGTGCCGGAGCCCTTCTTCGCGATCGCGTAGGCGGAGTCGTCCGGCAGGGAGATGGCGGTGTGCTTCGTGCGGCGCTCGGGCAGGTACCCGCCGAGCTCGCGACGGCGCTCGTGGAGGTACTGGATCGCCTCGTCGTCGTTGCCGGGGTGGTAGTACGGCGGGAGGTAGGGGTTCTCCTCGAGCTGCGCATCGGAGATCGGGATGCGCATCGTGTCCCTGAAGGTCTTCAGGTTGTCGAGGGTCATCTTCTTCATCTGGTGCGTGGCGTTGCGGCCCTCGAAGGACGGGCCGAGACCGTAGCCCTTGATGGTCTTCGCGAGGATGACGGTGGGCTGGCCCTTGTGCTCGGTGGCGGCCTTGAACGCCGCGTACACCTTGCGGTAGTCGTGGCCGCCGCGCTTGAGGCCCCAGACCTGGTCGTCGGTGAGGTCCTTCACGAGCTCGAGCGCCCGCGGGTCGCGACCGAAGAAGTTCTCGCGCACGTAGGCGCCCGACTCGGCCTTGTAGGTCTGGTAGTCGCCGTCGGGCGTCACGTTCATGAGGTTGCGGAGCGCGCCGTCGTGGTCGCGGGCGAGCAGGTCGTCCCACTCGCGGCCCCAGACGACCTTGATGACGTTCCAGCCGGCCCCGCGGAAGAAGCTCTCCAGCTCCTGAATGATCTTGCCGTTGCCGCGGACCGGGCCGTCGAGGCGCTGCAGGTTGCAGTTGATGACGAACGTGAGGTTGTCGAGTCCCTCGTTCGCCGCCACCTGGAGCTGGCCGCGGCTCTCGACCTCGTCCATCTCGCCGTCGCCGAGGAAGGCCCAGACGTGCTGGTCGGAGGCGTCCTTGATGCCGCGGTTGGTGAGGTACTTGTTGGCCTGCGCCTGATAGATGGCGTTGATCGGGCCGAGACCCATCGACACGGTCGGGAACTGCCAGAACTCGGGCATGAGCCGCGGGTGCGGGTACGACGAGAGGCCGTTCGGCGCGTGCGACTTCTCCTGGCGGAAGCCGTCGAGCTGGTCGGCCGACAGCCGCCCCTCGAGGTAGGCGCGGGCGTAGGTGCCGGGGGAGGCGTGGCCCTGGATGAAGATCTGGTCGCCGCCGCCGGGGTGGTCCTGGCCGCGGAAGAAGTGGTTGAAGCCGACCTCATAGAGCGCAGCGGATGACGCGTACGTCGAGATGTGGCCGCCCACGGCGATGCCCGGCCGCTGCGCGCGGTGCACGAGCATCGCGGCGTTCCAGCGGATCCACGCGCGGTAGCGGCGCTCGATCTCCTCGTCGCCGGGGAACTCGGGCTCGTTCTCGGGCGCGATCGTGTTCAGGTAGTCGGTGGTGGGCACCATCGGCACGCCCAGGTGCAGCTCCTTGGAGCGCTTGAGCAGGCTGAGCATGATCTCACGCCCGCGCTGGTGGCCCTTCTCGGCGACGAGGGCGTCGAGGGACTCCGCCCACTCGGTGGTCTCCTCCGGATCGGAGTCCATCGCCTCGACCGAGTACGGGTCCTGGTCGTTGACAGTCACACTCGACCTCTCTCTTCAGCAGATCATGCCTTGCGTTCGGTGCGTGCGCACGACGAAGCGACCGGGTTGCGGTCGGGGGCACCACGCCATCCTAGTGATTCTATGTCCGGGTGCGGGCAGCTAGGCTGGCGCCGGTTCCACCGGCCGTGAGGGAGGCGCCGTTGATCCTCGACGCGGGCGCGATCGCGCCGGAGTTCGAGCTGCCGGACCAGTTCGGCGCGCCGCAGCGGCTCGCCGATCGGCGCGGCGTGCGCGCGGTCGTCCTCGTGTTCCTGCCGTTCGCGTTCTCGCGCACGTGCACGGGCGAGCTGCGCGAGCTCGCGGCGAACGCCGCGATGTTCGACGAGGCCGGTGCCGAGGTGCTCGTGGCATCCGTCGACGCCAAGTACGCGCTGCGCGCCTGGGCCGAGGCGGAGGACGTGCGGCTCACGCTCCTGTCGGACTTCTGGCCGCACGGCGCGGTCGCCGCGAGCTACGGCGCGTTCGACGAGGCGGCCGGGTTCGCGCGCCGGGCCACGTTCGTGATCGGCGACGACGGCGTCATCCGCTCGTCGTTCGCCACGGCTCCGGGCGAGCCCCGGCCGCTCTCGGCGTACCGCTATGCCCTGGCGGCGCTCGACCGACGGTGACGGATGCCACGGGGCCCTCGGCGTACGATGGGGGAGCGCCGCGCGCGCAGGGGCCTTTAGCTCAGTTGGTAGAGCGCCACGCTTACACCGTGGATGTCGTCGGTTCGAGCCCGGCAGGGCCCACGCGGAGCACGTCTCGGCTGCGGCGCTAGGCTGGGGCGCGTGCCAGTCCTCCTCGCCGACGTCCTCTCGACCGTGGAGCGCCTGTGGCCCGTCTCGGGCGCTGAGGCGTGGGACGCTCCCGGACTCGTGACCGGCGATCCGGCACGCGAGGTGTCCCGCGTGCGACTCGTCGTCGACGCGGTCGCGGCGACGGTCGACGAGGCGGTCGCCGCCGGCGACGACCTCGTGATCGCCCACCACCCGCTGCTCCTGCGCGGGGTGACCTCCGTGGCCGAGGACCGCTACAAGGGCGCCCTGCTCGCTCGGCTGATCCGCGCCGACTGCGCGCTCGTGGCAGCCCACACCAACGCCGACGTGGTCGAGTCCGGCACCTCGGCGGTGCTCGCCGAGCGCCTCGGGCTGCTCGACGCCCGCCCGATCGTCCCGAACGCGACGGATGCCGCGCGCGGGCTCGGACGCGTCGGCCGACTCGCCGAGCCGACGACCCTCGGCCGCCTCGCTCGACACCTGGCCGACCTGCTGCCCGCCACCGCCGGCGGCGTCCGCGTCGCGGGCGGGTACGAGGCGCCCGTCGAGACCGTGGCGGTGTGCGGCGGGGCGGGCGACTCCCTGCTCGCCGATCCGGCCGTGCGTGCCGCGGACGTCTACGTCACGGCCGACCTGCGGCACCATCCCGCCTCCGAGGCGCGGGAGCAGGCCCTGCTCGGCGGAGGCCCGGCGCTCGTGGACGTGTCCCACTGGGCGAGCGAGTGGCTGTGGCTCGAGGCGGCCGCGGCGGAGCTCCGCGAGGCCCACCCCGACCTCGAGGTCGTCGTGAGCGACCTGAACACCGACCCGTGGGACTTCCTGGTCGTCCAGTGACCCGTCCCGCCCCGACCACCCCTCCGAGGAGCACCACGTGAAGGCCAGCCCCGCCGACCAGCAGCAGCTGCTGCGACTCCAGTCCATCGACACGCGCCTGCAGCAGCTCGCGCACCGACTCCGCTCGCTGCCGCAGACCGCCGACCTGCAGGCCCTGGCCGAGCGCGACGCCGGCGTGCGCGGCCGCCGGGCCGAGGCCGTCGGCGCGCTCGAGGACGCGCGTGCCGAGCTCGGTCGGATCGAGTCCGACGTCGAGGTCGTGGAGAAGCGCATCGCCCGCGACGGCGAGCGGCTCACGCACACGTCGTCGATGAAGGACGTCGCCGCGCTCGAATCCGAGCTCGTGTCGCTGCGCAAGCGCCTCGCCGACCTCGAGGACCTCGAGCTGGTGGTCATGCAGAAGGTCGAGGACGCCGAGGCGCGCGTCGCCGCGATCGACGAAGAGCGCGCGGCCATCGCCGCCGACACCGCGCGCCTCGAGGGCGAGCGCGACGAGGCGGCGGGCGGCCTGGGCGTCGAGCGCGACGGCGCCGAGCGCGATCGCGCGGCGATCGCCGCCACGATCCCGGACGACCTGCTCGCCTTCTATGAGCAGCGCCGCACTCGGGGCGCGGGCGTGGGCGCCGCCCTCCTGCGCCAGCGCACGTGCAGCGGCTGCACCATCACGCTCACCGGATCCGACCTCGACGCCGTGCGGCGCGCGGCGCCCGACGAGGTCGTGCAGTGCCCCGAGTGCGACCGGATCCTGGTCCGCACCGACGAATCCGGCCTCTGACGGCCGATGCCGAGGGGAGCTCGGGAGCTGCGTCCGATACCCTTGAAGGGCGAGCGGGTCGGCAAGACGGCCGCGTCGCCCGAGTTATCGGGCGCCGAGGAACGTCCGGGCTCCGCAGGGCAGGACGGTGGGTAACGCCCACCCGGGGTGACCCGCGAGACAGTGCCACAGAAAGCAGACCGCCTCGGGCTTCGGCCCGCGGTAAGGGTGAAACGGTGGGGTAAGAGCCCACCAGCGGCCGCGGTGACGCGGTCGGCTCGGTAAACCTCGTCCGGAGCAAGGCCAGACAGGGAACGATGGGGCTGCCCGTCCCGTTCCCGGGTAGGCCGCTGGAGGGTCGCGGCAACGCGACTCCGAGAGAGATGGTCGTCC
Source organism: Agromyces indicus (assembly GCF_031432295.1). Taxonomy (NCBI): domain Bacteria; kingdom Bacillati; phylum Actinomycetota; class Actinomycetes; order Micrococcales; family Microbacteriaceae; genus Agromyces; species Agromyces indicus. The sequence continues at coordinate 42,981 of NZ_JAVKGS010000006.1, read as the reverse complement.
AGCCGGTGTCGCGCAAGCGCCCGGTGAACAGAACCCGGCGTATCAGCCGGCCCGCTCGCGCCCCGGACCTCCGCCGCCCGCCGTCAGGCGTTGGCGGCGAGTGCGGCCGCGCCGAGGAGCCCGGCGTTGTTCCGGAAGGCCGCCGGCACGATCGGCGTGTCGAGGGAGAGCAGCGGCAGGAACTCGCGGTGGTGCTTCGACACCCCGCCGCCGACCACGAACAGGTCGGGGCTGAAGAGGAACTCGACGTGCGAGTAGTACCGCTGCAGCCTCGCGGCCCACTCGGCCCACGACAGGTCCTCGCGTTCCATGGCCGAGTACGCGGCGCGCTCCTCGGCGTCGTGGCCGTCGAGCTCGAGGTGACCCAGCTCGGTGTTCGGCACGAGCACGCCGTCGTAGAGGAAGGCCGAGCCGATGCCGGTGCCGAGCGTCGTCAGGATCGCCAGGCCCCGCTCGCCCCTCGCCGCGCCGAAGCGCGCCTCGGCGTAGCCGGCGGCATCCGCGTCGTTGATGAAGTGGATGTCGCTGCCGAGCTCGCGCTCGAAGAGCTGCTCGGCCTGGAGCCCGATCCACTCCTCGGAGATGTTCGCGGCCGACAGCGTGCGCCCGTGGCGGACGATGGCCGGGAAGCACACGCCGAGGGGGAGACCGGCGTGGCCCTGCTCGCCGATCGTCTCCAGCAGTCGCCGCGTGGCCTCGAGGATGTCGGCCGGACGGCCGCCCTTCGGGGTCTTGACCTTGATGCGCTCGGTCACGAGCTCGCCGGTGCCGAGGTCGACGACCGCGCCCTTGATGCCCGTGCCGCCGATGTCGATCCCGATCGCACGTTCAGTCGCCATGGCGCCACCCTATCGCGGGGCTCCCGGCGGGCGTTCAGGGCAGCGTCAGGATCTCCGCGCCGCGCTCGGTGACGACGAGGGTGTGCTCGAACTGGGCGGTGCGCGATCGGTCGCGGGTCACCACGGTCCAGTCGTCGTCCCAGAGGTCCCACTCGATCGTGCCGAGGGTGAGCATGGGCTCGATCGTGAACACCATGCCCGGCTCGATCACCGTCGTCGCGTTCGGGTCGTCGAAGTGGGGGATCACGAGGCCCGTGTGGAAGGCGCGGCCGACGCCGTGTCCGGTGTAGTCGCGGACGACGCCGTACCCGAAACGCCTCGCGTACGACTCGATCGCGCGTCCGATGACGTTGACCTGCCGCCCGGGGGCGACGGCGCGGATGCCGCGGGCGAGCGCTTCGCGCGTGCGCTCCACGAGCAGCCGCGTCTCGTCGCCGGCCTCGCCGACCACGAACGTGTGGTTGAGGTCGCCGTGGTAGCCGTCGAGGTACGCGGTGACGTCGATGTTCACGAGGTCGCCGTCCTGGAGCACGGTGTCGTCGGGGATGCCGTGGCAGATCACCTCGTTCACCGACGTGCACGAGGACTTCGGGTACCCGCGGTAGCCGAGCGTCGACGGGTAGGCGCCGTGGGCCACCACGTACTCGTGCGCGACCCGGTCGAGTTCGTCGGTCGTCACGCCGGGGCGGATCGCGGCCGCGGCCGCCTCGATGGCGCCCGCGGCGACGCGCCCGGCCGCCCGGATGCGCTCGATCTCGTCGGGGGAGTAACGGTCGCCCGCCGTGTTCGGGGTGGGCGCGGGGCGTCCCACGTACTCGGGGCGGGGGATCGAGGCGGGCACGGCGCGCGCGGGCGACAGGCGGCCGGGGATCAGGTGGCCGTCGGGGTCCTTGGGCATAGGATCAGCCTATGTCGCGAGACACCGAGCATCAGTTCTGGTACAACCTCAACACCGGCGAGGTCGAGGAGGGCATGGTCTCCCCGGCCGTCGAGCGCGTGGGGCCGTTCGAGACGCGGGCCGAGGCCGAGCGCGCGCTCGAGATCCTCCGCGCGAACAGCGCCAAGTGGGCCGAGGAGGAGGCCGCCGAGGACTGAGCCCTCCGCGTCGGGCCCGCGGGGCGGGCTCGGCTCAGTAGGAGTGCTCCTCGGTCGGGTACGCCCCCGAGGCGACATCCGCTCGCCATTCGGTCGCCGCCTCGCGCAGGACGCCGGCGAGGTTCGCGTACTGCTTGACGAACTTCGGGATCCGGCCCGTGGTCAGGCCCGCCCAGTCCGTCCACACGAGCAGCTGCCCGTCGCAGTGCGGCCCGCCGCCGACCGAGATGGTCGGGATCTCGAGCAGCTCGGTCACCTGGCGGGCGGCGTCGGCCGGGACCATCTCGAGCACGACGGCGAACGCCCCAGCGTCCTGCACCGCCTCGGCGTCGGCGAGCAGCTGCTTGATGCCCTCGCCGCGTCCCTGGATGATGTGGCCGCCCAGGCCGTGCTCGCTCTGGGGCGTGTAGCCGATGTGCGCCATGACCGGGATGCCGGCGCCGACCACGCGGCGGATCTGCTTGTGGCTGCGTTCGCCGCCCTCGAGCTTGACGGCATGCGCGCCGGTCTCCTTCATGAAGCGGATGGCGGTGCGCAGCGCCTCGTCGGGACCGTTCTCGTACGACCCGAACGGCATGTCGGCCACCACGAACGCGCGCTGGACGGCGCCGGCCACCGCGCGCGTGAGCGGGATCAGCTCGTCGAGCGTGACCGGCAGCGTCGTCTCGTACCCGAGGACGTTGTTGGCCGCGGAGTCGCCGACGAGGAGGAAGTCGATGCCGGCCTCGTCGAAGATCCGGGCGGTGAGCGCGTCGTAGCTCGTGAGGCCGGTGATCTTGATGCCCTCGCGCTTGGCGTTCTGGAAGTGCCGGGTGCGCACGCGCTTGGGGCCCGGGGCCGTCTTCGCGGCACCGCCGTAGGGGTTCTCGGCCGGGGCGTTCGCGCTGTCGGATGCGGCGTCGTTCGATGCGTGCTCGGACATGCCGCAAGTCTGGCACACGTGCCATCCGCCAGATCCGGCGGCCGGTGCGACCCAGTACGCTGAGAGGGCATCGAGGAAGGGTGTGCATGGACAAGCAGCGCGACTTCGTTCTCCGGACCATCGAAGAACGCGGGGTCAAGTTCGTCAGGCTGTGGTTCACCGACGTCGTCGGCACGCTGAAATCGGTCGCGATCGCCCCGGCCGAGGTCGAGGGCGCGTTCACCGAGGGCATCGGCTTCGACGGCTCGGCCATCGAGGGCCTGAGCCGCACGTTCGAGTCCGACCTGCTCGCCTTCCCCGACCCGACCACCTTCCAGACGTTGCCGTGGCGGGGCGACATCGATCCCACGGCGCGCATGTTCTGCGACATCACCACGCCCGACGGCGAGCCCGCCGTCGCCGATCCGCGCAACGTGCTGAAGCGCACGCTCGCCCGCGCGGCCGACCGGGGCTTCACCTTCTACACGCACCCCGAGATCGAGTTCTACCTCCTGAAGTCGAGCAAGTACGGGCCCGAGGGGCCGCAGCCGGTCGACTCGGCCGGGTACTTCGACAACGTCCCGGGCGGCACCGCGCACGACTTCCGCCGTCGTTCCGTCCGCATGCTCGAAGACCTCGGCATCTCGGTCGAGTTCAGCCACCACGAGGCGGGGCCGGGCCAGAACGAGATCGACCTGCGCTACGCCGACGCGCTCACGACCGCCGACAACATCATGACCTTCCGCACGGTCGTGAAGGAGGTCGCGATCGAGCAGGGCGTGTACGCCACCTTCATGCCGAAGCCGTTCTCCGACAAGCCGGGCTCGGGTATGCACACGCACCTCTCGCTCTTCGAGGGCGACGCGAACGCGTTCTACGAGGCGGGTGCCCAGTACCAGCTGTCCAAGATCGGGCGGCAGTTCATCGCCGGCCTGCTCCGGCATGCGAACGAGATCTCCGCGGTCACCAACCAGTTCGTCAACTCGTACAAGCGGCTCTGGGGCGGCGACGAGGCGCCGAGCTTCGTCTGCTGGGGGCACAACAACCGGTCCGCGCTCGTGCGGGTCCCGCTCTACAAGCCCGGCAAGGGCCAGAGCGCGCGCGTCGAGTACCGCGCCATCGACTCGGCCGCCAACCCGTACCTCGCCTTCTCCCTGCTGCTCGCGGCCGGCATGAAGGGCATCGAGGAGGGCTACGAGCTCCCCGCCGAGGCGGAGGACGACGTGTGGGCGCTCACCGACAGCGAGCGTCGGGCGCTCGGGTACCGTCCGCTGCCGGCGAGCCTCGACCACGCCATCGAGTACATGGAGGAGTCCGAGCTCGTCGCCGACACCCTCGGCGAGCACGTGTACAACTACGTCCTCGCGAACAAGCGGGCCGAGTGGCGCGAGTACCGGTCGCAGGTCACGCCGTTCGAGTTGCAGCGCAACCTCGAGATCCTCTGACGAGCGGCGACGGATGACGCGCCAGGCCCCGATGCTCGGTGCACTCGCGCGTGCCGGGTTCGCCGACCTCGACCGGGCGGCCCGGGAGTCGAGCGCCCTCGCCGAGGCGACGGGGATCCGGCAGGCCGAGCTCGTCGACGCGTTGGCCGCGGCGGGCGACCCCGACCAGGCCCTCGAGGAGCTCCGGCGACTGACCGATCGCGCGCCCGACGCGGTGCGCGAGCTGCTCGCCGACGACGCCACGCGCGACCGAGCGGTGCGGCTCCTCGGCGCGTCGCGCGGATTCGGCGACTTCCTGCTGCGCAACCTCGACGAGCTCGACGTCCTCCGCACCGCGGCATCCGCACCGCCGACCGCGAGTGCGGCCGCGGCGGAACTCGTCGATGCGGTGGCCTCCGTCGACGCGACCGGAGCCGACCTCATCGATGCCGGCGCACGCGTGCTCCGCGTGCGCTATCGCCGGCTGCTCGCGCGCATCGCCATCTGGGACCTCATGCGTCCCGACGCGGTCGACGCGGTCGACACCGTGGCTGCCGGCCTCGCCGACCTCGCGGGCGCTGCGCTCGACGCCGCCCTGCACCTGGCGCGTCGCGCGGTCGCCCGCGAGCCCGGTGCGCCCGCCGCGCCCGGCCGGTTCCCGGCGACCGAGGTCGACGCGACCCGCCTCGCGATCATCGGCATGGGCAAGGCGGGGGCGCGCGAGCTCAACTACGTCAGCGACGTCGATGTCATCTTCGTCGCCGAGAGCGCCGACGAGGAGGCCGCGCCGACCGCGCGCGCCCTCGACATCGCGACGCGCCTGGCGATGCTCGTGATGCGCCTGATCGGCGAGCCCGGGATCGAGCCGCCGCTGTGGGAGGTCGACCCGAACCTCAGGCCCGAGGGCAAGGACGGCGCGCTCGTGCGCACGCTCGAGTCGCACCTGCAGTACTACGACCGATGGGCGAAGAGCTGGGAGTTCCAGGCGCTGCTCAAGGCGCGTCCGCTCGCGGGCGACGCAGGACTCGGCGCCCGCTACGCCGCGGGCGTCGCACCCAAGGTCTGGGCGAGTTCGTCGCGCGAGGGATTCGTGGAGTCCGTGCAGCGCATGCGCGAGCGGGTCACCGAGCACATCCCGGCCGACGAGGTCGACGTGCAGCTGAAGCTCGGGCCGGGCGGCCTGCGCGACATCGAGTTCACCGTGCAGCTGCTCCAGCTCGTCCACGGCGCAACTGATGACGCGATCCGCCAGGCGGGCACGCTGCCCGCCCTGGCGGCCCTGGCCGAGCACGGCTACGTCGGTCGCGAGGAGGCCGCGGAGTTCTCGCGCGACTACCGGATCCTGCGGGTCCTCGAACACCGGCTGCAGCTCGCCCGGCTGCGGCGGACCCACCTCATGCCCACCGACGCCGGGGGGCTCCGCGTGCTCGCCCGCTCGTCCGGGCTCGGGCGCACCGCCGACGAGCTGACGGCCCTGTGGCAGTCCACGCGCCGCCGCGTGCGCGGGCTGCACGAACGGCTCTTCTACCGTCCGCTGCTCTCGGCGGTCGCCGCGCTGCCGGCCGACGGGCTCGGCCTCACGAGCGAGCAGGCGGCCGCGCGGCTCGCCGCGATCGGCTTCCGCGACCCCAAGGGCGCGCTCGCGCACATCGGCGCGTTGACGGCCGGGGTCTCGCGCCGCGCGACCATCCAGCGGCACCTCATGCCGGTCCTCATCTCGTGGTTCGCCGAGGGCACCGATCCCGACTACGGCCTGCTGGCGTTCCGCCGGATCAGCGACACGCTCGGCACCACCCACTGGTACCTCCGCCTGCTCCGCGACTCCTCCGACGCCGCGCTCCGCCTGACCCGCATCCTCTCCGGGTCGCGGTTCGCCGGCGAGCTGCTCGAGCGGATCCCCGAGGCGGTGGCGTGGTTGGAGGACGTGGCCGAGCTGCGACCCCGACCGCTGGCCTCGCTGCAGGACGAGGTGGCGGCCGTCCTCGCGCGCCACGGCGAGCTGGACCCGGCGGCCAAGGTGCTGCGCGCGATGCGGCGCCGCGAAGTGCTCCGACTGTCCCTCGCCGGCATGCTCGACGTCTGCACCGTCGAGGAGCTCGGACACGGGCTGAGCGACGTGGTCCAGGCCCACATCGACGGGCTCGTCCGCGCGATCCGGCGCGGCGACGACGGCATCGAGTTCGCGGTGATCGGCATGGGCCGATTCGGCGGACGCGAACTGGGCATCGGGTCGGACGCCGACATCCTCTACGTCTACCGCCCGGCTGGCGCCGAACCCGACGCGGCGCACACCCGCGCGCTGAAGATCGTCTCGGAGCTCGTCCGCGTGAGCGAGGACGCCCGCCTCCCGTTCGAACTCGACGCGAACCTCCGGCCCGAGGGGCGCAACGGCGTGGTGGCTCGGTCGCTCGACGCGTATCGCGCCTACTACGCGCGCTGGTCGCTCACCTGGGAGGCGCAAGCGCTCCTGCGCGCCCGCGGCGTCGCCGGCGACGCCGCCCTCCTCGACGACTTCACCGCGCTGGCCGACACCGTCCGCTATCCCGAGCAGATCGCCGAGCGCGAGGTGCGCGAGGTCAAGCGCATCAAGGCGCGAGTCGAGAACGAACGGCTGCCGCAGGGGGCCGATCCGAAACGGCACCTGAAGCTCGGCCGTGGCTCGCTGAGCGACGTCGAGTGGTACGTCCAGCTGCTCCAGCTCGAGCACGGCGCTCGCGTGCCGTCGCTGCGGACCACGTCGACCCTCGACGCCCTCGCCGCAGCGGTGGATGCCGACCTGATCGAGCGCGCCGACGCGGAAACCCTCCGTGCGGCGTGGGTGTTCGCCTCGCGTGCGCGTTCCGCGCTCACGCTCTGGCTCGACAAGACCACCGACGTGCTCCCCGTGGAGCGCACGCAGCTCGAGGGCGTGGCGCGGATCATGGGGTACCCGCCCGGATCCGCAGCTCGGCTGGAGGACGACTACCTGCAGGTCACCCGACGAGCCCGGGCCGTCTTCGAGCGGGGGTTCTACGGCGTCGAACCGAAGCGGGAACCGACCCGGAGCTGAGCTCCCCGCCCGGCGACACCGCGCTGCGCCATCCGCTGCAACGCCACGAGGGCCCGCGTCATGCGACGCGGGCCCTCGGCTCTCTCTGGGGGGTGGGGCGAGAGTCTAGACGCCGTAGTAGAGCTCGAACTCGAACGGGTGGGGACGCTGGGCCAGGGGCTTCAGCTCCTTCTCGCGCTTGTAGTCGATCCAGGTCTCGATGAGCTCCTTGGTGAACACGCCGCCCTCGAGGAGGAAGTCGTGGTCGGCCTCGAGCGCGTCGAGCGCCTCGCCCAGCGAGGCGGGAACCTGCGGGATCGACTTGGCCTCCTCCGGCGGGAGCTCGTACAGGTCCTTGTCGACCGGCTCGTGCGGCTCGATGCGGTTCTTGATGCCGTCGATGCCCGCCATGAGCTGCGCGGCGAACGCGAGGTACGGGTTGCCCGAGGCATCCGGCGCGCGGAACTCGATGCGCTTGGCCTTGGGGTTCGTCCCGGTGATCGGGATGCGGATCGAGGCGGAGCGGTTGCCGGCCGAGTAGACCAGGTTGACGGGGGCCTCGAAGCCCGGGACCAGGCGGTGGTACGAGTTCACCGTCGGGTTCGTGAAGGCGAGCACCGCGGGAGCGTGCTTGAGGATGCCGCCGATGTACCACCGGGCGATGTCGGAGAGACCGCCGTAGCCGGCCTCGTCGTAGAACAGCGGCTTGCCGTCGTTCCACAGCGACTGGTGGGTGTGCATGCCGGAGCCGTTGTCGCCGAAGAGGGGCTTCGGCATGAAGGTGGCCGTCTTGCCCCACTCGTTCGCCGTGTTCTTGACGATGTACTTGAACTTCAGGATGTCGTCGGCCGCGTGGACCATCGTGTCGAACTTGTAGTTGATCTCGCCCTGGCCGGCGGTGCCGACCTCGTGGTGCGAGCGCTCGACCTCGAGGCCGACCTCGATGAGCTTGAGGACGATGTCGTCGCGCAGGTCGGCGTGCTGGTCGACCGGCGAGACGGGGAAGTAGCCGCCCTTGTACGGGGTCTTGTTGGCGAGGTTGCCGCCCTCTTCCACGCGGCCGGAGTTCCAGGCGCCCTCGCTCGAGTCGACCGAGTACGAGCTCGAGTGCTGGTTCACCTCGTAGCGGACGTCGTCGAAGATGTAGAACTCGGCCTCGGGCGCGAAGAACGCGGTGTCGGCGATGCCGGTCGACGCGAGGTACTTCTCGGCCTTCTTGGCCACCTGGCGCGGGTCCTTCGCGTAGATCTCGCCGTTGCGCGGGTTGTAGATGTCGAAGACCATGACCAGCGTGCGCTCGGCGCGGAACGGGTCGACGTAGGCCGTCGAGACGTCGGGGATGAGCTGCATGTCGGACTCGTGGATCGACGCGAAACCGCGGATCGAGGAGCCGTCGAACAGCTGGCCGACGGTGAAGAAGTCCTCGTCGACGGTGGCGGCCGGGATGTTGAAGTGCTGCTGCACACCCGGGAGGTCGGTGAAACGGATGTCGAGGAACTTGACGTCCGTCTCCTTGATGAACTTGAGGACTTCGGAAGAATCACTGAACATGTGACGGTGCTCCAAGGCGGGTTGGGGGGCGAGACGCAGTCGTTCGACCGCTCACGACCGTAGCCGGGTGCCGTTTCCCGACCATGACGCGAATGTTTCCGCCGTGTTACGCGGACCGGGCCTGGGTAGAATCGTCCGGTGAGCCAGCCTGCCCCCGCCCCGTCCGGAGACCTCGAGCCGAGCCGGTACCCGGGGGAGCGGCTCGGCCTGCCGGAAGAGGGCATCGGCTCCGTCGGCAGGCTCGGCCGGCGATTCGCGGCGCTGCTGATCGACTGGGCGATCGCGAACGTCATCGCGCTGCTCGTCGGCCCCTACGCCTCGAACGCGCAATCGTGGGCCACGCTGGGCCTGTTCGCGCTCATGCAGGTGCTCTTCATCCCCACCATCGGCGGCAGCATCGGCCACCGCGCGCTCGGACTGCGCGTCGTCCCGCTCGGCGGGGGTTGGGTCGGCCCCTGGCGACCGGTCGTCCGCACCCTGCTCCTCGTCTTCGTCATCCCCGCCCTGATCTGGGACTCCGACCAGCGCGGCCTGCACGACAAGGCGGCGGGCACGGTCCTGATCCGCGCCTGAGACGACGGCGGCATCCGCTCGGGTGAACGGATGCCGCAGGTGGGAGTCGTCGGTCAGCGCATCTTGCCGCGCTGCGGGCGCACCTTCATCGGGTCGATGCCCTTCGGGATCGGCAGCGACGCCTGAAGCGAGTTCAGCCGGTTCGTCACCGCGAGGACCTCGGGCTTGGTGAGGGTCCGCTTCTTCTTGCGCAGCGTGGCGGGGAGGCGGTGCAGCTCGACCGAACCCTCCTCGTGACCCACCGAGAGGAGCGTCACGGGGACGTTCGGGAGCACGCGGTTGATCTTGCGCTTCTCGTCCTCGAGCATCCGCGTCGTGCGCGACCTGGGACCCTCGCTGATCAGCACCACGCCGCCGCGGCCCACCGCACGGTAGACCGCGTCCTGCGTCTTGCCGTTGACCGCGACGGGCATCTCGTTGCCCACCCAGCCACCGCGCAGGCCGCTGCGGAGGACCGCGCCGACGGCACCGGGCTGACCGTCGATCTGCGAGTACGCGGCGCGCTCGGCTCGTCGTCCGAGGATCACGAGCGCGATGAGGATGCCGGCGAGCACGCCCGCGACGATCCAGAGCGCGATCGTGAAGCCGTTGCCGCCCGCGAGCCAGAGCGCGAGGCCGAGGCTGACGAGGATCGGAAGCAGGAAGCCGAGGAGCATGAGCCACTGGGCGCTCGAGTCGTAGCGGCGGGTCATCTGGAAGACCTGCCACATCTGCTTCATGCGGCCGGGCTCCTTGCGGGGCTTGGGGGAGGACCCGGCGTCCTTGGTGCGTGCCATGCGTCAAGGATACCGGCGGCGGGCGCCCCCCTCGGACGTCCGAGGGGCCCGCCCGTACGGCTCAGCCGACGGCCTGCGCGAACCCGAGCGACTCATCCGCGAGATGCGACAGTTCCGGCGGCAGCGTGCGGCCCTTGGCGCGCATCGACTGCGCCCAGAGCCGGCCGGCCCGGTACGACGAGCGGACGAGGGGCCCCGCGAGCACACCGAGGAATCCGATCTCCTCGGCCTCCGCCTTGAGTTCGACGAACTCCTCGGGTCGGACCCATCGTGCGACCGGCAGGTGCCGGGGACTCGGCCGCAGGTATTGCGTGATCGTGATGATGTCCGTTCCGGCGTCGTGCAGGTCGCGGAGCGCCTGCGAGATCTCGGACCGGTCCTCGCCCATGCCGAGGATCAGGTTGGACTTCGTGATGAGCCCGGCGTCGCGGCCCTGCGTGATCACGTCGAGGGATCGCTCGTACCGGAACGCCGGACGGATGCGCTTGAAGATGCGCGGCACCGTCTCGACGTTGTGCGCGAACACCTCGGGCTTCGCCGAGAAGACCTCGCCGAGCAGTTCGGGACGGCCGGAGAAGTCGGGCACGAGGATCTCCACGCCCGTGCCGGGGGACTGGCGGTGGATCTCGCGGATGGTCTCGGCGTACAGCCAGGCGCCCTCGTCGGGCAGGTCGTCGCGGGCCACCCCCGTGACGGTGGAGTACCGCAGCTGCATCCGGACGACCGACTCGGCGACCCGGCGCGGCTCGTCGACGTCGTAGTCCGCGGGCTTGCCGGTGTCGATCTGGCAGAAGTCGCACCGCCGGGTGCACTGGGAGCCCCCGATGAGGAACGTCGCCTCGCGATCCTCCCAGCACTCGTAGATGTTCGGGCAGCCGGCCTCCTGGCAGACCGTGTGCAGTTCCTCGCCCTTCACCAACTGCTGGAGTTGGCGGTACTCGGGCCCCATCTTCGCGCGGGTCTTGATCCACTCCGGCTTCCGCTCGATGGGCGTCTGCGCGTTGCGGACCTCGAGGCGGAGCATGCGGCGGCCGGCGGGATCGGCGCTCATGCGGCCACCCCCTCGGCCGGCGCGAACTCGGCAGCGAGTCGCGCGCGTACGGACGGCACGATCTCCGCCGGAGCCACGGGCCGCCCGAGCACGCGCGTCATGGTCGTGACGCCGGCATCCCGGATCCCGCAGGCGACGATCTTCTCGTAGGGGTCGAGGGAGTTCGAGCAGTTGAGCGCGAAGCCGTGCATCGTGACCCCGTCGGCGACGCGGATGCCGATGGCGGCGATCTTCTCCTCGATGCCGTCTCGGAGGATCCAGACCCCGGAACGACCCTCGACGCGTTCGCCTCGGATGCCGAAGTCGTCGAGCACCCGGATGAGCACGCCTTCGAGGCGTCGGACGTAGCCGACGACGTCGATGGGTTCGGCCAGGCGGAGGATCGGATAGCCGACGAGCTGGCCCGGTCCGTGCCAGGTGATCTTGCCGCCCCGGTCGACGTCGACCACGGGCGTGCCGTCGGTCGGCCGTTCGTCGGGGGCGGTCCGCTTGCCGGCGGTGTACACCGGCTCGTGTTCGAGGAGGATGACGGTGTCCGGTCGCTGACCGGAGACCACCGCCTGATGGACGGCGCGCTGGAGGGAGAGGCCCTCGCTGTACGGCACGGAGTTGGCGCTTAGCCCCGTGACGACGTAGTCGAGCATGGGGCCCAGTCTAAGTGGGCGACCCGTCCTCCCCAGCGCCGTGAGGTCCTTCGCCGTACCCATACCAGCTGGCGGCGTGGCCGTCGGCGCGTCCGGAGACGGGACGATCGGCCCATGCCGAAGCCGTCCATCCGACTTCCCCGATCGCGAGCCGCACGACGTGCCGACCCGCGCGGTGCCGACGAGTCCGCCCGGTGCGCGTCCGACGCGTCAGAAGAGACGACGTCGACCGACGCCGCGCTCGCGGGCTACCGGCTCCTGCGCCGGCTCGCCGCCGGTGATCGGGCCGATATCTACCTGGCGGTCGCGGATGTCGCTTCCGGGCGCTCCCCATTCGCGCCGGAGGACGCCGAGGCCGTGACCTCGAGTGCGCCGCTCGTCGTCATGCGGGTCTACGGGCCGGGATCCGACGACGAGGCGATCACCACCGAGATCGAGGCGATGGAGGCCGATGCCACCGGTACCCTGCCGCGCCTGCTGGATGTCGCGAACGTTCGCGACGGCCGGGGCTGCCTGGTGGTCGAGAGGGTGGCGGGCCGTCCGCTCTCGGAGCTGCTCGCCGACGGACTCGTTCCGGGACAGGCCGTGACCGCACTCGCGCCGGTCGTCGTCGCGCTTCGCGGTCTCGCGGATCGGGGCTTCGTCCACACCCGTCTCGCCCGGTTCGACCTCGTGATCGACGACTCCGGTCGGCCCCGGCTGCTCGGACTGGGGGCCCTTCGGCGCACCGACCGGTTCGCCACCGCAGCGGACCGCGTCGCGGTCGTTCGCGAGGGGCACGCCGCCATGCTCCGCCTCATCGATGACGTCGCCGCCCGGTGTTCCGACCCGTCCGCCTTCTCCGGACCGACCGAGCTCCTCCGCGCGGCGCTGGAGGCGCGGCCGTTCGAACGCGTCGAAGCGCAACTCGAGCGAGCGCTCTTCGCGGTCGCGCCCGCGGAGCCGATCGTCGCCTCGGTGCTCCGTCGACCGCCGGAGGTGCCCGCGCTCCGTTCGAGGGCGCTCGGGATCGCGGACGCGCCGGCGGAGCCGGCCTCGCCGGCCGACGAGTCCGCCGAACGCGATCCCGGAGCACCGGCACGACGAGGGCGGCTCGCCGCCCTGCTGCAGCTCTCGCCGGACGCCGTCGATGGACTGGCCACGGCGCTGGACGCCGATCCCCGGGCGCAGGCAGTGCGCCGGATGTCGGACTGGACCCGTCAGCGCCGACCGGCGCTGCTCGCCGGTGGCCTGGTCGGCGCCGCCGCCCTCGTCGCGCTGCTCACCGCGGTCCCTCCGGCGTCCTCGACCGAGTCGGCGGCCGACAGCGGGACGACCACCGCGACCGCGGGCGCGGATGCGCCGGAGAGCGGTGACCTCGACGACCGGCTCGGTCTTCCCGAGCCCGACGCGGGCGCGATCCCTGCCCGAGCATCGCTCGCGGACCTGCCCGAGGACCCGGTGGCTGCGGCGGCCGCCCTGCTGGAGATCCGGCAGACGTGCCTTGCCGCGCGCGATGTCGAGTGCGTGCTCGCGGTCGACCAGCCGGGCTCGCCGATCGCGGTCCGTGATCGGGGTGAGATCGACGCCGACGGCCCGGCACCGGACGAGGTCGATCTCGACGCGATCACGGTGGCTGCCGACCTGGGGGATGCGGTCGTGCTCACCGTGCCCTGGAGCGAGGTCGAACGCGAACCGGCCTCGCTCCTGATGATGCGGAGCGAGGCCGGTTGGCGTCTGCGGGAGTGGTTCGACTAGATGCCGAGGTCGCCCTCGAAGTCGCCCTCCTCGAGGCGTGCCTTGACGGCGGTGAGGAACCGGGCGGCGTCGGCGCCGTCGATGATCCGGTGGTCGTACGACAGGGCGAGGTACACCATCGAGCGGATGGCGATCGCGTCCGATCCGTCCTCCGAGATGACGACCGGCCGCTTCACCACGATGCCCGTGCCGAGGATGGCCGTCTGGGGGAGGAAGACCACCGGCGTGTCGAACAGCGCGCCGCGCGAGCCGGTGTTGGTCAGCGTGAACGTGCCGCCGGCCAGCTCGTCGGGCTTGAGCTGGTTGTTGCGCGTGCGCTCGGCCAGGTCGGCGATCTGCTTCGACAGGCCCGCGAGGTCGAGCTCGCCCGCGTCGCGGACGACCGGGGTGAGCAGACCGCGCTCCGTGTCGACCGCGATGCTGAGGTTCTCGCGCTCGGGGTAGACGATCGACTCGCCGTCGACGGTCGAGTTGATGATCGGGTAGGCGCGCAGCGCTTCGACGGCGGCCAGGGCGAAGAACGGCAGGAAGGACAGCTTCGTGCCGGTCTTCTCGAGGAACTCGCCCTTCACACGGTCGCGGAGACGGGCGACCCGCGTGACGTCGACCTCGACGACCGAGGTGAGCTGGGCCGTCGACTGCATCGAGACCACGGCGCGCTCGGCGACGACCTTGCGCAGCCGGGTCATCGGCTGAGTCGTGCCGCGCAGCGGCGAGGTCTCGAGCTGCTGGCGAGCCGGCGCGGCCTCGGCGGCCGGAGCGGCCGCCGGCGCGGAACCGGCGGAGAGCACGTCCTGCTTGCGGATGCGCCCGCCGACGCCGGTGCCCTGCACCGACGCGAGGTCGACGCCCTGCTCGTTGGCGAGCTTGCGCACGATCGGCGTGACGTAGCCGGACGGGCCGGCGTGGGCGCCACCGGACTGCGGAGCCGGTGCCGGCTGCGCGGCCGGAGCCTCCTGCGCGGGGGCGGCCGGCTGCGCGGGCGCCTGCTGCGGCTCAGGCTGGGCCTGCGGCGCCGGAGCCTGCTGAGGCTCGGCCTGCGCCGGGGCCTGCTGCGGGGCCGGTGCGGCCTGGGGTGCGGCCTCGGCGGGCGCCGCACTCTCTTCGGCCGGGGCCGGCGACTCGTACCCACCGAGCTCCGACGGAGCAGCGGGCGCCTGCGGCGCGGGGGCCTGCTGCGGTTCGGCCTGAGCCGGGGCGGAGGGGCCCTGGTCTGCCGGCGGCGTGGCGGGAGCGGACGGCTGCTCGACGGGCGACGCGGTGGGCGCCTCGGCGGGCTGCGCCTCGGCGGCCGGCGCCTCCGCCTGGGGGGTCTCGGCGGGCTGCGCCTCACCGGACTCCGCGCCGGAGCCGTCACCGATCGTGACGAGGGCGGTGCCCACCTCGACGGTCTCGTCCTCCTGGACGAGGATCGCCTCGATGACGCCCGCGACGGGCGACGGGATCTCGGTGTCGACCTTGTCGGTCGAGACCTCGAGCAGCGGCTCGTCGACCTCGACACGGTCTCCCACGTTCTTCAGCCAGCGGGTGACCGTGCCCTCCGTGACACTCTCACCGAGTGCCGGGAGGCTGACGGATTCGCTCATGCGCTTGTCTCCTTCACAGCGTGTGACGCGTTCTAGCTTATTGCAGTCGTGTTTCGGCGGCCCGGGATCAGAGCGCGTGGAGCGGCTTGCCCGCGAGCTTCAGGAACGCCTCGCCGAGCGCCTCGTTCTGCGTCGGGTGCGCGTGCACCAGCGGGGCGATGTCCTCGGGATACGCCTCCCAGTTGACGGCGAGCTGGGCCTCGCCGATGAGCTCGCCCACGCGGGCGCCGATCATGTGGACGCCGACGACGGGGCCGTCGTTCACGCGCACGACCTTGATCGACCCGCTCGTCTCGAGGATGTGGCTCTTGCCGTTGCCCGCGAGGTTGTACTCGTAGGAGGAGACCTGGTCGGCGCCGAACTTCTCGGCGGCCTTCGCCTCGGTGTAGCCGATCGAGGCGACCTCGGGCTCGCAGTAGGTCACCTTGGGGATGTTGACGTCCTCGACGACGATCGGGTTCAGGCCCGCGATCTCCTCGGCGACGAAGATGCCCTGCTGGAAGCCGCGGTGGGCCAGCTGCAGGCCGGGGACGATGTCGCCGACGGCGTACACGCCGGGCGCGCTCGTGCGGAGGCGCTCGTCGGTGATGACGAAACCGCGGTCGATCGTGACGCCGGCCTCCTCGTAGCCGAGGTTGGCGGTGACGGGACCGCGCCCGACCGCGACGAGCAGGAGCTCGGCCTCGATCGTGTCGCCGTTCTCGAGCGTGATGACGACGCCGTCGTCGTGCTGCGTGACGCCCTGGAAGCGGACGCCCAGCTTGTAGTCGATGCCGCGCTTGCGGAACGCGCGCTCGAGCTGCTTGGAGATCGACTCCTCCTCGTTGGGGACGAGGTGGGGGAGCGCCTCGATGATCGTCACGTCGGAGCCGAAGGACTTCCACACGCTCGCGAACTCGACGCCGATCACACCGCCGCCGAGGATCGCGACCTTCTGCGGGACGAAGTCGAGCTCGAGCGCCTGCTCGCTGGTGATCACGCGGCCGCCGATCTCGAGGCCGGGGAGCGAGCGGGAGTAGGAGCCGGTGGCGAGCACCACGTTCTTGCCGACGAGGCGCTGGTCGCCGACCTGCACCGCGTTCGGGGCGACGAGGCGGCCCTCGCCCTCGACGACGGTGATGCCGCGCGCCTTGATGAGGCCCTGGAGGCCCTTGAACTTGCTGGCGACGATGCCCTCGCGGTACTTCGTCACGGCGGGCACGTCGATGCCCTCGAACGTCGAGCGGACGCCGAACTTCGACGACTCGCGGGAGTTGTCGGCGACCTCGGCGGCGTGGAGCAGCGCCTTGGTCGGGATGCACCCGCGGTGGAGGCACGTGCCGCCGAGCTTGTCCTTCTCGACGAGGGCCACCGTGAGGCCCAGCTGCACGGCGCGCAGCGCGGCCGCGTAGCCGCCGCTGCCGCCTCCGAGGATGACGAGGTCAAAGTTCTGCTCGGACAAACCGGAATCTCCCTTGCGCGTCGGATCTGCGGCGAGAACTGCCCCGGCTCATGGCCGGGCAGGCTGCAGGGCGGTGATCGCCCCTACGACCTTACTACCTGGCGGCGAGCTGCTCGCCCAGCGCGACGAGGGTGCGGACGGCGGCGCCGGTGGCGCCCGGGCCGGTGTGCCCCCAGGCGGATCCGGTGTTGAACGAGGGGCCCGCGATGTCGAGGTGCGCCCACGGGATGCGCGGTCCGTCGTCGCCGTCGCGGCGACCCACGAACTCCTGGAGGAACACGCCCGCGAGCAGCATCCCCGGCACCACCGTGCCGAGCTTCGTGTTTGCGAGGTCGGCCACGTCCGACTTCAGCAGTGACCGCAGGTCGGACGGCAGCGGCATGGGCCACACGGCCTCGCCCGCGGCATCCGCTGCCCGTCGCACCTCGGCCACGAGGTCGTCGTCGCCCATGAGGCCGGCGATGCGGTTGCCGAGCGCGACGACCTGCGCGCCGGTGAGGGTCGCCACGTCGACGATCGCGTCCGGGCGTTCCTCGCTGGCCGCGGCGAGCGCGTCGGCCATGACGAGCCGGCCCTCGGCGTCGGTGTTCAGGACCTCGACCGTGGTGCCGCCCTTCATCCGGATCACGTCGTTGGGGCGCGCGGCGTGGCCCGACGGCATGTTCTCGGCGAGGCAGAGCCATCCGGTGACGCGGACGGGGACGCCGAGCTCGGCGATCGCGACCATCGCCGCGAGCACCGCGGCGGCTCCCGCCATGTCCGACTTCATGCCGACCATCGACGCTCCGGGCTTCAGCGAGAGCCCGCCGGAATCGAACGTGATGCCCTTGCCGACCAGGGCGAGGTGAACGGATGCCGCGTCCGGCGCGTACTCGAGGCGCACGAGCCGCGGCGGGCGCGACGACCCGGCGCCGACGGCGGCGATGCCGGCGAAGCCCTCCGCGACGAGCGCCTCCTCGTCGAGCACGCGGACGTCGATGCCCACGGCGGATGCCGCCTCGGCGGCGAGGTCGGCGAGGACGGCGGGCGGGAGGTCGTTGGGCGCCGCGTTCACGAGGTCCTTGGCCCGGGCGACGGCCGCCGCGGTCGCCCGGATGCGGTCGAGCCGGACGGCGTCGCCGTCGTGCTCCGTGAGGAGCACCACGCGCTCGATGCCGGCCGGCGCTTCGCGGTAGCGCGAGTAGCCGTAGGCGCCGAGTGCGGCGCCCTCGAGGGCCGCTTCCGCGACGTCCGCCGCGGTGCCCTCCGGCAGCACGACCGCAACGGTCGTCGCCGTGCTCAGCGCACGCGAACCCGCGCCGGCTGCGAGGCGGAACGCCGCGGCATCCGTCGCCTCGCCGAGACCGCACACCGCCACCACGCGGATCTGCTCGCCCGGTGCGACGAGCCGGGTGACCTCGTCGGCCCCGGTCTTCGCACCCAGGGCCGCGAGTGCGCCCGGCACCCACTCGAATCCGACCGGAGCGAGCACCTCCGGTCCGTCGGTGCCGCGACGGGCGAAGACGAGGAGGGCATCGGCGTCGGAGTCGGAGGGGAGGGCGGTGCTGAGCTCGAGGCTGGGAACGGGCATGGAACCGATCGTAGGTGTTCGCTGTGGGCATCATCGCCCGCGTCCCGCATCCGGACGGGGGCGGGCGCGGCGTCAGTAGCCTTGGAGCATGCGCGATCCCCGCTCCCTCTACGAGTTCGACCCGACCGTCGAGGTGCCGCCCGGCCTGCCGCTCGTGGCGGGCCTGACCGGATTCGCCGATGCGGGCGGCGCGGTCGCGCAGACGACCGAGTACCTGCGCTCGACCCTCGAGACGAGGACCGTCGCCACCTTCGACGCCGACGAGCTGCTCGACTACCGCGCGCGGCGGCCGATCATCCTGTTCCAGGAGGACCACCTCACCGACTACCGGCCGCCGCGCCTCGCGCTCGACCTCGCCCGCGACGAGCTCGGCCAGCCGTTCCTCCTCATGACCGGCTTCGAGCCCGACTTCCAGTGGGAGCGCTTCAGCCGCGCCGTGCTCGACCTCATCGATCGACTCGAGGTCGGTTCGACCACCTGGATCAACTCGATCCCCATGCCCGTGCCGCACACCCGCCCGATCGGCGTGACCGTCAGCGGGAACCGGGCGGACCTCGTCGAATCGATGTCGGTGTGGCGACCGACCACGCAGGTGCCCTCGAATGCACTGCACCTGGTCGAGTTCCGTCTCCAGGAGCGCGGCCACCCCACCAGCGGCTTCGTGCTGCTCGTGCCGCACTACCTCGCCGATGCCGAGTACCCGACCTCGGCCGTCGCGGCCCTCGAGGCGATCACCGCATCGACCGGGCGGATCTTCCCGACCGACGCGCTCCGCGAGCAGGGTCGCGAGTTCACCGCGCGGATCGACGAGCAGGTCGCAGAGAACGGCGAGCTCGCCAAGCTCGTGCACGCGCTCGAGGAACGGCACGACGCCTACATGGAGGGCACCACGCTCCGGTCGCCGCTGACCGATGAGGACGGCGAGCCGCCGTCGGCCGACGAGATCGCGGCCGAGCTGGAGAAGTTCCTCGCGTTCCGGCGCAATCGCGACGATGAGCGGAATTGACCGGCGGGAGGGGAATGCCGCGCAGGCGCCACGCGTTGCACCAGAACGATGGGTGAAGTGCGCCCGATCCCGGCGGTGTCGCGGGACGGACGACGCACGTCGCCCTGTATAATGGGGGGAAGGACCCGTTCTGGTCCGCCGTGCGGCTCGCGCCGCCGACGACGCGGACTTGACATGGGTCCTCATCGTGTCCGAAATCGCCGGATCGCGACGTTCTCCCGCGTGTCCGAGCTCGGGCACCGCGCGCGACGGTGAGGAAGAGGTTCAAACGCATGGCAACCAAGGCCACCACGGCGGCGACCGACGAGGCCGAGGCGACGACCGCCGCCGGCTCCACGTCGAAGCGCTCCACCGCGACGAAGAAGACCACCGCCGCCAAGGGCGGCAAGCGCGCCACGACCGCGTCGAAGACCCCGCGCACCTCCACCGCGAAGGGCGCCAAGGCCAAGTCCGCGAAGGCGGCCGGCGCCGACGTCGACGACGAGGAGGTGGAGGTCGAGCCCGAGGAGCTCGACGACACCGAGGTCGACGCGACCGAGGTCGTCGACAGCGCCGACGCGACCGAGGAGGCACCGGCCGACGAGGCCGCCCCCGCTCCGGCGGAGGAGGAAGAGGAGGCCAAGCCCATCCCGGCTGAGCCGCACCCCACGGGCGCGCTCGTCCTGCGGGCCTCCGACGACGAGGACGAGATCCCGGTCTACTCCACGACGATCACCGGCGCGACCGCCGACCCCGTGAAGGACTACCTCAAGCAGATCGGCAAGGTCGCGCTCCTGAACGCGGCCGAAGAGGTCGAGCTGGCGATGCGCATCGAGGCGGGCCTCTTCGCCGAAGAGAAGCTGTCGCACATGTCCGACGCCGAGAAGAAGTCCCAGCTCGGCCGCGAGCTCCAGTGGGTCGCCCGCGACGGCCAGCGCGCCAAGAGCCACCTGCTCGGTGCGAACCTGCGCCTCGTGGTGTCGCTCGCCAAGCGCTACACCGGTCGCGGCATGCAGTTCCTCGACCTGATCCAGGAGGGCAACCTGGGTCTCATCCGCGCGGTCGAGAAGTTCGACTACACCAAGGGCTTCAAGTTCTCCACGTACGCGACCTGGTGGATCCGCCAGGCCATCACGCGTGCGATGGCCGACCAGGCCCGCACCATCCGCATCCCGGTGCACATGGTCGAGGTCATCAACAAGCTCGCCCGCGTCCAGCGGCAGATGCTGCAGGACCTGGGCCGCGAGCCCACGCCCGAGGAGCTGTCGAAGGAACTCGACATGACCCCCGAGAAGGTCATCGAGGTGCAGAAGTACGGGCGCGAGCCCATCTCGCTGCACACCCCGCTCGGCGAGGACGGCGACAGCGAGTTCGGCGACCTGATCGAGGACACCGAGGCGGTCGTCCCGGCCGACGCGGTGGGCTTCACGATGCTGCAGAAGCAGCTCGAGTCGCTCCTCGACTCCCTGAGCGAGCGCGAGGCCGGCGTCATCCGCATGCGGTTCGGGCTCGGGGACGGCATGCCGAAGACCCTCGACCAGATCGGCGACACGTTCGGCGTGACGCGTGAGCGCATCCGCCAGATCGAGTCGAAGACGATGGCGAAGCTCCGTCACCCGTCGCGTTCGCAGTCGCTCCGCGACTACCTCGAGTAGGCCCGCGGTGAAGTACGCGCCGGCGATCCTCGTCGGCCGGCTCGTCAGGTTCGCCGCTCGGCTGCGCAAGCCGGGCGGCGGATCGGCGGTTCCCGGCCTGATCGTCAACCGCATCGCGCCGGGCTACCTGAAGTCCACGCTGTCCGGGTTCCCGCAGGGGCTCGTCGTGGTCTCGGGGTCGAGCGGCAAGTCCACGACCACGAAGATGCTCGTGGCGATCCTGCGCGCCCACGGCGAGCGCGTGTTCACGAACCCCTCGACGGCGAACATCAGCCAGGGCCTCACCTCGGCGCTCCTCGAGCAGGCCGACTGGCGCGGCCGCGTGCCCGGGGATGTCGCGGTCCTCGAGATGGACGAGGGCCACGGCGCGCTCGTCATGCAGGGCGTCGACGCTCGGATCGTGACGCTGACCAACGTCATGGTCGACCAGATCGATCGATTCCACGACTCCGAGATGGTCGCCGGCATGCTCGCGCGCATCGCCGACCGCGCCCACGAGGCCGTCGTGGCGAACGCCGACGACGCGTACCTGATGCGACTGGCCGCGGCCCTGCGACCCGAGGTGGCGGTGCGCCGCTTCGGCGTCTCCGCCGACGTCCTCGCGGCGGCGCCCCGCGGGCTCGGCCACACGGAGACCAGCCCGACGCGGCTCGACCCCGCCGACGGGGTCGTCGTGGCATCCGTCGACGGCGCCTCGACCGTGCTCGCCGACGGCGCGGCATCCGTGCCCGTCGGCCTGCCGGCCCGCGGCACGCACTACGCGGTCGATGCCGCGGCCGCCTACGCCACGGCGAAGCAGGTGCTGGGGGAGCGGTTCTCGTCCGAGACCGCGGCGGCCGCGCTGAGCGCGATTCCCGCCGTGTTCGGCCGGGGCGAGCGCGTGACGGTGCGGGGCCAGGAGGTCGACTTCGTCCTCGTCCAGAACCCCGCAAGCTACCAGCTCAACGTCGACAGCATCGCACCGGGCACCGAGCAGGTCCTCTTCGCCATCGGCTCCGACGTCCGCGACCCCTCGTACTTCTGGCCCGCAGACGCCTCCTCGCTCGGCCGCGTGTCCATCGTGAGCGGCTCGAAGGCCGCGGAGGCGGCGCTGATGCTCGCCTACGACGGCGTCGAGATCGACCGGGTCGAGCCCGACCTCGGTCGCGCGCTCGACGACTTCCTCGCGGCACCGGCGCCCGCATCCGGCATCAAGACGATCGTCTTCTCGGCCGATTCGATGCGCCGCACCCGCGCCCACCTCGGACTCACGGGAGCGGAATGACCCTCACGATCGTCTCGCTGCTGCCCTCGCTGCAGAACACGAACGGCGACGCCGAGAACGCGGCGGTGCTCGCCGCCCGGGCGCGCTGGGCGGGCCTCGACGCGCGCGTCGTCGCCGTCGAGCAGGCGGCCGACCTTCCGGAGCGGGTCGACGCGGTCGTGCTCGGCTCAGGAAGCGACGCCTCCCTCGACGTCGCGCGCGAGCGGCTGCTCGCGCTCGTCGACGAACTGCGGCGGTGGGGTACCGAAGGCGTGCCCATCCTCGCGGTCGGGACCGGCTGGGAGCTGCTGAGCTGGGGGATCGAGCGGGCCGACGGATCGACCGTCGAGGGCCTCGGCATCGTCGCCGGTCGCGGCGTGCCGCGTGAGCACCGCATCGCCGGCGACCTCGTCGTGCAGGTGCCGCGCATCGGGCTGCTCGTGGGCTTCGAGAACCACGCGCGCGACTACGTGGGCGCCGAGGCGTCGCCGCTCGGGCGGGTGCGCGCCGGCACCGGCAACGGCCGGAGGTCGGGTCAGGAGGGCGTCCGCATGGGCGACGTCATCGGAACCCACCTGCACGGCCCCGTCCTGGCGAAGAACCCCGTGCTGGCCGACGCGATCCTGCGGAGGATGTGCGAGCGTGCCGGGCTCGAGTACGCTCCCGGAGCGCGCACCGCGGAGGTCGACGGCTACGCCGAGACGGCTCGGCAGGCGCAGCTGCGCGCGGCCGGGGTGAACGCCGCCGTCTGACCGGGGTTCCGGCCGCGGCATCCGTTCGGCTCGCAACACGACGAACGCCCCGGATCGCTCCGGGGCGTTCGTGTCGTCTGGGATGCGCTCAGTCGCGCGTGTCGGTGAGGAGTCGGCTCGACTCGTCGTGCCAGCTGTGGGCGATCTGCGACAGCTTCTCTTCGTGCTTGCGGCCGTGGTGGGCGCAGAAGAGCAGCTCGCCGCTGGAGACGACCACGCGGATGTAGGCCTGCGCGCCGCAGGCGTCGCACCGGTCGAGCGCCGTGAGCTCGTGGGGGGTATCGAGTTCGTCGACCGCACCGGCGGTGTCGGTGTACTGGGTCATGGCGCCTCCTCCATAGCTCACGATCCGATCATTCCGTTCACCAATGAAAACACGCGCGGTGCTGCGAACCTTCCGTGCGGACCCGCATTTCGCTGACCGCGAAGCGCCTCGCCTGCATCGGGGGTGGCCCTCAGTAGGCTTGTGCGACGTGAGCTCCGACTATTCCGCCCGCCATCTCTCCGTGCTCGAGGGCCTCGAGGCCGTCCGCAAGCGACCGGGCATGTACATCGGCTCGACCGACTCCCGGGGCCTCATGCACTGCCTGTGGGAGATCATCGACAACTCGGTCGACGAGGCGCTCGGCGGCCACGGCAGCGAGATCGACGTGGTGCTGCACGCCGACGGCAGCGTCGAGGTGCGCGATCGCGCGCGCGGCATCCCGGTCGACGTCGAGCCGAAGACCGGGCTCTCGGGCGTCGAGGTGGTCTTCACCAAGCTGCACGCGGGCGGCAAGTTCGGCTCGGGCTCCTACTCCGCGTCGGGCGGCCTGCACGGCGTCGGCGCCTCGGTCGTCAACGCGCTGTCCGAGCGACTCGACGTCGAGGTCGATCGGGGCGGCGCGACGTGGGCGATGTCGTTCCACCGCGGCGAGCCCGGCGTCTTCGCCGATCGCGGCGCGCCCTCGCCGCAGTCGCCGTTCACGCCGTTCGAGCAATCGAGCGAACTGCGCAAGGTCGGGCGTGTCGCGAAGGCCGTGACGGGCACGAGGGTGCGCTACTGGGCCGATCCGCAGATCTTCACCAAGGGCGCCGCCTTCCAGCTCGACGAGCTGCTGAACCGAGCGCGGCAGACCGCGTTCCTCGTCCCTGGTCTCGCCATCTCGGTCATCGACGAGCGGGGCGACGAGCCGGAGACGCACCGGTTCCGCTTCGAGGGCGGCATCTCCGAGTTCGTGGAGCACCTCGCCGTCGACGGTCCGGTGACCGATGTCTGGCGCCTCACGGGCGACGGCCGCTTCACCGAGACCGTGCCGGTGCTGAACGAGCACGGCGCGATGATCCCCACCGACGTCGAACGGCACTGCCACGTCGACGTCGCGCTCCGCTGGGGCACCGGCTACGACACGGTGACCCGCAGCTTCGTCAACATCATCGCCACGCCGAAGGGCGGAACGCACCAGGCGGGGTTCGAGCAGGGGCTCCTGAAGTTCCTCCGGCAGCAGGTCGAGCAGAACGCGCGCCGCCTCAAGGTCGGCAACGACAAGATCGAGAAGGACGACGTGCTCGCCGGCCTCACCATGGTGCTCACCGTACGACTGCCCGAGCCGCAGTTCGAGGGGCAGACCAAGGAGGTGCTCGGCACGCCCGCCGTCCGCTCGATCGTGGCATCCGTCGTGCAGAAGGCGCTGGGGGAGCGGTTCGCCTCGACCAAGCGCGACGACAAGGCGCAGACGGCGATGGTGCTCGAGAAGATCGTCTCCGAGATGAAGGCGCGCATCTCGGCACGCACCCACAAGGAGACCCAGCGCCGGAAGAACGCCCTCGAGACCTCCTCGCTGCCCGCGAAGCTGGTCGACTGCCGTTCGTCGGATGTCGCGCAGAGCGAGCTGTTCATCGTCGAGGGCGACTCGGCCCTCGGCACCGCCAAGCTCGCCCGCGACAGCGAGCACCAGGCGCTCCTGCCGATCCGCGGCAAGATCCTCAACGTGCAGAAGGCCAGCATCGCCGACATGCTGAGCAACGCCGAGTGCGCCTCGATCATCCAGGTCATCGGCGCCGGCTCCGGTCGCACGTTCGACCTGTCGGCGGCGCGGTACGGCAAGGTCATCATCATGAGCGACGCCGACGTCGACGGCGCGCACATCCGCACCCTGCTCCTCACGCTCTTCTTCCGCTACATGCGGCCGATGATCGAGGACGGTCGCGTGTTCGCGGCGGTGCCGCCGCTGCACCGGGTCGTCGTGATGAATCCCGGCTCGAAGCCGAACGACGTGATCTACACGTACTCCGAAGCGGAGCTGAACGGCGTGCTCGCCACGCTGCGCAAGCAGGGCCGGAAGTACCAGGACCCGATCCAGCGCTACAAGGGGCTCGGCGAGATGGATGCCGACCAGCTCGCGACCACGACCATGGACCGGCAGCACCGCACGCTCCGCCGGGTCGGCGTGGCCGACGCCGAGAACGCGGGTCGAGTCTTCGAGCTGCTCATGGGCAACGAGGTGGCGCCGCGCAAGGAGTTCATCGTCGACAGCGCCGCCGCGCTGACGCGGGACCGCATCGACGCCTGACGCGGCGTTGCGGGCCGCAGACGGCCGCGTGGCGTTCGGCCGCGTCGAGGCCGTGCGCGCTTCGGAGCCGATCACGCCGTCGGCCCGGCCAGGTCAGCGGATGGCGCGCCCGACGACCTGCACGACCGCCTCGAGCGGCTGGCCCGAGCCGTCGCGCTTGGCGCCGCCCTCGGGCAGGGCACGCACCGTGCCGTCCGCGGCGAGGGCGTGCGCCGGGCCGGGACCGACCCAGGCGACCGACAGGGCGTCCTGGCCCTTGAGGAACCGGTGCGCGCGGACTCCGCCGGTCGCCCGGCCCTTGCCCGGGTACTCGGCGAAGTCGGAGACCTTCGCCGCGCCGGGATCGGCGCCGAGCAGCGTGTCGCTGGCTGCCGCGACGGTGACGACGACCGCCCCATCGATGTCGTCGCGAGCGAGCGCCTCGAAGTCGATGACCCGCGCGCCGGAGGCGAGCTTGATGCCGGCCATGCCGCCCGCCGGGCAGCCCTGGGGGCGCACCGCGGAGGCGGGGAAGTGCAGCAGCTGGGCGTCGCTCGTGACGAAGACGAGCTCGTCGTCGTCGCCGCCCTGGGACGCCCCGACCACGCGATCGCCCGGCTTCAGGGCGATGATCTCGAAGTCCGGCCGAGCCGGGTAGGTGCCGGGCGCGATGCGCTTGACGACACCCTGCTCGGTGCCGAGCACGATGGGCTTCGGCGACTCGAGCGAGACCACGGCGACGACGCGCTCGTCGCGGTCGGAGAGTGCCAGGTACTCGCCGGCCTTGACGCCGGCCGCCAGGTGCACCGAGTTGGCCGGAAGGACGGGCAGTTCGAGCGGCGAGAACCGGATGAGGCGGCCCTTGGAGGTCACCGCCCCGATCTCGGTGCGGCTCGTGGTGTCGAGCTCGGAGCGGACGGCGTCGTGCTTCGCCCGTCGCGCCGGGGGTGCGAGCTGCACGGCGTCGGTGCCCTCGGCCGCGTCGATGCGGGCGATCCGCCCGGTGGCGCTCAGGATGACCCGGCAGGGCACATCGGCGTGCTGCAGGTCGGCCGGGTCGACCGCCTTGCGCGTCTTCGGCTGGACCTTCGCCTCGGTCAGCATGGTCCGCCGTGGGGTGCCGTAGAGATCGGCCGCTCGACTGAGTTCCTCCCCGACCTGGGCGCGGATGCGCGCGTCGCTGCCGAGGAGTTCCTCGAGGTCGGCGATCTCCGCGAGGAGCTGGTCCCGCTCGGCCTCGAGCTCGATGCGGGAGAACTTCGTGAGCCTGCGGAGGCGGAGCTCGAGGATGTACTCGGCCTGCAGCCGGCTGAGGTCGAACACGTCGATGAGGCGCGAGCGCGCGGCATCCGCGTCGTCGCTCGTGCGGATGACTTGGATGACCTCGTCGATGTCGAGGATCGCGATGAGCAGGCCCTCGACGAGGTGCAGGCGCTCGCGTCGCCGCGCGAGGCGGAACTCCGAGCGCCGGGTCACGACCCGGATGCGGTGCGCCAGGTACACCTCGAGCAGTTCGCGAAGGCCGAGCGTCTGCGGCTGGCCGTCGACGAGGGCGACGTTGTTGATGTTGAAGCCGTCCTCGAGCGGTGTGAGCCGGTAGAGCTGCTCGAGCACCGCCTGCGGGTTGAAGCCGGTCTTGACGCCGATCACGAGGCGCAGGCCGCGGTTGCGGTCGGTCAGGTCGGTGACATCCGCGATGCCCGTGATCTTCTTGGCGTTGACGCCGTCCTTGATCTTCTCGATGACCTTCTCGGGGCCGACGAGGTAGGGCAGCTCGGTGACGACGAGGCCGGTCTTGCGGGCGGTGAGCTGCTCGATGCTCACCTTCGCGCGGGTCTTGAACGAGCCGCGCCCGGTCGCGTAGGCGTCGCGGATGCCGGCGAGGCCGACGATCGTGCCACCGGAGGGGAAGTCCGGGCCCGGCACGTACTCCATGAGCTCGTCGAGCGTCGACTGCGGGTGTTCGAGCAGGTGGCGCGCGGCCGCGACGACCTCGATGAGGTTGTGCGGCGCCATGTTCGTGGCCATGCCCACCGCGATGCCGCTCGCCCCGTTCACGAGCAGGTTCGGGATGGCGGCCGGCAGCACCTCCGGCTGCTGGTGCGAGTTGTCGTAGTTGGGGACGAAGTCGACGACGTCCTCGTCGAGGTCCTCCGTCATCGACATGGCGGGCGGCGCCATCCGCGCCTCGGTGTACCGAGCGGCGGCCGGGCCGTCGTCGAGCGAGCCGAAGTTGCCGTGACCGTCGACGAGCGGCACGCGGAGCGTGAAGGGCTGCGCGAGCCGGACGAGCGCGTCGTAGATCGCCGAGTCGCCGTGCGGGTGCAGCTTTCCCATGACCTCGCCCACGACGCGGGCCGACTTCACGTGGCCGCGGTCGGGTCGGAGGCCCATGTCGCTCATCATGTAGAGGATGCGGCGCTGAACCGGCTTCAGGCCGTCGCGCGCATCGGGCAGCGCGCGCGAGTAGATGACCGAGTAGGCGTACTCGAGGAACGAGCCCTGCATCTCCTCGGCGACGTCGACATCGTCGATCCGCTCGGTGATCTGGGATGCGGGGGACTCGTTCTTGCCTGGGGTCATTCGTCGTCTCTGGGCAGGGCGCGATGCGCGCGCGGGGGAACGGGGACCGCGCCCGGCCTGTGCCAGACTGGGCGCGATGCCTGCCATGCTACCGGTGCCCGCCGACGGAGCCCCGCGGCTCACCGCAGTCCTGGGCGCCGCCCTCGCATCCGTGGCCGCTGGCCCGAACCCGCTCGGCCTGCCGTCCGCGACCTCGGCCGTCGTGGTGCTCGTCGACGGCCTCGGCGCGGCCAATCTCGCGGCCCGTTCCGGCCACGCCCGCGCGCTGGCCGGCCGGATGTCCAAGCGGGACGTGATCCGCACGGTGTTCCCGTCGACGACGGCGGCGGCGATCGCGAGCTTCGCCACCGGGCTCATGCCCGGCGTCCACGGCCTGATGGGCTACCGCGTGCCTGACCGTCGCCACGACCGCGTCGTGAACCAGCTGAGCGGCTGGGACGACCGCATGGTGCCGGAGGAGTGGCAGCGGCATGAGACCGTGTTCGACCAGGCGCTCGAGCGCGGCATCCGCGCCGTCGCCGTCGGCGGCACGCGCTACGCGACCTCGGGGTTCACCCGCGCGGTCCTGCGGGGCGCCGAGTACCGAGCCGGCGCGACGATCGCCGACCGCTTCGCCGAGGCCGCGCGCGTCGTGCAGGAGGGGCCGGCGCTCGTGTACGTCTACGTCTCGGAGCTCGACCAGATCGCGCATGCGCACGGCTGGGAGTCCGACCGGTGGATCTCCGCGCTCGAATCGCTCGATGCCGAGGTCGCCGCATTCGAACGGCGGATGCCGCGTGGCGTCGGGCTGCTCGTCACGGCCGACCACGGCATGGTCGACGTGCCGGCGCACCGCCACGTGTTCGTCGATGCGAGGCCCGACCTGCTCGAAGGGATCCGGCACGTGGCGGGGGAGCCGCGATGCCTCGGGCTCGTCTTCGAGCCCGACCTCCCGGCGACCGACCGGGCCGCACTCCTCGACGGATGGCGCGAGGCCGAGGGCGCACGGGCGTGGGTGCTGTCCGGCGACGAGGCGGTGGCCGCCGGGCTCTACGGCGACGTCGACCCCGCCAACCGGGACCGCATCGCCGACATCCTCATCTCGGCCCGCGCGGGCGTCGCGTACTACGACCGGCGGGAAGCGGATCGACGGGGCGAGTCGATGGTCGGCCAGCACGGCTCGATGACCGACGACGAGACGCGGATCCCATTGATCCGTGCGGGCGTCTTCACGCGCTCCTGAGGCTCCGTCGGAGCACCGGGCAGCCTCAGGCCGGGTACTGGCCCCGCTTGACCTGGGGCTTGGGCAGGCGCAGCGGCCGGAGCTGCAGCGCGCGCATCGCGGCGTACCAGCGGACCCGCTCGACCTTGTCGGCGCCGAACCGGGCCGCGAGCTTCCGCTGCAGCACGAAGCCGAGGATGATGACGTCGACCACCGAGACGAGGAAGAACGCCCAGAGGGCGAAGATGCCGATCGTCTGCACCTCGTAGCTCGGCACGAACGTGAGCACGATCACGACGAACATGACGGGGATGAGGATCTCGCCGATGCTGAATCGCGCGTCGACGTAGTCGCGCACGTACTTCTTCTGCGGACCCCGATCGCGAGCCGGAAGGTACTTCTCGTCGCCGGCCGCGAGGCCGAGCCGGGCCCGCTCCCGGGCCTCAGCGGCCTTCGCGCGGGCCTGGCGCGCCGCTTCCTTGCGGTCGTTCGGCACGAGCGGACGCTTCCGAGCGGCCTCGCGCTCGGCGCGGGTCGGAGTGGGGGCGCCCTTGCCGACCTTGGGTGCGGCGTGGTCGCCGTCGCCGGTCTGCGGAGCGGGGAGGTCGGTACTGGGGTGCTTTGCCACGGGAGTCCTCGTCGATTCGGTTCGCCTTAAGATTACCCGCATGACCGACCTGCGACCCGACGTCCAGCCTGCCCGCGACTCCGCCGATCCGACCGTCGAACGGCTGCGTGAGGCGGTCGAGGCCGGCTTCCCGCGCACCGTCGCCGATCTCACTCGGCTCGTCCGCATCCCGTCGGTCTCGTGGGCCGCCTTCGATCCTGCGCACGTCGCCGCGAGCGCGGACGCGGTCGCCGAGCTCGTGCGCGACCTCGGCGTCTTCGACCTGGTCGACGTCCGTCGCGCGCCGATCGGCGAGGGCGACGGGGCCGCACTCGGCCAGCCTGCCGTGGTCGCACGGCGGGCCGCCCGCAACGGACGGCCGACCGTCCTGCTGTACGCGCACCACGACGTGCAGCCGCCCGGGCGAGACGAGGACTGGGACTCCGCCCCGTTCGAGCCGACGCTCCGCGGCGACCGGCTGTACGGCCGGGGCGCGGCCGACGACAAGGCCGGCGTCATGGCGCACGTGGCCGCCATCCGTGCGCTCATCGACGTCGTCGGCGAGGACCTCGACCTCGGCATCGCGCTCTTCATCGAGGGCGAGGAGGAGTTCGGTTCCCGCTCGTTCGCGGCCTTCCTGCGGGAGAACCGCGACCTGCTCGAGGCCGACGCGATCGTGGTGGCCGACTCCAACAACTGGGACGTCGACACCCCGGCGCTCACCGTGGCGCTCCGCGGGAACGTGACCTTCCGCCTCACGGTCTCGACGCTCGACCACGCCTCGCACTCGGGCATGTTCGGCGGCGCGGTACCGGATGCGATGCTCGCGGCGGTGCGCCTGCTGGACTCCCTGTGGGACGCCGACGGAGCCGTCGCCGTCGAAGGGCTGCGGTCCGCGGACCTCGCGACGCCGGACTACCCGGAGGCGCAGCTGCGGGCCGAGACGGGGCTGCTCGACGGCGTGGAGCCCGTCGGCCGCGGCAGCATCCTCTCGCGCATCTGGGCACAGCCCTCGATCACGGTGACGGGGATCGACGCCCCCTCCGTCGCGAACGCGTCGAACACCCTCCTCCCGAGCGTGTCCGTCCGGCTGAGCGCGCGCATCGCGCCCGGCCAGGACGCCGGCGAGGCGCTGGCGGCGTTGCAGGCGCACCTGCGCGAGCGCGCCCCCTTCGGCGCCCACCTGGCGATCGACGACGTCGACACGGGCCAGCCGTTCCTCGTCGACACGAGCGGCTGGGCGGTCGCCGAGGCGCGCGCGGCCATGGCCGAGGCATGGGGGAGGGAGCCCGTGGACATCGGCGTGGGCGGTTCCATCCCGTTCATCTCCGAGCTCGTCGAGGAGTTCCCCGCCGCGCAGATCCTCGTGACGGGCGTCGAGGATCCCGACTCGCGCGCGCACAGCCCGAACGAGTCCCTCCACCTCGGGGTGTTCCGGCGGGCGGTGCTGACCGAGGCGGCGCTGCTCGCCCGGCTCCAGGCGCGGTCCTCCGCCTGAGGCACGTCGCCCGCACGACGACGGATGCCGCACCCGAGCGGCGCCGGCGGGGGAGCTGCCCAGCCTGCGCAGGTACAATCGAGGCACCGAAGACTTCCGAGGAGTGACATGAGCGACACGATCACCGACGCCGCCCACGGCGTGAAGCTGAGCGAGCCCGCCGCCGCCAAGGTGCGCAGCCTCCTCGAGCAGGAGGGGCGCGACGACCTCCGTCTCCGCGTCGCCGTCCAGCCCGGCGGCTGCTCCGGCCTCATCTACCAGCTCTACTTCGACGAGCGGATGCTCGACGGCGATGCCGTCGTCGACTTCTCCGGCGTCGAGGTCGTGGTCGACAAGATGAGCGTGCCGTACCTCGACGGTTCGACCATCGACTTCGAGGACTCGATCCAGAAGCAGGGCTTCACGATCGACAACCCGAACGCGCAGGGCAGCTGCGCGTGCGGCGACTCGTTCCACTGAGACCCACGTCGCTTCCGCAAGGGAGATCCGCCACGGCGGGTCTCCCTTCCGCATTTTCCGCAGGTGGTCCGCCTTTTCGCCGCACATCTCGCCGAATGGGCGCCGAGCGTGCACGACCGGGGTGCCGGTACGGAGTAGGCTAGGACCGATCAATGCGCTTCGCTGAGAAGCGCCTTCGAGTCTCCCGAAAGGTCACCGGTGCGCCACAATCGCCGTCTCCGATGGGCTGCTGTTCCGATCGCAGCGACGCTCAGCCTCGTCCTCGCCGGATGCACGCAGGCACAGCTGAACGGATTCCTCCCCGGGTTCGTCGAGGGCGAGCCGCCCACGACCAACCACGCCGAGCGCATCTCGGGCCTGTGGGTCACCTCGTGGATCGTGCTGCTCATCGTGGGCGTCGTCACCTGGGGCCTGACGATCTGGGCGGTGATCGCCTATCGGCGTCGCAAGGGCCAGACGGGCCTGCCGGTGCAGCTGCGCTACAACATGCCGATCGAGGTGTTCTACACCGTCGTGCCGCTCATCCTGGTGCTCGGCTTCTTCGCATTCACCGCGCGTGACCAGGCGGCGATCGAGGAGCGGTTCGCCGAGGACGACGTCGACGTCAAGATCGAGGCGATCGCGAAGCAGTGGGCGTGGGACTTCAACTACGTGAACGAGGACGTCTACTCGGCCGGCATCCAGGCGCAGCTCGACGAGGAGGGCCCCGCCGGCTCCGTCAAGCAGGAGGAGCTGCCGACGCTGGTGCTGCCGGTCGGCGCGAACGTCGAGATCGCCCTCGAGGCCCGCGACGTCATCCACTCGTTCTGGGTCGTGGACTTCCTCTACAAGAAGGACATGTTCCCGGGCAAGACCAACTACATGTCGTTCGTCCCGGAGCGCGAGGGCACGTACGCCGGCAAGTGCGCGGAACTCTGCGGTGAGTACCACTCGCTCATGCTCTTCAACGTCGAGGTCGTCTCCGAGGCCGAGTACGAGGACTACATCGAGTCGCTGCGCGACGCCGGCCAGGAGGGCCAGCTGTCGAGCGAGTACGACCGCAACCAGAACCTGCCCGGCACGGGCGCGCCCGAACTGAAAGAGGAAGAGTAAGCCGCGATGAGCACCACCACAGCACCGGCTCGCCCCACGGCGACGTCGCAGCCGTTCGGCGCCTCGAAGGTCGAGCGCAAGGGCAACATCATGGTCAAGTGGATCACCTCCACCGACCACAAGGTCATCGGGTACCTCTACCTGATCACCTCGTTCATCTACTTCCTCATCGGCGGCGTGATGGCGCTGATCATCCGCGCTCAGCTGTTCGAGCCCGGCCTCGAGATCGTCCAGACGCGTGAGCAGTACAACCAGCTGTTCACGATGCACGGCACGATCATGCTGCTCATGTTCGCGACGCCGCTGTTCGCCGGGTTCGCCAACGTGCTGATGCCGCTCCAGATCGGAGCCCCGGACGTCGCGTTCCCGCGCCTGAACGCCTTCGCGTACTGGCTGTTCAACTTCGGTTCGCTGATCGCCGTCGCGGGCTTCTTCACGCCGCAGGGCGCGGCATCCTTCGGCTGGTTCGCCTATCAACCGCTCGCATCGACGACCTTCTCACCAGGTATCGGCGGCAACCTCTGGATGCTCGGCCTCGGCATGTCCGGTTTCGGCACGATCCTCGGTGCCGTGAACTTCATCACGACGATCATCACGATGCGCGCGCCCGGCATGACGATGTTCCGCATGCCGATCTTCACCTGGAACACGCTCGTCACGTCGATCCTGGTCCTGATGGCGTTCCCGGTGCTCGCCGCGGCGATCCTGGCCGCGTCGGCCGACCGCATCTTCGGTGCGCACATCTACGACCCCGCGAACGGCGGCGTCATCCTGTGGCAGCACCTGTTCTGGTTCTTCGGACACCCCGAGGTGTACATCATCGCGCTGCCGTTCTTCGGCATCGTCTCGGAGATCTTCCCGGTGTTCAGCCGGAAGCCGATCTTCGGATACAAGACGCTGATCTACGCGACGATCGCCATCGCAGCGCTGTCGGTGTCCGTCTGGGCCCACCACATGTACGTGACCGGCTCCGTCCTGCTGCCGTTCTTCGCCCTCATGACGATGCTCATCGCCGTTCCGACGGGTGTGAAGATCTTCAACTGGATCGGAACCATGTGGCGCGGGTCGATCACCTTCGAGACGCCGCTGATCTGGTCGCTCGGCTTCCTGATCACGTTCGTCTTCGGTGGTCTCACCGGCGTCATCCTCGCCTCGCCGCCGCTCGACTTCCACGTGTCGGACACCTACTTCGTGGTGGCGCACTTCCACTACGTGGTCTTCGGCACGGTCGTGTTCGCCATGTTCGCCGGGTTCTACTTCTGGTGGCCCAAGTGGACCGGCAAGATGCTGAACGAGACGCTCGGCAAGTGGCACTTCTGGCTGCTGTTCATCGGCTTCCACACGACGTTCCTCATCCAGCACTGGCTGGGCGTCGTCGCCATGCCGCGCCGGTACTACTCGTACCTGCCCGAGGACAACATCACTTGGATGAACCAGCTCTCCACGATCGGTGCGTTCATCCTCGCGGTCTCGATGATCCCGTTCTTCCTGAACGTCTACGTGACGGCCCGTCGCGCGCCCAAGGTGACGGTCAACGACCCGTGGGGCTACGGCGGATCGCTGGAGTGGGCGACGAGCTGCCCCCCGCCCCGGCACAACTTCACGTCGATCCCGCGGATCCGCTCCGAGCGCCCCGCGTTCGACCTCAACCACCCGGAGGCGGGCATCCCCGTGGGCATCGGTCCGGCCAAGGACGCGCCCGAGGCACCCGTGTACGACGCCGACACCAAGGAAGTCAAGTAGATGCGCACCAACGTCATCCTCTTCTGGGTCCTCACCGGCTTCTTCGCCCTCGCGACCGCGGTCTACGCGTTCTGGAGCTCGATCGACGGCGCCTCCCGGATCGCGAACTCGTTCAGCGCGGGTCCGGAGTGGGCCGGCACCATCGCCCTCGCCCTCACGTCCATCCTGAGCGCCTTCATCGCGTTCTACCTGGGGCGCGTGCACAAGGAGCAGGGCGGTGAGCTCCCCGAGGACCGGCTCGACGCGAACATCGACGACGGCGACGCCGAGCTGGGCTTCTTCAGCCCGTGGAGCTGGTGGCCCATCGTCCTCGCCGGTGGCGCGGCGCTCGCGTTCCTCGGCCTCGCGGTCGGCTTCTGGATCACCTTCATCGCGGTGCCCCTGGCGCTGATCGGCCTGGTGGGTTGGGTCTTCGAGTACTACCGAGGCAACTTCGCCCGCTGATCGCACTGTCACGACGCCCCGGTCCCATACGGCCGGGGCGTCGTGCGTTGCAGCCGGCGTTCAGAGGGATCTCACGGCCCCGACCGTGCACCATGCCAACCCGGACCGCTCGTCCCGGATCTCGAAGCCCGCACGACGCACCGCGTCGCGCATGGCCTGCGGCCGGTGGACGTACGATCGGAAGTCCACCTGGGCGCGGCGATGCATCCGGTTCTCGATCGCGACGCGCGAGCGGATCACCCAGTTCCGCCTGGGGTGACTGAACACGAGCGCGCGTCTCGCCCGGCTCGCGGCCGCCGTGAGGAGCCGTTCCGCTTCCGGATAGCAGCACACGACCCGGTTGAGCACCACGAGATCGGCCGGCTCGATCGCCTCGGGGTCGACGGCGACATCCAGGCCCACCAGACGGGTCACCCGATCGGCGACGCCCGCCTCCCTGAGCAACCGTTCGGCGTCGCGCTCGTAGCCGTTCGAGAGCTCGACGTTCACCGCCCGCGTCGCGCCACGCGCCAGCAACTCGAGTTGCATCTCGCCGACGCCGCCGCCGATCTCGAGCACGGTGGCCCCGCGGACGCCGGCTTCCTCGAGGAATTCGACGAGACGGCGTTCGATGCGCGACAGCCCCCTCGCGCCGTAGCGCCGCGCGACGCGCTGGGCGAATCGGCCGTCGAACACCTCGTCGTAGCCGTCCGGATGCGAGGGTCCGCAGCACCCGTCCATGCGGACAGTATGGGCCAGGCTCAGCGGCGACGGAAGAGGAGCACGTCCACCGACACCGTGACTGCGGTGATCCCCGCGCCGGAACCGACTCCCGGGCTGGGCGCGGCCGTCTGATCGCTCGGTCGGACGTGGTGTGCCGCCGGTCCCATTCCGACGAGCGCGGCGCACTGGGCTTCATCCAGCTCCGCGACGTAGTCGAGCGTCGTGCTGGTCACCGGGTCGAATCCTGCGCTCGACAACTGGATTGTCACCTGCTCGGCCTTGCCGCTCGGGATGTCCAGCATGGCGCCGGCGGAGCGGAGCTCCGCCAGGTGCCGGTCGGTCGGAACCACCACCGCGAGCAACCCGCCCTCACGCGTGATCCGCGCGAACTCGTCGGGGTTTCGAGGAGCGAAGACGTTGATCGACAGATCGGCGACGGCGTCCCGGATGGGAAGTGGGCGCCAGAGGTCGAGGACCACACCGGTCGCGTGCGGGTTCCCGCGTCGCGCCATCCGAACCGCAGCGGGGGAGCGGTCGACGAGCAGCAGGTTCGCCCCGTCGAAGCGCGCCGACAGCCGTCCCGAGTAGTAGCCGGTGCCGCAGGCGAGATCCACGATCCGCGGCGCCGAGCCCTCGAGGTGCAGGTTCGCCGCTGCGTCGTCCTCGATCGCGCGGGCGATCGGTTCGTACACGCCGGATTCGAGAAGCGCCGCACGAGCCTCCAGCATCTCGCGCGAATCCCCGGTGAGGTTCGGCGCGCGGGGCGGGAGCAGCGTGACCGTCCCGTGCTTCGTCAGGTCGAATCGGTGACCCGTGTCGCATCCGAGGACGCGTTCGTCAACGGACTCCAGTGGCTGGAAGCAGTTCGGGCACCGAAGCCAGGTCGAATCGATCGACATGGCCCGGTGCCCGATTGCGATGGGGGAGCGGATCAGTGGTGCGAGGTGTGGTGCGACGCCTCGAGCTCGCCCTTCGTGACCGGCGTGATGCGGTCCTCGAAGAACCACCGCGACATGCCCGCGCGAAGGCGCTGACCGACGGTGATCTTGCCGCGGTCGTTCGGACGCAGCATGAGCGGCTGGTACGACTCGTAGCTCACGAGCCTCCAACGCTCGTACTCGTCGAGCGGCTGGTGCACCTCGATGAACTCGCCGCCGGGCAGCTTCACGATGCGGCCGGACTCGTACCCGTGCAGGACGATCTCGCGGTCCTTCTTCTGCAGCGCGATGCAGACGCGCTTGGTGACGAAGTAGGCGACGATCGGGCCGAGGATGAGCAGGGCCTGCAGCGTGTGGATCACGCCCTCCATCGTCAGCATGAAATGCGTCGCGATGAGGTCGGACGAGGCCGCCGCCCACAGGACCGCGTAGAACGTCACGCCGGCCGCGCCGATGGCGGTGCGAGTGGGCGCGTTGCGGGGGCGGTCCGCGATGTGGTGCTCGCGCTTGTCGCCGGTCACCCACGCCTCGATGAACGGGTAGATCAGCACGGTGACGATGAACAGCCCGAGCACGACCACCGGCACGAGGATGTTGAGCGACCAGGTGCGCTCGAACAGCACGAACTCCCACCCGGGCGGCACGAGGCGGAGCGCGCCGTCGGCGAATCCGATGTACCAGTCGGGCTGCGTGCCGGCGGAGACCGGCGACGGGTCGTACGGACCGTAGTTCCAGATCGGGTTGATCGTGAACAGCGATGCGATCAGCGCGAGGACGCCGAAGACGATGAAGAAGAAGCCACCGGCCTTCGCGGCGTACACGGGGAGGATGGGCGGGCCCACGGCGTTCTGCTGGGTGCGACCCGGCGCGGCGTAGTGCGTGTGCTTGTGCACGACCACGAACAGCAGGTGGATCGCGATGAGCGCGAGCAGGATCACCGGCAGGATCAGGATGTGGAGCGTGTACAGGCGGCCGACGATCGCCGTGCCCGGGAACTCGCCGCCGAAGAGGAGGAACGAGGTCCAGGTGCCGATCAGCGGGAAGCCCTTGATCATGCCGTCGATGATCCGGAGGCCGTTGCCCGAGAGGAGGTCGTCCGGAAGCGAGTACCCCGTGAAGCCCTCGCCCATGGCGAGGATGAACATCACGAAGCCGATCACCCAGTTGAGCTCGCGCGGCTTGCGGAACGCCCCCGTGAAGAACACGCGCAACATGTGCAGGCCGATCGCGGCGACGAACAGGAGCGCCGCCCAGTGGTGCATCTGGCGGACGAAGAGACCGCCGCGGATGTCGAACGAGATGTCGAGCGTCGAGGCCATGGCGACCGACATCTCGACGCCCTTCAGCGGCACGTACGAGCCCTCGTACTCGACCTCGGCCATGGAGGCCTGGAAGAAGAACGTCAGGAACGTGCCCGTGATCAGGATGACCACGAAGCTGAAGAGTGCGATCTCACCGAGCAGGAAGGACCAGTGGTCGGGGAACGCCTTGCGGCCGAGCGCGTGGACGAACGTCGAGAGGCTGGTGCGCTGGTCGATGTAGTTCGACGCGGCGCCGGTGACGGAGCGGCGCTGCGGCGCTTGGGTGGTTGCGGTGCTCAATTGCGCTCCCAGAAACTCGGGCCGACGGGTTCGGTGAAGTCGCTCTGCGCCACGAGGTAGCCCTCGTCGTCGACCGCGATCGGCAGCTGCGGCAGGGGCCGCGCCGCCGGTCCGAAGATGACCTCGCAGTGGTTCGCCACGTCGAACTGCGACTGGTGGCACGGGCAGAGCAGGTGGTGCGTGTGCTGCTCGTACAGTGCGACAGGGCAGCCGACGTGGGTGCAGATCTTGGAGTACGCGACGATCCCGTCATAGGACCACGAGGCGCGCTCCTCGGTCTCGTTGAGCTCCTCGGGGTTCAGGCGCATGAGGAGGACGGCCGCCTTGGCCTTCTCCTCGAGACGACCGTGGTGCATCTCGGCGAGACCCTCGGGGATGACGTGGAACGCGCTGCCGATGGTGACGTCGGACGCCTTGATCGGCACACCGGACGGGTCGAGCGTGAGGCGGGTGCCCTGCTTCCACATGGTGTGGCTGAGCAGCTCGACCGGGTTCTCATCCTGCGGCGCGAGTCCGCGGAAGAGGACGACGGCCGGCAGCGGGAAGACGAGCAGCGCGCCGATGAGGCTGTTGCGGATGACGGAGCGGCGCGAGAAGCCGGACTCGCGGTCGGCATCCTGGAACACCTGGATGGCGCCCTCCCGTGCGACGGGGTTGCCGCCGATCGGGTGGCGCTCGTCGGCGAGCTCGACGTCGGCCATGAGCGACTTGGCCCAGTGGACGGCGCCGAAGCCGATGCCGAGGAGCGCGAGGGTCGCGCCGAGGCCGACGAACATGTTGTTCAGGCGGACGTCGCCGACGTTGTTGCCCTCCATCGGGAAGAGCATGTACGCGGCGATCGCCCAGACGCTGCCGAGGATCGACAGGTAGAAGAGCGTGTAGACGGTGCGCTGCGCGCGCTTCTCCTTCGCCGGGTCCTCGTCGGTAACGCGCGGGCGGTGCGGCGGGAAGCCGGGGTTCTCGAACGCGTCCGTGGGGATGAGTGCGGTGCCCGTCTTCACGGCGGGGACGTTCGCGGCGTGCGACGAGTCGGCAGCGGCGATCTCAGAACCGCTGTGGTCGTCCTGTGCCATGGTTCTCCTTCTTCGCTTCTTCGGTCGGCCCTAGTTGGACTTCGCCGTGATCCACACGGTGATCGCGACGATGGCGCCGAGACCGAAGATCCAGATGAACAGGCCCTCCGCGACCGGACCGAGCGAGCCGAGCTCGAACCCGCCGGGCGAACGGTTGTCCTGCACGTACTGCAGGTAGGTGATGATGTCGCGCTTGTCTTCGGGCGTGATGTTGAGGTCGTTGAAGACCGGCATGTTCTGCGGGCCCGTGACCATGGCCTCGTAGATGTGGACGCCCGAGACGTCCGTGAGCGGGGGAGCGTACTTGCCCTCGGTCAGCGCACCGCCGGCACCCGCGACGTTGTGGCACATCGCGCAGTTGATGCGGAAGAGCTCGGCGCCGTTGGCGGCGTCGCCGCCGCCGTTGACGAGGCTGTCGGCGGGGATGTCGGGGCCGGGTCCGAGCGAGCCGACGTAGTACGCCAGCTGCTTGACCTGCTCATCGGTGAACTGCGGCGGCTTCACCTGCGCCTGGGGGCCCTGCATCTGCATGGGCATGCGGCCGGTGCCGACCTGGAAGTCGACCGAGGCCGCGCCGACGCCGATGAGGCTCGGACCCTCGGAGGTGCCCTGGGCGTCGAGGCCGTGGCAGGTGGCGCAGTTGGCCTGGAAGAGCTTCTTGCCCTCCTCGATCGTCTCCTGCGACGTGGGGGAGGGCTCGGCCTGCGCCGTCGTCGTGCTGAAGGCGGCGTAGGCGCCACCGGTGAACACGAGGCCGAGCGCGAGCAGCGCGGCCGTGGCGAGCGGATGCCGGCGACCTGTGCGTCGCTTCGAGCGGGTCATTGATCTCTTCCTGTTCGCGGGCATTGCGGGGTGGCGCTTCCGGGTCTGGCGCTATCTGAGGACGTAGATGACGAGGAACAGGCCGATCCAGACCACGTCGACGAAGTGCCAGTAGTACGACACGACGATCGCGCTGGTGGCCTCGCGGTGGCCGAAGTTCTTCACGGCGAAGGTGCGGCCGATCACGAAGAGGAAGGCGATCAGGCCACCCGTGACGTGGAGGCCGTGGAAGCCGGTCGTCAGGTAGAACGCCGAGCCGTAGGCGTTGGAATCGAGGGCGATGCCCTCGGAGACGAGCTGCGCGTACTCCCACACCTGGCCGGCGACGAAGATCGCGCCCATGGCATACGTGAGGAAGAACCACTCGACCATGCCCCACTGCGTCGGCTTCCAGCCCGTGCGATAGGGCTGGCTGCGCTCCGCCGCGAACACGCCGAACTGGCAGGTGAACGACGACGCCACGAGGATGATCGTGTTCGTCAGGGCGAACGGGAAGTTCAGGCGACCGGCCTCGAACTCCCACAGCTCCGGGGAGGTCGAACGAAGGGTGAAGTAGATCGCGAACAGCCCCGCGAAGAACATCACCTCGCTTCCGAGCCACACGATCGTGCCGACCGCAACGGTGTTCGGACGCTTGATCACGGGCGCGCTCGCCTGATACGTCAATGAGGTGCTCGTCACCCTCCCATTATGGCTGATTCGGCGGGGCAATTTTCGACGTGGCGTCGAATCTCAGGTTGGGGGAGCGCCACCGGGCCTGTGACGAGCCCGACTCGGGCCCGTGAATCCGCCTTGAATCCCCGTCGATAGGATCGGTCCATGTCCGCGATGCAGAATTGGCCGGCCGTCCTGAACGCCCTCCTCCAGGGCGAAGACCTCAGCGTGTCGGATGCGGCGTGGTGCATGGAGCAGGTCATGACCGGCGCCGCGACCGAGGCGCAGCTGGCCGCGTTCCTCGTCGCGCTCCGCCTCAAGGGCGAGACGGTCGACGAGATCGTCGGCTTCCGCGACGCGATCCTCGAGCACGCGGTCCAGCTGCCGGCCGACTCCATGGCCCTCGACATCGTCGGCACGGGCGGCGACCGGTTCGGCACCGTCAACGTCTCGACCATGGCCTCGATCGTGTGCGCCGCCGCCGGCGTGCCGGTCATCAAGCACGGCAACAAGGCCGCGAGCTCCGCGTCGGGATCCTCCGACGTCCTCGGCGCCCTCGGCATCGACCTGTCGCTGTCCGCACAGCGCGTCGCCGAGGTGCTCGATCGGGCCGGCATCACGTTCGCGTTCGCCGCGGCCTTCCACCCGGGCTTCCGTCACGCCGGCCCCGTCCGATCGCAGCTCGGCATCCCGACGGTCTTCAACTTCCTCGGCCCGCTCTGCAACCCCGCCCGGCCCGAGGCATCTGCCGTGGGCGTGGCCCAGCTCGACCGGGTTCCGCTCATCGTCGGCGTGTTCCAGACGCGCGGGGCGACCGCGCTGGTGTTCCGCGGCGACGACGGGCTGGACGAACTGACCACGACCGGGCACAGCCACATCTGGGAGGTCTCCCGCGGAACGGTCAAGGAGCACGACCTCGATCCGCGCGACCTCGGCATCCCCCGGACCGAGATCGAGCAGCTGAAGGGCGGCGACGCGCAGCACAACGCGGCGGTGGTCCACGAGGTGTTCGGCGGAGCGCGCGGGCCGGTGCGCGACATCGTGGTGCTCAACGCGGCCGCCGGCCTCGTCTCGTACGAGCTGGCGAACGATCCCACGCAGGTGCAGCGGACCATCCTGGAGCGCTTCCACGAGAAGATGGCCGTCGCCGAGGGCGCCATCGACAGCGGTGCGGCCGCGCGGAAGCTCGAGGACTGGATCGCCGCGACCCGGGCCTGAGTCGCGCGAAGACGTGCGACGGGGACCCGCCGAAGCGGGACCCCGTCGTCGACCCCGGACGATCAGTTCACGTCGTCGTCGACCCAGTCGAAGGTCTTCGTGACGGCCTTCTTCCACAGCCGGAGCTGGCGTTCGCGTTCCTCGGAGTCCATCTTCGGCTCCCAGCGCCGGTCCTCCTGCCAGTTGGCGCGGAGCTCGTCGAGGTCCGACCAGAACCCGACCGCGAGCCCTGCCGCGTAGGCGGCACCCAGCGCCGTGGTCTCCGCGACGACCGGTCGCACGACCGGCACGCCCAGGATGTCCGCCTGGAACTGCATCAACGTGTCGTTGGCGATCATGCCGCCGTCGACCTTGAGATCCGTGAGGTCGACCCCCGAGTCGGCGTTGATCGCGTCGATGACCTCGCGGGTCTGGAACGCCGTCGCCTCGAGTGCCGCCCGGGCGATGTGGCCCTTGTTGACGTATCGGGTGAGGCCCACGAGTGCGCCGCGCGCGTCCGGACGCCAGTACGGTGCGAACAGACCCGAGAACGCGGGCACGAAATACGCCCCGCCGTTGTCCTCCACGGACTTCGCGAGCTCCTCGACCTCCGGAGCGCTCGAGATGATGCCGAGGTTGTCGCGCAGCCACTGCACGAGCGAACCCGTCACGGCGATCGCGCCTTCCAGCGCGTAGTGCGCCGGCTGGTCGCCCAGCTTGTACCCGAGCGTGGTGAGGAGCCCGTTCTTCGAGTGGACGATCTCGGTGTCGGTGTTGAAGATCAGGAAGTTGCCCGTGCCGTAGGTGTTCTTCGACTCGCCCTTGTCGAACGCGGCCTGGCCGAACGTCGCCGCCTGCTGGTCGCCGAGGATGCCGGCCACCGGAACCTCCCGGAGCAGGCTCGACGACTCGACGGTCCCGTACACCTCGGAGGAGGAGCGGATCTCCGGCATCATCGAGCGCGGCACGCCGAAGATGCCGAGGA
>NZ_JAVKGS010000005.1:0-135849 GCF_031432295.1 Agromyces indicus | reverse complement strand
CGATGGTACTGCAGGGGCGACCCTGTGGGAGAGTAGGACACCGCCGGACATACTTTGAGGAGTGGCCACCCACTGCGTTCAACAGCGAACGCCGGCGGGTGGCCATTCCGCGTTTAAGGCGCCGGTCCGAGCCCGGCAGTACGGTTGAGTCCACGACGGCTCCCCACACGACAGGAAGATTCGTGAGCGATTCGACGCAGCACGGCCCGGGCGACGAGCGTCCCCGGAACGACCGACGACCACGGGACACCGATCAGGGCCGGAACGAGCGGAAGCAGCCCTACCGTCAGCGCCCCGATCGCGACGGCGAGCGACGCGATTCGGATCGGCGTCCGCAGCGCGATGGTGACCGGAAGCCGCATGGTTCGCGTCCGCAGCGCGACGGTGAGCGCAAGCCGTACGGCTCGCGTCCGCAGCGTGACGGCGACCGGAAGCCGTATGGTTCGCGTCCGGACCGTGATGGGGAGCGGAAGCCGTACGGGTCGCGTCCGGACCGTGATGGTGAGCGCAAGCCGTACGGGTCGCGTCCGGACCGTGATGGTGAGCGGAAGCCGTATGGTTCGCGTCCGCAGCGCGACGGTGAGCGGAAGCCGTATGGTTCGCGTTCGCAGCGTGATGGTGAGCGGAAGCCGTACGGGTCGCGTTCGCAGCGTGATGGTGAGCGGAAGCCGTACGGGTCGCGTTCGCAGCGCGACGGCGAGCGGAAGCCGTACGGGTCGCGTCCGCAGCGCGACGGTGACCGCAGGTCGTCTGACCGGTCGGCTGACCGTCGCCCGCGGGAGGATGCCGGCGTCCGTCCCGAGCGGTATGGTGCCGCCGAGCTGCAGGTGCGTCCGCGGCACGACGACCCGGAGGTGCCCGAGCGCATCCAGCCGAAGGACCTCGACCGGAGCGCCCGCGCGGAGCTCAAGACGCTGACGAAGGAGAACGCCGACTGGGTCGCGCGTCACCTGGTCGCGGCGGCGGAGGCCCTCGAGGACGACCCCGCGCTCGCGCATCGGCATGCCCTCTCGGCGTCTCGCCGGGCAGGGCGCATCGCGATCGTCCGTGAGACGCTCGCGATCACCGCCTACGCGACCGGCGACTTCGCGCTCGCACTGCGAGAGCTCCGGACGTATCGCCGCATCTCCGGCAGCGACGAGCAGTTGCCGCTCATGGTCGACAGCGAGCGCGGCGTCGGCCGGCCGGATCGCGCGCTCGAGCTCGGCCGCTCCGTCGACCGTTCGACACTGCCGGCATCCGTGCAGGTGGCCCTCGCGATCGCCATGTCGGGAGCACGACTCGACCTCGGGCAGCCCGAGCTGGCCCTCGCCGAGCTCGAGATCCCGCAGCTGGACCCCGACCGAGCCTTCTCGTACAGCCCGGCGCTGTTCTCGGCGTACGCCGAGGTGCTCGAGGAAATCGGCCGTGCCGACGACGCGGCCGCCTGGCGCGATCGCGCCCGCCGTGCCGAGGCGGCCCTGGCGGGGGAAGGGCTCGACCTCGTCGAGGTGTTCGACCTCGAGGGCACCGAGCCGAGCGGCGTGGACGTTCCGGCGCCCCAGTCCGTGGAGTCCGACGAGCCGGCCGCGGGTGCTGAGGCGGAGCCCGAGGCCGGAGACGCCGCCGACGCGATCGAGCCCGAGGTGGCGGCGATCCTCGCCGAGACGGCCGACCTCGAGGCGGATGACGCATCGGACGAGCCCGGCGAGGCCGAGCCCGAGCGCGCATGAGTCCCGTGTTCGCGCGGCG
The DNA here is from genome assembly GCF_031432295.1 of Agromyces indicus. NCBI lineage: Bacteria > Bacillati > Actinomycetota > Actinomycetes > Micrococcales > Microbacteriaceae > Agromyces > Agromyces indicus. Next base: position 134,118 of record NZ_JAVKGS010000005.1, on the reverse strand, counting down.
CCGCGAGGGCGCCTCGCCGCTCGAGGGCGTCGACGCGATCTTCGCCGATCTCGACGGCGTGGTCTACGCCGGCCCGCACGCCATTCCCCACGCGGTCGACAGCCTCAACCGCGCCGCGGAGTCCCGTCCAGTGGCCTACCTCACCAACAACGCCTCGCGGACCGACGAGCAGGTGGCGGCGCACCTGACGTCGCTCGGGCTCCACGCGACCCCCGACGCGGTCGTGACCTCGCCGCAGGCGGCGATGCGGCTGCTCGCGGCATCCGTCGCCCCCGGCGGCCTCGTGCTCGTGGTCGGCGGGGACGGCATCGTCGCGGAGCTCGAGCGCGGCGGCTACCGCGTCACGCGGTCCGCCGACGACGGGCCCGACGCCGTCATGCAGGGATTCCACCCCGACGTCGGCTGGCGACAGCTCGCCGAGGCGACGTTCGCGCTGAACGCGCACGGCGGCCCGGGGGAGCCCGGCGGCATCCCGTGGATCGCGACGAACATGGACTGGACGATCCCCGTCGAGCGCGGCGTCGCTCCCGGCAACGGCACGCTGGTCTCTGCCGTGCACACCGCGGCCGGCCGCTTCCCGGAGGTCGCCGGCAAGCCCGAGACGCCGATCTTCGACGTCGCGCGCGACCGCTTCGGAGCCTCCAACCCGCTCATGGTGGGCGACCGGCTGGACACCGACATCCGCGGGGCGAACCGCGCCGGGATCGCGTCGGCGGTCGTGCTCACGGGCATCGACCGGGCCAAGCAGGTGCTGGCCGCGGATGCCGCGAGCCGGCCGGACTTCATCCTCGGCGACCTCCGTGGGTTGCACGAGCCGTACCCCGAGATCCAGCGGCGACGCGGCGCCGTCAGCGTCGGCCGCGCGTCGGTGCGGGTCACCGGACGCACGGTGGAGATCGAGCGCGACGGCGACGACCCGCTCGACCTGCTGCGCGCCGCGTGCCACGCCATCTGGGAGTGCGGCACGGCCATCCATGCACTCCAGGTGCCCGAGCGGCTCTACCGCTGACCCAGCGCGGGCCCGCTGATCGTTCCGTGTCGGCGACCGCCGCGTGGGCGGCGCCGGGTACCGTGGAAGGGTGAGCACCGCAGACCTGGAGCGCGACGCGTCCGAGCACGACCCCGACGCCGCCGAGGCGACGGCCGACGCGCTCGAGGGGATCGAGGCCGCGCCGCTCGAGGAGCGCGCGGCCGGCTACGACGCACTGGCCGAGCGGCTCCGCACCGAACTCGAGCGGTCCGACCCGGCTCGCGCCGCGGGATGACGGGCGGCGGTGAGCGACTCGACGCCGCACTCGCGGCGCGCGGGCTCGCGCGGTCGCGCACGCACGCCGCCGCGCTCATCGCCGACGGCGTGGTGAGCGTCGACGGGCGACCGGTCACGAAGGCGGCCCACCGGGTGACCGACGATGCGGTGCTCGAGGTCGCGGCATCCGACCACTACGTCAGCCGCGCCGCACACAAGCTCATCGCCGCGCTCGACGCCTTCGGCGTCGACCCCGCCGGTCGCGTCGTGCTCGACGCCGGCGCATCGACAGGCGGGTTCAGCCAGGTGCTGCTGGAGCGCGGGGCGAGCACCGTGCTCGCCGTCGACGTCGGCCACGGGCAGCTCTCGCCGCAACTGGCCGGCACGCCCGGACTCGTCGCCGTCGAGGGATGCAACGTGCGCCACCTCGACCCCGAGACGCTGGCGCGGCTCACCGGCGTGGACGAGCGACCGACCCTCGTCGTCGCCGATCTCTCGTTCATCTCCCTCGCGACGGTGCTCCCGGCGCTCCGCGACACCGCGGACCCGACGGCGGAGTTCGTGCTGCTCGTCAAGCCGCAGTTCGAAGTCGGTCGCAGCAACACGCGAGAGGGTGTCGTCCGCGACCCGGCCGCGCGCGAGGACGCCGTCATGGGCGTGCTCTGGGCCGGCCACGACCTCGGCCTGAGGACCGCCGGCGTGCACTCCTCCCCAATCGCGGGGACGCACGGGAATCGCGAGGTGCTCGTGCTCCTCAGCCCGAGCCGAGGCGGCGATCCGTCAGAATGGTCGGGTCGGGTCAGAGAAGCGACGGGAGGCGTCACGGCGTGAGCGATGCACGGCATTTCCTCGTGGTGTCGCACACTGGCCGGCAGGCCGCCCTCGAGGCGACGGCCGACGTGTGCGGGCAGCTGGTCGCCGCCGGCGCCGTCCCGGTCATCGCCGCCGAGCAATGGCACGACGTGCTCCGCCAGCTCCCCGAGCTCGAGGGGATGGTGCGCCGACTCGAGGAGGTGTCGCCCAGGCACCTCGAGCTCGTCATCGTCCTCGGCGGCGACGGCACCATCCTGCGGGCCGCCGAACTCACGCGCGAGCACCCGGTGCCGCTCCTCGGCGTCAATCTCGGGCACGTCGGGTTCCTCGCCGAGAGCGAGCGCGACGACCTCGGCTACACCGTCGGACGAGCGGTCGCGCGCGATTACACGGTCGAGGAGCGCATGACGCTCTCGGTTCGGGCGAAGGTCGGCGACGACGTCGTCTACGAGGGCTGGGCCCTCAACGAGGCGACGGTCGAGAAGGCCGAGCGCGAGCGGATGCTCGAGGTGGTCATCGAGGTCGACCGGCGCCCGCTGTCGTCGTTCGGCTGCGACGGCGTGGTGATGTCCACGCCCACCGGCTCGACCGCCTATTCCTTCTCGGCCGGCGGACCGGTCGTGTGGCCGGCCGTCGAGGCGCTGCTGCTCGTACCGCTCAGTGCCCATGCGCTCTTCGCCCGACCGCTCGTGGTCGGGCCGGATTCGTCGCTCGCGGTCGAGGTGCTCCAGCGCACCGAGGCATCCGCCGTGATCTGGTGCGACGGGCGACGCATGTTCGAGCTGCCGCCGGGTGCTCGGGTCATCGTGCGCCGTTCGCCCGTGCCCGTCCGGTTGGCACGCCTGCACCAGGCCCCGTTCACCGACCGGCTCGTCAACAAGTTCCAGCTCCCCGTCACGGGGTGGAGGGGGCCGGTCGCCGGTGATTGAGGAACTCGCCATCCGCGACCTCGGCGTGATCGCCGAGGCGACGCTGCCGCTCGGACCGGGCTTCACCGCCGTCACGGGCGAGACCGGAGCGGGCAAGACGATGGTGGTGACGGCACTCGGGCTGCTCCTCGGCGCCCGCGCCGACGCCGCCACCGTCCGGGCCGGCGCCAAGCAGGCGTGGGTCGAGGGGCGCTGGCTCCTCGAGGACGCCGAGGCCGTCGCCGAGCGCGTCGTCGACGCCGGCGGCGACCTCGACGGGGGAGAGCTGCTCCTCGGCCGCTCCGTCTCCGCCGAGGGCCGCAGCCGCGCCATCGTGGGCGGGCGCAGCGCACCCGTCGGAGTGCTCGGCGAGCTCGCCGACCACCTCGTGGTCGTGCACGGGCAGGCCGACCAGCAGCGGCTCCGCTCGACCGCCGCCCAGCGCGACGCGCTCGATCGCTTCGCCGGCGCCGATCTCGCGGCCGCACTCGAGGCGTATCGCACCGCCTACCGGACCTGGCGATCCGACGCGGACGAGCTCGCGCGCCTCCGCGAGGAGCACGACGCGCGTGCCCGCGAAGCCGAGGAACTCCGCATCGCCCTCGAGGAGATCGAGACGGCCGATCCGCAGCCCGGCGAGGACGCGGCGCTGGCGGAGCGAGCGGACCGGCTGACGAACCTCGAGGACCTGCGACTCGCCGCCGCGCAGGCGCACGAGCTCATCTCCGCCGAAGCACCGGCCGACGACACGCCGGACGCCGTGACCCTCGTCGAAGCAGCCCGCCGCCACGTCGACCGCGTCGTCTCCCACGATCCCGCGCTCGCGCCGATCGCGGAGGCGGTCGCCGGGGCCGGCTTCGCACTCGCGGATGCCGCGGCCGAACTGTCCGGCTACCTCGCCGGCCTCGACGCCGACGGCGCGGCCGAGCTCGAGACCGTCCAGGAGCGTCGAGCCGTGCTCGCGAGCCTCATGCGCCGGCACGGGTCGCTCGACGAGGTGCTCGCCTTCCGCCATCACGGCGGACTGCGCCTCGTCGAACTCGACGGCGACGACGACCGCATCGCCGAGCTCGAGCAGGCCGTCGAGCGACGTGCCGCCGAGGTCGGCGAGCTGGCCGACCGGGTCAGCGCGCTCCGGGAATCGGCGGCCGAGCGGCTCGCGGGCGCCGTGACCGCCGAGCTCGCCGCGCTCGCGATGCCCGACGCCGAACTCACCGTGACCGTCGACCGCACGGTCGAGCCGGGGCCCAACGGGCGCGACCAGGTGTCGATCCTGCTCCGCCCGCACCCCGGCGCCGAGCCGCGTCCGGTCTCGAAGGGCGCGTCCGGCGGCGAGCTCTCCCGCGTCATGCTCGCGATCGAGGTCGTCATCGCCGGCGCCGACCCGGTGCCCACCTTCGTCTTCGACGAGGTCGATGCGGGCGTCGGCGGTGCTGCGGCGATCGAGATCGGCCGCCGGCTCGCGCGGCTCGCCGAGCGAGCGCAGGTCATCGTGGTCACCCACCTGGCGCAGGTCGCGGCGTTCGCCTCCAACCACCTGAGCGTCGTCAAGGGCACCGACGGCCGCGTCACCGCCTCGAGCGTGCGCCAGCTGCACGGCGCCGACCGCGAGGCGGAGATGGCGCGCCTGCTGTCCGGCCTGGCCGACTCCGAGAGCGGACTCGCCCACGCGCGCGAACTCCTCGAGATCGCCGACGCGGCGGCCTGACCTTCGATCCGGCCCGACGGAGGGACGCAGGTCGGAGCCGCGGCGGGAGCGGCATCCGTCATCGTGCTTGACCCGGCGACACGCCCGGACCGCCCGACCGAGCCGAGCGGACTCCTTATGTCGGGGCATTCCCAGCTGGGAGTCGCATAGACTGGGAGCCCGTGGTGGATGATCGCGGCGCAGACATTTCGAACACTGACCTCACGAACGATGTGACCAAGCACATCTTCGTGACGGGCGGTGTCGTTTCCTCATTGGGCAAGGGGCTCACGGCGGCCAGCCTGGGCAACCTCCTCACGGCCCGGGGCCTGCGGGTGGTGATGCAGAAGCTCGACCCCTACCTCAACGTCGACCCGGGCACCATGAACCCGTTCCAGCACGGCGAGGTGTTCGTCACCGACGACGGCGCCGAGACCGACCTCGACATCGGGCACTACGAGCGGTTCCTCGACATCAACCTGTCGCAGGCCGCGAACGTCACGACCGGGCAGATCTACTCCACCGTCATCGCCAAGGAGCGCCGCGGCGAGTACCTCGGCGACACCGTGCAGGTCATCCCGCACATCACCGACGAGATCAAGCGCCGCATGCGCCTCCAGGCGACCGAGACGCCCAAGCCGGACGTGATCATCACCGAGATCGGCGGCACCGTCGGCGACATCGAGTCGCAGCCCTTCATCGAGTCCGCGCGCCAGGTGCGCCACGAACTCGGACGCAAGAACGTGTTCTTCGTGCACGTCTCGCTGGTGCCGTTCATGGGCGCGTCGGGCGAGCAGAAGACCAAGCCCACCCAGCACTCGGTGGCCGCGCTGCGCTCGATCGGCATCCAGCCCGACGCCCTCGTGCTGCGCAGCGACCGCCCCGTGACCGAGGGGAACAAGCGCAAGATCGCGCTCATGTGCGACGTCGACGAGGCGGCGGTCGTGAACGCCGTGGACGTGCCGTCCATCTACGACATCCCGACGATGCTGCACGACCAGGGGCTCGACGCCTACCTCATCGAGGCGCTCGGCCTCGGCGACCAGGCGGGCGACGTCGACTGGTCCGGATGGCGCGACCTGCTCGAGGTCGTGCACGACCCGAAGCACGAGGTCACCATCGGACTCGTCGGCAAGTACATCGACCTCCCCGACGCCTACCTGTCGGTGACCGAGGCGCTCCGCGCGGGCGGCTTCGCGAACGAGACCAAGGTCCGGATCGAGTGGATCCCGTCCGACGAGTGCCGCACGCCCGAGGGCGCCAAGGAGCGCCTCGCGCACCTCGACGGAATCCTCGTGCCCGGCGGGTTCGGCGTCCGCGGCATCGAGGGCAAGCTCGGCGCGCTCCACTTCGCGCGCGAGAACGGCATCCCGACGCTCGGGCTCTGCCTCGGCCTGCAGTGCATGGTCATCGAGTACTCCCGCAACGTGGCCGGCCTCCCCGGCGCGTCGTCGAGCGAGTTCGACCCCGACACCCAGTTCCCCGTCATCGCCACGATGGAGGAGCAGGTCGAGATCATCGCGGGCGGCGACCTCGGCGGCACCATGCGCCTCGGCCTCTATCCCGCGAAGCTCGACGAGGGCTCGATCGTCGCCGAGCTGTACGGCTCGACCGACGTGTCCGAGCGCCACCGCCACCGCTACGAGGTGAACAACGCGTACCGCGACCGGATCGCCGAAGCCGGCCTCGTCTTCTCCGGCATGTCGCCCGACCGGCACCTCGTCGAGTTCGTCGAGCTGCCCCGCGAGACGCACCCGTTCTACGTCGCGACGCAGGCCCACCCCGAGCTCCGGAGCCGCCCGAACGACGCGCACCCGCTCTTCCGCGGGCTCGTCGCCGCCGCCCTCGAGCGCCAGCAGGCCAGCCTCCTGTTCGACGTCGAGAATGCCTGAGTCGCCGCCGGCCGACGAGTTCGTCGACCTGCCGCTCCTCGACCGGGAGACCGTGTTCGAGGGGCGGATCTGGGACGTGCGCCGCGACGCCTTCGCCTACGGCGACGACGCGACGCGCATCGAACGCGAGTACGTGGACCACCCCGGCGCGGTCGCCGTGCTCGTGCTCGACGACGAGGAGCGCGTCCTGCTCGTCAAGCAGTACCGCCACCCGGTCCGCGCGCGCGACTGGGAGATCCCGGCGGGCCTGCTCGACGTGCAGCACGAGCCCGCGCTCGAGGCCGCGCAGCGCGAGCTCGCGGAGGAGGCCGACCTCGTGGCATCCGACTGGGCGGTGCTCGCGGACTACTTCACGACCCCCGGCGGCAGCAGCGAGGCGATCCGGATCTTCCTCGCCCGAGACGTGCGCGCCACCGACGCCCCGTTCGACCGCGAGCACGAGGAGGCGGACATGGAGCTCCGCTGGGTGCCGCTCGACGAGTGCGTCGACGCCGTGCTCGCGCGGCGGCTCGGCAACCCGTCGCTCACGATCGGCGTGCTCGCCGCGGCCGCGGCCCGCGACCGCGGGTGGCGGAGCCTGGCCCCGGCTGACGCGCCGTGGCCGGCCCACCCCGCCAACCGACCGGAGGCCTAGTGGACTCGCGCGCGGTCGACGACTACCTGCGGCACCTCACCGTGGAACGCGGCCTGGCGCGCAACACGCTCGCCTCCTACCGGCGCGACCTCGCGATCTACGAGGCGTGGCTCGACTCGGCCGGCATCGAGGGCCCAGAGCGAGCCACCGAAGCCGACCTGTCGGCATTTCTCCGCCACCTGAGCGCCGAACGTGAGCCGCGCCTGGCCGTGTCGTCGATCGCCCGGGTGCTCTCCGCGGTGCGGGGCCTGCACCGGTTCCTCGCCGAGGAGGGGCGCACGCCGACCGACCCGTCCCGGGAACTTCGGCCGCCGAAGCAGCCCACGCGGCTGCCCAAGGCGATCCCCGTCGAGCAGGTGGCCGCCATCATCGAGGCCGCGCGCGTCGGCGACGACGTGATCGCCCTGCGCGACGTCGCCCTGCTCGAACTGCTCTACGCGACCGGCGCACGCGTGTCGGAGGCCACCGCGCTGAACGTCGACGACCTCGTCGAGGACGAGGTCGTGCGGCTCTTCGGCAAGGGCGGCACGCAGCGCATCGTGCCCGTCGGCAGCTACGCCCGCCGCGCGATCGACGCCTACCTGGTGCGCTCCCGTCCCGTGCTCTCCGCGCGCGGCCCCGCCACGCCCGCGCTCTTCCTCGGCACGCGCGGCCGCCGCCTGTCGCGGCAGGCCGTCTGGCAGGTGCTGCAGGATGCCGCGGAGCGGGCCGGCGTCGCGGCATCCGTCTCACCCCACACGCTGCGGCACTCGTTCGCGACCCACCTCCTCGCGGGCGGCGCCGACGTGCGCGTGGTGCAGGAGCTGCTGGGACACGCCTCCGTGGCGACCACGCAGATCTACACGCTCGTCACGGCCGATACACTCCGGGAGATGTACACGACCGCGCACCCCCGCGCTCGTTAGAATCGACCAAGCATCGCAGCCGACAACGGGAGAGAGAACCGCACCGTGACCAAGGAGACCTACGACCCGGCGGACGGCACCGCCACGCTGGAGTCGGATCTCGGTCCCACCGGTCGGCCCCTCCGCCAGTTCGCCGAACCGCCGCACCTGGCCTCGCACGGCCCCGCGCGCATCATCGCGCTCTGCAACCAGAAGGGCGGCGTCGGCAAGACCACGACGACCATCAACCTCGGGGCCGCGCTCGCCGACTACGGCCGTCGCGTGCTCGCGATCGACTTCGACCCGCAGGGCGCGCTCTCGGCGGGCCTCGGCGTGCAGACGCACGACGTGCCGACGATCTACGACCTGCTGCTCTCGCGCAACGTCCAGCCGCGCGACGCGATCCAGGCGACCCGCGTCGACGGGCTCGACGTGATCCCGGCGAACATCGACCTGTCGGCCGCCGAGGTGCACCTCGTGACCGAGGTGGCCCGCGAGCAGATCCTCGCGAGCGTGCTCCGCAAGGTGTCGGGCGACTACGACGTGATCCTCATCGACTGCCAGCCGTCGCTCGGCCTGCTCACGGTGAACGCGCTCACCGCGAGCCACGGCGTGATCATCCCGCTCGAGTGCGAGTACTTCGCGCTCCGCGGCGTCGCGCTGCTCATCGAGACCATCGACAAGGTGCGCGACCGCCTCAACCCGGCGATCACGCTCGACGGCATCCTCGCGACCATGTACGACGCCCGCACGCTGCACTCGCGCGAGGTGCTCGAGCGCGTGGTCGAGGCGTTCGGCGACCAGGTGCTCGAGACCGTCATCACGCGCACGGTGAAGTTCCCCGACGCGACCGTCGCGGCGACGCCGATCACCGAGTTCGCGCCCGAGCACCCGGCCTCGCGCGCGTACCGGCAGCTCGCCCGGGAGCTGGTCGACCGTGGCGCGGTCGCCTGAGCCGAGCGCGGCGGCGATCGACGGCGCGGCGGGCGCCGCGATGACGGATGCCGCGGCGCCCGCGCCCGTCGACGGCGCCGCCGAGTCCGCGCCCGATGCGGGGTTCCGCGTGGCCCTGTCGAACTTCGAGGGCCCGTTCGACCTGCTGCTCTCGCTCATCGCCAAGCACGAGCTCGACATCACCGAGGTGTCGCTCTCGGCCGTGACGGACGAGTTCATCGCCTACCTGCGCGGCATCGAGACGAACGAGGACCTCGACCGCGCGAGCGAGTTCCTCGTCGTCGCGGCGACGCTGCTCGACCTGAAGGTCGCCGGGCTCCTGCCGCAGGGCGAGCTCGTCGATGCCGAGGACGTGGCCCTGCTCGAGGCGCGCGACCTGCTCTTCGCGCGCCTGCTGCAGTACCGCGCATTCAAGGAGGCCGCGCGCTGGTTCGGCGGGCGGATCGAGGCGGAGTCGTTGCGGCACGCCCGCACGGTGCGGCTCGAGGAGCGGTTCCGCCAGCGCGAGCCCGAACTGCGCTGGACCCTCGGCGCCGACGACTTCGCCGCGCTCGCGATGCTCGCGCTGACGCCGCGCGAGATCCCCGTCGTGGGGCTCGACCACCTCCACGCGCCGCTCGTGTCCATCCGCGAGCAGGCCGCCCACGTCGTCGCCGTGCTGCGGCGCGGCGACCCCGTCACGTTCCGGCAGCTGATCGCCGGCGTCGACCGCCCCGGCATCGTCGTCGCGCGGTTCCTCGCCGTGCTCGAGCTCTACCGCAACGCCGCGATCGGGTTCGAGCAGCTCGAACCGCTCGGCGAACTGACGCTGCGGTGGGCGGCCGGGGACGGCTGGTCCGACGACCGACTCGAGAGCCTGGGAGCCGACTATGACGACTGAGACCTCCGACGCGAGGGAGACCGCCGCGGTCGGCGAGGGCCCGGAGGTGTCGGTGTCGACCCCGCTCGACGTGCCCGGCCAGCCCCGGCTCGACCTCGACCGTGCCCTCGAGGCCATCCTGTTCATCGCCGACGAGCCGCAGTCGCTCGTGCATCTCGCCGCGGCGGTCCAGCGTCCGCTCGCCGAGGTCCGTGCGGCCATCGCGCGGCTGCGCGCCGACTACGACGGGGGAGCACCCTCGGGCGAGCCGCGCACCGACGCGGGGGAGGCGGCCCCGGCCGGCGGCATCCGTCGTGCCTTCGAACTGCGCGAGGTCGGTGGCGGGTGGCGCTTCTACGCGCGCGCCGAGTACGACCGCCTCATCACCGACGTCGTCACCGCCCAGACCTCGACCCGGTTGTCGCAGGCCGCGCTCGAGACGCTCGCGGTGATCGCGTACAAGCAGCCGATCTCCCGGTCGTCGATCGCGTCCATCCGGGCGGTGAACGTCGACTCAGTGGTGCGCACGCTGCTCGGCCGCGGCCTCATCACGGAGGTCGACACGGACGAGGAGACCGGCGCCATCCTGTACGGCACGACCGACGTGCTGCTGACGAACCTCGGCGTCTCGTCGCTCGACGAACTGCCGCCGATCTCGCCGCTGCTCGACGGCGGCCAGGAGGGATTCGAACGTGACCACGCCTGACCAGCCCGGCGGCGCCCCCGAGGGGGTGCGGCTCCAGAAGGCGCTCGCTGCGGCGGGCGTCGCGAGCCGGCGCGTGGCCGAGCAGCTGATCGTCGAGGGTCGCGTGGAGGTCAACGGCCGCGTCGTGACCGAGCTCGGGTCGCGGATCGACCCGGTCGCCGACAAGGTCGCGGTCGACGGCACGGCGGTGCAGCTCGACCAGGAGAAGCGCTACTTCATGCTCAACAAGCCGCGCGGCGTCGTCTCGTCGATGCGCGACGAGCAGGGCCGGCCCGACCTCCGCACGTTCACCGACGCGCTCGACGTGCGCGTGTTCAACGTCGGCCGGCTCGACGGCGACACCAGCGGACTGCTTCTCCTCACCAACGACGGCGAGCTCGCCCACGTGCTCGCGCACCCGTCGTTCGGCGTCGAGAAGACCTACATCGCCAAGGTGAAGGGCCGGATGACGCCGCAGACGCTGCAGCAGCTGAAGCGCGGCATCGACCTCGAGGACGGCCCCATCCGCGCCGACCGGGCGAAGATCCTCCAGACGCAGGCCGGAGCCGGCCACACCATGGTCGAGGTGACCCTCCACTCCGGACGCAACCGCATCGTGCGCCGCATGCTCGACGCCGTCGGACACCCCGTCGTGGAGCTCGTGCGCCGCCAGTTCGGGCCGCTGCACCTCGGCACCCTGAAGTCGGGCGCCCTGCGCGAGTTGACTAGAGTCGAACTCGGCGCGCTGCTCACGATCGCGCGGGCCGCGGACGAGCAGCGGAAGGGGAACGGCTGAGGTGGTCGAGTCACGACTGGTCGGGCCGGTCCGCGTCGTCGGCACCGGCCTGCTCGGCACGAGCATCGCACTGGGACTCCGGGGCCGCGGCATCGACGTGATCCTCGCCGACGCGTCGCCGACGCACGTGGCGCTCGCCGTCGACCTCGGCGCGGGGCGCCCCGCCCTGCCCGGCGATGCCCCGCAGCTCGTCGTCGTGGCCGTCCCGCCCGACGTCACGGCCCGCGTCGTGGCCGACGAGCTCGCCGCGTTCCCCGACGCGATCGTGACGGATGTCGCGAGCGTCAAGGCCGGCATCCTCGCCGAGCTCGAGTCGACCGGCGCCGACGTCGCCCGCTACATCGGCTCGCACCCCCTCGCCGGTCGCGAGCGCGGTGGGCCCCTCGCCGCCCGCGCCGACCTCTTCGCCGGACGGCCCTGGGTCGTCGCCGCGCACGACGAGATCAGCTACCAGCGCGCGAGCGCCATCGACGACCTCATCCTCGACCTCGGTGCGACGCTCGTCGAGATGACCCCGGAGGAGCACGACCGCGGCGTCGCGCTCATCTCCCACGTGCCGCAGGTCGTCGCGACGATCATGGCGCGGCGGTTCATCGACGCGCCGAACGCCGCGCTCGGGCTCGCCGGACAGGGCGTGCGCGACGTGACCCGCATCGCGGCGAGCGACCCCGACCTGTGGGTGCAGATCCTCGGCGCCAACGCCGGGTCCGTCCGCGACATCCTGCTGGCCTACCGCGACGACCTCGACCGGTTCATCGAGGCGCTCGCCGACCCGGCCGCGCCCGGCGCCCGCCGCCGCGTCGCCGAGGAGCTCACGGGCGGCAACACGGGTGTCGAACGCCTGCCCGGCAAGCATGGCACCGACAAGCGCTTCACGACCGTCATCGTCATGGTCGACGACCGGCCGGGCCAGCTCGCCCGGCTGCTCGCCGAGGTCGGCGAGATCGGCGTGAACCTCGAAGACCTCCGCCTCGAGCACTCGCCCGGCCGCCAGGTCGGCCTCGCGGAGATCGCGGTCGTGCCCGAAGCGGCCGACCGACTCACCACCGAGCTGGCCGCACGCGGCTGGCGGATCGCAGGATAGAACGTGCCCCACCCACCCCAGTCCACCCACCCCGTCGAATACCCCGTCGTCGTCGCCATCGACGGCCCCGCCGGCAGCGGCAAGTCCAGTGTCTCGAAGGAGGTCGCGCGCCGGCTCGGCTGGGGGTTCCTCGACACTGGTGCGGCCTACCGGGCGCTCGCCTGGCACGCGAGCGCGTCGGGCGTCGACACGGATGACGCGGCATCCGTCGTCTCGTGCCTCGACTCGTTCGACTACCGCATCGGCACCGACCCGCACGGGTACGCCGTGCACGTCGGCGACACGGACGTGACCGAGGCGATCCGCGAGCCGGGCATCTCGGCGGTCGTGAGCGCGGTCGCGCGCGTGCCCGAGGTGCGAACGCACCTCATCGAGGTGTTCCGGGCGATCATGGCCGCCGAGGAGCGGCCGGGCATCGTCGTCGAGGGACGCGACATCACCACCGTCGTCGCCCCCGACGCCCCGGTCCGAATCCTGCTCACCGCCTCCGAGGCCGTGCGCATGGCGCGTCGTTCGGCCGAGCTCGTCGGCCACTCGGCCGCCGCGACCGGCGCCCAGTTGCGCGCCCGGGATGCCGCGGACTCGAAGGTCGTCGACTTCATGAACGCCGCGGAGGGCGTCACCACGGTGGACTCGACCGACCTCGACTTCGACGCGACCGTGGAGGCGGTGCTCGCCGTCATCCGCGATGCTCAGGTTCGTACTGGTTGAATAGACAGGTTGTGCGCTCGCGCGCGACCCCCGAGACCTTCCAGGAGCTGACATGACCGACCGCGACGACGAGTTCGACGCCCCCGACGACGATCTCGCCGAGCGCCTCGCCGGCGTCGACGAGGAACTCGCCGAGCAGCGCGCGGCCGCGCTCCGCTCGGGCCTCGAGGAGTACGACCTCGACGAGGAGGACCTCGACCTCCTCGAGCTCTCCGACGAGGGCGAGGAGGGCATCCGCTTCCTGCCGGCGCTGCCGGTCATCGCCATCGTGGGCCGCCCGAACGTCGGCAAGTCCGCGCTCGTGAACCGCATCCTCGGCCGCCGTGAGGCAGTCGTCGAGGACACTCCCGGCGTCACCCGCGACCGCGTCTCCTACAAGGGCGAGTGGCTCGACCGCCGGTTCACGCTCGTCGACACCGGCGGCTGGGAGCCGGACGCCAAGGGCATCGACGCGTCCGTGGCCGCCCAGGCCGAGGTCGCGATCGACCTCTCCGACGTGGTGCTGTTCGTCGTGGACGCCACCGTGGGTGCGACCGCGACCGACGAGCACGTGGTCCGGCTGCTCCGGAAGACCAGGAAGCCCGTGTTCCTGGTCGCCAACAAGGTCGACGACGCCCGGCAGGAGCCCGAGGCCGCCGCGCTCTGGAACCTCGGCCTCGGCGAGCCGTACCCCGTGTCGGCCCTGCACGGCCGCGGCGTCGCCGACCTGCTCGAGGAGGTCTTCACGGTCCTCCCGCAGGTCTCGGCCGTGGCGAAGGAGGAGTTCGGCGGTCCCCGCCGCGTGGCGATCCTCGGCCGGCCGAACGTCGGCAAGTCGAGCCTGCTCAACAAGGCCGCGCGCGAGGAGCGCGTGGTCGTGAACGAGCTCGCGGGCACGACGCGGGACCCGGTCGACGAGCAGATCGAGCTCGGCGGCAAGGTCTGGCGCTTCGTCGACACCGCCGGCATCCGCCGCCGGGTGCACCTGCAGCAGGGCGCCGACTTCTACGCATCGCTGCGCACGCAGGCGGCACTCGAGAAGGCCGAGGTCGCCGTGGTGCTGCTCGACGTCTCGCAGCCGATCTCCGAGCAGGACGTGCGCATCATCGACCTCGTGCTCGAGTCGGGCCGCGCGCTCGTGCTCGCCTACAACAAGTGGGACCTCCTCGACGACGACCGCCGCCGGTACCTCGAGCGCGAGATCGAGCAGGACCTGCACCACGTGGCGTGGGCTCCGCGGGTGAACATCTCGGCGAAGACGGGACGCCACCTCGAGAAGCTCGTGCCCGCCCTCGAGACGGCGCTCGAGTCGTGGGACACGCGCATCCCGACGGGCAAGTTCAACGCGTTCCTCACCGAGCTCACGCAGGAGCACCCGCACCCGGTGCGCGGCGGCAAGCAGCCCCGGATCCTGTTCGGCACGCAGGCCTCCACGCGCCCGCCGACGTTCGTGCTGTTCACGACCGGCTTCCTCGACCCGGGGTACCGCCGGTTCATCCAGCGCCGCCTGCGCGAGATCTACGGCTTCGTCGGCACGCCCATCGTCACGAACATGCGCGTGCGCGAGAAGCGCCAGCGCTAGGCGGCCCTGCCGGCGAGCGGATGCCGCAGCGCCGGGGGTCCGCCCACGCGGTCACGCCGGCGCGGGGCGGTGCGCTCCGAGCGCCGGGAGCGCCCACGCGCGCGTCCGGATCGCACGCGGGCGGCTGAACGCCGTGCGCACGCCGGTCGAGGCCAGGACCGAGTCGGGCAGTCGATCGGCCAGGTCCGGGAAGCCGCTCGCCGCGAGGAGTCCGTCGTCGAGCTCGAGGAGTTCCGCACGCTGGAGCGGCCACGGCGCATGCGTGTTCCGCGCCCACATCGTGCGGCCGAGGTGCCGCTCGTGGTACCCCCACCGGTCGGTGAGGAAATGGGCGAGCGCCGCATCGGGCGCGTGCTCCGGGAGCGGTTCGCCCAGGCGCGCACGGATTCGAGTGGCCGGCCCGGCGGGGCCGTGACGGCGGCTCCGGAAGTCGAGCTCGAAGCCAGCGGCATCCGCTCGCCTCGTGACGCCGGAGCGTGCCCAGTGGTAGGGCAGGCCGAAGCCGACCCGCGCGGCGAGCACTGGCAGCAGGCGCCCGGCCTCGAGGGTGCGGAACACGACGCCGTGCCGACCCGACGCGTCGCGCGCGTACAGCCGCACGTTCACCTCGACGAACGTACCGAGGCGGTGCAGCGGGGGCAGGGGCGGGAACCGGGTGTCGGCGAGCACGAACGGGATGAGCCCCACCCAGGTGGCGCCGTCGACGATGTCGGGTCGCGTGCCCTTCGGAAGGAACCGCTGCACGCGAGACGGCTCCACCCGCCAGTGCAGGAACAGCAGGTCGCGCCAGTGCTGCTCGACGACCACGCGTCCCGGCAGCGGGGGTGCGGTGCGGGGCAGTCCGTCCACGCAGTCCATCCTGCCGCGACCGCCCGTCCGAACGCGAGGGGGCGCGCCTGCGTAGGCTCAGGGCATGGGAACATCCGGCGGCGTGCTCGGCGACCGAGGGCTCGCGGTGCTCGCAGGCGTGCACCGCTGGGTCATCCGGGTCACCGGAGGCCGCCTCGGATGGCGCATCGGACGACTCATCACCGTCGAACTCCACACGGTCGGACGTCGCACGGGGCGGCCGCGGACCACGATCCTGTCGGCGCCCATCGCCGAGCCGGACCGGGTGGTCCTGGTCGCGTCGAAGGGTGGAGACGACCGGCATCCGGCCTGGTACCTGAACCTCGTCGACCATCCCGACGTGGTCGTCGACTTCCGTGAGGGGAGCCGGCCCATGCGGGCGCGCACTGCGACGCCCACGGAGAAGGCGGAGCTCTGGCCGCGGATCACCGCCGCCTATCCCGGCTACGAGCACTACCAGCGCCGTACCCGTCGCGAGATCCCGGTGGTGATCTGCGAACCCCTGCAGTGAGCGACCCCGCCCGACGGTTGACGGGACGAGCGCGGACCCCGAGCATGGGCGGATGGGGGAGCGCGACGAGGACGCGGGGACGATCGTGCTGCGTGCGCTCGTCGACGTGCGGGACCGCCTCGAGGAGAACCGGCCCCTCGCGCTCGCGGACGAGCCGGACGGGCTGCACCAGATGCGCACGAACGTGCGTCGCCTGCGCAGTCTCCTTGCCGCCTACGGGCCGGTGCTCGACGCCGGCGTGGTGACCGGGCTGCGGCGCCGGCTCCGCGAGCTCGGCCACGAGCTCGGCACCGTGCGCGACCTCGAGGTGCGCGTCCAGGTGGCCGAGGCCGCGCTCGCGGAAGCCGACGAGGTGGGGCGCTTCGCGACTCCCGACGAACGGGCGCGCGTGCGCAGCATCCTGATCGACGACGAGACCGCCGCCCACGAGCGTGCGCACGCGCGGTTCGCCGAGCGGCAGCGGTTGCCGCGGGCCGTCGCCAGGCTGGAGGAACTGGATCGCGTGCTGCGCGACCCGCCCCTCGTCGAGCGGGCGGGACGGCCCGCGCACCGCGAGCTCGCCCGGCTGCTCGACCGCGAGGCCCGTCGCGCGGCGAAGCGGGCCCGTCGACTGCCGGATGACGCGGGAGCCGAGGACCTGCACGAGCTGCGGAAGGCCGCTCGGCGGCTGCGCTACGCCGCGGAGGCGGTGACGCAGCCGCCCGTCGAGCTGTTCGGCGAGCGGGCTGTGGCGCTGGCCGAGGCGGGCGACGAGATCCACGACGTGCTCGGCGATCACCGCGACGAGCTGCTCTTCGCGGAGCACCTTCGGCGTGCGGCCGCGCATGAGGCGCACGCGGGTCGACCGGGCGACGCGCTCCACCGGCTGGCCGAGGACGCCGACGCACGCGCCGACCGCCATCTGGGGCGCCTGCCCGATGCGGTCGACGACCTGCTCGATGCGGCACGGAGGTGGCACGCGAAGCACGGGTAGCGGATCGGGCTCCGCTGCTCACTCGGCGAGGCGGCGCTGCATCACCACCCGGTGCGGCTTGGGGCGCGCGACCTCGGTGAAGCCCGCCGCCTCGAACATCGAGACGGTGCCCGGGAACAGCTCGGCGGCGGGCGGCTTGTCGCGTTCGGCGGGGTCGACGGCGTAGGCCTCGACGACCCGTGCGCCGCGCTCCCGGGCGGTCTCGACGGCCGCAGCGGCGAGGGCGGTCGCGACGCCCCTTCTGCGGAAGCGTCGCGGGATGACGAAGCACGAGACCGACCAGATCCCGGCGTCCGCGAAGTCCGGTTCGGTGGTGGCGGAGCCGACGGGGCTGTGCTGCAGGCGGACGAGTGCCGGGCGTGGTTCGACCGCGCACCATCCCACGGGCGTCGCACCGTCGTACGCCAGGAGGCCGGGACCCGGCCCGGGCTCGGCCAGTTGCGCGGCGAGCCGCTCGCGGAGCTCGGCCGGCGTCGCCTCCCGCCAGTCGGCACCGCGCACCTTGTACCACTGGCACCAGCAGCCGGCCGGGTCCCCGCGCGTGCCGAACACCGCCTCGACGTCGGCGAGGGGGACCGAGGCGGCGGGGAGGATGCGCAGGCTCGCCGGCGAGGGCGCGTGGTCGGGATCGGGTCGGTCCATGGGGCGACCTTATCGCCGTGCGCCGACATCCGCTCGCCGTAGTGAATGAGGGTAATCATGAAGTAACATCACGATATGACCCCCGACCCCACCGTGCTCGACCGGTTGCTCGAGATCAGCGAGCTCTTCCAGCGCGATCTCGCCCGCGAGTTCTCCGGCACGTCATTGACCACTGCCCGCACCCGCGTCCTCTGGGAGCTCGTGCATGCCGGGCCGTCCACGCAGCAGGCCCTCGCGACCCGCCTCGAGGTGAGCGCCCGCAACGTCACCGGCCTCGTCGATGCGCTGGAGCAGGCCGGCTACGTCGAACGCACGCCTCACCCGACCGACCGCCGGGCGACGCTCGTCACGCTCACCCCGCCCGCCGAGGAACTCATGCGCGAGATGCAGCGCGACCACCAGGAGCTGTCGGCGACCCTGCTCGAGGCCGTGCCGGCGGCCGATCGAGACGCCTTCCTCCGTGGCCTCGACGCGGTCGCCGAACGCCTCCGGGGACTCGTCGCCGCCTCGGGTGCCGGCCGCACCGCAGCGCCGCCGATGGAGCCGGTCCCATGAGCGCCGACGTCCAGCGGGCCGCCCGGCCGTCCGTCGCTCGTCGCCTCGGCGTCTTCGCGCTGCGCGCGCTGAAGCTCGAGCTCCGCATCTACGCGAGCATCGGTCGACTCGTCGCCCGCCGTCCCGCCGTCGCGCCCGGAGCCACCGGATTCGCCTACCACGCCCCGGTGTTCACGATCCTCATGGTGTTCATCGTGCTCTCGGCGGTCGAGATCCCGATCATCGACCTGATCGTGCACCGGTGGCCCGTCGTGCGCATCTCGTTCCTGATCCTCGGCATCTGGGGGCTCACTTGGATGATCGGCCTCCTCGCGGCCTACCTGATGCGCCCGCACACCGTCGGACCCGACGGGATCCGCGTGCGCGAAGGCCTCGAGATCGACCTGCCGCTGTCCTGGGACGACATCGCGTCCGTCGCGCTCGACCGCCGCACCGACGAGCCCAAGTCACCGAGGGTGACCGAGGCGGACGGCACCCGCATCCTGTCGCTGCGGATGCAGGACCGGACCGTGATCACCATCGAGCTCGAGCGGCCGACGATCGTCGCCCTGCCCGGCACCGCGCCCAAGGGCGGCCGGCAGGCGGTCGACGAGGTTCGCATCTGGGTCGACGACCCGAGCGGGTTCATGGCCGCCGTGCGACGGCACATCTGAGCTGAGCACGGCCACCGCCGACCGGATGCCGCGGCGGTCCGCGTGTGCACGAGCACCCCCTCCGATGCCGCTATGATGGTCGAGTTGTCTTCTGCGGGAACGCGGAGGACATCGGGCTGTGGCGCAGCTTGGTAGCGCACTTGACTGGGGGTCAAGGGGTCGCAGGTTCAAATCCTGTCAGCCCGACCGGAGAGGCCCGGAACCACGCGAATGTCGCGAGGTTCCGGGCCTTCGTCGTCCCTCCCGCGCCGCCCGGCACGGCGCCCGAGGCCGTACGGTGAAGGACATGGACACGGTGCTCGCGGTCGGCGCGGTCATCACCGATGCCGACGGTCGCGTGCTCCTCGTCCGGCGGGCGCACGAGCCGCAGCGCGGACGGTGGTCCGTCCCCGGCGGCCGCGTCGAACCGGGGGAGACGCTCGAGGCGGCGGCGGCGCGCGAAGCGCTCGAGGAGACCGGGCTGCGCGTCCTGGTGGGCCGGGAACTCTGGACGATCCGCGTCCCCGCCGGGACCGGCATCGAGTACGAGGTCCACGGCTTCGCCGCAGCCGTCCTCGGCGGGACGCTCGACCACGGCGACGACGCCGACGATGCGCGCTGGGTCCCGTCCGGCGACCTGCCGGGGATGCGGCTCACCACCGACCTGCTCGAGCTGCTGCGATCGGCGGGCATCGTCTCGATCGACGCTCCGGTGGCGGCCGACGCTCCGGCGACCGCGACACTCGACGGGGACCGGCACTGATGGGGTTCACGCGCGCCGAGCTCGAGTCGTTCCGGGGCCGGAGCGTCGACGACCTCATGCCCGAGCGTCCCAGGCTCGTGTTCGTCGGCATCAACCCCGGCCTCTGGACCGCCGCCACCGGCACCCACTTCGCCCACCCCGGCAACCGGTTCTACCCCGCCCTCGTCGCGGCGGGCATCATCCCGCGGATGCCGCGCTTCGCCGATGGGTTCACCGAGGAGGACCGGCGGATGTTCCTCGACGCCGGCATCGGCATCTCCAACCTCGTGCACCGGGCCACCGCCCGGGCCGACGAACTCGACCGCGCCGAGCTGCGCGCCGGGGCGGCGAGGCTCGCCGCCGACGTCGCCGCGTGGCATCCGCTCGTCGTCGCGATCGTCGGCCTCACCGCCTATCGGCTGGGCTTCGACCGGCCGAAAGCCAGGGCGGGTCGCCAGGAAGAGCGGCTCGCCGACGCCGAGCTCTGGGTGGTGCCCAACCCGAGCGGGCTCAACGCGCACGTGACGGTCGCCGATCTCGCGGCGGCGTATGCCGAACCGGCGCGCGCTGCGGGGATCGAACTGCACCCTCCGGTGCGCTGAATCAGTCGGCGACCGTGCCGTCCGGGCGGCGTGACGAAGGTCCCGCGGACCACACGGGAGCAGATGCGCATAATGGATTGATGAATCCGTCAATCCATTAGGGGAGTGCATGTTCTCGGACGCCAGTCGCCCGCTGTACGAGGTCAAGGCCAACCTCTTCAAGGGCCTCGCGCACCCGCTCCGGGTGCGCGTGCTCGAGGTGCTCGCGTCATCCGCCGGCGAGACGCCCGTCTCCGACCTGCTCGAGGCGACCGGACTCGAGGCCTCGCACCTCTCGCAGCACCTCGCCGTCCTCCGCAACTACGGGCTCGTCACCGCCGAGCGCCGCGGCAACCAGGTGCGCTACCGGCTCGCGTACCCGCAGGTCGCCGACCTGCTGCGCGTCGCGCGGGCGCTGCTCGCCGAGGTGCTGCAGACCACCGAGCGGCAGCTCCTCGAGCAGTCCGCGCTGCCCGACCTCGCTCCGCCCGAGACGGCCGACGCGACCACGGATGCCGCAGCGACCCGGACCGGCGCATGACCGCCGCGCCCGCGCCCGCGTCCGCGCAGCGCGCCGCACGCGCCATCCGCTCGCTGCTGCCCGCCGCCACCGACTACCGCGACGTGCGTCGCACCTGGAAGGGCGACCTCGTGGCGGGGATCACGGTCGGCATCGTCGCGCTGCCGCTCGCCCTCGCCTTCGGCGTGAGCTCGGGCGCCGGGGCGGCGAGCGGCCTGATCACCGCCATCGTCGCCGGCGTCGTCGCGGCCGTGTTCGGCGGATCGAACGTGCAGGTGTCCGGTCCGACCGGAGCGATGGTCGTCGTGCTCGCGCCCATCATCGCCGCGCACGGACTCGGCGCGCTCGCGATCGTCGGCGTGCTGGCCGGGCTCATGGTGCTCGCCACCGGCGTCCTCCGGCTCGGCCGGGCCGTCACGTTCATCCCCTGGCCGGTCATCGAGGGCTTCACCCTCGGCATCGCCGTCATCATCTTCCTGCAGCAGGTGCCCTCCGCGCTCGGCGTGCCCGCGACCGAGGGCGTCAACGCGGTCGTCGGCGCCGTCGACGCGGTGACGCGCGCATCATGGCCGGATGCCGCGTGGGCCCTCGTCGTCGTCGCGGTCGTCGCCGCGATCATGCTCGCCGCCCCGCGCATCCACCCGCTCGTGCCCGGCTCGATCATCGCGATCGTCGTCGCGACCGTCGTGACCGCGCTCGCCGCCGCGCCCGTCGCCACGATCGGCGAACTGCCCTCCGGGCTGCCCGCGCCGGTGGTGCCGGCCATCGACCTCGAGACGCTCGGCGCGCTCCTGCTGCCCGCCGCGACCGTCGCGGCCCTCGCCGCGATCGAGTCGCTCCTCTCGGCGCGGGTCGCGGCGACCATCTCCGACACCGGTCCGTACGACGCCGACCGCGAGCTCGTCGGCCAGGGGCTCGCCTCGGTCGCGTCCGCGCTGTTCGGCGGCATGCCGGCGACGGGCGCGATCGCCCGCACCGCGGTGAACGTCCGCTCGGGTGGTCGGACGCGGCTCGCCGCGGTCCTCCATGCCGTGCTGCTCGCCGGGATCGTCGCGGTCGGCGCCGCCGTCGTCGCCGCCATCCCGCTCGCTGCGCTCGCGGGCGTGCTCATGGTCACCGCCACCCGCATGATCTCGCTGGCGACCGTCCGCACCGTCATGGGAGCCACGCGGGCCGACGCGACGGTGTTCGTCGGCACCGCGATCGTGACCGTGAGCGTCGACCTGATCACCGCGGTCCTCGTCGGCATCGCCGTCGCCGCGTTCCTCGCCCTGCGCACGCTCGCCCGATCGAGCGGCGTGCACCGCGAGGAGCTGCCGGCTCCCGCGGCGGCCGGCGACGACCGCATCGCGCTGTTCCGTCTCGAGGGTGCGCTGTTCTTCGGCGCGGCCGAGCGGATGCTGCAGCGGGTCGGCGCGCTGCGCGACGTCGACGTGGTCATCATCCGGATGTCGCAACTCCAACTGCTCGACGCCACGGGCGCCCAGGTGATCACCGAGCTCATCCACGCGCTCGAGCGGCGCGGGGTCACCGTGCTGGTGAAGGGCATCCAGGGCCGCCACCTGGAGCTCGCGACGCGAGTGGGCGTGATCGCCTCCCTCCGGCACCGCAACCACCTCTTCGACGACCTCGCCGCCGCCGTCGAGCACGCCCGCAGCCACACCCGGCGCGCCGCGGAGGCGCACGGCTGAGCGGCTCCGCGGCGCGTTCGGCAAGCCCCTGCCGCGGCATCCGGGGCTCGGGCACGATGGAGGCATGCCCGCCCCTGCGCCCACCGTCTCGGTCGTCATCCCGGTCAAGGACGATGCCGACGTGCTCCGGCGATGCCTCGCCGCCCTCGCCGATCAGCAGGTCCGCCCGGACGAGATCGTCGTCGTGGACAACGGGTCGACGGACGACTCCGCCGACGTCGCCGGGGCAGCCGGGGCGCGGGTCGTCACCGAGCCCGAGGCCGGGATCCCGGCCGCGTCGGCCCGCGGGTTCGATGAGGCGCGATGCGAGATCGTCGCACGGCTCGACGCCGACTCCGTGCCGCCCCCCGGCTGGATCGCGCACATCGCCGCGACGTTCGCCGACGACCCCGAACTCACCGCGATCACGGGCCCCGCGACGTTCATCGACGGGCCCGTCCGGTGGCGCCGTCCACTCGCGCTGGCCTACCTCGGCAGCTACTTCGCCGCGGTCACGCCCGCACTCGGACACGTACCGCTCTTCGGCTCGAACTTCGCCGCTCGGCGATCCGCTTGGCTGGAGGTGCGCGACCGGGTGCACCGCCACGACCCGCTCATGCACGACGACATGGACCTGTCGGTGCACCTCGGCCCGCGGCGCCGCATCCGCTACGACCACCGGCTCACGATGGGCGTCTCGATGCGAGCCCTCTCGGGCGACCGGATGCTGCGACTGCGGCGCGGCATGCACTCGATCGTGTCCCACTGGCCTGCCGAGTTCCCCTGGTATCGGTGGTATCGGCGCGCCGTGCGCCCCCGTTCCCGGCCGCGGCGCCCCATCGGCCGCCCCTCGCGCTGACGACGCCGGAGCGGCGGCGTACCATGGGAGGCACGCCGGCCGGGGCGCTCTGGAGGGAGCAGCACTGGTCACCTGGCATCCGATCCTCGCCGCCGACGAGCCCGAACCCGGCCGATGGCGCCTGGTCGACACGATGGGCCGCGAGTACGGTCGCGTCACGATCGTCCGCTTCGACGGCGACATCCGCTACCGGGCCGAGTTCGAGGGCCGACTGCTCGGCTGGTCGGCCACGCTCCGCAGCGCCTGCGAACGGGTGCACACGGCCTTCGTGCGCTCGCACGGCCCGGGGGAGTGGCAGGGATACCCGGATTTCTCGCACGCCGGAAGGTGAACGGATCCCATGGGTCCGTGAGGAAATGTCGATACCTTTGATGACTTTCACAGGAAACGGGCACGACTCGTGGAGGAAGTCCGTGCAGACTGGCCGCTTCGCCACGGCGACCCCCCTTCACTGCACCGAGACGACAGGAACCTCGGCGCGCCGGCACAGCACGCGCGCGCCGACACGTGACATCTATGCGCAACGAGACGACTTCCCCCAACGCCCCCCAGCACCCCACTCCCGAAGACCTCGCGGCGACGCGAACCCGCGTCCGACGCACGCGTCGCAACCGCCGGACGCTGCTCGCCTCCGGCGCAGTCGTGGCCGTCGGCGCGCTCGTCGGTTCCGGCTTCGCCCTGCAGGGCGCCGTCGCCGATGAGCACGCCCGCATCGCGGAGACCGCGGCGCTCGCCGAGGCCCACAACCGCGGCATCGAGCAGCTCGACGCCCACGGCGGCATCCTCCAGGCCCAGGCCGTGAAGTCCGCGGAGGACACCCTCACCGTCGCCGGCGACACGCTCGCCGCCGCCGAGGGCAAGGCCGATGCTGCCGAGCTCGCGTCCACGGTCGCGACGCTCGAGCACTACACCTACCTCGCCCCGGAGCGCGTGTTCGAGCTGGTCGACGTCGCCACCGCACACGCCGACGAGGTCAAGGCCGATATCGCCGCGTTCGACAAGGCCGCCGCCGAGAAGGCCGCGGCCGAGAAGGCCGCCGCCGAGAAGGCCGCGGCCGAGAAGGCCGCCGCCGAGGCGCAGGCGGAGCCGAGCACCCCGTCCTACCCGTCCGGCCCGGCGAACCCGAGCGGTGCGCAGGCGATCGCCCGCGACCTGATGTCGTCCATGTACGGCTGGGGCGACGACCAGTTCGGCTGCCTCGTCGACCTCTGGAACAAGGAGTCGGGCTGGAACGTCTACGCGACGAACCCCTCCAGCGGCGCGTACGGCATCCCGCAGGCCCTCCCCGGCGACAAGATGGCGACGGCCGGCGCCGACTGGCAGACCAGTGCCGCCACGCAGATCAAGTGGGGCCTGGGCTACATCTCCGGCCGCTACGGCACCCCCTGCGGCGCCTGGTCGCACTCGGTGTCGGTCGGCTGGTACTGATCACCGCCACCCGGTTCGGCCCGGACCTTCGAGGGTCGACGGCCACCGGCTGAGCACCCGTTCGAGCACCGCCCGCCCGTCCGCGTCCATCGCGGCGAGCAGGCGGTGCTCGTTCGCGCTCTGCTCGGGTCTCTGCACCCCGCGCCGTCGCCCGTGACGGATGGCGTCCGCACGGCGATCGCGCCGATCCCCGACGCGCCGCTCGACGGGGACCGAAGTCCCACCGGGCCGCACCGGGCGGTGCTAGCGTCCGCGCATGGGGTCGGCGTCGCCGGCCGATCCGGCAGTGATGATCGGGGGACGCATGCTCCGGGACCGGTGGGCTCGTCGGGGGGATCCCGCCGAGCGACGAGGGCAGCCGCTCGTCCCGGACGCCGCGTCCGCCGCCCCGGTGCCGCGGGCGCTGCTGCCGCGCGCCACCGTCATCCTGGTCGGCCTCGCCGCCGCCGTCGTGGTGGTGTTCGGACTCGCCGCGGCCCGGAGCGTCGTGGCGCCCGTGGTGCTCGCCCTCGTGCTGACCATCTGCGTGCACCCGATCCGCCGTCGCCTCGAGCGGCGGGGCGTGCCCCGCGGCCTGGCGACGGGCAGCGCGATCGTCGCGGTGTTCGCGCTCCTGACCGGGTTCTTCGCAGCGCTGTTCGTCGCGCTCGCCCAGTTCACCGCACTGCTGCCGCAGTACGCGGACCAGATCGAGGCGGGCGTCGCGGCCGTCGCCGACGCGCTCGAGTCGATCGGATTCGGCGCCGCGCAGGCCGAGACGATCGTCGCCGGGCTCGAGCCGTCACGGGCGATCGAGATCGCCACTGGCCTGCTCGGCGGCGTGACCGGCGTCGTGTTCTCGCTCGTCATCGTCCTCACCCTGCTGATCCTCATGGCGGTGGATGCGACCTACGGCCCGGCGATCCTGCGCCAGCTCGAGCCGCGACGGCCCGACCTCGTGGAGGCGCTTGCCGGATTCACCCGCAACGTGCGCCGCTACATGGTGGTCACGACCGGGCTCGGCGTCGTCCAGGGGCTCGTCAACTGGCTGGCGCTCGTCATCCTCCAGGTCCCCGGGGCGCTGCTCTGGGGGCTCCTGTCGTTCATCTGCAGCTTCATCCCGAACATCGGCTACTTCATCGCGATCATCCCGCCGATCGTGTTCGGGTTCCTCGCCGGGGGCTGGCCGACGGCCGTCGCCGTCATCGTCGTCTACGGCCTGGTCAACGCGGTCGTGCAGTCGATCATCCAGCCGAAGGTGGTCGGCGGCGCCGTCCGACTGAGCGAGACGATCACGTTCGTGTCGGTGCTGTTCTGGGCGCTCGTGCTCGGCCCGGTCGGGGCGATCCTGGCCGTGCCGCTCACCCTGCTCGCCCGCGCGGTGCTCATCGACGCCGACCCCGGCATCCGCTGGTGGCGGCCGGCCACCGGTGACGTGCACGAGACCAAGGAGCTCGCCTCCGAGATGTCCGCCGAGGCGCGTGCGGAGGGCCGCGCCGCACGTGCCGCGCGCGCCGGTCGGCGCCGCAGCCGGTGACCCCGCTCCGCACCGGCGGATCAATCCCCGCCCGCCCCGACGAGTCGGCGCCCGGATCCCGGAGCCGTCGATAGCCTGTCGGGATGAGCGAGCGCACCGGACCCGCCCTCGTGCCCGCCCGCGGCGGCATCCGCGCCCGACTGACCCGGATGGTCGAGTGGGCGATGAGCACCAAGCCCGTTCGCGCGTTCCTGCACTACCAGGAGGCGCACGGCCCGGCGCTGGCGGACTCGGTGACCTACCGCACGCTGTTCTCGGTGTTCGCGGGCGTGTACCTCGGGTTCGCGGTCGCCGGCATCTGGCTGGCGGGCAACCGCGATGCGATCGAGGCCCTCGTCGAGACGGTCGGCACCGTCATCCCGGGACTCGTGGGTGAGGGCGGCGTCATCGACCCCGACGACATCGTGCAGCCGCTCACCCTGAGCATCACCGGTGCGCTGGCGCTGCTCGGTCTGCTCGGCGCCGCGATCGGCGCGATCTCCTCCCTCGACGTGGCGCTCCGCGCGCTCACGGGCCGACCGGAGCCCGAGCGGTTCTTCCTCTGGACGATCCTGCGCAACCTGGCCATCGCCATCGGGTTCGGCGTGCTGCTGGCGGTCGCCGCGCTGATCACCGTGGTCGGCACGGGTGCCCTCGGCGTCGCACTCGACTGGCTCGGCCTGCCCGTCGGCGACGCCCTGCTCGACACCGGCTCGCGCACGCTCACGGTCCTCGTCACCTTCGTCATCGACACGGTGGTGATCGCCGGCCTGTTCCGGGTGCTGTCGGGCCTGCGGCCGGGAGCCCGGACGCTGTGGGCCGGGGCGCTCATCGGCGGCGCCGGGCTCACCGTGCTGCAGGTGCTCTCGGGACTGTTCGTCGGCGGTGCCACGAACAACCCGCTGGTCGCCTCGTTCGGATCGATCATCGCGCTGCTCATCTGGCTGAACCTCTCCAGCCAGGTCGTGCTCCTCGCGAGCGCCTACATCGTCACCGGCGTGGATGACGAGACCGATCGCGTGGCGTCGCGCTACGGGGCCACGTCGGCCGCACTGCGACGCCTCAAGCGCGCCGAACGACGCGCAGCGGATGCCGCGGCCGAGGTGGCGGCGGCCCGCGACGCGCTGCCGGGCGTGCACGATCCCGGCGCGCACGCCCGGCAGCGGCGTTCCTGAGGGTCGAGGGTCAGGGCCCGGCGATCCCGTCGCGGCGTCGGTCGGCGTCGAAGTCCGAGTCGGTGTACTCGCCCTCCTCCTCGATGACGACGGCGTCCGCGGCGGCGTCGTCCACGACCACCGCGTCCCCGTCCGCGTTCCAGTCGCCGTCGTTCACGCCGGCGTCGGCGTCCTTCGGGAGGACCGCATCGGCGGGCAGCTCGGAGTCGGTGTACTCGCCCTCGAACGGCTCATCGGATCGGATGTCGGCCATGCTCACTCCGTTCGTCGCGACCGTGGTCCCGCTCGGCGCGGCGGTCAAGGCACACGCTAGGCATCCACGGGCGCGGCGTCCACCCTGTTGACGCGTCGGCGCGGCGCGAGTAGTGCCCGGGCGGGCGGATCGCGCCGACGTCGACGCCGGCCGCCCCTCGACGCCCCGGGAGCGCGGGGTTAGGCTCCCCGCATGTGCAGGAACATCCACCCCCTCCACAACTTCGAGCCGGCGGCGACCGACGACGAGGTCCGGGCCGCCGCGTTGCAGTACGTCCGCAAGGTCAGCGGAGCCACCCGCCCGTCGAAGGCGAACCAGGCCGCGTTCGACGAGGCCGTCGACGCGGTCGCGCTCGCCACCCAGCACCTCCTCGATCATCTCGTCACCTCGGCGCCGCCGAAGGACCGCGAGGTCGAGGCGGCCAAGGCGAGGGCGCGCGCCGCCAAGCGGTACGCCACGGCGAGCGCCTGAGGCGTCGCGTCGGCGGCGAGGGGTAGCGTCGAACCATGGCCGGCGACGCGGTGACCCTGCACATCCCCGGACCCGACGGCGAGCGCGCCGTGCGGATCTCCAGTCCCTCGCGCGTGCTGTGGCCCGGTCCGGGCATCACGAAGCTCGAGCTGACCGAGTACCTCGTCGCCGTCGGCGCGGCCTTCGTCGCCGCGAACGGCGGCCGGCCGGTCTCGCTCGAACGCTTCCCCGAGGGCGTCGACGGCGAACGCTTCTTCTCCAAGAACCCGCCCCGCGGCGTCCCGGAGTGGATGCGCGACGTCACCGTCGCCTACCCCAGCGGGCGCCGCCACCCGCAGCTCGTGATCGATGAACCGGCCGGAGCGGTGTGGGCCGCCCAGATGAACACCGTCGTCTTCCACCCGTGGGCGTCGCGTGCCGAGGCGACCGACCTGCCCGACCAGCTGCGGGTCGACCTGGATCCCCAACCCGGCACGGGGTTCGCCCAGGCGGTGCCGGCGGCCCTCGCGATGCGCGACCTCCTCTCCGAGGTCGGACTCACCGGGTACGTGAAGACCTCCGGCAACCGCGGCATCCACGTCTTCGCGCCCATCGAGCCCGAGCACGAGTTCCTCGACGTGCGCCACGCCGTCATCGCACTCGCCCGCGAACTCGAGCGCCGGATGCCCGACGCGGTCACCACCGCGTGGTGGAAGGAGGAGCGCGGCGAACGCATCTTCCTCGACTTCAACCAGGCCAATCGCGACCGCACGATGGCGGGCGCCTACAGCCCGAGGCCCCTGCCCGACGCGACCGTGTCGTGCCCCCTCGACTGGGACGAGCTCGAGTCGACGGACCCGGCCGAACACACCATCCGCACCGTCCCCGCCCGCCTGGCGGAACGGGGCGACCCGTGGGCCGACATGCACGCGGCCCCGGGCCGCATCGACACGCTCCTCGAGTGGTGGCAGCGCGACCTCGACGACGGACTGCCCGAGCTGCCGTTCCCGCCCGACTTCCCCAAGATGCCGGGCGAGCCCACGCGGGTCCAGCCGAGCCGGGCCCGACGCGGCGACGCCGACGACTGACCCCCCCTGTCCGCGGCGCGGCACAGGTCACACGTGCGTCGGCGCAGTCCTCGTGTGCGGCACCCCGTGCACCGACCGATGCAGCCGCTCCATTCGCGCGTCGAGTTCGGCGGCCGTCCGCGCGGCATCGGTCAACTGCTCGAGCAGGTCGCCCGGCACCCGTCGGTCGTACTTGTAGTAGATCTTGTGCTCGAGGCTCGCCCAGAAGTCCATCGCGATCGTCCGGATCTGCACCTCGACGGCGACGGCGTGCTCACCGGTCGAGAGGAACACGGGCACCTCGACGATGAGGTGCAGACTCTGGTAGCCGTTCTCCTTCGGCTGCGCGATGTAGTCCTTCACCTGGAGCACGCGCACGTCCGCCTGCGCCGTCAGCAGCTCCGCGAGCCGGTACGCATCCGAGACGAAGCTGCACGTCACGCGCACGCCGGCGATGTCGGTGATCGTCTCGCGGATCCCGTCGAACGTCGGCTCCACGCCCTTGCGGCGCATCTTCTCCACCACGCTGTCGACCGACTTCAACCGGCTCGAGATGTGCTCGATCGGGTTGTACGCGTGCGCCTGGCTGAACTCCTCGCGCAGGATCGACAGCTTCGTGATCACCTCATCCATGCCGAACTTGTACTGCTGCATGAACCGCTCGGTCTCGTCCCGCAGCGCTCGCATCTCGTCGAGCGTGCGACCGTCCAGCGCATCGAGCGACCGTTGCGCCCGGGGCGTCAGCATGGGACCGGTGCGATGGGTGCGCGGGGTTCCGTCGAGCGGGGTCACGGATGCCACGGTAGGGCGCCGAGCTTCGGGTTCCCTATGGATCCGGTGCGCGTTCTCAGCGACGGGTCACCCCTCCGCGTCGACGTACCGCCACCGGTCCTCGCGCACGAACCGGCTCACCTCCGACTGCGCGCCGCGCTCGCCGTCGACGACGTAGCGGGCCACGAACTCGACCAGGCCGTCGCGGTCGAGGGGACCGCCCCGCGCCGAGCGGACGATCTCGAGCGATCGCCACGTGATGTGCGGGTCGAGCTCGAGCGTGCGGGGGCGCGTCGACGGATGCCACGTCGCGAGCAGGTATGCCGCGTCGCCCACGGCGAACGCGGTGTACCGCGATCGCATGAGCTGCACGGCCGTCGGAGCCGCGGCCCGGCCGGAGAGGTACGGCCCGCAGCACTCGCCGAACGCGGCACCGCTCCGGCACGGGCACGGCGACGACGCGGCCGGTCGGTCGACGGGGGTCTGCGGAGGCACCACACCAGTGTGCCGCACCAGCCGCGCGCCGAGCCCGCGCGCCTCCGATCATGGGATGCCCAGCCGAAACCGAGGTTTCATTCAGATTCATAGGGAAGGGTGGGGGACTTGTGCGCCCGGGACCGTGACGGCCCGGGCGATCCCATGCCCCCGCTCGGAGGGCCCCCGACCTGAGTGATCCGAGCGCCCCCAGACTATGCGCAACGAGATCCAGCAGACCGAGAACCAGTACACCGACACCCGGCAGACCACCCCGTTCGCCACCCCCGCGGCCACCCGCCGCGCCGCCCGCCGCCGCCGGGTCGGACGACGCCGGCTCATCGCCGGCGGCGCCGTCCTCACCGCCGGCCTCGTCGCCGGCACGGGCTTCACGATGCAGTCCGCGCTCGCCGCCCAGGAGCGCGTCCAGGCCACCGCGGCCATCACCGACGCCGCGTCGCGCGACGCCCTCCAGCTCGGCGCGTACGCCGGCATCGCCGAGGCGAAGACCCACGCCCAGGCCCAGGACACCCTCACGCTCGCCGAGGACACGCTCGCCGAGGTCGAGGGCAAGGTCGACGCCGGTGGGCTCGAGGCGTCCGTCGCCTCCCTCGGCGACTACGAGACCCTGCCGCTCGACGAGGTCCGCGAGCTCACCGCCGAGACCAAGGTCCGCATCGCCGAGGCGATGAAGGCCGCGGAGGCGAAGGACCGCGCGGCCGCCGAGCAGGCCGCCGCCGCGGCGGCGCTCGCGCGCGCCAACACCCCCGAAGGCGCGAAGCAGTCGGCACGCGAGATCATGTCCTCGCAGTACGGGTGGGGCGAGGACCAGTTCCAGTGCCTCGACTCGCTCTGGACCAAGGAGTCGGGCTGGAACTACCAGGCCGTGAACCCCTCGAGCGGCGCGTACGGCATCGTGCAGGCGTGGCCGGCCGACAAGCTCGCCACCGCGGGCGCGGACTGGCGCACCAACGCGGCCACCCAGATCAAGTGGGGCCTGCAGTACATCGCCGCGAGCTACGGCTCGCCGTGCGCGGCCTGGGGCCACTCGCAGTCGGTCAACTGGTACTGATCGGCGCACGTACCGAGCCGAGGCGGCCGCGCGGGGGAGACCTCGCGCGGCCGCCTCATGCCGTCCGCGGGTCGAGCAGGTGGCGGCGCTCCGGATGCCGGTCGAACCACTGCTCGACATACCAGCAGCTCGGCACGATCCGCCGGCCCGTGCCCTGCTCCACGTCGTCGACGGCGAACCGCGTGAGCTCGGCGGCGAGCCCGGCGCCGCGGTAGGGCGGGTTGGTGAACGTCCGGACGAACGCGACGGCGTCGCCGAGCTCGCGGTAGTCGAGCACGCTGGCGATGACGCCGTCGACGCGGACGACGTAGCGCCGCAGGTCCGGTTCGTGGGCGAAGTCCTTCGTCACCGTCTCAGGCTACGCCGCAGCCGCACGCTGCCCCCCGAGGCCGCGGCGGCGTGGCCCCATGCCGAGGACGACGGGAGACCTCCCGGCATCAGCGGCCGCGAAGCCGATCGAGGTCGCGCCGCTCCCGCTTGGTCGGCCTGCCGCTCCCGCGGTCGCGGACCGGCACGGTCGGGACCGCCTCGCGCGGTGGGGGCGGCGGCGTGCGATCCTCGACGGCCGTCGCCGCGACCTCGGCCGAGACGCGCTTCACGATCGGCCGCCGCACGATGAGGATGCGGTCGAAGCCGTGGAGTCGAACCCTGACCTCGTCGCCGGGGCGGACGGGAAGCGCCGCCTTGGCGCGATCGCCGTTCACGCGCACGTGGCCGGCGCGGCACGCGGCGGTGGCCGCCGAGCGCGTCTTGCAGATGCGAACGGCCCACAGCCACGCGTCCACGCGCGCCGACTCGAGCTCTGCCATCGTCCCAGCCTCCGCAGGCGGTCAGCGCACGAGCGCCCACCAGATCATGAGCAGCGTCACCGCGAACCCGACGGCGTAGTTGATGAGGATGAACCGGCGCCAGCCGCGGTTCGACTCGCCGGATGCGGCATCCGTCACCGAACGGTACGGCCACGCCGCGCGCAGGTACGGCAGGACCAGCAGCGCGGCGAGCGGCCCGGGCCACTCCGTCGCGAGCATGAGCAGCCCAGCGGCGGTCCAGAAGGCCAGCGCCATCCGCACCGTCGCCGCCGCACCGAACGCCGTCGCCACCGAGGCGATGCCCGCCTCGCGATCCGGGATCACGTCCTGCACGGCGCCGAAGGCGTGGCTCGCGATACCCCAGAGGAAGAACGCCGTGAGGAGCGCCACCAGCTGCCACGTGAACTCCGCACCGGCGACCGCGAGCCCGTACGCGGCGGGACTCACGAAGTGGGTGCTCGACGTGACCGAATCCAGGAGCGGCCGCTCCTTGAACCGCAGGCCCGGCACCGAGTAGGCGAAGACGGCGAAGAGGCTGATCGCGAGCACCACCCACGACGACGGATGCGACGTGCCCGCCAGCCAGAGCATGGCCGCCACGAGCGGTGCGGCCGTGACGACCCCCGCCCACACCACGGCGCGATGCAGGCCGGGATCGAGCAGAGCCCCTTCGGCCCCGCCCTTGCGCGGGTTGCGGAGGTCGGATTCGTAGTCGAAGACGTCGTTCACGCCGTACATCAGGAGGTTGTACGGGACGAGGAAGAACAGCGTGCCGACGACCAGCAGCGCATCGACCTCTCCGGTCGTCAGCAGGTAGGCGGCGGCGAACGGGAAGGCCGTGTTGATCCAGCTGATCGGCCGCGACGAGAGGAGCACCTGGCCGACCGCGTGGCGCGTCCGCCGTGCCGTGCGCGACGCCTCGGGACCCGTCATGCGCGTTCCTCCGTGTCCTCCGTGCCGTCGCCCGCCGCCGCGGCCAGCGCCCGTGGCGACCCGCCGGGCCAGCGGCGCACCGCGAGCCCCCACACCGCCGGCAGCAGCAGCACGCCCGCGAGCGGGTACAGGAAGTCCTCGATCGGTGCGAGCCCGATCGTCAGGCCCGAGCGTTGTCCGTCATCGTACGCGACGATGCCGGTGCCGATGATGAGGGAGTCGAACACCGCGGTGAGCACGAACAGCGCGACGGCGGCCACGAGCATGGCGTTCCGTCGGCGGCGTGCGGCCGCCGCGTCCCGGGGGCGCCAGGCCCACGCGGCCAGGATCGCTGCCGCGACGAACGGCAGGCTCATGAGCGTGTAGGTCATCCGGCCGCTCCCGTCTCGCGGTCGCCCGGCACGGATGCCGCGGGGCCGAGCGCCCTCGTCCGCAGCATCCGCTCGACCCCCAGCACCAGCACCAGGGTCAGGTAGCACAGGAAGAAGAGGAAGACCGGTTCCTCGAGCGGCAGCTCGGGCGCGAGTTCGATGCCCGTGACGATCTGCGACTCGCCCCGGAAGAACACGCCGAGCACGATGCCCGCCGCATCCCACAGCAGGAAGAAGGCCAGGCCGACGCCGATCGTGACGGCTGCCGCGAGCGGCGCACGCCAGAACACCAGGCGCCAGCGCGCGTCGATGAGCGCCATGCAGCCGATGACGAGGAGCAGGCCGCCGAGGTACGCGAACGCCGTCATGCGAGGGATGCGCCCGGACCGGCGGCCCCCACGGCATCGGACGACTCCGGCTCCGGGATCGGGCCGGCCGATCGGTCACCGCGCACGCGCTTCACGACGTTCTCGGCACTGATGAGGCACATCGGCAACCCGATGCCCGGGACCGAGGAGCCGCCCGCGTAGTAGAGGCCGTCGACCCGCCGGGACTGGTTCGTGCCGCGCAGGAACGCGCTCTGCCGAAGGGTGTGCGCGGGTCCGAGCGCCCCGCCCTGCCACGAGTTCAGGTCGTCGGCGAAGTCGGCCGGACCGATGGTGCGCCGGACGACGATGCGCTCCGCGAGGTCGTGGACGCCGGTCGCCTCGGCGATCCGCGCGATGGCGCGGTCGGCGGTCTCCTCGACCAGCCGGTCGCCGGCGCCGTCGAGTCCGCCGTTGCCGATCGCGACGTCGGCGGGCACCGGGATGAGGATGAACAGGTTGGTGTCGCCCTCGGGTGCCACCGTGGGATCGGTCGCGCTCGGCATGCACACGTAGAACGACGCGGGGTCGGGCACGTGCGGGTCGGAGCCGAAGATCGCCCCGAAGTTGCGCTTCCAGTCCTCGGTGAAGAAGAGCGTGTGGTGCTCCAGGCCGGGCACCTGTCCGCGGATGCCGAGCAGGGCGAGCACCGCTCCCGGACCCGACGTCCGTCGGCGCCACCAGGTCTCGGGGTAGGTCTGCGCCTGCCGCGGGAGCAGCTCGGTCTCGGTGTGGTGCAGGTCCGCCGCCGAGACCACCCGATGGGCCGGGGCGACGACGCTGCGGCCCGACGCGTCGCGGAAACGGGCGCCCGCGACCGCCGGCTTGGCGTCGCCGGACAGCTCGATGGACTCCACGCGCGCGCCGGTCACGATGTCGACTCCGGCCGCGGTCGCGACCGCCGCGATCCGGTCGATGAGCTCGGCGAAGCCGCCCTGCGGGTAGAAGACGCCCTGCTGCAGGTCCATGTGGCTCATGAGGTGGTACATCGCCGGCGTGGCATCCGGCGAGGAGCCGAGGAACACGGCCGGATAGCCGAGCACCTGCTGCAGGCGCCGATCGCGCACGGCCTGCGCGGCGAACCGGTCGAGCGGCGTCGCGAGCAGCCTCGCCAGACGGCCGGACTGGCGCAGGACCTCGCCCGTGAGCAGCTCGCGGGGGTCGTCGAAGTTCGTGTAGAGGAATCGGCGGCGGGCGATGTCGTACGCCGACTCGGCCGAGTCGAGGTAGCGCTCGAGCGCACGGCCGGCGCCCGGCTCGATCGACTCGAACAGGGCGACGTTCTCTTCCCGCGTCGGGCGGATGTCGACCGGATCGGCGAAGCCCTCCGCGTACACGCGGTAGCCGGGGTCGAGGCGGACCAGGTCGAGCTCCTGCTCGGCACTCGTGCCGAAGAGGCGGAAGAAGTGACCGAACACCTCCGGCATGAGGTACCAGGAGGGGCCGGTGTCGAACCGGAACCCGTGCCGCTCCCAGCGACCGGCCCGCCCGCCGAGCTCGTCGCGCGCCTCCAGCAGGGTCACGCGGTGCCCGTCCCGGGCCAGCAGCGCGGATGTCGCGAGCCCGGCGATGCCTCCGCCGATCACCACGATGCGCTCGGATGCGCCGATCATCGTCGATTCCCTCCCGTGCCCAGTGCGGAGCGGACCGCGATGGCGAATTTCTCGCCGTCGGGCACGCGGATCCGCGTCGCCATGATCTCGGATGCCGGCGTCGTCCGGCAGCGTGCGGTGAGGCTCGCGAAGAGCCCGTGCGCGGTCGCGACCGCCGATCGCGCCCGGCGAGGCAGCTCGGGCAGCGCGCTCCTCGCGATCTCCAGGTCGCGGTCGATGTCGTCGAGGATCGCGGTCTTGTCCTCTTCGGTGAAGGCCTCGGGATCGACGCCGGGGAAGTAGTTCCGGCCGAGCGTCCGCCAGTCGACCGCGAGGTCCCGGAGGAAGTTGATCTTCTGGAACGCCGCACCGAGGTGGATCGCGCCGCGCTCGAGCCGCGCACGGCGGGCCTCGTCCGCGGGCTCGTCGACGAGGAAGGCGGCCAGGCACATGAGGCCGACCACCTCGGCGGAGCCGTGGATGTACGGACCGATCTCCTCGCTCGTGAACGGCGCCGGATCGAGATCGCGGCGCATCGACGCGAAGAACGGCCGCGTGAGCTCGACGCCGAACCCGGTCTCCCTCGCCACCCTGGCGAACGCGTGGACGACGAGGTTCGCCGAGTAGCCGAGTCGCATGGCGCGCTCGGTGTCGGCCTCGAGCCCGTCGAGGACCTCGTGCAGCTCGTCCGGGCCGAGCCCGGCCTCGGCCGCCGCGCCGTCGACGATCTCGTCGGCCACCCGCACGAGGGCGTACACCGAGCGGATGCGGCGACGCGTCTCGGCGTCGAGGAGCTTGGCCGCGGCACCGAACGAGGTCGAGTAGCGGGCGATCACGGTCGCCGAACCGGCCTCCGCGGCATCCGTGTACCGGTCGAGCAGCCCCAGCATCGAGCGACGGCTCATCGCACCCGCTCCATGGCGCGCTGGGCGAACTCGTGGAGCTCGACGCGCAGTTCGGCGGGCAGCTCGGCCGAGTCCAGCTCGTACCGGGCGAGCGTCACGTGCTCCTCGGCCAGGGCGGTCGCGGCCTCGCGAGCGCCGCACTCGAGCAGCGCGGCGCGCAGCTCCGCTGCGGCATCCTCGTCGAGCGCGGGGTCGCCCAGCCGCTCGGCGATCCGAGGCCAGGCGGCCGTGGTCGCCGCGTGCGCGATGAGCGCCGTCCGCTTGCCCTCGCGGAGGTCGGCCGAGGCTGATTTGCCCGTGATCGCCGGGTCGCCGAACACGCCCAGCACGTCGTCGGTGATCTGGAAGGCCACGCCGACGAGCCGGCCGAAGCGGCAGAGGGCCGAGACGATCTCGGGGCCCGCGCCGGCCAGCACCGCACCGGCCGCGAGCGGCGCCTCGAACGAGTAGACCGCCGTCTTCTGCTCGAGCGTCGAGAGCACGGCCTCGAGTGCCGGCGTGGTCCCGCGGAGCGAACCGGTGACGTCGGCCAGCTCGCCGGCCGCCGAGATGAAGACGGCGCGATCCAGGATGTCGAGGAGCGCCTCGCGGCGCTCGGCCGGGATCGGCAGCATCGCGATCTCGCGATGCGCACGGCTGAGCGCGAGGTCGCCCGCGAGGACCGCTGCGGTCTCGGCCCACACCGCGCTCGCGCGCTCGTCGGCACCGTGCTCGAGCGCGCGGGCCGCGAAGCGTCCCGCGACGTTGGGCGCGCCGCGCCGCACGGTGTCGCGATCGATGAGGTCGTCGTGGATGAGGAACGCGGTGTGCAGCAGCTCGAAGGCGAGGGCCACGCGGGTCGCCATCGCCCGGTCCGCTCCACCGAATCCGCGGTAGGCCGACCACACCAGACGCGGCCGCACCCGCTTGCCGCCCGAGCTCTGCTGCTCGATCGACTCCCACAGCGCCGCGTAGTGGGCGCCGTACGCGCCGGCTCGGATCCGCGCCTCCGTGAAGAAGGTGCGGAGCTCCTCGTCGATCGCGGAGTCGAGCAGTTCAGGCACGGAACAGCTCCAGCTCCCGCGCCTGGAGGACCAGCCACGGACTGAACGCCCATGGCGCCGCCTGGACCGCGGTGGCGAGCGAACGCGGGTCCACCCAGCGGTACTCCGCGACCTCCCGCGGGTTCGGGTCGGGCTCGCCGTCGGTCGTGGCCACGTACACGGGGCACACCTCGTTCTCGACGATCCCGCTGGCATCCGTCGCCCGATACCGGAACAGCGGCAGCGCCAGCTCCACCGACCCGATCTCGAGCCCGAGCTCGAAGTCGGCGCGGCGGTGGACCGCGTGGAGCAGCGGCTCGGCCGGCTTCGGGTGGCCGCAGAACGAGTTCGTCCAGACGCCCGGCCAGGTCTGCTTGCCGATCGCCCGACGCGTGATGAGCACCTCGCCGATGGGGTTGACCACATGGCAGGAGAAGGCGAGGTGGAGCGCGGTGTCCGGGCCGTGCACGGCGTTCTTCGGTGCCCGACCGATCGGCGTGCCCGACTCGTCGAGGAGCACCACCTCGTCTTCGACGGTTCTGGTCGTCTGCGGCATCGTGCCTCCTCCTCGCTGCGGGCGATGTGCGCTGACCCGTGCGGATCGTGGGATCGAAGCTAGCAGCGTGACGGATGGGGGTGGAACAACCGAAAGTTGGACCAGCGCGCCCGCCGCGGGTCCGTCCTCGTGGGGCATGCTGGAGGGATGACGGGCGAGAGCGGCGACGGATGGGTGCACGGGCCCGACGGCTCCCGCTACTGGGGGCGCTTCGGCGCCGCGGGACTCCTGCTCGTCGACCCGCACGGCGCGGTCCTGCTGCAGCACCGCGCGGAGTGGAGCCACTTCGGCGGCACGTGGGGGATCCCGGGCGGTGCGCGGCACCTCGGAGAGTCGGCGTTCGACGCGGCGGTGCGCGAGACGACCGAGGAGGCGGGGCTGCCCCCGGAGCTCGTCGTCCACCGGTTCGAGAGCGTGCTCGACCTCGGATTCTGGTCGTACACCACCGTGGTGGCCGACGCCGTCGAGCGATTCGAACCGCGGATGACGGACCCGGAGAGCATCGCGCTGAGCTGGACCCCCATCGACGACGTCGACGCCCTGCCGCTGCATCCGCGGTTCGCCGAGGCGTGGCCGGCGTTGCGGGCACGAGTCCGACCGGGCGTCGATCGATAGGATCGACACGTGGCGGGGCAGAGCGTGGGGGCGCAGGTCTGGACGATACCGAACGTCCTCTCGATGCTGCGGCTGCTCCTCGTGCCCGTCTTCCTCGTCCTCGTGGTCCGTGGCGCCTACGTGGCCGCGCTCGTCGTCCTCGTCGTGGCGAGCCTCTCAGACCTCCTGGACGGCTACCTCGCGCGACGGTTCGACCAGGTCACGCGCCTCGGTCAGCTGCTCGATCCTGCGGCCGACCGACTGTACATCTTCGCCGCACTCGTGGGGCTCGCCGCCAACGGCCTCGTGCCGTGGTGGATCGTCGTGGTCATCGTCGCGCGCGACGTGATGCTCCTGGCGCTGGGCGTCGTCCTCGCCAACCACGGCTTCGGTCCGCTGCCCGTGCACCAGCTCGGGAAGGCCGCGACCTTCGCGCTCTTCTTCGGCGTCCCGGTCATCATGCTGGGGCTCGCGTTCCCCGCCGCCCAGCCGGTGAGCGAACCCCTCGGCTGGTCGGTGACGCTCTGGGGCGCGTTCCTCTACTGGTGGGCGGGGATCATCTACGCGATCGAGACCGTGCGCGTGGTTCGGATCCCGCGTGCATCGGGGCCCGCCGCATCCGATACGCTGGAGCAGGGAGGTTAGCGGTGGCGGATTCCGACATGACTCAGGCCGGTGCGAACGGTGAGGAGCGGGAGCCCTCGACCGCGACCTCGGCGCACGAGTTCAACGGCGCGAACGACACGACGATGGGGTTCAGCCGTGAGGCCGCCGCGCAGTTGAGCGCGCTCGACGCCGACATCAGCGCGGCCGAGCAGGAGGCGATCAACGCCCTGCCGTCCGGCTCCGCGCTGCTGATCGTCCGCCGCGGACCGAACGCGGGCGCGCGATTCCTGCTCGACACCGACGTCACGACGGTCGGCCGGCACCCCGACGCCGACATCTTCCTCGACGACGTGACGGTCTCGCGCAAGCACGCGGAATTCGTCCGGCACCGCACCGCGTTCGAGGTCCGCGACCTGAACTCGTTGAACGGCACCTACTTCGACGGCGTCCGCATCGAGACCGCGCTGCTCAGTGACGGCGCCGAGGTCCAGATCGGCAAGTACCGGCTCACCTTCTACGCGTCGCGTCGCGACCTCTCGCCGGCGGGCACCGGGTGACCGAGGGCGCCGCGACGCGGCGTCAGGTCCACGCCCCGCCGCTGTTCGGCATCGGTCAGGTCCTCGCGAAACTCCAGCCGGAGTTTCCGGAACTGACGCCGTCCAAGCTGCGCTTCCTCGAGGAGCAGGGGCTCGTCACGCCCGCCCGCACCGCCGCGGGCTACCGCAAGTTCTCGCCCGACGACATCGAGCGACTCGGCGTCGTGCTGTCGATGCAACGCGACCACTACCTTCCGCTGAAGGTCATCCGGGCTCACCTCGAGGCGGTCGACCGGGGCGAGACGCCCGCGCTCCCCGGAGCCACCAGCGGCGCCACCGTGCGCGCGACGGCGAACCGGTACACGCGCGGCGAACTCGTGCAGGCGGCCGGCGCGACGCCGAAGCTGCTCGACGAGGCGATCGCGTCCTCCCTCATCCGTCCCGCCGACGTCTACGGCGAGGAGGCGCTCCAGCTGCTCCGCTCGCTCGTCGCGCTCGGCGGCGTGGGCATCGAGCCGCGGCACCTCCGCGGACTCCGAGGAGCGGCGGAACGCCAGGCCGCACTCATCGAACGGGCGATCGCGCCGGAGCGTCGCCGCGATGCGGCCGGTCGAGCTCGCAACGACGAGCGCGCGGGCGAGCTGGCCGGCCACCTGGCGTCGGTCCACGCGAGCGTCCTGCGGCAGTCGCTCGGCCGCTCGTCGGACTGACCACGACACGCCGTGACGTTCGGCCCGATGTCCTCGACTCCGATGCCCGCCGTGGGTAGCGTGGAATCCGCGCCGCTGCGGCGCCGACGACAGTGAGGGGCGATGGGATGACCGAGCTCGATCGGAGCGAACGCGCACGCTACGACCTCGGCCTGCTCTTCACCGACGGCCTGCCGGAGCACGACGACGGCACGGGGTATCGCGGTGCGGTCGCCGCTCGGGCCGCGGGTATCAGCTACCGCCAGCTCGACTACTGGGCGAGGACCCAACTGGTGGAGCCGACGGTCCGAGGCGCGGCGGGCTCCGGCTCCCAGCGGCTCTACGGTTTCCGCGACATCCTCGTGTTGAAGCTCGTGAAGCGCCTGCTCGACACGGGCATCTCGCTTCAGCAGATCCGCATCGCCGTGACCCAGCTGCGCGAGGCCGGCATCGACGACCTGGCGCAGACCACGCTCATGAGCGATGGCGCGAGCGTCTACCTGTGCACCTCCGACGACGAGGTCATCGACCTCGTCAATCGCGGACAGGGCGTGTTCGGCATCGCGGTCGGCAAGGTCCTGCGCGAGGTCGAGTCCACGCTCGTCGAACTCGACACCCAGTCGGCCGACCAGGTCGACGAGCTCGCCGCTCGGCGAAGCCGCGCGGCGCGCAAGATCTCGTAACCCGGCGTCATCAGCCGACGGATGCCGCGGCGCGGCGCCATCCGTCATCGAATGCACCGCGGCGGCGGCCGTCACGGCCGGAGGCGGGTAGGGAACCGACGGTCAGCGCGAGGTCGAGTCGATCTCGAGCCGCTGCGGCTGGGCGGCGCCGAACTCGCCGATGCGGGCCGTGCGGAGCACGCGCTCGAGCAGCTGGTCGAAGTGGTGCGACATCTCCTCGGCGCTCTCGCCCGGCCACATGTGGAGCGGCTTCGCGGCGCCCTGCGCCTGCTGGAGCGACGTGCGCTCGGGCAGCTGCGGCGAGAGCACGAGCGGACCGAACATGTCGCGCAGTTCCTTGATGCGGAACTGGTGCTCGAGCGACTGCACGCGGGCACGGTTGACGATGATGCCGAGCGGCTGCAGTCGGGGGGAGAGACCGCGCCGGATCTCCTCGATCGCGCGCAGGGCCCGATCGGCAGCGGCGACGGAGAACAGCCCGGGCTCGGTGACGACGGCGACACGGTCGCTGGCCGCCCACGCGGTGCGCGTCAGGGCGTTCAGCGACGGCGCGCAGTCGATGAGGACGAGCTCGTAGTCGGCCTCGACGTTCGCGAGCGCCTCCTCGAGCTTCCAGATGTCGCGGATCGACGGGTGCGGTCCGTCGTAGTTGATGGCCGACGGGCTGCCGATCATGACGTCGATCGTGGACTGCGGGTTGGACCGGGCCCAGCCGCTCGGGGCGATCGCCGAACGGACGATCTTCTCCTTGGGGGAGGCGAGCACGTCGGCGACGTTCAGGTGGCCGGCGACCTGGATGTCCATGCCGGTCGAGACGTCGGACTGCGGGTCGAGGTCGACGACCAGCGTGCGCACCCCGCGAGCGAAGGCCGCGGAGGCCAGCCCGAGCGTGACGGTCGTCTTTCCGACGCCGCCCTTCAGGGAACTGACCGAGAGAACGTGCACGAGCGAATACGTTACCGTTACTCGCACGGCGATACCTAAATGTTCGCTGTGCGGAGAACCCCCACCCGGAAAGGCCTGCATGTTCGAGAAGATCCTGGTCGCCAATCGCGGTGAGATCGCCATCCGGGCGTTCCGAGCCGCCGTCGAGCTCGGTGCGAAGACCGTCGCCGTCTTCCCGTATGAGGACCGCAACTCGCTGCACCGCCTGAAGGCGGACGAGGCGTACCAGATCGGCGAACCGGGGCACCCGGTGCGCGCCTACCTCGACGTGTCCGAGATCATCCGGGTGGCCAAGGAGTCGGGCGCCGACGCGATCTACCCCGGCTACGGGTTCCTCTCCGAGAATCCGGAGCTCGCGCAGGCCGCGGCCGACGCCGGCATCACCTTCATCGGCCCGCCCACGCGCGTGCTCGAGATGGCGGGCAACAAGGTCACGGCGAAGGAGCAGGCGATCGCCGCCGGCGTGCCGGTCCTGAAGTCGACCGAGCCGTCGCGCGACGTCGACGCCCTGCTCGCGCAGGCCGACGAGATCGGGTTCCCGATCTTCGCCAAGGCCGTCGCCGGCGGCGGTGGACGCGGCATGCGTCGCGTCGACAGGCGGGAGGACCTGCGCCGGGCGCTCGAGGAGGCCATGCGCGAGGCCGACAGCGCGTTCGGCGACCCGACGATGTTCCTCGAGCAGGCCGTGCTGCGGCCCCGCCACATCGAGGTGCAGGTGCTGGCGGATGCCGCGGGCGAGACCGTGCACCTCTTCGAGCGCGACTGCTCGGTGCAGCGCCGCCACCAGAAGGTGGTCGAGATCGCGCCCGCGCCGAACCTCACGGACGAGATCCGCCAGTCCCTCTACCGCGACGCGGTGGCGTTCGCGAAGTCCATCGGGTACGTCAACGCGGGCACGGTCGAGTTCCTGCTCGACACGGCGGGCGAGCGCGCCGGCCAGCACGTCTTCATCGAGATGAACCCGCGCATCCAGGTCGAGCACACCGTCACCGAGGAGGTCACCGACGTCGACCTCGTCGTCGCCCAGATGCGCATCGCGGCGGGGGAGCGGCTCGCCGACCTCGGGCTGACGCAGGACCGCATCCACCTGCGCGGCGCGGCGATCCAGTGCCGCATCACCACCGAGGACCCGACGGCGAACTTCCGCCCGGACACGGGCAAGATCACGACCTACCGGTCGCCCGGCGGTGCAGGCATCCGCCTCGACGGCGGCACGGTGAACCCCGGTGCGCAGATCAGCCCGCACTTCGACTCCATGCTCGCGAAGCTCATCTGCCGCGGCCGCGACTACCAGCAGGCGGTCACCCGCACCAAGCGCGCCCTCGCCGAGTTCCGCATCCGCGGCGTCTCGACCAACATCCCGTTCCTCCAGGCCGTGCTGGAGGATGCGCAGTTCATGTCGGGCGACCTCAGCACCTCGTTCATCGACGAGCGCCCGCAGCTCATGCGCGGACGGGTCTCCAAGGACCGCGGCACCAAGATCCTCAACTGGCTCGCGGATGTCACGGTCAACCAGCCGAACGGTCCCGCACCGACGACGGTCGCGCCGGTCGACAAGCTCCCCGAGCTCGACCTCGGACGACCCGCGCCGAACGGCTCGCGGCAGCGCCTCCTCGAACTCGGACCGGCCGGGTTCGCGGCGGCGCTGCGGGCCCAGACCCCGTTGGCGGTCACCGAGACGACGTTCCGCGACGCCCACCAGTCGCTCCTCGCGACGCGCGTCCGCACGCGCGACCTCGCGGCGGTCGCCCCGTACGTCGCCCGGATGACGCCCGAACTGCTCTCGGTCGAGGCGTGGGGCGGTGCGACCTACGACGTCGCGCTCCGCTTCCTCGGCGAGGACCCGTGGGAGCGGCTCGCCACCCTCCGCGAGGCGCTGCCCAACCTGAACATCCAGATGCTCCTGCGCGGGCGCAACACGGTGGGCTACACGCCGTATCCGACGGAGGTGACCGATGCCTTCGTGCAGGAGGCGTCCTCGACCGGCGTCGACATCTTCCGCATCTTCGACGCGCTGAACGACGTCTCACAGATGCGGCCGGCGATCGACGCGGTGCTCGCGACGGGCAGCTCGGTCGCCGAGGTCGCGGTCTGCTACACCGGTGACCTGCTCGACCCGGCGGAGGACCTCTACACGCTCGACTACTACCTGCGCCTCGCCGACGACATCGTCTCGGCCGGCGCGCACATCCTCGCGATCAAGGACATGGCCGGGCTCCTGCGTCCGGCGGCGGCCGAGAAGCTCGTCGCCGCGCTGCGCGAGCGGTTCGACCTGCCCGTGCACCTGCACACCCACGACACCGCCGGCGGGCAGCTGGCCACGCTCCTGGCCGCCAGCCGCGCCGGTGTCGACGCGGTCGACGTCGCGAGCGCCCCGAT
Source organism: Agromyces indicus (assembly GCF_031432295.1). Classification (NCBI taxonomy): domain Bacteria; kingdom Bacillati; phylum Actinomycetota; class Actinomycetes; order Micrococcales; family Microbacteriaceae; genus Agromyces; species Agromyces indicus. Next base: position 89,700 of record NZ_JAVKGS010000005.1, on the reverse strand, counting down.
GGCCGGGACCACGAGCCAGCCCTCGGCGTCCTCCCTCGTCGCCGCGCTCGCCCACACCGAGCGCGACACGGGCATCTCGCTCGATGCCGTCTCGGACCTCGAGCCCTACTGGGAAGCCGTGCGCCGCCTGTACCGCCCGTTCGAGTCGGGCCTCCCGGGGCCCACGGGTCGGGTCTACCACCACGAGATCCCCGGCGGCCAGCTCTCGAACCTGCGGCAGCAGGCGATCGCCCTCGGCCTCGCCGACGACTTCGAGCTGATCGAGGACATGTACGCCGCGGCGAACAAGATCCTCGGCCGCGTCCCGAAGGTGACGCCGTCGTCGAAGGTCGTCGGCGACCTCGCCCTGCACCTGGCCGCGGTGAAGGCCGACCCCGCCGACTTCGAGGCGAACCCCGAGAAGTACGACGTGCCCGACTCGGTCATCGGCTTCATGGCCGGTGAGCTGGGCGACCTGCCCGGCGGGTGGCCGGAGCCGTTCCGCAGCAAGGTGCTCGCCGGCCGGGACGTGCGGGTCGGCGTCACGGAGCTGACGCACGCGCAGCGCCGGGGACTCGAGTCGCCGGGGCGCGACCGCCAGGAGCTTCTGAACTCGCTCCTCTTCCCGGCGCCGACCCGTCAGTTCGAGCAGATCCGCGAGCTGTTCGGCGACCTCTCGGTCGTCGACACCGCCGACTACCTCTACGGCCTTCGACCGGGTGCGGAGCACGTGGTCGAGATCGCGAAGGGCGTCCGTCTGTACGCCGGCCTCGAGGCCATCGGCGAGGCCGATGACAAGGGCATGCGGACCGTCATGACGATCCTGAACGGGCAACTGCGCCCGGTGTTCGTCCGCGACCGCAGCATCACGGTCGAGGCGCGCGCCGCGGAGAAGGCCGACCAGTCGCAGCCGGGACACGTCGCCGCGCCGTTCTCGGGCGTCGTGACGCTCCAGATCGAGGCCGGAGCCGAGGTCGCCGCCGGTCAGGCGGTCGCCTCGATCGAGGCCATGAAGATGGAGGCGGCGATCACCTCGCCCATCGCCGGCGTGGTCGAGCGGGTTGCGATCCCGAAGACCCAGCAGGTCGAGGCGGGTGATCTGCTGGTCGTCGTCCGCCCGGCGGTAGGCTGACTGCGTCCCGCACTGGTGAGCGTTCCGCACTGACGAGGAGGGGTATCGGTGGCTGAACCCGACGAGAGCAGGTCAGCCGAGCGTCGGCCGGGTTCGCGTTCCGCCGGTCGACGGCGGTCCGGCGCCGACGCCGCGGGCGAGGCGGGCGAACCCGTCGACGTCCGGGTCGACCTCCCGCCGCCGCCACCCCCGCGGATGCCCGATGACGAGGTCGCCGTCGCCATCGACGACGTCGCCGTCGACCCCGGGGACCTTTCGGGCTCCGCCGGGACCGTTTCGATCGAGCTGCGCGATCCCGCGATCACGCCGGGCGGGCGCGGTCGGAACGCGTCGCCGTACGGCGCGCTCCTCGCGGCCGACGCGTCGAGGCTCCGCCGCGAGCGGGTCACCACCGACACCGGTGCCCACGTCGCCATCGTCACGGATGCCGCGACGGAACTCGTGCCCGCAGGCGGGCCGGAGTCCGCGGACGCCCTCACCGCCGATCGGCTGATCGACGCGACCAGGACGATGCGGCCGGCGCCGCAGGGTGGGTTCAACCGGTTCCTGTACGACGCCACGTTCCACCTCGTGAACCTCGGCGACTCCGCGAAGGTCCGGGCCCATCGTGCGATGACCGAGCGGATCCAACGACGCTTCGAGGGCGGTACGCGATTCGTCCCGGTGCTCACTCGCAAGGGCGGCGTCGGGAAGACCACCGTGACGACCCTCCTCGGCATGGCGCTGGCCGATGCGCGCGATGATCGGATCATCGCGATCGACGCGAACCCGGACCGCGGCACGCTCGCGGAGCGCGTCGACCGCCAGACCCGCGAGACGGTGCGTGATGTCGTCGCACGGGCGGCATCTATCACGGGCTACACGGAGTTCTCGGAGTTCGTGTCCCGCGACGAGACCCGGCTCGACATCCTCGCGTCGGACACCGACCCCAACCTCGCCGAGGCGTTCGACGCCGACGACTACGCGGTCGTCGCCCACCTCGCCGCCCGCTACTACTCGCTCGTGCTCACCGACTGCGGGACGGGCATCGTCCACTCGGTGATGCGCGCCACCCTCGAGCGGGCGGACGCCATCGTCGTGGTGTCGGGCGGCAGCGTCGACGAGGCCCGGCTCGCGAGCGAGACCCTGACGTGGCTCGAGGCGAACGGGTACGACGAACTGGTGAGGAACGCGGTCGTCGCGATCAACCTCGCCACCCAGGGAACGCATCTCGTCAAGGTCGACGAGATCGAAGCCCACTTCCAGTCGCGCGTGCGCGAGATCGTGCGGATCCCGTACGATCCCCAGCTCGCGGCGGGCTCCGTGGTGCACTGGCGCGACCTGCGCCCGGTGACCCAGCACGCGGCCCGCGAACTCGCCGCCCTCGTGGTGGAAGGCCTGCCCGCCGACCGCGGGCACTGATCTCGGAGCACCATTGCCGGAACGTCCCATTCGCCTGTTCGGCGATCCCGTCCTGAAGACCGTCTCAGCACCCGTCGAGCAGATCGACGATCGCGTGCGCGCCCTCGTCGACGACCTCGTCGACAGCGTCCGGCTGCCCGGGCGCGCGGGCGTCGCCGCGCCGCAGATCGGCGTGAACCTGCGCGTGTTCAGTTACAACGTCGACGGTGAGGTCGGGTACATCATCAATCCTCGCGTCGTCGAGGTCTCGGGCGAACCCGAACTCGTCGACGAGGGCTGCCTGTCCGTGCCCGGACTGTGGCACAAGACGCCGCGGCATCCGTTCGCACGGGTGCGGGGCGTCGACCTGGACGGCAACGAGATCGAGCTCGCCGGTGAGGGCCTGATGGCGCAGGCGCTGCAGCACGAGGTCGACCACCTGGACGGGCTGCTCTACCTCGATCGGCTCGAGAAGGACGAGCGCCGGGCGGCGATGCGCGCCGTGCGCGAGTCCGACTGGTTCTGACCCGAGCACCGAGACGACGACGGGCCCCGCGGATGCCGCGGGGCCCGTCGTCCGGTCGGAGCGACCGACGGATCACTGCACGATCGAGTGTCCCTCCGTGGCGGGGGCGCCGGTGTACATGCCCTCGATCTGCGCGCTGAAGTCCTCGAGGATCACGTTGCGCTTGATGCTCATCTTGGGCGTGAGGTGGCCGCTGGCCTCGGTGAACTCGAGCGGGAGGATGATGAACTTGCGGATCGACTCCGCCCGCGAGACCGTCTCGTTCGCGGCGTCGACGGCCCGCTGCACCTCGGCGAGGACCGCCGGGTGCTTGGTCGCCTCGTCGAGGCTCATGCCGGCATCCTCGCCGTGGGTGTTGAGCCACACGGGGAGCATCTCGGGGTCGAGCGTGACGAGCGCCGAGATGAACGGCTTCTTGTCGCCGACCACCACCACCTGACCGACCAGCGGGTTGGCGCGGATCGGATCCTCGAGCGCCGCCGGGGCGACGTTCTTCCCGCCCGCCGTGACGATGATCTCCTTCTTGCGGCCCGTGATGGTCAGGAACCCGTCGGAGTCGAAGGTGCCGATGTCGCCGGTCTTGAACCAGTCGCCGTCGAACACGTCGGCCGTCGCCTCCGGGTTCTTCCAGTACTCCTTGAACACGTTGATGCCCTTGACCTCGATCTCGCCGTCGTCGGCGACGCGGACGGCCACGCCGGGCAGTGCCGGTCCGACCGTTCCGATCTTCGACTTGGTGACGAGGTTCACCGTGGCCGGCGCCGTGGTCTCGGTGAGGCCGTAGCCCTCGAGGATCGTGATGCCGAGCGCGTGGTAGAAGTGGCCGAGGCGCGGACCGAGGGGAGCGGAGCCGGAGACGGCGTACTTGACGTTGCCGCCCATCGCCGCGCGGAGCTTCGAGAAGACGAGCCGGTCGAACAGCCGGAACTTCAGCTTGAGTCCGAGGGGGATCTTGCCGCCGGACTCCTGGGCGGTCGAGTACGCGACCGCGGTCTCGGCCGCCGCGTGGAAGATCTTGCCCTTGCCGCCGGCCTCCGCCTTCTGCTCGGACACGTTGTAGACCTTCTCGAACACGCGGGGTACCGCGAGGAGGAAGGTCGGCTTGAAGCTGCCGAGCGACGGGAGCAGCTGCTTGGTGTCGGGCTGGTGGCCCACGCGGACGCCCGCGTGCACGCACAGGACCGAGATGAAGCGGGCGAAGACGTGCGCCGTGGTGATGAACAGCAGCGTCGATGCGCCGTTGGGGTCGAGCACGACCTCCTTCAGCGCCACCGCCGAGTTGCGCGACAGCTCGACGAAGTTCGAGTGCGTGAGGACGCAGCCCTTCGGACGGCCGGTGGAGCCGGACGTGTAGATGAGCGTCGCGATGTCCGAACCGACCGCGAGGTTCCGCCGGCGCTCGATCTCGTCGTCGGGCACATCGCCGCCCGCGGTGGCCAGCTTGTCGAGGTCGCCGAGGTCGATCTGCCAGACGTTGCGGATCGCCGGGAGGTCCGGGTGCACCTCGTCGAAGCGGGCGAAGTGGTCTGCCGTCTCGACGATCACGGCGATCGAGCCGGAGTCGCCGAGGTTCCACTTGACCTGCGACGGCGAACTCGTCTCGTAGATCGGCACGAGCACGGCTCCGGCGAACCACACCGCGAAGTCGATGAGAGTCCACTCGTAGCGCGTCTTGCACATGAGGCCGATCTTGTCGCCGGGCTGGATGCCCGCGGCGACGAGGCCCTTGGCCAGCCGGACGACCTGGTCGTGGAACTCGCGGGTCGTGACCGGGGACCAACCGCCGTCGGCGGTCGGCAGGGAGAACAACACGGAGTCGGGCGTCGCCTTGAGGCGGTCGACGAGCAGGTCGGTGGTGTTCGCGTCCGGGTCCGCGGGGACCAACGGTGCTGTGGCGAATTCGGTCACGGTAGCTCCTTCGGCACCGGGAGGTCGCACACGCTTCGGGGCCGCGCGAACCTCGGCATTGGGGTTGACTACACTCTAGTCGGTGCTGCGCGGCGCGTCCGCTGCGGTTCCGCTTCCCCGCCCCCTCCGAAAGGCAGTCGCACGTGCACGCGATCGGCATCGACATCGGCGGCACCAAGATCGCCGGGGCAGTCGTCGACGAACTCGGCGCCATCGTACGCAGCGAGCGCGTCCCCACGCCCGCCGGCGACTCGGTCGCGCTCGAGGATGCCGTGGTCGGCATGATCCGGAGCCTGTCCGAGGGCGAGCCGATCGGCGCGGTCGGCGTGGCTGCGGCGGGCTTCATCGATGCGGCGCAGTCGACGGTGTACTACGCGCCGAACATCGACTGGCGCAACGAACCCTTCCGCGAGAAGCTCGAGGCCCGCGTCGGTACGACCGTGATCGTCGAGAACGACGCGAACGCGGCCGGATGGGCCGAGTTCCGCTTCGGCGCGGGTCGGATGGTGAGCGACATGGTCATGCTCACCATCGGCACCGGCGTCGGCGGTGCGATCGTCGCCGGCGACCGACTCTTCCGGGGCGGGTTCGGTGCGGGCGCCGAGCTCGGCCACCTCCGTGTCGTCCCGGGCGGCATCGCCTGCGGCTGCGGCCAGCACGGATGCCTCGAGCAGTACGGGTCGGGACGCGCCCTGATGCGCATGGCCAACGAGATCGCCGACGCGGGCGGCATCGGCCAGGCGCTCGCGCGGGCTCGCGACGAGCACGGCACGCTCGACGGCGCCATCGTGGGCGGGCTCATCGCCGAGCACGACCCGGGCGCCCTCGCAGCGCTCCGGCAGTTGGGCCGGTGGCTGGGCGAGGCGTCCGCGAGTCTGTCCGCGGTGCTCGACCCGCAGCGCTTCGTCTTCGGCGGGGGCGTCGCCGTGGCGGGGGAGCTGCTGCTGGCGCCCGTACGCGAGGCGTTCCTCGAGCACCTGCCCGCTCGCGGGTACCACCCGGAGCCGGACTTCGTGATCGCCGAACTCGTCAACGACGCCGGAGTCGTCGGCGCGGCCGACCTCGCGCGCCTGTGGGTCGAAGAACACGCCTGACCCGGGGATAGGCTGTGCTGGCGGGAGCGACGGACGGAGGAGACCGGTGTTCTACTGGATCATGAAGCACATCGTGATCGGGCCGATCCTCCTCGCCGTGTTCCGCCCGTGGGTGGTGGGCCTCGAGCACGTCCCGAAGCAGGGCCCGGTGATCCTCGCCTCGAACCACCTCTCGTTCATCGACTCGATCTTCCTCCCGCTCGTGGTCGACCGCCCCGTGGTGTTCCTCGCGAAGAGCGAGTACTTCACGGGCAAGGGCCTGAAGGGCTGGGCGACCCGACTCTTCTTCCAGGCGGCGAACCAACTGCCGATCGATCGTTCCGGCGGGAAGGCCTCCGAGGCGTCGCTCAACACCGGCCTCCGCGTGCTTGGCGAGGGGCGGATCCTCGGGATCTACCCGGAGGGCACCCGCAGCCCCGACGGACGCCTCTACCGCGGACGCACCGGCGTGGCCCGCATGGTGCTCGAGGCCGGCGTCCCGGTCGTGCCCGTCGCCATGATCGGCACCGCGGAGGTCATGCCGATCGGGACCCGCGTGCCCAAGGTGCGCCGTGTCGGCATCGTCTTCGGCGAGGCGCTCGACTTCAGTCGCTTCGAGGGAATGGAGGGCGACCGCTTCGTGTTGCGCTCCGTGACCGACGAACTCGTCTACGACCTCCGCGCCCTGAGCGACCAGGAGTACGTGGACGTGTACGCGAGTTCGGTGCGGGAGCAACGCGCGACCCAGTCGCGGTAGGCTGGCGAGACGGCGTCGCGACCCGGCGCCGGTTTCCGTTCCCTCCCCGCGCCCCGCGCGCCCAACCCTCCAGGACACCAAAGTGGTACAGCTCGTCGAGCCCATCGTGAACGCAGATCCCTCCGTGATCGCGGGCCTCGACTATTGGCGCACGCTGCCGATCAAGCAGCAGCCCGCCTGGCCCGACCCGGAGGCGGCGCACGCGGCATCCGCTGAACTCGCGGCGCTGCCCCCGCTCGTCTTCGCCGGCGAGGTCGACATGCTGCGCGATCGGCTCGCGTCCGCGTCGCGCGGCGAGGCGTTCCTCCTTCAGGGCGGCGACTGCGCCGAGACCTTCGCCGGCGCGACGGCCGACCAGATCCGGAACCGCGTCAAGACGGTGCTCCAGATGGCGGTCGTGCTCACCTACGGCGCATCCATGCCGGTCGTGAAGATGGGCCGCATGGCCGGGCAGTTCGCCAAGCCGCGTTCGAGCGACACCGAGACGCGCGGCGACATCACGCTGCCGGCCTACCGCGGCGACATCGTCAATGGCTACGACTTCACCCCCGAGTCGCGGGCGGCCGACCCCTCGCGGTTGCTGCAGGGGTACCACATGGCCGCGTCCACGCTGAACCTGATCCGGGCCTTCACTCAGGGCGGGTTCGCCGACCTCCGCCAGGTCCACGCGTGGAACCAGGGCTTCGCCGCCAACCCGGCCAACGTCCGCTACGAGAAGCTCGCGCGCGAGATCGACCGCGCGGTGAAGTTCATGGACGCGTGCGGCGCCGACTTCGACGAGCTCAAGCGCACCGAGTTCTACACCGGCCACGAGGGCCTGCTCATGGACTACGAGCGCCCCATGACGCGGATCGACTCCCGGACCGGCACGCCGTACAACACCTCGGCGCACTTCATCTGGATCGGCGAGCGCACCCGCGAACTCGACGGCGCGCATGTGGACTTCCTGTCCCGGGTGCGCAACCCGATCGGCGTGAAGCTCGGACCGACGACGACGCCCGAGGTCATGATGGAGCTCGTCGAGAAGCTCGATCCGCACCGCGAGCCGGGCCGGCTCACGTTCATCACGCGCATGGGCGCCGGGAAGATCCGCGACGCGCTGCCGCCCCTGCTCGAGGCGATCAAGCGCAGCGATGCCAATCCGCTCTGGGTCACCGACCCCATGCACGGCAACGGCATCACCACGCCGACCGGCTACAAGACGCGTCGCTTCGACGACGTCGTGGACGAGGTCAAGGGCTTCTTCGAGGCGCACCGGGCGGCGGGCACGCACCCGGGCGGCATCCACGTCGAGCTCACGGGCGACGATGTCACCGAGTGCCTCGGCGGCTCCGAGCACATCGATGAGGAGACGCTCGCGACCCGCTACGAGTCGCTGTGCGACCCGCGCCTGAACCACATGCAGTCGCTCGAGCTGGCGTTCCTCGTGGCCGAGGAGCTCGCCGCGCGCTGATCGGCGCGCGCCTCCGACGACGTTCGACGGGCGGTCGCGGTGTCCCACGGATGCCGCGGCCGCCCGTCGGCGTCCGGAGCTGCAGGGCCCGTGGGAGCGCGTCGGTGGGTCGTCAGGGCTGGAAGTTGACCGTGATCTCGGTGCCGCGCTTCACGCGTTCGCCGGCGGCCGGGCTCTGCACGGAGGCGACGACCGCGCCCTCCAGGAACTGCGGGACGTTCGACGTGACCGCGAAGCCGAGCTCCTCGAGCTGGGTGCGCGCCTGCGCCACCGTCTGGCCGGTCACGACGTTCGGCACCTCGACGAGGTCCGGCCCCTTCGACACCGTGAGCCGCACGGTGTCGCCCGGGTTCATCGGGTCGTCGAGCCAGTCCGCCGTGATGACCACGTCGACGGGGACGTTGTCGTCGAAGGCGGGGTCGGCGAACTCGACCCGGAGGCCCGCGCCCTCGAGCCTGGCCTGCGCGTCGCCGACGGCGAGCCCCTCGACGGGCGGCACGGGGCCGGCGGACACGACGAGCGAGAGCGCGCCGCGTTCCGGGTAGGTCGTCGGCACCGCCGTACCGTCGGCGTCGAGCACCGCGATGACGAGGCCGGCCTCGACCTCGCCGGAGAACTGGAGCGCAGCCTCGTCGGCCACGGTGAAGAACTCGCCGAGCTGCGCCCGGGCATCGGCCTCGGGCAGTCCGATGACCGCCGGGACGTCCAGGAACTGCGGCCCGATCGAGACGAACAGCTGCACGGTCGAGCCGCGCCGCGCTTCTGCTCCGGCCTCCGGGTCGGTTCCCGAGACCTGCCCAGGCGGCACGACGGGATCGTTGCGCTCGGCGAGCTCGACCTCGAAGCCCGCCTCCTGCAGCACCTGGGTGGCGCTGTCGGGCATCAGGTTGACCGTGTCGGGCACCACCGCGAGCGAGCCCGGTCCGGCCCCGAAGTACCAGCCGGTTCCACCGGCGAGTCCGGCGAGCACGAGCACGAGCGCGAGCAGCCAGTAGCCGCGGCGGCGCCGGCGGTCGGTCGTGCGGGTGAGGACCGCCGCGTCGTCGTCGGGCTCCGCGACATCCGTCTCGGCCACCGCGAGCGCGCCGCCGCCGAGCACGCGCGTCTCGGCGGTGGGCAGGTGATCGCCGGCAGCGATGACCATCGTGTCGCCGGCCGCCACCACGGGCTGCGAGGGGCGGAGGTGCGGTTCCATCTCACGCAGGCGCTCGAGCATCGCCCGGGCGTCGGCCGGCCGCTGGTCGGGGTCCCTGGTGGTCGCCCAGAGCACGAGCTCGTCGAGCTCGGGCGGGATCGACGGATCGCGCGTGCTCGGCGCCGGAACCGAGTCGTTCGCGTGCTGGTAGGCGATCTGCATCGGCGCCTCGCCGACGTAGGGCTGCTCGCCCGTGAGCATCTCGTAGGTCATGATGCCGAGCGCGTAGATGTCGCTGCGCGCATCGGCCACGCCGCGCGTCACGAGCTCGGGGGAGAGGTAGGCGATGGTGCCGAGCAGGGCCTGCCCGGTCGCCGTGTTGGCACTCGCCGCGCGCGCGAGCCCGAAGTCGCCGAGCTTGATGCGGCCGTCGTCGGCGAGCAGCACGTTCTCGGGCTTGAGGTCGCGGTGGACGATGCCGGCCTTGTGGGCGGCGGCGAGGCCCGAGAGCACGGCATCGAGGATGTCGACGGTCTGCTCGGGGGTCAACCGCGTGTAGTCCTTCAGCAGGTCGCGGAGGGTGATGCCCGGCAGGTACTCCATGACCAGGTAGGCCATGTCGGCGTCCTGGCCCTGATCGAAGACGTTCACGACGTTCGGGTGCGCGAGCCGCGCGGCCGACCGCGCCTCCTGCACGAACCGGGTCTTGAACGTGTTGTCGTCGGCCAGGTGGCCGTGCATGATCTTGATCGCGACGCGGCGCTCGAGGCGCAGGTCGGTCGCGAGGTACACCGTCGCCATGCCCCCGCGGGCGATCCGCGAGCGCACCTGATACCGGCCGTCGACGAGACGGCCGATCATCGGGTCGGCGGGCGGCGCGGTGGTCACCGTACGAGTGTACGAATTCGCGTATGCCGTGAGCCGAACAAACGCCGGGGAGCCTCAGGATCGCAACGGCATCGTGATGACGGATGCCGCGGGCTCAGCCGAGCTCGTCCAGCCAGCGCCGCGCCGTCGCCTCCCACTTGGCGTAGTGGTGCGGATGGGCGCTCCGCTGGACCGCCTGCGCGGCCTCCGTCACGGGCATCGACGACCAGCCGTCGACGTCGAGCAGGCCGGGCGCGATCCCCGCCGTCGGCGAGGTCGGTCCGCCGTAGAAGGCGCGCGCGGCCCGGACCGGGTCCAGCACCTCCTCGGGAGTGCCCCAGCCCTGGCTGGGCCGCTGCTGGAACAGGCCCATCGAGTCGCGGTCGCCGTGGCGGAGGTTCCTGAGGCCGGACTCCTGGGCGGCCGCGGCGAGGGCGATGACGATGCCGCGGTCGGGCACGCCGAGCCGCCGTCCCACCTCGACGATGATCCGGGCGTTCGCCCGCATGTCGGGGTCCAGGGGGACGTCGGTCGACGCGGCGGCCGTGGCCTCGACGGGCTCGGCCCGGCGGACCACGAGTCGCTGGCCCGGGTGGATCACGGCGTCGCGGTCGAGGTCGTTGAGCTCGAGGAGCCGAGCCAGCGTGATGCCGTGGCTGACGGCGATGCCGATGGGCGTGTCGCCGGCGACGACCTCGTGCGTGACGGTCGTGCTCGCGGCGGCCGACGACCCGCCGTCCGGAGCGTCGGCACGGGGGAGGACGATCGATTGCCCCGGGAAGATGAGGCTCGCGCGGTTCAACCCGTTCGCCCGCAGCACGTCGTCGACCGCGAGGCCGTGCTCGGCCGCGATCCGCCCGATGGTGTCGCCGGGCGCCACCACGTGTCGCGCGATGTCGGGCCGCTCGGCGGTCCGCTGCGGGCCGCCGACGGGCAGCGCCAGGCGCTGGCCGGGGAAGATCAGGCTCGACCAGCTCAGCCCGTTCTTCGCGAGCACCTCGGCGGTCGACAGCCCGTATCGCGCGGCGATCCCGCTGACGGTGTCCCCGTCGCCGACGGTGACCTCGGCGGGCACGTCGGTCGCGGTGCGCACCTGCGGCGCGGCGGTGGGCGCGGAGCGCTGCGCCTTGGCCTTCGGCGACCGCTTCACCGTCTGGGAGGTCGCCTCCGCCGGGTGCGCGAAGCCGAGCGTCACGGCGACGGCGCTCGCGAGCGCGATGGGGACGGTCAGCAGGCGACGGACGGTGCGCGGCCGGATCGCCGGCACGTGCGCGTCGTCGCCTGTCGGTGCGGTCCCCGGATGCTGCGTCATGTTCCCCCTCCGCTCCCAGGCGGACGCCGTCACCGTCTCACGCGGCCCGGAGCGAGTCAAACTCATCCGCGCGCGTCGCCCGGGCCCGGCGAGGGCGGTTCCGTCGGCCCGGTCCGTCGTGGCAGGCTGGATGCGTGACCGATGCCGACCAGACCGACTGGCTGACCATCCCCGAACTCGTCGAGCGCCTCGGCCAGACCCCGAGTCGGATCCGACGCCTCATCGACGAGCGCTTCCTCCTGGCGACGAAGATCGACGGCGTGCTGAAGGTGCCGGCCGACTTCCTCCGCGACGACGCGCCGCTGCCGGAGCTCCATGGCACGGCGATCGTCCTCGCCGACGCCGGCTTCAGCGACGCCGAGGCGCTCGAGTGGCTGCTCGGCGAGGAGGACAGCCTGGGCACCACGCCGATCGCGGCGCTGCGTGCGGGCCGAAAGTCGGAGGTTCGCCGGGTGGCGCAGGCGCTCGCCTGAGCTCCAACGCCTCGTCCGCAGCTCGTCAGCTGACCCGCCGGGTCACCGCATCGGCGAGTTCGGCGAGCCCGGCCGCGGCATCCGGCTGGAGGTCGGCGGCGTCGAGCGCCGCCATGGCCTTCGCGGTGTTCTCGTCGATCAACTGCTCGACGGCGTCGACCGCCCGGGCGTCGCGGATCGCGGCCTGCAGGTCGGCCACCTGGGCCGCGGTCAGGTCGGGGTCGCCCAGCAGGTCGTCGAGGCGGCGTCGGTCGGCCGGATCCATCCGCTCGCGCGCGATCGCCACGAGGACCGTGCGCTTGCCCTCGCGGAGGTCGTCCCCGGCGGGCTTGCCGGTCACGCCGGGGTCGCCGTAGACGCCGAGGAGGTCGTCGCGCAGCTGGAACGCCACCCCGAGCGGCAGCCCGAACGCCCGGAGCGCCTCGAGGTCGCCGGGCGATGCTCCGGCGATGGCTCCGCCGATCGCGAGGGGCGCCTCGATCGAGTACTTCGCCGACTTGTAGACCACCACCCGCTCGGCCCGGGCGCGCTGCTCGGTCTCGGCCCTCGCGTGCCAGGCGCGCTCCTCCAGGATGTCGAGGTACTGGCCGGCGGTCACCTCGGTGCGCATCCGGTTGAACTCCAGCCGCGCCGCCCGTCCGGCTGCGAACGAGCCGAGGCTGGCGAGCCCCTCGTCGAGGAGTTCGTCGCTCCAGCCGAGGAGCAGGTCGCCCAGGAGGATGGCGGTGCCGTGCCCGTAGTCGGCGGAGTCGCCCGACCAGCCGGAATCGCGGTGCTGGCCCTCGAACACGCGATGGGCCGACGGCGCGCCCCGACGCGTGTCGGAGTGGTCGATCAGGTCGTCGTGCACGAGCGCCGCGGCATGGAACACCTCGAGGGCGGCCGAGGCCGACACGACGGCGGCCAGGCCCGCCTCGTCCCCTGCGTCGACGCTCCCGTCGCCGCGGCCACGGACCGCCTCCCAGCCGAGATGGCAGAACCGTGCGCGGAAGCGCTTGCCGCCGCTGAGAAAGCGCTCCGAGAATCCGGACAGCGGGTCGAGGTCGACCGCGATGGAGCGGAGAATGGAAGCGCGATCGGCGAGGAACTCCTCGAGTCGTTCGTTGACCAGTTCGACGAGTCGGGGAGCCGGGACCATCGTCCTAGCCTAGCGACGGCGCGGGAGACTAGAATGGACGCTACGAAGCGTCGGTTCCGAACACGAGGGGAATGAGATGCCGCTTTCGGAGCAAGAGCAGCGCCTTCTCGAAGAGATGGAGCGGAACCTCTACAAGAACGACGCCGACTTCGTCGCGACCGTCGGAGGTTCGGGCCGCGGTCGTCCCAATTACCGGGCGATCGTGATCGGCGTGCTGCTCGCCGTGGCCGGAGCCGGTGCCCTCATCGGCGGGGTCGCCTCCCAGCTGCTCATCGTCGGCGTCCTCGGCTTCGCGCTCATGTTCGTCGGGGTCCTCGTGGCCATCACGCCGTCCAAGCGCACGGCGACCGCCGCGTCGCCGTTCGCCGGCCCGACGCAGGCGGGCGCCGCGCGGCCGAGCGCGCCCGCTCGTGGCGGTTTCATGGACCGCCTCAACGAACGATGGGATCGCCGCCAGGAGGGCCGCGACTGACGCTCCACCCCGACTGAACCACTCCGCCTGACGGGCCGATCATCTGATCGGCCCGTTTTTCGTGCGCTCCGGGCGCCATCCGTCCCCGAGCCATCCACTTCCCTCCACCCTTCGAGAAGCCTGAGAATCCGGGCTTCCACTGAGGTACGACGCGCCGAAACACGGCAATGTCATTGAGTGGTGGAGGACAGTGGAGTAAAGTGGGGCCACACCTGGTTCCTGGCCGGAGGAGTGGGGGTGACGCGATGTTCCTCGGAAGCTACGAGCCCAAGCTCGATGAGAAGGGTCGCGTCATTCTTCCGGCGAAGTTCCGGGAGGAGCTGTCGAACGGCCTCGTGCTCACACGAGGCCAGGAGCGCTGCATCTACGTGTTCAGCGCGCGGGAGTTCGAGAGCATGAGCGACAAGATCCGCCAGGCCCCGGTGACGAGCAAGCAGGCGCGCGACTACATGCGCGTCTTCCTCTCGGGGGCATCCGCGGAGACCCCCGACAAGCAGCATCGGGTGACCATCCCCGCGACGCTTCGCGCGTATGCGGGCCTCGGCCGCGACCTCACGGTCATCGGCGCAGGCAGCCGGGTGGAGATCTGGGATGCGGCGGCGTGGCAGACGTACCTCGCCGAGCAGGAGGCGGCCTTCGCGGAGACGGCGGAGGAGGTGATTCCCGGACTCTTCTGAGTCCTCGGGTCCCGACTCCCAGCCGTGCGAGCCTGCTGCACTTCCCCGCAGCAGGACGAACGGATGGGGATCGGGCCCCGAGGCCCCGGAAGGAGGGAGAGCACATGGACATCGATCGCATCCACACGCCGGTCATGCTGGAGCGCACGCTCGACCTGCTCGAGCCGGCGCTCGAACGCGAGGGCGCCGTCTTCGTCGACGCCACGCTCGGCATGGGCGGGCACAGCCTCGCCGTCCTCGAGCGCTTCCCGGGCGCCGTCGTGATCGGACTCGACCGCGACACCGAGGCCCTCGCCATCGCGCGGGAGCGGCTCGCCCGGTTCGGCGACCGCATGCGCTTCGTCCACACGGTCTACGACGGCATCGCCGACGCGGTGCGGGGCGAGGGCTTCGACGAGGTCCAGGGCATCCTGTTCGACCTCGGCGTCTCCTCGATGCAGCTCGACCGGGCCGAGCGCGGCTTCGCGTACGCGAAGGACGCCCCGCTCGACATGCGCATGGACTCGACCCGGGGCCGCACGGCCGCCGACGTGATCGCCGAGTACGACGAGGACCAGCTGCGCCGGATCTTCCAGGAGTACGGCGAGGAGAAGCTCGCGGCCCGATACGCCCGGGCCATCGTCCGGGCGCGCGAGGCCGAGCCCATCACGCGCTCCGGTCGGCTGGTCGAGGTCCTCACGGATGCGACGCCGGCCGCGGTGCAGCGCGCCGGGCACCCCGCCAAGCGCGTGTTCCAGGCCCTGCGCATCGAGGTGAACGAGGAGCTCGTCGCGCTGGAGGCGGCGATCCCCGCGGCCCTCGACCTCGTCTCGACCGGAGGGCGCATCGTCGTGCTCTCGTACCAGTCGCTGGAGGACCGCCTCGTGAAGCGGGCCCTCGCCGCGGCATCGAGCTCCACAGCCCCCGCAGGGCTGCCCATGGAGCTCCCCGAGCATCGTCCGCAGTTCCGCCTCCTCGTAAGGGGCGCGGAGCTGGCGAGCGAGTCCGAGCAGGCGGAGAACCCGCGTGCCAAGCCGGTGCGGCTCCGTGCCGCAGAGCGAGTGAGGAGGCCGTCGTGAGCGCACTGCCGGCCCAGACACGACCCGTCCGACGGCCCGCCACCGAGCGCGGTCCGCGGCTCAGGCCGGTACCCGAGGTGCCCGCAGGCACCCGCGGTCGTCCGCGGCTCGCCTATGCCGTGGTGGCGCTCGCCTCGATCGGGGCGATCGCGATCGTGCAGCTGCTCCTGTCGATCGCGATGACCCAGGGCGCGTACGAGATGGACGAGCAGCTCCTGCGGCAGGCGGAGCTGCGTCGCGAGGAGGCGAAGCTCTCCGACGACCTCGACCGCATGGGCTCGCCGCAGTTCCTCGCCATGAACGCCGAGGCGCTCGGCATGGTCCCGAATGCCGAACCGGTGTACCTGCGATTGTCCGACGGGGCCGTGCTCGGGGAGCCGACGCCCGCCGGTGGTGCCGCGGCATCCGCTGCGCCCCTCGTGCCGAATGCCCTGATCGACGGCGTGCCGCCCGTGACGGAGCAGGCGGAGGGGAAGACTGCGAAGGAGGGCCAGGGGGGCCGGCCCGACGCTCCGGCGGCGGGCACCCCCGCCGCACCGCCCGCGCTGACCGGGGGGCTGCCGACCCCGGCGACGCATTGATCGCCCGACCGAGCCGACCACACCACACGAGGAGCGAAACCCGACGATGAACCGAGTGAGCCGGCATCCCATGCGGCGGATCCTCGCCGCCGGCGTGGTCCTGCTCCTGCTGGTCGGGTGGTTCGTGCTCCGACTCGTCGACATCCAGGTCGTGCGCGCCGCCGAACTCAACGAGGCCTCGCAGGACGTCCGGTCCCGGGACCAGACGATCTACGGGGAGCGCGGCGAGATCCTCGATGCCACGGGCGCGGTCCTGGCCGAGACCGTCATGCGCTACGACATCGCGCTGTCGCCCAAGCAGGCCATGCTCGGCCGGGTGACCCGCGAGGAGCCGGACCCCGACGACCCGTCGAGCACCCGGACGGTCGAGGTGCCGCTCGACCAGGTCCTCGCCGAGCTCGGCGAGGTCATCGGTCGGACGGGCGAGGAGCTCCGCACGCAGATCGACACCGCCCTCGCCGCCGACCCCGACGACGACTTCGAGTACGCCGCGCGGCACGTCGACACGGCGACCTACGAAGCGGTCAAGGCCCTCGGGATCCCGTGGGTGGAGCCCTACATCCAGCCCGGACGCCGCTACCCCAATGGGGCCGTGGCGGGCAACCTGCTCGGCTTCACGAACGCCGACGGCGAACCCGTGGCGGGACTCGAGCTGTCGGAGGACCAGTGCCTCGCGGCCGAGAACGGCACCATGCGGTCGTTGCGCAGCCTCACCGACTGGGTGACGATCCCCGGCTCCGAGCAGGTGATCGAGGAGTCGCACGACGGCGGCGACCTGCAGCTGACGATCGACGCCGACCTGCAGTACTTCGTGCAGCGCGTCGCGGCCGAGCAGGTCGCGGCGGTGCAGGCCGACTGGGCCACGGTCACCGTGATGGAGGCGAAGACCGGTCGGCTCCTCGCCGTGGCGGACGTGCCGACCGTCGACCCGAACTCGCCGACGTCCGTCGACTCGCAGGACCGCGGTTCGCGGGCGTTCACCGCGCCGTTCGAACCCGGATCGACGTTCAAGTCGCTGACCTCGGCATCCGTCATCGACGCGGGGGAGGCGACGCCGACGAGCCGCGTCACCGCGCCGTACCGGTACGAACCCGACGGCGCCGACATCACCGACTCCTTCGGCCACGAACCCGAGCGCTGGACCATGACGGGCATGCTCATCGTGTCGTCGAACACGGGCATGTCGATGTTCGGCGAGCGGCTGAGCGACGCCGACCGGTACGACTACATGCGGGCCTTCGGCCTGGGCTCGCCGACCGAGGTGGGCTTCGCGAGCGAGGCGGCCGGCGACCTGAACTACGACGGCGGCTGGCCGGACTCGCAGACGCGCTACGCGACCATGTTCGGCCAGGGCCTCACGACGACGGCGGTGCAGATCGCGAGCGCCTACCAGGCCATCGCGAACGGCGGCGTCCGCAAGCCGGTGACGCTGGTCGACGGATGCCGCATGCCGGACGGCACGCTCGAGGGGGAGCCGGCCACCGAGGGCCGACGGGTCATCTCCGAGGCCGCCGCCCAGGAGACCACCGACATGCTCGAGCGCGTGTACGAGGACGCGTGGGTGTCGGACCTGTGGGAGATCCCCGGCTACCGGGTGGCGGCGAAGACCGGTACCGCGCAGTTCTCCGACGGCGACGGCTACGAGGCGGGATACCTCGTGTCGGTCGCGGGCTTCGCGCCGGCCGACGACCCCGAGTTCGTCGTTTCGGTGAGCATCAAGAACCCGGTTAAGATGAATTCGTCCGCCGCAGCTGCTCCCGTCTTCCAACAGGTGATGAGCCAGGTGCTGAAGAAGTATCGGACGGTTCCATCCGGCGCTCCGGCGCCTGAACTGCCAGCAAACTGGTGAGAAAGTTGGGTTCGTGACCGGAACGCCTCCGACGGCACTCCGGCCGCAGCACCCGAATCCTCGTTCGCTCCGCGGCCTCGCGGAGGCGTTCGGATTCGAGGTGCGCGGCGGGATCGACGACCTCGACGTGACCGGCGTGGCCATCGCGTCGGGCGCGGTCCAGGGCGGCGACCTCTACGTCGGCGTCCCGGGCCGCAACGCGCACGGTGCGCGGTACGCCGGCCAGGCGGCGGCGAACGGCGCGGTGGCGGTGCTGACGGATGCCGCCGGCGTCGAGCTCGCGGCGGAGTCCGGGCTGCCGGTCCTCGTCACGCCCGACGCGCGCACCGCGCTCGGCGAGGTGGCGGCATGGATCCACCGGACGGACGAGAACCCCGCCACCCTGCTCGCGGTCACGGGCACGAACGGCAAGACGAGCGTCGTCTACCTGCTCTACGCGATCCTGCGCCAGATGGGCGTCACGGCGGGGCTCACCTCGACGGCGGAGCGTCGGATCGGCGATGAGGCGGTCACGAGTTCGCTCACGACGCCCGAGGCGAGCGAGCTGCACGCGCTCCTCGCGCGCATGCGCGAGGTCGAGGTGCGCGCGGTCGGCATCGAGGTGTCGGCCCAGGCCCTCACCCGGCACCGGGTCGACGGCCTCGTGTTCGACATCGCGGGGTTCACGAACCTGTCGCACGACCACCTCGACGACTACGCGTCGATGGACGAGTACTTCGAGGCCAAGCGCGAGCTCTTCACGCCCGAGCGTGCCCGCCGCGGCGTCGTCACGGTCGATTCGGAATGGGGACGCCGCCTGGTGGCCGACACCCGGATCCCCGTCACGACCCTCGCGACCGAGCCGGGCGTCGACGCCGACTGGCGGATGTCGCTCCTCGAGCAGGCGCCGACGCGCACGTCGTTCCGGCTCGAGGGCCCCGACGGCCGCGCGCTCGAGACGCACGTGCCGCTCATCGGCCGCTTCATGGCCGCCAACGCGGCGCTCGCCATCGTGATGCTCGTCGAAGCGGGGCACGATCTCGACCTCATCGCCGGGGCGATCGCGGAGCGCGGCATCGACGCGTACATCCCGGGCCGCGCGGAGCGCGTCTCGGGCGAGCGCGGACCGGTCGTCTACATCGACTACGGCCACACGCCCGATGCGTTCGAGCAGGCGCTCGAGGCCATCCGCAGCACGACCGACGGACGCGTCGTCATGGTCTTCGGCGCCGACGGCGACCGCGACACGACCAAGCGCGCCGACATGGGCGCGATCGCGGCTCGCGGCGCAGACGCGCTCGTCATCACCGACTTCCACCCCCGCTCCGAGGACCCGGCCGCGATCCGCGCGGCCCTGATCGCGGGGGCCCGCGCGGCGGTGCCCGAGCGGGAGATCCACGAGATCGGCGACCCGCGGGCCGCCTTCCGACGTGCGCTGACGCTCGTCGGCGAGGGGGACGCGGTGCTCTACGCCGGCCCGGGCCACGAGGACTACCACGAGGTGGCCGGGGTGAAGCATCCGTATTCGGCCCGGGACGACGCCCGGCTGGCACTGCAGGAAGCGGGGTGGCTCGAATGATCGCGCTGACCATGGCCGAGATCGCCGAGGCGACGTCCGGGCGGTTCGAGGCGAGCGGCACGGAGGCGACGCCCGAGTCGGTGGTGACGGGTGCCGTCACGACCGATTCGCGCGAGGTCGAGCCCGGCGGGGTCTTCGTCGCCAAGCGCGGCGAGGCCGACGACGGGCACCGGTTCGCGCCGGGCGCGGCCGAGCGGGGTGCGGCGCTCCTCATCGTGGAGCGGCCGCTGGAGGTCCCCGTGCCGCAGATCGTGGTGTCGGACTCCGTCGAGGCGCTGGGCGCGCTGGCGACCGAGGTCGTCCGGCGGGTTCGCGCCCTCGGCCGCCTGCGGATCGTCGGGGTGACCGGATCGAACGGCAAGACGACCACGAAGAACCTCCTGCGCACCGTCCTCGAGCAGGTCGGCCCCACCGTGGCCGCCCGCAAGAGCTACAACAACGAGGTGGGCGCCCCGACGACCATGCTCGAGCTCACCGAGGACACCGAGTTCCTGGTGGCGGAGATGGGCGCCTCGGGCATCGGGCACATCGCGCACCTCGTGCGCATGGCCCGCCCCGACGTGGGCATCGTGCTCAAGGTCGGCCTCGCCCACGCCGGCGAGTTCGGCGGCATCGAGAAGACGGTGCAGGCGAAGTCCGAGATGGTCACCGACCTGCTCCCGACCGACGTGGCGGTGCTGAACGCCGACGACCCGCGCGTCGCCTCGATGGCGCAGCTCACGCGCGCGCGCGTCGTCTGGTTCGGGCTCGCCGAGGAGGCCGACGTGCGCGCCACCGACGTCGTGGTCCACGCTCGCGGCACCTCGTTCACCGTCACGGTGCCCGGCGGGGAGTCGGCCCGGGTGGACTTCTCGGTCCTCGGCGAGCACCACGTGATGAACGCGCTCGCGGCGGTCGCCGCGGCACTGCAGCTCGACGTGCCGCTCGACACGATCGTCGCCGGCCTCGAGCAGGTGACGCTCGCCGAGGAGGGCCGCATGCAGGTCCTGGGCGGCCGCGACGACATCACGGTCATCAACGACGCGTACAACGCCAGCCCCGACTCGATGGCGGCGGCGCTGAAGACGCTTGCGCAGGTGAAGCGTCCGGGTGCGCGCAGCATCGCCGTGCTCGGCGAGATGAGCGAGCTCGGCGAGTTCTCGGGGGAGGAGCACGACCGCATCGGCCTGCTCGCCGTGCGGCTCGGGATCTCGCAGCTGGTCGTCGTGGGCGAGGGGGCTCGGCGCCTGCACATCTCCACGATCAACGAAGGATCGTGGGACGGCGAGTCGGCGTACGTCGACACCGCCGACGAGGCGTTCGAGCTCGTGACGTCCATGGCCCGCCCGGGGGACACCGTGCTGGTGAAATCGTCGAACGCGGCGGGGCTCCGTCACCTCGGCGACCGACTGGGAGAATGGTTCGCGTGAGAGCACTTCTGACCGCCGGAGCCTTGTCGCTCTCCTTCACGCTCTTCCTGACGCCGCTGTTCATCCGGCTGTTCACGAGGCTCGGATGGGGGCAGTTCATCCGCGACGACGGACCCCAGACCCACCACGTCAAGCGCGGCACGCCCACCATGGGCGGCATCATCTTCATCCTCGGCACGCTGTTCGGCTACTTCAGCGCCACGTTGATCATCGGCGACGGTCCGACCGCGTCCGGCCTGCTCGTCCTCTTCATGATGGTCGGGCTCGGCATCGTCGGCTTCATCGACGACTTCCTGAAGACCCGCAAGAAGCAGAGCCTGGGGCTCGGCGGATGGGCGAAGATCGCCGGCCAGACGCTCGTGGCCGCCGCGTTCGCGCTCCTGGCCCTGCAGTTCCCGAACGAGCAGGGCGCGACGCCGGCGACGACGAAGATCTCGTTCATCCGCGACCTGCCGCTGGACTTCATGGTCTTCGGCACGGTGTTCGGCATCGTGGCGTACGTCGCGTGGATCGTGCTGATCTCCGCCGCCGCCTCGAACGGCGTGAACGTCACCGACGGGCTCGACGGTCTCGCATCCGGTGCCTCGATCCTCGCGATCGGCTCGTTCATCATCATCGGGTTCTGGCAGTTCAACCAGTCCCGCTTCAGCGAGAACCTGAACCCGAGCGACCTGTACCGCAGCTACGACGTGCGCGATCCGCTCGACCTCGCCATCGTCGCGACCGCGATCGTCGGCGCGGTCGTCGGGTTCCTCTGGTGGAACACCAACCCGGCGCACATCTACATGGGCGACACCGGCTCGCTCGCACTCGGCGGCGCGCTCGCGGCGCTCGCGGTGACGAGCCAGACCGAACTGCTGCTCCTCGTGATCGGCGGCCTCTTCGTGATCGAGGCCGGATCGGTCATCGTCCAGCGGGCCTACTTCAAGCTGTCCGGCGGCAAGCGCATCTTCCTGATGAGCCCGATCCACCACCACTTCGAGCTCAAGGGCTGGGCCGAGGTCACGATCGTCGTGCGCTTCTGGATCATCGGCGGCCTCTTCGTCGCCGCCGGCGTGGGCGCGTTCTACTTCGAATGGCTGCAGAGTTGACGGATGCCACGGCCGGCGCCACGCGCCTCGACGGACTGACCAGCTGGCACGCCGACTGGCGCGGGCTCCGCGTCGCCGTGCTCGGCCTCGGCGTGACGGGCTTCGCGGTCGCCGACACCCTGGCCGAGCTCGGCGCCGACGTGACAGTCTTCGCGCGCGACCGCGACGACGACCGTGCCCGGATCCTCGACGTGATCGGCGTCCGCCTCGTGGTGCACCCGCTCGACGAGGTGCCCGCCGACCTCGCCGAGACGCCCCCCGAACTCGTGGTGGTCTCGCCCGGCTTCCGCCCCGACCACCCCGTGCTCCGGTGGGCGGCCGATGCCGGCGTGCCGGTATGGGGCGACATCGAGCTGGCCTGGCGCGTGCGCGACAAGGTGAAGGCCGCCGAGTGGATGCTCGTCACGGGCACGAACGGCAAGACGACCACCGTGCAGCTCGCGGCGACGCTCATCGCAGCGCACGGCGTGCGGGTCGCGCCGTGCGGCAACATCGGCGTGCCCGTGCTCGACGCGGTCCGCGACCCGCTCGGCTACGACGTCCTCGTCGTCGAGCTCTCGAGCTTCCAGCTCCACGCGATGCCCACGAGCGGTCCGGGGGCGGTGCACCCGTTCTCCAGCGTCTGCCTGAACCTCGCCGACGATCACCTCGACTGGCACGGTTCCATGGAGGCCTACCGGGACGCGAAGGCCAAGGTGTACCAGAACGCCAAGGTCGCGTGCGTGTACAACCGCGCCGACGAGGCGACGATGCACATGGTCGAGGACGCCGAGGTCGAGGAGGGCGCCCGCGCGATCGGCTTCGGGCTCGACACCCCGGGCCCGAGCGACTTCGGCGTGGTCGACGGCATCCTGTGCGACCGGGCGTTCCTCGAGGAGCGGCGGACCGCTGCGCTCGAGATCACCACCCTCGACGAGCTCGAGCCCCGGGGGCTCGCCGTCCCGCACATCGTCGCGAACATCCTCGCCGCCTCGGCGCTCGCTCGCTCGTACGGCGTGCCGGTGGGCGTCATCCACGATGCGCTCGCCTCGTTCCGTCTCGACGCGCACCGGATCGAGACGGTCGCCATCGCGGGCGGCATCCGCTGGATCGACGACTCGAAGGCCACCAACCCGCACGCGGCCGAAGCCTCGCTGCGCGCGTTCGGCCGCGTGGTCTGGATCGTCGGGGGCCTCCTCAAGGGCGTCGACGCCGACGCGCTCGTCGCGCGCCACGCCGCGCGCCTTCGGGCGGCGATCGTGATCGGTCGCGACCGCGCCGCGCTCGTCGAGGCGTTCCGCCGACACGCGCCCGACGTGCCCCTCTTCGAGGTCGCGACGACCGACACTGAGAGCGTGATGCCCGACGCCGTCGCCCTGGCGGCCTCGGTCGCGGAGGACGGGGACACCGTGCTCCTCGCCCCGGCCGCGGCATCCATGGACCAGTTCACGGACTACGCCGACCGCGGGCGGCGATTCCACGACGCCGTCCGAGAGCGGCTGGGAGGCACGGCGAATGACGAGCCCGACTCGGACGACCCGCCCGCAGAAGGGCGCTGACGGCTCGGGGCTCGCTGCCCGGATCCGGCTGGGGGCGTTCCGCGCCGAGTCGAAGGACTACTTCCTGCTGCTCGGTACGGTCCTCTTCCTCGTGGTGCTCGGGCTCGTCATGGTGCTGTCCTCCTCGATCGTCCAGTCGGGCCTCGAGAACGACGGCGACTTCACGTCCCGCGCCATGCAGCAGGCGACGTACGCCCTCATCGGCGTACCGGTCATGCTCCTCGCCGGGCGGATGCCCGAGACGTTCTGGATGCGGATCGCCTGGATCGCGCTCGGCATCTCGTGCGCCCTCCAGCTGCTCGTCGTCGCCACGCCGCTCGGCGTCGAGGTCGGCGGCAACACCAACTGGCTGCGCATCGGCGGCGTCCAGTTCCAGCCGTCCGAACTCATCAAGGTCGCGCTCGTCATCTGGCTCGGCCTGATCGTGACGAAGAAGAAGGACCAGCTCGGCGACTTCACGCACGGCATCCTCCCCATCCTGCTGGTCGGCGGCGGCGCCATCGGGCTCGTGCTCCTCGGCGGCGACCTCGGCACGGTCATGGTGATGGCCGGGATGCTGCTCGGCACCCTGTTCCTCATCGGCGTCCGACTGCGCCTGCTCCTCGTCCCGCTGCTGTTCGGCGTGGTGGCCTTCGGCCTCGTCGCGGTGTCCAGCGAGAGCCGCATGAAGCGCATCACCGCGTTCCTCCAGGAGCACTGCACCCAGTTCGACACCGCCGACTGCTGGCAGATCCAGCACGGCACCTTCGCGCTCGCCAACGGGGGGATCTTCGGCGTCGGGCTCGGCAACTCCGCCGCGAAGTGGTCGTGGCTGCCCGCGGCCGACAACGACTTCATCTTCGCGATCATCGGCGAGGAGCTCGGACTCATCGGCGCGATCGTGGTGCTCGGCCTGTTCGTCCTGCTCGCCCTCGCGCTCGCGCGGGTGCTCCGCGCGGCCGAGACGCCGTTCGCCAAGACGGTCGCGGCGGCGGTGCTCGTCTGGGTCATCGGCCAGGCCTGTGTCAATATCGGTGTCGTGCTCGGCGTCTTCCCCGTCCTCGGTGTCCCGCTGCCGCTCGTCTCCGCCGGCGGCACGGCACTGCTCACCACCCTCTTCGCGATCGGTATCGTCCTGTCCGTCGCGCGCGATCCGCAGGCTCCCGAGCGCGCGGCTGTCCGCGCGGAGCAGCGCCGCGAGGCCCGTGCCGAGAAGGCGGCCCGCGCCCGATGACGACGTACCTGCTCGCCGGCGGGGGCACCGCCGGCCACGTGAACCCCCTGCTCGCCGTCGCCGATCGGCTCCGCGAGCGCGACCCGGCAGCCGACGTGCTCGTGCTCGGCACTGCCGAGGGCCTCGAGTCGCGGCTCGTGCCCGCGCGGGGCTACGAACTGCTCACCATCGAGAAG
Source organism: Agromyces indicus (assembly GCF_031432295.1). Classification (NCBI taxonomy): domain Bacteria; kingdom Bacillati; phylum Actinomycetota; class Actinomycetes; order Micrococcales; family Microbacteriaceae; genus Agromyces; species Agromyces indicus. The sequence continues at coordinate 64,945 of NZ_JAVKGS010000005.1, read as the reverse complement.
GTGCCCTTCCCGAGGCGTCCGAACGGGGCGGCGCTCCGCTTCCCGGGTCGCTTCCGTCGATCCGTTCGCGCGGTCGCCGACGTCATCGCCGAGCGCGGGGTCGACGTGGTGGTGGGCTTCGGCGGCTACGTCGCCACTCCCGCCTACCTCGCCGCCCGGCGGGCCGGCGTTCCCGTGGCGATCCACGAGGCGAACGCCAAGCCGGGGCTCGCCAACCGCCTCGGCGCGCGCTTCGCGGCACGCGTGGGCGTGGCGTTCCGCGGCACGCCGCTGCCGCGTGCGGAGTTCGTCGGGATGCCGCTGCGTCGCGAGATCGAGACGCTCGACCGCGTCGGGCGTCGCGCCGAGGCGGCCGAGCTCTTCGGACTCGATCCGGCCCGGCCGGTCCTGCTCGTCACCGGCGGATCCCTCGGCGCCCGCCGGATCAACCGCACGATGGTCGGCAGCGCGTCCTCCGTCGTGGGCGCGGGCTGGCAGGTGCTGCACGTCACCGGCGCGGCATCCGATGTCGACGACCCGGGGATCGACGGCTACCGCATGGTCGAGTACGCCGACCGGATGGATCTCGCGCTGGCGATCGCCGACGTGGCGGTCTCCCGGGCGGGTGCCGCGACGGTGAGCGAGCTCTCCGCCCTGGGGATCCCGGCGGTGTACGTCCCGTATCCGGTGGGCAACGGCGAACAGCGGTTCAATGCGGCCGACGTCGTCGGGGCCGGTGGCGGGCTGCTCGTCGACGATGCGGCGTTCCTGCCCGAGTGGGTCGAGCGGGAACTCGTGCCCCTGCTCGCCGATCGCGAGCGCCGGTCGGAGATGGGCCGCGCGGCGGCATCCGTCGGCGCCCTCGACGGCACCGACCGCATGGTGGCGCTCGTCGACGGCGCGCTGGCGCTTCCGGGCGCTCCGCCCTCGCCGGGCGCGTAACGTTGACGTCGACCGCCGCACACCATCGAGGAAGCACCACGACACCGTGACCATCAAGCCCGACCTCTCCACGCCCATCCCCGCCGACCTCGGCGCCGTCCACTTCGTCGGCATCGGCGGATCCGGCATGAGCGGCATCGCGCGCCTCGTGCTCGGCGCCGGGCACCGCGTCACGGGCTCCGACGTGCGGGACTCCGACAACATCGCCGCCCTCCGCGACCTCGGCGCGACCGTCGCGATCGGGCACGCCGCCGAGAACCTGCCGGCCGACGTCGACACGGTCGTGGTGACCGGGGCGCTCTGGCAGGACAATCCCGAGTACCAGCTGGCGCTCGAGCGCGGCATCCCGGTGCTGCACCGCTCGCAGGCGCTCGCGTCGGTGATCGCCGGCCAGCGCCTGGTCTCGGTCGCGGGCGCGCACGGCAAGACGACCTCCACCGGCATGATCATCACGGGGCTGCTCGCGCTCGGCGAGGACCCGAGCTTCGTCAACGGCGGCGTCATCGAGGAACTGGGCGTGAGCTCGGCGTCCGGATCGGGCGAGCTGTTCGTCGTCGAGGCCGACGAGTCCGACGGCTCCTTCCTGCTCTACGACACGTCGGTGGCGCTCATCACGAACGTCGACCCCGACCACCTCGACCACTACGGTTCGCTCGAGGCCTTCGAGCAGGCGTTCGTCGACTTCGCCGACCGGGCACGCGAGTTCGTCGTGATCTCCTCCGACGACGCGGGTGCCCAGCGGGTGGCCGGGCGCCTGTCCCACGAGCGCGTGATCACGTTCGGCGAGGCGACGGATGCCACGGTCCGCGTGCACTCGATCGAGACCGAGGGCCCGGTGGCGTTCGCCGTCTCGTACGAGGGCGCCGAGCACCGGGCTCGCCTGCGCGTTCCCGGGCACCACAACGCGATCAACGCCGCCGGCGCGTTCGCGGTGCTCGTGGGCCTGGGCTTCGACCCCGCCGCCTCGCTCGAGGGCATCGCACGGTTCGCCGGCACGGGCCGGCGGTTCGAGCTCCACGGCACGGTCGAGGGCGTGAGCGTCTTCGACGACTACGCGCACCACCCGACCGAGGTGGCCGCCGCGCTGTCCGCCGCGCGCACGGTCGTCGGCGACGGCCGCATCATCGCCGTCCACCAGCCGCACCTCTACAGCCGCACGCGGCTGTTCGCGAAGGAGTTCGCGGAGGTGCTCGAGCAGTACGCTGACGAGACGGTCGTGCTCGACGTCTACGGTGCCCGCGAGGACCCGGAGCCGGGCGTGACCGGGGCGCTCGTGAGCGAGCGGTTCGAGCAGCCCGAGCACGTGGCGTTCATCGCCGACTGGCAGGAGGCGGCCGACCACACCGCGCGGATCGCCCGTCCCGGCGACTTCGTGATCACCCTCGGCTGCGGTGACGTCTACCGCATCGTGCCGCAGATCCTCGGCTCGCTCGAGCGCGAGCGGCGCGCCTGAGGATCGGTCGATGAAGCGGCCGCAGGGATTCCAGCCGCCGGCGGCGCCGGCGCGACCGCCCGGGCGGGATCCTGCGGCGCCCACCCGAAGCTCGGCGCGCCGCGGCGCGCCGTCGCGCGACCAGGCGCTCACCGAGCCGATCCGCCTCGACATGGATGAGCGCGCGGCTTCAGCCGTCCCGATGCGCGCGCAGTCCGAGCCCCGGGAATCGGCGCGCGCCGAGACCGTGCCGTCGACGGATGCCGCGGCCGCGGCGTCGCCGACCGGCACGGCAATGCGCGACGTGCGGGCCGCAAGGCGCGCCCTGGCTGCGGCCGAACGGCGCCGCCGGCGGTACGAGCGGCAGGAGGTGCGCCGGTTCACGCGTCGCGGTCGGCTGCGGCGGATGACCTGGCTCGCGGGGCTCGCGGCGGTCGCGGCGCTCGCCCTGCTCGCGGTCGGCGTGGCGTACTCCCCGCTCATGGCGCTGCGCGAGATCCGCGTCGAGGGCGCCTCGCGCGTGCCGGCCGCCGACATCCGTGCGGCGTTCGACGATCGCCTCGGCACGCCGCTGCCGCTCATCACGACCGACGAGGTGCGCGGAGCGCTGTCGGAGTTCCCGCTGATCGAGACCTATTCGACCGAGACGGTGCCACCCGGCACCCTGGTCGTGCGGATCGTCGAGCGCACGCCGGTCGGCGTGGTCGAGACCGCCTCCGGGCTCGTCACGGCGGATGCCGCGGGCGTCGTGATCGAACGCGTCGAGGCGGCGCCGGAGGGACTGCCGCTCGTGAACGCGGAGGGCGGGCTGGACGGCGACGCCTACCGGGCGGCCGGTGCGGTGCTCCGCAGCCTCCCGGCGGAGCTGCGCGCGCAGGTCGCGCAGGTGACGGCGGACACGCCCGACGATGTTCGGTTGGAACTGGCCGAGGGCGCGGTGGTCGTGTGGGGGAGCGCGGACGAGTCGTCGCTCAAGGCGACGGTCCTGGCGCGCCTCATGGCGGCCGCTCCGCCGGAGGACGTCGGCGGCTACGACGTGTCGGCGCCGCTCAGCGCGGTCGTGTACTGATCCGTCCGGCGAGAACGGGGCAACGGATCGCGACACGCGGGAGTGCCTGGCGCCCGGGTGGGTCACCGCCGCTACCGTCGAGATCAGGAATTGCATACTCGGCAAAACTTTAACCTTCGACTGGAGGTTGAAAGTTCAGAGTTCGCACGGAGGGCCGGACATGTCGACTAACCAGAACTACCTCGCCGTCATCAAGGTCGTCGGCATCGGCGGTGGCGGCGTCAACGCCGTCAACCGCATGATCGAACTCGGACTGCGTGGCGTCGAGTTCATCGCGATCAACACCGACGCCCAGGCGCTGCTCATGAGCGATGCCGACGTCAAGCTGGACGTCGGCCGCGACCTCACCCGCGGTCTCGGGGCGGGTGCCGACCCGGAGGTCGGGCGCCGCGCCGCCGAGGACCACGCCGAGGAGATCGAGGAGGCGCTCGCGGGCGCCGACATGGTGTTCGTCACCGCCGGCGAGGGCGGCGGCACGGGCACCGGCGGCGCCCCCGTCGTGGCGCGTATCGCGAAGTCGATCGGCGCACTCACCATCGGTGTCGTGACGAAGCCGTTCAGCTTCGAGGGCAAGCGTCGCCAGACCCAGGCCGAGCAGGGCGTCGCGCGCCTGAAGGAAGAGGTCGACACCCTCATCGTCGTGCCGAACGACCGGCTCCTCGAGATCAGCGACCGGGGCATCTCGATGCTCGAGGCGTTCGCCACGGCCGACCAGGTGCTCCTCGCCGGTGTGCAGGGCATCACCGACCTCATCACCACGCCCGGCCTCATCAACCTCGACTTCGCCGACGTGAAGTCGGTGATGCAGGGGGCGGGCTCGGCCCTCATGGGCATCGGCTCCTCGAGGGGCGCCGATCGGGCGATCAAGGCGGCTGAGCTCGCCGTCGCCAGCCCGCTGCTCGAGGCGTCGATCGACGGGGCCCACGGCGTGCTGCTGTCGATCCAGGGCGGCTCGAACCTCGGCATCTTCGAGATCAACGACGCCGCGCGACTCGTCCAGGAGGCAGTGCACCCGGAGGCGAACATCATCTTCGGTGCGGTCATCGACGACACTCTCGGCGACGAGGTCCGCGTGACGGTGATCGCCGCCGGGTTCGACGGCGGCGACCCCATGCCCAAGCCGGTCGAGGTGAAGAAGCCGGCGGCCGTGCCGGCCGCAGTCGGTGCTGGCGTCGGCGCGGTCCTCGCGGGCTCCGACGCGGGCGAGCCGCTCGCGGAGATCGATATCGAGGAGCTCGTCGAGACGGCGAACTGGGGCGAGGCCACGAGCACCACGGCCGACCAGATCGTCTCCGACCCGGCGTTCGCCGACGACTCCGACGACCTCGACATCCCCGACTTCCTGAAGTGAGGGGCCGGCCCGGGGCCGGCGGGACGACGTCGGGGGAGCGGTCGTGAGCGCCCTGGCGGACCGGCTGCACTCGGTGCGCGCCGGCATCGAGGATGCCGCCCGCGACGCCGGGCGCGATCCGGGCGGGATCACCACGATCGTCGTGACGAAGTTCCAGCCGGTCTCGCTGATCCGCGAGCTGGCTGCGCTCGGCGTGCGCGACGTCGGTGAGAACCGTCACCAGGAGGCGCAGGCGAAGGCCGCCGAACTCGGCGATCTCGGGCTCCGCTGGCACTTCGTCGGGCAGTTGCAGAGCAAGAAGGCCAGGCAGGTGCGCGCCTACGCGTCCGCGATCCACTCGGTGGACCGCGAATCGCTCGTCGACGCGCTCCGCTCGGAGGAGGCATCCGTCGACTGCTTCGTGCAGGTCAACCTGACCGACGACCCGGGCCGCGGGGGCGTGGCGCCCGACGCGCTGGAGACCCTCGTCGAGAAGGTCCTCGAGACGCCCGGCCTCGAGCTCCGCGGCCTCATGGCGGTGGCTCCCCTCGGCGAGCCGGCGCGGCCCGCGTTCGCGAACGTCCGGGCGATGTCCGAGCGGGTGCAGCGGCTCGCGCCCGAAGCCACGTCGTTGTCCATGGGGATGTCGCACGACTATCGCGACGCCATCTTGGAGGGTGCGACACACCTTCGGATCGGCACGGCAATCACGGGCAATCGGCCGACCGGCGGATAGCCTCGAACCACGGAACCACTGACGGAGGCAGCGATGTCGAACCCGCTCAAGAAGACCATGGTCTACCTCGGACTCGCCGATGAGGAGCTCGAGCCCGAGACCGCGCAGCCGGCGCCCGCGCCCGTCGTGCACGCCGCGCCCGCGCCGGCCGCCCCCAAGGGCGGCGCCGCGGTGACGCCGCTCCGGAAGACGCACGTCCAACCCACACCCCCGCAGGCGGATATGAACGAGATCCTCACGGTGCACCCGCGCCAGTACCGCGACGCACAGATGATCGCCGAGTCCTTCCGGGACGGCGTGCCGGTCATCATCAACCTGTCGCAGATGTCCGACGCCGACGCGCGCCGACTCATCGACTTCGCCAGCGGCCTCTCGCAGGGCCTGTACGGCAAGATCGAGCGGGTCACCAGCAAGGTGTTCCTCCTCTCTCCGGCGCACGTGGTCGTGTCGGGTGAGGCGGGCGAGGGCGAGGGCGACGTGGACGCATCGTTCTTCGCGCACGCGTAGACTCCCGACGTGAGTGCCCTCGCCGTCGTCTGGAATCTGGTCTACACCCTCCTCCTCATCTACTTCTTCGCGATGTGGGCGCGGTTCGTGCTCGACCTCGTCCGCACCTTCAACCGCTCGTGGCGTCCCCGCGGCGTCATGCTGGTGCTCGTCGAGGCCGTGTACACCATCACCGACCCGCTGGTGAAGTTCTTCCGCCGCCTGATCCCGCCGATCCGCCTCGGCCAGGTCGCGCTCGACCTCGGCTGGAGCGTCGCGATGCTCGTGGTCATCATCGCGATGACCGTCGTGTCGTCGCTCGCGGCGGCGTCCTGAGCGGATGCCGGGAGCGGTCCGGCGGCGTGTCGCTGCACTGCCTCCGCTCGGGTCTCTTTGCTACCGTTAGCTGAACGTGATCGACAGTTCGACAGATTCGAGGGATGGGAAGCCATGGCGCTAACTCCGGAAGATGTGGTCAACAAGCGCTTCCAGGCGACGAAGTTCCGGGAGGGCTACGACCAGGACGAGGTCGATGACTTCCTCGACGAGGTGGTCGTCGAGCTGCGCCGGCTGAACCAGGAGAACGAGGAACTCCGGCAGCGGCTCGCCGCGGCCGAGGCTCGTTCCTCCGAGGGCCAGGCCGCATCGGCCCCGGCGCCCGCACCCGCCGCGCCCGCCCCGGTCTACGCGGAGCCCGCCGCCACGCCGCCGACCGTCGCCGTGCCGACGCACACCGCGACGCCCCAGTCGGAGATCGACGAGCAGACCAGCACCACCAACCTGCTGCAGCTCGCCCGTCGCCTGCACGAGGAGCACGTGCGCGAGGGCGTCGAGAAGCGCGACGCGCTGATCGCCGAGGGCCACGCGACCGCCGCGCGCATCGTCGCCGAGGCCGAGGCCAAGCAGCGTGCGCAGATGGGCATCCTCGACCAGGAGCGGATGGCGCTGGAGAAGCGCGTCGACGAGCTCCGCGTGTTCGAGCGCGAGTACCGCCAGAAGCTGAAGAGCTACATCGAGGGTCAGCTCCGCGAGCTCGACACGGCGCAGCCGGTGCAGGTCTCCGGCGGATCCGGGTTCTCGGCACCCGTCGGCGCCCAGGGCGTGAGCAACGAGCAGCCGTCGCCGACGTTCCAGGGCTTTGCGGGCTGAGCGCCCGGCCAGGGTCGGCATCACCGCACTGCTCATCCTGGTCGGCGTCGCCGTCACCATCTACGGCGTCGACCAGGTGAGCAAGCAGTTCGTGGTCACGAGCCTCGCCGAGGGCGAGGTCGTGCCCGTGCTCGGGAACGTCCTCCAGTGGCAGTTCGTCCGCAACCCGGGCGCGGCGTTCTCGATCGCCAGCGGCATGACGTGGATCTTCACCATCCTCGCCGCCGGCGTGATCACGTTCATCGTCTGGTTCGCACGTCGCATCCGCTCGATCGCCTGGGCCCTGGTGTTCGGGCTGCTGCTCGGCGGCGTGCTGGGCAACCTCACCGATCGCCTGTTCCGTGAGCCGGGCTTCGGCGTCGGGCACGTGATCGACTTCATCTCGACGCCGTGGCTCATCCCCGCGATCTACAACGTGGCGGACATCGCGATCGTGTCGAGCATGGTGCTGTTCATGATCCTCACGATCCGCGGCGTCGGACTCGATGGAAGCCGGCCCGCGCGCGACCGCACGGGCGCCGAGGCCGAGGAGCCGGGCCGGGGCGAACGCGACGCGCGCGGAGGCACGGCCGGCGTCGAGCTGGCGCGCGAGCCCTGAAATGGAGCACCGGTCCCTCCCCGTGCCCGACGGGCTCGACGGGTCGCGGGTCGACGCGGGGCTCGCGAAGCTCCTCGGGTTCTCGCGCACGCAGGCGGCGGAGGTCGCCTCGGCCGGCGGCGTCCTGCTCGACGGGTCGGTCGTCGACAAGGCCGACCGGCTGCGCGCCGGCTCCTGGCTCGAGGTGAGCTGGGCGCCTCCGCGCGCGCTCGAGATCGAGGCGATCCCGGTCCCCGACCTCGGCATCGTCCACGACGACGACGACCTCGTCGTGGTGGACAAGCCCGCGGGCGTCGCGGCCCACCCGTCGCTCGGGTGGGAGGGTCCCACGGTCGTGGGCGCCCTCGCGGCGGCCGGCTACCGGATCTCCACCTCGGGAGCGGCGGAGCGGCAGGGCGTCGTCCACCGCCTGGACCAGGGCACGAGCGGCCTCATGGTCGTGGCGAAGTCCGAGCGCGCCTACCGCGAACTGAAGCGGCAGTTCCACGATCGCGAGGTCGACAAGGTCTACCACACGGTGGTGCAGGGCCACCCCGATCCGCTGGCGGGGACGATCGACGCGCCGGTCGGGCGCCACCCGCGGTCCGAGTGGAAGTTCGCCGTGACGGCGGACGGCAAGCACGCGGTCACGCACTACGAGACGATCGAGGCGTTCCCGTACGCGTCGCTGCTCGAGGTGCACCTCGAGACCGGGCGCACGCACCAGATCAGGGTGCACATGGCGGCGCAGCGGCATCCGTGCGCGGGTGACGCGATGTACGGCGCCGACCCGACGCTGAGCGCCCGGCTGGGGCTCGAGCGGCAGTGGCTGCACGCGAAGGAGCTCTCGTTCATCCACCCGGGCACGGGGGAGTGGACGACCTACGAGTCCGACTACCCGGCCGACCTGCAGCACGCCCTCGACGTCCTCCGCGGCGACTGAGCGAGCGACGCCGCGCGTCCGCGACCCGCACGTCGGCGGCTCGCAATACACTGTGAGCACCCCCGAAGCACCACCCGATGAGGAGCCCTGTGGCCGCCGATTCCTTCGTCCACCTGCACGTGCACTCCGAGTACTCGATGCTCGACGGTGCGGCCCGGGTCGGCGAGTTGATGAAGGCCGCCGCCGCCGAGGGCATGCCGGCCGTGGCGATGACCGACCACGGCAACGTGTTCGGCGCGTTCGACTTCTGGAAGCAGGCGACCGACGCCGGAGTGAAGCCCATCATCGGCACCGAGGCGTACCTCACGCCGGGCACCCACCGCAGCGACAAGACCCGCGTGCGCTGGGGCAACGGCGGCGGCGACGACGTGTCGGGGTCGGGCGCGTACACGCACATGACGCTGCTCTCCGAGACCACCGAGGGCATGCACAACCTGTTCCGGCTCTCGAGCCTCGCGTCGATCGAGGGCTACTACTTCAAGCCGCGCATGGACCGCGAGCTGCTGCAGACGTACTCGGCCGGGCTCATCGCGACCACCGGCTGCCCGTCGGGCGAGGTGCAGACCCGGCTGCGGCTGGGCCAGTACGACGAGGCCGTGCAGGCGGCGGCGGAGTTCCGCGACATCTTCGGCAAGGAGAACTTCTTCGCCGAGATCATGGACCACGGGCTCGGCATCGAGAAGCGGATCATGGACGACCTGCTCCGCCTCGCGAAGCAGCTCGACCTCCCGCTCGTGGCCACGAACGACCTGCACTACACGCACGCCCACGACGCGAAGAGCCACGCGGCCCTGCTCTGCGTCCAGTCCGGATCGACCCTCGACGACCCGAACCGGTTCAAGTTCGACGCCGACGAGTTCTACCTGAAGTCGGCCGCCGAGATGCGGCACCTCTTCCGCGACCACCCCGAGGCCTGCGACAACACGCTGCTCATCGCCGAGCGGTGCGACGTGCAGTTCAACACGAGCGCGAACTACATGCCGCGCTTCCCGGTGCCCGAGGGCGAGAGCGAGCAGAGCTGGTTCGTGAAGGAGGTCGAGCGCGGCCTCCACGAGCGCTACCCGGGCGGCATCCCGGACGACGTGCGGAAGCAGGCGGCCTACGAGGTCGAGGTCATCAGCCAGATGGGCTTCCCCGGCTACTTCCTCGTCGTCGCCGACTTCATCAACTGGTCGAAGAACAACGGCATCCGGGTCGGTCCCGGCCGCGGCTCCGGCGCCGGATCCATGGCCGCCTACGCGATGCGCATCACCGACCTCGACCCGTTGCAGCACGGCCTCATCTTCGAGCGGTTCCTGAACCCCGACCGCGTCTCGATGCCCGACTTCGACGTCGACTTCGACGAGCGTCGTCGCGGTGAGGTCATCAAGTACGTGACCGAGAAGTACGGCGACGAGCGCGTGGCGCAGATCGTCACGTACGGCACCATCAAGGCGAAGCAGGCGCTCAAGGACTCCTCGCGCGTGCTCGGATTCCCCTTCGGCATGGGCGAGAAGCTCACCAAGGCGATGCCTCCCGCGGTGATGGGCAAGGACATCCCGCTCTCCGGCATCCTCGACAAGGACCACCCGCGCTACAAGGAGGCGGGCGACATCCGCGCCCTCATCGAGACCGACGCGGAGGCGAAGACCGTCTTCGAGACGGCGCTCGGGCTCGAGAACCTCAAGCGGCAGTGGGGCGTGCACGCCGCGGGCGTCATCATGTCGAGCGAGCCGCTCATCGACATCATCCCGATCATGAAGCGGGAGCAGGACGGCCAGATCGTCACGCAGTTCGACTATCCCGCGTGCGAGTCGCTCGGCCTCATCAAGATGGACTTCCTGGGGCTCAGGAACCTCACGATCATCGACGACGCGCTCGACAACATCGAGGCGAACCGCGGCTTCCGGCCGGTGCTCGAAGACCTGGCCCTCGACGACGCCGAGGCGTACCAGCTGCTCTCGCGCGGCGACACGCTCGGCGTGTTCCAGCTCGACGGCGGCCCCATGCGCTCGCTGCTCCGCCAGATGAAGCCCGACAACTTCGAGGACATCTCGGCCGTCATCGCGCTCTACCGCCCGGGCCCGATGGGCGCGAACTCGCACATCAACTACGCGCTCCGCAAGAACGGCCTGCAGCCGATCACGCCGATCCATCCCGAGCTCGAGGAGCCGCTCCGCGAGATCCTCGACACGAGCTACGGCCTGATCATCTACCAGGAGCAGGTGATGGCGATCGCGCAGAAGGTCGCCGGGTTCAGCCTCGGCCAGGCCGACATCCTGCGCCGAGCGATGGGCAAGAAGAAGAAGTCCGAGCTCGACAAGCAGTACGAGGGCTTCTCCGGCGGCATGAAGGCCAACGGCTACTCGGATGCCGCGATCAAGACGCTCTGGGACATCCTGCTGCCCTTCTCCGACTACGCGTTCAACAAAGCACACTCGGCCGCCTACGGCGTGCTCAGCTACTGGACCGCGTACCTCAAGGCGCACTATCCGGCCGAGTACATGGCGGCGCTGCTCACGAGCGTGGGCGACGCCCGCGACAAGCTCGCGCTGTACCTCAACGAGTGCCGCCGCATGGGCATCAAGGTCCTGCCGCCCGACGTGAACGAGTCCATCGGGTTCTTCGCCGCCGTCGGCGACGACATCCGGTTCGGGCTCGGCGCCGTGCGCAACGTCGGCTTCAACGTGGTCGACGCGATCCGTGCGGCGCGCGACGCGAAGGGCCGGTTCGAGTCGTTCCACGACTTCCTGAAGAAGGTGCCGACGCAGGTCGCCAACAAGCGCACGGTCGAGTCGCTGGTCAAGGCCGGCGCATTCGACTCCCTCGGGCATACCCGTCGGGCGCTCGTGGAGATCCACGAGGGCGCCGTCGAGGCGGCGGTGAAGGAGAAGCGCGCGGAGGAGAACGGCGACGTCGGCTTCGACTTCGACAGCCTGTTCGAGGACCACGAGAAGGAGGCGGCGCCCTCGCCCGTGCCCGACCGGCCCGAATGGTCCAAGCGCGACAAGCTCGCGTTCGAGCGCGAGATGCTCGGCCTCTACGTCTCCGACCATCCGCTCGCGGGGCTCGAGGCGACGCTCGCGAAGCACGCGTCGACCACCATCACCGACCTGATGAGCTCGGATGGCACGCAGGACGGCGACGTCGCGACGATCGCAGGCCTGGTGACCAGCGTGCAGCACCGCGTCGCGCGGCAGTCCGGAAACCAGTACGGCATGATCCAGGTGGAGGACTTCTCCGGCGAGATCACCGTGATGTTCATGGGCAAGGCGTACCAGGAGTTCGCGCCGGCGCTGAAGGGCGACTCGATCGTCGTCGTCCGGGGGCGCGTGAGCCTGCGCGACGACGGCATGAACCTGCACGCGTACAGCGTGTTCGAGCCCGAGGTGGGACAGGGCGACGAGAACGGGCCGGTCGTCATCTCCCTGCCCGACGTCCGGGCGACGACCGACACGATCACGGCGCTCGGCGATGTCCTCATCCGCCATCGAGGCGACACCGAGGTGCGGCTGAAGCTCACCAAGGGGCGCACCGCACGCGTGTTCGAGTTGCCCTACCCCGTCGCCGTGAGCGCCGACTTCTACGGCGAGCTGAAGAGCCTGCTCGGTCCGAACTGCCTCACGTGACGGGCGTCCAGCGGGCGCCCGGTCGCGATCGGTAGGCTGGGCGGGCCATGCTGCGCACGATCGATCTCCGCGACTCCCGTCCCTCGATGAGCGAACTGCTCGACCTCGTCCCGCGTGCCGCGACGGATGTCGCGGCGGCGCTCGACCCGGCCAGGGAGCTCATCGACGACGTCCGCTCCCGCGGCGAGGCCGCGCTGCTCGACCAGGCCGAGCGGTTCGACCGCGTGCGCCCGGCCGCCGTGCGGGTGAGCGCCGACGAGCTCCGGGCGGCGCGCGATGCGCTGACCGACGAGGTGCGGCGCGCCGTCGAGTCGACCGTCGAGCGCGTGCGCGCAGCCAGCGCGGCGCAGGTGCCCGCTCCCGCGACGACCGTTCTCGGGCCCGGTGCCGTGGTCGAGCAGCGGTGGCAGCCGGTGGCGCGCGTCGGACTCTACGTGCCCGGCGGCAAGGCCGTGTACCCGTCGTCCGTGGTGATGAACGTCGTGCCCGCGCAGGTGGCCGGCGTCCGGTCCATCGCGCTCGCCTCGCCCGCGCAGGCGGCCCACGGCGGCCGCATCCACCCGACCATCGCGGGCGTCGCGGCCTTGCTCGGCATCGACGAGGTCTACGCGATGGGCGGCGCGGGAGCGATCGGCGCCTTCGCCTACGGCGTCCCGGGAATCGGCCTGGAGCCGGTCCAGCGGGTCACCGGGCCCGGCAACGTCTTCGTCGCGGCGGCCAAGCGGCTCGTGCAGGGCGTCACCGGCATCGATTCCGAGGCAGGCCCCACCGACATCCTCGTCATCGCGGACGACACCGCCGACGCCGACCTCGTGGCCTCCGACCTCGTGAGCCAGGCCGAGCACGACGAGCTCGCCGCGGCCGTGCTGGTGACCGACTCGCCGGCGTTCGCCGAGCGGGTGCTCGACCGGCTCGCTGCCCGGGTCGCGGCGACCCGCCACGCCGACCGGATCCGCACCGCCCTGGAGGGCCCGCAGTCGGCCGTCGTGCTCGTCGACGACCTCGAGCAGGCCGCCGACTTCGCGAACGCGTTCGGGGCCGAGCACCTCGAGATCCAGGTGCGCGACGCCGATGCGACGCTCGCCCGGATCGAGAACGCCGGCGCCATCTTCATCGGCCCGTACTCGCCGGTGAGTCTCGGCGACTACGCGGCCGGATCGAACCACGTGCTGCCGACCGGCGGGCAGGCGCGCTCGGCCGCGGGGCTGTCGGCCGCCACGTTCCTCCGGCCGCAGCAGGTGGTGCGGTATGACGAGGCCGCGCTGCGCGAGGTCGCGCCGGTCATCGCGGCGCTGTCCGCCGAGGAGGACCTGCCCGCGCACGGCGAGGCCGTGACGGCCCGCTTCGGCGATCGACCCTGACCGCGCCGCTACGCTGGGAGCACCATGCACTGCCCGTTCTGCCGCCACCCGGACTCGCGCGTCATCGACTCCCGTACGAGCGATGACGGGCTCTCGATCCGTCGCCGCCGCCAGTGCCCGGAGTGCGGCCGCCGATTCTCGACGACCGAGACGGCGAGTCTCGCGGTGATCAAGCGCTCCGGCGTCATCGAGCCGTTCAGCCGCGAGAAGGTCGTGCTCGGCGTGAAGAAGGCGTGCCAGGGGCGGCCGGTCACCGATTCCGACCTCGCCGTGCTCGCGCAGAAGGTCGAGGAGACCATCCGCTCCACGGGCGCGTCGCAGATCGAGGCGAACGACATCGGCCTGGCGATCCTGCCGCCGCTGCGGGAACTCGACGAGGTCGCCTACCTCCGGTTCGCGAGCGTCTACCAGGCGTTCGAGTCGCTCGAGGACTTCGAGTCGGCCATCGGCCAGCTGCGCGAGGAGCACGGGCGCCTGCCCGCGCGTCCGGTCGAGTAGCCTGTCCCACGGCATGTATCGACTTCTCTTCTCCCAGGTCTTCACGCGCATGGACCCGGAGCGCGCCCATCACCTCGCCTTCGGCGTCATTCGCCGGCTGCCGCTCCTCGGCGTCGGCCGCCTGGTCGAACGCGTCACGGCGCCCGCGCCCGAGCTCGCGGTCGAGGCGCTGGGGCTGCGGTTCCCGTCGCCGTTCGGCGTCGCCGCGGGCTTCGACAAGGATGCGCTCGCGGTCGTCGGCCTCGGCCACCTCGGCTTCGGCCATGTCGAGGTCGGCACCCTCACCGCGATCGCGCAGCCGGGCAACGAGCGCCCGCGCCTGTTCCGGCTCGTCGCCGACCGCGCGCTGGTGAACCGCATGGGCTTCAACAACGGCGGTGCGGATGCCGCGGCGGGCCGCATCTCGCGGCTGTCCCGTCGCCCCCATCGACCGGTGCTCGGCGTCAACATCGGCAAGAGCCGGGTCACGCCCGTCGAGCGGGCGACCGAGGACTACGTGCGGAGCACGAAGGTGCTGGCCCCGCACGCCGACTACCTGGTCGTCAACGTCAGCTCGCCCAACACCCCGGGACTCCGGGGCCTGCAGGAACTCGACGCTCTCGCGCCGCTCCTCGAGGCGGTCCGCGAGGCCGCCGGGCGCACCCCGTTGCTCGTGAAGATCGCGCCCGACCTCGACGACGCCGAGGTGGTGCGCATCTGCGAGCTCGTCGTCCGGCTGGGACTGGACGGGATCATCGCGACCAACACGACGATCTCCCGGGCCGGGCTCCTGACGCCGCCGGCGGAGGTCGAGGCGATCGGCGCGGGCGGGCTCTCCGGCGCGCCGCTCGCGACCCGGTCGCTCGCGGTGCTGCGCCTCATCCGGGAGCACGTGCCGGCGTCGCTCTGCGTCGTGTCGGTGGGTGGCGTGGAGACCGCCGAGGACGTGCAGGAGCGATTGGACGCCGGCGCCACGCTCGTCCAGGGCTACACGGGCTTCGTCTACCGCGGCCCGCTCTGGGCGCGCCAGGTCAACCGGGGGCTCGCACGCCTGCGGCGCGAGCGGGGCGTCGCGGCATCCGTCGCCTGACCGCTGAGGTCGACGCCAACGCCGGCGCGACGAGCCGCCGCTGCGCGGTGCATGCGGCTCAGAGCATGCCGATGTCGGCGAGCCGGTCGGCCAGCGTGGCGCCGTCGCTCGCGGACACCCAGGGGACGTCGGCGCCGTGCTGCTCGGCCTTGCTGCGACCGCCCGCGAGCACCGCCTCGCCGACCGAGAGCTCGCGGATCGCGACCGCGGCGACCCGCTCGGGGTGCTCGGCCGCGAAGGACGCGTAGAGCTCCTCGTCGTGCTGGCCGTCGTCGCCGATGAGCAGCCACCGGATGTCGGGGAACTCCTCGGCGAGCCGCCGTAGGTTGTCGGACTTGTGCTCGCGGCCGCTGCGGAACCAGCGGTCGTGCGTCGGACCCCAGTCGGTCAGGAGGATGGGGCCGGCGGGGTAGAGGTTGCGCGAGAGGAACCGGGTGAGCGTGGGGGCGACGTTCCAGGCGCCGGTCGAGAGGTAGACGACCGGGGAACCCGGATGCTGTCGCACGAGCCGCTCGTACAGCACGGCCATGCCCGGAGTGGGGCTTCGGGCGTGCTCGTCGAGCACGAAGGTGTTCCAGAACGCCACGAACGGGCGGGGGAGCGCCGTGACCATGACGGTGTCGTCGATGTCGGACACGATGCCGAAGTGGACGTCGGGTGCGACCACCCAGATCGGCGCCTCGACCGGCTCGGATCCCTCGACCTGCAGCACGGCGCGGTTCCAGCCCGGTTCGAGGTCCGCCGGAACGCGCGTGTCGACCACGCCGCCGCGGTCGGCGAGCACCTCGATGCGCTCGCCCCCGACCTCGATCGTCACGCGCACGTCGCCCACGGGGACGCTCGTGAAGCTGCGCCAGCCGCGGATGCCCTGCTCGCGGCGGCGCCGGCGGCGCTTGGACGTGCCCTCGGCCGACGCCGGCTTCGCGAGGAGCACGCGGCAGAAGACCCGCACCCACTCCGTCGAGCCGTAGCCCGTGTACGGCACCACGGTCGGGACGTGGCCCCGGCGCCGCGCCCAGCGCTCGCGGACGTCGTGGATCCAGTCTTCGAGGCGCGCGGCACCGTGCCGGACCGGTCGTTGCCGGGAACCGGCCGGGACAGGGGAACTCACCGGCATCCACTCAGTCTTTCATGCGGTTCCGACCATGGGTCAAACCCGGCGCGACGCCGCCCGCGTCCGCGAGGTCCCGCGTCGCGGGTAGAGTGGTCCGGCAAGTGAGGAGGTCCCGTGCCCAACATCGACCTGATCCTCGGGACCGATCACGGCCGGAGGCGCTCGGTCCGCACCGAGCCGACGCAGCGCCGCAGCACCCAGCGGCTCGACGCGCTGCTCGACGCAGCGGCCGAGATCGTGGACGAGCTCGGCTTCGAACGCCTGACGACCCAGATGGTCGCCGAGCGGGCCGGCGCGTCGATCGGCACGGTCTACCGGTACTTCCCCGACCGCGTCGCCGTCCTGCACGCGCTCCGGGAGCGCAGCGTGCGCCGGTACCGCGAGCGCCTCGCGGAGGCACTCGAGCAGGCCGAGCTCGCCGACTGGTGGAACGTCATCGACGCCGCCCTCGCGGTGTGCGCCGAGCTGTACCGCGACGAGCCCGGGTTCACGGTCATCCACGCGGCGCCTCGTGAGCTGTCCGAGCGCGACGGCGAGGCGGAGATCGCGCACCGCCTCGCGCTCCTCCTCGAGCACGACTTCGGCATCCGCAACGACGCCGAAACCCGGTTCCGCCTCGGCATCGCCGTCGAGATCGGCGAGGCGCTCATCCACCGCGCCTTCGCGCGCGACGCGGCCGGCGACGTCCGGTACCTCGATGAGGCGCGGCGCGTGGTGCGCGTGTACCTCGACGAGCACCTCGCCGACCGGGTCGCGGCGACGACCGCGGCCTGAGAACCTCCCGAGAGCCGTCCGAACCGGCCCGCCGCCGTTGCCACCGACGGCCGCGAGGTGTTTGGCTTGAGGGTGCGCCGACCGGCGCCCCGCACAGGGGAGGCAGCATGATCGAGTTCCGCGGTGTCACGAAGCAGTTCCCCGACGGCACCGTGGCCGTCAGCGACGTCGACATCGTCATCCCGCCGCATGAGACGACGGTGCTCGTCGGCTCCTCCGGCTCGGGCAAGACGACCCTGCTCCGGATGATCAACCGCATGGTCGACCCGACCGGCGGCCAGGTCCTCATCGACGGCACGGATGTCGCGACGGTCGATCCGGTGAAGCTCCGGCGGGGCATCGGGTACGTGATGCAGAACTCCGGCCTGCTGCCGCACCGCAAGGTGATCGACAACGTCGCGACCGTCCCGCTGCTGCGCGGCGAGTCGAAGCGCGCGGCGCACGCGCGCGCCCTCGAACTGCTCGACACGGTCGGCCTCGACCGGTCCCTCGCCGACAAGTACCCGTCGCAGCTCTCGGGCGGACAGCAGCAGCGCGTGGGCGTCGCCCGCGGGCTGGCCGTCGACCCGAACATCCTCCTGATGGACGAGCCCTTCGGTGCGGTCGACCCGATCGTGCGCGCCGAGCTGCAACAGGAGCTGCTGCGACTGCAGGGCGAGCTCGGGAAGACGGTCGTGTTCGTCACCCACGACATCGACGAGGCGTTCCTCCTCGGCGACCAGGTCGTGATCATGCAGCAGGGCGGGCGCATCTCCCAGGCCGCCTCACCGGCAGAGATCCTGGCGAACCCCGCCGACTCGTTCGTGGCGGACTTCGTGGGCGCCGATCGCGGCAAGCGGGCCCTCCATGTGCGGGAGGTCGACGGGCGGAGGATCGTCGTCGACGCCGACGGACGCCCGGCCGGGGTCCTCACCTCGTGAACTGGCTCTGGTCCAACCTCGACCGCGTCGGCGAACTCGTCGTGGTGCACCTGGCATTGTCGGTGCCGGCGATCATACTGAGCTTCGTGCTGTCGGTCCCGCTCGGATGGATCGCCCACCGGCACCGGTGGTCGCGCGGCATCCTGCTCTCGATCGTCGGGCTGCTGTACGCCATCCCCTCGCTCGCGCTGTTCATCGCGCTGCCCGCCGCCACCGGGCTGAGCCTCCGCTCGCCCGTGAACCTCGTGATCGCCCTCACGCTGTACGGCATCGCCGTGCTCGTGCGCACCGCGACCGACGCGTTCGACGCGGTCGAGCGCGACATCCGCCAGTCGGCCACGGCCATCGGCTATTCGGCGGCGGGACGGTTCTGGGGTGTCGAGCTCCCGCTCGCCGGGCCGGTGCTGCTCTCCGGGCTCCGCGTGGCGATCGTGAGCACCGTGAGCCTCGCCACGGTCGGCGCGGTGATCGGCGTCCAGAGCCTCGGCAGCCTCTTCACCGACGGGTTCCAGCGCGGCATCCAGGTCGAGATCATCACCGGGATCGTCGCGACGATCCTGCTCGCCCTGCTGCTCGACTGGATCGCCGTCCTCCTCGGCCGCCTGCTCATGCCGTGGACGCGGACATCGCGGCTCCGACGTGCGGCGCCGGTCGAGGTCGCCGTCGGAGCGGAGGGCTCGTGAACCTCTTCGCCGACGCCTTCGCCTGGCTCGCCGACCCCGCCAACTGGAGTGGCGCCGGCAGCATCCCGCAGCGCCTCGGCGAGCACCTCTGGGTTTCGGCGGTCGTGCTCGTCATCGCCGCGGTCATCGCCCTGCCCGTGGGGGCGTGGGTCGGACACACCGGTCGCGGCCGCGAACCGGCCGTCATGCTCTCCGGCGGGCTCCGCGCGCTGCCGACGCTCGGCGTGCTGACGCTGTTCGGCACCTGGCTCGGGATCGGACTGCAGGCGCCCGTAATCGCGCTCGTGATCCTCGCGATCCCGCCGCTGCTGGCCGGCGCGTACGCCGGCTTCGAGTCGGTCGACCGGCGCACGATCGACGCGGCCCGGGCCATGGGCATGCGGGAGCTGCAGATCGTCGGCAAAGTGGAGCTGCCCCTGGGACTGCCGATCGTCGTCGGCGGCATCCGCTCGGCCACCCTGCAGATCATCGCGACGGCCACGCTCGCGGCGTACATCGCCGACGAGGGGCTCGGCCGCTTCATCTTCAGCGGGCTGAAGACCCGCGACTACGCCGAGATGCTCGGCGGATCCATCCTCGTGATCCTGCTGGCGCTGGTCGTCGACGGGCTGTTCGCACTCGCGCAGCGGCTCGTGGTGCCCGCCGGCGTGCGCGCCACCCGCGCCAGAGAGCTCCGTTCGGGACCGGCCCGGTCCCGAACGGCCGTGGGGCAACCCATCACCGAAGGGAACCAGCAATGACCACAGCAGGAAAAGGCCGGCTCGTCGCCCTGGCGGCGGTCGCGGTCGGGGCGACAGTGGCCCTGGCAGGGTGTGCATCCGGCGATCCGCTCGACAGCGGATCGGGCGGCGAGGGGGGCGACGGCGGCTCGGAGACGATCGTCGTCGGCTCGCAGGACTACTACTCGAACGAGATCATCGCCGAGCTGTACGCCCAGGCGCTCGAGGAGAACGGCTTCACGGTCGACCGGCAGTTCCGGATCGGCCAGCGCGAGGTCTACATCCCCGAGATCGAGGACGGCGCGATCGACGTCTTCCCCGAGTACACCGGCAACCTCCTCCAGTACTACGTGCCCGACACGACGGCCACCACGAGCGACGACGTCTACGCCGAGCTCGAGGGTGCGCTTCCCGAGGGGCTTCGCGTGCTCGAGCAGTCGCCGGCGACCGACCAGGACTCCTACAACGTCACCCGCACGTTCTCCGAGGAGAACGGGGTCACCAGCCTCGCCGACCTGAAGGACGTCTCGACCCCGATCACGCTCGGCGGCAACTCCGAGCTCGAGACGCGCCCGTACGGCCCGGAGGGCCTGCAGTCCGTCTACGGCGTCGACGTGGCGTTCACGCCCATCGAGGACAGCGGCGGCCCGCTGACCCTGAAGGCGCTCGTCGACGACCAGGTGCAGATGGTGAACATCTACAGCGCCGACCCGAACATCGCCGCGAACGACCTCGTGACGCTCGAGGACCCGGAAGGGCTGTTCCTGTCGTCGAACGTCGTCCCCGTCGTGAGCGAGAAGGTGACCGACGAGATGGCCGAGGTCATCGACACGGTCAGCGCGGCACTCACTCCCGAGGACCTCGTGGCGCTCAACGCGCTCAGCGTGAACGAGCAGCAGTCGGCCGACCAGATCGCGAGCGACTGGCTCGCCGAGAAGGCCCTCTTCTAGGGCTCTCGACGTCGCTCTGAAGGGTCGGTCGCCTCGGCGGCCGGCCCTTCGTCGCGTGCGACGGCCGGTTCCCCGGCGGGCTCGACCCCGGGCGCGATGCCGTGCGGGGCCACCGCGGCGCCGGCGTCGTGCACCGCGTCATCCGCCATGTGTCGCGCCTCGAGCCGCATCAGGACCTTCTTCGCCGCCCACACGAGCACCAGGAACAGCACGATCGCCCCGACGAACAGGTAGCCGGCCCAGTGGAGGTCGTCGCTGAGGCTGCGGTAGCCGCCCGCGGCGGCGCTGCCGACGCTCACGTACGCGAACGACCAGATGATGCACGCCGGGGTGGTCCAGGCGATGAAGCGCCGGTAGGACATGTCGCTCATGCCGACGGTCAGCGGCACGAGGGAGTGCAGCACGGGCAGGAACCGCGAGATGAAGACCGCCGGCCCGCCGCGACGCGCGAGGTAGCGACGCGCGCGGTGCCAGTTGTGCTCGCCGATCCGGCGACCGACGCGCGATCGTTCGATGCGCGGTCCGAACCATCGACCGAGCGCGAAGCCGATGCTCTCGCCGATCAGCGCTCCGATGATGACGGTGAGGGCGAGGGCGAGGTACTCGACCGGACCGTCGACCGCGGTGGAGGCGACGATGACGATGCTGTCGCCCGGTACGACCAGCCCGATCAGCACGGAGGTCTCGAGCATGATCCCGATGCCGGCGAGGACGGTCCGCAGCACGGGATCGACACCTTCGACGGTGCCGAGGATGCCGTCGAGCAGCTCGTTCACGCTCCGAGCCTATGGCGTGGGTCGCCGTCGCGGCTGTGAGCCGTCAGAGCGTCACGGCGGCGAGCACCACGACGGGTGTCGCGACGATGAGGGCGGTGGCGATCCAGCTGGCCGTGCGGGCGACGGGGCTGAGCGGATGCCGCCCCGGTTCGAGCCGCTCGAGGCGCTGCTCGAGCATGCCGGCGTCCGGATTCACGCCACCGGCGTCGGCGTACGCCCCGGGCTCGCCGGCACTTCCGACGAGGACGAGCGCCCGCCGGAGCGGCTCGGGACCGGTCTCGCGGCGGGCGCGGTCGTCGGCGAGCAGTTCGGTGAGCAGGGCGACGGCCCGTTCGGCGCGGTTGGCGATGGGGAACCAGGGGAGCGCGCCGTGCCACGCCCGGAACGCGAGCAGGACGAGGTGGTGGAACTGGTCGAGGTGCGCGCGCTCGTGCGAGACGACGGCGCGCAGCTCGTCGGCGTCGAGCAGCTCGACGAGCCCCTCGGTGATGACCGTGGCGGTGCGGATGCCGGGGACGCAGTAGGCGACGGGCACGGGGTGGGAGAGCACGCGCGGACCGGACGGGTCGGCGGCGGGCTCGGCGAGGAGGTCGACGAGCCGGTGCTGGCGCCGACGGGCCCGTTCGGCGCGGATGGCGGTCGAGAGGAGGTTCAGGGCGAGGTGGACGGTGAGCCCGACGGCGAGGGTGAGCGCCGCGAGGTGGATCACGCCGTAGCCGTCGGGGATCGGGCCGACGGTGAAGGCGGGCAGCAGGTCGCGGGCCGCGCCGACGATCGAGCCGCCCGGCGACGCGCCGAAGACGAGCAGCGAGCCGATCATGGCGAGGCCGCCTCCGAGTGCGATGCCCTGCCAGAGCGCCAGGGCCGTGGCGGGGGAGCGCGCCGGCCAGGATGCCCGGGCGAGGGCGACGGGGACCGGCCAGGCGAGCGCGAGCGCGACGACGCCGAGCAGGACGGCGGCGGCGACCACGTCAGCGACGCACGAGCTCGTCGAGGAGGCGGCGCAGCGTGCGCGCCTCGCCGTCGCTGACCGTGCCGACGAAGCGGGCCAGCGCCGCGTCGCGGTCGGAGGAGGACGAGAGCACCTCGTGCATGAGTTCGGCGGTGTGCTCGGCCCGGGAGAGCAGCGCGCGGTAGCGGTGCGGGCGCGTCTCGCGGGCGCGGGTGACGAAGCCCTTGCGCTCGAGGCGGGAGAGCACCGTGAGGACGGTGGTCGTGGCCGGGGTGCGCGACGGGTCGGCCGGGTCGGCGAGGTGCTCGCGCACCTCGTTCGCCGTGAGCGGTCCGTCGCTCTTCCAGAGCTGCTCCATCACGGAGCGCTCGAGGTCGCCGAGTCCTGCCATACATCGAGGATACCGCGCAAGGGCCCAAAGGTTCTACACATCGTAGAAAAGTGCTCTACGCTGTGTAGAAGAACGCGCCGTCACTCCCACGAAAGGGGCCCCCGCAGTGAACGAGCTCCTCGATCCGCTCCTGCTCGCCAGGTGGCAGTTCGGACTCACGACGGTCTACCACTTCCTCTTCGTCCCCCTCACCATCGGACTCGCGACCACCGCAGCCGTCTTCCAGACCGCGTGGGTGCGCACGGGCAAGATCGAGTACCTGCGGATCACGCGGTTCTTCGGCACGATCTTCCTCATCAACTTCGCGATGGGCGTCGTGACCGGCATCGTGCAGGAGTTCCAGTTCGGGATGAACTGGTCGGAGTACTCCCGGTTCGTCGGCGACGTCTTCGGCGCCCCGCTCGCCCTCGAGGGCCTGCTCGCGTTCTTCCTCGAGGCCACGTTCATCGGCCTCTGGATCTTCGGCTGGAACCGGCTCCCGCAGAAGCTGCACCTCGCGACCATCTGGGTCGTCGCGATCGGCACCATCCTGTCGGCCTACTTCATCATCGCGGCCAACGCCTTCATGCAGAACCCCGTCGGCTACCAGATGAACGCCGAACGCGGGCGCGCCGAACTCGTCGACATCTGGGCGCTGCTGACGAACCCGGTGGCCGTCGCCGCATTCCCGCACACGATCGCGGCATCCTTCATGGTCTCGGCCGGCCTCGTGATCAGCGCCGCCGCCTGGCACCTCGCGCGCAACCAGCACCTCGACACCATGCGTCCCGCCCTGAAGTTCGGCCTCTGGACCATGGTCGGAGCGGGCGCGCTCACCACGTTCTTCGGCGACCAGCTGAGCCTCGCGATGGTCGCCACGCAGCCCATGAAGATGGCCGCGGCCGAGGCCACGTACGACACCGTCTGCGGTGCGGACGCCTCGTTCTCGCTCTTCACCCTCGGCACGCCGGACGGCTCCACCGAGTTGTTCTCCATCCGCGTGCCCTACCTGCTCGCCCTGCTCTCGACGCACACCCTCGACGGCTGCGTGGAAGGCATCAACGACCTGCAGGCGCTGTACACCGACCTCTACGGTCCCGGCGACTACGCGCCCATCATCTGGGTGACGTACTGGTCGTTCCGGTGGATGATCGGCCTCGGCATGCTTCACATCCTCGTCGCGGTCGCCGGCCTCTGGCTCACCCGCAAGGGTCGGATGCCGCGCCAGCGCTGGGTCTGGACCGTCGCGATCTGGAGCTTCCCGCTCTCGCTCCTGGCGATGATCGTCGGCTGGGTCTTCACCGAGATGGGCCGCCAGCCCTGGATCGTGTTCAGCCTCCTGCCCACGGAGTCGGCGGTGTCGCCGAACGTCACCGGCCTCGAGGTCCTGATCTCGCTCGTGGCCTTCACGCTCATCTACGGCGCCCTCGCGGTCGTCGAGGTGAAGCTGATCCTCAAGGCGATCCGCACGGGACCGCCCGAGATCGCCGCGCCGGACCCGGAGACGGGCGAGGTCGAACACGCCGCCACGGTCTACTAGGAGGAGACGGACATGGATCTCGCAACGCTCTGGTTCTGGATCGTCGCCTTCCTCTTCGTGGGCTACTTCGTGCTCGACGGGTTCGACTTCGGCGTCGGCATGTCGCTGCCGTTCCTCGCGAAGGACGACACCGACCGCCGCGTGCTCATCAACACGATCGGCCCGGTGTGGGACCTCAACGAGACCTGGGTGATCGTGGCCGGCGCCGCGCTCTTCGCCGCGTTCCCCGAGTGGTACGCCACGCTGTTCTCGGGGTTCTACCTCGCGCTGCTGCTCATCCTGCTCGCGCTCATCGCCCGCGGCGTCTCCTTCGAGTACCGGCACCAGCGACCCGAGCTCGCCTGGAAGCGCCGATTCGACGCGATGATCATCATCGGCTCGGCCGTCCCGGCGCTGCTCTGGGGCGTCGCCTTCGCCAACATCGTCCAGGGCGTCCCGCTCGACGCGGACCACAACTACACGGGCACGCTGTTCGACCTGCTCAACCCCTACGCCCTGCTCGGCGGCCTCACCACGCTGCTGCTCTTCTTCACCCACGGCGTCGTGTTCGCGGCGCTGAAGACCGACGGCGAGATCCGAGAGCGTGCCCGCCGCCTCGCGGCGAAGGCCGGCGTCATCACCATCGCGGTGGCCGCCACCTTCCTCGTCTGGACCGGCCTCGCGAACGGCAGCGCCTGGTTCTGGGCACTGGCCGCGGTCGCCGCGGTCGCCCTCGTCGGCGCCTGGCTCGCCAACGGACGCGGCGCCGAGCGCACCGCGTTCACCCTCATGGCCGTCACGATCGGCGCGGCGGTCTTCGGGCTGTTCGCGGCGCTCTTCCCCGAGGTGATGCCCGCATCGAACGACCCGGCCAACAGCCTCACCATCGCCAACGCCTCCAGCACGCCGTACACGCTCACCGTCATGAGCTGGACCGCCCTGATCTTCCTGCCCCTGATCCTCGCGTACCAGGGCTGGACCTACTGGGTCTTCCGCAAGCGCGTGACCCGGCAGACGATCGACGCCGCAGCCCACTGACGTGCGACCCCTCGACCCACGACTCATCCGGCGCTCCCGCGCGGCGCGCGGCTTCCTCATCGGCGGCGGCGCGCTCGCGCTGCTCCAGGCCGGCTCGACGATCGCGTTCGCCTGGGCGCTCGCGTCGCTCGTCGTCGGCCTCATCGAGGGCGACGTGCCGTGGGGGATCGAACTGGTGATCGTGGTGCTCGTCGCCGCGGCATCCGTTCGCGCGGTCGCCGGCTGGCTCTGGGAGTGGCTCGGCTCGGCCGGGGCGATGCGGGTCAAGGCCGAGCTGCGCGACGACCTGCTCGCCGCACTGGAGGACCGGCCCGGCGACGCGCGGCCCACGTCGACGGCGGACGCGTCCACGCTGCTCGGCCCCGGCCTGGACGCCCTCGACGAGTACTTCGGGCGCTACCTGCCACAACTGGTGCTCACCGCGGTCGCCACCCCGATACTCGTCGCCGCGGCCTGGTCGGCGGACTGGGTGTCCGGGCTCATCCTCGTGATCGTCCTGCCCCTCATCCCCGTCTTCATGGCGCTCATCGGCATGGCGACCGAGGTCGTGCAGCGCCGGCAGTGGCAGCGGCTCCAGTCGCTCTCCAAGGGGTTCCTCGAAGTCGTCGGGGGACTCGCGACGCTCATGCTGTACGGCCGCGCCGAGCGCCAGGTGGAGCGCATCCGCACCGTCACCGACCAGTACCGCTCGAGCACCATGAAGGTGCTGCGGGTCACGTTCCTCTCCGGGTTCACGCTCGAACTCGCGGCGAGCCTGTCGGTCGCGCTCGTCGCCGTCTCCATCGGACTGCGACTCGTCGCAGGCGACATGTCCTTCGCGCCCGGGCTGTTCGTGCTCGTGCTCGCGCCCGAGGTCTTCCTGCCGATCCGCAACGTCGGCGCGGCGTTCCACGCCTCCACCGCCGGCCTCGAAGCCTCTCGCAGCGCCCTCGACCTCCTCGAGACGGACTCGGCGGAGCGTCGTCCCGACCAGCCCGCGCAGCACGGCGACCCGACGACGGATGCCGCGGGGCTGCACCTGCGCGGCGTGCGCGTCACCCGCGGCGGGCGCGCCGCGGTCGACGGCGTCGACCTCGACGCCGCCCCCGGCGAGATCGTCGCGGTCATGGGAGCGAGCGGGTCGGGGAAGTCGTCGCTCGTCGCCGCGCTGCTCGGCTTCGCCCCCTACGAGGGCACGGCCACCCTCGACGGCGTCGCGCTCGGTCCGGGCACGCGGGCGCGACTCGCGTGGGCCGCGCAGAGCGCACACCTGCTCGAGGGCACCGTGGCCGAGAACGTACGCCTCGGCGCCGAACACGCCCCCGCCGCCGTCGCCGACCGGGCACTCGCCCTTGCCGCAGCCGAGGTGCCCGCCGGCACCGTGCTCGGACCCGGCGGCACCGGCCTCTCCGGCGGACAGGCCCAGCGCGTCGCCGTGGCACGCGCCATCCACCGCCTGCTCGCGACCGACGCCTCCCTGCTCGTCCTCGACGAGCCGTCGTCGGCGCTCGACGCCGATCGCGAGGCGGCGCTCGCCGCAGGCCTCGGCGAACTCGCCGCCGAGGGACGCACCGTGCTCGTCGTGACCCACCGCGAGACGCTCGCGGCCCACGCCGACCGCGTGGTCGCCATCCGGGAGGTCGCGCATGCGTGAATCGACCCGAGACGTGCTCCGCCGTGCCGTCCCGCCGGCCGGACGGCTCGTGCCGTCGATCCTCCTCGGGGTGCTCGCGGGCCTCTCGAGCGTCGCGCTGCTCGCCTCGAGCGCCTGGTTGATCGCGCGCGCCGCCGAGCAGCCGCCCATCCTCTACCTGTCGCTCGGCGTCGTGGGCGTCCGCGCCTTCGCGCTCGGCCGCGCGGTGTTCCGCTACCTCGAACGCCTCGCCGGCCACGACGCCGCCTTCCGCCAGCTCGCAGAGATCCGGGCGGGCGTCTTCGAGCGCATGCTTCCCGTCGCACCCGACGGGCTCGCTACGAGCCGCCGCGGCGACCTCCTCGCGCGATTCGTCGGCGACGTCGACGAACTCCAGAACGTCTCGTTGCGGATCGTGCAGCCGCTCGTGAGCGCCGCCATCGTCCTGGCCACGGCCATCGCCGGACTGGCCTGGCTCGCCCCCGCCTCGGCGCTCGCCGTCCTGTCCTGCCTGGGCGTCGGCATCGCCGTCGCGGTCACGGCCCAGCAGGTGCTCGCCGCGCGTGCGGACGCGCGGCTCGCCCCGCTCCGCGGACGGCTGCAGGCCGCGATCGTCGAACACGTCCAGGCCCTCGACGTCCTCGTGGCCTTCGACGCGGCGGCGGCGAGCCGGGCCCGCATCCGGCGGATCGGCGCCGAGCTGCAGCGGGCGACCCGGACGCGCGCGGCCGCGCAGGGCCTCGCTGCAGCCGCGATGAGCGCGGTCGGCGGGGTCGCAGCGGCGGCGAGCCTCGGAGCCGCTGCCCCGCTGCTCGCCGACGGCCGGATCAGTGGTCCCACGTTCGCCGTGCTGTGCCTGGTCCCGCTCGCGATCGCCGAGGTCGCGGCGGCGATCCCCGTGGCGATCGGCGCCGTCCGCACCGTGCGGGCGAGTGCGGAACGGGTGGCCGACGCCGTCCCGGCGGAGGTCCCGGCGGAGCTGCCGCAGCCGCCCTCCGGTGCGGCGCCCGAGCCGACATCGTCGCATCGGCGCCGGACACCCGGCCTTCGGCTCAGGAGCGCGAGCGCGAGCTGGCCGCGGGCGAGCGGCGCCGGGCGTGCCGGCTCACGCGACCTGGCGCCGCTCGACCTCGACGTCGCCCCGGGCGACCGGGTGCTCGTGGAGGGGCCGTCGGGCTCCGGCAAGACCACGCTGGCCCACGTGCTCGTCCGGTTCCTCGAGTACGAGGGGTCGTACCGCCTCGACGACGTGGAGGCTCGCGACCTCGATCCGCGGGACGTCCGCCGCGTCGTTGGCCTCGTCGAGCAGCGCCCGTGGCTGTTCGACGAGGACCTCCGCCAGAACCTCATCTTCGCCCGGGACACCGCCACCGATGCCGAGCTGCTCGAGGTGATGGACCGGGTCGGGCTCGGGTCGTGGGTCGCCGAGCGCGGCGGTCTCGATGCCCGCGTGGGGGAGCGAGGCGCGCTGGTCTCGGGAGGCCAGGCGCAGCGGATCGCGCTCGCCCGGGCGATGCTCGCGGACTTCCCGGTGCTGGTGCTCGACGAGCCGACCGCCAGCGTCGACGCGGATCGCGCGGACGCCCTCCTGGCGGACCTGCTCGGGGCCGCCGCGGACGGTCGCTCGGTGATCCTCATCTCCCACACCGGAGCACCCGACGCGCTCGTCGACCGGCGCATCCGAATCGACGGGCCGGCTGATACCGTCGGCCGGCGGGAGTGACGATTCCTCGCGTCGTGCGCACGGATCTTGCGTTCTCGGAAGGCACCCCTAGTCCGGGGGACAACTTCTCTGCTTGACTCCCCCCAATCGTCCGCACGGCGGACGGCATACCCCCAGCAGAGGAGCCTTCATGTACCGAAGTGCCGCACTCGCGGGCACGGCCATCGTCGCGGCGGGAGCACTCCTGCTCGGCGCCGGCCCCGTGCTCGCACACGACGAGCCGCTCGTCGACGACGGAGTCCTCGACTCCGGCAAGGAGACCCACAACCACCACTCGCACGGCCAGCAGCACGGAGAGGAGGAGGGCCACCTCCCTGCCTCGAGCGAGAACGTGCTGAAGATCGGCAACCTCGACCTCTTCGAAGGCGCGGAACAGCCCGGCCGGATCGCCGACGTCTCGGCGTACGGCAACTACGCCTACCTCACCGCCTTCTGGGAGCCCGCGTGCGATCGCGGCGGCGTCTACATCGTCGACATCGCCGATCCCGAGGCGCCGAAGGTCGTCACGAAGATCGACAGCCACCGCGGCACCTTCAGCGGCGAAGGGTCGCAGGTCATCGACCTGAACACGGAGCACTTCACGGGTCAGCTCCTCGCCTACCAGAACGAGATCTGCCCGGGCGACGACAAGGGGATCGGGGGCGTGACGCTGGTCGATGTCACCAACCCGGCGAAGCCGAAGAAGCTCGTCGAGGGTGCCGGTGACTTCGACGTGCCGGGCAAGGCGCAGACGAAGGCCCACGAGACGCACTCGATCCGCATGTGGACCGACGGCGACCGGGCGTACGTGGTGCTCGTCGACAACGAGGAATCCGCCGACGTGGACATCCTCGACATCACGAACCCGTCGAAGCCGGTCCTGGTGTCCGAGACCGACCTGGTCGACGAGTCCGCACAGCCCCTCGGCGAGGTCCACGGCGACGCGACCTTCCTCCACGACATGGTCGTCGAAGAGGTCGACGGCGTGATGACCATGCTGCTCTCGTACTGGGATGGCGGCTACATCAAGCTGAACGTCGACGATCCGGCGAACCCCGTGTTCATCGACGACACCGACTTCGAGCAGTTCGATCCGGTACGGCTCGAGGTCGCCGGCGAGGAGATCACCCCGGAGGGCAACGCGCATCAGGCCGAGTTCACGCACGATCGCGAGTTCTTCATCGCGACCGACGAGGACTTCGATCCGTACCGCGTCATCGCCCAGATCGAGGGCGCCGGCGAGTTCACCGCCGTCCAGGGTTCCGACGTGCCGCAGATCTCGCCCGAGCAGAGCCTCGCCGGAGGCACGCGCTACGTCGGCCTCGCCTGCACCGCGGCCTCCGTCCCGGCACCGGCCGGCGCGACCGTCGCCGTCGTCGAACGCGGCACCTGCGCGTTCACCGACAAGGTCCAGGCCGTGGAGGCCGCAGGCTACGAGGGAGCGATCGTCTTCAACTCCGACGCCGCGGGCAACTGCGACGCCCTCGTGTCGATGCTCGTCGACGCGGGCATCCCGGCGGTGTTCGCCTCGCGCACCGACGGGTTCCGCATCCTGACGGGCGGTGTCCCGGCCGGCTACACCTGCGGCAGCGGGACTCCGTACCCGGTGCCGCTCGCGGTCGGCGACCCCGGACGCGACGTGGACGTGAGCGCCGTGTTCGACGGATGGGGTTACGTGCACCTGTACGACGCCGAGACCATGGAGGATCTCGACCAGTACTACGTTCCCGAGAGCCAGGACGCCGCCTACGCTTCGGGCTTCGGCGACCTGTCGGTGCACGAGATCGCGACCGATCCGGACGAGAACCTCGCGTACGTCTCCTACTACGCCGCGGGCTTCCGCGTGGTGGAGTACGACCGGGCGACGGGGCTGAACGAAGTCGGCCACTTCATCGAGGAGGGCGGCAACAACTTCTGGGGCGTGGAGGTGCACGAGCACCCGAACGGCGAGAAGTACGTGCTGGCATCGGACCGCGACAGCGGCCTGTACATCTTCCAGTACGACCCTGAGGGCTGATCTGCTCGAACGCCGGTGGGCGGGTGCGGGAGCGCCCGCCCACCGGCGCGTCCGCGCCCGCCCGGCGCGCGGACCGCTTCGGCACCGGCAGTACGCTCGGAGGGTGCCACGACGCATCCGGAGCCTGACGCTGCCCGAGTGGCGCGACCCCGAGGTCGTCTTCGTCGCACTCGCGGCGGCGGCGTCGATCGCGGCCTGGCTCGACGGCGGGGACGGTGCCCGCGACGGTCGCAGCGTGATCGCGATCGCCGACGGCGACACCCCGGTCGTGATCGCCGGCGACGCCGACCGGGCCGATGACGTCTATGCCGCGCTCGCGGCCGGGATCGGCGACGTCGACCCGATCGACGACCTCGGCGCATCGGCACGCGCCGCCGTGGGCTGGCACGGATGGTTCGGCTACGAATTCGGCGCCCGTACCCTCGGGGTTCCGACGTCCGCGACCGAGGTGCCGGCCGCGGCGTTCTTCCTCGCCGATCGCGTGATCGTGTTCGAGCACGCGGACCGGCGCGTGCGGCTCGAATGGCTCGAGGGGGAGGACGCTGCATCTGTCGAGGGGTGGGTCGAGGCAACGCGAGCGACGCTCGCCGCTCTCCCGGCGGGCGAGCCGGACCGGACGCCGTCGGCGACCGGTCCCGCGGCATCCGCACCCACCCGGTGGCGGCACGGCGCCGAGGCGTACCGTCGCATGATCGACGCGTGCCGCGAGGCCATCGTGCGCGGCGACGCGTACCAGCTGTGCCTGACCAACCGGGTCGAGCTCGACGTGCGGCCCGACCCGGTCGAGGCGTACCTGCGACTACGACGCGGCAGCCCGAGCCACCACGGGGGCTTCCTCCGGTTCGGCGACGTCGCGCTGCTCAGCGCCTCGCCCGAGCAGTTCCTGTTGGTCGAACGCGACGGCACCGTCGCCACCAAGCCCATGAAGGGAACGCGCCCGCGGTCGGCCGACGCGGCGACCGACCGGGCCCTGCGCGCCGAGCTCAGCGCGAGCGAGAAGGAGCGCGCCGAGAACCTCATGATCGTCGACCTCATGCGCAACGACCTCGGTCGCATCGCCGAACTCGGCACGGTCGCGGTGCCGAGCCTGCTCGAGGTCGAGGAGTACCCGCACGTGCACCAGCTCGTCTCGACCGTGACGGCCCGCCTGCGGCATCCGCTCACGGCACTGGACGCCGTGCGCTCGGCGTTCCCCGCCGGATCGATGACCGGGGCGCCGAAGGAGAGCGCGATGCGGATCCTGCACGAGCTCGAGGGCGGGCCGCGCGGCATCTACTCGGGGGCCTTCGGATGCCTCGGGGTCGACGGCACCGCCGACCTGGCGATGGTCATCCGGTCGATCGTGCTGACCGCCCGGGGCGCGTCGATCGGCACGGGCGGCGGCATCACGGCGCTGTCGGACCCGGATGAGGAGGTCGAGGAGACGCGACTCAAGGCGCGCGCGCTCATCGCCGTCCTCGGCGGCGAGGACCCCGTCCGCTCGCAGGCGCCCCCGCCCGCCCATTGAGTAGGCTTGTCCCTCGGGCGCCGCGCTCGCGCGCCCGTCCCGGGCCGAGCGCCCGCACCCTCCCCGCGCAGCACGATTGAGAGTCACGTGGCACACGAGCAGGACACCCCCGAGACCGCCGACGCCGGCACGTACGACTTCGCCGCCATCCAGGCGAAGTGGAGCCCGGTGTGGGAGGAGCTCCAGCCGTTCCGCGCCGCGCAGCCGGGCGACACGCGCCCGCGCAAGTACATCCTCGACATGTTCCCGTACCCCTCGGGCGACCTGCACATGGGCCATGCCGAGGCCTTCGGGTTCGGCGACGCCGCGGCCCGCTACTGGCGTCACCAGGGCTTCGACGTGCTGCACCCGATCGGGTGGGACTCGTTCGGCCTGCCCGCCGAGAACGCGGCGATCAAGCGCGGCGCCGACCCCAAGGCCTGGACGTACGCGAACATCGAGCAGCAGAAGCGCTCGTTCAAGCAGTACGCGCCGTCGTTCGACTGGTCGCGCGAGCTCCACACGAGCGACCCCGAGTACTACAAGTGGAACCAGTGGCTGTTCCTCAAGCTGTACGAGAAGGGCATCGCCTATCGCAAGGCGGGCCAGGTCAACTGGTGCCCGAACGACCAGACGGTGCTCGCGAACGAGCAGGTCGTCGACGGGCACTGCGAGCGCTGCGGCAGCGTGGTGACGAAGAAGGCGCTCACGCAGTGGTACTTCCGCGTCACCGACTACGCCGACCGCCTGCTCGACGACCTGAACCAGCTCGAGGGCAAGTGGCCCGGCAAGGTCATCACGATGCAGCGCAACTGGATCGGCCGGTCGTCGGGTGCCGACGTCGACTTCGCCATCGAGGGCCGCGACGAGCCGGTGACGGTGTTCACGACGCGTCCCGACACCCTCTACGGCGCCACCTTCATGGTCGTCGCGCCCGACTCGGCACTCGCGGCCGAGCTCGTCGAGGGCGCCTCCGACGACGTGCGCGCGCGGTTCGAGCAGTACCTCGAGTCGGTGCGCGCCGAGAGCGACATCGACCGGCTCGCCACCGACCGCCCGAAGACGGGCGTGTTCCTCGACCGGTACGCGACCAACCCGCTGACGGGCGAGCGACTGCCGATCTGGGCGGCCGACTACGTGCTGGCCGACTACGGCCACGGCGCGATCATGGCGGTGCCGGCGCACGACCAGCGCGACCTCGACTTCGCGCGCGCCTTCGAGCTGCCCGTGCGGGTGGTCGTCGACACCAACGCGCCCGTGACCGGCGTGATCCCCGTCATCCCCGTCGACGACCAGGGCGTGCCGCTGCCCCTCGAGGACCTGCCGGAGCTCGACCCCGCCTCGACGGGCGTCGCGCTCACGGGTGAGGGCCGCCTGATGAACTCGGGCCCGCTGAACGGGCTCAGCAAGTCCAACGCGATCCGACGTGCCATCGAGATCCTCGAGGAGCGCGGCCTCGGGCGCGCGGCGAAGAACTACCGCCTGCGCGACTGGCTGATCTCCCGGCAGCGGTACTGGGGCACGCCCATCCCGATCATCCACTGCGAGCAGTGCGGCGAGGTGCCCGTGCCCGAGTCCGACCTGCCGGTCCGGCTGCCGGATGCCGCGGGGCTCGACCTGCGGCCGAAGGGCTCGAGCCCGCTCGGCGCGGCCGAGGAGTGGGCGAGCGTCGCCTGCCCGAACTGCGGCGGCGAGGCCCGGCGCGACTCCGACACGATGGACACCTTCGTCGACAGCTCGTGGTACTTCCTGCGGTACCTGAACCCGAACGACGACGACCGCGCCTTCGACCCCGCCGAGGCCGAGAAGTGGATGCCGGTCGACCAGTACGTCGGCGGCGTCGAGCACGCGATCCTGCACCTGCTCTACGCACGGTTCTTCACCAAGGTGCTGTTCGACCTCGGCTACCTCGGGTTCACCGAGCCGTTCACGTCGCTGCTCAACCAGGGCATGGTGATCATGGACGGCCACAAGATGTCGAAGTCGAAGGGCAACCTGGTCGAGTTCGCCTCCGAGCTGTCCGCGCACGGCGCCGATGCGCTGCGCGTGACCATGGCGTTCGCGGGCCCGCCCGAGGACGACATCGACTGGGCGGACGTGTCGCCGGTCGGTGCCGCGAAGTTCCTCGCGCGCGCCTGGCGCATCTCGGGTGAGGTCGCCTCGAGCCCGAATGTCGAGTGGAAGACGGGCGACCCGGCGCTGCGCCGCATCACGCATCGCCTGCTGGCGGACGCGCCCGGCTTGGCCGAGTCGTTCAAGTTCAACGTGATCGTCGCGCGACTCATGGAGCTCGTGAACGCCACGCGCAAGGCGATCGACTCGGGGGCCGGCCCGGCGGATGCCGCGGTGCGCGAGGCCGCCGAGGTGACCGCGATGATCCTCGACCTGTTCGCCCCGTACACGGCCGAGGACATGTGGCAACGCTTGGGCTACGAGCCGACCGTGGCGAACGCGGTGTGGCGGAAGGCCGACCCGGCCCTGCTCGTCGAGGAGTCCGTGACGGCGATCGTGCAGGTCGACGGGAAGGTGCGCGACCGCATCGAGGTGTCGCCGAAGATCGGCGCCGACGAGCTCGAGTCCCTCGCGCGCGCGTCGGACGCGGTGACCCGATCGGTGGCCGGGCGCGAGATCGCGAACGTGATCGTGCGCGCGCCGAAGCTCGTGAACATAGCCACGCGCCGCTAGCCCGACCCGGCCTCCACAGGCGGGGCCGGCTCCGGTTCGTCGCACGTGACGCGGGTTCGCTGCCGACGGTCGTGCCGGCGCGGCTAGCGTGCCCGCATGCCCGTGCGCGAGCCCATCGAATCCGACCCGGTCGAGTCGAGCGCCGACGTGGACCCGCTGACCGCGCTCGACGAATCACGCGTCGGGCCCCGGCGACGCATCGCGGTCGGCGCGGCGGTCGTGGTCTTCGTCGCCTCCGTCGCCGTCTCGGCGTTCGCCGCGTTCGCCTCCGGCGGCGGTGGCATGCAGGGCGAGGTCGGCGCGCCGGGCGTGACGATCGACGGCGTCGGCGCGGTGGATCCCGCCGCCTCGGGCGCGGCGAACCCGGCGGCCCCCACGCCCACCCTCCTCGTGCATGTCCTCGGCGCGGTCGCCCGGCCCGGCATCGTCGAGCTCGCGCCGGGTGCGCGCGTCGTCGACGCCGTGGGGGCAGCGGGCGGACTGGCGCCGGACGCCGACCCGGGCGGGGTCAACCTCGCCCGCGCGCTCGTCGACGGCGAGCAGCTCGTGGTACCGGTCCTCGGCGCCGAACCCGCCGCCGCGGCATCCGGTGGCGCCGCGGCCGGGGATGGGCGGGTGAGCCTCAACCAGGCCGACGTCGCCGCTCTCGACACGCTTCCCCGCATCGGTCCCGCGCTCGCCCAGCGCATCATCGACTGGCGCGAGGCGAACGGCCCGTTCACGGATGTCTCGCAACTCCTCGACGTCGCCGGCATCGGCGATGCGGTCTACTCCGGTCTCGCCGACCTCGTGACGCTCTGAGTGCGCCGCCACGACCTGCGCCTCCTGCCCGCCGCGATCGTCGCATGGGCGGCCGCGTGGCTGGCGACAGGAGTGCCGGATGAAGGGATCCCGGCGTGGTGCCTGCCGGTCCTGTGCTGGCTCCTCGCCGGGCTCGTGCTCGCCGCGGCGATCATCGCCGAGCGACGACGCGGGTTCCGGCGGCCGGAGGTATCGGGTCGGTCGGGGGAGTGGCCGGGGCAGCGCGCTCGGGTGCGCCGTCTCGCGCATCGATGGTTCACCAGCATCGCCCTCGCGGCCGCGTGCGCCGGGGTCGCCGCGACCTCCGCCGGCATCGCGCTGGCTGGGCGCGAGACGGGCACACTGTCCGAGGCCGCGGTGTCGCGCAGCTGGGTCGAGGTCGAGATGCGCCTCGAGTCGGCGGCTCGCCCGTCCGTTCCGGCGCCATGGGAGGAGGGCTCGAGCAACTGGCGGGCGCCCGCGACCGTGACGGCGGTGGACGGGCGGCCGCACCGGCCCGTTCGCGTCGAAGCGGTGGTGTCGGGGTCCCCGTCCGTCCCGGGCTTCGGCACGACGCACCTCGCCCGGGTCCGGGCGACCGCCCTGCCCACCGCGGACCGCGAGGCCTTCCGGTTGCGCGGCGAGCTCCTCGAGTCGGGCGGGGCGCCGTTCCTCGTCGGGTGGACCCATCCACTCCGGGCGGGCCTCGCGGACGCCGCCGACCGACTGGGCGGCGACGGCGGTGCCCTCGTGCCGGGGCTCGCCATCGGCGACACGTCGGCCGTCTCCGACGAGCTCCGGGAGGCCATGACCGTCGCCTCGCTGACCCACCTCACGGCCGTCTCGGGAGCGAACTGCGCGATCGTGACCGCGGCGGTGTTCTGGGCGGCCGGGCGGGCGGGCGCGCCGCGTCCGCTGCGGATCGGGATCGCGTTGGCCGCGCTCGCGGGGTTCGTCCTGCTCGTGACGCCCGAGTCCAGCGTCGTGCGCGCCGCGGTCATGGCGGTCGTCGTGCTGGTCGCGCTGGGCGTGGGCCGGTCCGGCGGAGGAGCGTCGGCCCTCGCCGTGGCTGCGGTGGTCCTCCTCGCGATCGACCCCTGGTACGCGCGCGACTTCGGCTTCGCCCTGTCGGTGTGCGCCACCGGAGGACTCATCCTGCTCTCCGGACCGCTCGGTGCGCGACTGTCGCGCTGGATGCCGCGGCCGGTCGCCGTGATGATCGCGATTCCGCTCGCCGCGCAGCTGGCGTGCCAGCCGGTGCTGATCCTGCTCGAACCGTCCATGCCGGTCTACGGCGTGCCCGCGAACCTCCTCGCCGCGCCCGCAGCTCCCGTCGCGACGGTCGCCGGGCTCGTCGGCTGCCTCATCCTCCCCGTCCTGCCCTCCGTCGGCTTCGCGGCGCTCCAGGTCGCGTGGCTGCCTGCGACGTGGATCGCGCTGCTCGCGCACGGCGTCGATCGGCTCCCGGTCACCTCCCTGCCGTGGATGCCCGATGCACCGGGCGCAGTGCTGTGCGCGGTCGGGGTGGCTGCCGGGGTGGTCGCGGCCATCCGTGCCGGTACCCGGGTGCGGACGGTGGCCGCAGTGATCCTGATCGTGTCGATCGCGCTCCCGCTCGGAGCGGCGGCCGGTCGGCCCGTGGTCGCGCGAGCGGTGCTCCCCGCTGATTGGGAACTGGTGCAATGCGACGTCGGCCAGGGCGATGCCGTGCTCGTCCGCGATCGCGACGCGGTCATGCTGGTCGATGCCGGCGCGGAACCGGCGGCGCTTGCCCGCTGCCTCGACCTGACCGGCGTCGACCGCCTGGACCTGGCGGTCATCACGCACTGGGATGCGGATCACGCGGGCGGCGTTGAGGCGATCGCCGGTCGGGTCGACGTCGTCCTGCACGGCCCGCTCGACGGGGCCAGGTCGAGCCGGGCGCTCGAGCCGCTCGTCCGCGGCGGGGCCGAGGCGGTCGAGGTCGGCGCGGGCGCCTCCGGTGCACTCGGGCGGGCCCACTGGCGGGTGCTGTGGCCTCCGCCGCGCACCGAGCCCGGCAACGATGCGAGCGTGGTGATCGACCTGCGCACAGCGCGGTACCGGGCCGTCTTCCTCGGCGACCTCGGAGAGACGGCGCAGGAGCGGCTGCGTCGCGACCACGCGATCGGCTCGGCCGACCTCGTGAAGGTCGCCCACCACGGCAGCGCCGACCAGAGCAGCGAGCTGTACCGCCAATTGCGTGCCCCGGTCGGCCTCGTCGGCGTCGGCGCCGACAACGGGTACGGGCACCCGACCGATTCGCTCCTGGACCTGCTCGACGAGGCCGGGACCCACGTGATCCGAAGCGATCGGTCGGGCACCGCGGCGCTCGTGGCGACCGAGGGCGGGTTCGCCGTGTGGACCGAGCGTGCGGATCAGGTCGGTGGTGATCCGTAGACTGGTGCGGCACATCGGAGGGAGCGCGCACGTGGCGGCACGCGGAGGCACGGCGAAGTCCAAGGCGGCGATCCCGCAACTCGCCTGGAGCGCCGTTCGACCGGCGCCGGTGGTCCTGGTCTCGGGCGGGGAGGATGTACTCGCCGAACGGGCCGTCGCGATGCTGCGCGACGCCCTCCGCGACGAGGACCCGGCGCTCGAGGTCAGCGACCTCGAAGCCGACGGCTATCGACGCGGCGAGCTGCTCACGCTCGCCAGCCCCTCGCTCTTCGGCGAGCCCCGGCTGATCCGCGTGGCCGCAGTCGAGCGCTCGACCGACGACTTCCTCGTCGACGCGCTCGAGTACCTCGAGGCGCCCGCCGACGGCACGGTCGTCGTGCTGCGGCACCGCAGCGGCACCCGGGGCAAGAAGCTCCTCGACGCCATCCGAGCCGGCACCGGCGGCGGCATCGAGATCGTCTGCGCCGAGCTCAAGCGCGACGCCGACAAGCAGGACTTCGCGGCGGCCGAGTTCAAGCTCGCGGGCCGCAGGATCGCGCCGGCCGGGTTGCGCGCGCTCGTCGCGGCGTTCAGCGACGACCTCGGGGAGCTCGCCGCGGCCTGCCGGCAGCTCATCGCCGATGTCCCCGGTGACGTCGACGAGGCCACGGTCGCCAAGTACTACAGCGGCCGCGTCGAGACCACCGCGTTCACGGTCGCGGACTCGGCCATCGCGGGGCGTCACGGCGACGCGATCATCGCCCTGCGGCACGCGCTCGACTCGGGGGCCGACCCGGTCCCGATCGTCGCCGCGTTCGCCATGAAGATCCGCACGATGGCCAAGGTCGCCGGCGCGCGCGGCGCGGCGGCCTCCTCGCTGGGGCTCGCGCCGTGGCAGGTCGACCGGGCGCGCCGCGACCTCCAGGGCTGGGATGACGAGGGCCTGGGCGCGGCCATCGAGGCCCTCGCCGCTGCGGATGCCGCCGTGAAGGGTGCCGAGCGCGACCCGGTGTTCGCGCTGGAGCGTCTCGTCGGCGTGATCAGCGCCCGCGGGCGCGCTCTCGCCTGACGACGCCCGTCACGGGTACACGCCCTCGCCGGGTAAGGACCGTCGCGCCCTCGAACGCCGAAGGGCCCCGCACCGTCTCCGGTGGGGGCCCTTCGGTCGAGTGCGGCGGTCGCTCAGAGCGCGGCGACCTGCTTCGCGATGGCCGACTTGCGGTTCGCGGCCTGGTTCTTGTGGATGACGCCCTTGCTCACGGCCTTGTCGAGCTTGCGGGTCGCGACGCGGAGGGCCGCGGTGGCCTTCTCCTTGTCGCCCTCGGCGATGGCCTTGCGGGTCGCGGTGATGACGGTCTTGAGCTCGCTCTTCACGGCCTTGTTGCGCTCCTGCGCCTTCAGGTTGGTGCGGATGCGCTTGATCTGCGACTTGATGTTTGCCACGTGGTTCGTCTTTCGTGTGTTCTGCGGGTACCGGAGTTGCCGCAATCGGTAGAGGGGCCGTCGCGGCGCATCGTGCGGGGTGGGACCCACACGCAAGCCAACAGGCAACGATACCAGTTCGCCCGGCACGACGCCAAAGCGCGCGGCCGTCAGGAGGTCGTGCGCGAGGCGTCCCGCCGGGCGGCGCGCAGCTCGAGCTCCGCCACGACGCCGAGGATCGTCGCGGTGAACTCCGCCGGTCGCACGAGGCTCACGAGGTGCGTCGCCCCCTCGACGTGGATCAGGTGCCCGTCGCGGGCGGCGCGAAGCAAGCGGCGCTCCTCGATCCGGAAGTGGTCGTACCTCCCGTTCACGAACCAGATCGGCACCTCGACGGCCGCGATCGACGCCTCGATGTCGAGCGCGGCGACCGCCCCGATCGCCGGCTGCATGACGTCGAGGGCCACGCCGCCCGCGACCACGTCCTCGACCGCGGCCGGCGGCAGGAACAGCCGGGCCATGGTGTCGTTCAGCCATCGGCCGCGGTCGGGCAGCCGCCGGATCACGGCGGCCAGCGCCAGGTACCCCCGCAACCCGGCACCGCGGGGCCGGGTGCCGCAGGACGCGGCCACGAGCCCGTCGAGCCGGTGCGGATGCCGCGCCGCGTACTCGATCGCGAGGTAGCCGCCGAGGCTCAGCCCCACGAGCAGGCGCGGCGACCGCGGGTCGGCGTCGTCGAGCGCCTCGTCGATCGCGCGCATCGCGTCGTCCAGCGTGAACGCCTGGTCGAGGCGCGCGCCGTGGCCGGGCAGGTCGACGGGGACCACCTCGATGTCGTGGCGCGCGAGGCGCGCGACCTGCCCGCGCCACATCGTCGCCGACGTGCGGATGCCGTGGACGAGGACGACGCGGGCGCGCGGCATCCGTCAGCCCGCCCGGATCGCGCCGAGTTCGCGCGCCTTCGCGACGGCGGCGGTGCGCGAACCCACGCCGAGCTTGGTGAAGATGTGCACGAGGTGCGACTTCACGGTCGCCTCGCTGAGGAAGAGCGCCTGGCCGATCTCGCGGTTCGTGCTGCCCGCCGCGACCAGCGCGAGCACCTCCGCCTCCCGTACGGTGAGCCGCTGGTCGGCGCTGCGCTGCGACGCGTCGAGCCGCGAGGCCACCGCCGGCGCGAGCGCCGACTCGCCGGCGGCGGCGGCACGGATGGCGGCGACGAGCTCGCCGGGCGGGGCGTCCTTCAGCAGGTAGCCGCTCGCGCCGGCTTCGATCGCGCCGAGGATGTCGGCGTCGGTGTCGTAGTTCGTGAGCACGAGCACGCGGGGTGCGCCGGGAGTGGCGCGGATCCGCCGGGTGGCGTCGACGCCCTGCAGCCGCCCGGGGAACTGCAGGTCCATGAGCACGAGGTCGACGCCCGGCGTCGTCGCGAGCGAGACCGCCTCCTCGGCCGTGGACGCCTCGGCGACCACGTGCAGGTCGGGTTCGGCCTCGAGCAGCGCGCGCATGCCCGCTCGGACGACGGGATGGTCGTCGCTCAGCACGAGCCGGATCATGCCGTCACCGCCGGGATGCGCACCGACAGCGCCGTGCCGCCGCCGGGGGAGGACTCGACGTCGGCCGAGCCGCCGAGCGCCTCGGCCCGCTGCCGGATGGCGCGCAGCCCGAACGAGGCGCCGGCGGAGCCCTCGGGTTGCAGTCCGGCCGGGTCGAAGCCGATGCCGTTGTCGACGACGTCGAGCGCGACCTCGTCGCCGAGGTAGCTGAGCGTGAGCTCGGCCCTGGCGGCATCCGCGTGCTTGACGACGTTGGAGAGCGAGCCCTGGGCGATGCGCAGCAGGGTCGCCTCGATCGACATGGGGAGGGCCACCGGGTGGCCGCTCAGCGAGAACGAGACCCGGGTGCGCGACCCCGACTGGGCCGCCTGCTCGTTGGTGGCCTCGGCGAGCCGGCGGAGCGCTGCCGGCAGCGTCTGCTCGTCGAGGGCGGGCGGCGTGAGCTCCCGGATGAAGCGCCGCGTCTCCTGCAGGTTGTCGGCGGCGGTCTCGCGGGCGAGCCGGAGCTTGTCGCGCACGGCGCTGTCGTGCACGTCGCGCTCGGCGGCGTGCAGCAGCATCTGGATCGAGGAGAGGCCCTGGGCCACCGTGTCGTGGATCTCGCGCGCGATCCGCTCGCGTTCGGCGAGCGTGCCCGCCTCGCGGCTCGCCGCGGCGAGCTCCTCGCGCGTGGCGAGCAGGTCGAGGATGAGCGACTGGCGCTCGCGCGACTCCACCGCCATGGCCCGGTACCCGAGTCCGATGATCACGGCGACGCCCGCGGAGATGAACGGCCCAAGGATGCTGCCGACCTCGAATCCGAGGTGGGAGGTCGTGCTCCACACGCTGAGCAGGAACGTCACGGCGACGAGCGGCACGGCGTAGCGCGCGGGCAGCACGTGGAGTTCGAGGAAGAAGAGCGGGAACGCCAAGAACGCGGCATCCGGGGTGAGCGCACCCAGCCCGAGCCACAGCCCCAGCAGCATGACGAGCCAGGCCGCGCGCATCCAGGGCGTGACGACCTGGTGGGCGGTGACCACGCCGACGGCGTAGGTGCCGATGAAGGCGATCGAGAGGATGGCGATCGGCACCCGCTGCTCGCCGCCGGTGATCACCGCGCGGGCGACGACGAAGAGCGTGAGGCCGACCACGAGGACGTGCAGGCCCACGCGGAGCGACGTGAACACGGGACGGAGCGCCGACGGCTGCACCCGTCCGACGAGTGGGGCATCGAGCACGGTCATGGTGCGATTCAGCGTAGTCCCGGGGCCCCGGAGCGGCATCCGTCGAAAGTGGGATCGCCCGCATGGGAGAATCGTCGGGATGTCTCCGAGAGCCGCTGACCCCCCGGTGCCCGCCGCCACCGATCCCGCGCTGATCCGCAACTTCTGCATCATCGCGCACATCGACCACGGCAAGTCGACGCTGGCCGACCGCATGCTGCAGATCACGGGCGTGGTCGCCGACCGCGACATGCGTGCGCAGTACCTCGACCGCATGGACATCGAGCGCGAGCGCGGCATCACCATCAAGAGCCAGGCCGTGCGCATGCCGTGGGAGCTGTCGGGCACCGCGTACGCGCTGAACATGATCGACACGCCCGGGCACGTCGACTTCAGCTACGAGGTCTCGCGTTCGCTCGCGGCGTGCGAGGGCGCGATCCTGCTCGTCGACGCGGCGCAGGGCATCGAGGCGCAGACGCTCGCGAACCTGTACCTCGCGCTCGAGAACGACCTCGAGATCATCCCGGTCCTGAACAAGATCGACCTCCCGGCCGCCGAGCCCGAGAAGTACGCGCGCGAGCTCGCCGACCTCATCGGCGGCTCGCCCGACGACGTGCTCCGCGTGTCCGGCAAGACCGGCATGGGCGTCGAGGACCTGCTCGACCGCGTCGTCGAGCGCATCCCCGCCCCCGTGGGCGACGCGGATGCCCCGGCCCGGGCGATGATCTTCGACTCCGTCTACGACAGCTACCGCGGCGTCGTCACCTACGTCCGCATGGTCGACGGCAAGCTGAACCCGCGCGAGCGCATCCAGATGATGTCGACCAGGGCGACGCACGAGATCCTCGAGATCGGCGTGAGCGCGCCCGAGCCGACGCCCACCAAGGGCCTCGGCGTCGGCGAGGTGGGCTACCTCATCACGGGCGTGAAGGACGTGCGGCAGTCGAAGGTCGGCGACACCGTCACGACCGCGTCGAAGCCGGCCGCCGAACCGCTCGCCGGCTACACCGAGCCGCTGCCCATGGTCTTCTCGGGCCTGTACCCGATCGACGGCAGCGACTACCCCGAGCTCCGCGAAGCGCTCGACAAGCTCAAGCTCTCGGATGCCGCGCTCGTCTACGAGCCCGAGACGTCGGTGGCGCTCGGCTTCGGCTTCCGCTGCGGGTTCCTCGGGCTGCTGCACCTCGAGATCGTCACCGAGCGGCTGCGTCGCGAGTTCGACCTCGACATCATCGCGACCGCGCCATCCGTGGTCTACGAGGTCACGACCGAGGACAAGAAGACCGTCACGGTCACCAACCCGAGCGAGTTCCCGACCGGCGGCAAGATCGCCGAGGTGCGCGAACCCATCGTGAAGGCCGCGATCCTCGCGCCGAAGGACTACGTCGGCACGATCATGGAGCTCTGCCAGTCGCGTCGCGGCACGCTGCTCGGCATGGAATACCTCGGCGAGGACCGGGTCGAGATCCGGTACAACATGCCGCTCGGCGAGATCGTCTTCGACTTCTTCGACAACCTCAAGTCGAAGACCGCCGGCTACGCGTCGCTCGATTACGAGCCGGCAGGCGACCAGGCGGCCGACCTCGTGAAGGTCGACATCCTGCTCCAGGGCGAGCAGGTCGACGCGTTCAGCGCGATCGTGCACCGCGACAAGGCGTACGCGTACGGCGTGCTCATGACCGGTCGCCTGCGCGAGCTGATCCCGCGGCAGCAGTTCGAGGTGCCGATCCAGGCGGCGATCGGCGCCCGCATCATCGCGCGCGAGTCGATCCGCGCCATCCGCAAGGACGTGCTCGCCAAGTGCTATGGCGGTGACATCACCCGCAAGCGCAAGCTCCTCGAGAAGCAGAAGGAGGGCAAGAAGCGCATGAAGATGGTCGGCCGCGTCGAGGTTCCCCAAGAGGCGTTCATCGCCGCGCTCTCGGGCGAGACCGAGAAGAAGGACGCGAAGAAGTAGCGCTCAGGCGCCGTTTCGTAGAATCGACGGATGACTCGACGCAGCACGTTCACCGACCAGTCGGTGACCTACGGCGCGATCGGCGCCA
Source organism: Agromyces indicus (assembly GCF_031432295.1). Lineage (NCBI taxonomy): Bacteria > Bacillati > Actinomycetota > Actinomycetes > Micrococcales > Microbacteriaceae > Agromyces > Agromyces indicus. The sequence continues at coordinate 21,050 of NZ_JAVKGS010000005.1, read as the reverse complement.
CGCTCGATCCCGACCTGCTGCGGTACCCGCCCGCCGGGTTCCGCCCGGCCGAGGACTCGGTGAAGCTCGGTTCCGGCCGCGAGCGCTTCGACCGCGCCGCCGAGGAGCTCATGACCTGGGGCGTCCAGAAGGGCGCCGGGTTCGAGGTGGCCGAGGTCGCCCCGGGCACGGGCGCGCAGTACACGGGCATCGCGTACGACGCCGACGGCTCGCCCCTGACGGAGCAGCCGACCGCGCGGGCCGAGCAGCGCTTCGCCGCCGACGGCACGCCGTTCGTGTCGGCGGGCATGACCGCGGTGCTCCGTCGCCGCGAACGGTTCCGCACCCGCGTGGTGCCGGTGCTCGTGGTCTACGTGGTCGACGAGCCGGGCCGCATCGGCTTCGCCTACGGCACCACCGGAGAGTCGCCCGAGCACGGCGAGGAGGCGTTCGTCCTCGAGCACCGCGACGACGACAGCGTGTGGCTCACCATCCGCTCGGCGCTCGAGCCCAGGGGCGGCATCCACCGCCTGCTCGCCCCCCTCGTGCGTCGTCGCCGGCGTGAGCTCACCCGCGCCGAGCTCCGCGCGCTGCACCCCGCGTACACCTGACGTGGCCGGTCCGCTCCCGATCGCCGATCCCGCTCCCGCTGACGGCCTGCTGCCCGCGACGGCGGTGACGGATGCCGCGACGCGCGCCTTCGGCGTGTACGTCCACGTGCCGTTCTGCCGGGTGCGCTGCGGCTACTGCGACTTCAACACGTACACGGCGGGGGAGCTGCGCGGCGTCAGCCAGGCGCAGTACGCCGACCAGGCCGTCGACGAGATCCGGCTCGCGGGTCGCGTGCTCGCGGCATCCGGTGCACCGGACCGACCCGCCCAGACGGTGTTCTTCGGCGGCGGCACGCCCACGATGCTGCCTGCGACCGATCTGGTGCGCATGTTGCGCGGCATCCGCGACGAGTTCGGCCTCGCGAGCGGCGCCGAGGTGACCACCGAGGCCAATCCGGACTCGGTGGAACCGGAGGACCTGCAGCGCCTCGCCGAGGGCGGGTTCACCCGCGTCTCGTTCGGCATGCAGTCCGCCGTGCCGCACGTGCTCGCCGCGCTCGACCGCACGCACGACCCCGCCCGCGTACCGCTCGTCGTCGGCTGGGCGCGCGACGCCGGGCTCGACGTGAGCCTCGACCTCATCTACGGCACGCCGGGGGAGTCGCTCGACGACTGGCGCACCAGCGTCGAGTCGGTGCTCGCCGAACGACCCGACCACGTCAGCGCCTACGCGCTCATCGTCGAGGAGGGCACGAAGCTCGCCCGCCAGCTGCGTCGCGGCGAACTGCCGGCGATCGACGACGACCTCACGGCCGACATGTACGAGCTGGCCGACGAGCGGTTCGCCGCGGCCGGGTACGAGTGGTACGAGGTGTCGAACTGGTCGACGGATGCCACGCACCGCTCCCGCCACAACCTCGGGTACTGGCGCGGCGACGACTGGTGGGGCGTCGGCCCCGGCGCCCACAGCCACGTCGGCGGCGTCCGGTGGTGGAATGCGAAGCACCCGGCGGCGTACGCCGAGCGCCTGGCGGCGGGCGTGTCGCCGGCAGGCGGGCGCGAGACGCTCGACGCGGCGGCGCGCGAGACCGAGCGCGTGCTGCTCGGCACCCGGATCCGCGACGGGCTCGAGCTCGCCTCGCTGGGTGCCGGCGGTCGCCGCGAGGTCGCCGCGCTCATCGCCGACGGACTCGTGGACGCGAAGAACGCCCTCGCCGGGCGGCTCACGCTCACCCGGCGAGGGCGTCTGCTGGCGGACGCCGTCGTGCGGCGCCTGCTGTACTCGGTGATCGAGTAGCGCCGAAGGCGCGTACCGAGATCAGCTCACGAACTTGATCGCGATCGGGTAGACGTAGGGCTGACCCTGGTTCGCCTTCATCGCGGCGATGATGCCGAACACGATCGCGGCGACCCACGCGGCGAACAGGATCAGGAAGCCGATCAGCACGAACGCGAGGACCCAGCCGACGACGTACGCGATGAGCAGCGTGATCTGGAAGTTCAGCGCGGTGGCCGAGTGCGCGCGGATGAACGCGCCGCGGTCCTTCAGCACCAGGTAGCCGATGAGCGGCGGCAGGAACCCGAACAGGATGCCGCCGATGTGGATCAGCGTGGCCCAGAGCCGCTGGTCGGGCGGGCTCATCTCCTGCGCTGCGGCGCCGTAGCCGGGGCCGCCCGCGGGCGGCGGGGTCGGGCCGCCGGGCGGCGGGGGAGGCGTGCTGCCTCCGGGAGGAGGCGGGGGCGTGCTGCCGCCGGGCGGCGGAGTGCTGGGCGGAGTGGGTGGGGTGGGAGGTGGTGCGTCGGACATGATGCTGGCTCCTTGGTCGGTCGCACGCCGTGTCGCGAGGCGTTTCTTCATGCTGGCACACGGCGACGCGCCGGTCGAGAGGTCTCGAACCGGCGCGTCGTGAGGAGCTGTGCGGCTACTTGATGAGGCGCAGGGCGAACGGGTAGCGGTAGTGCCGACCGTCCTTCACCTGCAGGAAGGCGATGATCGAGAAGACGACGCCGAGGATCCACGGCACGTAGGTGAGGAAGCCGAGGACGGCCCCGATGCCGAAGGTGACGATCGTGAGCACCGTCACGGCGATCCACAGGGCGACCGTGGCGATGGTGAGCGTGATCTGGAAGTTCAGCGCCTCCTTCGCCTCGGTGTTCGTGAACGAGCCGCGGTCCTTGAAGACGAGCCAGATGATGAGCGACGGCAGGATGCCGAGGATGCCGCCGAGGTGGGCGAACGACGCCCACTTGACGTCCTGCTCGTGCGAGAGCGGCGCGGCGGCGGCCGGCTGCGGGGTGTTGGGATCGGTCATGCGGGGTGCCTTTCGGGTTTGACGGGGGATGCCCGCCGGCCGCGCCGAGCGGGCGCGCGCCGGTGACGGCGATGCACACGCTACTGCGGCAGCACGCGGACCGGCAACGGCGCCATCCCCGGATGACGCGATATGATTAGCAGTCAGCTGAACCGAGTGCTAAGCGCACGATCCGCCCGACCGGTCGAGGGAAGCGAGGGTCCATGGTCTCCGAGCGCAGTCTCGCCGTCCTCCGTGCCATCGTCCAGGACTACGTGGCCTCGCGCGAGCCGGTCGGCTCGAAGACGATCGTCGAGCGCCATCACTTCGGCGTCTCGGCCGCGACCATCCGCAACGACATGGCGCTCCTCGAGGAGGAGGAGCTGATCGCGGCACCGCACACGTCGTCCGGTCGCATCCCGACCGACAAGGGCTACCGGGTGTTCGTCGACCAGCTCGCCGACATCCGCCCGCTCTCGACCGCGCAACGGCAGGCGATCGAGACGTTCCTCGGCGAGTCGAACGACCTCGACGAGCTGCTCTCCCGTACGGTCCGGCTCGTCGCGCAGCTCACGCGGCAGCTCGCCGTGGTGCAGTACCCGAGCTTCGCACGGGCGCGCGTGCGTCACGTCGAACTCGTCTCGCTGGCGCCGACGCGGGTGCTGTGCATCCTCATCTCCGATTCCGGCCAGGTCGAGCAGCGGCTGGCCGAGCTCGACCACCCGGTCGACGAGGAGACGATGCACCGACTGCGCGACCGGCTCAACGAGGTCGCCGCCGGGCTCACCATGACCGAGGCGGCGACCGCGCTCTCGGCCGAGACCGCGCAGGCCGACCGTGCCCACGCCGAGGTGCTCCGCACGCTCGCCGCGACGCTCGCCGACCAGGCGAACGTGACCCGGAGCGACCGACTGGTCGTCGCCGGCGCGGCGAACCTCGTGCGCACCGAACAGGACTTCGCCGGCAACATCCTCGGTGTCATCGAGGCGATCGAGGAGCAGGTCGTGATCCTGCGGCTGTTCGGCGAGATGCACTCCGACGACGGCATCGCCGTGCGCATCGGCCGCGAGAACGCCCCGTACGGCCTCGGCGAGACCTCGGTGGTCACGAGCTCGTTCGCCGTGCCGGGGCGCGACGTGTCGCGGCTCGGCGTGGTGGGTCCCACCCGCATGGACTACTCCCAGAGCATGGCCGCCGTGCGCGCCGTGGCTCGCTACCTCTCCCGGACCCTCGGCGAGAGCTGATCCCCGGACCGCCACCGCGCGGCATCCGTCACCGGCAACCGAAAGGACACGCCCTCCGTGGCCGACCATTACGAGGTCCTCGGCGTCTCGCGCGACGCCACCCCCGACGAGATCAAGAAGGCCTACCGGCGGCTCGCCCGCGAGCTGCACCCCGACGTCAACCCGGGCACCGAGGCATCCGAGCGCTTCAAGCAGGTCACGCACGCCTACGACGTGCTCTCCGACCCGAAGCAGCGGCAGCAGTACGACCTGGGCGGCGGCCAGGGCGGCTTCAACGGTGCCGGCTTCGGCGGGTTCGGCGACATCTTCGAGACGTTCTTCGGCGCGGGGCAGTCCACGCGCGGCCCGCGTTCGCGCCGCGAGCGCGGCCAGGATGCGCTCATCCGGCTCGAGGTGGGCCTCGACGACGTGATCTTCGGCACCCACCGCGAGATCGACGTCGACACCGCGGTCACCTGCGAGACGTGCCACGGCTCGTGCTGCCAGCCCGGCACGGCGCCGGTCACGTGCGACATCTGCGGCGGCACCGGGCACATCCAGCGCGCGGTGCGTTCGCTCCTCGGCAACGTGATGACCTCGAGCCCGTGCGGTTCGTGCCGCGGCTACGGCACGATCATCGCCACGCCGTGCCCGACCTGCCAGGGTCAGGGCCGCGTCCGGGCACGCCGCACCGTTCCCGTCGACGTGCCGGCCGGTGTCGACACGGGTGTGCGCCTGCAGATGCCCGGCTCGGGCGAGGCGGGTCCTGCCGGCGGGCCGAACGGCGACCTCTACCTCGAGATCAAGGTGCGCAACCACGAGGTGTTCAGCCGCAACGGCGACGACCTGCTGTGCACGCTCGAGGTGCAGATGACCGATGCCATCCTCGGAACGACCGCGAAGGTGGAGGCGCTCGACGGCGACGTCGACCTCGAACTGAAGGCGGGCGTGCAGTCGGGCGAGATCCTGACGGTGCGCGACCGCGGCATCACGCACCTGCGCGGCGGCGGCCGCGGCGACCTCAAGGTCGCCGTCCACGTCGTGACGCCGACGAAGCTGAGCCACAAGGAGCGCGAGCTCGTGCAGCAGCTGGCCAAGCACCGCAAGGCGCAGCCGCCGCAGCTCGGTCACTTCCAGCAGGGGCTGTTCGCGCGGCTGCGCGACCGGTTCCTCGGCTGACGGCGGGGCGGATGCCGCGATGAGCAGCCTCTACCTCGACGAGACGCTCGACCTGGCCGGGGTCGCGCCGGGTGCGTCGGTCGTGCTCGACGGCGACGAGGCGCGCCACGCGGTGACGGTGGCGCGGGTCCGGGTGGGCGAGCGCGTCTCGATCGGCGACGGTCGAGGACGCATCGTGGCGGGCGAGGTCGCCGCGACGGAGTCGCGCCGGCTCGAGCTCGCCGTCGACGAGGTGCGCGAGGACCCCGAGCCGTCGCCGCGGCTGACGCTCGTGCAGGCGCTCGCGAAGGGCGACCGCGACGAGCTCGCCGTGCAGGCGGCCACCGAGCTCGGCGTCGACCGGGTCGTGCCGTGGGCGGCGACGAGGTCGGTGTCGCGCTGGGAGGGGCCGAAGGCCGAGAAGGGCCGCGCACGCTGGGCCGCGATCGTGCGTGAGGCGGTGAAGCAGTCGATCCGCTCGCGCATCCCCGTGGTGGAGCCGGTCGCCGCCACGCGCGAGCTCCCGGCTCGGCTGCAGGGCGAGCGGATGCTGCTGCTCGTGCCGGGCGCTGAGACCCCGCTGTCCGGCATCCGTCACGACGGTCGCGACCTGGCCCTCGTGGTCGGACCCGAGGGCGGCATGGACCCCGCCGAGATCGCGCGGCTCGTCGACGCCGGCGCGGAACCGGTGCGGCTCGGCGACTCGGTCCTGCGCACCTCGACGGCCGGCCCCGCGGCGATCGCGGTGCTGTCGGTCGCGCTCGGGCGGTGGTGAGCCATCCGTCGCTACGATGGGGGGATGAGCGGAACGGCTGAGCCCACGGTGTTCGAGCGCATCGCCGCCGGCGAGATCCCGGCGCGCATGGTCGCCGACACCGAGCGCATCATCGCGTTCCACGACATCTCGCCGCAGGCGCCGGTGCACGTCGTCGTGACGCCGCGCACGGCGGAGTACCGCGACGTCGTCGAACTCGCGGCCGCCGACCCCGAACTGCTCGCCGAGCTCGTCTCGGTGGCTCGCGGCATCGCCGAAGAGCTGGCCGACGGCCAGTTCCGACTGGTCTTCAACACCGGCCCGGCTGCGGGCCAGACGGTGTTCCACGTCCACGCCCACGTCCTCGGCGGCGGGCTCGAGGAGGGATCGCTTGGCGGGCGCTGACGACCAGGGCGAGATCCGGCCCGCCGCCCCGGCGGCGGCATCCGACGAGGACCGCATCCACGTCGACGGCATCGCGATGGTGCGCCTGCTCGGACCGCAGGACCGGCTGCTCACGACCATCGAACGCGAGTACCCCGGCGTCGACGTCCACGTCCGGGGCAACGAGATCGCCATCCGCGGCGACGACGACCAGCGGCGGCGCGTGCGCCGCCTCATCGAGGAACTCCTCGAACTCGTCCGTGGCGGCGAGGACCCGACGCCCATCGAAGTGAGGAGCTCCGCCCGAATGCTCGACGCCGACCCGAACTCCCGGCCATCCGAGGCACTCGGCCAGGTGATCGTGTCGGCTCGCGGCCGCTCGATCCGACCGAAGACCGAGGGCCAGCGCGCGTACGTCGATGCGATCGACGAGAACACGATCGTCTTCGGCATCGGACCCGCCGGTACCGGCAAGACCTACCTCGCGATGGCGAAGGCCGTGCAGGCCCTCCAGCGCAAGGAGGTGAACCGCATCATCCTGACGCGTCCTGCGGTGGAGGCGGGGGAGCGGCTCGGCTTCCTGCCGGGCACGCTGACCGACAAGATCGATCCCTACCTCCGGCCGCTGTACGACGCGCTGAACGAGATGATGGATCCCGAGATGGTGCCGAAGCTGCTCGCCTCGGGCACCGTCGAGGTCGCACCGCTCGCGTACATGCGCGGCCGCACGCTGAACGACTCGTTCGTCGTCCTCGACGAGGCGCAGAACACGACGCCCGAGCAGATGAAGATGTTCCTCACCCGACTCGGGTTCGGCTCGCGGATGGTCGTCACCGGCGACATCACGCAGGTCGACCTGCCGGGCGGTTCGTCCGGTCTCCGGCTGGTCACCCGCATCCTCGACGGCGTCGACGACATCCACTTCGCGCGGCTGACGAGCGACGACGTCGTCCGCCACACGCTGGTCGGCCGCATCATCGACGCCTACACCGAGTTCGACCAGCGCGCGCAGGCGCAGCGGTTCGAGCGCGAGCAGGCGCGCGAGTTCGCCAACCGGGCCGAGCGTCGCGGTGCGGAGCGCCGCGGTGCCGCCGGTCCGCGCGACCACCTGCCGAGGAAGAGGAGCACGTGAGCATCGAGGTCAACAACGAGTCGGCCGTCGAGGTCGACGAGGCGGCGCTGCAGCGCCTCGCGGTGTATGCGCTCGATGCCCTGCACGTCCACCCCGACGCCGAGCTCGCGATCGTCCTCGTCGACGAGGGCGCGATGGAGCAGCTGCACGTGCAGTGGATGGACGAGCCGGGGCCGACCGACGTCCTGAGCTTCCCCATGGACGAGCTGCGACCCGGCACCGAGGACCAGCCGGCGCCTCCCGGACTGCTCGGCGACGTGGTGCTCTGCCCGCAGGTGGCCGAGGCCCAGGCCCGCGCCGCGGGGCATTCGCTCCTCGACGAGCTGCAGTTGCTCACCGCGCACGGCATCCTCCACCTGCTCGGCTTCGACCACGCCGAACCTGCCGAGGAGCGGGAGATGTTCGGGCTGCAGCGCGACCTGCTCGTCGGCTTCGCCATGCAGGAGCGCCGCCGCTGACCATGATGCTGCCCTGGCTCTTCCTCGCCGCGGCGCTCGTGCTCGTCGCCTTCGGCGGACTCATGGCCGCGGTCGATTCGGCGATCAGCGTGAGCTCGCGAGCCGACCTCGTGGAGATGTCGGTGGGCGCGCGCGCCGAGCGGTCCCTCCGGGCGATCGCGGACGACGCCGGCGCGCACGTCAACGCCGTGAACTTCATGCGCATCCTCGCCGAGACGACGGCGGCGGTGCTCGTGACGCTCGCCTTCGCGTCGTTCCTCGACGACGTCTGGCTCGTCCTGCTGGTCTCGGCGCTCATCATGACCGCCGTGTCGTTCGTGCTCGTCGGCGCCAGCCCGCGGAGCGTCGGGCGGGCGCACGCGTCCGCCGTGCTGCGCCTGTCGGCGCCGCTCATCCGGTTCGTCCGGGTGCTGCTCGGTCCGCTGGCCGACGCGCTCGTCGCGCTCGGCAACCGGGTCACCCCCGGCCGGGTGCGGTTCGCGGGCGTCGCGAGCGAGGAGCAGCTGCTCAGCATGGTCGACGAGGCGACGGAGCTCGAGGTGCTCGAGCAGGGCGATCGCGAGCTCATCCACTCGATCTTCGCGTTCGGCGACTCGCTCGTGCGCGAGGTGATGGTTCCGCGCACCGACATGGTGACCATCGACCGCTCGGCGCACCTGCCCCAGGCCATGGCCCTGTTCCTGAAGGCCGGCTACTCGCGCATCCCCGTCGTCGACCGCGAGGCCGACGACGTGGTGGGCGTGCTGTACCTGCGCGACCTCGCCCGGCTCGGGTTCGAACGCCCGATCGACGACGAGACGTTGACCGTCGACGACCTGACCCGGCCGGCGAACTTCGTCCCCGACTCGATGCGCGCCGACGCCCTCCTCCGGCAGATGCAGCTCGAGTCCAACCACTTGGCGATCGTGGTCGACGAGTACGGCGGGATCGCCGGGCTCGTCACCATGGAGGACCTCATCGAGGAGCTCGTGGGCGAGATCTCCGACGAGTACGACCGCGACAGCGCGCAGGTCGAGGAGCTCATGGACGGCCGGTTCCGGGTCACCGCGCGCCTGCCGGTCGACGAGCTGGGCGACCTGTTCGGGCTCGACCTCGAGGACGAGGACGTCGACACGGCCGGCGGGCTCCTGGCGAAGGAGCTCGGCCGGTTGCCGCAGCCCGGCGACCGCGCCTCGGTGAGCGGCCTCGTGCTCGAGGCCGAGCGCACCGAGGGGCGCCGGAAGCGCATCGCCACGATCCTGGTCGAGGCCGACCAGGCACTGATCGACGTCCGCGCCGCCTTCGGCGACGACGTCGCACCGACCGAGGGAGACCGCCCATGACCGACTACCGCGCCGGATTCGTGTCGTTCGTGGGGCGGCCCAACGTCGGCAAGTCGACGCTCACCAACGCGCTCGTCGGCGAGAAGGTCGCCATCACGAGCTCCAAGCCGCAGACCACGCGTCGCGCCATCCGCGGCATCGTGCACCGCGACCACGGCCAGCTCATCGTCGTCGACACGCCGGGCCTGCACCGCCCGCGCACGCTGCTCGGCGAGCGCCTCAACTCGCTCGTGCAGACGACCCTCGGCGACGTCGACGTCATCGGGTTCTGCGTACCGGCGAACGAGGCGATCGGGCCCGGCGACCGGTACATCAACGAACAGCTCGACCAATACCCTCGCGCGAAGAAGGTCGCGATCGTCACCAAGACGGATGCCGCGGGCAAGGCCAAGGTCGCCGAGCAGCTGCTCGCGGTGTCGAAGCTTCGCGAGTGGGACGCGATCATCCCGGTCTCGGCGCCGAAGGGCGAGCAGCTCGACGTCCTGGTCGACGAGTTGCTGCAGCTCATGCCCGAGTCGGAGCATCCGCTCTACCCGGCGGAGACGACCACCGATGAGGAGACCGGCGAGCGGATCGCCGAGTTCGTCCGCGAGGCCGCGCTCGAGGGCGTGTCCGACGAGCTGCCGCACTCGATCGCCGTGGTGGTCGACGACATGGTCGAACGCGGCGACAAGGATCTCCTCGAGATCTACGCGAACCTCTACGTCGAGCGCGACAGCCAGAAGGGCATCATCATCGGCAAGGGCGGTTCCCGCCTCCGCGAGGTCGGCGAACGCGCTCGCGCGCAGATCGAGGCGTTGCTCGGACGCAAGGTGTACCTGGCGCTGCACGTGAAGGTCGCCAAGGACTGGCAGCGCGACCCCAAGCAGCTCGGCCGGCTCGGGTTCTGACCGGGCCCGTCCCGACGCGTCGGCGACGACCGCCGATGCGCTTCCGCGCATCCGGGGCGTCCCTGACTCCCCGGGGGGTGCGCGCTCACTAGGCTCGCCCCATGGCTTCCCTACACCGGTCGGTCTCCACCGGCATCGGCACCGCCGTCCTGCTTCTCGCCCTGACCGGCTGCACCGGCCCATCCGAGCCCGTCGCCACGGAGTCGGCCGCCGCGCCGACGAAGACGGAGGCGACTCCGACTGGGACTCCGACTCCGACTCCGACGCCGGAGCCGAGCGCCGAGCCCTCGACCCGGCTCGCCGATTGCGGCACGGTGCTCGACGAGGCCGGGAACGCGGACCTCGCCGAGGACGACCTGAAGCCGTTCGAGTACCAGTACCAGAGCTGGGACTACCCGTTGCTGGCCGAGTTCGTTGCCGACGGCGTGGTCTGCCAGTGGGCCGGCGGCGGCGACGTGTTCGTCGTCGTCGGGCAGCTCGCCATGGACGAGGCCACCTGGGACGCCACCCGCGCCGACCTCGAGGCGGCCGGCTACCGTCAGGACGACTCGTTCGGGATCGACGGCTTCGTCGACGGTCCCGATTCCCCGGATGAGAGCTACCCGACTCGCGGGTTCGTCTGGCGGGACGGCATCCTGTACTACGTCAGCTACCCGGGCATCCTCGAGTTCGTGCCGGCGTTCCAGTCCTGACGCGGACCGGCGGGGCGGCCCTGCCACCGGGTCATCGTGCCTCCGTCTCCATTGTCGGGGCAGGGGTCCGCCGAAGGGATGATTCCGCGGCACGCGCGCCGGGCGGCGCCCGGGCAGGGCGTACCGTGGATCGGTGAGCAACTCGACGAACCGCGCCACGCTCATCGTCGACGGCATCCTCGCCGCCCTGTTCTTCGCGGTGTGCGTGCTCTACGCGTTCGTGGGCGGGTGGCCCGACGTGGTGGTCGTCGTCCTGTTCTCGGCGGCGCTCGCGATCCGGCGGGCGGCGCCGGGTGCATCGCTCGTGGTGGCGTGGGTCGCGGCGTGCGCGCAGATGCTCATGCTACGCGAGCTGCAGCCGGCGGATGCCGCGGTGTTCGTCGTGGTCTACTCGACCGCGGCGCACGGCTCGAAGGCGGTGCGCTGGTGGGGTCTCGGGTCAGCCGGGGCGGGCGCGGTCATCGCGTCGGCGTACCTCTCGGTGGTGATGCCGCTGGTCAACGGGGTGGGCATCGCGCCGACCACCGATGCGATCGGCCGCATCACGTGGTCCGCGCTGCTCTTCGGTGCCGCGATCACGGGGCTGGTCCTGGCGTGGACGATCGGCCTCCTCGCGCGCACGGTCCGCGATTCCCGCGAGCAGCGCCGCCGGGCAGAGCTCGACCGGCGCGAGCGGGAGCACGCGGAGTACCGCTACGTGGTCGAGCAGGAGCGCACGCGCATCGCGCGCGACATGCACGACGTCGTGGCGCATTCGCTCGCGGTGGTGATCGCGCAGGCCGACGGCGCGCGGTTCGCGGCCCGCACCCGCCCCGAGGCCGCGGTGGATGCGCTGGAGACGATCTCGGGGGTCGCGCGGGGCGCGCTGGGTGATGTGCGGCTGCTGCTCGGCGAGCTGCGGCATCGCGAGGGCGAGTCGCCGCAGCCGGCGCTGGACGACCTCGACGACCTCCTCGAGCAGGTGCGCGGGGCGGGGCTCGACGTGCGTCGCACCGAACGCGGCGAGCGCGTGCCGCTCGGCGCGGGGCACCAGATCGCGGTGTACCGCATCGTGCAGGAGGGGCTCACGAACGCGCTCCGGCACGGCGACACCGCGCGGCCGGTCGACCTCGCCCTCGACTGGAGCCCGGAGGGCGTGGCCGTGCAGGTCGAGAACGCGGTGACGGATGCCGCGCACCCCGGGACCGGTGACGAGACCGGTCCGGGCCCGAGGCACGGCATCCCGGGCATGCGCGAGCGGGCGGAGCTCGCGGGTGGCACGTTCGCCGCCGAGTCCCTCGAGGACGGTCGGTTCCGCATCACCGCCCGCATCCCCGCGCAGGCCGCGTCGTGAGCGCCATCCGCGTCGCCCTCGTCGACGACCAGGCGCTGTTCCGCGCCGGAATCCGCATGCTCGTCGAGTCGCAGCCCGACCTGGTCTTCGCGGGCGACGCCGCCGACGGCCGGGCGGCGATCGCCCTCGCGGAGCGCAGCCGCCCCGACGTCATGCTCATGGACGTGCGGATGCCGCAGCTCGACGGGATCGCGGCCACCGAGCGCATCCTCGCCGAGGCCGAGCGCGACGGCCGCGTTCCGCCTCGCATCCTCGTGCTCACGACGTTCGACCTCGACGAGAACGCGGCGCGCGCCATTCGTGCCGGGGCGAGCGGATTCGTGCTGAAGGACGCCGAGCCGGAGTTCCTGCTCGCGTCGATCCGCACGGTGCACCGCGGCAACGCGGTGATCGCCGCGAACGCAACCCGGGAGCTCATCGCGAGCGCGTCGCGCGGGAGCGGGCGACGGCCCGCACCGGCGGCGTGGTCGGAGCTGACGGCGCGCGAGCGCGACATCTTCCGCCTCGCGGCCAAGGGGCTCTCGAACGCTGAGATCGCGGCATCCGAGTATCTCGGCGAGGCGACGGTGAAGACGCACCTCAGCCGCGTCCTCGGCAAGCTCGGCCTCCGCGACCGCGTGCAGCTCGTCGTCTTCGCGTACGAGCACGACCTGCCGGTCGACTGACGTCCCGGCCCCGAAGGTCACCCGAGCGGATGACGCGGGCGAGCCGATCGGCGGACGCGTGCGTCCCGGTCCCGTCCATAGCGTCGGAGGCATGCAGATCCAACCCTCAGACCTCGGACTCGTCGCCCGCGTCGCCGGACTCGGCAAGCGATACGGCTCCGGTTCGGGCGCCGTCACCGCGCTCGACGACGTGTCGCTCGGCCTCCGCCGCGGCGAGTTCACCGCCGTCATGGGCCCTTCGGGCTCCGGCAAGTCCACCCTGATGCACATCATGGCCGGCCTCGACTCGCCGACGTCGGGTCGCGCCTGGCTCGGCGACACCGACATCACCGAGCTTCCGGATGCCGCGCTCACGGTCCTCCGCCGTCGCCGCGTGGGCTTCGTGTTCCAGTCCTTCAACCTGGTGCCGACGCTCGACGTGGAGGGCAACGTGCTGCTGCCCTTCGAACTGGACGGACGGACGCCGTCACGTGACGAGCGCGCCGTGATCGACGGGCTCCTCGACCGGCTCGGGCTCGCCTCCCGGCTCCGCCACCGGCCGCATGAGCTCTCGGGCGGGCAGCAGCAGCGCGTCGCGATCGCGCGGGCCCTCGCGACGCGCCCCGACCTCGTGTTCGCCGACGAGCCGACCGGCAACCTCGACTCGCGCACCGGCCGCGAGGTGCTCGCCATCCTCGCCGAGGCGAGCCGGGACTCGGGCCAGTCGATCGCGATGGTCACGCACGACCCGGTGGCCGCCAGCCACGCCGACCGCATCCTCTACCTCGCCGACGGCCGCATCGTGCGCGATGCGACCCGTTCGACTCCCGAGGAGATCGCGACGTACATGCTCGCCATGGAGGCGGCCGCGTGAACCGCCTGAACCTCGCCGACCAGTGGCCCACGTTCACCGTCGCGACGCTCGCGTCGGCGTTCGGGGCGATGCTGCTGCAGGTCACCGGGCTGCTCGGCGCCTCGATCCGCGCGGACGACACGGCCGCGTCATCCGGTACCGCCATGCTCATGCTCGCGATCACGGCCTGGGTGTTCATCGTCATCGCCGTGTACGTGGGCGCCATCGTGACGTCGAACACGGTGGCGACCGTGGTGGCGGGGCGCACCCGCCTCATCGCCCTGCTGCGGCTCGTGGGGGCCTCGGCCCGGTCGCAGCGCGCCGCGATCGCCCGCGAGGGGCTCGTGGTCGGCACCGCGGGAGCGGTCGCGGGCGTGCTCGTGGGGTCGTTCGCCGCGTGGGGCCTCGGCCGCTGGGCGGTCGTCGCGGACGTGATCCCCGAGACCCCGTACGACTGGGTCAACGTCTGGGTCGCGCCGCCCGCCGCGGTGGTCGCGCTCACGACGTGGCTCGCGGCCTGGGTCGGGTCGCGGCGCGTGCTGTCGGTGCGTCCCGCGGAGGCGCTCGGCGGGGCGAACGAGTCCTCGCACGACGAGCTCCGCACGCGCCGCGGCCGGAACGCGACCGCGATCACCCTCACCGTCGCGGGGGTCGCCCTGCTCGCGCTCGGCGTCCTCGCCGGCCTCGTCACCCCGCTCGGGGTGTTCATCGGGCTCATCGGCGGCATCCTCTCGTTCACCGGGATCGTGCTCGGCGCGCACGTCGTCATGCCGCCCGTGCTGCGCGCGGTGGGCCGGCTGCTCGGTCGGTCGCCGTCGGCGCGGCTCGCCGCCGAGAACGCGGTCCGCAACCCCGAGCGGAGTTCGCGCATGACGATCGGCCTCGTCATCGGCGTCACGCTCGTGACGATGTTCGCCGTCGCGATGGAGTCGTACCGCGTCCTGATGATCGAGTCGGTCGCGGACCGGCCCGAACTGGTCGCGGGCATCCAGGCGATGGTGGATGCCACGGTCGCGGTCTTCAGCGTACTCATCGGCTTCAGCGCGCTCATCGCCGCGATCGGCCTGGTGAACACGCTGTCGCTGAGCGTCCTGCAGCGCGGCCGCGAACTGGGCCTGCTGCGCGCGCTCGGCTTCGAGCGCCGGCAGCTGCGGGCCATGGTCGTCGCGGAGGCGGCGGCGCTCACGGCCGCCGCGACGGTGGTCGGCGTCGCGCTGGGGGTGGCGTACGGCTGGGCCGGCGCCCAGTCGCTGCTCGGCGGGGCGACGGGGCAGCCGCTGCTCATCGCACCGGTCATGCCCTGGCCCGTGCTCGGGCTGGTGGTCGTCGCGGCGGTCGTGCTCACGATCATCGCGTCGGTCGCGCCCGCGCGACGCGCGGCTCGCGTCTCCCCGGTGGAGGCGCTCGCGGTCGGGTGAGCGACGGGGTCGGATGCCGGGTCCTGGGGGGCGGCATCCGACCCCTGCCGCGCGTCCGCGTGCCGCGGCCCGTCACGGGGCTGCGGCCCCGGGCGCGCTGGTGTTAGCCTTGTCGCGTGCTTCACAGCCTGCTTCTCCTTAGCTGCCGCAGCGAGTCCTAGTTCACAGGCCTCCCTCGCTGCGGAGTCTGTCGTCGGCTGAAACCCCCGAAGAGCGAGAAGAGCACCTCATGAAGAACACCCAGAAGCCCTCCGCGATGCCGGTCCATCGGTACCGCCCCTTCCACGAGCAGATCCGCGTCGACCTGCCGGATCGCACGTGGCCGTCCAAGCGGATCGAGAAAGCGCCGCGCTGGTGCGCCGTCGACCTGCGCGACGGCAACCAGGCCCTCATCGACCCGATGAGCCCCGAGCGCAAGCGCATCATGTTCGACCTCCTCGTCCGCATGGGCTACAAGGAGATCGAGGTGGGCTTCCCCTCGGCGAGCCAGACCGACTTCGACTTCGTGCGCAGCCTCATCGAGGAGGACGCGATCCCGGAGGACGTGACCATCCAGGTGCTGACCCAGGCGCGCGACCACCTGATCGAGCGCACGTACGAGTCGATCCGCGGCGCGAAGCAGGCGATCGTGCACCTCTACAACTCGACGAGCGTGCTGCAGCGCGAGGTGGTCTTCCGCACCGACAAGCAGGGCATCATCGACATCGCCCTGCACGGTGCCCGGAAGTGCCGCGAGATGGAGGCGACCGTACCCGGTACGACCGTGTACTACGAGTACTCGCCCGAGAGCTACACGGGCACCGAGCTCGAGTTCGCCGTCGAGGTCTGCAACGCCGTGCTCGAGGTGCTGGAGCCCACGGCCGAGCGGAACGCCATCATCAACCTGCCTGCCACCGTCGAGATGGCCACGCCCAACGTGTACGCCGACTCGATCGAGTGGATGTCGCGGCACCTGGCGCACCGCGAGCACGTCATCCTCTCGCTGCACCCGCACAACGACCGCGGTACGGCGATCGCCGCGGCCGAGCTCGGCTACCTGGCCGGCGCGGACCGCATCGAGGGCTGCCTGTTCGGCAATGGCGAGCGCACCGGCAACGTCGACCTCGTCGCGCTGGGCATGAACCTGTTCACGCAGGGCATCGACCCGCAGATCGACTTCTCCGACATGGATGAGATCAAGCGCACCGCCGAGTACTGCAACCAGCTGCCCGTGCACGAGCGCAGCCCGTGGGCGGGCGACCTCGTCTACACGGCCTTCTCGGGATCGCATCAGGACGCGATCAAGAAGGGCTTCGAGGCGATGGAGGCGCGCGCCGCCGAGCGCGGCGGCACGGTCGACGACCTGGCCTGGGCGGTTCCGTACCTGCCGGTCGACCCGAAGGACATCGGCCGCAACTACGAGGCCGTGATCCGCGTCAACTCGCAGTCCGGCAAGGGCGGTGTCGCCTACCTGCTGAAGAGCGACCACGCGCTCGACCTGCCGCGGCGCCTCCAGATCGAGTTCTCGGGCGTCGTGCAGGCGAAGACGGATGCCGAGGGCGGCGAGGTCACGAGCGACGAGATCTGGCGCATCTTCAATGACGAGTACCTGCCGGCGCCGCAGGACCGACCCGACGAGAAGTGGGGCCGGTTCGAGCTGCTGTCGCTGCGCACCGAGAGCGACCTCACGGGCGACGTGCGGGTGCGCGTCGGCCTGCGCGACGGCGACGAGCGCGTCGACGCCGACGGGTCGGGCAACGGTCCGGTCGCCGCGTTCCTGTCGGTGCTCGCGGCAGAGGGCGTCGACGTCCGCGTGCTCGACTACAGCGAGCACGCGATGTCGTCGGGCGGCGACGCGATCGCCGCGGCCTACGTCGAGTGCCAGGTCGCCGGCCGCACCCTTTGGGGCGTGGGCATCGACGCGGACATCTCTACGGCGTCGCTCAAGGCCGTCGTCTCCGCGGTCAACCGGGCACTGCGCGCCGCGCGCGTGCGCGAGGAGGCCGAGGCGCCGGCCCTCGCCTGAGCCACCGGGTGGAGCGGGCGGGCGCGGCATCCGTCGCCCCGCCCGCACTCGGGTGCCGGGGGCTCAGCGGCGGCGCCACACCCGCCAGCTCGCGATCGCGCGCTGCTCGGGAAGGCTCCAGCCGAATCGCACCGACCCGAGGCGGATGACGGTCGTGACGATGACGCACGCGATCGCGGCGACCGTGATGTTCGCGCCGAGGGCGACGAGCACGACGATGAGCACCGTCCCGGCCCCGGCAGCGACCGCGTAGAGCGACCCGACGTGCATGAGCGCGATCGGCAGGTTGAGCGACACGTCGCGGAGAATCGACCCGCCGACCGCGGAGACCACGCCCACGAAGACCGCGGGCACCTCGGGCACGCCGGAGGCGAGCGCCTTGCTCGTGCCGATCGCGGCGAACAGGCCGATGGTCACCGCGTCGAGTGCGATGATGAGCGGGTTCAGTCGGGTGAACAGGCGGAGCAGCGCCATCCCGAGCAGCGCGGCGAGCGTGGCGACGACGAGGTACCAGTTGCTCTGCATGGCCGCTGGGAGCTGGTTCAGCAGGACGTCGCGGAGGAGACCGCCGCCGAGCCCGACCAGGATGCCGATGAGGGCGACCCCGAGCAGGTCGAGCCGGCGGTCCTTCAGGCGCCCGGCGAACATCGCGCCCTGCAGGGCGCCCACGCCGACGGCGGCGAGGTCCGTCCAGAGCGGGATCTCGAACGCGGCCACGTTCACGATGCGGCACCGTCGCGCCCGTGCGCGGTGTCGGATGCGCCGTCGGCGACCGCCGCGAGGTACTGCTCGAACGTGATCCGCCCGTACGGCTCGCCCGGGACCAGGTTGGCGCCCGATGCGAACGCCGAGAAGCGCGTGCCGGGAAGGCGGAACGGCACCGTCGGGCGCCGGGAGCCGCGCGCCGCGAGGTAGGCCCGGGCGAGGTCGCGCGCGGTGCGCACCTCGGGGCCGCCGATGTCGGGCACGAGCCCCGCGGCATCCGTTTCGACCACCTCGACCAGGCGCCGGGCGACGTCGCCCGCGTCGATCGGCTGGAACGAGAACGACGGCGCGAACACGACAGGAGAGAAGCGCTGCACCGCGAAGAGCGACGCGACGAGGTCGTGGAACTGCGTCGCCCGGAGGATCGACCAGCGCAGCCGCGATTCCGCCACGAGGCGCTCCGAGGCGCGCTTGCCGCCGTAGTAGCCGAGCGGGATGCGGTCGATGCCGACGATCGACTGGTAGATCATCCGCGGTCGGCCGGAGCGCTCGGCGAGGCGCACGAGGTTGCGCGTGAGCTCGGTGTCGTCGCGCAGGTTCGTCGCCAGGTGGAGCACGGCGCCGACCCCCTCGAGTGCCGCTTCGACGCCCTCGCCCGTCTCGAGGTCGCCGCGCGCCGTGCCGGGCGCGCCGCTGCGGCTGAGCACTCGCACGTCGAATCCGCGGGCGGTGAGCTGCGGGACGACGGCGCGACCGAGCGTGCCGGTCCCGCCGGTGACGAGGATGGGAGCGGACGTCGAGGTCACCCGACCCATTCTGCCGTCCGGCGCGGCCCGATGCGCCGGGTTGCGGCGACGACACGGCGCCGACCTCGGCGGTCGGTGGGAGAATCGACGGGTGCCCGTGTACCGAGATGACGCCGTCGTGCTGCGCACCCACAAGCTGGGCGAAGCCGACCGTATCGTCACGCTGCTCACACGGCGGCACGGCAAGGTGCGCGCCGTCGCCCGCGGGGTGCGGCGCACCGCGTCGAAGTTCGGGTCGCGGCTCGAGCCGTTCATGGTGGCCGACCTGCAGTTGTACGAGGGCCGCACGCTCGACGTGATCACCCAGGCCGAGACGATCGGCTCGTACGGCGCCGAGATCGTCGACGACTACGAGGCCTACACAGCCGCGAACGCGATGGTCGAGACCGCCGACCGCGTCACCGAGGCCGAGGGTTCGACGCAGCAGTACCTGCTGCTCGTCGGCGCGCTGCGTTCGCTCTCGCGGCGCGAACACGGGCCGGCGCTCACCCTCGACTCGTACCTGCTGCGCGCGCTCGCGATCGCCGGCTGGGCGCCGAGCTTCGTCGACTGCGCCCGCTGCGGGCGGCCGGGCCCGCACACCTCGGTCGTCGTGCAGCTCGGCGGGGTCGTGTGCGACGAGTGCGCACCGCCCGGCGCGCCCCGCATCGCGCCCGCGACCGTCGACCTGCTCGGTGCGCTCCTCGCGGGCGACTGGGCGATGGCGGATGCCGCACCCGAACGAGATCGCGCCCAGGCGAGCGGCATCGTCGCGGCGTACACCCAATGGCATCTCGAGCGCGGCCTGCGCTCGCTCTCCCACGTCTCCCGAGGAGCGACCCCCCAGTGACCCCGAAGCCCTACACCCACAAGGACGCGGTGCCCTACCGCCCGCTCGACTGGACCGGGGTCCACCCGCCCGCGTTCCCGAAGGGTTCCGTGCCCGAGCACGTGGCGATCGTCATGGACGGCAACGGCCGCTGGGCGAACCGCCAGGGCCTCACCCGCATCGAGGGTCACAAGGCCGGCGAGGCGGCGCTGCTCGACGTGGTCGCGGGCGCCATCCAGGCCGGGGTGAAGCACCTGTCGGTGTACGCGTTCTCGACCGAGAACTGGAAGCGTTCGCCCGACGAGGTGCGCTTCCTC
Source organism: Agromyces indicus (assembly GCF_031432295.1). NCBI lineage: Bacteria > Bacillati > Actinomycetota > Actinomycetes > Micrococcales > Microbacteriaceae > Agromyces > Agromyces indicus. The sequence goes on along the minus strand of NZ_JAVKGS010000005.1, from coordinate 1,327 downwards.
ATGGGCTACAACCGCGACGTGCTGCACCGGCGGCGCGACCAGCTCAACGAGTGGGGCGTGCGGATCCGCTGGGCCGGCCGGCGCCCGCGGCTGTGGCGCTCGGTCATCGACGAACTGCAGTACGCCGAGCGGCTCACGGCCGGCAACGACACCATGACGCTCACCATGTGCGTGAACTACGGCGGGCGGAACGAGCTCGTCGACGCCGTCCGCTCGATCGCCGACGACGTGGCATCCGGTCGCCTGCGCCCCTCGGCGGTCACCGAGAAGCTCATCCAGAAGCGGCTCTACGTGCCCGACCTGCCCGACGTCGACCTGTTCGTGCGGAGCTCGGGGGAGCAGCGCACCTCGAACTTCCTGCTGTGGCAGTCGGCCTACGCCGAGATGGTCTTCCTCGACACGCTCTGGCCCGACTTCTCGCGCACCGACCTGTGGCACGCGATCGAGCTGTACGCGTCGCGGAACCGCCGCTTCGGCGGGGCCGTCGACCGGCCGGCGGAGGACGTGGGCGCGTAGGGTCGTGCGGCGGTCGGCCTCGCCGGTCGCGACGTCGGTGTCGCGACTGCGGGGCGATCAGCGGGCAGAATTGCGGGCGGGTCTTCCGAACGGAGGTGCTCCGCGCTGAAGCGCGTTGTCACCGCGGGTCGCTCCTCGCGCGCTAGGGACCGGCTTTCGGGCGATCAACGCACCTTCGCACCAACGGGCCATGCCCCGCGAGGCAGGAGCTGCGAACGTACGATCGACTCGTGACCGGAGGAGCTGGAGCACTGTCGAAACCACCGATCCAAGGATGGCGGTGGGTCTTCGTGGGCGGGTTTGCTGTGGCGATCATGGGCACCGCCATCTCGCTGCTCGTGGTCGTATTCCCCCCGAGCAGCGTGCCGCGAGTCGCTGACCCGGCCGAATTGATCGGTGAATGGCGCGCGTCTGACAGTGGCGCGAGGATCGTGCTCGAGTCCGGTGGCAGGGCAGCGGTCAGTGAGTTCTCATTCCATAGCGGCCACGGCGCTTCCCGATCGACTGTCGATGCCTCGGGCGATTGGACCATTGACCCGGCCGCGCCAACCGCCGTCGGTGTTCTGGTGACGGAGGCGTCTGGTGAGCAAGCTTGGATCGACTTGGATTACGCGACGTGTCGGGGCGAGCCGTGTCTCCAATACGGGCCTGAGGAAGATGCCACTTCGTTCGTTCGCGAGCAGTAGAAGGCGCGGGGCGTTCGCGTTCACAAATCGCGTTGATGGATCGTCCGAGTACGGAGGTCTCGACCTAAGAACCGCGTTTTGCGGGTGAACGGCTCTGCGCGCCGCCCGCGTCGAGCTCGCCCATT
>NZ_JAVKGS010000004.1:0-393905 GCF_031432295.1 Agromyces indicus | reverse complement strand
TCCTCGGCATCTTCGGCGTGCCGCGCTCGATGATGCCGGAGATCCGCTCCTCCTCGGAGGTGTACGGCACGGTCGAGGAGTCGAGCCTGCTGCGCGAGACGCCCATCGCCGGCATCCTCGGCGACCAGCAGGCCGCGACGTTCGGCCAGGCCGCGTTCGCCGCGGGCGAGGCCAAGAACACCTACGGCACCGGCAACTTCCTGATCTTCAACACGGGCGAGGAGATCGTCCACTCGAAGAACGGGCTGCTGACGACGGTCGGTTACAAGCTCGGCGACCAGCCCGTGCACTACGCACTCGAGGGGTCGATCGCCGTCACCGGCTCGCTCGTGCAGTGGCTGCGCGACAACCTCGGCCTCATCTCGTCGGCCGCCGAGGTCGAGGAGCTCGCGAAGTCCGTCGAGGACAACGGCGGGGCGTACTTCGTGCCCGCGTTCTCGGGCCTGTTCGCGCCGTACTGGCGTCCGGACGCGCGCGGTGCCCTCGTCGGCCTCACGCGCTACGTGAACAAGGGCCACATCGCCCGGGCCGCGCTCGAGGCCATCGCCTTCCAGACGCGCGACGTGGTGGAGGCCGTGAACGCCGACGCCGGCATCGACCTCACCGAACTCCGCGTCGACGGCGGCGCGACGGCCAACGACACGCTGCTCCAGTTCCAGGCCGACATCCTGGGCGTCCCGGTCGTCCGCCCGGTCGTCGCGGAGACGACCGCGCTCGGCGCCGCGTACGCCGCCGGGCTCGCGGTCGGGTTCTGGTCGGACCTCGACGACCTCGCCAAGAACTGGCAGGAGGACCGCCGCTGGACGCCGTCGATGGACGCCGACGAGCAGGGCCGCTTGGTCCGCAACTGGAAGAAGGCCGTCACGAAGACCCTCGACTGGGTCGACGACGACGTCCGCTAGTCGCCGCCGAGCCGCGCGGCGAGGAGCGCGGGGAGCTCGGCGAGCGTGCGGATCTCATGCACGCCCGCCGCAGCGGCATCCGCGGCCTCGTCGTCGGCGGGGCGCAGGCCGGGCCGGTTGAGCCAGACGCCGACCAGCCCGGCCTCCGCCGCGCCGATCGCATCGGTGCGCAGCCGGTCGCCCACGTAGGCGGCGCGAGACACGGGCGCGTCGGCCGCGAACCGCGCGACCGCCGCTGCGAAGATGCGCGGGTCGGGCTTCGCGACGCCCTCGGCACCGGATGCCACGAGGTGGGCGATGCGCCCCGGGTGACCCACCTCGAGCCCGAGCCGCACGAGCTTGGCGAGCTGGAACTCGAACTCGCCGTTCGTGATGATGCCGAACCGCACGCCGGGCAGCACCGTCTCCAGCGCGTCGAGCGCGGGGTGCACGTCGTCGTGGAGCGCCCACGCCTCGCGGTACCGCTCGAAGTACGAGCTGAACCAGGCGCCCGCCGCCTCGTCGTCGACCTGCTCGCCGTGGGCCAGCGCGAAGTCGGTGGCCCGCGCCCGACGCTGCTGCTCGAACGTCAGGTCTCCGGCGAGGTACGCGTGGTAGTGCCGTTCCTCGAGCTCGTGCCACAGCGCCTGCGCCGCCGCGAGGTCACCGGCGTACGCTCGCTCCCGCATGTGCAGCGCGATGCCGGCGGCGACGGCCTCGCGATGCGCCATGAGCGTGTCGTCGAGGTCGAAGAGGACGACCGGCCCGCCGCCGGCTGTTCCGACCGCACCCGACGCGGAGTCGACGCTGCTCACCGCCGGCGGAGGAAGCCCACGCGGTCGTACACCCGGGCGAGCGTCTGCTCGGCCCGCTCGGACGCCTTGTCGGCGCCGATCGCGAGCAGCCGGTCGAGCTCGGCCGGGTCTTCCATCAGCTCGAGCGTGCGCTCCCGGATCGGCGCGACGCGCTCGACGACGACCTCGGCGAGGTCCTTCTTGAGGTCGCCGTAGCCGCGACCGTCGTACTCCGCCTCGAGCTCGGGGATCGCGCGCCCGGTGACCGTCGCGTAGATGTCGAGCAGGTTGGCGATGCCGGGCTTCGCCTTCGGGTCGTAGCGGATCTCGCGCTCGGTGTCGGTGACCGCGCTCCTGATGCGCTTGGCGATGACCTTCGGGTCGTCCATCAGGTTGATCAGCCCGTTCGGGCTCGACGCCGACTTCGACATCTTGGCCGTGGGCTCCTGGAGGTCGTAGATGCGAGCCGACTCCTTCGGGATCATCGCCTCGGGGACGACGAACGTGTCGCCGAACCGCGAGTTGAAGCGGCCCGCGAGGTCGCGCGTGAGCTCCAGGTGCTGACGCTGGTCGTCGCCGACGGGCACCAGGTGCGTGCCGTACAGCAGGATGTCGGCGGCCATGAGCACCGGATAGGTGAACAGGCCGACGGTCGTCGCCTCGGCGCCGTACCGCGTCGACTTGTCCTTGAACTGGGTCATGCGGCTCGCCTCGCCGAAGCCCGTGAGGGTGCCCAGCACCCAGGCGAGCTCGGTGTGCGCCGGCACGTGCGACTGCACGAAGAGCGTGGAGCGCTCGAGGTCGACGCCGGCCGCGAGGTACTGCGCCGCCGTGCGGCGGGTCGCCTCGCGCAGCGCGTCGGGCTCCTGCGGCACCGTGATCGCGTGCAGGTCGACCACGCAGTAGATCGGGTCGTGGTCGTCCTGCAGGGCGACCCAGTTCACGAGCGCGCCGAGGTAGTTGCCGAGGTGGAGCGAGTCGCCGGACGGCTGCATGCCGGAGAAGACGACGGGACGTGCGGAGTTCATGGATTCAGGAGTCCTCAGGGGTCGGAATGGCGTAGTCGACGACGACGGGGGCGTGGTCGGACCATCGCTGGTCGTAGGCGTCGGCGCGGTCGACCGAGTACGCCTGCACCAGGTCGGCCAGCGCGGGCGTCGCGAGCTGGTAGTCGATCCGCCAGCCGCTGTCGTTGTCGAACGCCTTGCCGCGCCACGACCACCACGTGTACGGGCCGGGCACGTCGCCGGCGACCCGACGGCCCACGTCGACCCAGCCGAGGCCCGCGCCGTCGTTGTAGCGCTCGTCGTCCTCCGAACCCATGAACCGGTCGAAGTACGCGCGTTCCTCGGGCAGGAAGCCGGCCCGCTTCACGTTGCCCTTCCAGTTCTTGATGTCGAGCGTGCGGTGACCGACGTTGAGGTCGCCCACGACGACCGCGAGCTCGTGCTCGGCGAGTTGCGTCATCCGCTCGCTCATCGCGTCGAGGAAGCGGTACTTGTCGACCTGCTTGGGCGAGTCGGCCTCACCCGAGGGGACGTAGCAGCTCACGACCGTGACGATGCGCCCGCCGACCTCGTAGTCGGCTTCGAGCCAACGGCCGGCGGTGTCGTGGTCGGTCTCGCCGAGCTCCACCCGGTGGATGTGCGCGTCGGCGCGACTCGCGATCGCCACGCCCGCGCGGCCCTTCGCGGTGGCCGGGTCGTGCAGGATGCTCCACTCGTCGCCGAGCAGGTCGGCCAGGTCGTCGGTCGACGCGCGGACCTCCTGCAGGGCGAGGAGGTCGACATCGCGCGCGGCCAGCCAGTCGCCCATGCCTCGGCGGAACGCCGCGCGGACCCCGTTCACGTTGGCGGTGGCGACACGGAGCATCGAGGCGGGGGGCATGCCTTCGATCCTAGGCGAGCCCCCCGACGTCCCGGTTCCGGCGACGCCCGCGCCGCCGCCGCGCGGCCGCCGCCTCGGCCGCCGCCTGATCGAGTGCCCGCTCGGCGTCGGCGACCGCGAGCTCCGCGTCGGCCAGGTCGGCCTCCGCGCGCGTCAGCCGCCGTCGGCCGCGCAGCCACCCGAACCATCCGGACTCCTCCATGGCGTCGCGGATCGTGCGTACTTCGCGTCGACGCTCGGCCGCGTCGGCCCGGCGCTCCGCGAGCAGCGCCTCGGCCGCCCGCTGGTCCGGCGTCACCGGACGCAGCGTGTCGTTCGCGTCGGCCGTCTCGATCGCGATCCAGGCGGCGGCGACGAGGATCACGATGCTCGCGATGCGGAACCACAGCAGCAGCCCGATGAACACCGTGAACGTCGCCAGCAGCGGGTTGTTCGTCGTGGCCGTCACGAGGAAGCCGCCCAGCACGTGCAGGACGCTGAGCGCCGCCGAGCCGAGGAGCGAGCCGATCCACATGCGCCGCCACGGCACGGCCGCTCCCGAGAGGAACCGGAACAGGACGGCGAGGGCCACGGTGTCGATGACGAACACCACGACGAGCGATCCGAACCGCAGGCCGCCCGACATCACCGGCGAGGCCGCTTCGGTCGAGAGGCCCAGCAGGTCGAGGAACGCGTCGAGGAGGGTCGTGGCGACGATCGAGAGCAGCGCGGCCACGACGAGGGCGATGCCGAAGCCGAGCGAGGCGAGGAAGTCGCGCGCCTTCAGCAGGACGTACGGCCGGTCGTCGCGCGGCAGGCCGAAGGTGCTCCGCACCGCGAGCCTCGTATAGGTGATCCAGCTGATCGCCGTCCAGATCAGGCCCGCGAGGGCCACGGCGCCCGTCAGACCGAACAGGCTCGTGCTCGCCTCGGTCACCTCGACCAGGTCGTCGGTCGTGATGAGGCCCTTCGGGCCGATGAGTCCGGGCGCGTAGGTGTTGATCAGCGTGATGAGGGCGTCCAGCGTGTCCGGGCTCGACACGAGCCAGAGCCCGGCGATCGCGAATGCCACGTAGATCGCGGCGAACGTCGCGAACAGCGCCTGGTAGCTCATGCCCGCCGACAGCAGGAACCCGTTGCGCTGCAGGAAGTGCCGCCAGACGCGCACGGGGAAGATCTGCATCGTGCGCCGGGTGAGGTTCGTCACCCGCGCGATCGGCTCGTCGAGGCGCAGCCTGAGCTCGCGCCCGTTCATCGGCTCCGCGCGGGGCGCCACCGCGGCGCCGCTCGCGTCGCCGTCGGGTCGCCCCGCTCCGCGTCGTCCCACGCGATCACCCTAGCCAGTGCGCGGCCCCGGACACGACGACGGGCCCGGCGTCCGCTGACGCCGGGCCCGTGCCGTCGATGCTGCCCGCTAGGGCTTGCCGCGCATGATCGCCTGCTTGACCTCGGCGATGGCCTTGGTGACCTCGATGCCGCGGGGGCACGCGTCGGTGCAGTTGAAGGTCGTGCGGCAGCGCCACACGCCCTCCTTGTCGTTCAGGATGTCGAGGCGAACCTTCGCCTCGTCGTCGCGCGAGTCGAAGATGAAGCGGTGGGCGTTCACGATCGCCGCGGGGCCGAAGTACTGCCCGTCGGTCCAGAACACCGGGCACGACGACGTGCAGGCGGCGCAGAGGATGCACTTGGTGGTGTCGTCGAACCGCGCCCGCGAGGCGACGTCCTGGATGCGCTCCTTGCCCGGCTCGGGAGTGGTGCGCGCCTGCAGGAACGGCTGCACCTCGCGGTAGCTCGCGAAGAACGGCTCCATGTCGACGACGAGGTCCTTCTCGAGCGGCAGGCCCTTGATCGCCTCGACGTAGATCGGCTTCGAGATGTCGAGGTCCTTGATCAGCGTCTTGCAGGCGAGGCGGTTGCGGCCGTTGATGCGCATGGCGTCCGAGCCGCAGATGCCGTGCGCGCACGACCGGCGGAAGGTCAGTGACCCGTCCTGCTCCCACTTGATCTTGTGCAGCGCGTCGAGCACCCGGTCGGTCGCGTACATCTCGACGTCGAAGTCCTGCCAGCGCGGCTCCGAGTCGACCTCGGGGTCGTAGCGGCGGATCAGGAACGTGACGGTGAAGGACTGGATCGCGGCATCCGCCGACCCGGCCGACGTGTTCTCGAGCGTGGCGGTCGTCACGTCAGTACTTCCTCTCCATGGGCTGGTATCGGGTGATCGTCACCGGCTTCCAGTCGAGCCGGATGTGGTCGGAGGCGATCGACGAGTGGGGGTCGCCCGACAGGTAGGCCATCGTGTGCTGCATGAACCGCTCGTCGTCGCGGTCGGGGAAGTCGTCGCGCATGTGGCCGCCGCGGCTCTCCTCGCGGTTCGCGGCGGACTCGACGACGACCTCGGCGAGGTCGAGGAGGAAGCCGAGCTCGACGGCCTCGAGCAGGTCGGTGTTGAACCGCTTCCCCTTGTCTTGCACGGCGATGTTGCGGTAGCGCTCGCGCAGGCCGGCGATGACGGATGCCACGTGGGCGAGCGACTCCGCGGTGCGGAACACCTGCGCGCCCTTGTCCATCTCGTCCTGGAGCTCCTTGCGGATCGCGGCGATGCGCTCGGTGCCGTTCGAGTCGCGGAGCATCTCGAGCATGCGGCGCACGTCGCCGGCCGGGTCGGCCGGGAGCGGCGTGAAGTCGACGCCGGAGTTGACGTACTCGACCGCGTTGCGACCGGCGCGCTTGCCGAAGACGTTGATGTCGAGCAGCGAGTTCGTGCCGAGCCGGTTGGAGCCGTGCACCGAGACGCAGGCGCACTCGCCGGCCGCGTAGAGCCCCGGCACGACGGTGGTGTTGTCGCGGAGCACCTCGGCGTTGACGTTGGTCGGGATGCCGCCCATGGCGTAGTGCGCGGTCGGCATCACGGGCACCGGCTCGTAGACCGGGTCGACGCCGAGGTAGGTGCGGGCGAACTCGGTGATGTCGGGCAGCTTGGTCTCGAGGACCTCGGCGCCGAGGTGCGTGCAGTCGAGCAGCACGTAGTCCTTGTTCGGACCGGCGCCGCGCCCTTCCGCGACCTCCTGCACCATGCATCGGGCGACGATGTCGCGCGGCGCGAGGTCCTTGATCGTCGGCGCGTAGCGCTCCATGAACCGCTCGCCGGACGCGTTGCGGAGGATCGCGCCCTCGCCGCGCGCGCCCTCGGTGAGGAGGATGCCGAGGCCGGCGAGGCCGGTCGGGTGGAACTGGAAGAACTCCATGTCCTCCAGCGGCAGGCCCTTGCGCCAGATGATGCCGACGCCGTCGCCCGTGAGCGTGTGGGCGTTCGACGTCGTCTTGTAGATCTTGCCGAAGCCGCCGGTGGCGAAGATCATGGCCTTGGCCTGGAAGACGTGCAGCTCGCCGGTCGCCAGCTCGTAGGCGACGACGCCCGACGGCTGCGGGACGCCGTCGACCTCGGTCATGACCAGGTCGAGCGCGTAGAACTCGTTGTAGAACTCGATGCCGAGCTTGACGCAGTTCTGGAACAGCGTCTGCAGGATCATGTGACCCGTGCGGTCGGCCGCGTAGCACGCGCGGCGGACCGGCGCCTTGCCGTGGTCGCGCGTGTGGCCGCCGAACCGGCGCTGGTCGATCTTCCCGTCGGGCGTGCGGTTGAACGGCAGGCCCATGTTCTCGAGGTCGATGACCGCGTCGATCGCCTCGCGCGCCAGGATCTCGGCCGCATCCTGGTCGACGAGGTAGTCACCGCCCTTGACGGTGTCGAACGTGTGCCACTCCCAGCTGTCCTCCTCGACGTTCGCGAGGGCGGCCGCCATGCCGCCCTGCGCCGCGCCCGTGTGCGAGCGGGTCGGGTAGAGCTTCGAGATGACGGCGGTGCGCGCGCCGGGGCCGGCCTCGATCGCGGCGCGCATGCCGGCGCCGCCGGCGCCCACGATGACGATGTCGAACTGGTGGTGGTGCACGCCGTCGACGATCGTCGACTCGGCGCTGGCGTTCTGGGGGTTCACGTGACTCCTATGCGGCGGGGCAGAACGAGGGGAGCAGGTCGGCGGGCGATCCGGCGGGGCACGGGTCGAAGGTGAACACGACCAGCGTGCCGAGCACGAGCAGCACGGCGACGGATGCCACGAGCGCGAGCTTCAGCACCTTCTGCACGGTGCCCGGGTTCGTGTAGTCGTTGATCAGCGTGCGCATGCCGTTGGCGCCGTGGATCAGGGCCAGCCAGAGCATGAGGACGTCCCACCACTGCCAGAACGGCGAGGCCCACTTGCCGGCGACGAAGCCGAAGTCGATCGCCTTCACGCCCTCGCCGACCATGAGGTTGGCGAAGAGGTGGCCGAAGACGAGCACGAGCAGGATCACGCCGGAGGCGCGCATGTAGATCCAGCCCCACTTCTCGACGTTGACGCCGCGGCGAGGCGCCGGCCGGGCGGGAGTGCGCGGGGATTCGATGACGGTCATCTCGGCGCTCCTAGTGGCTGAAGACGTTGATGAGGTGGCGCGGGGTGAACGCGAGCATGGTCAGCACCCACAGGCCGATGACGACGTAGAAGAGGACCTTCTGGTTGCGCGTGGCCCACGACCAGAAGTCGACCAGGATGACGCGGATGCCGTTGTACGCGTGGAACACGATCGCTCCCACGAGCGCGACCTCGCCGAGGCCCATGATGGGCGTCTGGTAGGCGGCGATCACCGCGTTGTACGCCTCGGGGCTCACCCGGACCAGCGAGGTGTCGAGGATGTGCACGAGGAGGAAGAAGAAGATCGCGACTCCCGTGATCCGGTGCAGCACCCACGACCACATACCCTCGCGGCCGCGGTAGAGCGTGCCGCCCGGCTTCTCGGTCGCCGGCTTCTCGGGTGCGGTCGGGGTCCGTGTCGTCGTTGTTGACATGGACAACCCTCCTGGCGGTGTGCGTCGCCCGACTGTGGGCGTGACGGGACCGATGGCCCGGGTTCGAGTCTAATCCCGACTCGAGCGTGCTCCGGTCGCCGCCGTGTCCACCCGTCGGCCCGCCGCTATCCTGAGCGGATGCGACAGGCACCCCTCGACCGCTTCTACAGCGTCATCCCCGCGGGCGGGGTCGGCTCCCGGCTCTGGCCGCTCTCGCGCGCCGACGCCCCCAAGTTCCTGCACGACCTCACCGGATCGGGCCAGACCCTGCTGCGCGACACGTGGGAGCGGCTGGCCCCGATCTCGGGCGAGCAGCGCATCATGGTCGTCACCGGGCGCGCCCATCGCGCGGCCGTGGAGGCGCAGCTGCCGGAACTCGCCGACGAGAACATCGTGCTCGAGAGCGAGCCGCGCGACTCGACCGCCGCGATCGGCCTGGCGGCCGCCATCCTCGAACGCCGCGAACCGGGCGTCATCATCGGCTCGTTCGCCGCCGACCACGTGATCTCGGGTTCGACGCTCTTCCGCGAGGCGGTGACCGCGGCCGTCGCCGTCGCCGACGCCGGATACATCGCGACGATCGGCATCACGCCGACCGAGCCCGCCGTGGGCTTCGGCTACATCGAGTGCGGGGATCCGCTCGAGCTGGGCGGCCACGAGCACGTCTCGGCGGTGTCGAGCTTCGTCGAGAAGCCCGACCTCGAGACCGCGAAGCGCTACCTCGACGGCGGCCGGCACCTCTGGAACGCCGGCATGTTCATCGCGCGCGCCGACCTGCTCCTCGCCGAGATCGCGCGCACCGAGCCCGAGCTGCACGCCGGCCTCGTCGAACTCGCCGCCGCGTGGGACGATCCGGCGACGCGCGGCCCGGCGGTCGACCGCATCTGGCCGACGCTCGAGAAGATCGCGATCGACTACTCGGTGGCGGAGCCGGCCGCGGCGGCCGGCCGCATGGCGGTCATCCGCGGTCACTTCCAGTGGGACGACGTGGGCGACTTCGCCTCGCTCGCCAAGCTCAACACCGCCGGACGCTCGGGGGAGCTCGCCATCCTCGGAGAGAACGCGCGGGTCCTCGCCGACGCGTCGAGCGGCATCGTCGTGAGCCGCGCCGACCGCGTCATCAGCCTCATCGGCGTGCGCGATATCGTCGTCGTGGACACGCCCGACGCACTCCTCGTCACCACGAGCGAGCACGCGCAGCGGGTGAAGGCGGTCGTCGACGCCCTCCGGCTCGGCGGCTCGAACGACGTGCTCTAGGCGCGGGAAGGCGGTCGGCGGATGCGGATGCGCAGGTCAGTCCGGTTCGGAGTCGCCCTGGTGGCGGCATCCGTCGCCCTCGCGGGCTGCGCGCCGGCCCCGGAAGCCGGCGACGACGGCGCGACCGCCGACGGCTGCGTGCGGATGGTGACCAACTCGGGCGGCCTCGAGGACCGGTCGTTCAACCAGTCCACCTGGGAGGGGCTGCAGCAGGCCGAGGAGGAGTACGGCGTCGAAGCCGAGGCCCTCGTGTCGACGAGCGAGACCGACCTCGCCCCGAACGTCCAGCAGGCCGTCGACTCGGGCTGCGGCCTCATCGTCACCGTCGGCTACGAGCTCGCCGATGCGACGCTCGACCAGGCGGGCCGCAATCCCGACCTCGCCTTCGCGATCGTCGACGAGACGGTCGAGGCCGACAACGTCAAGCCGGTCGTGTTCGACACCGCGCAGGCGTCCTACCTCGCCGGCTACCTCGCGGCCGGCGTGACGAAGACCGGCGTGGTGGCCACCTTCGGCGGCGGCAACCAGCCGCCCGTGACCCTGTTCATGGACGGCTTCGTCGACGGCGTGGGCCGCTACAACGAGGTGCACGGAACGGACGTTCGGGCGCTCGGCTGGAACAAGGACCGCCAGGAGGGTTCGTTCACCGGCGACTTCGAGGACATCAACAAGGGCAAGGTGCTCACCGAGGGCTTCATCGACCAGGGTGCGGACGTGATCCTCCCCGTGGCCGGGCAGGTGGGCGAGGGCGCCGCCGCGGCGGCGGTCGAGCGGGACGGCGTGTCGATCATCTGGGTCGACAGCGACGGGTACGACACCCTCCCCGCCGAGTTCCGGCCGGTGCTGCTCACGAGCGTGCTGAAGAACACCCAGCAGGCGATGGTCGACATCGTCGGCGAGGTGCAGGACGAGACCTTCGACAGCGAGCCGTATGTCGGCACGCTCGAGAACGGCGGGGTCGACCTCGCGCCGTACCACGACCTCGAGTCGCTCGTCCCGCCGGAGCTGCAGGGCGAGCTCGAGGGCATCCGCCAGGCGATCATCGCCGGTGAACTCGTCGTCGAGTCGCCCTCGACCCCCTGAACGGATGCCGCGTCCCCCGCTCGGGGGTGAGGTCGCCCTGCTCATATGAGCAGAATGTCGCGGCTTCATAACCATTGCCCGATGGCCGAGCGGGACCCGTTCCGTGCGGCGCAACTTTGGGTAACGTGACCTCACGGTCCCCGAGACCCGTTCGGGGTGCGTCTTTTGGAGGACACAGTGACGTTCACGTTCAAGAAGGCCGCGTTCGGCGGCCTGGCGACGCTCGGTGCGGTCGCGCTGCTCGCCGGCTGCGCTTCGGCGCCCGAGGAGTCGGACGAGGCCGGCGGCGGCGAGGCGCTCGACTACCTGCCCTGCATGGTCTCCGACGCGGGCGGATTCGACGACAAGTCGTTCAACCAGCTCGGCCTCGAGGGCATGCAGCGTGCGGCCGAGGAGCTCGGCACGGAGTACATCGAGGTCGAGTCGGCCGCGGAGACCGACTACCCGTCGAACCTCCAGAACCTCGTCGACCAGGGCTGCAACACCATCGTCACCGTCGGCTTCCTGCTCGCGCCGGCCGCCCTCGAGTCGGCGACCGCGAACCCCGACGTCGAGTACGTCTCGATCGATGACACCGTCGACCAGGACTTCGACGGCACCACCGACGCCGAGAACATCAAGCCGATCATCTTCGACACCGCCCAGGCGGCGTTCCTCGCCGGCTACCTCTCGGCGGGCATGTCCGAGACCGGCGCCGTCGGCACCTTCGGCGGCATCAACATCCCGACCGTCTCGATCTTCATGGACGGCTTCGCCCAGGGCGTCGAGTACCACAACGAGCAGAAGGGCACCGACGTCCAGGTCATCGGCTGGGACCGCGCCGCGCAGGACGGCTCCTTCACCGGTGGCTTCGAGGCGAACGACACCGCTCGCCAGGTCGCGCAGGGCCTCATCGACCAGAACGTCGACGTGCTCCTGCCCGTCGGCGGCCCGATCTACCAGAGCGCCGCGGCCGCGATCCGCGACGCCGGCCGTGACATCGCCCTCATCGGCGTCGACGCGGACGTGTTCGAGACCGACCCGTCGGTCGGCGACCTCCTCCTCACCTCGATCCGCAAGGGCATCGACGTGGGCACCTACGAGGCGCTCGTCGCCGCCGGCAACGGCGAGTTCTCGGCCGAGCCGTTCATCGGCACGCTCGAGAACGAGGGCGTCGGCCTCGCGCCGTTCCACGACTTCGAGGACGCCGTCTCGGACGAGCTGAAGACGGAGCTCGAGGACCTGCAGCAGCAGATCATCGACGGCGACATCGTCGTCGAGTCCTACCTCGCTTCGCAGGAGTAGGCACACGTTCGGAGGGGGGTCGGCACAGCCGGCCTCCCTTCGTCGTTTCCGGCGGGTGCGCGACATCCGCAACATCTGAGCGGCCCCGGCCGCGCATCGGCGCACTTCGGCGCACGACCGCAGTGTTCGGCGGTCTGAGAACTAGGATCGGTGGCATGAAACTCGAACTCCGAGGAATCACGAAGAAGTTCGGTTCCCTGGTGGCGAACGACCACATCGACCTCACCGTCGAGGCGGGGGAGATCCACTGCCTCCTCGGAGAGAACGGCGCAGGCAAGTCGACGCTGATGAACGTCCTGTACGGCCTCTACCAGGCCGATGAGGGCGAGATCGCGCTCGACGGCCGAGTGCAGCACTTCGATGGGCCCGGTGACGCGATGCGGGCCGGCATCGGCATGGTGCACCAGCACTTCATGCTGATCCCCGTGTTCACGGTCGCCGAGAACGTCATGCTCGGGCACGAGCAGACGAAGGGACTCGGTCGTCTCGACCTGCCCGCGGCTCGCGCGAAGGTGCGCGAGATCAGCGAGCGGTTCGGGTTCGACGTCGACCCCGACGCCCTCGTCGACGACCTGCCGGTCGGCGTCCAGCAGCGCGTCGAGATCATCAAGGCGCTCTCGCGCGATGCGCGGGTGCTCGTGTTCGACGAGCCGACGGCCGTCCTGACCCCGCAGGAGACCGACGAGCTGATGGGCATCATGCGTCAGCTGAAGGAGTCCGGCGCGTCCATCGTCTTCATCACGCACAAGCTCCGCGAGGTCCGCGAGGTCGCAGATCGCATCACGGTGATCCGACTCGGCAAGGTCGTCGGCGAGGCAGCCCCGACCGCCTCCAACGCCGAGCTCGCCTCCCTCATGGTCGGGCGCGCGGTCGAGCTCACCGTCCACAAGGAGGAACCGAAGCTCGGCGACGAGGCGCTCACGGTCGAGCACCTGAGCGTCGTCGACCCGATCGGCCAGCTCGTCGTCAACGACGTGAGCTTCAGCGTGCGGCGCGGCGAGGTGCTCGCGGTCGCGGGCGTCCAGGGCAACGGCCAGACCGAGCTCACCGAGGCGCTCGTCGGACTGCAGCCCCGCGTGCAGGGCACCATCCGGCTCGACGGCGAGGACATCACCAAGAACTCCGTGCGCCGCATCCTCGACGCCGGCGTCGGCTTCGTCCCCGAGGACCGCAAGGAAGACGGCCTCGTGGGCGAGTTCTCCATCGCCGAGAACCTCATGCTCGACCGCGCCGAGGGTGCGCCGTTCGTCAAGGCCGGCAACGTGCAGCGCGGGTTCCTCGCCGAGTTCGCGAGGGACAAGGTCCAGGAGTTCGACATCCGCACGCCCGGGATCGACACCTGGGCGGGCCGCCTCTCCGGCGGCAACCAGCAGAAGGTCGTCCTCGCCCGCGAGCTGAGCCGCGACCTGCGCCTCCTCGTGGCCGCGCAGCCGACCCGCGGCGTCGACGTCGGGTCGATCGAGTTCATCCACAAGCGCATCCTCGAGACGCGCGACGAGGGCGTGCCGGTGGTCGTCGTCTCGACCGAGCTCGACGAGGTCACCGCGCTCGCCGACCGCATCATGGTCATGTACCGGGGTCGCGTCGTCGGCATCGTCCCCGGCGACACCCCCCGCGACGTGCTCGGCCTCATGATGGCCGGAGAGGCGCCCCCCTCCGCGTCCGCCCCCACCCCCGAAGGAGCCGTCGCATGAGCAACGTCAACGACCCCGACGTGGCATTGGAGACGGGCACGAAGGTGCCGCCGGACGAGCCGGTCCGCGAGCGCGAGCCCGCGGTCGAGCCGCCGTCGCGCTGGCACGAGGCCTTCCGGCGCATCACGACCGGCAACGCGATCATCTCGGTGCTCGCCGTGCTGCTCGCCCTCATCGTCGGCGCGATCATGATCGCCTTCACCGACGAGCGCGTGCAGTCGGCATCCGCCTACTTCTTCGCGCGGCCCGGCGACACGTTCGTCGCGATCTGGGATGCGGTCGGCGGCGCGTACGCGGCCTTCTTCCAGGGGTCGATCTACAACTTCCGCCGTGACGACTTCATCGCCGGCATCCGCCCGCTCACCGAGACGCTCAAGTTCGCGACGCCGCTCATCGCGGCGGGCCTCGGCGTGGGCCTCGCGTTCCGCGTCGGCATGTTCAACATCGGTGGACGCGGGCAGATGCTCCTCGCCGCCGCGGGCGCCGGTTGGGTCGCGTTCTCCTTCGACCTGCCGTGGGGCCTCCACATGATCGTCGCGGTCGTCGTCGGCCTCCTGGCCGGAGCGCTGTGGGCCGGGATCGCGGGACTGCTGAAGGCGCGCACGGGCGCGCACGAGGTCATCGTGACCATCATGCTGAACTACGTCGCCCTCTACCTCGTGTCGTGGATGCTGCGCACGCCCGGCCTGCTGCAGGCACCCGGGTCGAACAACCCGAAGACGCCGCCGATGAAGGACACGGCGATCTTCCCCGACCTGCTTCCGGGGCCCCAGCTGAACCTCCACTTCGGCTTCCTGCTGTCGATCGGCGCCGTCTTCCTCGTCTGGTGGATCCTCGACCGGTCGAGCCTCGGGTTCAAGTTCCGCGCAGTCGGCCACAACCCGAACGCGGCGCGCGTCGCCGGCATCAACGTCAAGTCGATGTACGTCTACGCGATGCTGATCTCGGGTGCGCTCGTCGGTCTCGCCGGCGTGCACCAGGTGCTCGGCACGGTCACGACCGGCTTCTCATCGGGCATCGACGCGGGCATCGGCTTCGACGCGATCACCGTGGCCCTGCTCGGCCGGTCGACGCCGTTCGGCATCCTCGCCGCCGGCCTGCTGTTCGGCGCGTTCAAGGCGGGCGGCTTCTCGATGCAGGCCGCCGAGGGCGTGCCGATCGACATCGTGCTCGTCGTGCAGTCGCTCATCGTGCTGTTCATCGCCGCGCCTCCGCTGGTCCGGGCCATCTTCCGACTGCCCCAGCCGGGCGCCAAGCCCAAGCCCAAGCGAACGCGGACCCCGCGCAAGGAGGAGGTGGCGGCGAAGTGACCGCTCCCACGCAGCACCACGCCACGACGTCCTCGCCCGGACTCGACACGACCGTCGTCGTCAGCTGGAAGGCCCCGATCGCGTTCGCGGTCGTCACCGTCCTCCTCGCCATCCTGTTCATCGCGTCACCGCACGCCGGGGACGCCACCTTCCGGCTCTCGACCGGCAGCGACCTCATCCAGCTCCCCGAACTGGTCCTGAACGGGATCGTGGCCACCTGGATCGGCGTCGTGATGCTCGCCGCCGTCACCGTGGCGTCCGCCGCGCTGGTCCGCGCGAAACGGCGCGTGCCGCTCTGGCTGCTCGTCGTCTTCGCCGTGATCGCCCTCATGGCCTTCCTCACCTGGGCCGCCGCCGGTGCACGGACCCCCATCGTCCCGATGCCGGGCCTGCTGGCCGGGGCGCTCAGCCTGTCGGTTCCGCTCATCTTCGGGGCCCTGTGCGGTGTGATCTCCGAGCGCGTGGGTGTCATCAACATCGCGATCGAAGGACAGCTGCTCGCCGGCGCATTCACCTCGGCGGTGATCGCCTCAGTGATCGGGCAGGGGATCCTCGGGCCGATCATCGGCCAAGTGGCTGGGCTCGCCGCTGCCGCGATCGCCGGCGTGCTCGTCGCCTTCGTGCTCGCCGCGTTCTCGATCAAGTACTTCGTCGACCAGGTCATCGTCGGCGTCGTGCTGAACGTGCTGGTCATCGGCCTCACGAGCTTCCTGTTCTCGCAGGTGCTCGCGCCGAACGCGAGCCTGCTGAACGCACCGCCGCGTCTCGAGCGCATCCCGATCCCGATCCTGTCGGAGATCCCGCTGATCGGGCCGATGTTCTTCCGGCAGACGATCATCATCTACGTCATGTACCTGATCGTCGCGCTGGTGTACTTCGGCCTCTTCCACACCAAGTGGGGTCTCCGGCTCCGCTCGGTCGGCGAACACCCGACGGCGGCCGACACGGTCGGCATCAACGTGACGCGCACCCGCTTCTGGAACGTCTCGCTGGCCGGTGCCATCGCGGGCCTCGGCGGCGCCTTCTTCACGCTCGGCGCGGTCGGCGCCTTCGGCAAGGAGATGACGGCGGGTGCCGGCTTCATCGCCCTCGCGGCCGTCATCTTCGGCCAGTGGGACCCCATCAAGGCGACCCTCGCGGCGCTGCTGTTCGGCTTCGCGTCGAACCTGCAGAACACGCTCTCGGTCATGGGCTCGCCGGTGCCCAGCGAGTTCATGCTGATGCTGCCGTACGTCGTCACCATCCTGGCCGTGGCCGGATTCGTCGGCAAGGTACGCGGCCCGGCCGCCGCCGGCAAGCCCTACATCAAGTCCTGACGACGGGAGCACCATGACCGCCCAGCACGCGATCGACTGGGACCACCTCCGCGAGATCGCCCGCGAGGCGATGGCGAAGGCGTACGTCCCCTACTCCCAGTTCCCGGTCGGCGCCGCCGCGATCGCGGACGACGGCCGGGTGGTGAGCGGATGCAACGTGGAGAACGCCTCGTACGGCGTGACACTCTGCGCCGAGTGCTCGCTGGTCTCCGCGCTGGTGATGTCGGGTGGCGGCAAGCTGACCGCGTTCACGTGCGTCGACGGGCACGGGAACGTCCTCATGCCGTGCGGGCGCTGCCGCCAGCTGCTCTACGAGCACTCGGCGGAGGGCATGCTGCTCGAGACCGTCTCGGGCGTGAAGACCATCGACCAGGTGCTGCCCGACGCCTTCGGGCCGCGCCAGCTCGCCGAGTTCCGAGGAGAGACCGAATGACCGCAGTCGAGGCGTTCGACGCCGTCGACCTGATCCGCACCAAGCGCGACCGCGGCGAGCTGTCGACCGACCAGATCGGCTGGCTCGTCGATGCCTACACGCGCGGGTACGTCGCCGACGAGCAGATGTCGGCGATGACCATGGCGATCTTCCTGAACGGCATGACGCGCCGCGAGATCCGCGACCTCACGATGGCGATGATCGCCTCGGGTGAGCGCATGGACTTCTCCGGGCTCGGCAAGCCCACGACCGACAAGCACTCGACGGGCGGCGTCGGCGACAAGATCACCCTGCCGCTCATGCCCCTGGTCGCCGCGTTCGGCGTCGCGGTGCCGCAGCTCTCGGGCCGGGGACTCGGACACACCGGCGGCACGCTCGACAAGCTCGAATCCATCCCCGGATGGCGCGCCGAGCTGAGCAACGACGAGATGTTCGCCCAGCTCCGCGACATCGGTGGAGTCATCTGCGCGGCGGGAGCCGGACTCGCCCCCGCCGACAAGAAGCTGTACGCCCTCCGCGACATCACCGGCACCGTCGAGGCGATCCCGCTCATCGCGTCGTCGATCATGTCGAAGAAGATCGCCGAGGGCACCGGGGCCCTCGTGCTCGACGTGAAGTTCGGTTCCGGAGCGTTCCTGCAGGACATCGAGCGCTCGCGTGAGCTCGCTCGCACCATGGTCGAACTCGGCGAGGACGCCGGCGTGGCCACGAGCGCGCTGCTGACCAACATGAGCGTGCCGCTCGGCCTCACGATCGGCAACGCCAACGAGGTGCGCGAATCCGTCGAGGTGCTCGCCGGCGGCGGACCCGCCGACATTCGCGAACTCACCGTGGCGCTCGCCCGCGAGATGCTCGCCCTCGCCGGACGACCCGACGAGGACGTGGAGGCCGCGCTCGACGACGGTCGCGCGATGGATACGTGGCGTGCCGCCATCCGGGCGCAGGGCGGGGATCCGGACGCGGACCTGCCGGTCGCGAAGGAGCAGCACGTCGTCACCGCCGACCGCGACGGCGTCCTCGTCCGGCAGGAGGCCCTGCCGTTCGGCATCGCCGCCTGGCGCCTCGGCGCCGGTCGCGCCCGCAAGGAGGACCCGGTCCAGCACGCCGCGGGCATCGACCTGCACGCGAAGCCCGGCGACGCGGTGCGCCAGGGGCAGCCGCTCTTCACCCTCCACGCCGACGAGCCGGCGCGCTTCGCGCGCGCCCTCGAGGTCGTCGAGGGCGCCTGGGCGATCGGCGATGCCGGCGACGAGGTGCACGACGGCGGTCCGCTCATCGCCGATCGCATCGGGCGCTGACGGCGGGAGAAATCCCTCACGTCGCCGACGCCTTCCGCCGGTATCGTGATGGGGTGGATACGCATGCGACCGACTACCGACTCGAGGGGGACGGCACCGACATCCGCTCGCTGCCCAAGATCTCGCTGCACGATCACCTCGACGGCGGGCTCCGGCCGCAGACGCTGATCGAACTCGCCGATGAGATCGGGCTCGAGCTGCCCGCCGCAGACGCGGACGAGCTCGCGACCTGGTTCTCGGACCAGTCGAACTCGGGCTCGCTCGTCGAGTACCTGAAGACCTTCGACCTCACGACGGCCGTCATGCAGACGAGCACCGGGCTCACCCGCGTCGCGCGCGAGTTCGTGCACGACCTCGCGGCCGACGGGGTGATCTACGGCGAGATCCGCTGGGCGCCCGAGCAGCACCTCGCTCGCGGGCTCACGCTCGACGAGACCGTCGAGGCGGTGCAGGCCGGGCTCGACGAGGGCGTGGAGGACGTGCGTCGCCAGGGGCACCGGATCCGGGTCGGCCAACTCGTGACCGCCATGCGGCACGCCGACCGGGGCCTCGAGATCGCCGAGCTCGCGGTGCGCCACCGCGACCGCGGCGTGGTCGGCTTCGACATCGCCGGCGCCGAGGCCGGGTTCCCGCCGAGCCGTCACCGCACGGCGTTCGACTTCCTCGCCACCCGGTTCATGCCGGTCACCGTGCACGCCGGCGAGGCCGACGGCCTCGAGTCGATCCGCAGCGCCCTCTTCGACGGGCGCGCCCTGCGACTCGGTCACGGCGTGCGCCTGGCCGAAGACCTGACCATCGAGCGGCAGGACGACGAGAACACGTACGTCTCGCTCGGTCCGGTCGCCCAGTGGGTGCGCGACCGCGAGATCGCCCTCGAGACGAGCCCGTCGTCGAACCTGCAGACGGGCGCGATCGCCGCGTGGGGCGACGAACTCGTCGACCACCCGTTCGACCTGCTCTACCAGCTCGGCTTCCGGGTCACCGTCAACACCGACAACCGGCTCCAGTCGGCCACGTCGCTGACCCGCGAGCTGGCGCTGCTCTCCGACGCCTTCGGATACGACGTCGACGACTTCGAGATCTTCCAGCTCAACGCCGCCGCGGCGGCGTTCCTCCCGCTCGACGAGCGGGAGGACCTGGCCGAGCAGATCCAGGACGGCTTCGACGAGGCCTGACCCGGCACGCCACGCACCACCACGAACGGAGCCCGATGACCCTTCCGCCGCTTCCCGACTCCGCGATCGTCCTCCACGACGAGTCGACCGAGTGGCGTGCCGCGGTGCGCGCGATCGGGCGGGCGCTGGCGCGGTCGGGAGCCACGCGCGAGGGCTACACCGATCGCATGATCGGCGTGCTGGAGGAGTTCGGCGCCTACATCGTCATCGCGCCCGGCCTCGCGCTCGCCCACGCGCGCCCCGGCCCCGACGTAGTGCGGAACGGCCTGGCGGTGGTCACGCTCGCGGAACCCGTGCCGTTCGGACACCCGCACAACGACCCCGTGCGGGTGGTCGTGGGGCTCGCGGTCACCGGAGCCGACGAGCACGTCGCCAGCGTGGCGGGCCTCGCGAACGTCTTCAACGAGCGCAGCGCCATCGAGCGCCTCGCTGCCGCGTCGACCATCGACGAGGTGCGCGAGGTCTTCGATGGAGCCGACCGTGTCCCGGGCCGGCCGGCCCCCGCTGCGGAGGGCTCGGCATGAGGATCGTCGCGGTGTGCGGGCTCGGGGTGGGCACCTCGGCGATCCTGAAGGCGAACGCCGAGCGTGCGCTCGACCGGCTCGGCCTGACCGCCGACGTCGACGCGAGCGACCTCGCGGGAATCGCGGCAGCGGCAGCGGACGCACAGGTCGTCCTGACGTCGACGGAACTGGCCGGCCGGGTGCGCGAGGCGCTCGGGCGCAACTGGGCCGAGATCATCGAGGTCGAGAACTACTTCGACGTCGACGAGATCGGCCGCAAGCTCGACGCGTCGCTGGGCTGAGCCCGCCGGGCCGGGCCGCGGACTGAGCCCGCCGGGCGCTCAGGCGACGAGTTCCCGCATGCCCGCCTCGACCCGGGCCACCGCCTCGGATGCCGCGGCTCGCCGCTCGGCGACGGACCCCTCGGTGGCCGCCGCGTCGATGTAGACCTTGAGCTTGGGCTCGGTCCCGCTCGGACGCACCATGACCCGGGCGCCGCCCTCGAGGCGGATCCGCAGCACGTCGGACGGCGGAAGCCCGTCGAGGCCGAGCGCGAGGTCCTCGACGGCGGCGACGCGGATGCCGCCGACCTCCGAGGGCGGAGCTGCCCGGAGGCGCGCCATGACCTCGGCGATGCGGCTCAGGTCGGTGACGCGGATCGAGACCTGCGCCGAGGCGAAGCAACCGAAACGCGCCGTGAAGTCGTCGAGGTGGTCGGCGACAGTTCTCCCCTCGGCGGCGAGGCGGGCGGCCAGCGAGAGGAACGCGACCGCCGCCGAGATGCCGTCCTTGTCGCGCACGGTGTCCGGGTTCACGAGGTAGCCGAGGGCCTCTTCGAAGCCGAAGGCGAGCCCGGGTGCGCGCGAGATCCACTTGAAACCCGTCAGCGTGGCCCGGAAGTCGAGCCCGTGGGCGCGCGCGACCGCCTCGAGGCCGGGGGAGGAGACGATCGAGCAGGCGAGCGTGCCGTCGCGCCCGGCCGCCGCGACCTGCTCGGCCACCTGCCAGCCGAGGAGCAGCCCGACCTCGTTGCCGGTGAGCCGGCGCCATCCGCTCGCCTCGGACGCATCGGGGATCGCGATCGCCAGGCGGTCGGCGTCGGGGTCGTTCGCGACGATGAGGTCGGCGCCGGACGCGCGCGCCGCCTCGAACGACAGGTCCATCGCCCCCGGCTCCTCGGGATTCGGGAAGGCCACGGTCGGGAATCGGGCGTCGGGCTCGATCTGCGCCTCGACCAGGGTCGGCGCATCGAAGCCGGCCGTGTCGAGGACTCGGCGCAGCGTCTCCCAGCCGACGCCGTGCATCGCCGTGTACACCACCCACGGCTGCGCGGCCGGCGTCGCCGCGACGGCCGCCGTCGCGCTCACGTAGGCGTCGACGACCGACTCGGGCGCCGTCTCGACCGAGCCGCGCGGCAGGTCGGGCACACGCACCGACTCGGCGACGCGCAGGATGTGCGCGGCGATCTCGGCGTCGGCCGGCGCGACGATCTGGGTGCCCTGGTCGGCGCCGCCGAGGTAGACCTTCATGCCGTTGTCGTTCGGCGGGTTGTGCGACGCGGTGACCATCACCCCGGCGGAGGTGTCGAGGTGGCGGACGGCGAACGCCAGCACGGGCGTCGGCAGCATCCGCGGCAGCAGGATGGCGCGCACGCCGGCCCCCGCGATCACCTCGGCGACGTCGCGCGCGAACACCTCGGAGTTGCGCCGCCCGTCGTACCCCACGACCACCGAGGTGGCCGCGGCCTCCGTCGCCCGCTCGAGCAGGTACGCGGCGAGGCCAGCGGCGCCCTGCGCGACGAGTACGCGGTTCATGCGGTTGGGGCCCGCGGCGATCTCGCCGCGCAGCCCCGCGGTGCCGAAGGCGAGCCGTGCGTCGAACCGGTCGGCGAGGTCGGCGGATGCCGCGGCATCGCCCGCCTTGACGCCCGCCACGATCGACGCGAGCTCGTCGCGCGTCTCGGGGTCGGGGTCCTGCTCGATCCACGCCTCGGCGAGGGCGATGCGGTCGTCATCGGTGAGCTGCGGCATCCGTGGCCTTCTCTCTCGAATGCGTGCGCCGCGCCGGGCGCCGGGGACGGGAAGCGGGATGGAGCGGGAGGGCGGCTAGATCGCCGCGACGATCTTCGCCAGCAGGTCGGAGATGCGCGACTCCGCGGCCCGGCCGGCCTCGATCACCTCGTCGTGGCTGAGCGGCGTCGTCTGGATGCCCGCCGCGAGGTTCGTGATCAGCGACATGCCGAGCACCTCCATGCCCGCCTGGCGGGCCGCGATCGCCTCGAGCGCCGTCGACATGCCGACGATGTCGCCGCCGATGGCCTTCGCCATCCGCACCTCGGCGGGGGTCTCGTAATGGGGACCGCGGAACTGCACGTACACGCCCTCGTCGAGCGTCGGGTCGACCTCGTGTGCAAGCGCCCGCAGCCGCGCCGAGTACAGGTCGGTGAGGTCGATGAAGGTCGCACCCTCGAGCGGCGAGTCGGACGTGAGGTTGATGTGGTCGCTGATCAGGACGGGCGTGCCCGCGGACCAGGTCTCGCGGATGCCGCCCGCGCCGTTCGTGAGGATCATCGTGGTCGCGCCCGCGGCCGCCGCAGTGCGGACCGAATGGACGACGCGTCGAACGCCGTGACCCTCGTAGTAGTGCGTGCGCGCGCCGATGACGAGCGCACGTCGGCCGTTCGGCAGCGCCACCGAGCGCAGCGTGCCGACGTGGCCCTCGAGCGCCGGCTTCGAGAAGCCGGGCACCTCGTGGGCGGGGATCGTGTGCGTGGTCTCGCCGATGAGCTCGGCCGCGGCACCCCAGCCCGAGCCGAGGGTCAGCGCGAGGTCGTGGCGCTCCACGCCGGTGAGCTCCGCGATGCGGGCGGCCGCGTCGCGTGCGACGGCGAACGGGTCGGCGGCGGGGTCGTCGAGCGGGTTCTGCTGCTGCATCCCCTCATGGTACGCAAGCGACGGATGCCGCGGCGCGACGTGCGCGCGCCGATGCTCGCCTGCGCGCGGCATCCGCTCGCCCGCCCGCGTTCGCGCGCCGGCGTTCGTCGCCCGCAGTGGAGCGCCCGCAGCCCGTGGGAGGATGGACGCCATGCACACCACCTTCGAGCGCACGCAACGGATCGCCGTCCTCGGGGGCGGACCCGGCGGGTACGAGGCGGCACTCGCCGCGGCGCAGCTCGGTGCCGAGGTCACGCTCGTCGAACGCGCCGGCGTCGGCGGATCGGCCGTCCTGACCGACGTCGTGCCGTCCAAGTCGCTCATCGCGACCGCCGAGGCGTCGAACGCGGTCAAGGAGGCCGCCGACCTCGGCGTGCAGTTCTTCGCGAAGGGCGCCAACGAGAAGGCCGTGAAGCCGGACGTCGCGATCAACCTCCAGGCGGTCAACAAGCGCCTCCTCGGCCTCGCGGCCCAGCAGTCGGAGGACATGCGCTCCAACCTGCTCGAGGCGGGCGTCAACCTCGTGCAGGGCGAGGGGCGACTCGACGGAGCGAACGCGATCATCGTCGCCACCGCGAAGGGCGGCACCGACTTCGACCGCATCGAGGCCGACACGCTCGTCATCTCCACCGGGGCGACGCCGCGCGTGCTGCCGTCGGCGGTGCCCGACGGGGAGCGGATCCTCACCTGGACGCAGCTGTACCACCTCTCGCAGGTGCCCGAGCACCTCATCGTCGTCGGCTCCGGAGTGACCGGGGCCGAGTTCGCGTCGGCCTACCGCGCGCTCGGCGCGAAGGTGACGCTGATCTCGAGCCGCGAGCACGTGCTGCCGGGAGAAGATGCCGACGCGGCATCCGTCATCGAGAAGGTCTTCAAGCGCAACGGCATGAAGGTGCTGTCGAAGTCGCGCGCCGAGTCGGTCGTCGTCGACGGCGACGGGGTGCTCGCGACCCTGTCGGACGGCCGCGAGGTGCGCGGCTCGCACTGCCTCATGGCGGTCGGCTCGGTGCCGAACACCGCCGACCTCGGCCTCGAGGAGGCCGGAGTGCAGCTCGCCGAGTCCGGACACATCCGCGTGAACCGGGTCGCGCGCACGTCGATGCCGAACATCTACGCCGCCGGGGACTGCACCACGTTCCTGCCGCTGGCGTCGGTCGCGTCGATGCAGGGCCGCACGGCGGTGTTCCACGCCATGGGCGACATCGTGAACCCGCCCGAGAACCGCAACATCACCTCGAACATCTTCACGCAGCCCGAGATCGCCACGGTCGGCTGGACCGAGAAGGAGATCGAAGAGGGCGTGGTGCCCGGCACGGTCTACAAGCTGCCGCTGTCGTCGAACCCCCGCGCGAAGATGATGGGCATCCGCGACGGCTTCGTGAAGCTGTTCGCGTCGGCCGGGTCGGGGGCGATCATCGGCGGCGTCATCGTCGCGCCCAAGGCGTCCGAGCTGATCTTCCCGCTCGCGCTCGCCGTCGAGCACCGGCTCACGGTCGACCAGTTCGCCGAGGCGTTCCCCGTGTACCCGTCGCTCACCGGGTCGCTCACCGACGCTGCGCGCGCCATGCACGTCGTCCGCTGACCTCGGGCGCGCGTTCGGGCGCGTCGTTCGCTCGGGCCCTCCGTTTCGGGCGCGTCGTCCGCTCGGGCCCTCCGTTTCGGGTGCGTCGTCCGCTCGGGCCCTCCGTTTTCAGGAGTTATCCGGCGGGTCGTGCTCGAACACGGCGTGTCATCCTGAGAAGCGCGCCAGATCGGGCCCGGCGTCCTGAGAAGCGTATGCGATGGGTGACCGGCGAGGGGTGGCGAGGCGGATGCCGCGGCCGCCCGGGCCGAACTGCGTGCGTCCGGTCCTCCACACGTCGGCATGCGGCGAGCCCGTCGTGGTCATGGGCATGACGGCGGGGGAGGGACGGATGCCGCGGGAGACTCGACGGCGTGCGCCCATCACCCGTCGTGGCCGTCGCCCAGCACGGCGGGATCGCGACCCGTGCGGAGATCCTCGACGCGGGCGTCCAGGGCATCGACATCTCGCGAGCCGTGAGGGCGGGGGAGCTGATCCGCGTGCGCCGCGCGCACTACGCCGTGCCTGAGGCGCCGCGCGATGCCGTCAGCGCCGTCCGCGTGGGCGGACGGCTCGGCTGCGTGAGCGCACTCGCGAGCTACGGCATCTGGACGAGAGCCACTCCGGTCGCGCACGTCACCCTTCCGGCCAACGCCGCGCGGCTCCGCACGAACCGAGCGCTCGTGCGGACCGACGAGCCGCTGACGCCCGACCGCGCCCTCACCGAGGTCGCCCTGCACTGGACCGACGTCCCGTTCGGTGCGCGGGGCGACGAGTCGGCCTGGAGGGTGCCCCTCGACCGCGCGCTGGCGGCGCTCCCGCGCTGTCGTCCGCACGCCGACGTCGCCGCCGCCTTCGAGTCGGCCGTGCAACGCGGACTGCTGAGCCTCGACCTCGCGCAGCACCTGGCCGACGCGAGCCTGCCGCAGCGGATGCCGCCCCTCGTGCTCGGCGGCCTCGACGGGTCCGGCGTCGAGACACTCCTCGCGATGGAGCTCCGCGCACTTGGCGTCCCCTTCATCCAGCAGGTGCCGTTCGACGGGGTGGGGTTCATCGACTTCCTGGTGGCGGGCCGGCTCGCCGTGGAGACGGACGGCTACGAGTTCCACTCCGATCGTGCTGCCTTCGTCCGGGATCGGCGGCGGGACGAGGACCTGCTCCGACGCGGCATCCCGACGCTTCGCCTCGCCGCGGCGGACGTCATCGCCGATCCGAGGGCTGCGGCGCTCCGAGTGGTCCGCGCGCTCTGCGCGCTCGACTGACCGTCTCGACGACCCGACCGGACCCGACCCGACCCGACGGGCCGACGCGCCGGCCCCCCCGCCCGTGGCATCCGTTCGCCGACTCACCACGACGAACCGTTCTCAGGACGCGCGACGCCGAACCGCGCATTTCTCAGGACGACACGCCGCTCAGCGACCCGACCCGCCGGAAAACTCCTGAGAAACGCAGAAGACGCAGAGAGGCAGAGACGCGGAACGCGCGGAAACGCAGGTCAGGCGTCGGTGATGGCGAGGAGGAGGTGACCGCTCGAGACGGTGACGCCCGGCTCGGCGTTGACGAGGCCGATGATGCCGTCCTTGTGGGCGACGATCGGCTGCTCCATCTTCATCGCCTCGAGCACGAGCACGAGGTCGCCCTTGACGACCTTGTCGCCCTCGGCGACGGCCACCTTGACCACGGTGGCCTGCATGGGCGCCTTGACCGCGTCACCGGTCGACGTGTCGACCGAGTGGTGCAGCGCCCGCCGACGTGGCGCCGGCCCGGCGGTCGCGCTGCCCGATGCGGGCGCACCCGCAAGGCGCTTCGGCAGCGACACCTCGACGCGGCGGCCGTCGACCTCGACGACGACGCTCGTGCGTGCGGCGGGACCCTTCGTCTCCTCGAGCTCGCCGGTCCACGGCTCGATCGTGTTGTCGTACTCGGTCTCGATCCAGCGGGTGTACACGCGGAAGGGCTCGTCGCCGGCGGGCGCGAACGCCTCGTGGTTCACGATGTCGCGATGGAACGGCAGCACGGTCGGCAGGCCGGCGACCTCGAACTCGTCGAGGGCGCGGCGGGCGCGCTCGAGCGCGTCCTTGCGCGAGGAGCCGGTCACGATGAGCTTCGCGAGCAGCGAGTCGAACGCGCCGGAGATCTCGTCACCGCTCGTGACGCCCGAGTCGACGCGCACGCCCGGGCCGCCCGGGAAGCGGAGCTGGTGGATCGGCCCGGGCGCGGGGAGGAAGTTGCGGCCCGGGTCCTCGCCGTTGATGCGGAACTCGATCGAGTGGCCCGTCGTCTCGGGGTCGGGGTAGTCGAGGACGCCGCCCTCGGCGAGGCGGAACTGCTCGCGCACGAGGTCGAGGCCCGTGACCTCCTCGGAGACCGGGTGCTCGACCTGCAGGCGCGTGTTCACCTCGAGGAAGGAGACCGTGCCGTCCTGGCCGATGAGGAACTCGCACGTGCCGGCGCCGACGTAGCCGACCTCCTTGAGGATGGCCTTCGACGCCTCGTACAGCAGGCGGTTCTGCTCCTCGGTGAGGAACGGCGCGGGCGCCTCCTCGACGAGCTTCTGGTGGCGGCGCTGCAGCGAGCAGTCGCGCGTCGAGACCACGACGACGTTGCCATGCTCGTCGGCGAGGCACTGGGTCTCGACGTGGCGGGGCTTGTCGAGGTACTTCTCGACGAAGCACTCGCCGCGGCCGAACGCGGCGACGGCCTCACGGGTCGCCGAATCGAACAGCTCGGGGACCTCCTCGCGGGTGCGGGCGACCTTGAGGCCGCGGCCGCCGCCGCCGAACGCCGCCTTGATGGCGACGGGCAGACCGTGCTGGTCGACGAACTCGAGCACCTCGGCGGCATCCGCCACGGGGTTGAGCGTGCCGGGCGCGAGCGGTGCGCCGACCTTCTCGGCGACGTGCCGCGCCGAGACCTTGTCGCCGAGGCGCTCGATGGCCTCGGGCGAGGGGCCGATCCAGATCAGGCCGGCGTCGATGACCGCGCGGGCGAAGTCGGGGTTCTCGGCGAGGAAGCCGTAGCCGGGGTGCACCGCGTCGGCGCCCGAGCGGCGCGCGACGGAGAGCAGCTTGTCGATCACCAGGTAGGTCTCGGCGCTCGTGGTGCCGTCGAGGGCGTACGCCTCGTCGGCGAGCTTCACGTGACGGGCGTCGCGGTCCTGGTCGGCGTAGACGGCGACCGAGCCGATCCCGGCGTCGCGGGCGGCCCGGATGACGCGGACGGCGATCTCTCCACGGTTGGCGATGAGGACCTTGCTGATGCGGCGCATGACTCCCAAGCCTATTGGCGGACGCACGCCGGACTTTGGGTGCGGTCCACAAAAAAGACCGGAGAGTGTTTCGGTGGCAGACAATCTCACGAGATCAGCGGAGGTCCCACAGGTCGGTCCACGTCGCGCCGAGTTCGCGGACCAGCTCGCGGAGCGTCGAGAGGGACAGCCCCACGACGGTCGACGGGTCGCCGGTCACCGAGCGGATGAACGGCCCGCCAAGGCTGTCGACGGTGAACGCGCCCGCGACCGAGAGGGGTTCGCCGGTGGCGATGTACGCGTCGATCTCGGCGTCGTCGAGGCGGGCGAACTCGACCACGGCCGACGCGGCACGCCCGACCGCCGCGCGTACGGCGCCGCCGCGGTGGTCGATGACCCAGTGCCCGGACCAGAGGACGCCGGCCCGCCCGTTCTGCCGCGCCCATCGCTCGCTGGCCACCTCGGGGCGGTGCGGCTTGCCGAACAGCTCGCCGTCGACGAGGAACGCCGAGTCGCCGCCGAGGATGATCCCGTCGATCGCCTCGCCGTCGACGGTGCGGCCGACGATCGCCTCCGCCTTGCGGCGGGCGAGGAGTTGCACGAGCTCCTCCGGTGCGAGCGGCCCGTGCGTCGCCTCGTGCTCGGCCACGGCCGCCTCCTCGTCGACGCCGGGCGCCAGCAGGACCGGCTCGATGCCGGCCTGGCGGAGCAGCTGGAGTCGCGCGGGGGAGGTCGAGGCGAGGTAGAGGCGCATGGTCCCCATCCTGCCCGCAGGGCCGGTCCGCGGGCCATCTCGGCCGCGACGGCGTGTGGGATGCTCGGATGATGGCAGCTCCACGTCGTCGACGTCCCTCCCGCACGTCCGCGGATGCCGCGCGTCGGCGTCCGAGCGAGCCCGGACCGATGCTCGAGCTCGAGGTCGAGCGCATCGCGCACGGCGGGGTCGCGGTGGCCCGCCACGAGGGCCGGGTCGTGTTCGTCGCCGACGCGATCCCGGGCGAGTTCGTCCGGGTGCAGGTGGTCGATGCCGGCCGCGATCGCTTCTGGCGGGCCGAGACGGTGGAGGTCCTCCGCGCCTCACCCGACCGACGGGACCACGTCTGGCCCGAGGCCTCGGTCGACCGTGCGCCCGAGGCTCGCGCCGGCGGGGCCGAGTTCGGCCACATCCGCATGCCGCGCCAGCGCGAGCTCAAGGCCGAGGTGCTGCGGGACGCGCTCGCGCGCTTCGGCGGGATCGAGGCGGACGTCGCCGTCGAGCCGGTGGACGCCGCGCTCGCGCCGGGCGTCGACGCCGAGGCGGGCACCGGATGGCGCACGCGCGTGCGCCTGCACGTCGCCCCCGACGGCACGGTGGGCCCGTACGCGGCCCGGAGCCACACCGTGGTCCCCGTGACGTCCCTGCCGCTCGCCGTCTCGGAACTCGCCGACCTCGCCCCGCTCGACCGGTCCCTCCCCGGCGCTCGCTGGGTCGACCTGGTCGCGCCGTCGACCGGTGCGCCGGAGGTCGTGGTGCGCGAGCACGACGCGCGTGACCGCGGGCGGACGGGAGCGAGCGCCCGCCCGGAGGAGCGCCCCGTGGTCTCCGAGGTCGTCGGCAGCCGTCCCTTCGCGGTCGACCGCGACGGGTTCTGGCAGGTGCATCGGGGTGCCGCCGCGACGCTCACCCGTGCCGTGCAGGGCCTCGTGGACCCCGATCGCTTCGACCCGGGGGCTGAGAACCAGGACCTCTACGGCGGGGTGGGCCTCCTCGCTGCCGCTGTCGGCGACCGCTTCGGCTCGGCGACCCGCATCACGACCGTCGAGGCCGACGAGCGGGCGACGCTCCACGCGGGCGAGAACCTCGCCGACTGGGTCGGCGCGCGGGCCGTCACCGCGCGCGTCGACCGGTACCTCGCCGAACTCGCCGAGACGACGGATGCCGCACGGCCGGCCCTGCGCGACGCGACGGTCGTGCTCGACCCGCCCCGGTCCGGAGCGGGCCGCGACGTCGTCGACCACCTCGTGCGGCTCGCCCCGGCCCAACTCGTGTACGTGGCCTGCGACCCCGTCGCGCTGGCGCGCGACGTGGGGCTCCTCCGCGAGCGGGGGTACGACCTGGAGGCGATCCGCGCCTTCGACCTGTTCCCGAACACCCACCACGTCGAGGCGGTCGCGCGCCTGGCCGCTAGGGTGTGAATCGACCGTGGAGCCGAGTGAGGGGGGCCCAGTGACCGCGGAACCCGCAACGATGCCGTCGCGCACGACGGTCGCGATCGTCGATGACCACGAGGCCGTGCGACTCGGACTGCGTGCCGCATGCCGCGACGCCGGCTACGACGTCGTCGCGGAGACGGCCGACGTGGCGTCGCTGCTCGCCGGCTTCCGCGACCCGGCGACGGATCCGCCTCGCGTGGTGCTCCTCGACCTCTCGCTCGGCGACGGCTCGAGCGTGACCGACAACGTGCGGGCCGTGCTGGGCTCGGGCAGCAAGGTGCTCGTGCACAGCATCGCCGACCGCGTCGCCGCGGTGCGCGAGGCGCTCGCCGCCGGGGCGGCCGGAGTCATCCCGAAGTCGTCGCCGACGTCCGCGGTGATCTCCGCGATCGCGACGGTCGCCCGCGGCGACGCCTTGAACAACGTCGAGTGGGCCAGCGCCATCGAGGCCGACCAGGAGTTCGCGAAGGCGCAGCTCGGACGCCGCGAGCGCGACGTGCTGCACCTCTACGCCTCGGGCCTCCCGTTGAAGCTCGTGGCCGAGCGCCTCGGCATCGCCCACTCCACCGCGCGGGAGTACCTCGACCGGATCCGCGCCAACGTCGAGGTCGGCCGTCCCGCACCGACGAAGGTCGACCTCCTCCGCCGAGCCGTGGAGGACGGCATCCTGCCCGGCCTCGACCAGGAAGGCGGGGATGGCCGCCGCTGAATGGCGCGCCGCGCGGCTGGTCCCGCGTCGCGCTGCCGTCAGCCGGGCGCAGGTCGAGACCGTGTCCGGACGCGCGCTGGGCGTCTTCGGCCTCGTCTTCGGCGGCCAGACGGTGCCGACGGCGATCGACCAGTCGGCGGCGCTCGCGGAAGGTGCGGGCACCGCCGTCATGGCGGTGCTGTACGGGTCGCTCGCCGCGCTCGCGGTGGCGACGTTCGCCCGCGTCGCGGTCCGGGCGGCGGCGGCGACGTTCGCCGTGCTGTTCGCCATCGTCCTCATGGCATGGCCGTACCTCGTCGTCGCTCCCGCAGCCATCGCCGGGCAGACCCCGTGGCTGTACTACCTCGTCACGGTCGCGACCACGGCCGCCGTGATCGCCGTGCCTCCGATGCCGGCGGCGGCATACACGGTCGTCATCCCCGTCGTCTACGGCGTGATCCGATCGACGCCCGCGGGGGGTGGGGCGCAGCCGTTCCTCGCGGTGCTCGACGCGATGTACGCGATGATCCTCGGCATCGTCGCGCTCGTGATCATCACGATGCTCCGGCAGGCGGCCGAGGCGGTGGACGCCGCGCAGGATGCCGCGCTGCAGCGGTACGACCTCGTGGCACGGCAGCACGCGAACGAGATCGAGCGGGTGAAGGTGGACGCCCTCGTGCACGACAGCGTGCTCACGACGCTGCTGTCGGCCGCCGCCGCCCGGACGCCGGCCGAGCGGGCGCTCGCAGCGAGGATGGCCGGTGACGCGGTGCGCCGGCTCGACGAGGCGGCGGCCGAGGTGCCCGGCAACGAGGATCGGATCGGCCTCGACGTGCTCGTCCGACGACTGCGCAGCGCCGTCGCCGGCTTCTCCGCACCCATCGACGTGCGACCGACGGGCCTCGCGGGCGTCGAGCTCCCCGTCGAAGCGGTCGACGCGCTCTCTTCCGCCGCCGTGCAGGCGATGGTCAACAGCGTGCAGCACGCCGACGAGCCGGGGCACGGCACGGAGCGCTCGGTACAGATTCGCGGCGCCGGGGCGAACGGCTGCGTCATCCGCGTGGTCGACGACGGCCGGGGCTTCGACGCCGACGCGGTGCCGATGAGCCGGATCGGTCTCCGGGTGTCGATCGAGGAGCGGATGGCGAACGCGGGCGGATCGGCCACGGTCCAATCCACGCCCGGCCGGGGCACCGTCGTCACGCTCGCCTGGCCGGCCGGCGTCGAGGGGAGCGGATCGTGATCTCCGTCCCGAGGTGGCTGCTGCTCGTGCTCGGCGCGCTGTTCAGCGCGTATCACGTCGTCCTCGGCATCTACTCGCTGGACAAGCCCGCCTCGCCGTGGCCCGCCGTCGCCGCGCTCGTCCTCTACGCGACGGCGACCGCCCTCAGCCTGTGGCCGGCGCGGCGCGCACGGATGCCCGACTGGCTCGCGGCCCTGAACCTCGGGGTGAGCATCGTGCTGCCGCTGCTCGTCACCAGCCAGCTCGACGCGTCCGACGACAACGGCTACGCCACCTGGTACGTCGCGGCGGTCGGCACGCTGATGACCATCACGGCGGCCCGGCGACAGCTCGTCGCGGCATGGCTCGGCGTCATCGCGCTCGCCGTCCAGACCGTGATCTGGGCCGGGCCCCTCGCCCTCGGGCAGCTCGGCGTCGTCGGTTCGATCGTCTGGGTCGCGATCGCGCACATGCTCTCGTCGGCGCTCGCGGGCGCGGCGCGCTCGACGCGCCGCTACGTGCAGGCCGAGCGCGAGGCCGCCGCGTGGCAGGCCGCACAGGATGCGCACCTCTTCGAGGGGCGCATGCGGCTGGCGCAGACGCAGCGGATCGCGGCGCCCATGCTGCGTCGCATCGCCGACGGCGACCACGAGCTGACCGAGGCGGAGCGACGCGAGTGCCGCACCCTCGAGGCGGCGATCCGCGACGAGATCCGCGGGCGGATGCTGCTCACCGACGGCGTGCGGCGATCGGTGAAGGAGGCCCGCGATCGCGGCGCGACCGTCACGCTGCTCGATGAGGGCGGCATCGACGACCTCGACGAGGATGCGCGCGACCGCGTGCTCTCGCGGCTCGCCGAGGCGATCTCCGGCTCCGGGGCCGACCGCGTGATCGCGCGCACCGCTGCCGCGGGATCACCCGTGGCCGTCACCGTGGTCGGCCTGCGCGGCGGAGGAGAGGGCGAGGTGCTCGAGTCCGACGACGCCGAGGTCGAGCTGTGGCTGGAGATCCCTCGCGTGGAGTGAGCTGCCGCGGCATCCGCTGCCGCAGGCGGCCGCAGACGCGACGTCGGCGAGCCCCGGACATGGAAGCGGGGGGTCGGCCCCTACCGACCCCCCAGCAAGCCCGAGTCACGGCGACAACCCGAATATCGCCCTGACTCGCCCCCAGAAAGCGCCGGCGGTACCCAGCCGTCGGCGGTACGACTCCGTAGAGGGAGTGCGTGCATCAATGCTACGCCCCGGGATCGGAGACGGTAGTCAGCATTTCGGGGGACAACCACGTCCCCCTCGGGGCCCGACCGCCGACGCCGTCGGGCGACGCGAGCCGCCCGCCGATCCGGCGGGCGGCGAATCGGGGGACAGCCAGCTCAGCGCAGGGACGAGGTCCAGCGTCCCGGACCGACCTCGATCGGCGGACGCAGGGCGTTGCGCGGGTGCACCCAGTCGCTGCGCGCCGGCGGGGGCGGGCTGGCCTGCTCCTCGTCGACGGCCGCGACGATCACCGCGGTCACGGCGGCGGCCTCCTCAGCCGACACGTCGCGCGTGAGGAATCGGAGGTCGATGGACTGGGCGCCGTCGGGCTCGCCGGTTGCGGTGGTCATGGCGGCTCCTTACAGCGGGATGTTGCCGTGCTTCTTGGGCGGCAGGCTCGCGCGCTTGGTGCGCAGCGCACGCAGCGCCTTCGTCACCGAGACGCGCGTCGCGGCCGGCTCGATGACTCCGTCGAGTTCGCCGCGCTCGGCGGCGAGGAACGGCGACGCGACGTTGTAGGTGTACTCGTTGGCCAGCCGCGTGCGCACGGCGGCGACGTCCTCACCGGCCTCCTCGGCCCGCTTGATCTCACCGCGGTAGAGGATGTTCACGGCCCCTTGGCCGCCCATCACGGCGATCTCGGCCGTGGGCCAGGCGAGGTTGATGTCGGCGCCGAGCTGCTTCGAGCCCATCACGATGTACGCACCGCCGTACGCCTTGCGGGTGATGACCGTGACGAGTGGGACGGTCGCCTCGGCGTAGGCGTAGAGCAGCTTCGCGCCGCGGCGGATGACGCCCGTCCACTCCTGGTCGGTGCCGGGGAGGTAGCCGGGCACGTCGACGAGCGTGATGATCGGGATGGAGAACGCGTCGCAGAACCGGACGAACCGCGAGGCCTTCTCGCCCGCCGCGATGTTCAGCGTGCCCGCCATCTGGCTGGGCTGGTTGGCGATGATGCCCACCGAACGGCCCTCGATGCGGGCGAAGCCGATGACGATGTTCGGGGCGAACAGCGGCTGCACCTCGAGGAAGTCGCCGTGGTCGACGATGCCCTCGATGACCGAGTGCATGTCGTACGGCTGGTTCGGCGAGTCCGGGATGACGGTGTTCAGCCGGCGGTCCTCGTCGGTGATCTCGAGCTCCGCCTCGCTGTCGTAGACGGGCGCCTCCGACATGTTGTTGTCCGGCAGGAACGAGACGAGGGTGCGCGCGTAGTCGAGCGCGTCGGACTCGTCGCTCGCCAGGTAGTGCGCGACGCCCGACACCGTGTTGTGGGTGAGCGCGCCGCCGAGTTCCTCCATGCCGACGTCCTCGCCCGTGACGGTCTTGATCACGTCGGGTCCGGTGACGAACATCTGGCTGGTCTTGTCGACCATGATGACGAAGTCGGTGAGCGCGGGGGAGTAGACCGCGCCGCCCGCGGCCGGGCCGCAGACGATCGAGATCTGCGGGATGACGCCCGATGCGGCGGTGTTGCGGCGGAAGATCTCGCCGTACTTGCCGAGGGCGACGACGCCCTCCTGGATGCGGGCGCCGCCCGAGTCGAGGATGCCGATGATGGGCACGCCGGTCTTCAACGCGTGCTCCATGACCTTGATGATCTTCTCGCCCGCGACCTCGCCGAGCGAGCCGCCGAAGATCGTGAAGTCCTGCGAGTAGACCGCGACCTGCCGGCCGTGGATCGTGCCGACGCCGGTGACCACCGCGTCGCCGTAGGGGCGCTTGGCCTCCATGCCGAACGCGTACGTGCGGTGCCGTACGAACTCGTCGAACTCCACGAAGGAGCCGGGGTCGAGCAGCTCGGCGATGCGCTCGCGGGCGGTCATCTTGCCCTTGGCGTGCTGCTTCTCGATCGCCGCCTCGCCCGACGCCGTGACGGCCTCGTGGTACCGCTGCTTGAGGTCGGCGAGCTTGCCCGCGGTGGTGGAGAGGTCGGGGCCGTCGTTCGTCGCTTCGGTCACGAGGCTTCACTCTACCGGCCTGCCTCCAGCCGGGATCGTTGACGGTTTCCCACAAAAACCCGGTGGTGCGTGGTGATGATGCCACCGGCGTCGCCCGGACACTAGCCTGATGGCGACGGATCTGGAGGCGCGCATGGAGTGGGTGCGTTCGCGGGCGGCGGTCCCGCGGTTCGAGTGGCTCGACACCACCGGGTCGACCAATGACGTGGCCCGCGAGGCGGCCACCGGGGCGGATGCCGCGGCGTGGCCGCACGGCGCCGCCATCGTCACCGACGACCAGACGCAGGGCCGCGGCAGGCTGGGCCGCACCTGGCTCGCGCCCACGGGCAAGACGCTGGCGATCTCCGTGCTGCTCCGGCCCGGCGCCGACCTGCCCGCCGATGCGTACGGCTGGATCCCGCTGCTGGCCGGCGTCGCGATGACGGAGACGGTGCACGCGGCGGTGGCGGCGGCATCCGTCGACCGCGGCGGCGAGGACGACGGCACCGGCGGCGTCGAGGTCGAGCTGAAGTGGCCGAACGACGTGCTCGTCTCCGGGTACAAGGTGTGCGGCATCCTCTCGGAGCTCGTGGCCGAGGGCACCGTGGTCGTCGGCGCCGGACTCAACGTCGCCCTCGACGAGCACGACCTGCCCACGCTCACGTCGACGTCGCTGCTGCTCGTCACCGGGCGCCGTCCCGACCCCGACGCGGTGCTCGCCGACTACCTGACCCGCCTGCTCGACCTCGTCGACCGCTTCGTCGCAGCGGGCGGCGACGCCGTGGCGAGCGGCGCCGCCGGACGGCTGGTCGCGGTGTGCGGCACGCTCGGCCGGGACGTGCGGGTCGAGCTCCCCGGCGGTGGCGAGCTGCTGGGCGCCGCCGAGGCTGTGGCGCCCGACGGGCGGCTCATGGTGCGGGACCGCGAGGACGGCGAGATCCGGGCGGTCGCAGCCGGAGACGTCACGCACCTGAGGTATTGATGGGGGCCATGGGGGAGGCGAGCGGGACGCCCGGCCTGCCGCCGGGGGAGCGGATCGTGGCCCGGTTGCGGCGACACGCGCGCGTGCTCGTGCTGCCCGCGCTGCTGCTCGTCGCGGTCGCCGGCGCGGTCGGGTACCTCGTGCCCGTCCTCGACGACGGATGGCCGCGACTCGTCGCCGTGGTGGTCGCCGCCCTCGTCGTCCTCCTGGGGTGCGTCATCCCGTACCTGTCGTGGCTCGCCGCCCGGACCACGATCACCACGCGTCGCGTGATCGTCCGGCGGGGCCTCTTCGTGCGCGTGCGGCGCGAGCTGTGGCACCGTCGCGGGTACGACGTGCAGGTGCGCCGCGGATGGCTGCAGCGGATGTTCGGCAGCGGCGACGTCCGGCTCGAGACCGGACACGACGTCCCCGTGGTGCTGCGGGACGTGCCGGGACCGCTCGCGGTGCAGGCGGCGATGCACGAGCTCATGGCCGCCGCGCACGCGCTCGGGGCGCCCGCGGTGGGTCCGGGCACGGCTCCGGACGGCGACACGGCGCCGTGGGCGCGCTCCTGAATCCTCCTCCGGTGCCGGGCACCCGGCCGGACCGCGTACTGTAGTCGGGCGGCTCGCCGTCCCCGCGGGCCGAGCGACGAAAGGCACCACTTGGGCGAGGAATGCATCCACGGTTTCGACGAGGGCCTCTGCGCGATCTGCTCGCCGCCCGCTGAACCCGACCCGGCGGTGACCGCGGCGCGGAGCCGGCAGGCGCGGACCCCGGGCACCTCCCACGAGGCCGCGGCCGCCGCCGAGGCGCGCGCGGCCAAGGCGAGGTCGGCCGCGCGTCCCGCGACCTCCTCCCGCGCGGCCCGGCAGGCCGGATCTCGTGCCGCGCGCGGATCCAGCGCCGTGGCCGAGGCCCCGGTCGACGCCGCCGCGACCCGTCTCTTCCACGTGACCCACATCGACAACCTCGGCCGCATCCTGGGCGCCGGCGCGCTGCTCGCCGACGCGGGCGACCCGCCGGCCGAGCCCGCCGTCGACCTCGCCGCGCCCGCGGCGCGCGCGTTCCGCCGGTCCGCCTCGGTCGGCGAGTCCGGCGCCCGGGTGGCGGAGTACGTGCCCTTCCTGGTCAGCACCGACGCCCACGTGTGGGAGTCCATCCGCACCGGGACGCCCGACCCCCGGCTGAACGCCGAGGCGGTCGGCCACCCCATCGCCGATCACGTGATCCTCGTCACGTCCGTCGGTGCGGCCGCGGGCGCCCGGCTGCAGACGCCCGGGCACGTCGTGGTGTCCGAGACGGATGCCGCAGTCGGGGGCGGCTCGTTCGCCGCCACCTGGCCCGAGGCCGAGCGGACCCTCGTGCGCCTGACGCTCGCCGACGACGGCGCGGGGGTGCGCGCCGCCGAGGTCCTCGTGCACGGCGCCGTACCCCTCGAGCGGATCGCGCTCGTCGCCGTGGCCAACGACCGCGTGCGCGACCGGGTCAGGGCCGCGCTGCAGGCGGTGGGGTCGAAGACCCGGGTCGCCGTGTATCCGCCGTGGTTCCAGGCGGCGGCCGAGTAGCGGCATCCGCCCCGCCCCGCCCCGGAGAAGGGTCGCCGCCGCCGACCTCGGGGGCGGGCTCGAGCGGCGGCTCCTCGAACAGGGCGCGCTGCGCCTCCTCGACGCGCGCCAGGTTCGACAGGCCGTCGGCGCGGTGGTGGCCGAACACCCAGTAGCGGTAGAGCAGGAAGCGGAACGCGGTGCCGAGCGCGAGCCCGACGACGTTCGTGGCGATGTTGTCGGCGAGCAGGCTGGTGAATCCGAGCAGGTAGTGGCTCACCCAGAGGCACAGCAGCGCGATCGCCATGCCGCCGACCGACACGACCGCGTACTCCGCGAACTCGCGAAGCGCGTGGCGGCGCCGGTGGCGGCGGAAGGTCCAGTAGCGGTTGCCCAGCCAGTTGAACACGATCGCCACGGACGTCGAGACGGTCTTCGCGCCGATCGCCGACTGCACCCACGTGCCCTCGCCGAGCACGCCCAGGCGGAGCGCGTTGAACAGCGCCACGTCGATCACGAGGCCGATGAGGCCGACGACGCCGAACTTCACGAGGTAGGCGAGGAACCCGTTCCACGCCCGGGACGCGAGGTCGCGGAACGTCGCTGGCATCCCTGAATCCTACGGCCGGGCCGCCATAGGATGGGGTGTCGCGGTGCACGGGGCGCCGCGGGGAGGAGCGTGCACGGGTGCGAGTCGGAGTGATCGGCGCGGGGCAGCTCGCCCGCATGATGATCCCCGCGGCGATCGAGCTCGGGGTCGAGCTCCGGGTCCTCGCCGAGGGCGAGGGCATGGCCGCATCGCTGGCCGCCGACCACGTCGGCGACTACACCGACCCCGACACGGTGCTCGCGTTCGCGCGCGAGGTCGACGTGGTGACCTTCGACCACGAGCACGTGCCGCAGCACGTGCTGCGGACCCTCGTCGACGCCGGCGTCGCCGTCCACCCGGGCCCCGACGCCCTCCGCTTCGCGCAGGACAAGCTGCTCATGCGCGAGCGGCTCGCCGAGCTCGGGCTGCCGGTGCCCGAGTGGGCGCGCGTGGCGACGCCCGACGAACTCGACGCGTTCATCGCCGAGCACGGTGGCGCGGCGGTCGTGAAGACGCCGCGCGGCGGATACGACGGCAAGGGCGTCCGCGTCGTGCGCGGCGCGGCCGAGGTGGCGGAGTGGTTCGCCACCGTCGGCGAGGACGGCCGCGACGGTGCACTCCTCGTCGAGGAGCTCGTCGACTTCCGGCGCGAGCTCGCGCAGCTCGTCGCCCGCCGCCCCTCGGGCGAGGTCGTCGCCTGGCCGCTCGTCGAGACGGTCCAGGTCGGCGGGGTGTGCAGCGAGGTCATCGCGCCGGCGCCGCGCTCCGCGGGCCGGCTCGCTGACGTCGCCGCCGACGTCGCCATCGCCGTCGCCGAGGGCGTGGGCGTGACGGGCGTGCTCGCCGTCGAGATGTTCGAGACCGTCGACGACCGCGTGCTCGTCAACGAGCTCGCCATGCGCCCGCACAACTCCGGGCACTGGACCATGGACGGTGCCACGACCAGCCAGTTCGAGCAGCACCTCCGCGCGGTGCTCGACCTGCCGCTCGGCGGCACCGGATGCCACGACGAGTGGGCCGTGATGGTGAACCTCCTCGGCGGGCCCGCCGAGGGCACGCTGACCGACCGCTACGCCGACGCGCTCGCCGGGCACCCGACCGTGAAGGTGCACAACTACGGCAAGGCGCCCCGGCCGGGCCGCAAGGTGGGCCACGTCACCGCGATCGGGCCCGACCTCGACGAGGCGGTCTACGAGGCGCGGGCGGCTGCGGCGGCGCTGCAGGACTAGACCCGCGGGCGGGCTCACGGAATCACCCAGCCGGCGGCCCTACTATCGACGGGTGATCGCAGGCAATTCCCCCGCACCCCTCGTCGGCGTCGTCATGGGTTCCGACTCCGACTGGAACGTCATGCGCGAGGCCTCGGAGCTCCTCGACGAGTTCGGCGTCGCCCACGAGGTCGAGGTCGT
This sequence comes from Agromyces indicus, assembly GCF_031432295.1. Lineage (NCBI taxonomy): Bacteria > Bacillati > Actinomycetota > Actinomycetes > Micrococcales > Microbacteriaceae > Agromyces > Agromyces indicus. The sequence continues at coordinate 354,583 of NZ_JAVKGS010000004.1, read as the reverse complement.
CTCGGCGCACCGCACGCCCGAGAAGATGATCGCCTACGGCAAGGAGGCGGCCGGTCGCGGCATTCGGGTGATCATCGCGGGCGCGGGCGGCGCCGCCCACCTGCCGGGCATGCTCGCGTCGGTCACGACCCTGCCGGTCGTCGGCGTGCCCGTGCCGCTCTCCCGGCTCGACGGACTCGACTCGCTGCTGTCCATCGTGCAGATGCCCGCCGGCGTGCCCGTCGCGACGGTCTCGATCGGCGGCGCCAAGAACGCGGGACTCATCGCGGTCAAGATCCTCGCCACGGCCGACGACGCCCTGCGCGACGCCCTCGCCGACTACGCCGCCTCGCTCGCCGCGCTCGTCGAGCAGAAGAACGAACGCCTGAAGTCCAGCCGATGACCATCGCCGCAAGTCCCATCCGGCACCCCGACACCGGGTCGCGCCCGCTCATGACGCGGCGCGGCTGGTGGCTCGTGGGGATGAACATCCTCATCCCCGGCTCGGCACAGGTGCTCGCCGGCGACCGCCGACTCGGCCGATTCGGCCTCGGCGCGACGCTCGCCCTGTGGGTCCTGATGCTCGCGGCGATCATCACGTGGTTCGCGGCGCCCACTGTGGTGTACACGATCGCGTCGAACAGCATCGCGCTCTGGATCATCGCGCTCGGACTCGTCTTCTACGCCGTCCTGTGGCTGGTGCTGACGCTCGACACGCTGCGGCTCGTCCGCCTGGTCAAGGCGCAACCGTCGGCGCGGGCGCCGATCGCCGCGCTCGCCGCCGTCGTGCTCGTCGTCGCCTCCGGCGGCGCCGCGTACGGCGCCTACCTCGCCACGACGGCGAGCGGCTTCCTGTCGACGGTGTTCGCGGCCGGCCCCAGCGAGCCGCCCGTCGACGGGCGGTACAACATCCTGCTGCTCGGCGCCGACACCGGGCCGGACCGCGAGGGCACGCGTCCCGACAGCATGACCGTGGCCTCGATCGACGCGCAGACCGGGCAGGCCGTGCTCATCGGCCTGCCGCGCAACCTCGAGGACGTGCACTTCCCGGCGGACTCCCCGATGGCGTCGGCCTATCCGAGCGGGTACGGCACGGAACAGGGGTGCCTGGTCGACGTGTGCCTGCTCAACTCGATCTACACCGAGGCCGAGGTCGTCACGCCCGAGCTCTACCCCGACGCGGCGAGCCGCAACAGCTCGCCGGGCATCGAGGCCATGCGGGATGCCGCGGAGGGCGTCACCGGCCTCACCATCCAGTACTTCGTGGTCATCGACATGCAGGGCTTCGAGGCGCTCATCGACGCGCTCGGCGGTGTCGAGATCACCGTCGAGGAGCGCCTGCCGATCGGCGGCGACGAGTACCTGCAGAACGTCGACGGCTGGGTCGAGGCCGGGACGCAGCGGATGAACGGCTACACGGCGCTGTGGTACGCGCGCTCGCGGTACAGCGGCACCGACTACGACCGGATGGAGCGCCAGCGCGTGCTGCAGGAGGCGATCCTGCGCCAGTTCACGCCGGCGAACGTGCTCACGAAGTTCCAAGCCGTCGCGCAGGCGGGCGCGGAGACGGTCCGGACCGACATCCCGCAGTCGATGCTCGGCTACTTCGTCGACCTCGCCGGAAAGACCCGGGAGCTGCCGGTCGCGACGGTCGAGCTCACGCCCGACGCCGGGGTCGACCCGGCGTACCCGGACTGGGACCTCGTGCACGCGCTCATCCAGGACGCGATCACGACGGCGACCGCGGAGCCGACCCCGCCGGCCCCCCAGGCCGGCTGATCGCCCCGAGGTCGAGCGGCTACAGGTCGGCGTGCAGCTGCCAGACCCGCTCGGCGGAGTCGCGCCAGTCGAACGCCTGCGCCCGGTCGGTGCCGGCGATCGAGAGCCGCTCGGCGACGTCGCGCTGCTCGACGACGGCGGTGATCGCCGCCGCGAGGCGCTCGACGTAACCGCCGCCGACACCGACCGGCACGGCGATGCCGGCATCGGCCCCGACCTCCAGGTAGGCGGGCGTGTCGGAGTGGATCACGGGAGTGCCGAGGCGGAACGCCTCGATGAGCGCCGTGCCGTCGCCCTCGTCGCGGCTGGGCGCGACGACCGCGGTCGCGCGCGACAGCACGACCGCGTGCTCGGCGGGGTCGTCGGGTTCGACCGCGACCACGCGCGCCGGCGCCACACCGGCCTCCTCGGCGACCGTGGCCAGGTGCTGTTCGCCCCAGGTCTGCGGGCCGATCACGACGAGTGGGATCTCCGGCACGCCGGGCCGGCCGAGCGCGTGGAGCAGGTCGACCACGCCCTTGCGCGGCTCGAGGGTGCCCTCGACCGCGAGGTACTCGGCCGGGAGCCCCAGGCGCCGCGCGACCTCGTCGGCGTCGCCGGGCACCTCCAGGCCGGGTCGGGGCGCCGTGCCGATGACGCGCACGCGGTCGCCGAGGTCGACGATCTGGGCCAGGCGCTCGGCGAGGGCGTGCGTCGGCACCACGACCGCATCCGCGTGGCGTCGCGCCCGCTTCAGCATCGCCTTCTGCCAGGCCACCGACGCCGACGTGAGCGACTCGGGGTTGGTCCAGGCGAGGACGTCGTGCACGGTCACCACCACCTGCTCGCCCGGGACCGTGCGGTCGTGGCGGCGCAACGGCGCGAACAGCGTCGGCGCGTGGATCATTCCGCCGCCCGGTGACGTCGTCAGGCCGAACTGCCAGGCGGCGGCGAGCTCGCGACGCGCGAGGCTCGACTTGTAGAGGCCCGACAGCCCGGGGAACGCCTCGAGGATCCGCTCGTAGTCGCTCGGCAGCGAGCTGGAGACGACGCCCTCGACCTCGCACCCGCGCGGCGCGGTCGCGATGAGCGCGCGCGTCAGGGCCTCGGTGTAGCGGCCGGTCGGCCCGGGAACGGGCGCGACGAACTGGTCGACGATCACGCGGAGCGTGGTGGCCATGCCCCTCCTCGGATGCTCGTGCGGCGGCCCGTCAACTGTAACGTCCGGGGCCGGTCGCCGTGCCCCGACCGCGACCCTGTGGACGGCGACGACGTGCGGACAGGGCAAGATGGATGGGTCCCGTCCCACCGAGAACGAGAGCGAATGAGCCACACCCCTGCGTCCGCGCGCGTCGTCGCGGTGGTCGTCGCCTACAACCGCCGCGACCTGCTCGCCGAGGTGCTGGCCGCCCTCGCCGCCCAGGAGTCGCCGGTCGAGCGCGTGGTGGTCGTCGACAACGCGTCGACGGATGCCTCGGCCGACGTCGCCCGCGCGGCCGGCGACCTCGTCGACCTCGTCGAACTGCCGAGGAACACCGGCGGGGCCGGTGGCTTCGCGGCCGGCATGGCGGTCGCGCTCGCCGATCACCGCCCGGACTGGATCTGGCTGATGGACGACGACACCGTCCCCGAGCCGGCCGCCCTCCGGGAGCTGCTCGCCGGGGTGTCCGGCACCGACGCCGTCGTCGCGGGCTCGCGCGTCGAGTGGTTCGACGGCACCGAGCACCCGATGAACACGCCGCGGCCAAAGCCGTTCGCCGAACGCCGGGAGCGGCGCACGGCCGCCGAGCGCGGCGTCGTGCCGATCCGCAGCACGTCCTTCGTCTCGATGCTCGTGCGGGCGGACGTGGTCCGCGAGATCGGGCTGCCGATCGCCGACTACTTCATCTGGAACGACGACTTCGAGTACTCCACGCGGGCGCTCCGCGGTCGTCGCGGCGTGCACGTCCCGGCATCCGTCGTCGTGCACAAGACGCGCGTCCTGGGTTCGACGGATGCCGACCCGGGGGCGCGGTTCTACTACGAGGTCCGCAACAAGCTGTGGATGTTCCGCCGGTCGCGGAGCCTCGCCGGCTGGGAGAAGCTGCTCTACGGGGGTTCGAGCGTGCTGCGGTGGGTGCGCACGTTCGCGCGCTCGGCCGACCGGTCGGTGCTCGCCGACGGCTGGCGTCGCGGATGGCACGACGGGACCCGCTACCGTCCGCGGCCGAACGCCGACGCGCTCGCCGGGCTCGGCCGCGCCTCCGACGCGATCGCGGCGGTGGAGGCATCGTGAGCGAACCGTTCAGCCTCCTGATGGCCGTGTACCGGGGCGACCATCCGGTGCACTTCGCCAAGGCGTTCACCTCGAGCGTCGAGGCGCAGACGCGACGCCCCGCCCAGGTCGTGCTGGTCCAGGACGGCCCGGTCTCGCCCGGGCTGGAGGGCGCGATCGAGACGGCGATCGCCCACTCGCCCGTCCCCGTCCTGCACCACCGCATCCAGGAGAACGCGGGCCTCGCGCACGCGCTCGCCGAGGGACTCGCCCGCTGCGAGCACGACATCGTGGCCCGGATGGACGCCGACGACATCTCGCTGCCGGAGCGCTTCGCCGCGCAGCTGCCGCTCATCGAGGGCGGACTCGACCTCGTGGGCACCGGCATGCTCGAGTTCCTCGACGACGACGGCTCGATCGTGGGCCGACGCGTGCCGCGCACCGCGCAGGCCGAGATCGAGCGGTTCGCCCGCTTCCACGACCCCTTCAGCCACCCGACGGTCGTCTACCGGCGCAGCGCGGTCGAGCGCGCCGGGGGATACCAGCCCCTCGGCCTCATGGAGGACTACTGGCTCTTCGCGCGCATGATCCACGCCGGGGCCCGGGTCGGGAACCTCGCCGAGCCGCTCCTCATGTACCGCGTGGGCGACGGCGCCTACGCGCGGCGCGGCGGCCGGGCCCAGTGGAGCAGTGAGATGCAGCTCCAGCGCGCCCTGCGTCGCATCGGCTTCACCACCCGGCTGCAGTACCTCCGGAACGTCCTCGTCCGCGGCACCTACCGGTTCGTCCCCGAGCCGATCCGGCGTCGCGCGTACCGGCGCCTCATCGCCCGCGGATCGAGTTCCGACCACGCCTGAACCTGCCGGCGGCATCCGTCGGCGCGCTCGCGACGCCCGCTCGCGCCGGACGGGATGCGCCGCCCGCGATGCGACGCGCCGAGCCGGAATACCCCCCGGGGCCCCCGGCATCCGCTTACCATGAGGCCCGTGTCCCTGCGTGCAGGGGCGGTTCGGGGGGAATGACATGGCGTCGGTACGGGCGATGTTGACGACGGCGGGAGCCGTGGTCGCGCTGATCGCGAGCGCGCTCACGGCGCAGGTGACGATGCCCGCGCAGAGCGCGGCGGCGGCGGCGGATCCGAAGGACTTCAACGCCGGGATGATCATCAGCGACCAGGTCTTCTACGACAGCTCGACGATGACCGCGGCGCAGATCCAGTCCTTCCTGAACGCCCGCGTGCCCACCTGCGCGAGCGGCTACGTGTGCCTGAAGGACTACTCGCAGGCCACGACGAGCCAGCCCGCCCGCAGCGAGGGCTGCGCCGCGTACGCCGGCCAGGCGAACGAGTCCGCCGCGCTCATCATCTACAAGGTGGCGCGCGCCTGCGGGATCAATCCGCGCTCGCTGATCGTCCTGCTCGAGAAGGAGCAGGGCATCGTCACCGACTCGTCGCCGTCGTCGCGGCAGTACCGTTCGGCCACGGGCTACGGCTGCCCGGACACCGCCGACTGCGACGCCAACTACTACGGCTTCTTCAACCAGGTGTACAACGCCGCCTGGCAGTTCCGGAAGTACCGTGCGAACCCGGGGATCCGCGCCTACCAGGCGGGTCGCTACAACACGATCCTGTGGCATCCGAACACGGCATGCGGGTCGTCGCAGGTCTACATCCAGAACCAGGCGACGGCGGGCCTGTACATCTACACGCCCTACCGCCCGAACGCGGCGGCGCTCGCGAACCTCTACGGCACGGGCGACGCCTGCTCGAGCTACGGCAACCGCAACTTCTGGAGACTCTTCACCGACTGGTTCGGCTCGACGAGCGCGCCGGCTGCGCCGCCGCCCGCGCCGCTGTCCACCGACCAGATCCCGATGGTCTACGCCGTCGACGGCGCCGGGGTCATGTACCTCTACCCCGGATCGGGTACGGGCGGCTGGCGACCGCGCGTGCAGGTCGGCAGCGGATGGAACAACATGAAGTTCATCGACGGTGTCGGCGACGTCACCGGTGACGGCTACCGCGACGTCATGGCGATCGATTCGGCCGGGGTCCTGCGGACCTACCCGACCGACGGCCGCGGGAACTTCCGGAGCCCCGTCGAGGCCGGGACCGGGTTCCAGAACGTCACCGCGATGTTCGCCGCGGGCGACTTCGACTCGGACGGCGACCAGGACCTCTTCACGCGGGACGCGGCGGGCGTGCTGCGCCTGCACACGAACAACGGCAACGGCACATTCGCGCCGCCGAAGCAGGTGGGCATCGGCTGGAACGTGTTCACCACGTTCGTGGGCAGCGTCGACGTGAACGGGGACGGCAACCCCGACGTGCTCGGTCGCGCCGCCGACGGCGCCCTGTGGCTCTACGCGGGCGACGGCCGTGCCGGATGGAAGCCGGCCCAGCGGGTCGGCACCGGCTGGAACGTGATGACCAGCATCATCACGCCCGGGGACTTCGACGGCGACGGACGCGACGATCTCCTGGCGCGCGACGGCGCCGGCGGCCTCTACCTGTATGCCGGCAACGGCACGGGCGGCTGGCGCGCACCCAAGCTCATCGGCAACGGGTGGAACGGGATGTCGCTCCTCGCCGGTCCGGGGGCGAAGTCCGGCCCGGTGGTCCCGCTCACGACGGGCATGGGCGACCTCACCGGCGACGGCACGCGCGACCTCATCGCGCAGGCGTCGGGCGTCGGCACCTGGATCTACCCGTCGAACGGGTCGGGCGGTTGGTTGCCGCGTCGGACGGCGCCCGGCGAGTGGGGTGGCACGAACCTCGTGTTCGGCGGAGGCGACTGGGACGGCGACGGGCGTCGCGACGTGTTCGCGCGCGACACCGCGGGCGACCTCTGGCGTCACGCGAGCGACGGCAACGGCGGATTCGCCCCCCGGGTGAAGGCCGGCAACGGCTGGGGCGGCTTCACGGCGGTGTTCGGCGGCGGCGACGTCGACGGCGATCGCGATTGGGACATCATGGCCCGCGACGGCTCGGGGGTCCTCTGGATCTACCCCGGCAACGGCGCAGGCGGGTTCGAACCCCGCGTCCGCGTCGGCGGGGGCTGGGAGACGATGCGGTGGGTGTTCAGCCCGGGCGACTTCACGGGCGACGGGCGCCCCGACCTCATCGCGGTGACCAGCGCGGGCGAGATGCGCCTGTACGCGCGCACCGCGACCGGGTACGCGGCCCCGACCGTGATCGGCAGCGGCTGGCAGGGCATGACCTGGGTGGGCAGCCCCGGCGACCTCGACGGCGACCTCAGGGCGGACGTCCTGGCCCGCAGCTCCGACGGCGTGCTCCGGCTGTATCCCGGCAACGGCCGGGGCGGATGGCTGACCGCACGCCAGGTCGGCAGCGGATGGCAGTCCATGACGCTCATCGGCTGACCGGTCGCCGGGCTGCGCGGGGCGGTTCCGCTAGGATCGTCGGGTGTGCTCCGTGAGGTCAGGCGAGTGACGGCCGCCGGTCCCGTCGCGGAGGTCGTCATCGCCGTGCACGACGCGCGGCGCCCGGTCGGACGGGCGATCGGTTCGATCGTGGGCGAGCCCGGAGCGGGCCGCGAGCATGGCGTATCGGCGCGCGCCCGGGTGACGGTCGTGTGCCACAACATCGAGGCGTCGGCGTTCGCGGCCACGGTCGAGCGGTTCGCCGATGCGGACGTGCGGTGGCTCGAGCTGCACGACGGCATCCGCAGCCCGGCGGGCCCCTTCAACCACGGACTCGCCCGTGCGGAGGCGCCCTACGTGAGCGTCATGGGCTCCGACGACTGGTTCGACCCGGGCGCGGTCGACGCCGCGGTTCGCCACCTCGAACGCGACGCCCCCGAGGTGCTGGTGCTGCCCTTGCGCCACCAGGACGGCCCGCCGATGGCGAACCCCCTCAGCCGCCGCGGACGGCACCGCCGGCTGGACCCGGTGAAGGACCGCCTCGCCTATCGCACGGCGCCGCTCGCCTTCATCGACCGGCGACTGGTCGACCGGCTCGAACTCGAATTCGTTCCGAAGCTCCGCTCGGGCGAGGACGCGCCGTTCTCGGCCCGGCTCTGGAACTTCGCCGAGCGCATCGACTTCCACCCCACCGACCCGGGCTACGTGATCGGCGCCGACGCCGCCGTGCGGGTCACGACCGCCCCGATGGGCGTGGAGGACGAGCTCGCCCCGTACATCGGCCTCTTCGCCGAGCCGTGGGTGGCCGCCATGCCCCCCTCCCGCCGTCACGCGCTCGTCGTCAAGACGCTGAGGATCCACCTCGTGGGCGGGCTGGTCCGGCGCGCCGAGGCCGACTCGCTCGGCCCCGGCGAGCACGAGGCCTACCGCTCACTCGCGCAGGCAGGACTCTCGATCGCGCCGCGCGCGCTCGATCCGATGTCGCGGCGCGACCGCGCCATCCTCGACCTCCTCGTCGCCGAACGGCCCGCGGAACTCGGCGCGCTCCGGGAAGCGGGCCGGCGCCGTAACCGGGCGGGTCGCGCCGACCGGCTGCTCACCCGCGACCTGCGGCACGCGCTCGACCGGGAGTCCGACCTGCGCCGGGTACTCAGGTACGTGGGGTGGCCGCATTGAGCACCGCACCGGTCCATGAGAGAGGGACGATGACCAAGCCTGCGCTCCTGATCCTGTCGTTCTCGCCCATCGCCGGCGACGCGCGCGTGCTGAAGCAGGTGCGCCTGTTCCGCGACCGCTACGCCGTCACCACCTGCGGGTACGGCGAGGCGCCGGAGGGCGTCGAGCACATCCGGATTCCCGACGGGCTCTCGGTCACGGCGCTGAACGGCCGGCTCATCACCCTGCGCTGGTACCGGCGCGCCTTCTGGAGCCTTCCCGCCGTGCGGTGGGTGCGCGAGGCGCTCGCCGGACGACGGTTCGACGCCGTGCTCGCCAACGACCTCGAGGCCGTGCCCCTCGCGCTGCGCGTCGCCGACGGCGGTCGCGTCCACGCCGACCTGCACGAGTACGCGCCGCGGCTGCACGAGGAGCACGCCGCATGGAATCGCCGCATCCGCCCCTTCGCCGAATGGCTCGCCCGACGCTACGCGGCGCGTGCGGCATCCTGGACCACGGTGGGCGCAGGCCTCGCGCGGGAGTACGAGCGCCAGTTCGGCTTCGCGCCCGCGGTCGTGACGAACGCCGCACCCTACGCCGACCTCCAGCCGGGACCCGTCGGCGATCCCATACGTCTCGTGCACAGCGGGGCGGGCCTCGGCAACCGCAATCTCATGACCATGGTGGAGGGCGTCGAACTCGCCCGGCGCGAGGTGACCTTCGATCTCTACCTCACGCCCAACGACCCCGCCTACCTCGACCGCATCCGCCGCCACGCCGAGCGCAGCACCCGGGTCCGGCTGCACGACCCGGTGCCCTACGACCGCCTCATCGCGACGCTCAACGAGTACGACGTCGGCGTCTTCGTGCTGCCGCCGGTCAACTTCAACTACCGCTGGGCGCTGCCCAACAAGCTCTTCGACTACATCCAGGCGCGCCTGGGCATCATCGTCGGCCCCTCCGAGGAGATGGCGCACTACGTCCGCGAACACGACCTTGGCGTCGTCGCCGACGATTTCACCGCCGAGTCCCTCGCCCGCGCCATCGATGCCCTGGACGGCGACGCCGTCCGCCGGATGAAGCTCGCCTCGCACGCCGCCGCGCCGGTCGTGTCGGCGGAACGCGAGGTCCACGGGTGGGAGACCGCGATCGACCGACTGCTCGAGCCCCGGAGCGCCTCGTGAGCCGGCCCTCGCTGCTGATCCTCTCGTTCTCCGACATCCGCGGCGACGCCCGGGTCCTCAAGCAGGTTCGCGAGTTCACCCGCGACTACGACGTGATCACGTGCGGGTACGGGGCGGCGCCCGACGGGGTGGTCGAGCACCTGCGCATCCCGTCCGACGCCCCCGCGTGGCGCTTCGACCGGGTCGCCCTCGTCCTCCGCCGGTTCGAGCGGGCGTACCGCGGCAACCGCGCCGTCGTGGAGGCGCAGCGGCTGCTCGGCGGTCGCACCTTCGACGTGGTGCTCGCCAACGACCTCGACACCGTGCCGCTCGCGATCGGGCTGCGACCGCGCGGGGGCGTCCACGCCGACCTGCACGAGTACACCCCGCGCCAGCGCTACGAGGACCTGCGATGGCGCATCTTCTTCGCCCCGCTCATGGCGTGGCTCGTTCGCCGCTACGTGCGTCGTGCCGACTCCGTGACGACGGTGGGGGAGGGCGTCGCCGCCGAGTACGAGCGCGTCTTCGGCGTCCGCGCGGGGGTCGCGACGAACGCAGCCCCGTACGTCGCCGCGGCCCCGACGCCGGTCGGCGAGCCCATCCGGCTCGTGCACAGCGGTGCGGGCCTGCGCAACCGCAGCATCACGCTCATGATCGACGCGGTGGAGCGCGCGACGAGGCCCGTGACGCTCGACCTGTACCTCACCGAGAACGACCCCGGCCTCATCGCCGAGATCCGCGAGCGTCAGTCGGAGCGCGTCCGACTGCACCCGCCGGTGCCCTACGCCGACCTGATCCGCAGGCTCGCCGAGTACGACGTCGGCGTGTTCGTGCTTCCGCCGATCAACTTCAACTACCGCTGGGCGCTGCCCAACAAGCTGTTCGACTTCGTGCAGGCGCGTCTCGGCATCATCGTCGGACCGTCCCCGGAGATGGCCGGAGTCGTGCAGCGGCACGGGCTCGGCACGGTCACCGCCGGATTCGACGCCGACGACCTGGCCCGCGAGATCGACGCGCTCACCCCCGAGCGCGTCGCCGAGTGGAAGGCCGCGTCCGACCGGGCCGCCGCGGAGCTGTCCAGCGAGACCCAGGTCGCCGTGTGGCGTCGCGCGATCGACGCACTGGCCGCGCGTGCGCGCTCGGCGTGAGCCGGCTCAGCGTGCGCGGCGCACCAGTTCGTCGATGACGCGCTCGGCCGCCCGCCCGTCGCCGTAGGGAGCGGCATCCGTGGGCTGCGGCGCGGCACGGCCGACCGCGTCGCGGATCTCCTCGGCGCCGTTGGCGAGCACGTTCCATCCCAGCTCGACGGTCTCGACCCACTCGGTCTCGGTGCGCACGGTCGTGCACGGGACGCGCAGGAGGAACGCCTCCTTCTGCAGTCCGCCCGAGTCGGTGACCACCCCGCGCGCCGACAGGACGGCGTTGATGAGGTCGGGGTAGGCGAGCGGCGCATGCGAGACGAGCGAGCCTGCGTCGAGGTCGATCCCGTGCTGCTGGGCGCGCGCGATGACGCGCGGGTGCGCGAGCAGCACCACGGGGTGGTCGATCGCCGACAGCGCGTCGACGATCATGCGCAGCCGTGCCGGGTCGTCGGTGTTCTCGGCGCGGTGGATGGTCGCCACGGAGTACGCGCCCGGCTCGAGTCCGAGCTCGCCGACGAGCTCGACCGGACGGCCCCGCTGGGCGTCGCGCACCTGCATCAGGACGTCGGTCATCACGTCGCCGACGACCACCGAACGGGCGGCGAGGCCCTCGTCGGCGAGGTGACGTGCGGCCACGCCCGTCGGCGCGAGCAGGAGGTCGGCGGCATGGTCGGTGAGCACGCGGTTGTGCTCCTCGGGCATGCGACGGTTGAAGGAACGCAGTCCGGCCTCGAGGTGTGCCACCGGAAGGTGCAGCTTGACCGCGCTCAGCGTCGCGGCGAGCGTCGAGTTGGTGTCGCCGTAGACGAGCACCCAGTCGGGCGCGTGCTCCTCGAACACCGCGTCGAGGGCGCCGAGGATCGCGCCCGTCTGGACGCCGTGACTGCCCGAGCCGACGCCGAGGTGCACGTCGGGTGCGGGGATCCCGAGGTCGGCGAAGAAGACGTCCGAGAGCATGGGGTCGTAGTGCTGCCCGGTGTGGACGATCTCGTGCTGCACCCCGGCGGCGGCCGCCGCGTGCGCGATCGGGGCGAGCTTGACGAACTGGGGGCGCGCGCCGACGACGCTGATGACCTTCACGGGCCTCGATTCTACGGTGACGGGCCGGTGCTAGCGTATTCGGGTGAAGGTCCTGGTCGTCACCACGTGGTTCCCGTCCGCGTCCGCACCGGCCTCAGGGGTCTTCGTCCGCCGCGACGTCGAACTGCTCCGGCGCACCCATGAGGTCGACGTGCTGCACCTGCACCCGCATGGTGCGGTGGGGCCGACGGATGCCGCGCCCGGCGTGCGCCGCCTGGCGATGTCGACGTCGAACCCGGTCGACATCCTGCGGGCCTCCCGCGCGCTGCGGGCCGGACTCGCGCGCTACGACCTCGTGCACACCATGTCGCCGTCGGCGCTGCTGCCCTTCGCCCCCCTGCGGGTGCGGATCCCGTGGGTGCACACCGAGCACTGGTCGGCCCTGCTCGATACGTCCACGGTCGGCCTTCCGGCACGCCTCGGCCTCGGTGCGGCGCTCCGGCTGATGCGGCGGCCGGACGTCGTCGTGGCCGTGAGCTCGGCGCTTGCGGAGCACCTCGAGGCGAGGCTGGGCCGGACCGTCGAGGTGATCCCGAATGCCGTCGACGCCCCGGCGCAGCCCCGACCGCGCCCGCCGGCCGGCGGACCGCTGCGTCTGGTCGCAGTCGGCGGACTCATCCCGCGCAAGGGCCCCGATCTCGCCGTCGAGGCGGTCGCCGAGCTGCGACGCCGCGGACGCGATGCGCGACTCCGGTGGATCGGGGACGGCCCGTCCCGCGCCGAGGTCGGTGCGCTCGCCAGGCGGCTCGGCGTCGACGACGTCGTGGAGCTGCCCGGCGGGTTGCCGCCCGAGGGCGTGGCCGCCGCGCTCGCGGAATCCGACCTGTTCCTGCTGCCGACCTCGGTCGAGACCTTCGGCGTGTCCATCGCCGAGGCGCTCCTCAGCGGCCGTCCGGTCGTCGTCGGGGCGAACGGCGGCCAGCGGGACTTCGTGGCCGAACCCGACGGCATCCTCGTGGCGGAGCGCACGGGGATCGCCTACGCCGATGCCGTCGAGCGCTCGCTGGAGCTCGCCCGGGACCGCTCGGCAGACGACATCGCCGCACCGCTCCGATCGCGCGTCAGTCCCGCGGCCCGTGCCGCGGCCTACGATGCGGCCTACCGCCAGGCGGTACTCGCCCATGGCTGAGCCGGACGTCGACGTCGTCATCGCCGTGCACGACCCCGCGCGGGCCATCGACCGGGCCGTGGCCTCGGTGCTGCGATCGTCCGCGGCGCTCCGTGTCACGGTCGTCTGCCACAACCTTCCGAGCGAGGCGATCGCGGGGCGGCTCGGGGCACTGGCCGACGATCCGAGGGTGCGACTCATCGAGCACCACGACGGCATCCCGAGCCCGACCGGCCCGTTCAACGCCGGCCTGGATGCCGCCACCGCCCGGTTCACCTCGGTGATGGGGTCCGATGACGAGCTGGAGCCCGGGGCGATCGACGCCTGGCTCCGCGTCGCCGACCGTGACGATGCCGACGTGGTCATCCCGCCGCTCCGGCACGCCGGCGGAGCGACGATCCCGACCCCGCCCGTCCGGCCCTGGCGCTCGCGGCGCCTCGATGGCGTCGCCGATCGCCTGAGCTACCGCAGTGCACCGCTCGGCCTGGTCTCGCGAGCCCGGTTCGCGGACGTGCGCATGGCCGTCGGACCCCGTGTGGGAGAGGACCTCGAGTACTCCGGTCGGCTGTGGTCGTCGGGCGCGGCCATCAGCCTCGCCCGGCGCGCGCCGGCGTACCTCGTGCACGACGACGCGCCGACCCGCGTCACGTTCACGCCGCGGCCGATCGCCGACGAGCTCGCCTACCTCCCGCTGCTTCTCGAGGCCCCGTGGCTGCTCGGTGCGCCGCGGCCGCACCGGACGGCCTGGGCCGTGAAGATGTGGCGCATCAACGTCTTCGGCGCCCTCTTCTACCGCAGCGGACACGCCTGGGCTCCGGAAGACCGACGTGACCTGTCAGTCCTGGCGATGGCGCTCGCGGCGTTCGCCCCGGACGCGTTGGAGCGGCTCTCCCGCCTCGAGCGCGCGCTCGTCGACGCGGCCGGCGACGAGGCGGTCGCCGACGACGATCTCAACCGGCGGGCGCGCGAGCGCCGGCGGTTCGCCAGCCCCGCCGCACTGCTGCCGCGCCGTCTGCGGTACCTCGGCGCCCGCGAAGCGCCGTTGCGCTACACGATCGCCACGGTGCTGGCGCGGCGGTGACGGATGCCGCGGGCCGCGGATCCGCGCGCACGCGGACGCCGCGCGGCATCCGCTCTGCTCAGGCCCGGCCGATGACCCGGTAGACCACGTCGTCGCCCCACGCCTTGGGGCTGCTCACGCGACGGCCGTCGATGAACGCGCGCACGCCCGGCAGGTCGGCCGGGGCCAGCGAACGGTACTCGGCGTGGTCGGCCTGCACGATGGCCGCGTCGATGTCGTCGCCCAGGTGGTAGGGCGTGAAGCCGAGACCGGCGAGCTCGTCGTCGGTGTACAGCGGGTCGTGCACCAGCACCTCGGCACCGCGGCGCTGCAACGACGCGACGGCGTCGAACACGCCCGAGAACGCCGTCTCCTTCACGCCGCCGCGGTAGGCGGCGCCGAGCACCACGACGCGGAGGCCGCCGAGCTCGCCGATCGCGCCCTCCAGCATGCCGACGGCGTAGTCGGGCATGTCGAGGTTGGCCTCGCGCGCCGCGCGGACGACGGTCGCCTCGGGGTCGTTCCAGAGGTAGAGCCGCGGGTACACGGGGATGCAGTGCCCGCCGACCGCGATGCCCGGCTGGTGGATGTGGCTGTACGGCTGCGAGTTCGACGCCTCGATGACCTTGTACACGTCGATGCCCGACTTCTGCGCGAAGCGCGCGAACTGGTTGGCCAGCCCGATGTTCACGTCGCGGTAGGTCGTCTCGGCGAGCTTCGCGAGCTCCGACGCCTCGGCGGAACCCAGGTCCCACACGCCGTTCGGGCGAGGGAGGTCGCTGCGCTCGTCGAAGTCCAGCACGGCCTCGTAGAACTCGATCGCGCGCTGCGCGCCGGCCTCGGAGAGCCCGCCGACGAGCTTGGGGTACTTGCGCAGGTCCTCGAAGACGCGGCCCGTGAGCACGCGCTCGGGCGAGAACACGAGGTGGAAGTCGCGGCCCTCGACGAGGCCCGAGGTCTCCTCGAGCATCGGCTTCCAGCGGCCCCGGGTCGTGCCGACCGGCAGCGTCGTCTCGTAGGCGACCAGCGTGCCGGGGGTGAGGTGCTCGCCGAGCGAGCGGGTCGCGGCATCCATCCAGCCGAAGTCGGGCCGCGCCTCGGCGTCCACGAACAGCGGCACCACGAGCACGACCGCGTCGGCGCCGGGGATGGCGTCGGCGTAGTCGGTCGTCGCGCGGAGGCGGCCGGCGGGCACCAGCTCCGAGAGCTGCTCCTGGAGGTGCGCCTCGCCGGGGAACGGCTCGATCCCGGCGTTGACGAGTTCGACCGTTCGCGGGTTCACGTCGACGCCGACGACGTCGTGGCCCTTCGAGGCGAACTGCACGGCCAGCGGCAGTCCGATCTTGCCCAGGGCGATGACGGCGATCTTCACAGTGATGCTCTCCTCTTGGTGTGTGCGACGCGGCTCAGCAGCCCGTCACCTCGTACAGTCTCGCGTCGCCCCGCTCGGCCAGCAACGAGAGGGCGGCGGGGTCGCGCGGCAGGTCGGTCAGGCCGGGGTACAGCTCGGCGCGCGCGTCGCCGATGAACAGCATGCGGTCGTCGGAGTCGATGACGTGGGTGACGCCGAGCTCGGCGGCCGCCGCGCAGGCCTCGGGCGCGCCGTCGGCGAGCCCCTCGGCGATCGCGCGGTGCGCCTCGGGGTAGGCGCCGCCGACGTGCGGGAACAGTGCCTGGCGCCCCGTGAACGCGTACACCAGCGCGCTGCCGTTCCACGGGTTCCCGGCGATCACCGCGTCCTCGGGGACCAGCTCGGCGACGTCGTCGAACAGGGCCAGCTCGTCCGGGTTCACCGAAGGGCTGTCGGCATCGAGGCGATAGGCGTCCGCGAGGTTGCCGTCGATGCTCCGGATCGCGCCGAACTGGGTGCCCACGACCGCGATCGCGGCGACGAGCGACAGCACGGTCGCGCGCAGGGCCGCCGACGGTTCCGCACCACGGCGTCGTGCCAGTCGGTCGAGGCCGGCGCCGGCCCAGTCGAGTGCGAGCACGAGGCCCACCACGGCCAGCGGCACGGCGACCACCGGGCCGAGGGCGGCCAGCCGGAACGCATCGTTGTACCAGAGCCCGGTGATCGCCGTGCGGAGCGGGCCCTCAGGCCAGCCGTTCGCGAACGCGAACAGCGTCGCGGCGAGCAGCCACGAGGCCACGAGCCAGCCCGGCGTGCGCCGGAGCAGCAGGCCGCCCACGACGCCGATGCCGACGAGCAGGGTGACCACCCAGCCGACGGTGATGTCGAGCGGGCTGTTGCGGAGGGCCTCGGCCAGCGAGACGTAGAACGGCCGCACCGACGGCCAGCCGTTGTCGCCCGTCTGGAACCGGGACCAGGTGAACGCCTCCACGGCGAACACCGCGAGCGTCGCTGCGACGATCAGCACCCGTCGGGACGGGCGCGTCGCGGTCCGGACGCCGCGCACGGCGGCCGCGATGACGAGCGGCGCGCTGAGCACGAAGATCGAGAACAGGGCGTTGGGGTGCGCGAGCGTCGCCGCGACGACCGCGACGAGGGTCGCGACGCCCCACGCGAGGGGCGATGCCCCGGCATCGAGGCGGGCGGGCGGAAGCCCCGCGTCGTCGGCCCGGCGCGTGATGCCGACGAGCCGGGGAGCGCTGCCGCCGACCGCGCCGACGAGCGAGCCCAGGGCGACGGGGACCAGCGCGATCGCGAGGGAGTTCGGGTAGAGCACGCCGTACCAGGCGAGCAGGTAGGGGAACGCGGCGAACCCGGCGCTGAGGGCTCCGGCCAGGGCGAGGACCAGCGGGCGCGGCCCGAACAGCATGCGGGCGAGGAAGACGCAGGCGACCGGCCACACGACGGCCGCGACGACGACGGCGAGCGAGTTCGCCGCGACGACCGGATCGGAACCGGCCGCGGGCAGCACGAGCGTGGCGAAGGCGTGCCAGGTCGTCGGGTAGAAGCCCGACGAGGCGCCGGGCGTCGTCATCGTCATGTGGAAGGGCGAGGCGTCGCCCGTGTCGGCGATCCACCGCACGGCGTTGAGGTGGAAGATCGCGTCGTAGGTCTGCGACGGGTTGCGCGGCGAACCCATGCCGGGCAGCAGCGTCGCCAGGATGAGCGCGGCCCCCGCGGCGAGACCCGCGGCGGCGGGCAGCAGCTCGGACCAGCCGCCGGCGTCCCGCGACGACGGGCGACGCGCCCAGCGACCCAGGGCGAATCCGACGAGGCCGGCGACGACCGCCAGGATGCCGACGGGCAGCAGGCCCCACTCGAGCCCGACGAGCGGCGCGGCGATCGACGCGGCGCCGACGATGCCGACGGATGCCGCGACGGACACGCCGAGGAACGCGACGCCGCGCAGCCCCAGCAGCAACGCGAACGGCGCACCGGGGACCACGAACAGCACGATCGCGACCGCGATCGCGGGCAACGCCTCGATCCAGCTCATCTGCGGGCGGGGACCTCGATCAGGCCCCGCCGTCGCCCGACTCGAGCGGGCCGGAGCCCTCGAGGAACGGACGCAGGCGGTTGTCGAACATGGTCAGGGCGGAACCGATCGCCATGTGCATGTCGAGGTACTTGTAGGTGCCGAGCCGGCCGCCGAACAGGACGTCGCGCTCCTGCTTGGCGAGCGTACGGTACTTCAGGAGCCGCTCGCGGTCGGCGGCGGTGTTCACGGGGTAGTACGGCTCGTCGCCCTGCTCGGCGAAGCGCGAGAACTCCCGCATGATCACCGTGCGGTCGGTGGGGTACCAGTCGCGCTCCGGGTGGAAGTGCCGGAACTCGTGGATGCGCGTGAAGGGGACATCGGCGTCGGGGTAGTTCATGACGCTCGTGCCCTGGAAGTCGCCCGTGGGCAGGACCTCCTCCTCGAAGTCGAGCGTGCGCCACTGCAGGGCGCCCTCGGCGTAGTCGAAGTAGCGGTCGACGGGACCGGTGTAGACGACGGGCACCTGCCCGACCGCGTTGCCCTTCGAGAACGGCTGCGACTCGTCGAAGAAGTCGGTGTCGAGGTGCACGTCGATGTTCGGGTGGTCGGCCATGCGCTCGAGCCACGCCGTGTAGCCGTCGGTGGGCAGGCCCTCGTACGTGTCGTTGAAGTAGCGGTTGTCGTAGGTGTACCGCACCGGAAGTCGGGAGATCACCTCGGCGGGCAGCTCGCTCGGGTCGGTCTGCCACTGCTTGGCGGTGTAGTGCTTGATGAACGCCTCGTACAGCGGGCGTCCGATGAGCTGGATGCCCTTGTCGTTGAGGTTCTGCGGGTCGGTGCCCGCGAGCTCGCCGGCCTGCTCGCGGATGAGCTCGCGCGCGGCATCCGGCCCGTACGCCGACCGGAAGAACTGGTTGATCGTGCCCAGGTTGATGGGCATGGGGAAGACCTCGCCGCGGTGCTGGGTGTACACCCGGTGCACGTAGTCGGTGAACGTCGTGAACCGGTTCACGTACTCCCACACGCGCTCGTTCGAGGTGTGGAAGAGGTGGGCGCCGTACCGGTGCACCTCGATGCCCGTCTGCGGCTCGTTCTCGCTGTAGGCGTTGCCGCCGATGTGCGGCCGGCGGTCGATGACGGTGACTCGGAGGCCGAGTTCGCGGGCCGCGCGATCGGCGATGGTGAGGCCGAAGAAGCCGGATCCGACGACGAGCAGGTCTGTGTTCACGGGGTGGGGGTTCCTCTCGGGACGACGATCAAGCGTACTCGACACCGCATCCGGGCTTCCCGTGAGGGTGCGACGGATGCCGCGGCTCACCGGCTCGCGGCCAGGACCGCGTCGGCGGCGGCGCCCCCGACGGCGTCGAGGGAGGCGTTGCGCTGCACCCAGCCGGCGCGGGCGGCGCGGCCCGCGTCGGTCTCGCCGGAGCGCCACGCGTCGATCGCGCGGATCATGGCCTCCGCCGCGGCCTCGGGCGTGAACGCGACGGCCTCGCCGAGGCCGTGGTCGCGCACGAGCGCGGCGCCGCTGCCGGTGCCGGCGAAGATCACCGGCGCCCCGCACGCGGCGGCCGCGTAGGTCTTGGTGGGTCGGGCGAAGTCGTAGCCGATCCCGGGCACGATGCTCACGAGCGCGGCGGCCGCCCCGCGGATCCACTGGGCCGCCTCCGTCGGGGGGACCACGCCGCCGAGGACGATCCGGTCCCCGCCGACTCGTGCCGCCTCGCTGCGGATGGCGGGCTCGGACGCGCCCTGCCCGAAGTAGCGCAGCCGGGCGTCGGGGTGACGCTCGAGCACGGCCGGCATCGCACGGGCGAACAGCTCGGCGCCCTGCCACTCCGACATGGTGCCGGTGTAGACGAGGTACGGGCCGTCGTCCTCCTTCGCGGCGCCGTCGGGCGAGAAGAGCCCGGTGTCGACGCCGTTGCCCACGGTCGCGATCCGGTCGCGGCGTGCGCCCAGCTCGACCAGCCGGTCGGTGACCTCGTCCGAGATCGACAGGACGCTCGCGGCCCGGCGGAGCACCGCGCCCTCGACGGCACGCATGATCCGCACCACGAGCCGTGGCGCGCCCATCGAGATCACGCCGTCGGTCCACACGTCGGCCGCGTAGTACGCGAACGGCTTGCGCCGCAGTGCGCTCACCACGGCCACGACGAGCCCCGTCGTGGGCGGCGCCTCGGCGACCGCGAGGTCGTAGCGCGCGAAGAGCAGGCGGAACACGAGCGGGATGTCGTAGCTCAGGTACTGCACGTAGCCGCGCACGTTCCCGCCGCGGTCGCGCAGCACGGGCACCCGCGAGACCTCGATCCCCGGCTCGTCGACCTGCTGCGCGGGAGCGGTCTTCGGCGGGGTGGTCGTCAGCACCCGCACGCGGCAGCCTCGCCGCGCGAAACCCCGCGCGAGCGCACGGAGCCGGAAGGCCCCCGCGCTCACCTCGGGAGCGAAGAGGCGGGAGGCGATGAGGATCCGGGGTGCGTCCGCCATCGCTCAGGCGGCCGCGAGCGACTGCGACTGGCCGGTGCGCGCGGACTCGACGACCGCCTCGGCGACGCGCAGGGTCGTGAGGCCCTCGCGCATGGTCACCGTTTCGGCCGACTTCCCGAGGATCGCATCGCGGAACGCCTCGTGCTCGGACCGCAGCGGCTCGCGCTTGGCGAGTGCGAAGCGGATCATCGAGCCCTCGGACACCCCGCGGAACGCCGCCACGGACTCCCACTCGGTGGTCTGGGTGCCGTTCTCGAAGAAGGTCAGGTCGGCGCTCACCGTGTCGGCGACGAACGCGCCGCGCTCACCGGTGACGACCGTCACGCGCTCCTTCATGGGCGAGAGCCAGTTGACGAGGTGGTTCGTGATCGCGCCGTTGGCCAGCTGGCCGGTGGCTGAGACCATGTCCTCGTGCGGGCGACCGCTGCGCGTCGTGGTGCGCGCGGCGATGCTCGTGTACGCCGACTGCGCCAGCCACGCCGTGAGGTCGATGTCGTGGGTGCCCAGGTCCTTGACGACGCCGACGTCGGCGATGCGCGCCGGGAACGGACCCTGGCGCCGCGTGGCGATCTGGTACAGGTCGCCGAGCTCGCCCTCGGCGAGCCGACGGCGCAGGTCCTGGAGCGCCGGGTTGTACCGCTCGATGTGGCCCACGGCACCGACGAGGCCGGCCCGCTCGAAGGCGGACGCGACGCGCTCGCCGGCGGCGCTGTCGCTCGCGATCGGCTTCTCGACGAGCGTGTGCACGCCGGCATCCGCCAGTTCGAGCGCGACCGCCTCGTGGTAGCCGGTGGGCACGGCGACCACGGCCGCGTCGATGCCCTGCTCGATGAGCGCCGCGACGGACTCGAGCACGGGCAGGCCCCCGGCCACGCCGTGCGGGTCGCCCTGCGCGTCGGCGACGGCGACGAGGCGCACGCCCTCGAGCTCGCGCGTGACGCGGACGTGGTGACGGCCCATCATGCCGAGGCCGATGACGCCGATGCGGAGTTTCGCCATCACGCACCCGCCTTCGCGAGCTCGTTCACGGCTGCGACGATGCGCTCGAGGTCCGCCTCGGACAGCGACGGGTGGACCGGCAGCGAGAGCACCTCGCGCGCGGCCCGCTCGGTCTCGGGGAGGTCGAGGTCGAGGCCGAACGAGGGGAGGCGGTGGTTGGGGATCGGGTAGTAGACGCCCGAGCCGATCTGGTACTGCTCGCGCAGCGCCGTCGCGAACCCGTCGCGGTCCTCGGGGACCCGGATCGTGTACTGGTGGTAGACGTGCTCGGCGCCCTCGGCCACCGGGGGCGTCACGACGCCCTCGAGGTTGGCGTCGAGGAAGGCGGCGTTGCGGCGGCGGGTCTCGGTCCAGCCGAGCACCTTGGTCAGCTGCACGCGGCCGATGGCGGCGTGGATGTTCGTCATGCGGGCGTTGAAGCCGACGACCTCGTTCTCGTACTGCTTCTCCATGCCCTGGTTGCGGAGGAGGCGCAGCATCCGCTCGACGCCGGCGTCGTCGGTCGAGACCATGCCGCCCTCGCCGCTCGTCATGTTCTTCGTCGGGTAGAGGCTGAACATCGCGAAGCGGCCGAACGTGCCGACGCGGCGCCCGCCGAGGCTGGCGCCGTGCGCCTGCGCGGCGTCCTCGTAGAGGGCCAGGCCGCGCTGGGCCGCGAGCTCCTCGAAGGCGGTCATGTTCGCGGGGTGCCCGTAGAGGTGCACGGGCATGATGCCGACCGTGCGCTCGGTGACCTTGGCGGCCACGTCGGCGGGGTCGAGGCAGAAGTGGTTCGGCTCGATGTCGGCGAAGACCGGCGTCGCGCCGGTGAGGGCGACGGAGTTGGCGGTCGCGGCGAAGGTGAACGACGGCACGATCACCTCGTCGCCCGGACCCACGCCGGAGGCCAGCAGGCCGAGGTGCTGGCCGGCGGTGCCCGAGTTGACGGCGACGACGGCGCGCCCGTCGAGGAGGACCTCGGAGAACTCCTGCTCGAACGTGGCGACCTCGGCGCCCTGCGCCAGCATGCCCGAGGCGAGGACCGCGTCGACCGCGGCCCGCTCCTCGTCGCCGACGATCGGCTTGGCGGCCGGGATGAACTCGCTCATGACTGCTCCTCCCGCAGGATCCCTGCGTCTTCGATGTAGCGTTCGCCGGTCTCGGGGCACACCCAGGCGTCGCCCTGCTGCTCGAGCGGCACGCCCGCGCGGCCGACCCAGCGGATGCGTCGCGCGGGCACGCCCGCGACGAGCGCGAAGTCCGGCACGTCCTTCGTGACGACGGCGCCGGCGGCCACGGTGGCCCAGCGCCCGATCGTGACCGGGGCGACGCACACGGCGCGTGCGCCGATCGATGCGCCGTCGCGGATGGTCACCCCGACCGGGGTCCAGTCGTGGGCGCTCTTCAGCGAGCCGTCGGGGCTGATCGCCCGCGGATAGGTGTCGTTGGTGAGCACCACCGCCGGGCCGATGAACACGCCCTGCCCGAGTTCGGCCGGCTCGTAGACCAGCGCGTAGTTCTGCACCTTGCAGTTGTCGCCCAGGACGACGCCGCTGCCGATGTACGCGCCACGGCCGACGATGCAGTTCTCGCCGAGGCGAGCACCCTCTCGGACCTGCGCGAGATGCCAAACCTTGCTGCCGTCGCCGATGACGGCGTCGTCTGAGACGTCCGCGCTCGGAGCGATCGTAGTCACGGGCATGTCCTTTCCGGCGCCGCGCCCGGTGGTGGGCGGGTGCCGCGATCAGTCGGGGGAGTCGGTGTCGGCGTCGTCGGGCCGGGACGCCCGCTCGAGGCGGTCCAACTTTACCTGCTGCAGCGCGACCTCCTCGGCGAGCGTTCGCGTGCGGTCCTCCAGGTCGGTGAGCTCGCCGGCGTGCTGGAGGCTCACGAGGAACAGGATCACGATGCTCACGAAGAAGACGAGGTTCGAGGGGACGCCGACGTTGAGCAGGTCGGCGACCCACGTCAGCAGGCTCGGGAAGAAGCCGATGACCAGGGCGCCGACCGCGGCGAAGAACCACCAGATCGCGTGCCGCTCGCGGAGCCGCCGGCGACGGAGCAGCTCGACGACCGCGGCGAACGCGATGAGCGCCGCGACGACGCCGAGGAGGTAGGTGCCCGTGCTCATCGGCTGCCTCCGGTCTCGGGGATGACCACCCGGGGGCGCAGCAGGGCGAACCCGAGCGCGACGAACGCGCGCACGAGGTAGACCGCCGCCTTGATCGGATGGTGCGAGGGCGCGCCGCCCTGGCGGGGCCGCATCGCGACGGGCACCTGGCGGATGCGCAGGCCCGCGCGGGCGGCGATGACGAGGGCCTCGACGGTGTCGCCCAGGTACTCGGCCGGGTAGTGCTCGGCGAACAGCGCGATGGCGCGGGGCCCGTTGGCCTTGAAGCCGCTCGTCGTGTCGGTGAGGCGAGTGCGGCTGATCCGGCTGATGACGCGCGAGAGCACGACCATCGCCCAGCGGCGGGGCCCGCGCGCGGCGTACTCGCCCTTGCCCGCGAACCGGGCGCCGATCGCGATGTCGCTGTGGTCGAGCGCCGCGATCAGCTCGGGCACCTCGGCCGGGTCGTGCTGGCCGTCGGCGTCGAGCTGCACGACCGTGCGATACCCCTCCGACTTGGCGTAGCGGAAGCCGGCGCGCATGGCGCCGCCGACGCCGAGGTTGTAGGGCAGGCGCAGCACCGTGGCGCCGGCCGCCGCGGCACGCTCGGCCGTGGCATCCGTCGAACCGTCGTCGACGACGAGGCAGGGCACGCCCGGCATCGCGCGCTGGATCTCCGCCAGCACCGCTCCGACCGAGGCCTCCTCGTTGAACGCGGGCAGCACGATGAGCGTGCCCTGGGGCCTCGGAAGCATGAAGGGATCGTATCAGCGGCGTCGTCGCGCATCCGGAACGCCGCAGGCGGCATCCGCCGTCTCAGCGGGCACGCACCGCCGGTGTGGGAGGATGACCCCCGCGACACGTGAGAGGAGAATCTGGTTCCGTGAAGCTCATCTGGCGGACCTTGCGCCGCCTGCTGCCCATCCTTCCCCCCGAGGAGCGCGCGTTCCTCTGGTGGTTCGTGGTCCTCTCCAGCGCGCTCGCCCTGCTCGACATCCTCGCCCTCGGCATCCTCGCGCTGTCGCTCGGCTCCATGGTGCAGTCGGCGCCCATCAACATCCCCGGCATCGGCCAGGTCGGCATCGACGGGTACGTGTGGGTGCTGCTCGCCGTGTCGCTGCTGATCATCCTGAAGTCCGCGCTGAACGTGCTGCTGCAGTGGGTCGCCACGCGCAAGTTCGCCAAGTACGAGCTCACGGTCGGCGATCGGCTGTTCGATGCGTACATCCGCGCGCCGTGGGTCGAGCGCATCACGCGCAGCACCTCGCAGCTCGTCCGGCTCGTCGACGTGGGCGTGGCGACGACCACGTCCGGCTTCCTCCTGCCGGTCATCACCCTGCCCTCGCTCATCACGACGTTCATCGCGGTGCTCGTGGTCGTGCTCGTCGCCGCACCGCTGACCGCGCTCATCACGGTCGTCTACCTCGGCGCCATCGGCCTGCTGCTCTACCGCTGGGTCTCGCGCCGCGCCGTGCAGGCCGGCCGGGTCAACCGCGACTACTCCATCCGCGCCGCGGCGATCATGACCGACATGGTCAACGCGCTGAAGGAGATCACGCTGCGCAACAAGGCGGCCGAGGTCGCCGCGAACGTGCACCGCAACCGCATCTCGTCGACGCGGGCGCGGGCGAACCTCTACTTCCTCGGCGGCGTGCCGAAGTTCGTGCTCGACGG
Organism: Agromyces indicus; assembly: GCF_031432295.1. NCBI lineage: Bacteria > Bacillati > Actinomycetota > Actinomycetes > Micrococcales > Microbacteriaceae > Agromyces > Agromyces indicus. The sequence continues at coordinate 329,865 of NZ_JAVKGS010000004.1, read as the reverse complement.
CGCCCTCGTCGGCGGCTTCGTCATCGTGGGCGGCGCGGCGTACGCCGTCGGCGGGCTCTCGGAGGCGATCGCGGCGGTCGCGCTGTTCGGCGTCGCGGGCTTCCGCATCGTGCCGTCGATCATCTCCTTCCAGGGCCTCCTCACGAACGCGCAGGCGAACGCGCCGCACGTCGAGATGGTCGTGAGCGACGTGGAGGACGCCCAGGAGCACCTCCGCCGTGCCGAGGAGATCGGCCACGAACCGCTCCGCGGCGAGCCCGAGCGGCTCGTCCTCCGCGACGTGGCGTTCAGCTACCCGGACTCCGAGCGTCCGGCCGTCCAGGGCATCGACCTCGACATCCCGATGGGCTCCACCCTCGGGCTCGTCGGACCGTCCGGTGCCGGCAAGTCGACGGTCGTCGACATCCTGCTCGGGCTGATCTCGCCCTCGCAGGGCACGATCGAGGTCGACGGGATGCCGCTCGAGCGGGTGCTGGCGGCCTGGCGCGACCGCGTGGGCTACGTCCCCCAGCAGGTGGCCCTGTTCAACGGCACCGTCGCCCAGAACGTGGCGCTGTCGTGGGAGGGCGAGATCGATTACGACCGCGTGCAGCGCGCCCTCGAGCGGGCGCAGCTCTGGCCGGCCATCGCCGCTCGACCGGGCGGCATGGACTCGCGGATCGGCGATGCGGGCATCTCCCTCTCGGGCGGGCAGCGGCAGCGCCTCGGGATCGCGCGGGCCCTGTACAGCGAGCCGCTCGTCCTCGTCCTCGACGAGGCGACGAGCGCGCTCGACACGAAGACCGAGGCGGATGTCGCGCAGGCCATCCGCGCACTCGAGGGCAAGGTGACCGTCGTCTCCGTCGCGCACCGACTCTCGACCGTGCGCGACAACGACCTGCTCTGCTACCTCGACGACGGCCGGATCGTGGCGCAGGGCACGTTCGCCGAGCTCGTGTCCCGTGTGCCGGAGTTCAAGGTGCAGGCGGCGCTCGCCGGCCTGACATGAGCGGGGCGAGCGGATGACGCCGCCCTCCCTCGCCGCGCGCGTGCGGGCCGCGCTGCCCGGTGGGGTCGTGCGCGGCCTCGACCGGGCGATCTCGGCCGTGCCCGACCTTCGTCCGCCGCCCGCCCCGATGAGCCCGCCCGACGGCGCCCGTCGGCTGCTCGTCGCACCGGCCAACTTCGCGGGCCAGGGATGGGCGTGGGCTCGCGCCGCCGAGCGGCTCGACGGCGTCGGTGCCCGCAGCATGACCTATCGCGGGGCGGCGGGCTTCGGCTTCCCGAGCGACTACGCCGTCGACACGCGCACGTTCCTGCGCTCCCGCGCATGGCAGCGCACGTGGTTCGCGACCGTCTCCGGCCGATTCACGCACGTCCTGGTCGAAGCGGAACTGCCGATCTTCGGGCGCCTGTTCCGCGGCGACGTCGTCCGCGAGGTCGCCGCCCTGCGCGAGGCCGGGGTCGAGGTCGCCATGGTGGCCCACGGGTCCGACATCCGGCTGCCGAGCCGGCACCGGGCGAGCGAACCCGACTCGCCCTTCGCGCCCGGACGATACGAGGGCACCGACCAGCTCGAACGGTCGGCGGCGCGCAACCTCGACGTGCTGGCGCAGGTCGGCGCGCCGGTCTTCGTCTCGACGCCCGACCTCCTCGCCGACGCACCGGGCGCCACCTGGCTGCCCGTCGTCGTCGGCGAGGGGTGGCTCGCGCGCGACGCGGCCCCCGTGCTCGCGGGGGATCGGCCCCTGGTCGTGCACATCCCCAGTCGCGCCGGCCTCAAGGGCAGCGCCGCGATCGAGCCGGCCATGCGGCGTCTGCACGACGAGGGGCTCGTGCGGTACGAGCGGCACGAGGGCGTCGCGGCGGACGCCATGCCGGAGCTCTACAGACGGGCCGACATCGTCCTCGACCAGTTCTCGCTCGGCTCCTACGGCGTCGCGGCATGCGAGGCGCTCGCCGCAGGTCGCATCGTGATCGGCCACGTCCGCGAGGACGTCCGCGAGCACGTGCTCGGTGCGGGCGGCGGGGCGTTGCCCATCGTGCAGTCGCGCGCCGAGGACCTCGACCGCGTGATGCGCGACCTGCTCGCCGACCCCGCGCGTGCGCGCGCGGCGGCCGCGGAAGGGCCCCGGTTCGTGCGCGCGGTCCACGACGGCCGTCGATCGGCTGCGGTGCTCGGTGCGTCGTTCCTCGCGGACCGATCCGCCGCGCCTCCGGCATGATGGACGGGTGAGCCCCTCGACCCTGCAGCGCCGACTCGTCGCCCTCATCCCGGACGCCGTGCAGATGCGGCTCCGCCCGCAGCTGTTCGGCTTCACCGCCGCCGACATCCCCGCGCCGATCGTCGCCCCGCAGGGCCGCGTGCGACTGCTGATCGCGCCCGCGAACTTCGCCGGGCAGGGGTTCGAGTGGGCGCGCGCCGCCGAGCGCATCACGGGTGTGGGCGCGACGAACCTCTCCTACCGCAACCCCGGCGAGTTCGCGTTCCCGACCGACTACGAGGTCCCCACGGCGGTGTTCGCGAAGTCGCGCACGTGGCAGCGACGCCAGGTCCGCGCGGTCGAGCGGGGCTTCACCCACGTGATCATCGAGGCGGAGCGGCCGATCTTCGGTCGGCGCTACGACGAGGACGTCACCCGCGAGGTCGCCGTGCTCCGTCGCGCCGGCATCCGGGTCGCCATGCTGTGCCACGGCTCCGACATCCGGCTGCCCAGCCGGCATCGCACCCACGAGCCCGACTCGCCGTTCGTCGAGGGCGGCTACGCCGAGACCGACCGTCTCGAGGAGCAGGCCACGCGCCACCGGGCGCTGCTCGACCGGATCGGGTCCACGGTGCTCGTGTCGACCCCGGACCTCCTCCTCGACGTCCCCGAAGGCGTCTGGCTCCCCGTGGTGGTGGGCGAGCGCTGGCGGGAACGACCCGCTGCTCCCGTGCTGGAGCGGGACCGCCCGCTCGTCGTGCACGTGCCGAGCCGGGCCGGGCTGAAGGGGTCCGACCTGATCGAGGACACGATGCGCGCCTTGGACGCCGACGGCGTCGTGACCTACGAACGGCACGAGGGCGTCATCGCCGAGCGGATGCCGGAGCTGTACGGTCGCGCCGACATCGTGCTCGACCAGTTCTCACTCGGCATCTACGGCGTGGCGACGTGCGAGGCCCTCTCGACGGGGCGAGTCGTGGTGAGCCATGTCTCCGATCAGGTGCGCGACCACGTGCGCCGGGCGACGGGGCGGGAGCTGCCCGTCGTCGAGTCCCGCGCCGCGGACCTCGACCGGGTCATCCGCGGGATCGTCGCCGACCGGGAGCGTTACCGCTCGATCGCCGCCGACGGTCCCGACTTCGTCCGCGAGGTCCACGACGGGCGGCGCTCGGCCGAGGTGCTCGCGACGGCATTCCTCGACCACTGAGCCGGGATCGCCCGCACCGCACCGCTGGTGCGGCCGCGGGCGCTCCCGGCCGGGCGGTCAGCGCTCGAACGTGTCGCGCCACGCCTCGGGGGACGTGATGCGCGGGAGCGCGTCCCGGTACTGCTTCGACAGCTCCGGCCAGCGCCGCTTCAGTTCGCGGTGCAGCCTCCGGCTCTGCCGGACCAGCCGGCGGAACGTGCGCGGATCGCGCGTGTAGCGCACCTTGCCGGTCCCGTCGGCCGTGGACACGAGCGCACTGTCGTACACGGGCAGGCGGAACCAGGTCGCGTCGCGCTTGGCCAGCTCCACCTGCGGCGCGGCGATGTTGCGCGGCTGCGGCTTCGTGAACCACTGGCGCGCCACCATCCGCGCCGTGAAGAGCACGAGCGGGATGCCGCGGGGCCCCTTGCCGGGCTTGCCGTCGGGACCGAGCGGGAACACCTTCTTGCCCTCGACCGTCGCCGGGACCTCCTCCTCGGTCTTCAGCACCGTCTTCTCGGGGAACCGCTTCGCCTCGGCGCGGAGCTCGCCGAGGATGCTGCCGAGCTCGGCCTGCATGTGGTCCGGCCCGCGCAGGATGTCCTTCAGCGCCCGGTGCCGCAGCGTGACCGGGTAGTACTGCATCGACAGCAGGTGGCGCAGGTCCCAGCGCCAGCTGTCCTCGGCGAGCTGCCCGCCGCCCTCGTGCGGCGAGTGCAGCAGGGCCGCGACGAACCGGTTGCGCGCGTGGAAGTACGCCTGCCAGTCGATGGAGTCGTCCTTGTCGAGCCACGAGACGTGCCAGAGCGCGGCGCCGGGGAGCGTCACGGTCGGGAACCCGTGGGCGCGGGCGCGCAGGCAGTACTCCGCGTCATCCCACTTGATGAAGGCCGGCAGCGCGAGGCCCGCCTCGCGCAGCGCCGCCGTCGGGATGAGGCAGAACCACCACCCGTTGTAGTCGGTGTCCATGCGCGCGTGCATCCAGCGCGTCTGGCGGAGGTTGCTGAACCGGAAGTCGTGCGGCACCTCGTCGTGCGGCTGCGCGTGCCACATGAACGGGCCGAGGTCCATCGACTCGGCGAAGGCGTGCATGACCGGACGGTCGAGCAGGTCGAACATGTGGCCCCCGACCAGCACCGGCTGCGTCGCGTACCGCGCGAATCGCACGGAGCGGGCGATGCTCTCGGGCTCGATCGTGACGTCGTCGTCGAGGAGGATCACGTACTCGCTCGTGCCGGCCTCGAGGGTCTCGAGCATGGAGCGCGCGAACCCGCCCGAGCCGCCGAGGTTCGCCTGCTCGATGACCTCGAGCCGGTCGCCCATGCGCTCGGCGATGCCCGGGTACTCCTCGCGTGCGCTCACGAGCTGGGTGCCCTGGTCGACGACGTAGACCCGGTCGAGCACCTCGCCGACCGACGCGTCGCTCGCGAGCGCCTCGAGGGTGCGGACGCAGTAGTCCGGCTTGTTCATGGTCGTGATGCCGATCGAGGCGCGGCCGTCGCGGACGGCGGGCACGTCGGTCTCCCAGGCGGCGTCGCTCAGCACCACGTCGCCGCGGCCGGCGACGACGTCGAACCAGTACCAGCCGCCGTCGCCGAAGGTCGTCACGGGCAGGTCGACGTGCACCGTGCCGCCCTCGCCCGCGAACGACTCGGATGCCACGCGCTGCGGCACGCCCTGCGCGGTCGACCGGTACACGAGCAGCGTGCCCGAGCCGCTGAGCGTGGCACGGAGGCGGATGCGGTCGACCACGGTCCAGTGCTGCCAGTACGAGGCCGGGAAGGCGTTGAAGTAGCCCGCGAACGACATGCGCTCGCCGGATGCCACGCGGAAGCGGTCGCGCCCCAGCACGTCGTCGATGTGCGCGCGGTCGCTCACGCGCACCTCGCGGGTGCCGAATCGCGCCCATACGTCGGCGTCGACGTACAGGGGCAGGACGTCGGGGTCGCCGTCCTGCGGGAAGACGACGCGCTGCAGCTCGGTCCAGGTCGAGGTCACTCGTTGCTCTCCGGGGAAGTCGGTGGGGCCGACGACGGTCGGCCGCTACGAGCCTACCGCCACCGCAGGTCGCAGTCTGGGCGCCAGCTTCCAGAGCTGCACCGCGAGCACCGCCATCTCCGCCGCGGCGAGGCCCCAGGCCACGCCCGGCGCGCCGATGAGCAGCAGCAGCGGGATCATCAGCGCGGTGCCGACGACGGCGCCGGCGATGGTGCTCGTCGACAGGACGCGCGACATCCCGAGCGCCGTGAGGCACGCGAAGCCCGTCAGCTGCGAGGCCAGGATCGCGGCGAGGTTCACGCCCATCGGGATCGCGAGGTCCCAGCCGATCCGGAGGGCGCCGCCGGAGAGGATGTCGCCGGCCCACGGCGACAGGAGGGCGTACGCGAGGCCGCCGAGCACGCCCAGCGCGAGCGCGATGCCGGTGACGCGACGGGCGCGCGCCGCGAGGGCGGCGGGATCGGGGTGCGGCACCCAGCCCTGGGCGACCTGCACGATCGGGCGCGTCGCGTAGAGCGCCAGGCGCACCATCCGCTCGGCCAGGGCGTATACGGCGGTGGCGGCGGGCACGAACAGCTCGACGAGCACGATCGGGACGTTCACGTAGATCGACGACGTCGCCGACATCGCGACCGTGTGCCCCTGCCCCCTGAGGTTCCGCACCGCGCGGACGGGGGAGAGCGTCATCCGCCAGCCGTCGTACCGTCGCAGGATGTCGACGGTGCAGATGAGCGCCGAGACCACCACGCCCGCCAACTGCAGGGCGGCGAACCAGATCGCATCCCCCGTGGCGATCACCGCGCCCGCCCCGGCGAGCGTGCCCACCAGCCGCGGGGCGGTGTCGAGCACGAGGAACCGCAGCGGACTGCGCTCGCCCACGTAGAACCACCCGGCCCCGAGCGCGACGAGGATGCCGCTGATCGTCGTCAGCGCGGCGAGCACCGGCTGCGCGGGGGTGATGGCGATGGCGACGACGACGGCGACCGGCACGACGACGAGGCTCAGCCACGTACGGCTGAGGACCGAGTCGGCGAAGTACCGCCCGCGCTCCTCGACGGGACGCGACGCGACCTCGGTGGGGCCGACGACGCCCCAACCGTAGACGGCGAGCACGAACGCGAACCCGGACACGGCCTGCGCGACGGCGATGGTGGCCCACGACTCGGTGCCGGCCGCGATGATGACCGCGGGGATCACCATCAGGCTCACGATGCCGCTGAGCACGACCGAGAGGCCGTATCCGCCCAGTGCGCGCGCGATCACGCCCCTGCGCATGCGGTCCTCCTCACCGGTCGGGCGGCGCGCCCGTCGGCGTGCGCTGGAACCGCCGCCCCATTCTGCCGCATCATGCCGAGGGCTCTGGCCCCCGCGCGGCGGCGAGCGCATCGCGCCAGCTCATGTCGCGAGCGGCCTTGACGGCGCACACGACGAGGAGCATCCAGCCGCCTTCCTGCAGGGCGAAGCTCTCGGCGAAACTCGTCACCGCGATCGCCACCAGCACCAGCGCCGGCCAGAGGTAGACCACGCTCCGCCGGTTCGAGGCGAGCAGCCACGATCGCACGAGCGCGACGCCGACGAGGGCCGCGAACAGCAGCATGCCGATGACGCCGACCTGGAAGTAGGCGTCGATCCAGGCGCTGAGCGCCGAGGTGAGGTCGCGGCCGATCGCCCGCTCGATCCACACGTACGGGGCCGAGTCCGGCCAGCGGCCCATCCAGCCCCAGCCCTGCAGGGGATTCGCGGCGAGGTAGCGCGAGACCTCGCGCCACACCTCGAGCCGGACGTCGAACTCGCCACGCGCGTCGAGCAGCTCGATGATCCGGATCCGGAGCACCCACGCGGTCACGATCGCAGCCACCCCGGCGACGAGCAGGCCGAGCTGCCAGCGCCACCGGCTCGCCGCGGGGACGCGGCGGAGGCCGTAGAGCGCGGCGAGCGCGAGGAGCGACGCACCGAGCGCGATCCACGTGACTGGGGAGCCCGCGAGGAACAGGCACAGCGACGCGAGTACGACCGAGGCGATGGCGCGGGGTCGCTGCACGGACTTGGTGCGCCATTCGATGATGAAGGTGAGCAGGGCGATGAGCGCGACGAACCCGAGCAGGTTGCGCGAGCCGAAGAGGCCCTGGATCGGGCCCAGCGAGGCGATGTCGCCCTGGATGCCGAGGAACACGATCGGCAGGTCGAGCAGGATCCCCGACAGCACCTCGAGGGCGAGGGAGATCCCGAGCAGCACGCGGAAGACGTCGCCGAAGGCGCGGACGATCTGGATGGTGTCCCGCATGAGGGCCGTATAGAGGCCGAGCACGCCGAACGCCACGAGGTACGCCACCCGCAGGAGCGTGGTCCCGGGCGCCTCGCTCCAGAGGACGGATGCCGCGGCCCAGCCGACGAACACGAGGATGGTGAGCGGCAGGATGCCGTACCACTCGACGGCCCGCCACCGCGCCACGAGCGAGAGTCCGCACAGCACGAGCAGCGCCGCGAGCGCGGCGAGCAGGCCGGGCCACCCGATCAAGGCGCGCACGGCGTGGGTGGAGAACGCGAGCCCGATCGCGATGAGGGTGAGCGCCTGGGCGAAGCGCGCCGAGCCGGCGAACTCCCGCAGCGCCGACCTCACGGACGCACCCGCGGTCGGGCGAATCGGCGCGGCGAACGCGTGGGGGTCAGCGCGGGCAGCGGTTCGGGCGTCCACTGGCGCTGCTTGGTGCCCCACGCGATGGCGACGAGCAGCAGCCATCCCGATTCGATCAGGATGCGGCTCTCGGCGAGCGACTGGCCGACGAGGGCGACGAGGGCGAGCAGCGGGATGAGGGAGGCGGCCGTGTACGGCACGCGCGTTCCGCGATCGTCCATGGGCGGATCGACGGCGAGGAACCACGAGCGCCACAGCGCGCCGATGACGATCGAGGCGAAGGCGATCAGGCCGAGCACGCCGAGCTGCATCCACACGTCGAGCCACGCGTTGTGCGCCTGGAGGTACTCGACGCCCTTGCGCACGGCGAGGTCGTCGTAGGGTTCCACCCACGGCGCCCAGTAGCTCACCCAACCCCAGCCGAGCCACGGCCGCTCGGTCGCGAGGCCGATGACGGCCTCCCAGATGTCGAGCCGCCCGGTCAGGTCCTCGCCCTTGCCGAACAGCTCGAGCAGCGCGTTCCAGGAGAGCGCGAGCAGCGCCACGGATGCCGCGAGCGTCGCGGCCGCGGCCGCGTACACCCGTCGGCGCCGGTCGGGCCCGAGGCGCCGCGCCCACAGGGCGAACCCGAGGGCGACGAGCACGATGACGGCGACGAGGATGACGGTCGCCGACCGCGTGAGCACGAACACGAGGCCGGCCACGGTGAGCCAGCCGATGCCCTGGGCGCGGCGCATGCCGCCGCTGGCCAGCAGCGCGCCGAACAGGATGAGCGCGAGCAGGGCGGCCATCGCGAGGAGGTTGCGGCTGGCGATGACGCCCTCGATGGGGCCGCCCTCGAACAGCAGCGCGCGCGACCAGTAGAAGGCCATCGGGATCGACTCGGCATCCGGGTCGAAGTCGGGGAAGTTGGGCAGCAGCGGCTCGCGCACGAACACGGCCACCCACAGCTCGAACAGGAGCGACAGGGCGAGCAGCCACTTCAGCGCCCCGCCGAGCGCCCGCAGGAACCCGTGCCATCCGAGGGACAGCGCGAGCGAGAGGGCGACGAACGTCGTCGCGAGCGTGAGGGCGACGGCGACGGCGGTCGTGCCGGGGTAGTTCGACCAGGCCACGGATGCCACGGCGATGAGCAGGAACGCGAGCGTGGACTTGGGCACCCGCCGCCAGGACAATTGCGGACGTCGCGACCACCAGAGCCAGGCGGCGCCGGCCACGACGAGCAGCGCGATGACGCCGAACCCCCACCAACCGAGCAGGTTGCGCCAGAACTGGCCCGAGAACGCGGTGAACAACGCGAACGTCGCGTACGCGCCCTCGAGCGCGTGGCGTCGTCCGCTGGTCATGGGCACAAGGCTATCGCGGTGCGCGGCCGCGACCGCGGCCCGCACCGTGGGCCAGAATGGGCTTGGTCCGTCGGGAGGAGCGCGCGTGGAGATCTCGGTCGTCGGCTGCGGGTACCTCGGCGCCGTGCACGCCGCGGCGATGGCCGAGCTCGGTCACCGGGTCGTCGGCGTCGACACCGACGCCGCGAAGATCGCGAAGCTGACCGCGGGGACCGCGCCGTTCTTCGAGCCGGGCCTGGACGAGCTGCTCCGGGCGGGCATCGATTCCGGGCGGCTGCGGTTCACGACCGACCTCGCCGAGGCGGCGGGTGCCGAGGTGCACTTCGTCGCGGTGGGGACCCCGCAGCTGCCCGGCGCCGACGGCGCCGACCTGCGGTTCGTGAACGGGGCGTTCGACGCGCTCGCGGCCGTGGCATCCGCCGGCTCGCTCATCGTGGGCAAGAGCACGGTCCCGGTCGGCACGGCCGCCGACCTCGTCGGACGGCTCCGGCAGGCCGGCTCGGCGGCGCTCGTGGCCTGGAACCCGGAGTTCCTCCGCGAGGGCTTCGCGGTCGCCGACACGCTGACCCCCGACCGGCTCGTGTACGGCGTGGACGATCCGCGCTCGACCGATCTGCTCGATCGCGTGTACGCCGCCGTCCTCGAACGCGGCACGCCGCGCATCGTCACCGACTTCGCCACCGCCGAGCTCGTGAAGACCGCCGCCAACGCGTTCCTCGCGACCAAGATCAGCTTCATCAACGCGATGGCCGAGATCGCCGAGGCGACCGGCGCGGATGTCACGACCCTCGCCGACGCCATGGGCCACGACGCGCGCATCGGCCGCCGGTTCCTCAACGCCGGCATCGGGTTCGGCGGCGGCTGCCTGCCGAAGGACATCCGCGCGTTCACCGCGCGTGCCGAGGAACTGGGCCGGGCCGAATCAGTCGCGTTCCTGCGCCAGGTCGACGCGATCAACCTCCGCCGACGCGAGCGGGCGGTCGAGCTCGCGGTCGAGATGCTCGGCGGCTCCGTGTACGAGCGCCGCATCGCGGTGCTCGGCCTGACCTTCAAGCCCGACTCCGACGACACGCGCGACTCGCCCGCACTCGACGTCGCCGCCCGGCTGCACGGCCTGGGGGCGCTCGTGCGCGCGACCGACCCGCACGGCATCGCCAACGCCCGCCTGCGGCATCCCCAGCTCGACTACGTCGAGGCCGCGGAGGCCGCGCTGCGCGACGCCGACCTCGCCGTGCTCGTGACCGAGTGGCGCGAGTACCGCGACCTCGAGCCCGCCGCGGTGGCCGCGCTCATGGCCGAGCCGCGCATCATCGACGCGCGCAACGTGCTCGACCCCGCGGCGTGGCGCGCGGCCGGGTTCGCGTACCGCGGGCTGGGGCGGTCGTAGACGACGGATGCCGCGGCGGCGACGTGCGCCCCGCGGCATCCGTTCGCACCAGCACGCCCGATGCGGAGGCCCGGCTCAGACGAAGGCGGCCTCGCCCGTGATCGAGCGGCCGACGATGAGCGTGTTCATCTCGCGCGTGCCCTCGTAGGAGTACAGCGCCTCGGCGTCGGCGAAGAACCGCGCGACGTCGTAGTCGAGCACGATGCCGTTGCCGCCGCACGCCTCACGCGCCCAGGCGACGGTCTCGCGCATGCGCTCGGTCGTGTACGCCTTGGCCAGCGCCGAGTGCTCGTCGCGCTGCTCGCCGCGATCGAGCATCTCGGAGACGCGGACGACCATGCCGAGCGACGCCGTGATGTTGCCGAGGCACTTCACGAGCAGGTCCTGCACCAGCTGGTGCGCGCCGATGGGCTTGCCGAACTGCACGCGCTCCTTGGCGTACCGCACGGCCGCCTCGTACGCCCCGACGGCGGTGCCGACCGCCGCCCAGGCGACCTCGGCGCGGGTCTGCCGGAGCACCGCGGCGGTGTCGCGGAACGAGTTCGCGTTCTGCAGGCGCAGCGACTCGGGCACGCGCACGTCGGTGAGGGTGATGTCGGCGTTCTGCACCATGCGCAGGCTCACCTTGCCCTCGATCTTCGTGGCCTCGTACCCGGGGGTCGACGTGGGCACGATGAAGCCCTTGACCTGGCCGTCGGCCTCGTCCTTGGCCCAGATGATCGTGATGTCGGAGAACGTGGCGTTGCCGATCCAGCGCTTCTGCCCGTTCAGCACCCACTCGTCGCCCTCGCGGCGGGCGGTGGTGCGCAGGCCGCGCGCCGAGTCGGAGCCGGAGAGCGGCTCGGTCAGGCCGAAGGCGCCGAGCACCTCGCCCGAGGCGAGCTTCGGGATCCACTCCCGGCGCTGCTCGGCGGAGCCGGCCACGGCGATCGACCCGGTCGCGAGACCGTTCTGCACGCCCACGAAGGTGCTCACGGACGGGTCGACCCGCGCGAGCTCGAGCGCGACGAACCCTCGGAAGACGGCCGAGTTCTCGAACGGCCGCGTCTCCTCCCAGGCGTACGAGAGCGCGCCCAGCTCGGCGAGCGGCTTCACGACCTGCATGGGGAACTCGGCGCGCTCCCAGTAGCCGTTCACGATGGGCTTCACGTCGCGCTCGAGCCAGTCGCGGAGCGCGGCGAGCGCCTCCTGCTCACGCTCGGTGAGCTGGGATTCGTACGAGTAGAAGTCGCTCGCGAGCGGCTCGAAGGGCATGTCGGCTCCAATACGTCGTCGGATGGCACGAGCCTAGGCACGTCCCCGGGCGCACCGTCAGCCGTTGGTAGCCTGCTGCCAAACCCGAAAGGACTCCCTCACGCATGTTTGTCGCCATCCGCAACACGCCCCGAGACTATGCGTGGGGTTCCCACACGGCGATCGCGGAGTTCCGGGGGACCGAGCCGAGCGGCGGCCCGGAGGCGGAGCTGTGGCTCGGCGCGCACGCGGGCTCACCCGCCGAGGTCGTCGATGCGGCATCCGTCGGCGCCGCCGACCTCGCGGAGCTCATCGCGGCGAACCCGACCGCAGCCCTCGGCCCGGCGCTCGCCCGCGAGGGCGCGCGGCTGCCGTTCCTGCTGAAGGTGCTCGCCGCGGCGCGGCCGCTCTCGCTGCAGGCGCACCCGACGCCGGAGCGCGCACGCGCCGGCTTCGCCGAGGAGGAGGCGGAGGGCGTCCCGATCGACGCGTTCGACCGGAACTACCGCGATCCGTTCCACAAGCCCGAACTCATCGTCGCGGTGAGCGACGCCTTCGAGGCGCTGTCCGGGTTCCGGCCGCTCGACGAGGTGCGCGGCGTCGTGGCGGTGCTGCGCGCCGCGGATGCCGCGAGCGAGGAACCGCAGCCCGGTGCGCTCGACCTCCTCGATGCGCGACTGGCCACCGACGATCCGCTGCGCGAGACCGTGGGCTGGCTGCTGCAGGACGGTCGCGGCGGCGACACCGGCGAAGCCGCCTGGGTGGTCGAGCGCGTGACCGGACTCGCGGCCTCGGACGCCGCGCTGTCGTCGCCGTATGCGGCCTCCTTCCGCACGGTCTCCGATCTCGCGGACGAGTACCCCGGCGATCCCGGCATCGTCATCTCCCTGCTGCTCAACCGCGTGACGCTGCGACGGGGGGAGGCCCTCTTCCTCGCGGCCGGCAACATCCACGCCTACCTCTCCGGACTCGCGGTCGAACTGATGGCCGCGAGCGACAACGTGCTCCGCGGCGGCCTCACGCCCAAGCACATCGACATCCCCGAGCTGCTCGACGTGCTCGACTTCCGCGCGATCGAGCCGCCTCGACTGCAGCCGCTCGAGGTTGCGCCGGGCGTCGTCGAGTACCGTCCGCCGGTGCCCGACTTCACGCTGTACCGCGTGGAGCCGGCGGCGACGCCGGCGCGTCTGGCGCTCGCCGGGCCGGCGATCGTGCTCGCCGAGGGCGGCGACGTCGAGGTGTCCGCCGCGTCCGGTGCGACGCGCGTGCCGCGGGGCGAGGCGGTGTTCGCCTCACCCGACGAGGGCGTGCTGACCGTCGCCCCCGAGGCCGTGGCGTGGGTCGCGACGACGGGACGGCCGACCGCCGACTGAGCCGGGCGGCGGGTGTCCCGCCGGCGCCCGACCGATGTGGAAACGGATGGATCGCCCAGCCGGGGCGTGCGTACAATACCGCGCGATGCCCACGATCGAGTTCGCCCGTCTCGCCGCGCCGCCGCGCGTGCGGTCCGTCGCGCTCGATCTCGTCAGGCTCGTCGGGCTCGTCGCCGTCGTCCTCGGCCACGTCTCCGCCGAGGGGCTCCTGCGTCCGCTCCTCTACAGCTGGCACGTGCCCGTCTTCTTCGTCATCAGCGGGTACCTCTGGCGTCGGTCGCGGCCGCTCGGCGACGAGGTTGGCCGCCGAACGCGGTCGCTGCTCGTGCCGTACGCGCTCTGGCTGCTCATCGTCACGGCCGCCTGGGCGGCGATCACCTCGCTCGCCGGGGCGACGTCCATGCCCGACCCCGTCGCGCTCCTCACGGGCGGATCCGCCATCGGTGGACAGTACGCCGCCTTCTGGTTCGTGACGGCGCTGTTCGCCGCCGTCGTGGCGATGCGGGCGCTCTCCGCCGTCCGACCGTGGCTGCCGGCCGTGGTCGGGGTCGCCGCCGTGGCCGTCGCCACCGTGCGGCCCGAGCTCGTCGCCGAGCTGCCCTGGTCGGTGGGCGTCGGGCTCATGGCTCTCGTCTTCCTCGCGGTCGGCGAGTGGCTGCGGCAGGTGCGCCACCGCGTCCGCGCGCCGCTCGAGCTGGGCGTCGTGCTCGTCGTGGGCGGCCTCGCACTCGCCGGCTCGGGGCTCGTCGCCCCGGTCGACCTCAAGGTCGCCGACGTCGGCACGCCGGTCGCGGGCGTGCTCGTCGCCGCGGCGATCTCGTGCGGGCTCATCCTCGTCGCCGAGTCGCTGGCGCACCGCGTCCCCGAGTGGGTCGGGCGTGCCGCGACAACCGTCGCCGGCGTCGCGATGCCGGTGATCCTCGGGCACGCGCTCGTCATCATGGCCGGCCGGCTCGTGGGGGCCCCGTCGCTCCTCGTCTTCGCGACGGCGCTCGCGGTGCCGATCCTCGTCGGCCTGCTCCTCGCGCGCTCCCGGGCCGGCAGGATCCTGCTCTAGGCGGGACCGGCGTCAGCCCGCTTGACGCGGTCCGAACACGCGGCGGTACTGCGTGGGCGTGGTCTGGAGGACCTTCACGAAGTGGTGCCGCATGACGGCGGCGGCGCCGAAGCCGGTCTCGCGCGCGATCTCCTCGAGGGAGAGGTCGGTCTCCTCGAGGAGCTGCTGCGCGCGGAGCAGGCGCTGTCGGTTGAGCCAGGCGTTCGGCGTGGTGCCGGTCTCGGCGCGGAACTTGCGGGCGAACGTGCGCGGCGACATGAGGGCCTTGCGGGCGAGGCGGTCGACGGTGAGGTCCTCGTCGAGGTGCTCCAGCATCCACGTGAGCACCTCGGCGAACGAGTCGGAGCGGCACTCGGCGACCGGGGTCTGGATGAACTGGGACTGGCCGCCGTCGCGCTGGGGCGGGACCACCATGCGGCGGGCGATGATGTTCGCCGCGCTCGCGCCGAGCTCGGTGCGCACGATGTGCAGCGCGGCGTCGATGCCCGCCGCCGTGCCGGCCCCCGTGACGACGCGGCCGTCCTGCACGAACAGCACATCGGGGTCGACCTCGGTCTCGGGGAACATCTCGGCCATGCGCTCGGTGTACATCCAGTGCGTGGTGGCGCGCCGGCCCTCGAGCACCCCGGCGCGACCGAGCGTGAAGGCACCGGAGCAGACGCTCAGCACCCAGGCACCGCGGTCGACGGCGTCGCGGATCACCTCGAGCACCTCGGGGTGGGCCGGCTCGTCGATGAGCGAGGCGGGGACGGCCACGAGGTCGGCGGTCCGGGCGGCGTCGAGGCCCTCGTGCACGACGACGTCGAAGCCGAGCTTGGTCGGGATGGGCCCGGGCTCCGCGGCGACGACGTGGAAGTCGAATGTGGGGCCGCCCTGCTCGGAGCGGTCGATCCCGAAGACCTCGCAGATGACGCCGAACTCGAACGGGGCCATCTGCGGGACGGCGAGGCAGGCGATGGAGTGGAGCACGGAGGGCCTCCCGGTGCGGCCAGCATGCTGGCAGGAATGTGTCGATCAGTGGCGAGTCTGCCACTGTCGGCAGGATGTTGCAAGGAGCAGAATTCCTGCCATGGACATCATCTTCTTCCTCGTGCTGGCGACCCTCGCCGTGTGGGGTGTCGTGGCGACGCTGACACGCCTCGAGACCGACGGCTACGGCCGTCCCGAGATCCGCGATCGCGTGCGTCACGCCGAGAACCTCCCGCCGCGCAACGCCTGAACAGCCCCGCTAGCATCGTCACGACGCCGGAGGCACCGGCGACGGAAGGCGGACATGAGCTGGCTGGTCACCGGAGGAGCGGGGTACATCGGGGCGCACGTCGTGCGCGCGTTCCAGGCGCAGGGCATCGACACGGTCGTCGTGGACGACCTCTCCTCGGGCCGGAAGGGCTTCCTCCCGGAGGGTGCGCCGTTCGTCCAGGGGACCATCCTCGACGGCGCCCTCCTCGAGGACGCGATGCGCCGCCACGGCGTCCGCGGCGTCGTGCACCTCGCCGGGTTCAAGTACGCGGGCGTCTCGGTGCAGCGCCCGCTGCACACCTACCAGCAGAACGTCACCGGCACCGCCACCCTGCTCGGCGCCATGGAGGCGAGCGGTGTGGACCGCATCGTCTTCTCCTCGAGCGCCGCAGTCTACGGCACCCCCGACGTCGACCTCGTGACCGAGGCGACGCCCAAGCATCCCGAGTCCCCGTACGGCGAGTCCAAGCTCATCGGCGAATGGCTGCTCGCCGACCAGGGACGCGCGGCAGGCCTCCGCCACACCTCGCTGCGCTACTTCAATGTCGTCGGCTCCGGCACCGACGAGGTGTTCGACCCCAGCCCGCACAACCTGTTCCCGCTCGTCTTCGACGCCCTCCTCGAGGGGCGGACCCCGCGCATCAACGGCGGTGACTACCCGACTCCGGACGGCACGTGCGTGCGCGACTACATCCACGTGGCCGACCTCGCCGACGCGCACGTCGCGGCCGCCCGCCGGCTGGACGCCGGCGAGCCTCTCGAGCCGGTGTACAACCTCGGCTCGGGCGACGGCGTCTCCGTCGGCGAGATCATGCGCGAGGTCGCGAAGGTGACCGGCATCGACTTCGAGCCGGAGGTCGGGCCCCGGCGGGCGGGCGACCCCGCGCGCATCGTCGCCTCCGGCGAGCTCGCGGCCCGCGACCTCGACTGGCGCATGCGCCACAGCCTCGCCGAGATGGTCGAGAGCGCGTGGTCGGCCCGGCGCACGGCATCCGTCGACTGACCGCTGCATCACGAACCGGACACGTCGTCCGCGTGTCGCCGACCGCGACAAGCCTCGACGCGCTATTGAGGGTTGCGATTCGCGACTTGACTTCCACCGAATTACACCGATGTAATTGTCGTGACACGCCCTTACGGGATGTCGGTACAACTGGGTGGGAGACGATATGGGCAAGCCTGAATATCGTTCTGGGGTACCTGAGGATTGGTTCGTCGACCCCGTGCGGCTCGGCGTTCCAGGGGTTCGCGGGGTCGCAGACGACGACGACAATCAGCTGGCGTGGCAGACCGACGCGCTGTGCGCGCAGACGGATCCGGAGGCGTTCTTCCCCGAGAAGGGCGGCTCCACGCGCGACGCGAAGAAGATCTGCTCCGGATGCGAGGTGCGCGCCGAGTGCCTCGAGTACGCGCTCGGCAACGACGAGCGGTTCGGCATCTGGGGCGGGCTCTCCGAGCGGGAGCGCCGCAAGCTCCGCCGTCAGGCGGGATGATCACCGGTCTCGGGCGGGCCGAATCGAGGCACGCCCGAGGCCGCTGACGGATGCCACGGGACGCGCCGCCTAGGCTTGCCCCGATGTTCCCCAGAGTCACCGCCGTCCTCGTCGTGCAGCATGGCGGCGACCGCCTCCGTGCCACGCTCGACGCCATCCGCGCCCAGCGCCGGCCCGTCGACGCGCTCGCCGTGGTGCTGATGCGCAGCGATGACGCGACCCGCGCGCTCGTCGAGGCCGCCCACCCCGCACGCGTGGTGCAGGTCGAGTCGCCGCTGCCGTTCGGCGACGCGGTGCGCACGATCGAGACCACGCTCGATCCGCCCGGCACCGGTGACGACGCGATCTGGCTGCTCACCGAGGATGCCGCCCCCGAACCGGGCGCGCTCGAGGCGCTCTCCGCGGCGCTCTCCACCGCACGGACCGCCGGCATCGCGGTCCCCAAGCTCGTCGCGTGGGACGAGCCCGGACGGATCCTGCGCTTCGGACGCTCGGTCACGCGCGGCGGGCGCAGCCTCGCCATCGTGGAGGACGAGCTCGACCAGGGCCAGCACGACGACCTCTCCGACGTGCTCGGAGGCGACCCAGCGGGCATGCTGGTCCGGCACGAGCTGTGGCGGAGCCTCGACGGATTCGATCCCGCGCTCCCCACCGTCGACGACGGACTCGACCTCGGCGCCCGGGCCCGGCTCGCGGGCTACCGGGTGGTCGCGGTCCCCGAGGCCAGGATCCGATTCGCCGACGAGGGCATCGCCGGTCCGGGATCCGTCCGGGGCGGGCGCGCGGCCCGGCGCCGCGCGCGGGAGGCGCGCGCCGCCCGCCTCCACCGGCGGCTCGCCTGGGCACCCGCCGCCCTCGTGCCGCTGCACTGGCTGGCGCTCCTGCCGATCGCGATCGGCCGCTCCCTGCGCCACCTCCTCGTCAAGACGCCCGGGGCGATCCCGGGCGAGTTCCGCGCCGCGGTCGGCGTCATGGCCCGACCGGGCCGCGTGCTCCGGGCACGCAAGCGGGCGGCCACGACGCGGACGGCGCGCTGGTCCTCGGTCGCCCCGCTCCGCGTCCGCCGCGACGAGGTCCGCCTCCGACGACAGCAGGCCGCCGAGGCACGCCGGCAGCGTGCGCGAGGCCGCGTCGAGGACGTCCAGTTCTTCGCGACCGGCGGTGGGTGGGTGCTGCTCGGCGCGCTCGTGGCATCCGGAGTGCTCTTCGCCCCGCTGCTCGCCGCCGGCGGCATCGCCGGCGGCGCCCTGCTGCCGCTGTCCGACGACCTCCCGACGCTCTGGCGCAACGCCGCCTACGGGTGGCGCGACGTGGACGGCGGGTTCACCGGTGCCGCGGACCCCTTCGCGGGCGTGCTGGCCCTGCTCGGCAGCACCGCCTTCTGGAATCCGTCCTGGGCGCTGCTCGCCCTCTGGCTGCTCGCCATCCCGCTGTCGAGCCTCGGCGGGTGGTTCGCCGCCGCCAGGCTCACCGAGCGCACCTCGCTGCGCGTGCTCGGCGGGGTCCTGTGGGCCGCCGCGCCGCCGCTGCTCGACTCGCTGGCCGCCGGCCGGCCTGCCGCGGTCATCGTGCACATCCTGCTGCCGTGGCTCGCCGTCCTCATGTTCGCGGCCGCGACCTCGTGGGCGGCGGCCGCCGCGGCCTCGCTCGCGTTCGCGATCGTGATCGCGTGCGCCCCGAGCCTCGCCCCGGCGATGGTCCTCGCGTGGATCGCCGCGCTGCTGCTGAGCGGCCGGGCCGCGGTGCGCCTCGCGGGCATCCCGCTGCCGGCGCTCGCGCTGTTCCTTCCCCTGATCCTCGAGCAGGTCGCCCGCGGTACGCCGTTCGGGCTGCTCGCCGACCCCGGAGTGCAGCGCCCGTCGGCGATGCCCTCCCCGGGGCAGACCGCGCTCGGCCAGGCGTCGGGGACCTGGGGCCGTTGGGAGGACGCCTTCGGCGGCCTCGTCGCCGCGGCCGTGCCGGCCCCGATCGTGCTCGCCGCGCTGCTCGCCCCGCTCGCCCTCACGGCCGTCGCGGTCGTCGGCTCCAGGCGGTACCGGGGCGGCCTGCTCGCCCTGGCGCTCGCCGCCCTCGGCTACGCGACCGCCGTCGCCGCCGCGCATCTCGCGGTGGCCTCGACGGGCGAGCGTCCCGTCGCCCTCTGGACCGGCGCGGCGCTCAGCCTGATGTGGTTCGGCCTCGTCGCGGCCGCGGTGCTCGCGCTCGACGCGCTGCCGCGCGGCGCGGCACCCGTCGCGGCCCTGGTCGGCGTCCTCGCCCTCGCTGCGGTCGCCCCCACGCTCGTCGCCACGGCGCTCGGCCGCACCGCCGTCGGCCCCGCACCGGCGCGGATCCTCCCCGCCTTCGTCGTGGCGGAGGCCGCGAACGACCCGCGCGTCGGAACGCTCCGGCTCGAGCCCACGTCGGACGGCGGCATCCGCTCGACCATCGAACGCGGCAGCGGTGCGACGCTCGACGTGCAGTCGACGCTCGCCGCGACCCGCGAGCGGCTGACGCCGACGACCGAGGCCGTGGCCTCCCTCGCGGGCAACCTGGTCTCGCGCAGCGGCTACGACGCCTCCGCGGACGTCGAGCGGTTCGGCCTCTCGTTCGTGCTCCTCGCGTCGGCGGACGAGGACGCCGCGACCGCCGCCGTCGAACGCCGAGCACGGGTCGCCCTCGACGCGAACCCGCAGGTGCTCCCCGTTGGCGAGACCGACTTCGGCACGCTCTGGCGGTTCACGGGCGCCCAGCCCGACGCCCCGGGTGCGCAGATCCCGGAACCGCCCGCGTATGCGGCCTGGATCGTGGCCGGCCAGCTCGTGGTGATCGGCGCCGCGCTGCTGCTCTCGATCCCGACGGGCGGCGGTCGCGAACCGGACCGCCGACCGCCGCACCGACGACGTCCGCCGCGCGATCCGTCGCGGTCCCGCCGTCCCCGGTGGGCACGTCGAGGCAAGGGGGATGCGGCGGTTCCGCCGTCGGCCGAGCCGGCCGGGACGGTGCCGTCCGCCGACACGGCCCCGCCGGCCGACGGGGCGCCGCCCCCCGATGACGAGCCGCCCGCCGACGGGGTTCCGCCCGCTGAGGCCGCAGCCGTGACCGCCATCGACCCGAGGGGAGACGACCATGCGCGTGAACCGTAAGGCGCTCCTGCGCGGAACCGGGCGCGCCGCCGCCGTCGTCGCCGTCGCCGCGGCCGCCGCCGGTGCGGTCGTCGCGGGAATGCTCGTGACCCTGCCGTCGCAGGCCGTCGAGCCGCCCTCCGCCCTCGTGCAGCCCGCCGAGAGCCGGCAGCTGCGGGTGTGTCCCGGACCCCTGCTCGAACTCGCCGGCGACAGCGCCGACGCGACCTCGACCTCCTCGGTCGGCACGGCGGCGGTCGCCATCGCGGCCGATCCCGCCGACGCGGTGGTCGACCAGTCGCCGGTCGAGGCGCCCGACAACACCGCGGCCGACGTCGACGGCGGCCCCGTCGCGATCTCCGCCGAGCCGGGAACGGTCGCCGGCGGGATGCTCGCGGCCGCGCAGGCGCAGCGGGCGTCGGCGGAGTCGCTGTCGGGGCTCGCCGCCGCGGCGTGCGCGGAGCCGGCCGCCGAGTCGTGGCTCGTCGCCGGCGCGACCGACGTCGGGCGCTCCGGACTGGTCCTGCTCGCCAATCCCGGCCAGGTCGCCTCGACCGTTGACGTGCGCGTCATCGGCGAGACCGGCACCGTCGAGGCCCCGGGGGCCCTCGGGATCGTCGTCGCCCCGGGCACGCAGCGCGTCGTCTCGTTGGCCGGGCTCGCCCCGAACGTCCGATCGACGGTCGTCCACGTCACGAGCGCCGGCTCGCCCATCGCCGCATCGCTGCAGCACTCGGTGGTCATCGGCCTGGATGCCGCGGGCGTCGAGCTCTCCACCCCGACTGCACTGCCGGCCGAGCGCCAGGTCATCCCGGGGTTCACCGTCGTGGACGCCCGCGGCGTCGACCCCCAGGAGGATCATGCGGAGGGCGACGACCATCCGGCGGTCCGGCTCTACGCCCCCGGGGGCGGCGAGGTCGCCGCGGTCGTCCGCGTGCTCGACGCGACGGGCAGCGAGGTCGGACTGGTCGACGTGTCACTCGTCGACGGCCAGGTGAGCGACGTCCCGCTCGGCACGCTCGCCGCCGGGCGGTACACCGTCGTGGTGGACGCCGACGCCCCCGTCGTCGCCGCAGCCCGATCGACCGTCCAGCGCGCCGGGGACGCGCCGGTCATGGCCGACCTCGCGTGGCATGCGGCCACCGGTCCGTTGCTCGAGCGCGCCGCGGTCGCCGTGCCGCAGGCGCCCTCGCCGGTGCTCCACCTCGCCAACCCCGGAGCGGAGCCGGTCACCGCGACCGTCATCGCCGGCGCCTCCGAGCGCGAGCTCACCCTCGAGGGCGGCACGGCGAGCTCGGTCGAGGTCCAGCCGGGGGAGCGCGTCGTCCTCCAAGACGTGCAGGGACTGCACGCGAGCCTGACGTTCGGCGAGCCCGAGGCGATCGCGGCGATGCCGGTCGCCCCGCCGGGACCGCTCGACGCGCCGGTGCGCGTCTACCCGCAGTGACGGCCGGCGACCGTCACAGGTGGCGGTAGCGTCCGGGTGCCAGCTCCCACGGGTCCCGGCCGAGGAAGTCGGCGACGGCGCGGAAGACGCAGCTCTCGATGAGGAGCTTCTCGTCCTTCTCCTCGCCCTCCTGCGTGCGCAGGAACCGGACGATGGGCAGCCGGAAGAAGACGATGCGACGCTCGTCGTGGAGGACCTTCCAGCGATCGACGTGATCGTCGTGGATGGCCTCGGCCGGCGCGTCGGCCACCTGGAAGACCACGCCCTCGAGATCGGGCCAGAGCCCCCGGAGGTAGGCCGCCGTGGAGGCGACCGTCACGTCGAACTCCTCGATGCGCGTGCGGAGGGGCTCGAGGTGCGGTCCGGTGACCGGCGAGCGCATGCCGCGCCCGTGCCGATCGCGCGAGCGGCGCCGCGCCGAGGATGCCGAGGCGACACGGCGGGATCGGGGCATGAATCCACTCTAGCGGCGCGCCCGGTCGCTACGCTGGGGTGGCCATGAGACGTTGTTCGCGCACCGCATGCGCCGCCGAGGCGGTCGCGACGCTCACGTACGACTACGCCGATTCGATGGCCGTCCTGGGTCCGCTCGCCTTCACGCGCGAGCCCCATTCGTACGATCTGTGCGCCCGCCACGCCGAGCGCACGTCGGCTCCGCGGGGATGGCAGATCATTCGGCACGTGACCCTCGGTGAGGTAGGGTTCACCGCATGAATCCCGCCGTTTCCTCGGGCGCTCGAGCGCGCCTCGACGCCAGCGTGAAGGCCTACGACGTGCGGGGGATCGTGGGCGAGGCGTTGACCGACGACGTGGTGGAGGCCCTCGGCGCGGCCTTCGCCGACGAGGTCGGTGCGGCCGGCGGGCGCATCGTCGTCGGACACGACATGCGCGACTCGTCCCCGGGCTTCGCCGCGGCCTTCTCCCGCGGGGCGACGGCCCGCGGGGCCGACGTCGTGGCGATCGGACTGTGCTCGACCGACGAGACCTACTTCGCCTCGGGCTCGCTCGACGCGCCCGCGGCGATGTTCACGGCCAGCCACAACCCGGCCGCGTACAACGGCATCAAGTTCTCGCGCGCCGGCGCGCAGGGCATCTCGCTCGAGACGGGTCTCGCGGCCATCCGCGACCGCGCGGGCGACTACCTCGACGCCGGCGGCGTGCCGCCCGTGGCGTCGCCCGGCACGGTCCGCGAGCTCGACGTGCTCGCGGACTACGCCGCGCACCTCCGCTCGCTCGTCGACCTCGCCGGCATCCGACCCCTGAAGGTCGTGGTGGATGCCGGCAACGGCATGGGCGGGCTGACCGTTCCGGCCGTGCTGGGCGACGCCGCCGGACTGCCGTCGCTGCCGCTCGAGATCGTGCCCCTCTACTTCGAGCTCGACGGCACGTTCCCCAACCACGAGGCGAACCCCCTCGACCCGGCGAACCTCGTCGACCTGCAGCGCGCCGTCGTCGAGCACGGCGCCGACCTCGGCCTCGCGTTCGACGGCGACGCCGACCGCTGCTTCGTCGTCGACGAGCGTGGCGAGGCGGTCGACCCCTCGGCGGTCGCGGCGATCGTCGCACTGCGCGAGATCGCCCGCGTGCGCGCCCTCGGCGAGGAGCAGCCCACGGTGATCCACAACCTGATCACCTCGCGGTTCGTCCCCGAGGCGGTCGAGGCGGCCGGCGGCATCGCCGTGCGCACGCGGGTCGGTCACTCGCTCATCAAGGACCGCATGGCCGAGACGGGAGCCGTCTTCGGCGGCGAGCACTCGGCCCACTACTACTTCCGCGACTTCTGGAGCGCCGACAACGGCATGCTCGCCGCCATGCACCTGCTCGCGGAGTTCGGCAGCCAGCAGGCGCCCCTGTCGGAGCTCGCCGCGCGGTTCACCCCGTACGCGCTCTCGGGCGAGATCAACTCGACGGTGGAGGACGTCCCGGCGGCGTATGCGCGCATCGTCGAGGCGTTCACCGGTCGCGCCGACTTCGACGAGCTCGACGGGCTCACGGTCACGGGCATCACCGCCGAGGACGCCCCGTTCTGGTGGTTCAACGTGCGGCCGTCGAACACCGAGCCGCTGCTCCGGCTGAACGTCGAGGGCGAGGATGCCGCGACCATGGCCGCGATCCGCGACGAGGTGCTGGGCCTCATCCGGGCCTGACGTCCTCGCGGGGCGGCGCGCCTGCGAGAATGGAGCCCATGACGCTCGCCACCTCCACTGCGACATCCGCCCTGCCCTTCAAGGTCGCCGACCTCTCGCTCGCCGAGTCGGGCCGGCACCAGCTGCGGCTGGCCGAGAACGAGATGCCCGGCCTCATGGCGCTGCGCGAGGAGTTCGCCGCGTCCCAGCCGCTCGCCGGCGCCCGGATCGCGGGCAGCCTGCACATGACGGTGCAGACGGCGGTGCTCATCGAGACGCTCACGGCGCTCGGCGCGCAGGTGCGCTGGGCGAGCTGCAACATCTTCTCGACGCAGGACGAGGCGGCCGCGGCGGTCGTCGTCGGCCCGGACGGCACGGTCGACGACCCGAAGGGCGTGCCGGTCTTCGCGTGGAAGGGCGAGACGCTCGAGGAGTACTGGTGGTGCACCGACCGCATCTTCGACTGGTCGGCCGAGGCGGAGGCGGCGGGCGCCGACTGGATCGGGCCGAACCTGATCCTCGACGACGGCGGCGACGCCACGCTCCTCGTGCACCGCGGCCGCGAGTTCGAGGCGGCCGGCTCGGTGCCCGAGGCGACGGATGACGCGAGCGCGGAGTACCGCGTCGTGCTCGACACGCTGCGGCGGTCGCTCGAGGTCAGCCCCGACCGGTGGAGCCGGGTCGCCGACGAGATCCGCGGGGTGACGGAGGAGACCACCACGGGCGTGCACCGCCTGTACGAGCTGCACGCCGCGGGCGAGCTCCGATTCCCGGCGATCAACGTCAACGACTCGGTGACGAAGTCGAAGTTCGACAACAAGTACGGCATCCGCCACTCGCTGCCCGACGGGCTGAACCGCGCGACCGACGTGCTGATCGGCGGCAAGGTCGCCTTCGTGGCGGGCTACGGCGACGTCGGCAAGGGCGCCGCCGAGGCGCTCCGCGGCCAGGGCGCGCGCGTGATCGTCTCCGAGATCGATCCCATCAACGCGCTGCAGGCCGCGATGGACGGCTACCAGGTCGCGCGGCTCGAGTCCGTCATCGACCAGGTCGACCTCCTCGTGACGGGAACGGGCAACAAGGACGTGGTCCGCCTCGAGCACCTCCTCGCGCTGAAGCACCTCGCGATCGTGGCGAACGTGGGCCACTTCGACAACGAGATCGACATGGCCGCGCTCGAGTCGCTCGAGGGCGCCGAGAAGGTCGAGATCAAGCCGCAGGTCCACGAGTGGCGCCTGCCCAACGGCCGCAGCGTGCTCGTCCTCTCCGAGGGCCGCCTGATGAACCTGGGCAACGCCACCGGCCACCCGTCGTTCGTCATGTCGAACTCGTTCGCCAACCAGGTGCTCGCGCAGATCGAGCTGTGGACCCGGCCAGACGAGTACCCGGTCGGCGTGTACGTGCTCCCCAAGCACCTCGACGAGAAGGTGGCGCGCCTCCACCTCGACGCGCTCGGGGTCGAGCTCACGGTGCTCACGCCCGAGCAGGCGGCCTACATCGGGGTGCCCGTCGAGGGGCCGTACAAGGTCGACCACTACCGGTACTGATCCGGCCGGCGAACGGATGCCGCGGGCGCACGTCGCGCCCGCGGCATCCGTCTGCCTGCGCCGGTCGCCGGGTCAGCGCTCGGGGAACCCGACCGGGCGCGACTCGAGCACCGGTTCGAGCGCGTCGAGCCGTCGTCGCTCGAGCGCGAGGGCGGTGAGATCGCGCTCGCGACGGAGGGCGGCGACCGCCGCGAGGAACAGCTCGGGATCGGCCGCGGGCACGGGTGAGACGTACGGGGCGACCTCGGCGGCGAGCGATTGCGCGAGGCGCTGCCGGCTGCCCGGGGCCAGGTGCACGGCGTTGCGGAAGAACGCGGCGACGCGACGCGCCACCGGATCGGGGAGCCGGCCCACGTCGGCGGTGGCGGCCCAGCGCGCGAGGGGGGCCGGCACCCCGAACGCGAGCGGCTCGTAGCGCGGGACGCGCTCGACTTGACCGTGCGTGCCGGCGAGGATGTCGCCGAGGCGCTTCGAGTCGGGGTTGAGGAACCCGACGAGCACCGCGAGGCCGCCGAAGGTGAGCCAGATCTCGAGCACGCCCACCAGTGCGCGGATGAGGGCGTGCCGGAAGCCGATCGCGCCGCCGTCGTCGCGCACCACGCGGATGCCGAGGGCGAGCTTGCCGAGCGAGCGGCCGCGGCTGGCGGTCTCAACGGCCGTGGGCAGCACGACGAGCAGGGTGACGATCACCGCGACGCCGACCGCGCGGGCGGCGGCCTCGTCGAGGTCGAGGTTCACGATGGCGAGGAGCGCCGCGAGGCCGAGGACGACCGTGACGACCACGTCGATCAGGGCACCTCCGGCGCGCATCACCGCGCTCGCCGGTCGGACGTCGAGCGCCACGGCCTCCCCGGTGAGCACCGCCTCGTCGTCGACGCGCACCGCCGACCGGGCCGGGGCGGTCGGGTCGGGCATGGCTAGTATTCAAGCAGATGGACCTCGACGCGCTCGCCTCAGCCCGCCATGACGACTGGCAGCGGCTCGACGCGCTCTCCCGAACCGCCCGGCTCGACGGCGAGGGCGCCGACGAGCTCATCGAGCGGTACCAGGCCGCCGCATCCGACCTCTCGCTCGTGCAGGCCACCGCCGGGTCCACGGCGCTCGGCGACCGGCTGTCGATCTCGCTCGCGCGGGCGCGGCTGCGCTTCACCGGGGCACCCGAGAACCCGCTCCGGCAGCTCTCCCGGTTCGCCTTCGTCCACCTGCCCGCCGCCCTGTACCGGGTCCGCTGGCTGACGCTCGGCGTGGCCGTCGGCACGGTGCTCGTCGCTGCGCTGTACGCGCTGTGGGCCCTGTCCGACCCGCGGGTGATGGCGAACCTCGGCAGCGAGGAGGAGCTGCGGCAGATCGCCGAGGAGGGGTTCGTCGCCTACTACTCCGAGAACCCGGCGGCGTCGTTCGCGGGGGCCGTCTGGACGAACAACGCCTGGATCGCGGCGCAGTGCGTGGCCTTCGGGATCACCGGCGTCTGGGTGCCGTGGGTGATCCTGCAGAACGCGCAGAACCTCGGCGTGACGGCCGCGATCATGTTCGCGTACGACGAAGCCGACACGTTCTTCCTCTACATCGCGCCGCACGGCCTCCTCGAGCTCACCTGCGTGTTCGTCGCGGCCGCGGCGGGCCTGCGCATCTTCTGGGCGTGGGTCGCGCCGGGCGCACGCACCCGCGGTCAGGCGCTCGCCGAGGACGCGCGGTCGCTGTTCACGATCGCCGGGGGGCTCGTGTTCTTCCTCCTCGTCGCCGGACTCGTCGAGGGGTTCGTGACGCCCGCGCCGTGGCCGTGGCCCGTGAAGATCGGCATCGGCGCGCTCGCACTGGCCTGGCTGCTCGTCTGGATGCTGGTGCTCGGTCGTCGTGCGGCCCGCGCGGGGGAGACCGGCGATCTCACGGCGTTCGACGCGGGCGCCCGGCGGGCCGTCGCCGGCTGACCGCTCGGCGGCGCTCAGAGCTGCCCGGCGGCCTTGAGCGCGAGGTAGTGGTCCGCGAGTGCCGGGGGCAGGTCGTGCGGGGCCGCGCTGACGCTCGACGCACCGAGGCGCCCGACCGCCGCGGCGACGCGCTCCGCGTCGAGACGGGACCGCTCGGCCGCAGCCGCGGCGTACACGTCCGAGAGTTCGTCGCGTCGGCCGACCGCGCCTGCGAGCGCCGGATCGACGACGGAGGCGACGACGACCCGGTGGCGGGCCGTGAGCTGCGGGAGGGTGCCGAGCAGCCCGCGCGAGCTGCCGGGGGCGTCGGCGGCGGTGAGGAGCACGACGAGCGCGCGGCGGCTCGTCACGCGGCGCACCTGCGCGGGCAGGCCCGCCCAGTCCGCCTCCACGAGCTCGGCGTCGATCCCGGCCATCGTGTCGACCATGCGCGCGAGCAGTTCCGGCCCGGCGGCGCCGTGGACTCGGCCGCGGAGCCGACGGTCCCAGGCGAGGAAGTCGACGCGGTCGCCCGCGTGGCTCGCGAGCGCGGCCAGCAGCAGCGACGCCTCGAACGCCGTGTCGAGCCGGGGCTCGTCGCCGATCCGGGCCGCGGCCGTGCGCGAGGTGTCGGCGACGATCACGATCCGGCGGTCGCGCTCGGGCCGCCACGTGCGCACCATGAGCCGCATCGAGCCGGGCTGCTCCGGGTCGGATCGCCGGGCGGTCGCGCGCCAGTCGATCGAGCGCACGTCGTCGCCGCGCACGTATTCCCTGAGCGAGTCGAACTCCGTGCCCTGCCCGCGGATCAGCAGCGGCGTGCGACCGTCGAGCTCTCGCAGGCGCGTGAGGCGCGACGGCAGGTGGGCGCGCGAGTGGAAGGGCGGCAGCACGCGCAGCCGGCCGGGGGCGGCGAGCGTCGCCTGTCGTGCCCAGAGGCGCATGGGGCCGTAGGAGCGGATGGTGACCGCCTCCGTGCGACGGTCGCCGCGGCGGGTCGGGGTGAGCTGCTGGTGTATCCGGCGACCCTCGCGCGGCGCCACGTCGACGTTCGCTCGGTTCCGCCCGGACACGCCCGCGGACGGCGGCCAGCCGTCGCGCACGGTGGCGCGCAGCATCCGCTCGCCGAGGTTGCGCACCACCACGACGGACTCGACGGTCTCGCCGAGCCGCACCCGATCGGGCAGGTCGCGTGCGACGGCGACCCGCCGCGGCGACGCCGCGAGCGAGAGGTCGACCACCCCCAGGCCGATCGCGAGCACGAGCCACCCGCCGAGCGCCGCCCACGCCGCCGCGGCGTCGGCGCCGAGCAGGACGACGGGCACGACGCCGAGGGCGACGAGGAACGTGAAACGGCCGGTGACGGACATGGCTTAGAGCGGCACCTGCACCTGCTGCACGATGCCGCGCAGCACTTGGTCGACCGCCACGCCCTCGAGTTCGGCCTCGGGACGCAGCTGCACGCGGTGCCGCCACACGGGCAGGAGCATGGCCTGCACGTGATCGGGCGTGACCTTCTCGAATCCGGTGAGCCAGGCCCACGCCTTCGCGGCGGCGAGCAGGCCCGTCGCAGCGCGCGGGCTCACGCCGAGCCGCATGGACGGGCTCCGTCGCGTCGCGCGCGCGAGGTCGACCACGTACCCGAGCACGTCGTCGCCGACGCCCACGCGACCGGCGGCGGTCCGGGCCGCAGCGAGCTCGGCGGCGCCGACCACGGGCTCGACGCCCGCGGCCGCGAGGTCGTGCGGGTCGAAGCCGTCGGCGTGGCGACGCAGCACCGACACCTCGGCGTCGCGCTCGGGCACCTCGAGCACGAGCTTCATCAGGAACCGGTCGAGCTGCGCCTCGGGGAGCGCGTACGTGCCCTCGTACTCGATCGGGTTCTGGGTCGCGGCGACGAGGAACGGCGAGGGCAGCGGCCGGGTCACGCCGTCGACCGACACCTGCCGTTCCTCCATGGCCTCGAGCAGCGCCGACTGGGTCTTCGGCGGCGTGCGGTTGATCTCGTCGGCGAGCAGCAGGTTCGTGAAGACGGGGCCCTCGCGGAACGCGAACTCGCCCGAGCGGGGGTCGTACGCGAGCGACCCGGTGATGTCGCCCGGCATCAGGTCGGGCGTGAACTGCACGCGCCGCGTCTCGAGGTGCAGCGTGCGGCTCAGCGTGCGCACGAGCAGGGTCTTCGCGACGCCGGGAACGCCCTCGAGCAGGACGTGCCCGTCGGCGAGGAGCGCGATGATGAGGCCGGTGACGGCGCCGTCCTGGCCGACGACGGCCTTGCCGACCTCGGTGCGGACGCGGTCGAGCGCGGCGCGCAGCGCGGCGTCGTCGCGGGTCGCGTCGTGCGGCGTCGCCTCGTCGTGGAGCGGGTCGGTCATGGTCGCCTTCCTGTCGGTGCGGATGCGTCGGGGGAGTCGGGGCGGAGCGCCGCGCGCACGCGCCGCTCGAGGTCGTCGAGGTCGCGGGCGAGCGAGACCAGGTCGCGGTCGCCGCCGGGCAGGTCGTCGACGAGCAGGCGTCGAACGGATGCCGCGTCGCGGCCGATCGCGGCGGCGGCCGCCGTGACGACGACGTCGACGTGCGCGGACCTCGGCAGGCGCAGCAGGTCCTGCAGGCGCCGGACGGTGCCGATCCGCAGCTGGTCGAGGGCCCGGACCCGGGCGGACGAGCGCGCGTACAGCCGGGCGCGGCCCTCGCCCGTCTCACCGGCGGGCACGTGCACGGGGAGGTCCTCGACGACGAGCGGACCGAAGCGGCGTCCGCGCTGGATCCCCGCGGAGACGACCACGAGGGCGGCCAGGACGAGCACCGGGCTGACCCAGCCCGGGATGAGCTCCTGCAGGGTGGGCGCGGCCGCGACGTCGGCATCCGCCGGCCCCGGCAGGTACCACGCCAGCTCGTCGGTCGTGCCGAGGAGCCCGATCACGAGCGCGGCGTTGCCGGCCTCGCCGACGGTCTCGTTGACGAACGGCGCGGTCGATCCGACGAGCGCGACCTCGGCTCCGCCCGGTGCGGGGCCGGTGACGACGGCGTACGCCTCGTCGTCGGCGAAGCAGCCGGCGAATCCGGATGCCGCGGCCTCGTCGTCGACCGTGAGGAGCCCCTGTCCTGCCGACAGCCCGCCCGCGCGCTCTGCGGCCGGGAGGTCGCAGCCCACGTCGTCGAGCGCCCCGCCGGCGGCACCCGCGAGTCGCACCCCCGGCGCGAGCACCTCGAGGGCGGCGAAGTCGGGCCGCGCGACGACCAGGCGATCGGCGGCGCGCGCGAGGTCGGCGAGGCCGTCGCGACCGAGCAGTCCCTGCGCGTCGTGGAGGAGGACGGTCGCGCCGCCGCGCGCCGCACGCTCGGCCTGCTCGAGCGAACGGACCTCGACGACCTCCACGCCGCGCGCGGCGAGCACCTGGGCGAGCGCGCGGGCGCCTCCGGGTGCGGCGTTCTCGACGCTCATGGGCGTCCCTGCGGGGCGGGCGACGCCCTGGACGAACGCGAGCACGAGCGCGCCGAGCAGGACGGCGCCCGCGATGACGATCCAGGGCCGCCGCCGGCGCGCGAGCGTGCGGAGCCGAGGGGTGAGCGCGCGGTTCGCGCCGTCCGGCCCGGTGCCGTCGGGCTCCGCGCCGATCGGTCCGCGAACGGTCGCGGGTGCCGGCGCGCTCATGCGCCGCTCCTCGCGAGCGGGGCGGCGAGCTCGTCGCCGGAACCGGCCGGACGGGACGCGGCGAGGGCGGACTCGAGCGCCGTCACGCGGCGGTACTGCGCCTCGGTGCCCGAACGGCCGAGGTAGCGCACGGCGTCGAAGTCGGCCGCGGCGGACTCGAGCTCGGCGGCTCGGTCGGGGAACGGCCGGGACGCGGCATCCGCCATGCCGTGGGCCGTCGTGCCCGGGTGCACCCGCACGAGCTCGCGCTCGACGAGCGAGCGCACGATCGCGCGGAACCGCTCCTGGACGGCCAATGCCCAGTCGCCGGATGCCGCGGCCGCCTCGGCTGCGCGGCGCAGGGCGGCGGCGTCGCGCACGTCGCCGTCGTCGAACAGCGGCACGGGCGCCCCGGCCCGGCGGCGCAGCCGCGGCAGGCCGAACACGAGCAGGGCGACGCCCAGGAGCGCGGCGACGACGAGGACCGCGATGAGCGCGAGGGCCGGCATCGGGAGGCCGCCGGCGCCCTCGAAGAGGCCGACGAGCCAGTCGCGCACCGCCTGGGCGAACAGGTCGAACGCCGTCGGCTCCGCCGCGCGGTACTCGGGCTTCGCGAGCTCGTCCAGCACCCACCGTCGCGCCTCGGGCGCGTCGGGGTCGAGCGGCGGCTCCCACCGCACGGGGCCGGTCAGGACCACGTCGGCGCGGTGCCGGCAGTCGGCGGCCCGGCCGGAGCCGCGGGCACGGTCTCGTACGGATCGGACACGTCGCGTCCGGCGTCGCGGGCCTCGACGTGGCGTTCGAGCTCGAGGTCGAGCCCCTCGCCGCGCATCCGGAGGTCGATGTAGATGACGGCGATGAGGGCCGCCTGCACGACCGAGGTGATCGCGCCGATGAGGATCGAGAGGACGAGCGTCGCGATCGTGGTGGCGATCGAGATGGCCAGGTAGGTCTCGCCCGCGCCGGGGTCGAGCACGCTCGCGAGGATGGTGCCGAGCAGCGACACGGGCTGCACCACCACCTGCGCGGCGAACGACAGGATCAGCCCGACCAGGAGGATCAGGCCGAACGTGCGCCAGAAGTTGCCGTTCGTGAGGGCCCACGAGCGGCGCATGGAACGGCCGATGCCCGCGCGCTCGAGCACGATGACGCTCGGCACGAGCGCGAGCTTCGTGCCGAGCCACGCGCCGAGCACGACCAGTCCGAGCACGGCCACGACGGCGAGACCCGCCGCCGTGAGCGCCGCCTCGGGGGAGATGAACGCGGCCGCGATGACGCCGCCGAACACGAGCCCGAGCACGACGAGCACGACCGCGCCGACGAGGAGCGTCCAGCCGATCAGCGGGCCGATGCGGCGCGCGGCCCGGCGCCAGAGCTGTCCGAACGTGAGCTTCTCGCCCAGGGTGCCGCTCGCGACCTCCACGACCATCACGCCCTGCAGGAATGCGGCCGCGACCACCGAGACCGCGATCGGCACGAGCGAGAGCAGGACCACCCAGCCGACGGCGCCGGAGAGGATCGCGTCGAGGTCGGCCTCGCTCGCCGTCTCGACGCGCGAGAAGATCCAGAAGAAGAGGGGCACGAACACGGCGGCGGACGCGATCGCCGACACGAGCTGCACGACGAGGCCCGTCCCGAACACGGGCGCGGGGTTGCGGCGGAGCGTGCGGAAGGGGGCCCAGAGCAGCGTGCCGAACGACATGGGCCGCAGGGGGAGCAGGCCCGGCTTCGGCGGCGGCGTCCAGCCGGCCGGGCCGGGGGCCGCGCCGTACTGGCCCGGGGCCACGCCGTACTGGCCGGGGGCCGCGCCGTACGGCCCGGGAGCCGTTTCGTACGGCCCGGGAGCGGACGCGTATCCAGACGGCGGTCCGTAGGGCGGGGGTGCCGCGGGCGGGAGCGGGGGCGCCACCGGCGGCACCGGCGGGGTCGGACCGGGCGCGGGGCCTGCGCCCGTGGCATCCGTCGCGTCGTCGGGACCGCCGACGGGCGGCTTCCAGTCGTGGTCGGGCACGTGCGGCGCTCCTTCTCCGGGGTTGCCCCAATGCTGCCACAGGCCCGCCCCGGCCGGTCCCGGCTGTCGAGCCACTACGCTGGAGGCACCTGGTTCCCCGCCGGCGGCGCGCCGGCAACGACGGAGAGCAACGGATGACGCCACGCGTACTCGTCGTCGACGACGACACGGCCCTCGCCGAGATGATCGGCATCGTGCTGCGCACCGAGGGGTTCGACCCGTCGTTCTGCGCCGACGGCTCCGGCGCGGTCGCCGCGTTCCGCGAGACCAAGCCCGACCTGGTGCTGCTCGACCTCATGCTGCCCGGCATGGACGGCATCGAGGTGTGCGGCCGCATCCGTGCGGAGTCGGGCACGCCGATCATCATGCTCACGGCCAAGAGCGACACGGCCGACGTCGTGCGCGGGCTCGAGTCCGGAGCCGACGACTACATGGTCAAGCCCTTCAACCCGAAGGAGCTCGTCGCCCGGATCCGCACGCGCCTGCGGCCGGCGCCCGAGTCGGCGGTCGAGACGATCTCGATCGGCGACCTCGTGATCGACGCGGCCGGCCACGAGGTGCGCCGCGGCGACGAGCGCATCAACCTCACGCCGCTCGAGTTCGACCTGCTGCTCACGCTCGCGTCGAAGCCGCAGCAGGTGTTCACGCGCGAGATGCTGCTCGAGCAGGTCTGGGGCTACCACTACAAGGCCGACACGCGCCTGGTGAACGTGCACGTGCAGCGGCTCCGCGCCAAGGTCGAGCACGACCCCGACAACCCCCGCATCGTGATGACCGTGCGCGGCGTCGGCTACCGCGCCGGCGCCACCACCTGAGACGGGCGCGATGACCGCGGCGGCGAACCCGGCGGCGCGCAGCCTCGGCTGGATCCGCGCGCAGTCCCGCCGCATCGGCACGCTGTGGCGGCGCTCGCTGCAGTTCCGCACCGTCCTGATCACGCTCGGGCTGTCGAGCCTCGCGATCCTCGTGATCGGCTTCACGATCTCGTTCACCGTCGCCTCGAACCTGTTCTCCGACCAGGTCGACCGCGTGCTGGCCTCGTCCGCGACGGCGACGGTCGCGGCCCAGCGATACCTCGAGTCGTCGGATGCCGCGGACCGCGCCTCGGTCCAGGCCGTCACGAGCTCGGCGCTGCAGACCGTCACCGGCGTCTCCGGCAGCGCCGACATCGCGCTGTTCCGCGCGCCGGGGACGCCGCCCGCGTCGATCGCCCCGCCGGACTTCCTGAGCCCCGACCTCGGCGGTCGCATCACCGCCGACCTGCGCGAGCGGGTGCAGGAGAACCCGACCGGCCAGTACTGGCAGTCGATCGAACTCGTCAACAGCCGCGGCGAGTCGGTGCCGGGCATCATGGTCGGCTCGCAGCTCGAGATCCCGGGCGCGGGCTTCTACGAGCTCTACATCGGCTACGACCTCGCGGATGCGGCGCAGACGCTCGCGTTCGTGCAGGCGACGGGCGCCGTCGGCGCCGTCGCGCTCATCGCCCTGCTGTCGGCCATCACGCTCGTCGTCGTGCGCTGGGTGATCGAGCCGATCCAGGCGGTGGCGGCCACGAGCCGGCGCCTCGCCGCGGGCGACCTCGGCGTGCGCCTGCCGGTCCGGGGCGAGGACGAGATCGCCACGCTCGCGGCATCCTTCAACGGCATGGCCGACACGCTGCAGTCGCGCATCCGCGAACTCGCCGAGCTCTCGGTCATGCAGCAGCGGTTCGTCTCGGACGTCTCCCACGAGCTGCGCACGCCGCTGACCACCATCCGACTGGCCGGCGACGTGCTCGACGGGCAGCGGGACGACTTCCGCCCGGCGACCGCCCGCACGGTGGAGTTGCTGCGCACCCAGACCGAGCGGTTCGAGAACATGCTCGCCGACCTGCTCGAGATCAGCCGGTACGACGCCGGCTCGGTGGAGCTCGAGACGGAGCCCACGAACCTCGTCCACCTGGCCGGCGAGACGATCGAGTCGATGCACGAGCTCGCCGTCGAGCACGGCAGCGAGCTCCGGCTCGAGGCGCCCGGCGGGCACCTCGACGCCGACGTCGACCCGCGCCGCATCCGCCGCATCGTGCGGAACCTGGTCGGCAACGCGATCGAGCACGGCGAGGGCCGCCCCATCGTCGTCTCGGTCGACAGCAACGAGACGGCGATCTCGCTCTCGGTCCGCGACTACGGCATGGGCATGAGCGAGGAGGACGCCGCTCGGGTGTTCGACCGGTTCTGGCGGGCGGACCCGAGTCGCCGTCGCAGCATCGGCGGCACCGGGCTCGGGCTCGCCATCTCCCTCGAGGACGCCGTCGCGCACGGGGGAACGATCGACGTGTGGTCGCGGCAGGGGCGGGGTACCGTGTTCCGGCTCACGCTCCCTCGGCGCCGCGGCATCGAGCCGGTCGTACCGCCGCTGTCGCTCGAGCCCGATGATCCGGATGCCACCGAGCCGAGGCCGCCATCGACCCATCCGACCGACACCGCCGCGATCCGGGAGGTCCACGATGCGTGATCTCGCCCGCCGCGCGGCCGCGATCGCCGCCCTCGCGATCGCCGCGACGCTCACGGGATGCGCGGCCATCCCGACGAGCGGGAACGTCAACGCGGGCGTCGCGCGCCCGGCCGACGAACCCGTGGACCTCGACGTGCTCGTCCGCCAGCCGCAGGGCGGTGAAACCCAGCAGCAGATCCTCGAGGGGTTCATCGAGGCGGCCGCGAGCCCCCGCGGCAATTACGACATCGCCCGCGAGTACCTCACGCCCGCCTTCGCGAGCGAGTGGGCGGCCGACGCCGGCACCACGATCGACGTGCTGGCCGACCGCACCTTCAACCAGTTCGGCGAGCGCGGCATCCGGGTCCAGGTGGTGCCGTCGGGCAGCCTCGCGCCGAACGGCCAGTACCTCGAGTCCGCGACCACCGCGCCGGTCCAGCTCCAGTACGAGTTCGAACAGGTCGACGGCGAGTGGCGCATCTCGGCCGCGCCGCCGGGCCTGCTGGTCGACGAGACCACCTTCCAGATCGTGTACCGCGACTACACGCTCGCGTTCTTCGATCCCCAGTACCGCTTCCTCGTGCCCGACGTGCGCTGGTTCGCCGGGCGGGAATCCGCACAGACGAGCATCGTGCGCGCCCTCCTCGCCGGGCCGGCGGAATGGCTCGCGCCCGCGGTGGTGTCGGCGATCCCCGAGGACGTGACGCTCGATCCCGCGACCGTGCCGGTCACCGACGGCGTCGCCGAGGTCTCGCTCGTCGGCGCGGCCTTCGACAACCTGCTGACGGTGCAGCGCATGCAGTACCAGCTCGAGCAGAGCCTCGCCGGGGTTCGGAACGTCCGCAACGTCGAGCTCGCGCTGAACGGCGCGCCCGTGGAGGCGCCCGACCTCGCGCAGGAGCCGCAGCGCACGCTGCGCATCGACCCGAGGCCGGTCGTGTACGACGGCGAGGCGTTCGGCTTCCTGTCGAGTGGCGACGAGCTCTCGCCCATACCGGGCGTCTCCGAGCAGGTCGTCGCCCTCGAGCCGACCGGAGCGGCGCTCGGTCCCGGCGACGACGCCGCCGCGGTGCGCGCCGCCGACGGGGTCTGGCTGGTGCGTGCCGACGAGGAGCCCGTGCGGCTCGACCCGCGCGACGGGCTCGTGGTGCCGGCGCTCGACATCGACGACGTCGTGTGGTCCGTGCCGGGCGACGCGCCCGACGCGCTCGCCTGGTTCGCGGTCGACGGCTCGGCCGCCGAGCAGATCCCGGTTCCGTGGAGCGGGTCGCGCATCGCGGCGATCGAGGTGTCGCGCGACGGTACGCGGCTCGCGGCCCTCCTGGCCGACGGGGCACGATCGCGTGTGGTCGTCGCGTCGATCCAGCGCGACGAGGCCGGGCTTCCGGTCGCCCTCGGGCCCGTGGTTCTCGAGCTCGCGGGGGCGGTCGGCGAGCCGCTCGACCTCGCCTGGCTCGACTCGGGGTCGATCGGCGTGCTGACGGCGTCGGCGTCGGGGGCGCGGGTCGGCCTGCAGGAGGTCGGTGCGCCGGACACCGCGGGCGAGGGGCCCGAGGGCGCGGTGCAGCTCGATGGCGCGAACAGCCAGCGCGACCTCCGGGTCCTGACGTCGGAGGGCGACCTGGCCACCCGGGCCGGCGCGACGTGGCAGGTCCAGGACCGCGGCATCCGCTTCCTCGCCACGCAGCAGTCCGGCTGACTCGTCCTCCACGGGTCCGGTGCGCCATGCGGGTGTCCGCGTCCCGCCGAGGCGAGCGGATGCCGCGGGCGTCGCGGTTCACGATGGCCGGGTGCCTCCGCTCGCCCGTCCCGTGCGCGCCGCCGTGCTCGACGCCCTCGCGCTCGTGCTGCCGGTCGACTGCGCCGGGTGCGGCGCGCCCGATCGCTCGGTGTGCGACGCGTGCCGTGCCGCGCTCGAGCCCGCGCCGGTCCGCACGAGCCGGGCGGCCCTCGGCGGGACCGACGGCATCGCCGTGTGGGCCGGGCTCGAGTACGCGGGCATCGCCTCGAGCGTCATCCGCTCGATGAAGGACGCCCAGCGAACGGATGCCGCGGCCGCGCTCGCCCCCGCCCTGCGCGCCGCCCTCGCGGCGGCCTGCCGCGACCCGGTCGGCGGGATGCCGACGACGCGGCTCGAGATCGCCGCGGTGCCGTCCACCCGGGCCGCGCGGCGCGAGCGCGGGTACGAACCGGTCCGCCTGCTCCTCGGCCGCGCCGGCTACCGCGCCCCGGCGGTGCTCCGCACGCGGGAGGGACGGCTCGACCAGGCCCACCTGGGTCGCGAGGCGCGGCGGGCGAACGCCGCGGGATCCATGGCCCCGCTGCGCCGCCTCGACGGGCGCACCTTCCTGGTCGTCGACGACGTCGTCACCACCGGCTCGACGCTCGCGGAGGCGGTCCGCGCCATCCGTTCGGCGGGCGGCACCGTGCAGGCCGCGGCGGTCGTGGCCCACACGCCCAGGCGCGTCCCGGAGATCTCCCTGCCAGTTGGTGAACGGCCCGTGACATCGGCGGGCGGGCGGACTACGGTGTCAGGACAGGCGTGGTCGAACCACCCTTCCAACCCGGGTGACACGCCGGTGGATGGAGGTCGTCATGGAACTGAACATCGTCGGACGCAACCTGGAAGTGACCGATCGATTCCGCGCCTACGCGGCTGAGAAGGCCGAGAAGGTGTCCAACCTCTCGGACCGTGCGATCTCGCTCGACGTCAAGGTCAGCAGGCACAACGAGAAGAACGGCAACTCCGGGCTGGACCGCGTCGAGCTCACCCTCGTCGGCAAGGGGCCCCTCGTCCGGGCCGAAGCCGACGGCTCGGACAAGTACGCGGCGTTCGACGTCGCGCTCGGGCGGCTGCTCGAGCGCATCCGACGGGCCAAGGACCGTCGCAAGGTCCATCGCGGCGGCAGTCGCCGCCCCACCTCCCTGCGCGAGGCCACCGAGGGCGGCTTCGCGGGCGTCGGCGTGCAGGCCGCCGACGTCGAGGTGCTCGAGCGCGTGCGCACCGGCGAGATCCCCATCGTCCGGGAGAGCTCGGACGCCTCCGCCGAGGAGGCGCCGTACTCACCGGTCGTGATCCGGCGCAAGGTGTTCAACGCCACCCCGATGACGGTCGACGACGCGCTGTACCACATGGAACTCGTCGGCCACGACTTCTACCTCTTCATCGACGCCGAGACGCACCGGCCGAGCGTCGTGTACCGCCGGAAGGGCTGGGACTACGGCCTGATCGGCCTCGACGAGCACGGCAACGCCGACGCGACCGCCGAGTCGGGACAGGCGGACCTCGCCCGAGCCGGCGCCTGACCCGCGTCACTCCGACCCGTCGGCCCGGCGCCCGGCGACTCCTGCCGGGCACCGGGCCGACGCCCAGTCCGCAGCCCAGTAGCATGGCTATGATGACCGTCTGCACAGGCGGATCCTCCGGCGTGCGCGGGTGCCCCACCCCGCCGTCGCACGCCTGACGACAACGGGAGAGCAGTTCGTGGCTTCGATTCTGGAAAAGGTCCTCCGCGTCGGCGAAGGTCGCACCCTCAAGCGGCTCGAGAACTACGCCGCCGCGATCAACGCCCTCGAAGACGACTTCCGGGCGCTCAGCGACGACGAGCTCAAGCACGAGACCGTCGAGCTCCGCGAGCGCTACGGCAACGGCGAGTCGCTCGACGACCTTCTGCCCGAGGCGTTCGCCGCGGTCCGCGAGGCGAGCCGCCGCACCCTCGGCCTCCGCCACTTCGACGTGCAGCTCATGGGCGGCGCGGCCCTGCACCTCGGCAACATCGCCGAGATGAAGACAGGCGAAGGCAAGACGCTCGTCGCGACGACCGCCGCCTACCTGAACGCACTCACGAGCCGGGGCGTGCACATCGTCACGGTCAACGACTTCCTCGCGAGCTACCAGTCCGAGCTCATGGGCCGCGTCTTCCGCGCGCTCGGCATGTCGACCGGATGCATCGTGGCCGGCCAGACGCCCGCGGTCCGTCGCGAGCAGTACGCCGCCGACATCACGTACGGCACGAACAACGAGTTCGGCTTCGACTACCTGCGCGACAACATGGCGTGGCAGGCGTCCGACATGGTCCAGCGCGGCCACTACTTCGCCATCGTCGACGAGGTCGACTCGATCCTCATCGACGAGGCCCGCACGCCGCTCATCATCTCCGGCCCCGCCTCGGGCGAGGCGAACCGCTGGTTCACCGAGTTCGCGCGCCTCGCGCAGCGTCTGGTCCCCGGCGAGGACTTCGAGGTGGACGAGAAGAAGCGCACCGTGGGCGTCCTCGAGCCCGGCATCGAGAAGGTCGAGGACTACCTCGGCATCGACAACCTCTACGAGTCGGCGAACACGCCCCTCATCTCGTTCCTCAACAACTCGATCAAGGCGCGTGCGCTCTTCAAGCGCGACAAGGACTACGTCGTGATGAACGGCGAGGTCCTCATCGTCGACGAGCACACCGGACGCATCCTCGTCGGGCGCCGCTACAACGAGGGCATCCACCAGGCGATCGAGGCGAAGGAGGGCGTGCAGGTCAAGGCCGAGAACCAGACCCTCGCGACCGTCACGCTGCAGAACTACTTCCGCCTCTACGACAAGCTCTCGGGCATGACCGGTACGGCCGAGACCGAGGCGGCCGAGTTCATGTCGACCTACAAGCTCGGCGTGGTCCCCATCCCGACGAACAAGCCCATGGTCCGCATCGACCAGCCCGACCTCGTCTACAAGAACGAGGAGGCGAAGTTCGCCCAGGTCGTCGAGGACATCGTCGAGCGGCACAAGAAGGGCCAGCCCGTCCTCGTCGGCACGACGAGCGTCGAGAAGAGCGAGTACCTCTCGCGGCTGCTCGCCAAGAAGGGCGTGCGCCACGAGGTGCTGAACGCGAAGAACCACGCCCGCGAGGCCGCGATCGTCGCGCAGGCCGGTCGACTCGGTGCCGTCACCGTCGCGACGAACATGGCCGGTCGCGGTACCGACATCATGCTCGGCGGCAACGCCGAGTTCATGGCGGTGCAGCGGATGCACGAGCGAGGGCTCAGCCCCGTCGACACGCCCGACGAGTACGAGGCCGCCTGGGACGCGGTGTTCGACCAGACCAAGGCCGAGGTCGAGCGGGAGGCCGAGAAGGTGCTGGCCGCCGGCGGGCTCTACGTGCTCGGCACCGAGCGTCACGAGTCGCGTCGCATCGACAACCAGCTCCGCGGCCGCTCGGGCCGCCAGGGCGACCCCGGCGAGAGCCGCTTCTACCTCTCGCTCACCGACGACCTCATGCGGCTGTTCAACGCGGGAGCCGCCGAGAGCCTGATGTCGCGCGGCGTGCCCGACGACGTGGCCATCGAGTCGAAGGTCGTCACGCGCGCCATCCGCTCGGCGCAGTCGCAGGTCGAGGCGCGCAACGCCGAGATCCGGAAGAACGTGCTGAAGTACGACGACGTCCTGAACCGCCAGCGCGAGGCGATCTACTCCGACCGCCGGCACATCCTCGAGGGCGACGATTTGCACGACCGCGTGCAGTCGTTCCTCGAGGAGGTCATCGACGAGGTGCTCGACGAGCACACCGCCGAGTCCAGCCCCGACGAGTGGGACTTCGACGCGCTCTGGGCCGAGCTGAAGACGCTGTACCCGATCGGCATCACGATCGACGAGGTCGTGGCCGAGGCCGGCGAGAAGGGGCGCGTCAACCGCGACTTCGTGCGCCGCGAGATCCTCTCGGACGCCAAGCTCGCCTACCAGCGCCGCGAGGAGCAGCTGGGCAGCCCTGCCATGCGCGAGCTCGAGCGCCGGGTCGTGCTCTCGGTCATCGACCGCCGCTGGCGCGACCACCTCTACGAGATGGACTACCTCAAGGACGGCATCGGCCTGCGCGCCATGGCCCAGCGCGACCCGCTGGTCGAGTACCAGCGCGAGGGCTACGCCATGTTCCAGCAGATGATGGGACAGATCCGCGAGGAGACCATCGGCTTCCTCTTCAACCTCGAGGTCGAGGTCGCGCAGCAGGGTGCCGCCCCGCGCATCGAGGCCAAGGGCCTGCAGCGCCCCACCGCCCCTGAGGACAAGCTGAGCTACTCCGCCCCGAGCGACTCGGGCGGCGTGGAGGTGCGCAACCAGCGCGGGCAGATCCAGCAGGCGGCCACGCAGCGCGCGCGCCGCGCCGTCGCCGCACAGCAGCAGCAGCCGCAGCAGCCGCAGCAGCCCGCGGCGCGCGGCGCGTTCGGGCAGCGCACGGAGGGCGACGCCGCGCCGATGAACCGGCAGGAGCGTCGCGCCCAGGACCGCAAGGGGCGCTGACCGCGACCACGACGAACGGCCCGGGCGACGCCCGGGCCGTTCCGCGTCCCGGCGCGTCGCGGTACGCCTCGGGCGAGGTCGTCTAGGCCGATCGTCGCGACTCGAGGAACCAGGTGTGCACGGTGCCGATGCCCTTCACGTCCACGGGACCCCGGGGCCGCAGCCGGAAGCCCTCGGCGAGGCGGTCCGCCACCGCCTCGGTGACCTGGATCGAGTCCGGAGGTGCGGTGGACTCCATGCGGCTCGCGGTGTTGACGGTCGCGCCGTAGACATCCCACAGGAAGCGGGAGGCGCCGATGACGCCGGCGACGATCGGTCCGACGGCGATGCCGATCCGGAGGTGCACCGCCGGACGTTCGCCGATCGCGTGCGAGACGGCCAGTGCCCGGGCGTCGAGCGCGAACCCCGCGAGGGCGTCGAGGTCGGCCTCGTCGCCCAGCCCGCCCGTGATCACGAGGTACGCGTCGCCGATCGTCTTGACCTTGGTGAGGCCGTGCCGGGCCGCGAGGTCGTCGAGTGCGCCGAACAGGCGATCCAGGTCCTGCACGAGGGCGTCCGGAGAGAGCGTCTCCGAGAGGCTCGTGAAGTCGACGATGTCCGCGATGAGGACCCCCACCCCGTCGAGGCGATCGGCGATCGGGTGCTCGCCCGCGACGAGTCGATCGGCGATCGCGCCCGGGAGGACGTTCCGCAGGAGCCGGTCGGAGCGGTCCCGCTCCTCCGCCAGGGCGGCGGCGAGTCGGTCGCGCGAACGGACGTACGCGCGCATCGCGACGAAGACGATCGTGGACACCGAGACGATGTTGACGGCGAAGAACAGCGTGACCACGCGGGGGTCGAGGTCGGGAGCGGTCGCACTGAGCACGCCTTCGAGTGGCACCATGGCCGCCACGATCGCCACGTAGAGGGCGAACACGAGCCCGGGTCGTCGTACGCGGCTGAACGAGAGCGCGCCGATCGGTGCGGATGCCGCGAAGAGGATGACGCCGCTGCTGTTCGCGAAGCCGCCCAGGGCGACGTGGACGAGCGGCGGCAGCGTGAGGAACATCGTCAGTTGGGACCGGCGGAACCACCGGTCGTCGCGGGCCGCGCGAAGGTGTGCGAGGCCCGCGATCGTGGCGACGATGTAAATGGTCGGGATGGCCGCGGCCACGGGGACCCCGATGGCGTAGTAGAACGCCGCCCAGGGCGCGACCACCACCGAGGTGAAGACGGCGGTGAATGTGAGGACCCGCTTCTCCATGCGGCGGCCGTCGTCGTCGCCCGGGGCCACGCCGAGCGAGGCGATGGCCGTGCCCGCCGCCGTGATGCGCCGGGCCGCCGAGCCGCGGTCCATGGCATGAGGCTAGGGGATGGGCCGGCGAGGTGCCATCACCCCGGGACCGGTGGGACCGGGGAGTCGCGGATCAGAGCACGCTGATGACGCTCGCTCGCCAGCGCTGGTCGAGGCCCTCCAGGCGGATGGCCACCGCTCGCGATCGGGCC
This sequence comes from Agromyces indicus, assembly GCF_031432295.1. Lineage (NCBI taxonomy): Bacteria > Bacillati > Actinomycetota > Actinomycetes > Micrococcales > Microbacteriaceae > Agromyces > Agromyces indicus. The sequence continues at coordinate 286,725 of NZ_JAVKGS010000004.1, read as the reverse complement.
CGCTGGTGCACCATGACCACCGCCTCGACGATGCCGTCGGCGGGCTCGTCGATCATCACCCGTCCGACGGTGAACGCGGGCCGCTGCGGGACGAGCCCCTTCGCTCGCCGTGCGCGGGCCGCCAGCACGACGCGCTTCGAGAGGTTCCGATAGACGTCGTCGGTCACCCAGCGTGCGAGCTGCTCGAGGTCGCGCGCACCCGCGAGGACCTCGATGACGCAGTGGGTCAGGTTGCGCAGCAGCTGTTCGGGGTCGTCGAGCTCGGCTCGCCCGGAGCGCTGGCGGGAGAACTCGTCGTCGTCGAAGAACAGGCGACGCGCGACGGCCCCTTCGACGACGGGGGTTCTGGGCGCGCTGGGAAGGCGAGCGGTCATGGATGCTCCAGTAGGGTGGGGCCCGTCAGCCGGCATGCGTCGACGCGGTGTCCCCTGTTCGGGGGGTAGGAGGGTCTGACTGAACGGTACGGTCGAGCGCTCACGGGTGTCAAGGAAAATCCGCGCCTGTGGAGAAGTGCGTCGGCTCCGGCCCCGCCGGGTAGCGTCGGCGCATGCGCTGGGACCAGCTGTTCGACGACCTGGAGTCGCAGCTCGACCGCGAGCAACGCGAGGAGGAGCGCGTGCTGGCGCTCGAGTCCGAACGGCTGCGGATGGCCCGGCTGTCGCTCCGGGAACGCATCATGGCGCTCGCCGCGGCCGACGGGGAACGCGGCGGCATCCGCCTCGAGCTCGCGGGAGGCTGCACGCTGCTCGTGCAGCCCACGACGTTCGGTCGCGACTGGTTGAGCGGGCACCTCGTCGTGCAGGGCGGCCGGAGCCAGTGCATCGTGCCCATGGACGCGATCGCCGCCGTCGCCGCGGGTCGTCGTCAGGTGGACGAGAGCCTCACGCGCGTGCCCGAGTCCGCCACCAGGATCGCCGAGCGCATCGGGCTCGCGTTCGTGCTCCGGGATCTCGGTCGGCGCCGTCTCCCCGTCGATCTCGAATCCCTCGACGGCCGGCACCACGGGACGATCGACCGGGTCGGCCTCGATCACCTCGACCTCGCCCTGCACGAACCGGGGACTCCTCGGCGCGAACGCGACGTCCGCGGCTACCGGTTGGTGCCGTTCGCCCGCGTCGTCGCGGTGACCGTGCACTGAAGCACCTCAGTCGACGGCGCGCGGCCCTCCGGAGCGCAGGCCGGACAACTCGATGACGTTGGCGAACTCGCCCTGATGCCACGCCGAACGACGCCTCGTGGCCTCGTACTGGTCGTCGATCCACAGTTCGAGCTGGGTGCGCTCGACTCGCCAGGGCCCGCGTTCGCCGACTCGGATCGCGGGGAGCTCGCCCGACAGGATCAGGTCATGAACGGTCTCGACGTCGACGGCGAGCACCTCGGCCGCATCGGCGACCGTGAGGAAGCGGCCGATCGCATCGCCCGGACCGTTCTGGATCATCACTCGATTATCGACCTCGCCGTCGGACGCCGTCCGCGGTGTGGATAACTTCACGGTGACCTCTCGGCAACGCGCCACCATGGTCCCGGCGACCGAGGAGAGGAGTCGGAATGGCGGTTCGCAGCGCACGACGAGAGCGGGGCTCGACGCGAGTCGATCCCCGCCTGCTCATCGGGCTGGCGCTCGTGGCCGGATCCAGCCTCGGGGTCTGGGCGCTCGTCGAGGCGCTCGACGACACCCGCGAGGTCCTCGTCGCCCCAGCGACGCTCACGCCGGGCACGCGCGTGGAGGCCGCCTCGCTCCGGGTCGAATCCGTCCGGCTCGGCGCCCTCGCCGACGGCTACCTCGCCCCCGACGACCTCCCCGAGGGCGGCCTCGTGGTGGTGCGCACCGTTCAGGCGGGCGAGCTCCTGCCCGCGGCATCCGTCGCCGATCGCGAGCGCGCCGACCTCGCGGTGGTGGTCGTCACGAGTTCGCGTCCGCTGCCGGGCGAGGTCGCGCCCGGCGCCCTCGTCGACGTGTGGACCGCCGCCGAGGTCGAGCGCGGCGCGTTCGAGCCGCCGGTGGTGCTGGTGCCCGGTGCCGAGGTCGCGGCGGTCGCCGAATCCGACGGCATGATGTCGACGGGCGGGCCTACGGTCGAGTTGCTGATCCCGCGCGAGAAGACCGCGGCGCTCCTCGAGGCGCTCGCCGCGGGCGACGCCGTCGACCTCGTCCCCGCGACCGGCGCGGTCCGCGACTGATGGCCCGTCTCGCGCTCGCCCTCGATCCGTCGCTCGAGGACGGCATCCTCGCCGACCTGGTCGAGTCGGGGCACACGATCGTGGCCCGGCTGGTCGGATGGCGCGACGTGCTCGACTGCCTCGACGTCGTCGGGCCGGAGGTGGTCGTCGTCGGCGCGGGCCGCGCGACACTGACGCCCGAACTGCTCGCCGCGTGCGACGAGCGCGGCATCCGCTGCATCGCGCTCGCCGATTCCGACCACGATCGCGCGCAGGCCAATCGCATCGGGCTCCACGAGGTCCTCGACGCCGGGGTGCCCGTCGCCGAGCTCGAGGCCCTCGTCAGCGGCGGGGTGACCGTCCCGTCGCGTCTGGGCGACCCGGCCACCGCGGGCCGGGACGCCGGCCCGGCGAACGGGATCGTCGCGGTCTGGGGCCCGGCGGGCGCCCCGGGCCGGACCACCGTCGCGGTCAACGTCGCCGCCGAGCTCGCCGCCGCGGGCCACCGCGTGGCCCTCGTCGACGCCGATCCCTACGGCGGCGCCATCGCGCCGATCCTCGGCCTGCTCGACGAGGCGCCGGGATTCGCCTCGGCGTGCCGGCTGGCCGGTGCGGGGGCGCTCGATCGCGCCGAGCTCGAGCGCATCGCCCAGCGCTACTCGTCGCCGCGCGCCCCGTTCGAGGTGTTCACGGGGCTCGTCGGGCCGAGCCGGTGGCCCGAGCTCTCCGACGAGCGCGTCACGGCCGCGCTCGCGGCCATGCGCGAGCGGTTCGAGTACGTCGTGGTCGACACGGGGTTCTCGCTGGAACGCGACGAGGAGCTCATGACCGACCAGTTCGCGCCGCGGCGCAATGCCGCGACGTTCGCCGCACTCGCGGCGGCCGATCGCGTGCTCGCCGTCGGCCTCGCCGACCCAGTGGGACTGTCGCGGCTGCTGCGTGGCCACGGCGAGCTGGTCGACCTCGTCGACGCGGAACGCGTCGACGTGGTGGTGAACCGCGTGCGGTCGAGTGCGCTCGGCCTCGATGCGCATGCGCAGGTCCGCCAGACGCTGCGGCGGTTCGCCGGGCTCGCCGAGGCGACGCTGCTCCCGCACGACGGGCGGGCGACGGATGCCGCGATCCTCATGGCGCGCACGCTCCGCGATGCCGCGCCGCGGTCGCCGCTCCGGGCGGCACTGCGTGCCTACGTCGACGACCGGCTGCTGCCCGAACCGGAACCCGCGCCGCGCCGGCGCGCACACCTGCCGCTCGGCCGCCGCCGCGCCGCGGTGGCCTGAGCAGGCCGTCGGCGCTCGCTACGCTGGGTCTGTGTCGACCCTCAGTGATCTCGTCCTCGCCCAAGGGCGCAGCAGCCAGGCGGACGTGGACTGGCTCCACATGCTCGTCGGCGACCTCCAGCTCCTCGCCGACCTCGCCTTCGCCGACATCGTCCTCTGGGTGCCGTCCGGCGATGACGACTTCGTCGCCGTCGCGCACTCGCGTCCGTCGAGCGCGGCGACCCTGTTCTACCGCGACTTCGTCGGGCAGGCGATCCGTGCGGAGTGGCGCGACCTCGTCTCGCAGGCGTTCGACTCGGGCGCGATCGTCGACTCCTCGGCACCCGACTGGTACGAGGAGATGCCGACGCGCGTCCGCTCCGTGCCCGTGATGCGTCGGCTCTCCGTCACCGGCACCGAGCTGGCGCCCGAGCCGGTCGCCGTCATCACCCGGCACACCAACCTCGGGTCGACCCGCACCCCGAGCCGTCAGGAGCTGACGTTCAACGACTGCGCGGCCGAACTGTTCCAGATGATCGCCTCGGGGGACTTCCCCGACCTCGGCGCGCCGACGGGCCCCCGGCGCGGCGCGCCGCGCGCGTCGGACGGGCTCATCCGCCTCGACGTCGACGGCATCACGACGTTCGCCAGCCCGAATGCGCTGTCGGCGTTCAACCGCATGGGCTTCGACGACGAGCTCGAGGGCCAGTCGCTCGCCGATGTCGCGTCGCGGCTGCTCAGCGGGCGGCTCGACGTCGACGAGTCCCTGCCGCTCGTCGTGACCGGGCGCGCGCCGTGGCGCACGGACGTCGAGTCGCGCGGTGTGACGGTGTCCCTCCGAGCCATCCCGATCCGTCGCCGCGGCGAGCGCACCGGCGCGATCGTGCTCACACGCGACGTCACCGAGCTGCGCCACCAGGAGCAGGAGCTCATCACCAAGGATGCGACGATCCGCGAGATCCACCATCGCGTGAAGAACAACCTGCAGACGGTCGCGTCGCTGCTGCGCATCCAGGCCCGGCGCACGCACTCCGACGAGGCGCGCGACGCCCTCACCCAGGCGATGCGACGCGTCGGTGCGATCGCCGTCGTCCATGACACCCTCTCGGAGGGCCTCAGCCAGAACGTCGACTTCGACGAGGTGTTCGACCGCGCGCTGCTGCTCGTGGCCGAGGTCGCCGCAGCCCACAACACGACGGCGCACCCGAAGAAGTCGGGGACGTTCGGGGTGCTGCCGAGCGCCTACGCCACGCCGCTCGCCCTCGCGCTCACCGAGCTCGTCACGAACGCGGTCGAGCACGGCCTCGCCGGGCAGGAGGGCGACGTCGAGGTCATCGCGAGCCGGTCCGAGACGATGCTCATCGTGCAGGTCCGAGACACCGGCTCCGGGCTGCCCGAGGGCAAGGTCGGCGAGGGCCTCGGCACCCAGATCGTCCGGACGCTGATCCAGGGCGAGCTCGGCGGCACGATCGACTGGCACACCGTGGTCGGCAGCGGCACCGAGGTGACGATCGAGGTGCCGCTGCGCTGGATCACGAAGCCCTGATCAGGGGGCGCCGCGGCCCGACGAGGATCGCTCCCCGCATGCGGACGGCACCCGCGCGATGCGGGTGCCGTCCGGTTCGGGTGCTTGCGGGGAGTTCGGGCCGTGGGCCTGCCGGTCGAAGTCGATCCGGGGACTGCGGCAGCCGGCCCGCAACGCGCGCGGGCGTCAGCCCGCGCGACGTGCTCGCGCGGCGCGGCGCTTGAGGGCGCGGCGCTCGTCTTCGCTGAGGCCGCCCCACACGCCCGAGTCCTGGCCGGTCTCGAGGGCGTACTGGAGGCAGATCTCGGTGACGGTGCATCGGGCGCAGACCGCCTTGGCCTTTTCGATCTGGTCGACGGCCGGTCCGGTGTTCCCCACGGGGAAGAAGAGTTCCGGGTCCGCGGTCAGGCAGGCGGCCTTGTCGCGCCAATCCATTCAGATGCTCCTTGCGTTGTCGATCCGCAGCAGACGCATGCGTGCGCTGCCGGGAACCGGCGGGGCTGCGGTGGGGGAAAGCCGAATCTCGGGAAGTAGGATCGTGGAAGATCGGCTCACGTCCCTGTGAGCATCAATTCGGCCTCATAAATGGTCGCATAGCGTGGGAAGTGAATCAAGAGTGCACTTTCGGAGAAGCCTGTGAATGGGCGGGACGCCGGCCGAGACGCCACCGCGTCCGCGCCGGGAGGGGTCCGGGCGGCGCTGCTCACGGTCACCGTCCTGCTCTTCGCCGAGGCGGCGGCGCTCGCGGCGATGGTCGCGTGGCTCGTCATCGACCTGCTGGTGCTGCAGCCGTCGTCGTTCGCGACCGCGATCGCCCTCATCGTGATCACCGCCCTCGCGGCCGCCTGGGTCGCCGCCATCGCGGTGGCCTCGGTGCGGCGTGCGCCGTGGGCCCGAGCCGGCGCGATCGTCTGGCAGGTGCTCCAGCTGTCGATCGCCGTGGGCGCGTTCCAGGGCCTCTTCGCGCGCCCGGACATCGGGTGGGCGCTGCTCATCCCCGCCGTCACGGTGGTCGGCCTGCTGCTCTGGCCGCCGGTCCGCGCGGCGTACGCACGCGACGAGGACGCCTCGCACCCAGCGGCCGGCTGACCCGCGATGCCGGCCTGAGGCGGAGCGGAGACGCCGCGGGCGGCCGCCGCATCGCGACGACCGCCCGGAGGAACGGCGGGTCTCAGCCGTCGAGGCCGAGGTCCTTGCGGATGCGGGCGACGTGCCCGGTGGCCTTGACGTTGTACATGGGCTTGTCGATGCGGCCCTCCTCATCGATGACGAAGGTCGAGCGGATGGCGCCCGTGACCGTCTTGCCGTAGAGCGACTTCTCGCCCCACGCGCCGTACGCCTGCTGCACCGCGAGGTCGGTGTCGGAGAGGAGCGGGAAGTTCAGGCCGTCGCGCTCGGCGAACTGCTTGAGCGTCGCGACGTCGTCCTTCGAGACGCCGACCACGCGCACGCCCGCGCCGGCGAACGAGTTGAGGTGGTCGCGGAAGTCGCAGGCCTCGGTGGTGCAGCCGGGCGTCATGGCGGCGGGGTAGAAGTAGAGCACGACCTTCTGCCCGCGGAGGGACGAGAGCGTGACGGGGTTGCCGTCCTGGTCGGGCAGGGTGAAGTCGGGGGCGAGGTCGCCGGCGGCGAGTCGAGCGTCGGTCATGCCCCAATCGTAGGCACGGCGACGGATGCCGCGGCGCGCGCCCGCGGCATCCGAGGTGCTCGGAACCTCAGGCGAACGTCGCGAGCAGTCGCTGCAGCGAGTCGAGGCGCACGCGCCCGGATTCGCCGAGGTCGCCGGCCTCGACGGCCTCGATGATCGCGCAGTCCGGGGAGTCCGGCAGGTGGGTGCAGCCGCGCGGGCAGTCCTCGGCGATGCGGGCCAGGTCGGCGAAGGCGCCGAGGATGTTCGCGGGGTCGACGTGCCCCAGGCCGAACGAGCGGACGCCGGGAGTGTCGATGACCCAGCCGGTCCGGCCCTCGTGCTCGAGGCGCAGGGAGACGGTCGACGACGACGTGTGTCGCCCGCGGCCCGTGACCACGTTGACGTGCCCCGTGGCGCGATGCGCTTCGGGGACGAGGGCGTTCACGAGCGTCGACTTGCCGACGCCCGAGTGCCCGACGAACACCGTGCGGTGGCCGACGAGCCGCTCGGCGATCTCGTCGAGCGGCATCGCGTCGGCGCGGCTGCGGAGCACCGGGAGGTCGAGCCCGGCGAAATTCGCCAGGAACGGTTCGGGGTCGGCGAGATCGGTCTTCGTCACGCACACGATCGGGGCGATCCCCGCGTCGTACGCGGCGACGAGGTAGCGGTCCACGAGGCGCACGCGGGGCTCGGGGTCGGCGGCGGCGATCACGATGAGCATCTGGTCGGCGTTCGCGACGATGACCCGCTCGACGGCGTCCGTGTCGTCGGCGCTGCGGCGAAGCAGGGTCGTGCGCTCCTGCACGCGCACGATGCGGGCGAGCGTGCCCTCGTCGCCCGACGTGTCGCCGACGAGGTCGACCCGATCGCCGGTGACGACCGACTTGCGGCGCAGCTCGCTCGCGCGAGCGGCGGTGATCTCCCGTTCGGTCGGTTCGGCGTCGTCGACGAGCACGGTGTAGCGGCCGCGGTCGACGCCGAGCACGATGCCGGTCTCGGCGTCGGCGTGCTCCGGACGCACCTTCGTGCGCGGCCGGCTCCCGCGGCGGCTGGGTCGGACCCGCACGTCGGACTCGTCGTACTGGTCGTACTCCGGCTCGTCCTCGTCGTCGGTGTCCCACCAGCTCATCCGAGCATCTGCTCCCAGAGCTCGGTGAACTGGGGCAGCGTCTTCGACGTCGATCCGATGTCGTCGACGACCACGCCCTCGACCGCGAGCCCCACGATGGCGCCCGAGGTCGCCATGCGGTGGTCGGCGTACGCCTTCCACTCCCCGCCGTGCAGCGGCGCGGGCTCGATGCGCAGGCCGTCGTCGAGCTCGGTCACCCGTCCGCCGAGGCCGTTGAGCTCGGCTGCGAGCGCCGCGAGCCGGTCGGTCTCGTGGTGTCGGATGTGCCCGATGCCCGTGAACGTGCTCGGGTCGTCGGCGAGCGCCGCGAGCGCCACGAGGTTGGGCACGAGCTCGCCCGCCTCCGAGAGGTCGAGCTCGACGCCGCGGATGCCGCGTCCGCCGTCCTCGGCGGGCTCGGGCGCGTGCACGGTGAGCCGGTCGCCGTCGCGCTCGACGCGGGCGCCGAACCGGGGGAGGAGGTCGGCCAGGTGCGCGCCGACCTGCGTCGTCGCGGTGGGCCACCCGGAGATCGTGACGGACCCGCCGGCGACGACCGCCGCGACCAGGAACGGCGCCGCGTTCGAGAGGTCGGGCTCGATGTCGACGTCGCGTGCGGCGATGGGCCCCGGAGCGACGATCCAGCGGCCGACCGCGGGCTGCTCGACCGCGACGCCGCGCAGGGCGAGGGTCTCGATCGTCATCTCGATGTGGGGCAGGCTCGGCAGGCGTTCGCCCGTGTGCGTGAGGTCGAGTCCGCGCTCGAAGCGGGGTGCGGAGAGCAGCAGCCCCGAGACGAACTGGCTCGAGGCGGAGGCGTCGATGGCGAGCTCGCCGCCCTCGACCCGCCCGAAGCCGTGCACCGTGAACGGCAGGGCGCCCCGACCGTCGTCGTCCAGGTCGACGCCGAGGCCGCGGAGGCCGTCGATCACGCCGCGCATCGGACGGCGACGGGCGCCCTCGTCGCCGTCGAACGTCGTGGGACCGAGGGCGAGCGCCGCCACCGGGGGCAGGAACCGCATGACGGTGCCCGCGAGTCCGCAGTCGATCGTGGTCGACCCGACGAGCTCGTCGGTCGGCGTGACCCGGAGGTCGTCGCCGAACCCGCCGGCACCCGGCATCCGCTCGAACCCGACGCCGAGCTGCCGCAGCCCCTCGATCATGAGCTCGCTGTCGCGCGACCACAGCGGAGCGCGGAGCGTCGAGGGTCCGTCGGCGAGCGCGGCGAGGACGAGTTCGCGGTTGGTGAGCGACTTCGAACCGGGTAGCGATAGGGTCGCCGCGAGCGGCGCCGAGGCCACCGGCGCACGCCATCCGTCGTCCGACTCCACCTGGCGGTTGTCGCCGTACGGGTCGAACTCGGGCGCGGAATACCTCGAAAGCTGCATCGGTTACCAACAGTAGCGCTCGGCGGAACGGGAAGGAGTTGGTGCGCGTGACGATGACGGTGCTCGACCGCCCGGTGGTCTCGGAGCCTCAGGACCTAGGATGGCCCCTGATGACCGCCGACGACACCGCGAACCAGGCCGACGCCGATCGGCCCGACGACGAGACGCGCGACCTCGGCGCGCTGTTCGAGGAGCAGGCGCTGCCGTTCATCGACCAGCTCTACGCGGCCGCGCTGCGCATGACCAAGAACCCGGCCGACGCGCAGGACCTCGTGCAGGAGACGTTCGTGAAGGCGTACGCCGCCTTCGGGTCGTTCACGCAGGGCACGAACCTGAAGGCGTGGCTGTACCGCATCCTCACCAACACCTTCATCAACACCTACCGCAAGAAGCAGCGGGAGCCCTATCAGGGCACGATCGACGACCTCGAGGACTGGCAGCTCGGCGGTGCCGAGTCGACGACCGCGTCCTCGAGCCGCTCGGCCGAGGCGGAGGCGATCGACCACCTCCCCGACTCGGCCGTGAAGGACGCGCTCCAGGCCCTTCCCGAGGACTTCCGCCTGGCCGTGTACTTCGCCGACGTCGAGGGGTTCTCCTACCAGGAGATCGCCGACATGATGAACACCCCCATCGGGACCGTGATGAGCCGCCTGCACCGTGGCCGGCGTCTGCTCCGCGAGTCCCTCGCCGAATACGCGACCGAGCAGGGCATCGCCGTCGCGCCGGCGACCACCCGATCCCGGAGGAGCACGAAATGACGGACTGCGGCTGCGAGAAGGCCAAGGCCGAGCTCGAGGAATACCTGCACAACGAGCTGTGCAGTGCGGATGCCGCCGACATCCGCGAGCACATGGAGCACTGCGAGGACTGCCGCGGCGAGCTGCGCGTCGGCGTGGCGATCACCGAGGTCGTGCAGCGGGCGTGCCGCGAGACGGCGCCCGAGGAACTGCGCCTCATGGTCATGACGCGCATCCGCGACATCCAGTCCGGGCACGGCGTCCTCGTCGACTGATCCCGGCGGTGCGCCGTCCGGGGGGCGGGCGCGGTCCGAACTTTCGATGGACGCGCCGGGCGGTGCCCGTTCCGTACCGTCGGTGACGATGAACGAGACCGCCACCCCCGCCAAGCGCCCCGGACGTGTGCCCACGTGGCTCCGGGTGCTCATCCCGACCGTCCTCATCCTCGTCTGGTTCGCGCTGTTCGGCGCGGGCGGTGCCGCGTTCGGCACGATCAGCGAGGTGCAGCAGAACGACCAGGCGTCGTTCCTGCCGGCCTCGGCCGAGGCCACCGAGGTCAACGACCTCCAGGACGGCTTCCGCGACTCCGACAACGTCCCCGCGATCGTCATCGTCGCGAGCGACGACGGCGCGCAGCTCACCGAGGCGCAGCTCGCCGACGTCGAGGCGCTGCGCGACGACGTGCTCGACGTCGAAGGCGTCGTCGCCGACGAGACGTCGCCGGTCATCCCGTCGGAGGACGGCGAGGCCGCCCAGTTCGTCGCGTCGGTCGCGCCCGGTGAGGGCGAGGAGGGCTCGGGCGTCACCATCGAGGAGATGCGGGCGCTGCTCGAGGAGTCGGCGATCGACGGCACGACGGCGGCCGTCACGGGACCCGCCGGCTTCACCGCCGACCTCGCCGAGGCGTTCTCGGGCATCGACGGCCTGCTCCTGCTCGTGGCCCTGTCGGCCGTGCTCGTGATCCTCGTCGTCGTCTACCGCTCGCCGCTGCTGCCGATCATCGTGCTCTTCACGAGCCTCACGGCGCTGACCGCCTCCGTGTTCACGGTCGTGCAGCTCGCGCAGGCCGACCTGCTGCTGCTCTCGGGGCAGACGCAGGGCATCCTCTTCATCCTCGTCATCGGCGCCGCGACCGACTACGCGCTGCTCTACATCGCGCGGTACCGCGAGGCGCTCGCCCAGCACGAGCGCAAGTGGGATGCCACGTGGGCGGCGTTGAAGGGCTCGTGGGAGCCCATCGCGGCGTCGGCCGGCACCGTCATCGTCGCGCTCCTGATCCTGCTCGCGAGCGAACTCAACTCGAACAAGATCCTCGGCCCGGTCGCGGCCATCGGCATCGTGTTCGCGCTGCTCGCCGCCCTCACGCTGCTCCCGGCGCTGCTCCTGTGGGCCGGGCGCGTGGCCTTCTGGCCGCGCCGCATCGCCCGGCCGGATGCCACGGCCGCAGACCCCTCGCACGGGCGTCACGCCGACGTCGTCGACGACCGCGCTGCGGGCGAGCGGGGACTGTGGGGCGCCGTCGGACGCCTCGTGTCCCGCCGCCCCCGCACGGTGTGGATCCTCTCCACCCTCCTGCTCGCGGTGATGTCGATCGGCCTCGTCCGACTCGACGCCGACGGCGTCCCGTCGAGCGAGTTCATCCTCGGCGAGTCGCAGGCCCGCGACGGCCAGGAGCTCGTGAGCGAGCACTTCCCCGGCGGCTCCGGCACCCCGGCCGTCATCATCGGGCCGGAGGACGACCTGCAGGAGATGGCCGACGTCGCGCTCGGCATCGACGGCGTGGCATCCGTCGCGGTGCTGTCGACCGACTCGCCCGCGGGCAGTGCGCCCGTCACCGAGGACGGCGTGCAGGCCTTCGGCCCGCCCGGCACGCCCGCGCCCGAGCCGACCGTCGTGGACGGCAACGTGCTGCTCCAGGCCACCCTCGACGACCCGTCCGACTCGGCCGAGGCGGAGGCGACGGTCGTGGACCTTCGCGCGGCCCTCGACGACGTCGGCGAGAACGTGCTCGTCGGCGGCCCGACCGCGGTGGCGCTCGACACGAACGAGGCGGCGGTGAACGACCAGCGCCTCATCATCCCGCTCGTGCTGCTCGCGATCCTCGTGATCCTCATGCTGCTGCTGCGCGCCGTGATCGCACCGCTCATCCTGATCGCGAGCGTCGTGCTCTCGTTCGCGGCGGCCCTCGGTGTCTCGGCGCTCGTCTTCGAGTTCATCCTCGGGTTCCCCGGCGCCGACCCGTCCGTCCCGCTCTTCGGGTTCGTGTTCCTCGTCGCGCTCGGCGTCGACTACAACATCTTCCTCATGACCCGCGTGCGAGAGGAGGCCATGCGGCACGGCACGCGGGAGGGCATCCTCCGCGGGCTGCGGCTCACCGGCGGGGTCATCACGTCGGCCGGGCTCGTGCTCGCCGCGACCTTCGCCGCGCTCGGCGTGCTGCCCATCCTGTTCCTCGCGCAGATCTCGTTCATCGTCGCCTTCGGCGTGCTGCTCGACACATTCCTGGTGCGGACCCTGCTCGTGCCGGCCGCCACGTACGACATCGGCCGGGCGATCTGGTGGCCGAGCCGGCTCGCGCGCGAGGAACGACGCCACGGCGTGCACGCGGCGCCCGACGCCGCCGAGCCGTCGTCGGACGGGTCCGAGGCGGGCCCGACGGAGCCGAGCGAAGACTTCGCGGACGGGGACACGGCCGACGCGGCCGAGCCTCCGCGACGCGACCCGGTCCAAGCCGGGTGACGGACCGCCGGCCGCGGCACCGCCCACGCCACCGCCGCGGCCGGCTTCCCCTCCAGGAGGGGAGAACGGAACGAGCGGATGCCCCCTCTGGAGGCATCCGCTCGTTTCGCGTTTCGCGGCTAGCGGCTGAGCGCCCGCTTCACGAGGTCGGCCTGCTCGGCGGCGTGGCGCTTGGCCGAACCGGTCGCGGGCGACGCCGCGGCCGGGCGGGCCACCACGCGCACCTCGCGGGGACCGAGCTTGTTCGTCTCGATGATGAAGAACGGCCACGCGCCCTGGTTCTCCGGCTCGTCCTGCGCCCAGACCAGCTCGGCGTTCGGGTACGAGTCGGCGACGGCCTTGAGCTCCGCCGCGGGCAGCGGATAGTACTGCTCGAGGCGCACGAGCGCGACCTCGGGGTCGGGGTGCTTCTCGAGTTCGGCGAGCAGGTCGTAGTACAGCTTGCCGGCCATGAACACGACCCGCTTGACCGCGGCCTTGTCGGTGATCCGCGCGTCGTCGATCACCGGCTCGAACCGGCCCTGCGTGAAGTCCGACACCTCGCTCGTCGCGCCGCGCAGGCGGAGCATCGCCTTCGGCGTGAAGACCACGAGCGGACGACGCGGACGGGCGTACGCCTGACGGCGGAGCAGGTGGAAGTACGACGCGGGCGTCGACGGACGCGCGACGGTCATGTTGTTCTCGGCGCACATCTGCAGGTACCGCTCGATGCGGGCGCTCGAGTGGTCGGGGCCCTGGCCCTCGTACCCGTGCGGCAGCAGCAGGACCACGCTCGAGCGCTGGCCCCACTTCTGCTCGGCAGACGAGATGAACTCGTCGATCACGATCTGCGCGCCGTTGGCGAAGTCGCCGAACTGCGCCTCCCACAGGACGAGGGCGTCGGCGCGCTCGACCGAGTAGCCGTACTCGAACGCCATCGCCGCGTACTCCGACAGCAGCGAGTCGTAGATCCAGAACCGCGCCTGCTGGTCGCCCAGGTTCTGCAGCGGCAGCCACTCCTGGCCGTTCGCCCGGTCGTGCAGGACGGCGTGGCGCTGCACGAACGTGCCGCGTCGCGCATCCTGGCCGACGAGGCGGACCGGAGTGCCCTCGAGCAGGAGCGAGCCGAGGCTCAGCAGTTCGCCGAAGCCCCAGTCGATCTTGCCGTTGCGGCTCATGTCGACCCGCTTGGCGAGCAGCTGCTGGATCTTGGGGTGCACCGTGAAGCCGTTGGGCTTGTTGGCGAACGCGTCGCCGACCGCGTGCACGACCTCGAGCGACACGCCAGTGGTCTCGGGCTCGCCCGCGGCGGGCTCGGGCTGCAGGTCGTCGGCGCCGACGATCGGGATCGCGCCGGTCTGGGCCGCATGCGTCTCCGCGAAGGCCCGCTCGAGGCGGTCCTGGAAGTCGCGGTGCGCGTTCTCGTACTCCTCCTCGGTGATGTCGCCGCGTCCGACGAGCGCCTCGGTGTAGAGCTTGCGGACCGAGCGCTTGGCCTCGATGAGGTTGTACATGAGCGGCTGCGTCATCGACGGGTCGTCGCCCTCGTTGTGGCCGCGGCGGCGGTAGCACACGAGGTCGATGACGACGTCGCGCTTGAACTCCTGACGGTAGCGGAACGCGAGCTCGGCGACGCGGACGACGGCCTCGGGGTCGTCGCCGTTCACGTGGAACACGGGGGCCTGGATGGCCTTCGCGACATCCGTCGAGTAGATCGAGGACCGCGCGTCGCCGGGGACGGTCGTGAAGCCGACCTGGTTGTTCACGACCACGTGGACGGTGCCGCCCGTGCGGTACGCCCGCAGCTGGGACATCTGCAGGGTCTCGAACACGACGCCCTGGCCGGCCATCGCCGCGTCGCCGTGCACGAGGATCGGCAGGATCGAGAACGAGCCGACGGGCTTGCGGTCCTGCTTGGCGCGGACGATGCCCTCGAGCACCCCGTTGACCGCCTCGAGGTGCGACGGGTTGGCGGCGAGGGACACGGGGATCTGCGTGCCGTCGTCGGCGGTGAAGGTGCCCTCGGTGCCGAGGTGGTACTTCACGTCGCCCGAGCCGGAGAAGCCCTTGGTGTCCTGGGTTCCCTCGAACTCGCGGAACACCTGGCCGTACGTCTTGCCCGCGATGTTCGTGAGCACGTTGAGGCGGCCGCGGTGCGCCATGCCGATGGCGACCTCGTCGAGGCCCTCCTTCGCGGCGCCCTGCAGCACCTCGTCGAGCAGCGCGATCATCGACTCGCCGCCCTCGAGGCTGAAGCGCTTCTGGCCGACGTACTTGGTCTGCAGGAACGTCTCGAACGCCTCGGCCTCGTTGAGCTTGCTGAGGATCCGCATCTGCTCGTCGTGCGTGGGCTTCTCGTACTTGCGCTCGACCTGGTGCTGGATCCACTTGCGCTGCACCGGGTCCTGGATGTGCATGTACTCGATGCCGATCGTGCGGCAGTACGAGTCGCGGAGCACGCCGAGGATGTCGCGCAGGAGCGCCGTGCGCTTGTCGCCGAACCCGCCGGTGACGAACTCGCGGTCGAGGTCCCAGAAGGTGAGGCCGTGGCTCTCGAGGTCGAGGTCGGGGTGCGAGCGCTGCACGTACTCGAGCGGGTCGATGTCGGCCATCATGTGGCCGCGCACCCGGAACGAGTTGATGAGCTCCTGCACGCGCGCGGTCTTGTCGATCGCGCTCGCGATGTCGACGGAGATGTCCTCGTTCCACTTGATGGGCTCGTAGGGCAGGCGCAGCGCCGCGAAGATGTCCTGGTAGAAGTTCCGCTCGCCGATGAGCAGCTCGTGGACCTTCTTCAGGAACTCGCCCGAACCCGCGCCCTGGATGACGCGGTGGTCGTAGGTCGAGGTGAGCGTGATGGTCTTGCCGATGGCGAGGTTCGCGAGCGTCTTCTCGCTCGCGCCCTGGAACTCGGCCGGGTACTCGAGGGCGCCCGCGCCGATGATGCAGCCCTGCCCCTTCATGAGGCGCGGCACGGAGTGCACGGTGCCGATGCCGCCGGGGTTCGTCAGCGAGATCGTCGCGCCCTTGAAGTCGTCGGCGGTGAGCTTGTTGGTGCGAGCGCGACGCACGAGGTCCTCGTACGCGCCGAGGTACTCGTTGAAGGTCATGGTCTCGGCGCGCTTAATCGCCGGGACCAGCAGCGAACGCGTGCCGTCGGGCTTGGGCAGGTCGATCGCGATGCCGAGGCCGATGTGGGCGGGCTTCACGAGGGCCGGCTTGCCGTCGACCTCGGTGTATGAGACGTTCTGGCTCGGGAACTCCTTCAGCGCCTGGATCAGCGCCCACCCGATGAGGTGCGTGAACGAGATCTTGCCACCGCGCGTGCGCCGGAGGTGGTTGTTGATCACGATCCGGTTGTCGATCATGAGCTTCGCGGGCACGGTGCGCACGCTGGTCGCGGTGGGCACCGTGAGCGACGAATCCATGTTCGCGGCGAGGGTCTTCGGCATGCCCTTCAGCGGCACGATCTCGTCTTCGCGCTCGCCGCCGTCGGGCTGCTGCTGCGGGCCCGTGACGGGCACGTCGGCCGGGACGGGTGCGGTGCGCGGGGCGACCGAGGTGGTGCGCGCCTCGGGCGCCTGGCCGACCACGGCGTTCGGCGAGGTGCTCGGGCCGGTGGATGCCGCGGGCTCGACCGGCTGCGCGTTCGGCTGGGCGGCGGGCGCCTGGGCGTCGGCCTGCGGCGCGGCGGCCTCGGACCGCGGCTGGTCGGGGGCGGGGGCGGGGGCGGAGGCGGGGGCAGCGGCGGCGGGTGCCTCGGCGGCCGGAGCCGGGGCGGACGCGGCGGGCGTCGCGGTCTCGGCCTGCTCGCCGGCGGCCTGGTACACCGCGGCCTCATCGGGCATGGTCGTGGGGGTGGCCGATGCGGGCTGCTCGCCGTTGGCCTTGACCCTGCGGTACTGCTCGAGCACGGGGCGCCACGTCTCGTCGACCGAATCCGGGTCGGCGAGGAACCGCTCGTACATCTCGTCCACGAGCCATTCGTTGGCTCCGAACTCCGCCGCAGTCGTCTCTTCGGACCCCGACCCGGTCAATTGGCTCGACACAGCCTCTCGCCCACTCTCTCCATTGATGGATGCTCACCTGGTGGCGTGGCGCGCGCAGCACGTCGCGGAACGCCCCATCAAGCCTAAACCCGTTCGGGGAGCACTCGGCACCGCTTGCGATCGGCATCGGAGTGTGTGCGCATCGACCGCGTCGATCCGCCGCGGCCGCCGCTCTCGGGTGGCACCCACCACGCCCGAATACGCTGGGTGGCATGCAGTTCTATCGCACGACGCCGCGGCACGACCTCACGTACTCCGACGTCTTCCTCGTGCCGAGCCGCTCCGGCGTGACCAGCCGGCTCGACGTGTCGCTCGCGCCCGACGACGGGTCGGGCAGCAGCATCCCCATCGTGTCGGCGAACATGAACTCCGTCACCGGCCCGAGGCTCGCGGCGACCCTCGCCCGGCGCGGCGGCATCGGCGTGCTGCCGCAGGACCTGCCGCTGCAGGAGCTCGACGAGGCCATTCGCTGGGTCAAGTCCCGGCCCGCGCAGTTCGACGTGCCCCACGCCTTCTCGGCCGACCAGACCGTCGCCGACGCCCTCGAGGTGCTCCCGCCCGTCGAGGGCCACGGCATCGTCCTGCACGACGACGACGGCCGGTACGCCGGCACCATCCCCGCCGCGCGGCTCGCGACGGCGCTGGCCGACGCCCGGCTCGGCGACCTCGTCCACGGCGCCATCCCGTCGCTCGACGCCGTCGACGTCGACACGCCCCGCCGGGCGTTCGACCTCATGGTCGACGCCGGCATCGACTTCGCCCCCGTGCTCGAGCACGGCCGCGTCATCGGCACGCTGAGCCGACGCAGCGCCCTGCGCGGCACCGTCTCCGAGCCCAACACGGATGCCTCGGGGCGGCTCCGGGTCGCCGCGGCGATCGGCATCAACGGCGACGTCGAGGCGAAGGCCCGTGCGCTCGCCGCCGCCGGCGTCGACATGCTCGTCGTCGACACCGCGCATGGGCACCAGGAGGGCATGATCCGCGCCGTGCGCGCCGCGAAGGCGGCCGGGCTCGGCATCCCGATCGTCGCCGGCAACATCGTGACCGCCGATGCGGTCGCGGATCTCGTCGCGGCGGGCGCCGACGTGCTGAAGGTGGGCGTCGGCCCGGGCGCCATGTGCACGACGCGGATGATGACGGCCGTCGGCCGGCCCCAGTTCTCGGCCGTGCTCGAGACCTCCGAGGCCGCCCGCGAGGCCGGCGCGACGGTGTGGGCCGACGGGGGAGTGCGCTACCCGCGCGACGTTGCGCTCGCGCTCGCCGCGGGCGCGGCATCCGTCATGATCGGCTCGTGGTTCGCGGGCACCATCGAGGCACCGGGCACGCTGCGCCGCGACCTCGACGGCCGCGTGTACAAGGAGAGCTGGGGCATGGCCTCGACCAAGGCGGTCAAGGAGCGGTTCGGTCGGCTGTCGCCGTACGAGCTCGCCCGCAAGGAGCTCTTCGCCGAGGGCATCTCGTCGTCGGCGATCTACCTCGACCCGCTCCGGCCGTCGCTGGAGGACCTGCTCGACATGATCACCTCGGGCGTCCGCAGCTCGTTCACGTACGCCGGGGCGCGCAGCGTGCCGGAGTTCCGCGAGCGGGCGCTCGTGGGCATCCAGTCGGCCGCGGGCTACGAGGAGGGCAAGGCGCTGCCGGTCAGCTGGTAGCGGCCGAGAGGCGGATGCCGCAGCGAACGCACCGGTGGGTCCGTGACGCGGCGGTCGTGCCGTGCGGCGCGAGCCGGCGCAGACGCGCTCGTGGAGGTTCGCTCGCGGCATCCGTCGATATACTGGGCGGCACAATGGACGACCCTCCTTCTGCCAGTTCGCCCGGCCATAGACCCTCGCCCGTGACCGAACGGGGAGGTGCGGATGTCTGAGTGGATCCTCCTCGGCATCGGACTCCTCCTCACGATCGGCACGGGCCTGTTCGTTGCGAGCGAGTTCGCGCTCGTCAACCTCGACCGCGCCGACCTCGAGTCGCGCCGCGCGAAGGGCGAGTCGCGACTCGGCCTCACCATCGAGGCGCTCAAGATCACCTCGACGCACCTCTCGAGCGCGCAGCTGGGCATCACGCTCACCACGCTGCTCACCGGGTACACGATGGAACCGGCGATCTCGTCGCTCCTCGCCGATCCGCTGCGCTCGATCGGGCTGCCCGACGGGCTCATCCGCCCCGTCGGCGCGGTCACCGCGGTGGTCGTCGCGACCCTCCTGTCGATGATCATCGGCGAGCTCGTGCCGAAGAACTTCGCGCTCGCGCTGCCGCGGCAGACCGCCAAGGTGGTCGTGCCGTTCCAGACGGCCTTCACGTGGATGTTCCGTCCCGCGATCGCCGTGCTGAACGGCAGCGCGAACCGCCTGCTGCGCGCCATGGGCATCGAACCGAAGGAGGAGCTCTCCGGGGCGAGGTCGGCCGAGGAGCTCTCGAGCCTCGTGCGGCGCTCGGCGAGCGCGGGGTTGCTCGAACAGGACACCGCCACGCTCCTCGGCCGCACCCTGCGCTTCTCGGAGCACGACGCGTCCGACGTCATGACGCCGCGTCCGCGCGTCGCGGCCGTGCAGCGGCTCGAACCGGCGGAGGCCGTCATCGAGCTCGCACGGCAGACGGGCTTCTCGAGGTTCCCGGTCTACGACGAGAACCTCGACGACGTGGTCGGCCTCGTGCACGTGAAGCAGGCCGTCGCCGTTCCGCGCGAGAAGCGCGACCAGGTTCCCGCCTCGGCACTGCAGTCCGACGCGCTGCGGGTTCCCGAGACGATGAAGCTCGACCTGCTCCTCGGCGAGCTGCGCGGCCGCGGCTACCAGATGGCCGTGGTGGTCGACGAGTACGGCGGCACGGCGGGCGTCGCAACCCTCGAGGACCTCGTGGAGGAACTCGTCGGCGAGGTCGCCGACGAGCACGACCGCACGCGCGCGGGCGTCGTCCGACGCGGCGAGTTCGTGAGCTTCCCCGGAATGCTCCGGCCCGACGAGCTGCTCGATCGCACGGGCATCCAGGTGCCCGAGGACGGCGCCTACGAGACCGTCGCGGGTTACGTCATGAGCGTGCTCGGCCGCCTGCCCGCGGTGGGCGACGAGGTCGAGGTCGAGGGCGGCCGCTTCCGCGTGCAGCGCCTCGACGGTCGCCGCATCGACCGCATCCAGTTCACCCCGGCGACCGCGCGGACGCACGCCGACGTGCTGACGGAGGTGGAGCGATGAGCGACTGGGCCGGCCTCGCCTGGCTGTTCGTGCTGCTCGCCGGCAACGCGTTCTTCGTCGGCGCCGAGTTCGCCGTCATCTCGGCGCGCCGATCGCAGATCGAGCCGCTCGCCGAGCGCGGCAAGCGCAGCGCCAAGACGGCGCTGTGGGCCATGGAGCACGCGACGCTCATGCTCGCCATGAGCCAGCTCGGCATCACGATCTGCTCCCTGCTGATCCTCACCGTCTCGGAACCGGCGATCCACCACCTGCTCGAGTACCCGCTCGGGCTCACGGGATGGTCGCCCGAGGTCGTCTCCACCGTGGCCTTCGTCATCGCGCTGCTGCTCGTGTCGTACCTGCACGTCGTGCTCGGCGAGATGGTGCCGAAGAACCTCTCGTTCTCGCTGCCCGACCGCGCCGTGCTCGTGCTCGCGCCGCCGCTCGTGTTCATCGCGCGCGTGTTCCGGCCGGTGATCGTCGTGCTGAACGCCATCGCCAACGGCGTGCTGCGCCTCTTCGGCGTCGAGCCGAAGAACGAGGCGACCTCGACCTACACGCTCGAGGAGGTGCAGACGATCGTCGACCAGTCCCGCCGCGAGGGGATCCTCGCCGACGCGAGCGGCACGCTCACGGCCGCCTTCGAGTTCACGACCAAGCGGGTCGAGGACGTGGCGGTCCCCATGGACGAGCTGGTCTGCCTGCCGGCGGATGCCACCCCGGCCGACGTCGAACGCGCCGTGGCCCGTCGTGGCTTCTCGCGATACGTGCTGGCCGGCGACGACGGCGAGCCCAACGGCTACGTGCACCTCAAGGACGTCATCGACCTCGACGACGACGAGTTCGACGACCCCATCCCGGCCAAGCGGGTGCGTCGCCTCGTGTCGATCTTCGACGGGACCGATCTCGAGGACGCCCTCGCGACGATGCGCCGCCTCGGCACCCACGTGGCACGCGCGTTCGACGGCGACGGCGCCACGACCGGCGTGATCTTCCTCGAGGACATCATCGAGGAACTCGTCGGCGAGGTGCAGGACGCGACCCGGAGGGGCTGATCCGCCCGCCCCCCGATCCACCGCGATCGGGGGGCGCGGGTCGATGGGCGCGCGCGTAGAATTCGCGCGTCACGA
The DNA here is from genome assembly GCF_031432295.1 of Agromyces indicus. Taxonomy (NCBI): domain Bacteria; kingdom Bacillati; phylum Actinomycetota; class Actinomycetes; order Micrococcales; family Microbacteriaceae; genus Agromyces; species Agromyces indicus. The sequence goes on along the minus strand of NZ_JAVKGS010000004.1, from coordinate 265,854 downwards.
AAGCTGAGGTGCACTCATGTTCGAGAACTCCATCACGATGGCCACGCTGCCCGCCTCCGACCTCGAGCGGGCGCGCCGGTTCTGGCACGACGTCCTGGGTCTCGACCCGGTCCGCAGCGACTGGGGCGGCGACTTCTACGCGGTCGGGGGCAATGGCGTGCTCGTCTACGAGTCGCAGTACGCCGGCACGAACAAGGCGACCGCGCTGTCGATCATGACCGACGACCTGGACCGCGACATGGCCGCCCTCCGTGCGAAGGGCGTCGCGTTCCACGACTACGACCTGCCGGGCCTCACGACCACGGACGGGGTCGTGGACATGGACGGCGAACGCGGCGCCTGGTTCGACGACAGCGAGGGCAACATCATCGCGCTGGCCCAGCCGACCCGGGTCACCATGGACGAGGCGAGGGGCATGCTCTCGGCAGCGGGCGCCTGAGCCGGATCGCGCTCACCACTCGCCGTCGTTCAGGTCCGGTCGCGCACGGACGTACTGCGGCGGCCACATCGACGTGTCGGCGCCGAGTTCGTGCGCGGCCCGCAGGGCGAAGTGCGGATCCCGCATCATCGCCTTCCCGAACATGACCGCGTCGGCCGCGCCGGAGGCCACGAGCGCCTCGGCTTGCGCCGGCGTGGTGATCCGGCCCACTGCCGACACGGAGACGCCTGCACGGTCCCCGACGAACTCCGCATGCGCCGCCTGGTAGGCGGGGCCGACCGGGATCCGCACATCGCGGACCAGGCCGCCCGTGGAGATGTCGAAGAAGTCGGCCCCGACTTCGGCCGCCCACCCGGCCGCGATCGAGGTCTGCTCCTCGTCCCACCCTCCGGGCGCCCAGTCGGTCGCCGAGAACCGGACGAACAGCGGCATCCGCTCGCCGATCTCGTCGCGCACGGCGCGGACGGTCTCGAGCAGCAGCCGCGCGCGGTTCTCGAGCGAGCCGCCCCAGCGGTCGTCGCGTCGGTTCGACAGCGGCGAGAGGAACTGGTGGATCAGGTAGCCGTGCGCCGCGTGCACCTCGACGAGGTCGAAGCCGGCGTCGACCGCGCGGCGCGCCGCCGCCCGGAAGTCGTCGATGACCGCGAGGATGCCGGGCTCGTCGAGCGCCGTCGGCTCGCGCAGCCCGTCGAACGCCACCGCCGAGGGCGCGACCGTGGGCCAGCCGCCCTCCTCGATCGGCTGCGAGCCGGGCAGGCGGCGGAACTCCGGCCACACCGAGGCCTTCCGCCCGGCGTGCGCCAGCTGGATGCCCGAGGCCGCACCCTGCGAGCGGAGGAACGCCGTGATCTGGGACCACGCCTCGGCCTGCGCGTCGTTCCAGAGCCCCGTGTCGTGGTCGGAGATGCGGCCCTCCGGGCTCACGGCCGTGGCCTCGGCCATGACGAGCCCGGCGCCGCCCGCGGCCATCGCGCCGAGGTGGACGAGGTGCCAGTCGTGCGGGACGCCGTCGCGGGCGGTCACCGAGTACTGGCAGAGCGGCGGAACCCAGACGCGGTTGCGGATCTCGAGCCCGCGGATGGTGATCGGGCGGAACAGCGCCGGAGTCGTCGCCTCCGACGGGGTCGTGCCGCGCTCGCGCGGTCGGGGCGCGGACGCGTGCGGCGCGGGAATGGTCGAGGGCATGCCCATCAACCTATCGTTGGGGCATGGGTACCGGGACCTGGCGCGAATGGGCCGCCGACGACGCATCCGAATGGCTGAGCGAGCCCGGGGCCGACGACGACAAGTACCGCCGGGGCGTGCTCGGCGTCATCACCGGATCGCCCGACTACCCCGGGGCGGCGGTGCTCGGCGTGGAGGCCGCGCACCGCACCGGCGTGGGCATGGTGCGCTTCACCGGGCCCCGCGCCGTGCGGCAGGCGGTCATTTCCGCGCGCCCCGAGACGGTCGGGGTCGCTGGCCGGGTCCAGGCGTGGCTCCTCGGCTCGGGCATGGACGCGTCGCACCGGTCCTTCCTGCTCGCGGGCGAGCTGCAGCACGCGCTCGCCTCGGGACAGCCGACCGTGCTCGACGCGGGAGGACTCGACCTCGTCGGCTCGCACACCGCGCCGACGGTGATCACGCCGCACGCACGCGAGCTCGCGAACCTGCTGAACGAACGCGACATCCCGACCTCGGTGGAGGAGGTCGAGGCCGACCCGGCGGCGTGGGCGGACCGCGCCGCCCGCGAGCTCGACGTCGCGGTGCTGCTGAAGGGCGCCGTCACCCACGTGACCGACCCCGACGGCACCCGCCTCACGGTGACGGTCCGGACGCACTGGCTCGCGAGCGCGGGCACGGGCGACGTGCTCGGCGGGATCGTGGGCGCCCTCGCGGCGACGCACCATGAGCGGCTCGCCGCGGATGCCACCGCCATCACGCGTCTCGCCGCGACCGCGGCCTACGTGCACGCCGAGGCGGCGCGCCGGGCGAGCGCCGCGTGGGACGGCGGTCCGGTCACCGCGCTCGACGTGGCGCACGCCGTTCCGCCCGTGATCGGCGGGCTCCTGCGGCGCTGACGGCGGAGTCGTGGCAGTGACCGGGAGCAGCGTCGAGCAGGTGACGTCGGACGCACCGCCACGCGGCATCCGCCGGCTGCTCGGCGGCCGCGCCGCGGCGTGGGTGGCCTTCGTGCTCGTCCACGCGCTGCTGGCCGCCCTGAACCTGTTCGCGCCGGGGTACCCGATGGGGGATGTCACGGGCGTGTACCTGGTGTGGGCGGAGACCGCACAGCAGGGATGGCTGCGGATGGGGATCGACACCCCGTGGGTGTACCCGATCCTCGCGTTCGCGCCCATGACCGCCGCGCTCGCGTTCGGTGCGGAGTGGTACGGCGAGGCCTGGCTCGCCATGGTGACGGTGCTCGACGCGTTCGCGTTCGCCGTGCTGCTCGGCCGCGGGAGGCTGTCGGTGCGCCGTCGCGCCGCCGCCTGGTGGTGGGTCGCCTTCCTCGCGATGCTCGGCCCCATCGCGCTCGGGCGCATCGACGCGGTGACCGTGCCGTTCGCGATCGTGGGGCTCCTCTGGGCGGCCGGCCGGCCGCGGGTCGCGGCGATGCTCCTCACGGTCGGCGCCTGGATCAAGGTCTGGCCCGGTGCGCTCGTGGCGAGCCTCGTCGTCGCGCTCCGCCGGCGCGGGGAGGTCGCGGTGATGGCCGTGGCGCTGTCGGCCGGCATCCTCGGCGTCAGCCTCATCGCCGGGTCGGGCCTCAACGCGTTCGGCTTCGTGGCCCAGCAGGCCGGCCGCGGCCTCCAGGTCGAGGCGCCGCTCGCCGTGCCGTGGCTGTGGTGGATCGTCGCCGGAACCGACGAGGCGACGATCGAGTACGACCGCAGCATCCTCACCTTCCAGGTCGAGGGGCCGGGCGTCGAGGTGGCGTCGGCGCTGACCACCCCGCTCATGGCGATCGCGGTGGCCGCGGTCCTCGCCCTCGGCATCCGCGCAGCGATGCGGCGGGCACCGGTCGTGGCACTCCTGCCGCCGCTCGCGCTCGCCTTCATCGTCGCCCTGATGCTCGCGAACAAGGTGGGTTCGCCGCAGTTCGTCACCTGGCTCGCCGCCCCGGTGATCCTCGGCATCGCCCTCGGCGGGGGGCGCTTCCTGACGCCGGCGGCGATGACCGCCGCGATCGCGCTGCTCACCCACGTGATCTACCCGTACTGGTACGGCTGGCTGCTCATCGCGAATCCCGGCTTCGTGCTGCTGCTCACGCTGAAGGTCGTCCTGCTGGCTGCGCTGCTCGCGTGGGCCCTCGTGCGCGTGTGGCAGGCTGGGTCCGCGCGCCGGCCGCCGGCGGTCGATGCCTCCGCCTGAGCGGCGTGCGCGCGGAGAGGGGAGCACCATGCTGGTCGCATTCTCGGTCGCGCCGAGCGGCACGGGTCGGAAGGACGCCTCGGTGCACGACGCGGTCGCCGCCGCGGTGCGGATCGTGCGCGAGTCCGGCCTGCCGAACCGGACGACGTCGATGTTCACCGAGATCGAGGGGGAGTGGGACGAGGTCTTCGCGGTCGTGAGGGCGGCCACCGAGGCGGTGGGCGACTACGGTTCGCGGGTCTCGCTCGTGCTGAAGGCCGACATCCGGCCGGGTTGGTCGAACGAGCTCGAGGGCAAGGTCGACCGTCTCGAGGCGGCGATCGAGAACGACGGGTGACGCCCGCCCGGGCGGTCCGCCCCGGAGGCTGACGCCCCCTGCCGCGATTATCGAATCGATTCGATCCGTGGCAGAATCGTGCGGGTGACTCGCCACCCGCACGCGCCGGCAACCCTGTCGCCGGCTCGCATCCGTCTCGCACTCATCGCCCTCGCGATGGGCGGGTTCGGCATCGGCGCGACCGAGTTCGTCGCGATGGGCCTGCTGCCCGACATGGCCCTCGACCTCCTGCCCGGCCTCGCCGCGACCTCGACCGAGGCCGCCAACGCGGCCGCGGGCTGGATCATCTCCGCCTACGCCCTCGGGGTCGTCGTCGGCGCCCCCACGATCGCCGCGGCCGCGGCGCGATGGCCGCGCAAGCAGCTCCTGCTGACCCTGCTCGCCGCATTCACGCTCGGCACCGTGGCATCCGCCCTGCTGCCGACGTTCGAGCTCGTGGTGGCCGCACGCTTCGTCGCCGCCCTGCCGCACGGCGCCTACTTCGGCATCGCGTCGCTCGTCGCGGCGAACCTCATGGGCCCCGGCAAGCGCGGGCGCGGCGTCGCCCTCGTGCTGTCCGGACTCACCATCGCGAACGTCGTCGGCGTGCCCGCGATCACCTGGCTGGGCCAGCTCGCGGGCTGGCGCATCGCCTACCTCGCGGTCGCCGCGATCTTCGCCGCCACGTTCGTCGCCGTACTCGCGGCCGTGCCGTGGCAGCCCGGCGACCCGGGCGCGACGATCGGCCGCGAGCTGCGGATCTTCACGCGCACGCAGGCGTGGTTCGCACTCGGGATCGGAGCGATCGGGTTCGGCGGCCTCTTCGCCGTGTACAGCTACGTGGCCCCCCTCGCCACGGAGGTGACGGGGCTCGACGCCGCGCTCGTGCCGCTCGTGCTCATCGTGATCGGACTCGGGATGACGATCGGCAACTTCGTCGGCGGTCGCCTCGCCGACTGGAGCGTGCGCCGATCGATGTACCTGGGGTTCGGCATCATGGCCGCATCGCTGGTGCTGCTCGCGCTGACCGCGTCGAACCCCGTCGGCCTCATCACGGGCCTCTTCCTCGTGGGCGGCTCGGCGTCGGCGCTGTCGCCCACCATCCAGATGCGGCTCATGGACATCGCGCGCGACAGCCAGTCGATCGCCGCCGCACTGAACCACTCGGCGCTGAACATCGGCAACAGCCTCGGGGCCATCCTCGGCGGCGTCGTGATCGCCGCCGGTCTCGGCTACGTCGCCCCGGTCTGGGTCGGGCTCGCGCTGACGCTCGCAGGCACCGTGCTCGCGCTCGCGTCGTTCGGACTCGATCGCGCTCGCCTCCGCCGCGGCATCCCGATGCCCTCGGTCACCGGCGCGATGCCCGCGATCGGGGACTGATCCGCTCGCCTACTCCGACTGCAGGAGGATGCCATCGGCGATGGCCCGCTTCCGCAGGGCGACCTTGGTGCCGACGTCGTAGCCGGCCAGCCGGTACTTCTCGCGGATGCGCTTGAGGTAGCTCTTCGCCGTCTCCTCCGAGATGCCGAGCTGGAAGGCCACCGCCTTCACCGGTTGGCCGGCGCCGTACAGCGCCATGACGCGGCGCTCCTGGGCGCTGAGTCGCGGTGCGGCCCCGTCGTCGTCGAGCGCGCCGATGAGCTCGGTCGAGATGTAGGTCTCGCCGGCCTGCGCGGCACGGATCGCCTCCACGATCGTCTCGACCGGCTCGGACTTCACGAGGTAGCCGAGCGCACCGGCACCGAGCGCCTCGCGCACCACCGCCGGTTCGGAGTAGGTGCTCATGAGCATGGTCGCGACGTTCGCCGACTTCAGCGTCGACAGCTTGATCGAGATCGGGATGTTGTCGCGCAGGTCGAGGTCGAGCAGGACCACGTCGACGGGGAACTCCGGATGGGCGAGCAGTTCCGACCAGGACGGCACGGCCGCCACGAGGTCGATGTCGGATGCCGCGCCCCGGACCCACTCGGTGAGCGCACCGAGCAGCATGCGATGGTCGTCGACGATCGCCAGCCGGATCGGGCTGGTGTCGGGTTCGGGCACGTCAGACTCCCCTCAGTCAAGCGGCGCCGGACGGCGTCGCAGTTCCCGCACGGTTCGCGGGGTCGATCCGGCAGTCGATGTCGACCCGGAAGCCGTCGGCTCCCACGACCACATCGTGTCTTCCGACATTATCCAGTGCCTCCCACGTCGCCTCGTCGACCCTCCGTGCGGTGACGCCGGACACGTCGAATCGGATCGCGATGCGCGTGCCGTCGAACCGCCGGCCGTCGTCGGGCTCCGGATCGAGCGCCTCGCGGTCGCGGCAGGTCACCAGCACGCGCAGCGGCGGGGCCGAGGCCTTGGTCCGCCGCTGGCCGGCGATCAGCCAGAGCGCGAGCAGGAGGCCGTCGCGCTGGGCCGGGCCGAGAAGGCCCGCGAGGCCGGCCGGGTCGTCGACCGTCACCCGTCGGCTGAGGTACGCGGACTCGGTGACGGCGTGGCGCAGCCAGGTGTCCGTCCGACCCTCGATGAGCCGGACGCGCAGCCGCGCCGCGAGCTGGCCGGCACGTTCGGCCGCCGCCGGCGGCAGCGGCAGCGCGATCCGGCCCGCCCCGACGTCGTCGAGCAGCGCTTCGGCATCGTAGTCCAGCTCCGCGAGCTCCTCCGAGGCGCGCATGCCGACAGCAGAACGCGGCGTGGAGACGGTGCTCTGCACGAGCGTGAGGTCGAGTTCGCGCCCCACGAGGCGCCGGAACCCCCGGACCGCGATGACCACGAGCACCACGGGCACCACGGCGGAGGCCGCGATGGCCACGCCCACCACCGTGCGGGTGCCCGCCTCGGGCGCCTGGATCAGCGCCTGGACCAGCAGCACCGCGGCGATGGTCACCGCCGCGGCGAGCGGTCCGCGCGTCTCGCGCAGCGCGGCCACCGGCATGAGCAGCGCCGCGGCGGCCGGGGCGGCGGTCGGCGTGATCCCGAGCTGCAGGGTGTCGACCGTGGCGGCCACGTCGAGCCAGATCGGCACCGCGAGCGCGACGAGGAGCGTGCCGAACACCCAGTCGGGCACGCGGCTGAGGCCGCGGGTGGCGACCACCGCGCCGACGGTCACGAGTCCGAGGGCGATCCACGCGGGCCCGGGGTCCCGACCGGGCGGGAAGATGTCGGACAGGCCCCACGCGTGCAGCAGGTGGGCGAGCACGATCGCGACGCAGGCGACGGTGACGCCCGCCGCGAGGCGGCGGCCGCCGTGCGCGCTGCGGATGTCCTCCGCGGCGCGGGCCGACCGCGTCGGCCGGCGGAACTGCACCTCGTGGGTGGTGTCGCGCGGCACGTCGTCCGGCGGGAGGCTGCGCTGGAACCGGCTCACGGCTTCGGCACCTCCAGCATCACGGTCGTGCCCGACCCGGGCGAGCTGAAGACCCGCGCGCGGCCGCCGACGGCATGCAGTCGACCCACGACCGACTCCGCGAAGCCGAGTCGTGCCGGGTCGACCGCCGCGGGCTCGAAGCCGGCGCCCTGGTCGGTGACCATCGCGCGGACCGTCCGGTCGTCGTCGGTGATCGTGACGTCGGCCTCCTTCACCCCGGAGTGACGGCGCACGTTCTCGAGGCACTCGCCGAGCGCGCCGAGGAGCGCGTCGAGCGTGTCGCGCGGCAGCACGAGCTGACCGGCGCCGTGCCAGTTGACGTCGAGCCCCATGCGGGCGAACCGCTGGCGGACGGAGTCGAAGGTCGTGCCGAGCACGTCGGCGGGGGAGTCGGGTGAGAAGGCGGTGCTCGAACCGTTGTCGAGCGGGGCGCCCAGGCGGAGCTGCTTCAGCAGGCGCGCGTCGTCGCCGGCCTGCTGGCGGAGGGCGCTCTCGCCGACGCCGACACCGGAGTGGGCGAGGAGGCTCAGCGTCGCGAGCACGGTGTCGTGCAGCACGCGGGCATCCTGACGCTGCTGCGCCTCCGACTCGCTCGCGAGCCGCTCCGCCCGGTGGGCGCGGCCGACCTCGTCGATCCGTTCGGCCGCGCGGTCGATGGCCCGCGCGAGCCACAGGCCGGTGGCGGTCGACGCGGCCCAGCCGGCGATGGAGGCGACGAGCACCGTGCCGAGGTCGGCCCCCGCGAACCACGACGCGACCACGGCCGTCACGACGGCGAGCCCGGAGAGCACGACGAGCGCCACGCCGTTCGGGCGCACGATCGAGGGGATCGCGATGGCCGCGGCGGTGAGCGCGCCGGTCACCGCCATGGCGGTCTCGGCGGCGGGGTCGATGGTCGGGTCGAGCCCGATCACGAGCAGCAGGGCGACGGATGCCACGATCGTGCCGAGGATCGGCAGCGTGGCGCCGCGCGCCGTCGCGAGGACGACGAGTCCGATGAGCGCCAGGTCGAGGATCACCGCGAGGGCGAAGCGGTCCGCGTCCAGGGCGCCCGGGACGAGCAGGCAGGCCAGCGCGAGGACCGCTCCGGTGAGGCTCCCGGCGCGTGCGAGTCGTCGCAGCAGCCGGTCACGTTCCTTGTCGATCCGACGCATGCCACCCCTCTCGCGGCTCGCCATGACGGCACCCGGGTGCCGTCATCCTCGAAGATAACCCAGAGCGACCCCCGGACGCGGGCCAAACGGCCCGAACCGGGGCGACGGGTCCGGTTGTGGTCAGGCCGCGAGGAGGTCGCCGATCGCCCGGCCGACCGCGTCGTCCTCGATGAGGAACGCGTCGTGACCGTAGTCGGAGCGGAGCACGACCGGCTCGTCGCCGTGCACCGTCCGCCGCAGTCCGCGCGCGATCTCGCGCTGGCCCTCGAGGGAGAAGTAGCGGTCGCTGTCGATCCCGAGCACGAGCGCGCGCGCCTCGATGCCGTCGAGCGCCGCCGGCACCCCGTCGCGGCCGCGGCCGAGGTCGTGGGAGTTCATCGCCTCGGTCAGCACGAGGTAGCTGTTCGCGTCGAAGCGGCGCGTGAACTTGTTGCCGTGGAAGTCGAGGTACGACTCCACCGCGAAGCGTCCGCCGCCGCCGAGCGGGTCGAGGCCGGACTGCCAGCTGCGCTCGAACCGCTGGTTGAGCTCGACCGGCGTGCGGTAGTTCAGCATCGCCATCCGCCGTGCGAGCGCGAGCCCGCGGGTGGGTCCGTCGCCGTCCGGGGCGTCGTAGTACGCGCCGCCGCGGAAGGCGGGGTCGCTGCGCACGGCTTCGAGCTGCACCGAGTTCAGGGCGATCTGGTCGGCCGTGGTCGCCGCGGGGGCGGCGAGCACCGCGATCCGCTCGACCGCGTCGGGGGCCATGACGGCCCACTCGAGCACGTGCATCGCGCCCATCGATCCGCCCACCACGGCGGCGAAGCGCTCGATGCCGAGCTCGCGGGCGAAGGCGATCTGCGCGGCGACCTGGTCGCGGATGGTGAGGAACGGGAACCTGGCGCCCCACTCGACGCCGTCGGGCGCCACGGATGAGGGACCGGTCGAACCCTGGCATCCGCCCACGACGTTGGGGGCGACGACGAACCAGCGGTCGGTGTCGATCGCGCGACCCGGGCCGACGACGCCCGGCCACCAGCCGGCGCTCGGATGGCCGGGGCCGGCCGGACCGAGCACGTGGCTGTCGCCCGTGAGCGCGTGCAGGACGAGGATCGCGTTGTCGCGGGCCGGCGCGAGCGTGCCCCAGGTCTCGTAGGCGATGCGCACGTCGGGCAGCGCCTGGCCCGACTCGAGCGCCAGGTCGCCGATGCGCGCGAACCGGCGGTCGCCGACCGGGTCGCCGGCGCGCCACGCGCCCGTGGCGGGGGCCCGGCCGGCGAGCTGGTGGGCGGCGCGGGCCTCGGGCACGATGCTCGCGGGCACCGTCTCCGAGGTCGTCTGCCAGTCCATGCCTCGATTCTCCCGGACGCGCGACGGGGCTGCTCGTCTGTTACGCCCACCGGCCGCCGCGACGCCGCCGGCCCGCGAAGACGACGGATGCCGCGTCCCGGGCGGGACGCGGCATCCGTTCGGTGCTCGTGCGGTCGTCAGACCCGCGCGGCCTCCGTGGCACGACGCGCGGCCGCGAGGCCGGCCTCGAGGTCGGCCTTGAGGTCGTCGACGTTCTCGATGCCGACCGAGAGCCGCACGAGGCCCGGCGTGACGCCGGTCGTGAGCTGCTGCTCGGGGGTCAGCTGCGAGTGCGTCGTCGAGGCGGGGTGGATGACGAGCGAGCGCACGTCGCCGATGTTCGCGAGGTGGCTGAACAGCGACAGGTTGTCGACGAGCGCACGGCCGGCGTCGACGCCGCCCTTGAGCTCGAACGACAGCACCGCGCCGACGCCCTTGGGGGCGTACGTGTTGGCGGCCGCGTACCACGGGCTCGAGGGCAGGCCCGAGTAGTTGACGCTCGCCACGTCGGGGTGGCCGTCGAGCCACTCGGCGATCTCCTGCGCGTTCTGCACGTGGCGCTCGACGCGCAGCGAGAGCGTCTCGATGCCCTGGATGAGCTGCCACGCGCTCGCCGGCGCGATCGACGAGCCGAGGTCGCGCAGCAGCTGCACGCGCGCCTTGATGACGTAGGCGAGCGCGTCGCCGACCGCGGCGGTGTAGCTCGCGCCGTGGTACGACGGGTCGGGCTCGGTGAGGCCGGGGAACTTCTCGACGTGCTTCGACCACTCGAACCGGCCGCCGTCGACGATCACGCCGCCGATGACGGTGCCGTGGCCGCCGAGGAACTTCGTCGCCGAGTGGATGACGATGTCGGCGCCGTGCTCGAACGGGCGGATGAGGTAGGGCGTCGCGATCGTGTTGTCGACGATGAGCGGGATGCCGTTCTCGTGCGCGATGCCCGCGACGAGCTCGATGTCGAGGACGTTGATCTTCGGGTTGCCGATGGTCTCGGCGAAGAAGAGCTTCGTGTTCGGACGGACGGCCCGGCGCCACTCGTCGGCGTCGTCCTGGTTCTCGACGAACGTGGTCTCGATGCCGAGCTTGGCGAGCGTGTACTTGAACAGGTTGTACGTGCCGCCGTAGATCGACGACGACGAGACGATGTGGTCGCCGGCCTGCGCGATGTTCAGCACGGCGAAGGTCTCGGCCGCCTGGCCCGACGCGACGCGCAGCGCGCCGGAGCCGCCCTCGAGCGCGGCGAGGCGCTCCTCGACGACGGCCTGCGTCGGGTTCATGATGCGCGTGTAGATGTTGCCGAACTCGGCGAGCGCGAACAGGTTCTGCGCGTGCTCGGCGGAGTCGAAGACGTACGACGTCGTCTGGTAGATCGGCGTCGCGCGCGCCTTCGTGACCGGGTCGGGGGCGGCGCCCGAGTGCACCTGCTTCGTCTCGAAGCGCCAGTCGGCCTGCTCTGCCATGGGGACTCCTTCGCGTTCGCGGTGCGGCAGCGCCGCAACCGGAGCCCACGTTACGAGCGGTCGATCAGGCGATCAACGGATGCCGCAACACGGCGTCACGCGCCGCGTTCGCCGTCGCGCGGGTCGCCGCCCGGCGGTCGCGCGTCGGGCGCCGTCGCGTCCTCGGCCGCCGTGCGCGGCGCGGAGGGCGCCGGCGGCAGCGCCTCGGGCGGGAGCACGAGCGTGCCGGTCGCGGTCGCCGGCTCCGGGCGGAACAGCCACCGCGCCCGCGGCTCGACGAGGGGGCGGAAGACCCGCCGCACGGACTTCAGCGACAGCACGACCGAGACGCCGATGCAGAACACGATCATGGCCGGCAGCACCCACCACGGCTGCTGCCCCTCGAGCAGCGGCGTCTCGCGCAGCGGGAACAGCACGAAGGAGTGCAGCAGGTAGATGTACATCGTGGCGCTGCCGAACGCGGTGAACCAGGTGGTGCGCCGCGGCATCAGCACGAGGAAGGCGACCGCGAGGAGCATCGCGAGCAGCAGCAGGAACAGCCGGATGGCGCCGGACCAGGGCTCGTCGTAGCCGATGGACTCGTAGGACTCGTCGTAGAGCATGAACCGGCGCAGCCGCAGGTCGCGCCAGGTCTCGATGGCGATGGGGAGCACGACGAGCAGTCCCGCGAAGAGCGCGATCGCGCCGGCCCGCCAGCGCCACGTCACCGCCGTGGGCAGGTCGAGCCAGCGGTCCGTGATGCGCCACTGGCGGAGCTTCCAGCCGAAGACGAAGAAGGGGAACATGCCGAACGTGCGCGCCAGGGCGAGCGTCGAGTCGATCTCGACGGCGTAGCCCGCGCCGATCGAGATCGCGATGGCGATGAGGAGCGGATAGCGCAGGAGCACCAGGAACGGCAGCGCGATGCGCCAGATCGCAAGGGCGATGAGGAACCACAGCGTCCACGAGGCGGTGGTGTAGTCGAGGACGAAGTCCCCGCCGAGGGCGAAGCGGATGACGGTCCAGATCGTCTCGAAGATGAAGTACGGGAAGACGATGTCGGTGAGCACCTGGCGCATCGCGCGCGCGTTCGGCGGACCGGACTTGGCGAAGTACCCGGACACCGTCACGAACACCGCGACGTGGAACGAGTAGATGAACAGGTACACGCTGTAGGCCGCGTCGTCCTCGCCGATGAGGGGCAGGATGCCGTGCCCGATCACGACGAGCGTGATCGCGATCCAGCGCGCGTTGTCCCACAGCGGCACGCGGCGCTTCCGCTGGGGCGGCTTCGGGGCGCGGGTCGACGGCGTCGGCTGCATCCGCCCATTCTCGCGCATGGCCCGCGCCGTGCACGTGGCCGACCGCGCCCGCCGGTGCAGAATGGCCGCATGGACGGCATGCGCGCAGTGGTCACCGGGGCGAGTTCGGGCATCGGGGCGGCCACCGTGCGGGCGCTGCGCCACGACGGATGGGACGTCGTGGCCGTCGCGCGGCGCGAGGACCGCCTGCGCGCGCTCGCCGCCGAGACCGGGTGCGAGGTGGTCGTCGCCGACGTCACCTCCGACGCGGACGTCGCGGCGCTCGCCGAGCACCTCGCGTCGACGGGTCCGGTGCACGCCCTCGTGAACAACGCCGGCGGCGCGAAGGGGCTCGCCTCGGTCGAGGAGTCCGACCTCGCCGACTGGGCGTGGATGTTCGAGGTGAACGTGCTCGGCGTCAAGCGCGTCACGAGCGCGCTGCTGCCCCTCCTTCGGCGCGGCGCCGACGAGCGCGGCGTCGCCGACCTCGTCAACGTGACCTCGCTCGCCGGACACGTCGCCTACGTCGGCGGCGGCGGGTACAACGCCGCGAAGTTCGCCGCGCACGCGCTCACCGAGGTGCTCCGGCTCGAGCTCAACGGGGAGCCCATCCGGGTCGTCGAGGTGGCGCCCGGACTCGTGAAGACGGACGAGTTCGCGCTGGTGCGGTTCGGCGGCGACCGCGAGCGCGCCGACGCCGTCTACGAGGGGGTGCCCGAGCCGCTGGTGGCCGAGGACGTGGCATCCGTGATCGTCGACGCGATGTCGAAGCCGCCGCACGTGGACCTCGACCTCATCGTGGTCAAGCCCGTCGCCCAGGCCGCGCCGCACCGGCTCGCCAAGGGACCGCTCGTCACGCGGCGGGAGGCGTCGCGATGAGCGTCGGCGGGGTCGAGCGGCGGCAGCGCTGGGTCGACGCCACCGGCCGGCTCCTGGCGCTGCTCGGCATCGCGTTCATCGTCGCGTACACCGTGTGGGTGCTGGTCCCGGACCTGCCCACGTCGATCGTGGTGGCCTTCAACGCGATCTTCGTGACCACCTGGGTGCTGTTCCTCGTCGACGCGGTCATGCGGATCGTCCTCACCCCGCGGGGAGCGCGGTGGCGGTACGCCTGGCGTCACCCGATCGAGCTCCTCTCGGTCGTGTTCCCGGTGTTCCGCGCCCTGCGGGTGGTCTCGCTGCTGGGCTACCTCCCGGTGCTGCAGCGCCGGACGACGGAGGCCGTGCGGGCCCGATTCATCCTCTCGGCGATCATCTACGCGACGGTCTACGTGTTCTTCATCTCGCTCGCGGTGCTCCAGGTCGAGCGGGACGCGCCGGGCGCCAACATCACGAGCTTCGGCGAGGCGATCTGGTGGGCCGTCGTCACGCTCGCCACGGTGGGCTACGGCGACACCTACCCGGTCACCGTGCCCGGCCGCATGTGGGCGGCGTTCCTCATGGCCGGCGGCGTCGCGATCGTGGGCGTCGCGTCCGCGACGGTGATCTCCGTCCTCAACGAGCGCCTCTCCGGCCTGCGGAGCGAACACCCGCACCGGCGCGGGGTCGCCGCCGAGCGCGAGGGGCTCGCCGCGGGCGACGACGTCGCGGAGCGCGACGCGAGCGACGACCCGGGCCCCGAGCGGGCGGGCCGCTAGCCTTGGGGGAATGAGCTTCGACGCGAACGACGCCGCTGCGAGCGGCGCGGACGGGATCCGCCGCGAGATCCTGACCTGGGACGACTTCTCCGCCGCGGCCCGCGGGCTCGCCGCCGACGTGCTCGGCTCCGGGTTCCGCCCGGACGTGGTCATCGCGATCGCACGCGGCGGGCTGCTCCTGGCCGGCGCGATCGCGTACGCGCTCGGCACCAGGTCCTGCGGCTCGATCAACGTCGAGTTCTACACCGGCGTCGACGAGCGGCTCCCGGAGCCGGTGCTGCACCCGCCCATGCTCGACGCCCCCGCGCTCGAGGGCAAGCGGGTGCTCCTCGTCGACGACGTGTCCGACTCGGGCCGGACCCTGGCGAAGGTCGTCGACCTGTTGGGCGGGGTCGGTGCCGACGTGCGGAGCGCCACGCTCTACGTCAAGCCGCGCACGGTGCTCGTCCCCGACTTCGCGTATCGCGAGACCGAGGACTGGATCGTCTTCCCTTGGTCGGCGCTGCCTCCTGTGCGAGTGGAGGAGGAGGTCCGATGAGCGTCCACCTCGTGGGGGGCGGCTGGAGCGCGGAGCACGCGCCCGCCGTGTACGCGCCCTTCATCGCCGAGGCGGCCGCGGCCGCCGGCCGCTACGCCGTCGAGCGGCCCCGCGTCGCCGTGCTGCTCGTCGCGCCCGAGGCCGAGGGCGTCGAGCTCGCCGCGCGGTGGCGCGCCGTCCTCGAGTCGGTCGCCGACGTCGACGTCGCGGTCTCGGTCGTGGACGAGGAGGGCGCGTTCGCGATCCCGGCGCTCGCGGGCGCCCACGGGGTGCTCGTCGGCGGCGGCCTGACGCCCGCCTACCGCCGGGCCGTGGAGCCCGTCGCGGGCGAGCTGCGCCGGCTCGTGGCATCCGGCCTGCCGTACCTCGGCTTCTCGGCCGGCGCCGCCATCGCGGCCGACACGGCGCTGCTCGGCGGCTGGCGCATCGGCGGCGTGCCCGTCGCCCCCGAGGAGGCCTCCGAGGACCTCGACGAGGTCACCGCCGAGGCCGGCCTCGGGCTCGTCGACCTCACGATCGACTGCCATGCCGCACAGTGGGGCACCCTCACGCGGCTGATCGCGGCGACCGAGGCGGGGCTCGTCGACGGCGGCATCGCGATCGACGAGGACACGCTGTTCTCGATCGGCACCGCGGGCCTGCGGGTCGCCGGCGCGGGCAGCGTCTGGAGCGTCACCGCGGGCGACGACGGCGTCGTCGTGCGGAGCATCACCGGCTGATGGGCCGCACCCTTCCGGAGCTCGCCGAGGCGGGCCTCATCGATGCGAGCTGGGCCGAGGCGCTCGCGCCCGTGTCCGACGACATCGCCCGCATGGGCGACTTCCTGCGGGCCGAGGTGGCCGCGGGTCGCTCGTACCTGCCCGCGGGCGACCGCGTGCTCCGAGCGTTCCGGCAGCCGGTCGCCGACATCCGCGTACTCATCGTCGGCCAGGACCCGTACCCCACGCCCGGTCACCCGATCGGACTGTCGTTCGCGGTGGAGCGCCACGTCCGGCCCATCCCGCGGAGCCTCGCCAACATCTACCGGGAGCTCGCGGACGACGTGGGGTGCACGCCGCCGGAGCACGGCGACCTGGGGGCGTGGAACCGCAGCGGCGTCATGCTGCTGAACCGCGTGCTCACCGTGCGGCCCGGCGAGTCCGGCTCGCACCGCGGCAAGGGGTGGGAGCGCGTGACCGACCACGCCATCCGCACCCTCGTGGGCCGGGGGACCCCGCTCGTGGCCATCCTCTGGGGTCGCGACGCGCAGTCGCTCGCCCCGCTGCTCGGCGACACCCCCCGCATCGCGTCGGCCCACCCGAGCCCGCTCTCGGCGAGCCGCGGATTCTTCGGCTCCCGCCCGTTCAGCCGGGCCAACGCCCTCCTCGAGGCCCGCGGCGGGCGACCCGTCGACTGGTCGCTCGCCGACGACTGACCGCCTGACGACGGCGGGCACCGCCGCCGGCGGCGTCCGCGCGCGTCATCCGTTCGCAACACGGCGCGCGTACCATGGCGGGATGCTCGAGGAGGAATACCAGCAGCGACGGGTGCTGCCCCGGCACCTGCGCCGGCCCGAGCCGGAGGAGACGCCGTTCGCGTACGAGATCCGCCCGGCGCGGCCCGCCGACCTGCCGGCCGTGCGCGAGATCTACAACTACTACGTCGCGAACTCGACCGTGACCTTCGATGAGGACGCGATGACACTCCGCGAGTGGAAGCAGAAGTTCGCGATGCTGCAGAAGCTCGGCATGCCGTTCCTCGTCGCGGAGTCGCCCTCGGGGCAGCTGCTCGGCTACGCGCTCGTCTCCCCGTGGAAGCAGAAGCGGGCCTACCGCTACACGGTCGAGGACTCGATCTACCTCGGTCCCGCGGCATCAGGCAAGGGCCTCGGGCGGGCGCTGCTCGGCGAGCTCATCGAGGCGTCCAAGGCGGCGGGGCTGAAGGAGATCCTCGCCGTCATCGCCGACCAGGGCGCCGAGGCGTCGATCGCGCTGCACGAGCGCTTCGGGTTCACCGAGATCGGGCGCATGGGCCGGGTCGGCTTCAAGTTCGACCGGTGGCTCGGCACCGTGCTGCTGCAGAAGTCGCTGAAGTAGCCGCCGGGTCAGAGCACGAGTTCGTGCGTGCCCTGCAGCGCGGGCAGCATGACCGCCACGACGAGCCCGGTGGCGCTGAACAGGCCCGGGTGGGCCAGGCCGATCACCGTGCGACGCAGCGCCGGCCGGCTCGCGAGCATCGCGGGCGGCACCCGGTCGGACGCGGGCACCTCGCCCCAGCCGCGCACGCGCCCCAGGAACCACGCGCAGCGCAGCACGAACGCGGCCCACAGCAGGGCGACGAGGATCGGGACGAGGAAGAGCATGACGTCCACGCCCGTGCCGAGGATCTCGTCCTCCCGCCCCTCCGCCGCGAGCTGGATCGCCTGCGAGATCGCCGCGCCGACCACGACCGAGGCGCTCCACGCGA
The DNA here is from genome assembly GCF_031432295.1 of Agromyces indicus. Taxonomy (NCBI): domain Bacteria; kingdom Bacillati; phylum Actinomycetota; class Actinomycetes; order Micrococcales; family Microbacteriaceae; genus Agromyces; species Agromyces indicus. The sequence continues at coordinate 248,550 of NZ_JAVKGS010000004.1, read as the reverse complement.
CGACGCCGATGACGAGCGCCGCGTAGCGCACGGCGAAGTGGCCGAAGACCGACGACATCTCGTCGAAGTGGCGTCGCGGGGTCGCGTGCAGCACCGTCACCGTGGCCGCGAGCGACGGCCCGACCATGGCCGTGAGGACGATCGCGTCGGCCCACGCCGGCCAGTCGGCGACGAGCGCGACCACGAGCAGCGCGCCGAACGACAGGCTCCAGGCGGCACCCCAGGCGAGCGGATGCCGCGCCACGGCCCCCGCGATGCGCTCTCCGGCTGCCACCCCCGCCACGTGCGTCACTCTACCGGCGACGCTGCGTAGGCTCGTGACGTGGCCGACCCGATCGAGGACCTGCACGAGTACACGGCGTTGGAGCTGCACCAGTTGCTGCAGCGCCGCGACGTGACGCCGACGGAGGCGGCCGAGCACTACCTCGCCCGGATCGAGCGGCTGGATCCGGTGGTGGGCGCGTTCGCGGCGGTCACGCCCGACCTCGCGATCGACCGGGCGCGCCGGGTGGAGCGCGACGTGCCCCGCGCCGCCCCGCTGTGGGGCATGCCCCTGGCCGACAAGGACCTGCACCCGCGCGCCGGCGTCCCCACGGCCTTCGGGTCGCGCGCCCACGAGGGGCACATGCCCGACGAGTCGGACGACGTGGTCGACGCGGTCGATGCGGCCGGCGCGGTCAGCCTCGGCAAGACCGCCACGCCGGAGTTCGGGCTGCCGTCGTACACGGAGCCCGTGGGCGGTCGACCGGCGCGCAACCCGTGGGACCTCGAGCGCGGGGCGGGCGGCTCGAGCGGCGGGGCGGCGGCGGCGGTGGCGGCCGGCCTGCTGCCGTTCGCGCCGGGCAGCGACGGCGGCGGCTCGATCCGCATCCCGGCCGCGTCGTGCGGCCTGGTCGGCGTGAAGCCGTCGCGCGGACGGGTGCCGTCCGGATCGGGACTCGACCGGCTCGCGGGCCTCGGCGTCGTCGGCCCGATCGCCCGGACCGTCGCCGATGCCGCGCTCCTGCTCGACGGCATGATCGCGCCGCACGGGTACCCGCCGCGGCATCCGTTCGCGGTGCGGGCGCCCGGGGACGACGGACCGTACCTCGGTGCGGCGATCCGTGGCGAGGGCCGCTTCCAGGTCGCCGTGATGACGGACACGCCGTGGGACGAGTTCACGGAGATCCGGCTGGATCCGGCCGCGCGCGCCGCCCTGGATGCCGGCGTCGCGCTGCTCGACCGGCTCGGCCACGGCGTCGAGGAGCTCGCCCCGGCGGCGGAGCCCGGGTACCCGGCGGCGTTCCGCACCGTCTGGCAGGCCGGTGCCGCGACGATCGACGTGGCCGAGGAGCGCGCCGACCGGCTCGAGCCCCTCACGCGATGGCTCATGGGCCGGGGACGTGCCCTGACCGCCGCCGACCTCGCCGCGGCGCAGTCGTGGCTCACCGGCTTCGAGCGGCGCACCATCGCGCGCTTCGCCCCCTTCGACGCGGTCATGACGCCCGCGCTCGCCCTCGAACCGCGTCCCGTCGGCTGGTACCACGCCGAGGACGGCGAGGAGAACTTCGCGCAGCAGGTCCGCTTCACGCCGTACACGTCGTTCGTCAACGTGGCGGGCATGCCGGCGCTCACGCTGCCCGTGCTGGACACCGAGGGCGGGCTGCCCATGGGGGTGCAGCTGATCGGACGCCCGGGTGGGGAGGCGACGCTGTTCGCCCTCGCCGCCCAGTTGGAGCGCGCGGCTCGGCGGGGGAGGCGGCGACCGCCGGTGTGGTGACGCGAGGTTGCGGTCGCAGCCGAACCGTGTGCAAGACTTAGGTAATGCTTACCTCACTCGCCCAGGCGGAGGTCGTCGCCCGCCCACGTCCCGCCTACCGGACGTTCCGCGCGAGCGTGTCGCGGGTCGAGCGGCTCTCGCCGCACTTCGTGCGCGTGACCTTCGCCGGCGACGACCTGGCCGGGTTCGGCACGGCCGGATTCGACCAGCGGGTCAAGGTGGTCCTGCCGCTGCCCGGCACCGGCTTCACGTCGTTCCCCGAGGGCGAGGACTGGTTCGGGGAGTGGCGGCAGCTGCCGGCGGACCAGCGCAACCCGTTCCGCACCTACACGATCCGCGGGGTCCGTCCCGGCTCCCGCGAGGTGGACATCGACTTCGTGGCGCACGGCGACACCGGTCCGGGATCCGCATGGGCAGGCCGCGCCGCTCCCGGCGACGAGATCGTCCTCGTGGGACCGGACGAGCTGAGCGAGGGGCGCACGGTCGGCATCGACTGGCGTCCCGGCGACGTCGACACCGTCCTGCTCGCGGGCGACGAGACCGCCGCCCCCGCGATCTGCGCCATCCTCGAGTCCCTCCCCGCCGACGCGACCGGTGCCGCGGTCATCGAGGTGCCGTGCGCCGAGGACGCGCTGCCCGTCCGCGCGCCGTCGGGCGTCGAGGTGCGCTGGCTGCCCCGCCTCGACGGACAGGCGCACGGCGAGCGGCTGGTCCCCGCGGTCCGCGACTGGGTCGCTCGCACCTGCTGGCTGCGCGACTGCGCCGACCCCGTCGCCGCGGTGGCCGAGACGTCGCGACGCACGCTCGCCGACCTCGAGGCGGCCGCCGACGCCGACGGCATCCTGTGGGACGTGCCGGAGGGCACGAGCCTCGACGGCGACTGCTACGCCTGGATCGCCGGGGAGGCGTCCGTCGTGAAGACGCTCCGGCGGTTCCTCGTGCAGGAGGCCGGCCTCGACCGCCGCCAGGTCGCGTTCATGGGGTACTGGCGCCGCGGTCGCGCCGAGCTCGACTGATCCGACGATGGTCCAGCGGATGCCGGTGGCCGAACGGTCGCGCCCCGACGGCGGTGCGGCGGCGGGGCGACCCCACCGCGCGCCCCGGCCGCGCGCACCGTTCGGCGTCGTGCTCGCGGCATCTGTCGCCCTGCTCGGACTCGCCGTGCTCGCGAGCCTCGCGATCGGCTCGCGTGCCGTGCCGTTCGACGTGGTCTGGAGCGCGTTCAGCGCCCCGGTCGACGGCGACACCGACCAGCTCGTCGTGCGCGAGCTGCGGCTGCCCCGCGCGATCATCGGGGTGCTCGCGGGCGCGGCGTTCGGCGCCGTCGCCTCGGTGCTCCAGGGCGCGACGCGCAACCCGCTCGCCGATCCCGGGCTCCTCGGGCTGAACGCCGGCGCATCGCTCGCGGTCGTCGCCGCCATCACCTTCCTCGGCGTCTCGACCCCGCTCGGATTCATCTGGTTCGCGTTCGCCGGCGCGGCCGCTGCGGCGGCCGTCGTGTTCGCCATCGGCTCGGCGGGCGGCGGCGCGACCCCCGCCCGCCTGGCCCTCACGGGCGCGGCGGTCATGGCGGCCACGACGCCCCTCATCACGCTCGTGTTGATCCGCGACCTGGCGACTCTGAACCAGTACCGGTTCTGGTCGGTCGGCTCGCTCGCCGGACGCGGGCTCGAGACCGCCGCCGCCCTCTGGCCGTTCCTTGTCGCGGGACTCGTGCTCGCCGCGTGGCTCGCGCCGCGGCTCAACCTGATGGCGCTCGGCGACGACGTCGCCCGCGGCCTCGGCGTCCGCCTCGGGGTGACCCGTCTCGTCACCGCCGTGGCGGTGATCGTCCTCGCCGGGACGGCGACCTCGCTCGCGGGACCGATCGCGCTGCTCGGCCTCGCCGTCGCCCACGCCGCCGGCGCGTCGGCCGGCGGCGACTACCGGCGGCGCATCGCGCTCGCCGCCGTCCTCGGCGCCACCGTGCTCGTCACGGCCGACGTGATCGGGCGCGTGGTCGCCCCGCCGGCCGAACTCGAGGCCGGCATCGTCGCGGCCGTCGTCGGTGCGCCCGTGCTCATCGCGCTCGTGCGCCGGCGCGGGGGAGCGGCGACGTGACCGCCGTCCGCCCCGACGCCGGCGCCCGCACGCCGTCCGGACCGACGGCGGAGGCCGCCGCGAGCGTCGTCGCCGCCGTGCACTCGGCCACGCGCCGGCGCGCGATCCTCGTGGGCGTCGCGGCCGCGGCCGTGGTGCTCGTCGCCGCGACGGCCGCGCTGCTCCTCGGCGCGGCTGGCGTCTCGGCGCCCGACCTCGTCGCGGCGCTCACCGGCCGGGCCGATCCCACCACCGACCTGGTGGTGTACCGGCTTCGCCTGCCCCGCGTCGTCGCGGCCGTCATCGCGGGCGTCGGACTCGGCCTCGGCGGCGCGCTCTTCCAGTCGACGCTGCGCAATCCGCTCGCGAGTCCCGACATCCTCGGCGTCACCGGCGGGGCGAGCCTGGCCGCCGTGACGGCGATGCTCCTCTTCGGCCTCACCGGCCCGGCGGTCTCGCTCGCCGCCTTCGCCGGCGCCCTCGCCGTCGCGGCGATCGTCTGGGCGCTCGCGTGGCGAGACGGGCTCACCGGCATCCGCTTCGTCCTCGTCGGGATCGGCGTCGCCTCGATCGTGTCGGGGCTGCTCGGGTGGCTCATCACGCGTGCGGAGATCCGCGAGGCGCCTGCGGCGCTCGTGTGGATGGTCGGCGGCGTCTCGAGCATCGGCTGGGACGAGCTCGCGATGGCCGGCGGCGCGCTCGCGATCGTCCTCGCCCTCGCGGCCGTGTTCTCACCGCGCATGCCGCTGCTCGCACTCGACGACGACACGGCCCGCGGGCTCGGCGTGGACGTGACCCGATCGCGCCTGATCGCCATCCTGCTCGGCGTGGCGGCCGTCGCGGTCGCGACCGCGCTCACCGGTCCGATCGCCTTCGTCGCCCTCGTGGCGCCGCCCGTGGCGAGGGCGCTCGCGGGGCACGGGCGGCCCTCGCTCGCGGCATCCGCCCTCGTCGGCGCCGCGATGGTGCTCGTCGCCGACCTCGTCGCCCAGCACGCGCTCGGCGGCGTGGCCGTCCCGGTGGGCATCGTCACGGGCCTGATCGGCGCGCCGTACCTGCTGTGGCTCATCGCGCGCGGCAATCGGAAGGGAGCAGACGGATGACGCATCCGGACTCGCACGCACTCCGTGCGGAAGGGCTGCGGCTCGGCTACGACGGCCGCACGGTGGTCGACGGGCTCGACCTCGCCGTGCCCGACGCGCGCATCACCGCGATCGTCGGCCCGAACGGCAGCGGCAAGTCGACCCTGCTGCGCGGGCTCGCCCGGCTCATCGTCCCGCAGTCGGGGCGGGTCTCGCTCGACGGACGCGACGTGCGTTCGTACGGCGCGCGGGAGTTCGCGCGCCGCGTCGCCGTGCTGCCGCAGCAGCCGGTCGCACCCGACGGGGTTCTCGTCTCCGAGCTGGTCGCCCGCGGTCGCCATCCGCATCGCGGCTGGTTCGGCGGACGCTCCTCGGACGACGATCGGATCGTGGCCGAGGCGCTCGCGGCCACGGGCACCGCCGAGCTCGCCGCCCGCCCCGTCGCGGAGCTTTCGGGCGGCCAGCGACAGCGCGTCTGGATCGCGATGGTGCTGGCCCAGCGGGCCGGCATCGTCCTGCTCGACGAGCCGACGAGCTTCCTCGATGCGGCCCATCAGCTCGAGCTGCTCGACCTGCTCACGGAGTCCAACCGTGAGCACGGCACGACGGTGGTCATGGTGCTGCACGAGTTGAACCTCGCGGCCAGGTACGCCGACCACCTCGTCGTCGTCGACGGCGGGCGGATCCGCGCGGCCGGACACCCCGCCGAGGTGATGACCGCCGACACCGTGGCGGAGGCGTTCGGCCTGGAGTGCCTCGTCACGCAGGATCCGGTCGCGGGTTCGCCCCTGGTCGTGCCGATCGGGCGATACCACCGGGGCGCGAGCGATTTAGGTTAGGCTAAGCTAAGTTCGCTGGATCTCCGATCCGCACGCCCAACCCCTCCGTCGAAAGGCCCTCCATGCACGCGCGCCGACAGCTCGCCGCCATCGCGGTGACCGCCGCCACCGCCCTCGCCCTGACCGGCTGCGCCGGGACCGGAGCCGCCGATCCGGGCGGCCAGGGCGCCGCCGCCGCATCGGACGGCGCGTTCCCCGTCACGATCGAGCACGCCTTCGGCGAGACGGAGCTCGCCGAAGCGCCCGAGCGCGTGGCGACCTGGGGCTGGGGGAGCACCGAGGCGTCCCTCGCCCTCGGCGTCGTGCCGGTCGCCATCGCCCAGCAGACCTACGGGGCGAACGAGGACGGCGTCCTGCCCTGGGTCGCCGACGAGCTCGAGGAGCTCGGCGCCGAGACGCCCGCCATCCTCACCGACGACGGCGAGGCGCCGCCCTACGAGGAGCTCATCGAGGCCGCTCCGGACGTGATCCTCGCGCCGTACTCCGGCATCACCGAGGAGCAGTACGAGCTCCTGAGCGAGATCGCCCCCACCGTCGCCTACCCCGACGCGGCATGGACCACGCCGTGGCGCGAGGTCGTGACGACCGTCGGCACGGCGCTCGGGCTCGAGGACGAGGCGCAGGGCGTCCTCGACGACCTCGACGCCGAACTCGCCGCGAAGGCCGAGGAGCACCCGGAGCTCGCCGGGAAGACCGTTGCGGCCGTCTGGGACACCGCGGGCACCTTCTACGTCTACACCCCCGAGGACTCGCGCGTGGAGTTCCTCTCGGCGCTCGGCCTCGAGGACGCGCCCGCGGTGGCCGAGCTCCAGAACGGCGACTCGCCGTTCTTCTACACGCTGAGCTACGAGCAGCTCGACCAGCTCGACTCCGACCTGGTCCTGAGCTACCACGACACGCAGGCCGAGGCCGACGCGTTCCTCACCTCCGCCCCGATCTCGGCCATCCCGGCGGTCTCGCGCGGCCAGGTCGCCCAGGTCGTCGGCACCGAGCTCATCGCCGCCGTCTCGCCGCCCACGGCGCTCTCGCTCACCTACGGCCTCGACGAGCTCGTCTCGGCGCTCTCCGCGGCGGCCGAGCCGTCGAACTGACGCCCGCTCGTCAGCCGGCGGATGCCGCCTCCCGGCCCGGGCGCGTCGAGCGCCCGGGCCGCTTCACGTAGCCGCCGGCCTCGAGGCCGGCCTCGATCTCGAAGCGATTGGCGAGCGGGTCGCGCCCCGACATCCAGTAGAGGATCGGGAAGAGCATGCCGTATCGCCGCCACTGGGCCCGGTGGACGGCCTCGTGCCCGAGGACGGCGTGCGACACGTTCGTCGAGGTGAGGTAGCAGCCGCCGACGCAGGATCCACCGCGGCCGAAGGTCCATCGGGGCATGCCGCGGAACACGATGAGGCCGCGGCGCCGCTCGATCCGGCCACGGCTCCAGAGGAAGCCCCACGCGAAGCCGACCGCCGTCGCCCACCAGTACCCGGCGAGGCTGATGGGGGAGTCGGTCAGGCGGAGGCGAAGGGTGCGGTTCCGCGGCGCGCTCGGCGGCCACGGCGCCCGGGCGGATGCGCGGTGGGCGGCGCTCATCCGTCGGCCTCGGGACGCCCGAGCGACTCGAGCAGGCGCAGCCAGATCTCGCTGAGCGTCGGGAAGCCGGGGACGGCGTGCCACAGCCGGTCCACCGGGACCTCGCCCACGATGGCGATCGTCGCGGCGTGCACCAGCTCGGCCGTGTCCGGCCCGACGAAGGTCGCACCGACGACGACGCCGCGGTCCGCGTCGATCACGAGGCGGGCGCGCCCCTCGTACCCGTCGGCGAGGATCCCGGCACCGCTCACGCTCGAGAACGGCACCTCCGCGAGCCGGACCGCGATCCCGGCCTCCTCGGCCGCTGCGGCGGTCAGCCCGACCGTCGCGACCTCCGGATCCCCGAACACGATGCTCGGGACGGCGACGCGGTCGGCGGTGGCCGCGTGGATGCCGAATCGCGCATCGTCGACAGCCCGGCCGAGTGCCCGCGCGCCGATCACGTCGCCGGCGGCGCGGGCCTGGTACTTGCCCTGGTGGGTGAAGAGCGCACGGTGGTTCACGTCGCCGACGGCGTAGAGCCACGGAGCGGCACCGTCGGCCGCGGCATCCGCGAGCTTCGTGACGGCGAGGGTGTCGTCGACGTCGATCCACGCTCCGGCCTCGAGTCCGACCGTCTCGAGCCCGATGCCCGTGGTGCGCGGTCGTCGCCCGGTCGCGACGAGGACCTCGTCGGCGTCGACGGTTCCCCCGCCCGGAAGGGCGATCACCACCCGGCCGTCGTCGCCCCGATCCACGCGTTCCGGCGAGACCCCGAGCCGCACGGTCGCGCCCGCGGCGCGGAGCCCGGCGACGACCGCCTCTCCGGCGAACGGCTCCATCGATCCGAGCATGGTCGTGCGGGCGAGGACCGTCACCTCCGTGCCGAAGCCGGCGTACGCCGACGCCATCTCGGCCGCCACGACGCCGCCGCCGATGACGGCGAGGCTCCGGGGGGCGCTCCGGGCGCTCGTGGCCTCGCGGCTCGTCCACGGGCGGGCCTCGGCGAGGCCCGGGATGTCGGGGACGTTCGGGGTCGAGCCCGTGCACACCGCCACCGCGTGCCGCGCGACGAGCGCCACCTCCGTGTCGTCGGGACGGGTCACGACCACTCGTCGCTCGCCGTCGAGTCGTCCATGACCGCGGACGAGCTCGACGCCGATGCTCTCGACCCACGCCACGCCGTTGCGGTCGTCCCAGTCGGAGACCCACTCGTCGCGCCGGGCGAGCACCGCGGCGACATCGAGCTCACCCGAGGCCGCCTCCGCCGCGCCCGGGACGCGGCGCGCCGCGCGCAGGACGGTCGAGCTGCGCAGGAGCACCTTCGACGGCACGCACGCCCAGTACGAGCACTCGCCGCCGACGAGCTCGTGTTCGACGATGGCGACCTCGAGGCCGGCGGCACGCGCGCGGTCGGCGACGTTCTCGCCGACCGCTCCGGCCCCCAGCACCACGACGTCGAACTCGCGGTGGTCCATTCCGACTCCCTCCGGTGGCGCCGCGATGCACCGGGCGGCCCGACCCCAGCCTAGGCACCGGGCGCCGTCGCCGGCATCGGCTCGCGGCGATTCAGCGGCCCGCGCTCGATGCGCCCGATGCGAGCGCGCCGACGATGCGGAGGATCGTCGGGAGGTCGTCGTTCGCGAGCTCGGCCGAGGCGGGCGTGAACCCGGCGATCGACGCACCGGCGAGCGGGAACGCCTCGACCACGGCCTTCAGCACCGCGACCAGTTCCACGGCTCCGATGCCGAACGGCAGCGGGTACGACAGCCCGGCGATGGCCGACGGATCGAGCACGTCCAGGTCGACGTGCACGTACACGCGGCCGGCGCCGGTGGCTCGGAGCGCCGCCACGACCGACGCGGGGTCGGCGAGCTCGCCCACCCCGAACGCCGTCACGCCGTGCTCGTCGAGGAACGCCTGCTCGCCGTCGTCGATCGCGCGCAGCCCGCCGAGGACGAGACGCGACGGCGGGATGCGCGTCGCCCCGTCGAGCGCGAGCCCGTCCGCACCATCGCCCGTGATGGCACGCAGCACCATGCCGTTGAACGCGCCCGACGGGCTCGTCTCGGGCGAGTTCAGGTCCGGGTGCGCGTCGAGCCAGAGCACCGCGACCTCGCCCGGGTGCGCGGCGGAGGCCGCGGCCACCGGCGCGAGCGCGATCCCGCAGTCGCCCCCGATGGCGATGGGCGTGCCCGTGGCCCGCGCGAGCGCGTCGGCGGTCCGTTCCCGGACGCGCCGCAGCGCGCTGTACCGCTGCACTCCTGTCCCGAGCGCGTCGCCCGCTTCCATGGGCACGTCGACGAGCACGGTGGAGGCGGACGGCAGGTCGCCGTGGATCGCGTGCGCGCCATCGGCATGGCTCATGGCACGGGACGACACGGAGCCCTGCCACTCGGGGATGACGAGGAAGGCGGCCGGCATGCTCCCAGTATGTTCCGCGGGGCACGGGTCCGCCACGACGCGCCGGGCACCGCCCGCGGCTCGGCGCCTCACTGGTCGGGGAAGCGGACCAGCCGACCCTGCACCGCCAGGCCGAAGCAGGCGATCGCCATGAATCCGAGCCCGAGCAGGCCGGCCACGGTCGTCGATGCGATGACCGCGATCGCGCTCAGTCCGAGGAGGACCAGGGTGATCCGCCACACCCACCGGCGACCCGTGAGCGCGGTGGCCAGCGCGAAGGCGATGAGCAGCCCCAGCCGCACCCAGAGGTCGGCCGGCGTGAACAGCGGGCCGGTCGCCGTGGACAGGATCGCCCCGACGACGGTCAGTGCCGTCCAGGCCGCGAACAGCCACCAGCCGAACGGTCGCCGGTGCGCGGTCTCCGGCCGCGTGGCATCCGCCGGGGGGCGTTCGACCACGATGCGAGCGGATGGCGCGGGCCGGCGCGGCGCCGCGAGCAGCACGTCGTGCGCCCGGGTGACCTCGATGAACCGGTCGCTGGCCGCCCGCACCTCGTCGGCCGGACGGCCCGTGTAGCGGTCGGGGTGCAGTTCGCGCGCAAGGCGCCGGTAAGCGCGGTCGATCTCCGCGGAGTCGGCGTCGCGGTCGACGCCGAGCGCGGCAGCGGCCTCGTCGGGCGTCATGGCGTCGACGCGCGCGGCTCGCGGGCCGCAGGCGCGCGCCGGACGGAGGCGGCCATCACGCCGGCCCTCCGCCGAGGTCGCCGTTCAGCAGCGTCACGGGCGAGCCGGCGGGCGCCTCCGGGCGGGTCTCCCCGGCTCGCGGATCGACCGAGTGGGGCTCGGGCCGGCGCATGGCGGGATCGTGCTCGGTGTCCGGCACCGGTCGGGGGTCCGCCGGAGCGAGGTCGGGCGGGGAGGCGAAGACCTCGGCCGTGCCCTCGGCGCGCAACCGGTCGCGCGCCTGGTGCTCGGTGAGCACGGGCACGAAGTCGCGGATCGGGCGTCCGTCGAAGCGCCGGTACTCCTGTTCGACGACCTCGGCGATGCGCTCGGGCGCGATCTCCGGGAAGTGCGCGGCGAGCCGGTCGGGGATGCGACCGACCAGGGTCCGCTCGTCCTCGGCGTGCATCTCTCGGCTCCTTCCGCCGCGGGGTCGGGTGGTGGCCAGGCGAGGGGCGGATGCCGCGCGGCGGGCGGCCGGCGGCATCCGCTCACTCGTCAGTTCGACGCGATCTGCCCCTGGTCGGAGGAACCGCCGCCGGCCTTCAGCGCGGCGAGCCGGGCCTCGACCTCGGTGAGCTCGCCGAGGTCGTCGAGCTCGTTGAACTGCGCGTCGATGCTCGACGCGGCGATCTCGGCCTGGCCGCGCGCCTTGGCCTCCTCGCGGCGGATCTTGTCCTCGAACCGGCCGAGCTCGCTCGTCGGGTCGAGGATGTCGATCGACTTGACGGCGGCGTGGACCTGCTGCTGCGCCTGGGCGGTCTTGGCGCGGGCGATGAGCTCGGACCGCTTGTTCTGCAGGTCGACGAGCTTCTGCTTCATGCCGTTCAGGCCGCTCTTGAGCTTGTCGACGACCTCGGTCTGCGCGGCGATCTGCGGTTCGGCCGCGCGTGCCTCGTTCTCGGACGAGATCTGCCGGCTGAGCGCGACCTTGGCGAGGTTGTCGAACTTGTCGGCGCCCGCGGCGTCGCCCGCGGTGCGCAGCTGGTCGGCCTTGCGGCTCGCGGCGAGGGCCTTGTCGCCCCACTCGCGCGAGGCCTCGAGGTCCTCGCGGTGGTCGTCCTCGAGCAGGCGCAGGTTGCCGATGGTCTCGGCGATGGCCGCCTCGGCGTCGGCGATCGAGTTGGTGAAGTCGCGCACCATCTGGTCGAGCATGACCTGGGGGTCCTCGGCCTGGTCGATGAGCGCGTTGACGTTCGCCCGCAGCAGCTGCGAGATCCGTCCGAAGATGGACTGCTTGGTCATCGTGGCTTCCTTCCGGTTGGTGGTCGTGGGGTGTGGGCGGTGGAGCGGGTCAGAAGCGGCCTCCGCTGCCGCGGCGGGCGCGCGTGGCCGAACCGCCGAAGCTGCCGGGGGAGCGCCCGCCGCCGAAGCCCCCGCCGAAGCCGCCCCGGCTGCGGCCGCCGCCTCCGCCGCCGCCGAACATGCCGCCGCCTCCGCCGCCGCCCATCATCGAGTTGATGAGGATGCCGCCGAGGACCGCGCCGAACATGTCGCCGCCTCCGCCGCGCGCGGGCTGGCCGAACATCCCGCCGCCCGGCATGCCGCCGCCGAATCCGCTGACGTCCTGCTGGGCGAGCGACATCGCGCTCGACGCGAGCTGTTCGGCCCGCTGGGCGCTCGCGAGGGCTCGGGGCGGGTCGGATGCCGCGAGCGACTGCGCCTCGACGACGAGGCGGCCGGCCTCGGCGAGCCGGGTCCGGGCCTCCGAGCCGATGGCGCCGCGGCGCGCGACGAGGTAGTCCTCGGCGGCCTGCACCTGGCTTCGGGCGGCCAGCAGCGAGCGGTCGAGCTCGGCGCGGGTGCGCTCGGCCTGCACCTGCGCGTCTCGGGCACCCTGGACGGCCCGGTCGATCTCGGCGTTGACCCGGTCGACCCGTGCGGCGAGGTCGAGCGGCGACCGGCCAGGGCGAGCGAGTTCGGCTCGGATCGCGGCGGACTCCGCTTCCACGCGGTCGGCGAGGCCGGCGAGCGACGCGTCGGGCAGGCCGCGTGCGGTGCGGACGTCGGCGTCGAGGTCGTCCACGCCGGCCGCGACGGCCCGGTCGCCCTGGGCGAGGTCGGCGGCGAGGCGTTCGATCGCCGCCGTGAGCAGGCGCGCCTGGTCGGTGGCCTCCTCGGCGGCCCGGATGTCGACGGCCGCGGCCCCGCTCTCGCCGCGCTCGAGCGCGGCCCGCGCCTCGCCGATCGAGTCCCTGGCGAACGCGATCCGGGTGCGCGCCTGCTCGGGGTTGTCGGCGACCGTGGCGAGCGCGGATGCCGCGTACTGGGCGCCGAGCGCCTGCAGTCGCTGCGCGGCGGGGGCGATGCCGTCCTCCGCGGCGCGGGCGGCGGCCTCGACGCGTGCGAGCGCCTGCGGGGCGTTCTGCTCGAGATCGCGCAGAGCGTCGAAGCGGTCGGCCTCGGCGTCGAGCATCGACTCCGCCTCCGCCGTGAGGGCCAGGATCGCGGTGTACCACTCCCGTTGCTGCTGCTCGGTGTCGGGCTCGTGGTCGTCGAGTCGCTGCTGCAGCGTGAACGCCTCGGCGACGCGCGCCTTCGCGGACTCGAGCGCGGTGCGGAAGCCCGCGGTGGCCTCCTCGCCGTAGCCCGCGGTCGCGAAGCCGAGCTCCTCCTCGCTCGTCTTCAGTGCGTCGTCGGCCTGGACCAGCGCGCTCGCGGCGCGGCGGCGGAGCTCCTCGAGCGGGACCTGCGGTTCGGCGTCCGCACCGGGCGCACCCCCGGGGACCCCGGGCGCCCCCGCGTCGCGACGGCGACGCCGCGCCAGCACCACGGCGACGACCGCGATGACGGCCGCGCCGCCGAGGAGGATCCAGAGGAACCCGGCGCCGAACCCGCCGCCGCCTCCGCCGCCGCCGAGCGCCTGGGCCGCCGCGACGGCCGCGCCCGCCCAGTCCTCGTCGCGGAGCCGGGGCTCGATCCGCTCGATGCTGATCCGGTCGGTGTCGGCCTGCGTGAGGGATGCGTCGGGCGCAGCGGAGAAGTAGTACGAACGACCCTCGACGGCGACGGCGAGCAGGTAGTCCTCGGTGCCCATGTTGTTGGCGTTCGCGGTGTCGGTCGCCCACGACGCGGCATCCGCCGGATTCGTGAACTCGTCGACGAAGGCGACGAAGAGCTGCCGGCCGGTGTCGTCGGCGGCGCGTTCGATCGCGGCCTCGACCTCGGTGAGCTCGGACGCGCTCAGGGCATCGACGGTGTCGACGACCGGGCTCGCGCCGAACGAGACCGGGTCCTCGGCATGGGCGGCCGCTGCGGGCGCGACCGCGAGCAGCCCGGCCAGCACGGCGACCGCGATCGAACTCCCTCGTACCGACCGCATGTGCCAGACGCCTTCCCCTCGGACCGGAATGTCTGGAGTCTATGGCGGCGCGGACGGGAGCGTCCACGCATCGGCCGCAGACGTGCAGCAGACTTCCAGCGGACGCGGGGGAGTCGCGGAGCGGCCGGGCGTCGGGCGGCTGGGCGCCCGGAAACGGAATGAGCCGGGCCCTCAGCTGACTGAGTGGACCCGGCTCTTCACGACGTGCCCCCGGAGGGATTCGAACCCCCGACCTACGGTACCGGAAACCGGCGCTCTATCCCCTGAGCTACGGAGGCGCACAGCCATTCACACTACCACCTGACGCACCCTGCGCATGACGCGCGGCGGGCTCGCCCGGGCGTGCTCAGCGCGCCGCAAGGTTGCTGCGGACGGCGGTGACGAGCGGCTCGGCGTCACCGGGCTCGAGGAACTCCGGCGACTCGAGCACGATCCAGTAGCCGTCGGCGAACACCTGCGCCCGGCCGACGCCGCCCGACTGGCTGAAGAAGCCCTCGACCTCCGGCGGCGTGCCGTACGTCGGCACCGCGGTGCTGTCGACCGCCGCGCGTCCGACCTGGGCCGCGAACGCGTTCCCGGGCAGGGTCGCGACGCCGAGCCCGATCAGGTCGCCGCTCGTCTGGTTGCTCCATCCGCACACGGTGCCCTGCGCGTCGGCGACCGCGACGAGGTCGTCCGACTCCGGCTCGAAACCGGGGGCCTCGCCGAAGTTGGGGTTGAACTCGTACATCTGGTCGAGCGTGATGAGGTCGGCGCACGCCGCCTCGAACGGGAGCGGCTCCTCGGTCGGCGCCGGCGTCGGTGCCGCCGATCCGCTGGGTGCCGGCGTCCCGGATGACGTCGGCGTCTCGGTGGCCGACGGCGCGTCGGGGGTGGTGCATCCGGCGAGGGCGAGCACGGCGGCCAGGGCGACCGCGGAGCGGCGGAGCTGGGTGTTCGGGCGCGGCATGCGGGAAACCCTACCAACGGCGACGGGTAGGATCTTCGAGTGACTCCCGCCGATCTCTCGCGTGTCCTGTTCGACCTCGTCTCCGAGCTGGTCGAGCGACGACGCGCATCGGGCGAGGAGGTCGCGCTCGAGCTGGCGCCCGAGGCCGTGACGCTCGAGCGTCCGAAGCTGCGCGAGCACGGCGACTGGGCCTCGAGCATCGCCCTGCGCATCGCCAAGCCGCTCGGTTCGAACCCGCGCGAGCTCGCCGGCGAGCTCGCCGCGGGCCTGGCCGACGTCGACGGCGTCGCGAGCGCCGAGGTCGCCGGCCCCGGCTTCATCAACATCCGGCTCGATGCCGCCGCGGCCGGTTCGCTCGCCAAGGCGATCGTCGAGGCCGGCGCGGCCTACGGGCGGGGCGACTCGCTCGCCGGTCGGGTGATCAACCTCGAGTTCGTGTCGGCGAACCCGACCGGACCGCTGCACATCGGCCACACGCGCTGGGCGGCGCTCGGCGACTCCATCGGCCGCGTGCTGCGGGCCGCGGGGGCGAAGGTCGCCAACGAGTACTACATCAACGACGCGGGCAACCAGATGGACAACTTCGGCGCGTCCGTGCTGGCCGCGGCGAAGGGCGAGCCGACGCCCGAGAACGGCTACCCGGGCCAGTACGTGGCCGACCTGGCCGCCCGCGTGCTCGAGCGCGAACCGCACCTGCTCGAGCTCGACGACGAGGTGGCGCTGCACACGGCGCGCGAGATCGCCTACGAGCTGCAGCTCGGCGAGATCCGCGAGTCGCTCGAGCGCTTCAACGTGCACTTCGACGTCTGGACCAGCGAGCGCGCGCTGCACGCGAAGGACGACGAGGGCGTGTCGGCGATCGACGCCGCCGTCGAGCGCCTCCGCGCGCAGGGGCACGTGTACGACGAGGACGGCGCGGTCTGGGTGCGCACGACCGACTTCGGCGACGACAAGGACCGCGTCATCCGTCGCGCGAACGGCGTCTACACCTACTTCGCCGCCGATGCCGCGTACTACCTCGACAAGGGCGACCGCGGCTTCGAGCACAAGATCTACCTGCTCGGCGCCGACCACCACGGGTACGTCCACCGCCTCAAGGCCCTCGCCGGTGCCGCCGGCGACGACCCCGAGCGCGACATCGAGGTGCTCATCGGCCAGCTCGTCAGCATCAACGGCGCCAAGCTCTCCAAGCGCGCGGGCAACATCATCGAGCTCGACGACCTGCAGGCCTGGCTCGGCACCGACGCACTGCGCTACACGCTGGCGCGGTACCCGGCCGACTCGCCGCTCGCGATCGACCCCGAGGTGCTCCAGCGGCGCGGCAACGACAACCCCGTGTTCTCCGTGCAGTACGTGCACGCGCGCACGACCCAGCTGGCGCGCAACGTCGCCGAGGCGGGGGTGGACCGCACCGCGTTCGCGCCCGAACTGCTCGATCACGAGACCGAGTCGGCGCTGCTCGGGGCGCTGCAGGAGTTCCCGCGCATCGTGGCCCAGGCGGCCGAGCTGCGCGAGCCGCACCGCGTGGCCCGCTACCTCGAGGAGCTCGCCGGCCTCTACCACCGCTGGTACGACAATTGCCGCGTGCTCCCGCTCGGCGACGAGCCCGTCACCGACCTGCACCGCACGCGCCTCTGGCTGAACGACGCGACGGGCCAGGTCATCCGCAACGGCCTCGACCTCCTCGGCGTGTCGGCCCCCGAGCGCATGTAACCTCCCGACCCATGGCCGCTTCCGACGCTGACACCGTCCGCTTCGACTCCACGCCCGTCGACGACGGGCCCAGGCGTCGCACGAGCGCCGGCACGCGCGCCGCGATCATCGTCGGAGCGCTGCTCGTCATCGTCGTCGGCCTCCTCGTCCTCGTCGAGACCGTCGGCCGGGGCATCGCCGAGCGCGCGGTCGCCGACTCGATCGAACGCGACCTGCCGGAGGGCGTCGAGGGCGAGGTCGACGTGCAGATCCGGGGGGTCTCGGCGCTCTGGCAGGTCCTCACCGGTCGCATGGACGAGGTCGTCGCGACCGCTCCCGAGCTGTCGGTGCAGGGCGTCCCCGTCGACGCGACCGTCACCGCGTACGGCGTACCCCTCGAGGAGGGTGGAAGCGTGGAACGCGCGGTCGCCGAGGCGACCGTCGACGAGGCCGCGCTCGATGCGATCGCCGAATCCCAGGGCATCGACGGCGGCCTGGCGCTCGGGGAGGGCACGGTCGCGTACTCCGACGAGCTCGAGGTCCTCGGCCTGCGCGTCGGCTTCGAGATCACGGCCGAACCCGATGCCGCGGGGGACCGCGTGCTGCTCACGCCGGTCGCGGCCGAGGTGCGCGCCGGCGGGGCGACGATCGACGCCTCGAGCCTCGTCGATCGCGTGCTCGGCGGCGACCCCTACCCGGTGTGCGTCGCCGACCGCCTCCCCGAGGGCGTCGAGGTGGCCGGCATCGACGTGACCCCGGAGGGGGCCACCGTGCGACTCGAGGCGTCCGACCTGGCGATCGCCGCGGACACCCTCGCGACCACCGGAACCTGCGGCTGAACCGCGCCGTCCCCGTCGTGACCGTGCCCGGGTCGTCCGGCGTCACCCGATTCGGCGGCCGCGGCGCTCGTCGCTAGACTCGCGGGGACGCCGCCTCACGAGGGCGGCTCGCACCGAGGCTTCAGGAACCGATCCGGGTTCGCTCGCCGACCGAGTGATCGTCGTTCCCAAACGTCCCGTGAGGTTCCCGTGGCATCCAGCGCTTCCGCCCCCGTGCCTCCGCCCGCGCCGGCGGACCCGAACGCCCTCGCGCCGCAGGTGTGGCCCGAGGGCGCGCACCGCGACGACGAGGGCCGGATCGTGCTCGCCGGCGTCGACGTCCGCACGCTCGCCGACCGCTTCGGCACGCCGCTCTACGTGGTCGACGAGACCGTCGCCCGCGCCCGGGCCGCGCGCACGCGTGCGGCCTTCGAGCGGGCCGCGGCATCCGTCGGCACCACCGCCGTCGTCTACTACGCCGGCAAGGCGTTCCTGTCGGGGGCCATGGTGCGGTGGATGACCGAGGAGGGCCTCGCGGTCGACGTCTCCACCGGCGGCGAGCTCGCGGTCGCGCTCCGGGCGGGCGCCGATCCCGCACGCATCGGCTTCCACGGCAACAACAAGTCGACGGCCGAGATCGAGCAGGCGATCGCGGCGGGCGTCGGCACGATCGTGATCGACAGCGAGATCGAGGTCCGGCGGGTGGCGGATGCCGCGTCCCGGGCCGGTCGCGTCCAGCGCGTGCGCCTGCGGGTCAACTCGGGGGTGCACGCGTCGACGCACGACTTCCTCGCGACCGCCCACGAGGACCAGAAGTTCGGCATCCCGCTGCAGGACGCGGCACGGGTCGCCGGCGACATCCGCTCGCACGACTCGCTCGACTTCGTCGGACTGCACTGCCACATCGGCTCCCAGATCTTCGACGCCGCGGGCTTCGCCGAGTCGGCAGAGCGGCTGCTCGCGGTCCACGCCGAGCTCGCCGCGTCGGCTCCGGTGCCGGAACTGAACCTCGGGGGCGGCTTCGGCATCGCCTACACCGAGGCCGACGACCCGCAGCCCATCGAGGCGATCGCCGATCGCATCGCCGCGGCGGTCGCCGAGGCCGCCGGTCGTCACGGCGTGCCCGTGCCCCGGCTCGCGTTCGAGCCGGGCCGCACGATCATCGGTCCGGCCGGGGTGACGCTCTACACCGCCGGGACCGTCAAGGCGGTGCCCACCGACGACGGATGGCGCCACTACGTGTCGGTCGACGGCGGCATGAGCGACAACATCCGCACCGCGCTCTACGGCGCGCAGTACACCGTGCGCCTGGCCTCCCGCACCTCCGACGAGGCGGCGGCCCTCGCCCGCGTCGTCGGCAAGCACTGCGAGTCCGGCGACATCGTCGTCGAGCACGACTGGCTGCCGCACGACGTCGCCCCCGGTGACCTCCTCGCGGTGGCCGCGACGGGCGCGTACTGCTGGTCGCTCGCCTCGAACTACAACCACGTCCCGCGGCCGCCGGTCGTGGCGGTCGCCGACGGGGCGGCGCGCGTCATCGTGCGCGGCGAGACCGTCGACGACCTCCTCGCGCGCGACGCCGGGCTGTCCGACCACGACGATGACCGACACGGAGTCACCGCATGATCGAATACCGTTCCATCCGGGTCGCGCTCCTCGGCGCCGGCTCGGTGGGCTCGCAGGTCGCGCGCCTGCTGCTCGAGCAGCGCGAGGAGCTGGCCAGCCGCATCGGCGCCCACCTGGAGCTCGCCGGGATCGCGGTGCGCGACGTCGACGCGCCGCGCGACGCCGACCTCCCGCGCGAGCTGTTCACGACCGACGCCGAGTCGCTCATCGTCGGCGCCGACATCGTCATCGAGCTCATGGGCGGACTCGAACCGGCCCGCACGCTCGTCCTCAAGGCCATCGCCTCGGGCGCCGACGTCGTGACGGGCAACAAGGCGCTGCTCGCCACCCACGGTCCTGAGCTGTTCGCGGCCGCGGAGCAGGTGGGCGCGCAGCTGTCGTACGAGGCGGCCGTCGGCGGCGCCATCCCGATCATCCGCCCGCTCCGCGACAGCCTCGCGGGCGACCGGATCGAGCGGATCCTCGGCATCGTCAACGGCACGACGAACTTCATCCTCGACCGGATGGACACCACCGGCGCCTCGCTCGAGGACGCCCTGGCGACCGCGACCGAGCTCGGTTACGCGGAGGCCGACCCGACGGCCGACATCGGCGGCTACGACGCGGCCCAGAAGGCGGCCATCCTCGCCAGCCTCGCGTTCCACACGGCCGTGCCGATCGAGTCGGTCCATCGCGAGGGCATCACGGGCGTGACCGCGGCGCAGGTCGAGTCGGCCGCCCGCGCCGGCTACGTGGTGAAGCTGCTCGCGATCTGCGAGCGCCTGGCCGACCCCGAGACGGGGGAGGAAGGCGTCTCCGCGAGGGTGTACCCGGCCATGGTGCACCGGAGCCATCCGCTCGCGG
The DNA here is from genome assembly GCF_031432295.1 of Agromyces indicus. Classification (NCBI taxonomy): domain Bacteria; kingdom Bacillati; phylum Actinomycetota; class Actinomycetes; order Micrococcales; family Microbacteriaceae; genus Agromyces; species Agromyces indicus. The sequence continues at coordinate 228,862 of NZ_JAVKGS010000004.1, read as the reverse complement.
CCGTGCACGGCGCGAACAACGCGGTGTTCGTCGAGGCCGCGGCGGCAGGACCGCTCATGTTCTACGGCGCCGGGGCCGGCGGCGTGCAGACCGCCTCGGCCGTCCTCGGCGACCTCGTCGCCATCGCCCGGCGGCACGTGCTCGGCGGTCCCGGCACGGCCGAGTCGACCCACGCCGAGTTGCCCGTGCTCGACATCGGCCGCATCACCACGCGCTACGCCATCACCATCGAGGCCGCCGACGAGCCCGGCGTCCTCGCCACGATCGCCCACGTGTTCGCCGACCACGGGGTCTCCGTCGGCGAACTGCAGCAGACCATCAGCGATGAGACGGGCCGGGCTACGCTGGTCATCGGCACCCACGAGGGGCGCGAGTCCGCGCTCGCCGAGACGGTGCGCGCCCTCGGAGACAGCCCCGTCGTGACCTCCGTCGCATCCGTCATCCGAGTCGAAGGAGCAGAGTGAACCAGCAGGCAACGAAGGCGACGTCGCGCCAGTGGCGCGGGGTCATCCGCGAGTACGCCGACCGGCTCGACGTGACGGATGCCACGCCCGTCGTCACGCTCGGCGAGGGCGGCACGCCCCTGCTGCCCGCTCCGGCGCTCTCGCGCCGCACCGGTGCCGACGTGTGGGTCAAGTTCGAGGGCATGAACCCGACGGGGTCGTTCAAGGACCGCGGCATGACCATGGCCGTGACCAAGGCCGTCGAGCGCGGCGCCGAGGTCGTCATCTGCGCCTCGACGGGCAACACCTCGGCATCGGCCGCCGCATACGCCACGCACGCCGGCATCAAGGCGGCCGTGCTGGTGCCCGAGGGCAAGATCGCAATGGGCAAGCTCAGCCAGGCCATCGCGCACGACGCGCACCTCATCCAGATCCAGGGCAACTTCGACGACTGCCTCGACATCGCGCGGGATCTCGCCGAGAACTACCCGGTGCACCTGGTCAACTCGGTCAACAACGACCGCATCGAGGGGCAGAAGACCGCCGCGTTCGAGGTCGTGGAGGTGCTCGGCGACGCGCCCGACTTCCACTTCATCCCGGTCGGCAACGCGGGCAACTATACCGCGTATACGCGCGGCTACCGCGAGGACATCGAGGCGGGCAACGCCACGCGGCTCCCGCGCATGTTCGGCTTCCAGGCCGCGGGGTCGGCGCCACTCGTGCGAGGCGAGCCGGTGAAGCACCCGGAGACCATCGCGAGCGCCATCAGGATCGGCAACCCGGCCTCGTGGCACCTCGCGCTCGAGGCGCGCGACCTCACCGACGGCTACTTCGGCGCCATCGAGGACGACCGCATCCTCGAGGCCCAGCGCATCCTCTCGGCCGAGGTCGGCGTCTTCGTCGAGCCGGCGTCGGCGATCAGCGTCGCCGGGCTGCTCGAGCGGTCCGCCGCCGGTCAGGTGCCCGCCGGTTCCCGCGTGGTGCTCACGGTCACGGGGCACGGCCTGAAGGACCCGCAGTGGGCCCTCCGCCTGCCCGACGGGTCCGACGTGCAGCCGACCGTCGTCCCGGCCGACACCGCGCACGTGGCGCAGGTGCTGGGGCTCGCATGAGCGCCGCCTCCGCCGAGGCGTCGGCGATCGCGACCGCGGAGCTCTCGGGTCGACGCGTGCACGTCAAGGTGCCCGCGACGTCCGCGAACCTCGGGCCCGGCTTCGACACCCTCGGGCTGGCGCTCGCGCAGTACGACGAACTCGACGTCGAGGTCGGCGGCGACGGCCTGCGCATCGAGGTGCACGGCGTCGGCGCCGGCGAGGTGCCCCTCGACGAGTCGCATCTCGTCGTCCGCGCCATCGCCCACACGCTCGCGCACTACGGTCGCGACCTGCCGCCGCTGAAGCTCGTGGCCCGCAACGCGATCCCGCACGGCCGCGGACTCGGCTCCTCCGGGGCGGCGATCGTCGCCGGCGTCATGGCCGCCCGGGGACTGCTCGCGCCCGAGGTCGAGATCTCGCCGGACGAGCTTCTCGAGCTCGCGACCGAGCTCGAGGGTCACCCGGACAACGTGGCGCCCGCGCTGTTCGGCGGCCTCACGATCGCGTGGGTCACCCCCGAGGGTCCCCGCCACAAGAAGCTCATGGTGCACCGGGGCGTGTCGCCGCTCGTCCTCGTCCCCGAGCACGAGATGTCGACCGCCCTCGCCCGGAGCCTCCAGCCCCAGTCGGTGCCCCACGAGGACGCGGTCTTCAACGTGTCGCGCTCGGCGCTGCTCGTCGCCGCCCTCATCCAGAGCCCCGAACTGCTGCTCGCGGCGACCGAGGACAAGCTGCACCAGCGCTACCGTGCGGAGGCGATGCCCGAGACCGACCGGCTCATCCGGGTGCTGCGCGACGCGGGCCACGCCGCGGTGGTCTCCGGCGCCGGACCGTCGATCCTCGTGCTCGCGAGCGATCCGAGCGAGCGCGCCGACGCGGTGCGGCTCGTCGAGGAATCGGCCGAGACCGCGTGGCAGGCGCTGCCGCTGGCCGTGGACTTCCTCGGTGCGACGGTGACGCGGGTCGACGAGGCCTGACCCGGCGCACGAGCCCGGGTCGCGCCGCGACGGCGTGGCGCGTGGTCGGGACGCGACCCGGCCGGTGCTAGACTGATGGCGCACCCGGCAGACGCTGCAAGCTCGCGTTCCCGCCGCATCGTGCAATTCCCGGCATTTCATGCTTTCGCAACGCGCAGTCTGCGCCCCGTGCGCACGACTCCGTCGCGCCGCGATCAGCTCTCCTCGGCCAACCCAGCACCTGGCGAGGGGAAAGGACGAATCCCAGTGACCAACGGAACCGACCACGCCGACGGCGTGGCGACCCGCACCCGCCTGACCACGATGAAGGTGGCCGAGCTCCAGGAGCTCGCCGCCTCCCTCGGCATCGCGGGCGCCTCCAAGCGCCGAAAAGGAGAACTCGTGGACCTGATCTCCGCCCACCACGACGCCGACTCCGCCGACTCCGCCGACGCTGCCGTCGCCGCAGTCGAGGCTCCGGCCACCGACGGGCAGGCCCTGCCCGGGCTCGAGGCTCCGGCAGCCGCCGAAGCCGGGCCCGCCGCCGACACGACGCCCGCTCCGGCGCCGTCGGTCGACGGCGACGCGGCCCGATCCGAGGCGCCCGCCGCCGCGGCATCCGTCACCGACGCCCCGCCCGTCGAGGCGCCCACACGACGCGGCCGCCAGCCGCGACGCGCGACGAGCGCGACGGCCGCGGCCCGCCACGCCAACGCCGGACTCAGCGGCGTCGACCTCGTGCCCGGCGACCGCCCGGCCGAGGCCCCCCAGGCGGACGAGCCGGGCGACGACGCCCGCGAGGCGGCGCGCGCCGCCGTCCGCGAGGAGCTCGCCGCTGTCACCGGCGGCGCCGGCGACGCCGGCCGCACGCCCGCCCCCGAGGGCGAGCAGGCCGAGGGCGAGCAGGCCGAGAAGGAGCCGCGTCAGGGCCGTGGCCGCAACCGCGGCCGACGCGGCGGCGGCGACCGCGACCGCAGCGAGGGCCAGAAGCCCGAGCAGAAGGGCGACGACCGCCAGAACGGCAAGGGCGGCCAGGAGGCCGGCAAGCAGGCCGACGCCGGCCGCGGCCAGGACCCGCGCAAGGCCGACGAGTCGGGCGACGAGCGCCAGGCAGACTCCGACCGGGGCCCGAAGGAGCAGGGCGGCCGCGGCCAGCAGTCGCGCAGCGACCAGCAGCAGGGCGAGGGCGAGGGCGGCCGCCGCAACCGCTACCGCGACCGCAAGCGTCGCGGTCAGGGCGGCGGCGACGAGGTCGAGCCCGAGATCCTCGACGACGATGTGCTGATCCCCATCGCCGGCATCCTCGACGTGCTCGACAACTACGCCTTCGTGCGCACGACGGGCTACCTCCCCGGTCCGAGCGACGTCTACGTGTCGCTGGGCCAGGTGAAGAAGTACCACCTCCGCAAGGGCGACGCGGTCGTCGGCGCGATCAAGCAGCCTCGCGAGGGCGAGGGCAACAGCCGCCAGAAGTACAACGCGCTCGTCAAGGTCGACTCGGTCAACGGCCAGTCCGCCGAGGAGGCCGCCGCGCGGGTCGACTTCCAGAAGCTCACCCCGCTCTACCCGCAGGACCGCCTGCGCCTCGAGACCGAGCCCACCAAGCTCACGCAGCGGATCATCGACCTGGTGGCGCCGATCGGCAAGGGCCAGCGCGGCCTCATCGTCGCGCCGCCCAAGGCCGGCAAGACGATCGTGCTGCAGCAGATCGCGAACGCCATCGCGACGAACAACCCCGAGGTCCACCTCATGGTCGTGCTCGTCGACGAGCGTCCCGAAGAGGTCACCGACATGGAGCGCACGGTCAAGGGCGAGGTCATCGCGTCGACCTTCGACCGCCCGGCCGAGGACCACACCACGGTCGCCGAGCTCGCGATCGAGCGCGCCAAGCGCCTCGTCGAGCTCGGCCACGACGTGGTCGTGCTGCTCGACTCGATCACCCGCCTCGGCCGCGCGTACAACCTCGCGGCACCGGCATCCGGTCGCGTGCTCTCGGGCGGCGTCGACGCCTCGGCGCTCTACCCGCCGAAGCGCTTCTTCGGTGCGGCGCGCAACATCGAGAACGGCGGCTCGCTCACCATCCTCGCCACGGCGCTCGTCGAGACCGGGTCGAAGATGGACGAGGTGATCTTCGAGGAGTTCAAGGGCACCGGAAACTCGGAGCTGCGCCTGTCGCGCCAGCTCGCCGACAAGCGGATCTTCCCCGCCGTCGACGTCAACGCGTCGTCCACGCGTCGCGAGGAGATGCTGCTGTCGCCCGACGAGGTCAAGATCACCTGGAAGCTCCGCCGCGCCCTCGCCGGGCTCGAGCCGCAGCAGGCCCTCGAGGCCGTCCTCGGTCGCCTCCGCGAGACCCAGTCGAACACCGAGTTCCTGCTGCTCATGCAGAAGTCGGCACCGGTCGGCGGCAACGGCAACGGCCACGGGCACGACGCCGACCACCACCGCTGAGCATGTTCGAGTCCGTCCGGGCCCTGATCGCCGAGCACGGCGAGCTCCAGGAGGAGCTCGCCGACCCGGCGCTGCACGCCGACGCCGCGCGCGCCAAGCGCGTGAACCGTCGCTACGCCGAGCTCAGCCGCATCGTCACCGCGCACGACGCCTGGCAGCAGGCGCAGAACGACCTCGAGGCGGCACGCGAGCTCGCCAAGGAGGACGCCGCCTTCGCCGAGGAGGTGCCCGCGCTCGAGGAGCAGCTCGCCGAGTCGCAGGAGAAGCTCCGGCGCCTCCTCATCCCGCGCGATCCGGACGACGGTCGCGACGTGATCATGGAGATCAAGGGCGGCGAGGGCGGCGCCGAGAGTGCGCTGTTCGCCGCCGACCTGCTGCGCATGTACATCCAGTACGCGCAGTCGAAGGGCTGGAAGACCGAGCTGCTCGAGTCCGACGAGTCCGACCTCGGCGGGTACAAGAACGTGCAGGTCGCCATCAAGTCGAACGCGAGCGACCCGGCGCAGGGCGTGTGGGCCCACCTGAAGTACGAGGGCGGGGTGCACCGCGTCCAGCGGGTGCCCGTGACCGAGACGCAGGGGCGCATCCACACCTCGACGACGGGGGTGCTCGTCTTCCCCGAGGTCGACGAGCCCGAAGAGGTCGAGATCAACCAGAACGACCTCAAGATCGACGTGTACCGCTCCTCGGGTCCCGGTGGGCAGTCCGTGAACACCACCGACTCCGCCGTGCGCATCACGCACGTGCCCACGGGCATCGTGGTGGCCATGCAGAACGAGAAGTCGCAGCTGCAGAACCGCGAGGCGGCCATGCGCGTGCTGCGAGCCCGCCTGCTGGCGCGCCAGCAGGAGGAGCTCGCCGCGGCCGCGTCGGACGCGCGCAAGTCGCAGATCCGCACCATGGACCGCTCCGAGCGGATCCGCACGTACAACTTCCCCGAGAACCGCATCGCCGATCACCGCACCGGTTACAAGGCGTACAACCTCGACCAGGTGATGAACGGCGCGCTGGATCCGATCATCGAGTCGGCCGTGCAGGCCGACGAGGAGGCCCGGCTCGCCGACCTCGGCGACCAGTGAGCGACGTCGTCGTCCGGCCGATCCGCGACGAGGACTGGCCCGCGGTCTTCCGCATCATCGACGAGGTCGTCCGCGACGGCGAGACGTACGCGTACCCCGAGGAGCTCACGACGGAGTCCGCACGGGCATTGTGGATCGAGCCGCCGCCGGGACTCACGGTCGTGGCCGAGCGCGACGGGCGCATCCTCGGGTCGGCCAAGATGGGGCCGAACCGCCCCGGCCGCGGCGACCACATCGGCACGGCCTCGTTCATGGTCGCCGCCGAGGCGCGCGGCGCCGGAGTGGGCCGCCTCCTCGGCGAGTGGGTCGTCGACTGGCACCGTCGGGCGGGCTTCGCCGGCATCCAGTTCAACGCGGTCGTCGAATCGAACGTGGTCGCGGTCCGCCTCTGGCGCTCGCTCGGGTTCGAGGTCGTCGGCACGGTCCCGGGCGCCTTCCGCTCGCGTCGGCGCGGCCCGGTCGGCCTCGCGGTGATGTACCTGCCGCTCTGACCGTTCGCGGATCGGAGCGCGTCGGCCCGCCCGCCACCGGCACCCGGCGGAAGCTCCCGCACGGCGGGACGGTCGAGGCTCAGATGTGGAAGTCGACGTGCCAGTCGTGGACGCCACGCGCGGCATCCGCCGTCGCGGGCGAGAGCGGCTTCGCGACCGCCGGGATGCCGACGAGCAGCGAGTGCGGCGGCGCGCCGCGGGTCACGACGGCGTTCGCGCCGATCGCGCTCCACGAGCCGATCTCGATGTCCCCGAGCACCTTCGCACCCGCTCCGACGGTGACGCCGTCGCCGAGCGTCGGATGCCGCTTGCTGCCCTTCGGCGCGCCGCGCGGCGCCTTCCCGCCCAGGGTGACGCCGTGGTACAGCATGACGTCGTCGCCGACGACGGCGGTCTCGCCGATGACGACGCCCATCCCGTGGTCGATGAAGAACCGCCGGCCGATGGTCGCTCCGGGGTGGATCTCGACGCCCGTCAGGAACCTCGTGAACTGCGACAGCAGTCGCGCGGGCAACCGCAGTGCGGGGGTGTGCCAGAGGCGGTGCGCGAGCCGGTACGACCAGATGGCGTGCAGGCCGGAGTAGGCGAGCACGATCTCGATGCGGCTGCGGGCCGCGGGGTCGTGGGAGCGCGCGGTCGCGATGTCGTCCCTGAGGGTGCCGAGGATTCCCACCGGCTCAGTCAAGCAGATGCCGTCTGGGGATCAGTCGAGCAGCCCCTCGTAGAGCACCGTCGAGAGGTAGCGCTCGCCGTAGCTCGCGAGGATCACCACGATCGTCTTGCCGGCGTTCTCGGGCCGCTTGGCGAGCTGGGTGGCCGCGTACACGGTGGCGCCCGACGAGATGCCGCCCAGGATGCCCTCCTCGACGCCGAGGCGACGCGCGGTCGCGACGGCCTGGTCGATGTTCACGTCGATGATCTCGTCGTAGACGTCGCGGTCGAGGATCGACGGCACGAAGTTCGCGCCGATGCCCTGGATCTTGTGCGGGCCGGGCTGGCCGCCGTTGAGGATGGGCGACTCGAGCGGCTCCACGCCGACGATCTGCACCTCGGGCTTGCGCTCCTTGAGCACCTGGCCGACGCCGGACAGGGTGCCGCCGGTGCCGATGCCCGACACGAAGATGTCGACGGCGCCGTCGGTGTCGTTCCAGACCTCCTCGGCGGTGGTGCGACGGTGGATGTCGACGTTCGCCTGGTTGTCGAACTGGCGGGCGAGCACGGCGCCCGGGGTCTCGGCGGCGATCTGCTCGGCGCGCGCAACCGCGCCCTTCATGCCCTCGGATCCGGGGGTGAGTACGAGCTCGGCGCCGTACGCGCGCAGCAGCGCGCGGCGCTCCTTGCTCATGGTCTCGGGCATGGCGATGACCACCCGGTAGCCGCGAGCGGCGCCGATCATGGCGAGCGCGATGCCGGTGTTGCCGCTCGTGCCCTCGACGATGGTGCCGCCGGGCTTCAGCTCGCCGGAGGCCTCGGCCGCGTCGACGATGCCGATGCCGAGGCGGTCCTTCACGCTCGCGGAGGGGTTGTAGAACTCGAGCTTGCCGAGCACCGTCGCCTCGGCGCCATCCGTCACGCGGTTCAGCTTCACGAGCGGCGTGCGCCCGAAGACCTCGGTGATGTTCTCGTAGACCTGAGCCATGGTGTTCCCTCTCGTGACGACGGCGGCGTGCCGCGACCCAGCCTACGGCGGCCGGCGGGGCAGGGGGAGTGGGTTACATTCCTTTGCGTGAATGCTTCCGCGACGTCCGGCGCCCGCCCACTGCGCGAGGCGCGCGACGAGGCGGTCGACGCGCTGCGGGCGGCCGGAGTGCCCGACCCCGAGGTCGACGCCGACCTGCTCGTCGGCCACGTGCTCGGGCTGTCGCGCGGCGGGGTGCACGCGAAGCTCGTCGTCGGCGCCGAGCTGACGGCGTCGGATGCCGCGGCGCTCGCCTCGCTCGTCGCCAGGCGAGCGCGCCGCGAGCCGCTGCAGCACCTGACGGGACGCGCCCCGTTCCGGTCGCTGGAACTGGCCGTCGGCCCGGGCGTGTTCGTCCCGAGGCCCGAGACGGAGCTCCTCGCGCAGTTGGCCATTGACGCACTCCGAGCCGCCGCCGAGCCGGAACCGGTCGCGCTCGACCTCGGCGCGGGCAGTGGTGCGATCGCGCTCGCCATGGCGACGGAGGTGCCGCACGCGCGGGTGTACGCGGTCGAGAACTCGCCGGAGGCGTTCCCCTGGACGCAGCGCAACGTCGAGGAGGTCGGCGCGCCGAACCTGACCCTCGTCTTCGGCGACCTCGCCGACGCGCTCGGCGAGCTGGAGGGTCGCGCCGCGGTCGTCGCGTCCAACCCGCCGTACATCCCGCAGGATGCGATCCCGCGCGACCCGGAGGTGCGGCTGCACGATCCGGAGCCGGCGCTCTACGGCGGCCCCGACGGGCTCGACGTGGTCCGGATCCTGTCTCGCCGCGGGCTCGAGCTGCTGCATCCCGGCGGCGCCCTCCTCATCGAGCACGGCGAGACGCAGTCGGCCGAGATCGCCGGCATCCTCGCAGGCGACGGATGGCACGCCATCGCCCATCACCGCGACCTCACGGGTCGCGACCGCGTCACGACCGCTCGGCGCTGAGGTCCCGCGCGGGCGCGGCCTCTAGAATCGACGGGCCATGACTTCCATCCACGACTGCTCGGTCGAGTCCGAGCTCCTCGCCGGCATGCGCCTGGCCCGCCGCGCCATCGGCAGCGGCGAGCTCGTCGTCATCCCCACCGACACCGTCTACGGCGTGGCCGCCGACGCGTTCAGCGCCGAGGCGGTGCAGCGGCTGCTCGACGCCAAGGGGCGCGAGCGCACCTCGCCGCCGCCGGTGCTCATCCCCGGCATCCCGACGCTCGATGCGCTGGCGGTCGAGATCCCGGAGGCGGTCCGCACGCTCGTCGCCGAGTTCTGGCCGGGCGGCCTCACGGTGATCCTGCGCGCCCAGCCCTCGCTGCAGTGGGACCTGGGCGAGACGCGCGGCACCGTGGCACTGCGCATGCCAGCCAACCGCATCGCGCTGGAGCTGCTCTCCGAGACCGGCCCGCTCGCGGTGTCGTCGGCCAACCTGTCCGGCATGCCGTCCGCGACGACGGCCGAGGCCGCGCACGAGATGCTCGGCGACCGCGTGGCCGTGTACCTCGACGGCGGCGAGGCCGGAACGGACTACAAGGCGATCGGCGAACGGCCGGGCGACACGTCGTCGACCATCGTCGACGCGACCGGCATCGGGGCCGACGGCTCGGGCGAGCTGCGCATCGTCCGCGCGGGCGTCATCTCGCGCGAGCGCATCGCCGCGGTCGTGGGGGAGTCGCTGCTCGCCCCCGAGCGCACGGTCATCGGCCCCGATGCGACCGACGGGGCGCCCGAGCTCGTCGACGGCGACGCCGATGCCGACGTGGCATCCGCTGACGCGACGCCCGCCGACGCGGCATCAGCTGACGCGGCGCCCGACGATCGAACGGATGCCGCCGCCTCATGACCCTGTTCGTCGCCCTCGCGCTCGTCGCGGCGATCGTGACGTTCGCCGGTTCGATCGTGGTCTGGAAGCTGAGCCTGAAGTACCGGCTCTACCCGAAGATCCGCGAGCGCGACGTGCACACCCGCCCGACGCCGCGTCTCGGCGGCATCGCCATGTTCGGCGGCATCCTCGCCGCGATCGGTGCGGCGGCGTGGGTCTCGACGCTCGGGATCGACCGGTTCGCGAACGTGTCGATCATCTTCCAGGACCGCTGGCAGGTGCTCGCGATCCTCGTCGCCGCGGCCCTCATCGTCGCGATGGGCGTGGCCGACGACATCTGGGACCTCGACTGGATGACCAAGCTGGCGGGACAGTTCCTCGCCGCGGGCCTGATCGCCTGGCAGGGCGTGTCCATCGTCTCGCTGCCGATCGGGCTCGGCCCGGACGGCGGGCTCATCGTTGGATCGTCGTGGATGAGCGCCGTCATCACGGTCTTCACGATCGTGCTGGTGATGAACGCCATCAACTTCATCGACGGGCTCGACGGCCTGGTCGCGGGCGTGGCGCTCATCTCGAGCGGCGTCTTCTACCTCTACTCGTACCTGCTCGTCCAGCAGACCTCGCCGACCAACTACTTCAACCTCGCGTCGTTGCTCGCGGTGGTCGTCGTGGGCGCGTGCCTGGGCTTCCTGCCGCTGAACTGGCACCCGGCCAAGCTGTTCATGGGCGATGCCGGAGCGCTCCTCATCGGCCTGCTCATGGCCACGTCGGCGATCGCGGTCACCGGCCAGATCGACCCGGGCACCATCAGCACCCAGGGCGAGCTGCTGTTCCCCGCGTTCATCCCGATCATCATCCCGTTCGCGGTGCTGATCATCCCGCTGCTCGACTTCGGCCTCGCCGTCATCCGCCGACTGCGCGCGGGCAAGTCGCCGTTCGCGGCCGACCGGAAGCACCTGCACCACCGGCTCCTCGACATGGGCCACTCGCACCTGCACGCCGTGCTCATCTTCTACGGCTGGACCGCCGTCGCCTCGCTCGGCTGCCTGCTCGCGTTCGTGCTGCCCGTCTACTTCCGCATCGACCCGATCTGGGCGTTCGCGTTCATCGGGGTGGGCTTCGTGGTGCTCGCCGCGGTCACGCTCGCTCCGCTCGGCCGTCGCAAGCGGCAGACCGTGGCGGCCGAAGCGGATGTCGCGAACGCGCCGTACGCGCCCGGACTCGACGAACTCGCAGCCAACGGCAGCCCGCAGCAGCCCGAACTCGCCCCTGCCACGCCCGCCACCCCCGACACGTCCGCGTCCGCGGACGAGAACCGCACAGGAGCCCGATGAGCGCCGCACCCCGAGACCCCGCCGACCGCACGCCCACCTCGAACCCCGTGCTGCGGCGCGCGCTCCTGTGGAGCGGCGTGCTGGCCGCCGTGATCGCGGTCGTGGGCGGCGTCGTGGGCTTCGTCGTCGCGGGCACCGAGGGGCTCGTGAGCGCCCTGCTCGGCACGCTCATCGCCGTCGGCTTCATGGGCATCACCGCTGCGAGCATCCTGATCGCCAACCGCTTCGCGGGATCCGACCTGTTCGTCGGGGCGTTCTTCGGCATCGTGCTCGGCGGCTGGCTGCTGAAGTTCATCCTGTTCATCGTGCTCGTGGTGCTGCTGCGCGGCGCGCCCTGGCTGGACCCCATGGTGCTGTTCATCGCCATCGTTGCCGGCGTGCTCGGATCGCTCGTCGTCGACGTCCTCGTCGTGGCGAAGTCGCGGCTGCCCTACGCGAGCGACACCAAGCTGCCCCCGGCGCCCTCCGACGACTAGCATCCGGGTGGCATCGGATGCCTCGCGGAGCATGCTCGCGGCGTCCGGGCCGGTCGCCGCGGACTTCTACGCGATGTAGCGATTCGGCAGGCGCCCGAAGTCTTGCTAGAGTGGGGGCGATCCCCCACGGTCCAGCCCAGCTCAGGCATGGGTTCCGGACCGTGTCCGATGTTCGTCGTCGCGAGAGCCCTGCTCCACGCCCCGAAACAGGAGATAGCGCTGCTAGCTAACGCTGTGAACCTGCTGGTTCTGACTGCAACCGAAGATGGTGGCTTCCATGCGCCCTCGATCTCGGAGTTCTTCCCCGAAGTGGTGCTCTTCGAGGGGACCCCGTTCGCGATCAACCGGATCATGCTGGTCCGCTTCATCGCGGTCGCGGCCCTCCTCCTGGTGTTCTGGCTGGGCACGCGACGCATGCGCGTCATCCCGGGCCGATTCCAGAGCATCGTCGAGATGGGACTGGACTTCGTCCGCGTGAACATCGCCGAGGACCTCCTCGGCAAGAAGGACGGCAAGCGATTCCTGCCGATCCTGACGACGATGTTCTTCATGATCCTGTTCATGAACCTGACGGGCGTCATCCCCGGGCTCAACATCGCGGGAACGTCGGTGATCGGCGTCCCGCTCGTGCTCGCGATCGTTTCCTACGTCACGTTCATCTACGCCGGCATTAAGAAGAGCCCCAAGAACTTCTTCAAGAACTCGCTGTTCCCGTCGGGCGTGCCGATCTTCGTGCTCCCGATCGTCGCCCTCATCGAGCTGATCTCCACGTTCATCCTGCGGCCCGTCACGCTGACGCTACGACTCCTGATGAACATGATCGTCGGGCACCTCCTGCTCGTGCTCTTCTTCTCGGCGACGCACTTCTTCCTGTTCACCCTGGGCGGCGCGTGGACCGTGCTCGCAGCGGGCAGCCTGGCCTTCGGCTTCGCCTTCACGCTGTTCGAGATCCTCGTCGCGATCCTCCAGGCCTACGTCTTCACACTCCTCACCGCCGTGTACATTCAGCTCGCGGTGGCCGAGGAGCACTGAGCCGGGCAAACGCCCAGAACACCCCCAAGAAAGGAAACACAACGTGGACGCAACCACCGTTCTCGCGGAGATCAGCGGCAGCATCGCGACGGTCGGCTACGGCCTCGCGGCGATCGGCCCGGCCATCGGCGTGGGCATCGTCGTCGGCAAGACCATCGAGGGCGTCGCTCGCCAGCCCGAGCTCGCCGGCCGACTCCAGGTCCTGATGTGGATCGGCATCGCCTTCACCGAGGCGCTCGCGTTCGTCGGTATCGCCACCGGCTTCATCTTCGGCTTCTGATCGGGCCACGCACACCGAGGAGGCAATCGTGCTTCATGCAGTCGTGAGTGCTGCTACCGAGGGGGAGTACAACCCGCTGCTGCCGGCCGACTACGACATCATCTGGTCGGCGGTCATCTTCGCGGTGCTGCTGCTCTTCTTCTGGCGCTATGCGCTGCCCCGACTCCAGAAGCTGCTCGATGAGCGTGCCGAGGCGATCGAGGGCAACATCGCGAAGGCCGACGAGGCCCAGCGCAAGGCCGAGGCGGCGCTCGAGGAGTACACCGCCCAGCTCGCCGACGCGCGTGCCGAGGCCGGCCGGATCCGCGAGACCGCTCGCGAGGACGGCAAGAAGATCGTCGCCGAGGCGAAGGAGCAGGCATCGACCGAGGCGGCTCGCATCACCGCGAGCGCGCAGGCGCAGATCGAGGCGGAGCGCCAGACCGCGCTCGTCTCGCTCCGCTCCGAGGTCGGCACCATCGCGATCGACCTCGCCTCCGGCGTGGTGGGGGAGACCCTCACCGACGACCAGAAGGCCAAGGCCGTCGTCGACCGCTTCCTCGCCGACCTCGAGGCGTCCGAGCAGGCCGCCGCAGGAGGGAAGAAGTAGTCCATGGGCAGCGCTACGAGAGGGGCCCTGGCCGGGACGCGAGCGGAGCTCGCGACGCTCGGCCGGGCCGAGCTCCCGGTCGCCGGCGACCTCCTCGCCGCGACCCGGGTCATCGGCGCCACGCCGCAGCTGCGTACGGCCCTCACCGACAACGAGGCCGGTCCTGACCAGAAGCGCGCGCTCGTCGAGCGCGTCTTCGGCGGCCGTCTCCAGCCTGCGGCCGCGGCGCTCCTCGCGAGCGCGGCGTCGCAGCGCTGGTCCTCGGCCGAGGACTTCCTCGGCGGGCTCGAGGACCTCGGGCTCCGCGTCGCCGCCGAGGCGGCGGGCGAGTCGGTCGAGGTCGACGCCGAGCTGTACGCGTTCCAGCGCGCAGTCGCGTCCGACGCCGAGCTCGAGCTCGCGCTCGGATCGAAGCTCGGTTCGACCGATGCCAAGGTCCGGCTGGTCGAGCGGCTGCTCGCCCCGCGCGCGTCGGCGGCCACCACGATGATCGTCGGACACCTGGTGCAGCAGCCGCGAGGCCGCCGCATCGGCGAGATGCTGCGGCACGCGGCATCCGTCGTCGCCGACCAGCGCGGCTTCGACGTCGCCACCGTCACGAGCGCGGTTCCGCTCACCGACGACCAGGTCGCCCGGCTCGAGCGCACGCTCGGAAGCCAGGCCGGCCGCCGCATCCGCTTCGACTCCATCGTCGACCCCGAGGTCCTCGGCGGCGTGCGGGTGCAGATCGGCGACGACGTCATCGACGGCAGCGTCGCCAGCCGCCTCAACGACCTGAGGCAGCAGCTCGCCGGCTGACGCCGGCCCCACCCGACCGGCGTCCGCGCCGCGACCCACCAGCAGCTGTACCCCGGTACAGGACAGGGCCTGGCCCTCAGAAAAGGAAATGGCAATGGCAGAACTCTCCATCAGCCCCGACGAGATCCGTTCGGCTCTCTCGGAGTTCGCCCGGGACTACGAGCCGGGCGCGGCGCAGAAGACCGAGGTCGGCTACGTCGTCGACGCCGCCGACGGCATCGCCCACGTCGAGGGCCTGCCCTCGGTCATGGCGAACGAGCTCGTGCGCTTCGCGGACGGCACGCTCGGCCTCGCGCTCAACCTCGACGAGGACGAGATCGGTGTCGTCGTGCTCGGCGAGTTCACCGGCATCGAGGAGGGCATGGAGGTGACCCGCACGGGCGAGGTCCTCTCGGTGCCCGTCGGCGAGGGCTACCTCGGGCGCGTCGTCGACCCGCTCGGCAACCCGATCGACGGCCTCGGCGAGATCGCGAGCGAGGGGCGCCGCGCGCTCGAGCTCCAGGCGCCCGGCGTCATGCAGCGCAAGTCGGTGCACGAGCCGCTGCAGACCGGCATCAAGGCGATCGACGCGATGATCCCTGTCGGCCGCGGCCAGCGCCAGCTCATCATCGGCGACCGCCAGACCGGCAAGACCGCCATCGCCATCGACACGATCATCAACCAGAAGTCGAACTGGGAGTCGGGCGACCCCACCAAGCAGGTGCGCTGCATCTACGTCGCGATCGGCCAGAAGGGCTCGACCATCGCCTCGGTGAAGGGCGCGCTCGAGGACGCCGGTGCGATGGAGTACACCACCATCGTCGCGGCGCCGGCGTCGGACCCCGCGGGCTTCAAGTACCTCGCGCCGTACACCGGCTCGGCCATCGGCCAGCACTGGATGTACGCCGGCAAGCACGTGCTCATCATCTTCGACGACCTGTCCAAGCAGGCCGAGGCCTACCGCGCGGTGTCGCTGCTGCTGCGCCGTCCGCCGGGCCGTGAGGCGTACCCGGGCGACGTCTTCTACCTGCACTCGCGGCTCCTCGAGCGTTGCGCGAAGCTGTCGGACGAGCTCGGTGCGGGTTCGATGACGGGTCTGCCGATCATCGAGACCAAGGCGAACGACGTCTCGGCCTACATCCCGACCAACGTGATCTCGATCACCGACGGTCAGATCTTCCTCCAGTCCGACCTGTTCAACTCGAACCAGCGCCCCGCGGTCGACGTCGGCATCTCGGTGTCGCGAGTCGGCGGTGACGCGCAGGTCAAGTCGATCAAGAAGGTCTCCGGCACGCTCAAGCTCGAGCTCGCGCAGTACCGCGCACTCGAGGCCTTCGCGATGTTCGCGTCTGACCTCGACGCGGCCAGCCGCCGCCAGCTCGAGCGCGGCGCGCGCCTCACGGAGCTGCTCAAGCAGCCGCAGTACTCGCCGTACCCCGTCGAGGAGCAGGTCGTCTCGATCTGGGCGGGCACTAACGGCAAGCTCGACGAGGTCCCCGTCGAGGACATCCTGCGCTTCGAGCGCGAGTTCCTCGACTACCTCGGCCGCAACACCTCGGTGCTGGCGGACCTCCGCGAGTCGAACGTGCTCTCCGACGAGACGGTCGCGACTCTCGAGTCCGAGGTCGACAAGTTCAAGCTCGAGTTCCAGACGGGTGAGGGCAAGCCGCTCGCCTCGGTCGGCAGCGAGCAGTTCGAGGCGATCGCCGAGGAAGAGGTCGTCCAGGAGAAGATCGTCAAGGGTCGTCGCTAGTCGATTCCTTCGTCCCCGGGCCCTCGGCGTCGGCCGAGCCGGCGTGAGGGTCCGGGAACGGGAAATCAGGACACAGGAGAAACATGGGAGCGCAGCTTCGGGTCTACCGCCAGAAGATCAAGTCGGCGCAGACGACCAAGAAGATCACGCGAGCGATGGAGCTCATCTCCGCCTCGCGGATCCAGAAGGCGCAGGCGCGCGTCGCCGCGTCGACGCCGTACTCCGACGCGATCACTCGCGCGGTGTCGGCGGTGGCGAGCTACTCGAACGTCTCGCACGTGCTCACGACCGAGCCCGAGCGCGTCGACCGCGCCGCGATCGTGATCTTCACGTCGGACCGCGGCCTCGCGGGCGCCTTCAACTCGCAGGTGCTCCGTGAGGCGGAGGAGCTCGCCGAGCTGCTTCGCAGCCAGGGCAAGCAGGTCGTGTACTTCCTCATCGGCCGCAAGTCGGTGGGGTACTTCACGTTCCGACGCCGGGACTACGAGCGCAGCTGGATCGGCGGGACCGACAACCCCGAGTTCGACACCGCCAAGGAGGTCGCGGACGCCGTGCTCGAGGCGTTCCTCCGCGACTCCGCCGACGGCGGCGTCGACGAGATCCACATCGTCTACAACCGGTTCGTGAGCCGGATCACGCAGGTGCCGGTCGTCACCCGACTGCTGCCGCTCGAGGTCGTCGAGGCCGAGGAGGAGCAGGCGCCCACCGGCAAGGCGGAGGTGTTCCCGCTCTACGAGTTCGAGCCCGACGCCGAGACCGTCCTCGACGGGCTCCTCCCCGTCTACATCGAGAGCCGCATCTTCAACGCGATGCTGCAGTCCGCGGCGGCGAAGCACGCGGCGACGCAGAAGGCGATGAAGTCGGCCACCGACAACGCCGACAAGCTCATCACGGACTACACGCGACTGGCCAACGAGGCCCGTCAGTCCGAGATCACGCAGCAGATCGCCGAAATCGTGGGTGGAGCCGACGCGCTCTCCTCCTCCAAGTAGCCAAGATTCATCCAGAAGGAAGAGAACATGACTGACACCGCAACCGCGCCGGTCCAGGACCGGACCGGGGCCGTCGGCCGCATCGCCCGCGTCACCGGCCCGGTCGTCGACATCGAGTTCCCGCACGACTCGATCCCCGAGATCTACAACGCCCTGAAGACCACCATCACCATCGAGGGCGAGAGCACCGAGCTCACGCTCGAGGTCGCGCAGCACCTGGGCGACGACCTCGTGCGCGCCATCGCGCTCAAGCCGACCGACGGCCTCGTCCGCGGCCAGGAGGTGCACGACACCCGCGCACCGATCTCGGTGCCCGTCGGCGACGTCACCAAGGGCAAGGTCTTCAACGTCATCGGCGAGGTGCTGAACGGTGAGCCCGGTGAGACCATCGAGATCACCGAGCGCTGGCCGATCCACCGCAAGCCGCCGAAGTTCGACCAGCTCGAGTCCAAGACCCAGCTCTTCGAGACCGGCATCAAGGTCATCGACCTGCTCACCCCGTACGTGCAGGGTGGCAAGATCGGCCTCTTCGGTGGTGCGGGCGTCGGCAAGACGGTCCTCATCCAGGAGATGATCCAGCGCGTCGCCCAGGACCACGGTGGTGTCTCGGTGTTCGCCGGCGTCGGCGAGCGCACGCGTGAGGGCAACGACCTCATCCACGAGATGGAGGAGGCCGGCGTCTTCGACAAGACGGCCCTGGTCTTCGGCCAGATGGACGAGCCGCCCGGGACGCGCCTGCGCGTCGCGCTGTCGGCGCTGACCATGGCGGAGTACTTCCGCGACGTCCAGAAGCAGGACGTGCTGCTGTTCATCGACAACATCTTCCGCTTCACCCAGGCCGGTTCCGAGGTGTCGACGCTGCTCGGCCGCATGCCCTCCGCGGTGGGCTACCAGCCGAACCTCGCCGACGAGATGGGCATCCTGCAGGAGCGCATCACGTCGACGCGTGGCCACTCGATCACCTCGCTGCAGGCGATCTACGTGCCCGCTGACGACTACACCGACCCGGCGCCCGCCACGACGTTCGCGCACCTCGACGCGACCACCGAGCTCTCGCGTGAGATCGCCTCGAAGGGCCTCTACCCCGCGGTCGACCCGCTGACCTCCACGTCGCGCATCCTCGACCCGCGTTACCTGGGCGAGGACCACTACCGCGTGGCCACCACGGTCAAGCAGATCCTCCAGAAGAACAAGGAACTGCAGGAGATCATCGCCATCCTCGGTGTCGACGAGCTCTCCGAAGAGGACAAGATCACGGTGTCGCGTGCGCGCCGCATCCAGCAGTTCCTCTCGCAGAACACCTACATGGCCAAGAAGTTCACGGGTGTCGAGGGCTCGACCGTCCCGCTCAAGTACACGATCGAGTCGTTCGACGCGATCGCCCGCGGCGACTTCGACCACGTCGCCGAGCAGGCGTTCTTCAACGTCGGACCGATCTCCGACGTCGAGGAGAAGTGGGCGAAGATCCAGAAGGAGAACGGCTGATCATGGCCGCCCTCAACGTGAGCGTCGTCTCGGCGGACCAGGAGGTCTGGTCCGGCGAGGCGGCCATGGTGGTGGCGCGCACGGTCGAAGGCGAGATCGGCATCCTGCCGGGTCACGAGCCGATGCTCGCGATCCTCGCCGGCGGCGAGGTGCGCGTCACCCTGCCCGGCGGTGAGAAGATCACCGCCAACGCGGAGGACGGATTCCTGTCCGTGCAGTCCGACGCCGTGCAGGTCGTGGCCTCGCGGGCCGCGCTCGCCTGAGAGGCTGCGGATGCAGGGGGAGCAGCCGTTCGACCGCCAGTTCGGTGACCTGAGCGTCACCCAGCTCATCGTGATGGCCGGGCTGCCGGGCGCGGGCAAGTCGACGATCGGCGAGATCGTCGGCGCCCGCCTCGGCGCCACGGTCGTCTCGGTCGACCCGATCGAGTCCGCGATCCTCCGTGCGGGGATCGACGCCGACCAGCCGACCGGCCTCGCCGCGTACCTCGTGGCCGAGCAGATCGCCGAGAAGGAGCTCGAATCCGGGCGCACGGTGATCGTCGACGCGGTGAACGCCGCGGAGTCCGCCCGCCTGCAGTGGCGGGACCTCGCCCAGCGCAACGACGTCCGCCTTCGCGTGATCGAGGTCGTCTGCTCGGACGAAGCGCTGCACCGGCAGCGTCTCGAGAAGCGCGAACGGCACCTCCCGCACCTCGACGAGACCACCTGGCGTGCCGTGGAGCAGAGCCTCGAGGGGTACGCACCCTGGACGGGGCCGTCTTCAGCGCTTCCGCGCGTGACGATCGACAGCGCGCAGTCGCTCGGCGCGAACGTCGACGCCGCGCTGGCGTTCATCGGCTCGTAGTGCTGCTCCTGCTGCCGCCGTCCGAGACCAAGCGCGAGGGTGGGACCCATGGTCCGTTCCAGCCGTCGCAGCTCTCCTTCCCGACGCTCGCGGAGCCACGGGCCGAGGTGCTGGCGGCGGTGACGTCGCTCGCCGCGGATCCCGACGCGATGATGCGCGCCCTCAAGCTCGGACCCCGCCAGGCCGGCGAGGTGGAGCGCAACCGCGCGCTGCGGGAATCGCCGACCATGGCGGCGATCGATCGCTACACCGGCGTCCTGTTCGACGCCCTGGATGCGCCGACCCTCGGCGAGGAGGCGCGTCGGTACGCCGCGTCGCACCTGGCGGTGCACTCGGCGCTCTTCGGGCTCGTCGGCGCGCTCGACCGCATTCCCGCGTATCGCCTGTCCCACGACTCCCGGCTGCCGGGTCTCCGATTGAAGTCGCTGTGGCGGGAGCGCATCGCCGAGGTGCTCTCCGACCACCCGGGACTCGTGGTCGACCTGCGGTCGGAGGGGTACGCCGACCTCGGACCGGCTCCCGCGCGCCGCGACTCCGTCTACCTGCGCGTCGTCTCCGCCGACGCGCAGGGGCGTCGGCGTGCGCTGAACCACTTCAACAAGCGTGCCAAGGGCCTGTTCGTGCGGGCGCTGCTCGGCGACCAGCCGGTCCTCCACGACCGGGACGACCTCATCCAGTGGGCCCGTGCCGCGGGCTTCACCCTCGACGCAGGAGCCGCCGTCGACGGGGCTCGGCCGGACGAGCTCGAACTCGTCGCCTGACCGGACCGGTCCGCGCCCGCGGCGCCCGAGCCGTCAGCGCCGCGGAGCGTCCTCGGCTCCGGCTCTGAAGCACCCGGCGACGTGGTCGTCCACCATGCCGGTCGCCTGCATGAGCGCGTACATCGTCGTGGGTCCGACGAATCGGAAGCCGTGCGAGCGGAGCGCGCGGCTCATGGCGGTGGATTCCGTCGTCACGGCGGGTACCTCGGCGAAGGAACGAGGCGCGCGCCCGCGTCGCGGAGGCGCGAATCGCCACAGGTAGCGGTCGAGGGGCTCGTCGAGGGCGAGCACGGCATGGGCGTTCGAGATGGTCGCCTCGATCTTGCCGCGGTGTCGGATGATGCGGGCGTCGGCGAGCAACCGCTCGACGTCGGCCTCGTCCATCTGCGCCACTCGCTCGGGCGCGAAGCCGTGGAAGACCTCGCGGAACGCGGGACGTCGCCGGAGGATCGTGATCCAGGACAGCCCGGCCTGGAAGCCTTCGAGGCAGAGCTTCTCGTAGAGGCGTACGGGGTCGTGTTGCGGACGACCCCATTCCTCGTCGTGGTACCGCCGGTACTCGGCATCCGCCGCCCCCCACGCGCAGCGGGCGAGGCCGTCCTCGCCCAGGACCACGTCGACGGAGGTCGTCATGCGGCGAACCCGACGCGTTCGTGAGCGAGCAACCACAGCTTGGTGGGGACGCCCTCGCCGCCCGAGTAGCCGGTGACCCGCCCGTCGGACGCGAGCACGCGGTGGCACCCCACGATGATCGGCACGGGATTCGCCCCGACGGCCCCGCCGATGGCGCGAGCCGAACCCGGGCGGCCGACGGCGGCAGCCAGCGCGCCGTACGACGTCGCCTCGCCCCACCCGAGCCGCCCGAGCTCCGACCAGACCGCCTGCTGGAAGGGCGTACCCACCAGCCGGACCGGGAGGTCGAACTCCGTGCGGGTGCCCGCGAAGTACTCCGTGAGTTGGCGGCGTGCCGACTCCAGCACGGGATTGGGACGCTCCGGCTCGTCGTCGTGGGGGAGCGTCCCGTCGCGCTCCATGGTGAGCGAGGTCAGGTGCGTGTCATCGGCCTGCAGTTCAATGCGGCCGACGGGGCTGTCGAAGCGAAGGAGGTACGGGGAGGTCATGCTTCGAGGCTAGCCGCGGCATCCGTCATCGACTGGCGGGAATCGGACACTGCTCGTGCGGCGGTCAAGACCGCGGCCTGTGGAGGAGCGGTCCGACCAGTCCTCCCCAGGCGGCCGTGACTCCGCGGCGCCCACCGGCAGGATGCGCCGCCTCCCAGGCGGTCGCCCGTCGCCGACGCTTGGCGCATGACGACGATCATCCGCGCCGGCTCGGCGCACGACTTCCTCGCACTCGTTCCCGCCCTCGTGGGCTACCGTCCCGCCCGATCCGTGCTCTGCGTGGCGTTCAGCGGCAACCGCACGGGCGGCGTCCTGCGCCACGACCTTCCCGCAGATCCGGAATCGGCCGACGCGCTGGTCTCGACGATGGTCGGCACGATGTGCCGGCTCGCCGAGGCCGATGCGGTCGTCCCCATCGTGTACACCGACCGGGAATTCGCAGAGGACGGCGGCATGCCGCATCGCGAGCTGCTCGAGGCGATCGTCCGACGGGCCGAGGAGGCCGGCTTCCTGGTGCGGGACGCGTTGTGCGTCGCCGCGGACGCCTGGGGTTCGCTGCTCGACGACGACCTGCCGTCCGGAGGGCGCGAGCTCAGCCTCGTCGCCGAGAGCGCGCTCGCCGCACGGGCGGAGGAGCACGGGCCGGTCGCGGACTCGCCGGCGAAGCTCGCGCGCCTGCCGGAACCGGACCCGCTGGTGAGCGCCGAGATCGCCCGCCTGCTCGCCGAGCTCGACGGCCCGGTCGACGGCGCGGACGAGGTCGTCGAGTGCGAACGGCGGCGGCGGGCGGCGCTCGACGAACTCGAGCGCGAACTGGGCGACGGGCTCGATCCCGTCGTCGCCGCGGAGCAGCTCGCGCGGGGCGAGATCGCCTCGCCCGCCGGCCTCGCCTGGCTCGTGCACCTGCTCGAGCGGCCCCTGTTCCGCGACGCCGTGCTCCTGCAGGTGGCCTTCGGTGCGGTGATCGGCGAGCTCGCCCTCGACTCCGCCGAGGACGCCGCGCTCCGCGCCCGCGACGCGGATGCCAGCCTCGAGGAGCTCATGCGGCGCGAGTTCGACGAGGCCGATGCCGAGTCGGTCGACGCGTTCCTCACCCGCCTGCTGCTCGGCCAGGCCGCCGCCAGGCCCGAGCGCCGACGCATCGAACGGGCGCTCGAGACGCTCACCGTCGCCGCCGCGAACGCTCCGGTATCGCACCGCGCCGGCGCGCTGTGCGTCGCGGCATGGCTGTCGTGGGCGCTCGGCCGCGGCTCGGCTGCGGGCGCGCTCATCGAACTCGCCCTCGAGTCGGACGCCGAGCACGGCATGTCCCAGGTGCTCGCCCGATTCTTCGGAACCGGCACGCTGCCGGAGTGGGCGTTCCAGCCGCCGGCGGATACCGCATGGGAGCGCCGGACGGGTCAGTGACCGGTGAACGGGCCGATCATCCTCGCCAGCAGGGAAGGCCGCCTGGTCGCGCGCTCCTCGGCGTCGGCGATCGCCATGCCGGTGATGCCGAGGTTCGCGAGCACCCAGCGGATGGGCTCCGGTTCCCAGAGCGGCGAGCGATGGTTCGCCCACGGCAGCTCGGTGAGGTCGCTGCGACGCCCGAGCACGAGGTCGGCGAGCGTGCGTCCGGCGAGGTTGGTCGTCGAGAGGCCGTCGCCCACGTACCCGCCGGCGAAGCCGACTCCCGTGCGCGGGTTGTAGCTGGCGGTCGCATGCCAGTCGCGCGAGATGCCCAGCGGTCCGCCCCAGCGATGGGTGATCGCGGCATCCCCGACGGCGGGGAACAGGTCTCGGAGCGCGCGGCGGAGATGGGTGAAGACCGCGTCCGAACGCTCGAACCGAGGGTCGACGGCGCTGCCGAAGTGGTAGTGCGCGCCCCGTCCGCCGAACGCGACGCGATTGTCGGCGGTGCGCTGGCCGTAGACCAGGAGGTGCCGGAAGTCGCTGAACGTCTGGCCGTGCTCGATCCCGATCTCGTCCCAGACGGCGTCGGGGAGCGGCTCGGTGGCGATCATGAGCGAGTAGATCGGCAGGATGCGCCGCCGTACGCGGGGGAGACCGGGCCCGTACCCCTCGGTGGCCACGATCACGTGGCGCGCGGCGAGGGTCCCCTCGGCGTCGCTGCCGTCGAGCGCTCGGAACCGCACGCGCCCGGCCGCGAAGTCGACGACCTCGGTGCGTTCGAAGATCGCGACGCCGCGCGCCTCGAGGACACGGGCGAGTCCTCGCACCAGCTTGGCGGGATGGACCCTGGCGGTGGCCGGGTCGATCACCGCCGCCGGGACTCGCCCGTCGAGTCCGACGGCGCCGAACCGGTCGGCGACGGCGTCGGCATCCCAGTACTCCAGGGCGTCGACGCCGAACCGGTCGGCCTCGAGCACCTCCGCCCGCGCCGCACCGCGCTGGACCTCGTCACGGGCGAACAGCACCGTCCCGCCCTGGGCGAAATCGCAGTCGATGCCCTCGACGTCGACCACGCGCCCCACCTCGGCGACGGTGTCGACCATCGCACGACGCATCGCGACGGCCGCGTCGCGGCCGTGCGAGCGTTCGAGCGAACTCGCCGACCGCGGGAACAGCGCCGAGCACCAGCCGCCGTTGCGACCGGACGCGCCGAAGCCGGCGATCTCCCGTTCGAGCACGGCGATCCTCAGGTCCGGATCGGCCGCATTCAGCGCATACGCGGTCCAGAGCGCCGTCAGGCCGCCGCCGATGAGGCACACGTCGAATCGCGCGTCTCGCGTGAGCGCCGCGCGCGGGCGGAGGTCGTCCAGCCCGCGCGCGGCGAGGTCGTCGAGCCAGAAGCTCGCGCGGCGGTACCCCGCCGGAGCGGCATCCGTCGCGTCGCCGACCGCCGTCATCAGAGGCGGCTCCACGCCTCGGTGAGGACGCCGCGGAGGATCTGCTCGATCTCGCGGAACTCCGAAGGTCCGATCGTCAGGGGCGGTGCCAGCTGGATGACGGGGTCGCCGCGGTCGTCGGCGCGGCAGTACAGGCCGGCGTCGAAGAGCGCCTTCGACAGGAACCCGCGGAGCAGGCGCTCCGACTCGTCGTCGTCGAAGGTCTCCCTGGTGGCCTTGTCCTTCACGAGCTCGATGCCGAAGAAGTAGCCGTCGCCGCGCACGTCGCCGACGATCGGCAGGTCGAGGAGCTTCTCGAGCTCGGCGCGGAACAGCGGCGAGTTCTCGCGGACCCGCTCGTTGAGACGCTCCTCCTCGAAGATGTCGAGGTTCTCGAGGGCGACGGCCGCCGAGACGGGGTGCCCGCCGAAGGTGTAGCCGTGGTAGAACGACGTCGTGCCGGACTTGAACGGCTCGTAGATCTTCTCGGAGACGATCGTCGCGCCGATGGGCGAGTAGCCGGAGGTCATCGCCTTGGCGCACGTGATCATGTCGGGCACGTAGCCGTAGGCGTCGCACGCGAACATGTGGCCGACGCGACCGAACGCCGCGATGACCTCGTCGGAGACCATGAGCACGTCGTACTTGTCGCAGATCTCGCGCACGCGCTGGAAGTAGCCGGGCGGCGGCGGGAAGCATCCGCCGGAGTTCTGGATCGGCTCGAGGAAGACGGCGGCCACCGTCTCGGGGCCCTCGAAGAGGATCATCTCCTCGATGCGGTCGGCGGCCCAGCGTCCGAAGGTCTCGACGTCGTCGGTGGGGCCGCCCATCTCGGCGGCGCGGTAGAAGTTGGTGTTGGGCACGCGGAACCCGCCGGGGGTGAGCGGCTCGAACATCTGCTTCATCGCGGGGATGCCGGTGATGGCGAGGGCGCCCTGCGGCGTGCCGTGGTACGCCACGGCACGCGAGATGACCTTGTGCTTGGTCGGGATGCCGCGCAGCTTCCAGTAGTACTTCGCGAGCTTGAAGGCGGTCTCGACCGCCTCGCCGCCGCCGGTCGAGAAGAAGACGCGGTTCAGGTCGCCGGGGGCGTAGTCGGCCAGGCGGTCGGCGAGCTCGATGGCCGCGGGGTGCGCGTACGACCAGATGGGGAAGAACGCGAGCTCCTCCGCCTGGCGTGCGGCGACCTCGGCGAGCCGACGGCGGCCGTGGCCGGCGTTCACCACGAAGAGCCCGGAGAGCCCGTCGAAGTACTTGCGGCCGCTGATGTCGAAGACGTGGTGCCCGTCACCGCGCGTGATGATGGGGACCCCGTTCTCCTCCATCGTGGACTGGCGGGCGAAGTGCATCCACAGGTGGTCCTTCGCCTTCTGCTGCAGCGCGGCGTCGTCGAAGCCGGCCGAACCCAGGCTCGGGGCTGCATCGAGGGTGGTCATCGGATCTCCTTCCGGGCGGCCCGCGGTCAGCGGGTGCCCCAGTTGTAGAACTGCTTCTGCAGCTTGAGGTAGACGAACGTCTCGGTGGTCTGGACGCCGTCGAGGTTGCGGATCCGCGAGTTCAGCAGGGTGATGAGCTGGTCGTCGTTCTCGCAGACGACCTCGGCCATGAGATCGAAACTGCCCGCGGTGAGGACGACGTAGTCGATCTCCGGGATCTCCGCGAGCGCCTCCGCGAGCGCGCGCGTGTCGCCGGTGGCGCGGATGCCGATCATCGCCTGGCGGGTGAAGCCGAGCTGCATCGGGTCGGTCACCGCGACGATCTGCATCACGCCGGCCTCGGTCAGGCGCTGCACGCGCTGGCGCACGGCGGCCTCCGAGAGGCCGACGGCCTTGCCGATGTCGGCATAAGAGCGGCGACCGTCGGCCTGGAGCTGCTCGATGATCGCCTTCGAGACGTCGTCGAGTTGCACCGGCCGATGGCCGGACGTGCGGTTGCCGTTCGACATGCGTCCGATCATGACAGTCGCTTCGTCCATCCACAAGTGATTCCGTCGAGATGTGCGCGATTCGCAACGGATTCCATCGTGAATGCCCTTCCGATCAACTGTTCGCCGTGGCACGATGGTGCGCATCGCGAGCGCCGCGCCGGGCATCCCCACGCCTCCGGCCGCGGCATCCGCCCCACCTACCGGAGGACCCCGTGACCGAGACCCTGCGCAACTTCATCGGCAACGAGTACGTCGACGCCCGCGGCGAGGAGGTGCTCGACCTCGTGGATCCCGCGACCGAGGAGGTCTACGGACGGGCACCCGTCTCGACGGCAGCCGACATCGACGCCGCCTACGCGGCGGCGTCCGCGGCGTTCGACGCCTGGGGCCGCACCACGCCGGCCGAACGACAGCTCGCACTCACGCGCATCGCCGACGCCATGGAGGCGAGGGCCGACGAGTTCGCGGACCTCGAGTCGCAGGACACCGGCAAGCCCCGTGCCACGCTCGTCGCCGACGAGATCCTCCAATCGGTCGACCAGCTGCGATTCTTCGCCGGCGCCGCCCGCAACCTCGAGGGGCGCTCGGCGGGCGAGTACGTCGCCGATCACACCTCGTTCGTGCGCCGCGAACCCATCGGCGTCATCGGCCAGGTCGCCCCGTGGAACTACCCGCTCAACATGGCGGTGTGGAAGGTGGCCCCGGCCATCGCCGCCGGCAACACCGTCGTCCTCAAGCCGTCCGACACCACGCCGCTCGCCACGCTGAAGCTCGCCGAGGTCGCTGCGGAGTTCCTGCCCGCCGGCGTCCTCAACGTCGTCACCGGCGACCGCGCCACCGGAGCGGCCCTGCTGCAGCACCCCACCCCCGAGATGGTGGCCATCACCGGCTCCGTCCGCGCCGGCATGGAGGTCGCGCGCGCCGCGGCATCCGACCTCAAGCGCGTGCACCTCGAGCTCGGCGGCAAGGCGCCCGCGATCGTCTTCGACGACGTCGACCTCGAGCAGGCGGCCGAGGGCATCGTCACCGCCGCCTACTTCAACGCCGGCCAGGACTGCACGGCCGCGACCCGCGTGCTCGTGCACGAGTCCGTCCACGACGAGCTCGTCTCGGTGCTCGTCGAACGCGCACGCACCCATGCCCGCACCGGCGGCCCCCGCGAGGACGGGGTCTTCTTCGGTCCGCTCAACAATCCCACCCAACTCGCCAACGTCGCCGGCTTCGTCGACCGGCTGCCCGACCACGCCGACATCGCCACGGGCGGCCGACGGCAGGGCGACCGCGGGTACTTCTGGGAGGCGACCATCGTCACCGGGCTCCGACAGGAGGACGAGGCCGTGCAGCGCGAGATCTTCGGGCCCGTGCTGACCGTCCAGCCGTTCCGCGAGGAACGCGACGCCGTCGCCATGGCCAACGGCGTCGACTACGCGCTCGCTGCCTCCGTCTGGACCCGCGATCACGGCCGCGCCATGCGCTTCGCGCGCGACCTGGACTTCGGATGCGTGTGGATCAACACCCACATCCCGTTCGTCTCCGACATGCCGCACGGCGGGTTCAAGCACTCCGGCTACGGCAAGGACCTCTCCCAGTACGGCTTCGAGGACTACACGCGCATCAAGCACGTCATGAGCTTCATCGGCTGACCGGCGGCTCGGTCGGTGGGACACTGGTTCCCATGGTCGAGGGGGCAGTGCGCAGCAGGATCGACCCCGATGCGCCCCAGTGGGACGTGGTGGTGGGAGCCCGCTTCATCGTCGCGCTCGCGGCGCCGGCGCCCGACCGGGTGACCAGCGCGATAGCCGACCTGGCAGGCGACGAGTCGGTCGAGGTCGAGGACCTCGTCGCCCGCATCCCGATGGGACCCGCCGGGATCGAGGACCTCGCCCTCGTGTGGTGGCCGCGGGGCGGCGACCCGCTCACGGCGCTCGTGCGCGGCCGAGCCGTCGTCGACCTCGCCTCGCCCGGCGGCGCCCGCCGGCTCGACGCGCGCGGCATCACGCCCTGGCACCTCGCCGAGTTCTCGGCCGTCACGCGGCTGCGGATCGCGGCCGCCGGCTCGCCCCTCGAGGCCGTCCGGCACGCGGCCGTGGCCGGCGAGGGGGTGCCGTCGGAGCGCGCCGCGTTCCGGGCCGCCGCGATCGAGTGGGCGTGGAGGGAACTGCCCGAGCGCGCCGACCCGTACGCGCTCGACGCCGACACGGTGCTGGCCCGCCGTCCGCCCGCGGACGCCGCGCCCGATCCCGACACCGTCCGCTCCCTCCGGCACGCGCCGCCGACCGCGCCGATGCCCATCGTGGAGGACGCCGACACGATCCGCTCGCCCGCGCGAAGCGGCTCGACGAGCACCGTCCGGGTGCCGCGCCCCGAGCTCGTCATCGAGGACGACACGGTCGCCGCCCGGGACGACGACGCCGGCGACACCCTCGAGCTGCCGATCCCCGCGACCGCCTACCGCGTCGTGGGCGGTCCGGCCGGGGTGATCGACGCGCCCGTGATCATCGGGCGCAGCCCGAGCCCGCCGCGGATGCCGCAGGGCGACGTCGTGCTCGTCCGCGTCGAGTCGCCCGCCGAGGTCGTGTCGGCGACCCATCTGGAGCTCCGCCGCGAGGGCGGCCGCGTGGTCGCCACCGACCTGCGGTCGACGAACGGCACCATCGTCAACTCCGCCGCGGGCGTCCGGCGGCTCCGGCCCGGGGAGTCCGTGGTCGTGGCCGCGGGAACGACGCTCCAGCTCGGAGGGGATACGATCGTCGAGATCCTCACGGACCTCGGAGGCATCGACGCATGACCTCCACCGGACAGGGGCGGACCAGGTGACGCAGATCGGCAACGGCAACAGCCGGCACCGCGTCGCGCTGCCGGACGGCACGGAGGTGACCCTCTCGTGGGCGGCGGCGACCGACACGGGACTGCGTCGCGCCGTGAACGAGGACAGCTTCGTCGCGCAGGCCCCGCTGTTCGCGGTGGCCGACGGGATGGGCGGCCACGCGGCCGGCGACTTCGCGAGCGCCGCCGTCGTCACGCGCCTGGCCGAGCACGGCGGCAAGCCCGCCGTGGGCACCTCGGACATCGACGCCGCGCTGCAGCTCGCCGTGCAGGACATGGGGCGCGGCGCGGGCGTGACCGACGAGGGCAGCGGCACCACGGTGACCGGCATCGCGCTCGGCGTGATCGGCGACCAGCCCGCCTGGATCGTGTTCAACATCGGCGACTCGCGCGTCTACCGGCTGGTCGGCGGAGTGCTCGAGCAGCTCACGGTCGACCACTCCATCGTCCAGGAGCTCGTGGACGCCGGTCAGATCTCGCGCGAGGAGGCGGACACGCACCCGCACTCCAACGTGATCACGCGAGCGGTCGGATTCCACGAGGCGCCGATCCCCGACTACCGGGCCATCGCGCTCGAGGAGGGCATGCGACTGCTGGTGTGCTCAGACGGGTTGACCAAGGAGCTGACCTCCTACGGCATCCGCCACTTCCTCATCTCCGGGCGCCGGCCCGAGCAGGCGGTGCACCAGCTCGTCGAGGCCGCGGTCGGCAACGGCGGGCGCGACAACATCACCGTCGTCGTCGTCGACGTGCTGCGGGTCGAGCGCCCCGGCGCAGGCGAGACCGGGACCGCGTGAAGTCACCGCGCCCCGCGGCATCCGCCGACCTACAATAAGGCGATGCACCGGGCGGGAGCCGCGCACCGGAGATGCTGCCGGTGCCCGAGCCCGCAGGGAGGAACGTGACGAGGCGACTTCCGTCCACGCCGCCGAACCTCCCCGGGTTCTCGTTCATCCGGGTGCTCGGAGCCGGCGGCTTCGCCGACGTCTTCCTCTACGAGCAGAACATGCCGCGGCGCCTGGTGGCGGTGAAGGTATTGCTCGCCGAGGTCGTCAACGACGACGTCCGGCGGATGTTCCAGGCCGAGGCGAACCTCATGGCCCAGCTGTCGAGCCACCCGTCGATCCTCACCGTGTACCAGGCGAGCGTCGCGGCCGACGGACGCCCCTACCTCGTCATGGAGTACTGCTCGGCCACGCTCGGCCAGCGGTACCGGGCCGTGCAGCTTCCGATCGCCGAGGTGCTCTCGATCGGCGTGCGGATCGCGAGCGCGATCGAGACCGCGCACCGGCAGGGCGTCCTGCATCGCGACATCAAGCCGTCGAACATCCTCACCACCGCATACGGCCACCCCGTCCTCGCCGACTTCGGCATCGCGGCCACGCTCGGCCAGGCCGAGGCGAGCGACGCGGTCGGGCTGTCCATCCCGTGGTCGGCACCGGAGGTGCTGCTCGATGAGGTCTCGGGCACGGTGGCGAGCGAGGTGTGGTCGCTCGGCGCGACCGTGTACTCCCTCCTCGCCGGACGGAGCCCGTTCGAGGTGCCCGGCGGCGACAACGGCACGCGGGCGCTCATCGCCCGGATCGAACGGACCAAGCTTTCGCCGACCGGTCGGCCCGACGTTCCCCGCAGCCTCGAAGCGGTCCTCGCTCGGGCGATGTCCAAGCGACCCGCGGACCGCCAGGCGGGCGCCCTCGAGTTCATCCGCGACCTCCAGTCGGTCGAGGAGGAGCTGAACCTGCCGCAGACGCCGCTCGAGGTGGCCATGGACGACTGGGCGCTCGCGACCGCCGTCGACCTCGACGAGCGCACCCGACTGGGCGCCGGCAGTTCGGCGGATGCCGCGGCGTCCCGGTCGCGTCGTCGCCGGTCGTCCTCCACGCGAGCCGGCGCGGCGACCGCCGACTCGCGATCCCGGGGGACCGCCCGCGGCCCCGGGGCGCGGCGCGCGACCGCTCCGCCGACGCCTCGCCGGCTCATGTGGGGCGTCGGCATCGCGGCGGCCGTCTTCGTGGGACTCGTCGCAGCGGGACTGCTCACCGTCGCCCGGGGCGCGGCGTCGATCCCGGTCGTCGCCGACGTGCGCGCCGAGGTCGTGGGCGAGAACGTCGTCTTCTCCTGGGATGACCCCGGACTGCGGCCGGGCGACACGTACATCGTGACCGTCGGCGGGAGCGACCGACCTCCGCAGCGGGAGACCGTCGCGACGGCGCCGGCCGATGCGGGCGCGTCGGTGTGCGCGACGGTATCGGTGTCGCGCGACGGGCGCTCCGGTCCGCCGAGCGCCGAGCGATGCGTGGAAGCGGGGGCGCCGTGATCGACGTCGCCGAGATCTGGCGGGCCCGCCGCGGGCCGCTCCTGACCGGCACGGCGGTCGGCGTCGTCGTGGCCGTCGTCGCCGGGGTGGCGGTCGCCTCGGGCGGCTACTCGGCGCAGCGCATCGACCTCGGCGACGCTTCGGTGTGGGTGGCCAACCAGAGCTACGAGTCCGTCGGCCGGGCCAACACGGCCGTCGGCGAGCTCAACGCCGTCGTCGAGGCGGGCGGCGCCAGTCCCGAGATCGTGCAGCGCGGCGCGACCGTGCTGGTCCTCGACCGGGACCGCTCGAGCGTCGGCATCGTCGATCCGGCCACTGCCGCCGTCGCCGACACCGTCTCGATGCCGCCCGCCGGCGCCGAGATCGCGCTCGCCGGCGACCGGGTCGTGGTCACGGCCGACGGCGACCTGTGGGTCGAGCCGATCGAGCAGTTCGGCGGCTTCAGGAGCGAGGACGAACCCGCGTTCGAGTTCGGCGCCCAGTCCGTGACGTCGGTCGACGAGGCGGGACGCGTGTTCGGCTACACCCCGTCCACGGGCGACCTCCGGCAGGTCGACGCGACGGCGCCCGAGAGCCCGGTCGACACGTGGCAGGTCGGTCCGATCGATCGACCCGAGGACGCGCAGGTGACCTCGGTCGGCGGTCGCTGGGCGGTGTGGGACGCCGGTGCGCGACTGCTGCACCTCGACGGTCGGTCGGTGGACCTCTCCGACGTCGCCGCGAGCGGTGAGCGGACGGTCCTGCAGCGGCCCGCGCTCGACGGCGACGGGGTCCTCCTCGCGACCCGCGAACGACTCGTCGAGGTGCCCTTCGACGGCGCCGAGCCGGTGATCCTGGCCGACGGCATGACCGGGAGCCCGGCGCGCCCCGTTCGCCACGGCGAATGCGTCCACGCCGCCTGGGGCGGCGGTACGGCGTGGCGGGCCTGCGACGGTGCGACCGGGCAGCGTACGCCCCTCGGCCGGCGCATCGCCGCGCCCGGCCCGCGCTTCCTCGCGAACGGCGACGCGCTGGTGCTGAACGACCCGCAGACCGGGGCGACCTGGTCGGCCGCGGGAGACTACGAGCTCATCGACAACTGGGCGAAGCTGATCGAGATCGAGCGAGACGAGCGCCGCGTCGAGCAGAACGATCCCGACTCGCCCGTGGCGACCGAGAAGAGCCAGGTCCCGCCCGTCGCCGTCGACGACGAGTTCGGCGCGCGTCCGGGGCGGGCGACGCTGCTGCCCGTGCTGCTGAACGACTACGACGCCAACGGCGATGTGCTCGTCGTGCGCAGCACCTCGGGGAACCTCCCGGCCGGCGCGCGGGTCGACCTCGTCTCGAACCGGCAGCAGCTGCAGCTCACGCTCGACGAGGCGGTCACGGGCGCCTTCGACCTCCGCTACGACATCGACGACGGTCGCGGCGGCGTCGCCCAGGCGCTCGCGCGGGTCACCGTGCGGGAGCCGGACGAGAACGGTCCTCCGGCGCAGGTCCGTCCGGTGAGCGCGGTGGTCGAAGCCGGCGGCCGGGTGAACACCCCGGTGCTCGGCGAGTGGGTCGACCCGGACGGCGACCCCATGTTCCTCCGCGCCGCCACGGCGAACGATCCGGACGACGCGACCTCCACCGCCGACGGCGTGGTGGTCTTCGACGAGCGCGGCGGCGAGGGCGATCGGCGCCGCGTCGGTCTCATCGTGTCGGATGGGCGCGACGAGGGCACGGGCACGCTCGAGGTTCGGGTCCGGGCGCCGGGTGAGGCGCCGCTCATCGCGGAGTCGTTCGTCGCGCTCGCCACGGCGGGCGAGGAGATCCGGCTCGAACCCCTCCGCCACGTCCGCGGC
Organism: Agromyces indicus; assembly: GCF_031432295.1. Classification (NCBI taxonomy): domain Bacteria; kingdom Bacillati; phylum Actinomycetota; class Actinomycetes; order Micrococcales; family Microbacteriaceae; genus Agromyces; species Agromyces indicus. The sequence continues at coordinate 195,705 of NZ_JAVKGS010000004.1, read as the reverse complement.
GGTTCGGGAGATGCCCGGCTCTCGGCGGTTCCGTCCAAGCCCGAGGCCGACCTGGCACCGGACTTCGACAAGGGCACCTTCCGGTTCTCGAGTGCCGCCGTGCGCACCCATTTCCTCGAGTACACCGTGACCGACGGCGGTCAGACCGCGACGGGCACCGTCCGCGTCGAGGTCGCCGCCCCGCCGGAGCGCGACACCACCCCGATCACCGTGCCGCACACCGCGTTCCTCCGCCAGGACCAGCCCATGGAGGTCGACGTCCTCGCGGGCGACATCGATCCGACCGGCGGGCTGCTCGTCATCACCGGACTGGGGGAGGCGCCCGACGACCCCGGCGTGCGCGTCGAGGTGATCGAGCACCGGATCCTGCGCGTCAGCCTCACGAGCCCGCTCGAACAGGGTTCGGCGACCTTCGGCTACCGCGTCAGCAACGGGCTGGCCGATGCCGAGGGCACGGTGACGGTCGTGCAGGTGCCGCCGCCCGGCATGCCGCAGCCCCCCGTCGCCGCGCCCGACACGGCGTCGGCGCGCACGGGCGACGTGATCGACATCCCGGTGCTCGACAACGACCAGCACCCCGACGGCGAGGCGCTGGAGCTCGACCCCGAGCTGGTGTCGGCGCCGTCGGCCGGTCTGCTGTTCGCCGCGGGCAACCGGCTCCGATTCCAGGCGCCCGGCGAGCCGGGCGTCTTCGAGGCGTCGTATCGCGTCCTCGGTCCGGACGGGCAGAACGCCACGGCATCCGTCACGATCACGGTGCGCGAGGCCGACCCGGCGACGAACTCCACGCCCGTCCCGGCGACCGCCACGGCCCGCGTGCTCGCGGGCGACACGGTCCGCGTCCGGATCCCGCTGGCGGGCGTGGACCCCGACGGGGACTCCGTGCAGCTGCTCGGCCAGGAGTCGAACCCCGAGCGCGGTGCCGTCGTCGACCGCGGCACCGACTGGCTCGAGTACGAGGCGGGGGAGTACTCGGCAGGCACGGACACCTTCGAGTACTCGGTCGTCGACGCGCTCGGCGCACGTGCGACCGGCGTCGTCCGCGTCGGCGTGGCGCCGGGTCTCGACGGCGTGCGCGCCCCGGTCGCCCTCGACGATCGCATCACCGTCCGACCCGGTCGCTCGCTCGCCGTGCGCGTGCTCGCGAACGACTCCGACCCGGACGGCGCGTCGCTCTCGATCGCGGGAGTCGAGCCGAACACCGGCAGCGCCACCGCCGAGGTGGACGGCGACGTGATCCGGGTCGACGTGCCTGCCGGCGAGGGCGACCACAGCTTCATCTACACCGTCGAGAACGAGCGTCTCGGGGCGACCACGGCCTTCCTGCGCATCGACGCGCGCGACGATGCGCCCCTCATCAGGCCCGAAGCCGCCGACGTGGTGCTGAGCCTCAGCGACGTACTCGACGAGGAGCGCGTCGACGTCGACGTCCTTGGCGAGGTCTTCATCGCGGATGCCGACCAGCGCGACGCCCCCGTCTCGCTGGTCGAGGGGTACGACGACGGCGCACGGGTGACCTCGGACGGCTCGATCGAGGTCGAGGTGCAGGACCGGCGCCGCATCATCCCCTACTCGGTCGGCCACCCGGACGACCCCGACCTGCGCGCGTTCGCCTTCATCTGGGTTCCCGGCCGCGACGACGCCCTTCCGCAGTTGCGGCGCGACGCCCCACAGGTGCGCGTCACGACCGGCGAGGAGGTCGTCCTCGAGCTCGAGGACCACGTCGTTGCGGCCTCCGGGCGGCCGGTCCGGGTGACGGATGCCGCGACCGTCCGGGCATCGCACTCCGACGGCAGCGACCTGGTCGTCGACGCCGACACCCTCCGCTTCCGCAGCGAGGCGGGCTACTTCGGCCCCGCGTCGATCTCGTTCACGGTCACGGACGGGGCGTCGGCCGACGACCCGGACGGGCGCACGGGCACGATCGTCATCCCGATCGACGTGCGCCCGAACGAGGACCAGCCACCGACGTTCGTCGGCGGCATGATCGACTTCGAACCCGGCCAGTCGCGGACCATCGCCCTGGAACGGCTGACCAACCGACCCGACGACGAGGGCGGCGCCGAGCTGGCGTACCGGGTCATCGGCGAGGTGCCCGAGGGTTTCGAGGCCTCGGTCGACGGCGGGGAGCTCCGCCTGCGCGCCGCTGAGGCGACGCCCCACGGCACGCGGGGCGCCATCACCATCGCGGTCGTCGACGGTGACGTGGAGGGCACGCCCGGGCGGATCGAGCTGCGGGTCGTCCCCTCCACCCGCCCCCTGGCGCAGCCGGCTCCCGACACCGCCGTCGCGCCGCGCGGCCGCAGCACCACGGTCGACGTGCTCGCGAACGACGCTGCCGGCAACCCGTTCCCGGACACGCCGCTGCGGGTGATCGCGGTGCGCGGCCTGGATTGGGGGGACCTCCCGGCGGGGGTGTCCATCACGCCGAACGCGGACCGCTCGCGGCTGTCGATCACCGTCTCCGCCAACGCGGCGCCTGTGAACACCGTCGTCCAGTACCAGGTGGCCGACGCCACCGGCGACCGCAGCCGGTACGCCTGGGGCACCGTGACGGTCTCGGTGCAGGACCGCCCGGACCCGGTCAGCGACGCGCGCCTGACGGGCTTCGGCGACGGCACGCTCGACGTCGCGTTCGGCGCCGGCGCCTTCAACAACTCGCCGATCCAGGGCTACCGCATCTCGCTCGCCGACCCCCGGGACGGCCGCGAGATCGCGGCGACCGAGTGCGGCGCGACGACGTGCACGGTCGCCACGCCGGGCAACGGACCCGAATCGGCCGTCCGCGTGCGCATCCAGGCGCGAAACGGCATCGGCCTGTCCGACCCGGTCGAGTTGCCGAGTCCGGTCTGGTCGGACGTGGTGCCCGGGCCGGCGTCCGGCCTGCGCGCCATGCCGCTCGACGGCCGGCTCCGCATCGAGTGGGCGCCCGTGTCGACCGGTTCCGGCAGCCCCGTCAGCACCTACGTGGTCACGGTCGCGGGCTCGCCGGTGGAGGTCTCCGCGTCGCGCGTCTGCACCGCCACCCGGTGCGCGACCGACTCGCAGCAGCTCGCGAACGGCAGCAGCGCGGCCGTGTCCGTGAGCGCGCGCAACGGCGCGTTCCCGGCGCTCGCCCAGTGGACCGAGGCCACCACCACCGGGACGCCCTTCGGCGCGCCGATCCCCGGTGACATCGCCGTGGCCGCGGATCCCGCCGCCGGGGCCGTCGTGGTGTCGTGGACGCCGTTCGCCGGCAACGGCGACGCCATCGGCGGCTACTACGTCGAGCGCCTCGTCGAGGGCGAGTCCGGCGTGCCCACCGGCGCGCAGGCCTGCTCGGTCACGCGGCCGGCCCCGGGTACGGTCGTCGCACCCACGGCAGGCGGCACCGTGGCCGAGGTCGTCAGGGTGGGTCCGGATGTCTCGAGCGTGTCGTTCACGGGAACGTCGACCGAGTCCGCGCGGTACTCGTTCATCGTGTGGGGTCACAACCGCGCCGGCTGCGTGCACACCGCGGTCGCCGGGACGGTGGTCCGGCCCGCTCCCGGGGCCGTCTCGGGCGTGGACAGCGCGATGGACTGGCTGAACGCCGAGACGTGGGACCGCTACGTGTCGAACGTCGACGCCGGCACCCGGCGCCTGCAGATCATCGCGGTCGACGCCAACGGCGTGCGCATCGGGACGCCGCGCGACTTCTCCGGCTCGGGGTGGCTCCGCGCCCTGCTGAACCGGCCGTTCGGCGAGACCGCGCGGTTCCAGGTCCGTGCCTGCTCGGTGTGGGGCTCGTGCGGGCCCTGGTCGGAGACGCAGCCGTCCGGCGAGACGCCGTCGCTCACCTTCGCCCTGCCGGGGCGCGCGTACGACCCGGCGAGCGTGACGTGGACGTGGACCGCCGACCCCGCGAACGGCGGGCTGCCGGCCGCGTACCGCTGCGGTGTCGTGGGCGGTTCCGAGAGCCGGGCGGCGCAGTCGCCGACCTCGTGCCAGGTCCCGGGCGCCGCCCCGGGCGACCGCGTCTGGTTGGATGTTGAGGTCGCGGGCGTCACCGCGAGATTCGAGGCCCGATGAACTCGCAGGGAGCAGGAGCACGCATGACCATGACCCCCGAGGACGCGACGCGGTTCGCCGCGGACCTGGACCGACTGGTGGGGGCGGTCGAGGAGGTCCTGCTCGGCAAGAACCGCGTCATCCGCCTCGCCTTCACCGCGCTGCTCAGCGAGGGGCACCTGCTCCTCGAGGATGTGCCGGGCACCGGCAAGACCTCACTGGCCCGCTCGATGGCGCAGTCCGTCGCGGGGTCGAGCAACCGGGTCCAGTTCACTCCCGACCTCCTGCCGGGCGACATCACGGGCGTGTCCGTGTACGACCAGCGCACCGGCGCGTTCGAGTTCCATCCGGGTCCGATCTTCGCGAACATCGTGCTCGCCGACGAGATCAACCGCGCGAGCCCGAAGACCCAGTCCGCACTGCTCGAGGTCATGGAGGAGGGCCAGGTCACCGTCGACGGGCAGACCCACCCGGCCGGCCGGCCGTTCATGGTGATCGCCACGCAGAACCCCGTCGAGCAGGCCGGAACGTACCGGCTGCCCGAGGCGCAGCTCGACCGCTTCCTGATGCGGACCTCGATCGGCTACCCCGACCACGCCTCGACCATCCGGATCCTCGAGGGAACCGACCAGCGCGCCCACGACCACCGCGTCGAACCGCGACTGGGCGCGGCGGACATCGTCCGGATGGCGGCGCTCGCGCGGACCGTATACGTCGACCCGACCATCCACGACTACGTGTCCCGACTGGTCGAGTCCACGCGGACCGCCAAGGAGGTGCGGCTCGGCGTCAGCGTCCGCGGCGCACTCGCGCTCGTGCGGGCGGCGAAGACCCATGCGGCCGGTCGAGGCCGGCACTACGTCGTGCCCGACGACGTGAAGGCGCTGGCCGAGCCCGTGCTCGCCCATCGCCTCATCCTCGACCCCGAGGCCGAGTTCGACGGGGTGACCGCGTCGAACATGATCGCGCAGGTGCTCATCGAGACCCCTCCGCCGTCGGCGAGGCAGGCCGGGTGACGTTCCAGACCCGCTCCACGATCCCCGAGGAGGCGGCCACCGAGGGCCTGCTCGCGGTCGTGATCGGGCGCGCGGTCGCGGCCGCGCAGGCTGCGGCATCCGTCATCGGGCGATGGTGGGCGACGGCCCGCGGCGTCGTCACCCCCCTCGGCTGGGGCGTGGTCGTGGGCGCAGCGGCGGCGCTCGTCATCGGCTACGGCTGGGGATGGGCGGAACTGGTCGTCATCGGCTGGGGACTCGGCCTGCTCGTCGCGCTCGCCTCGGCGTACCTCGCCGGCCGCGGCGCGGGCACCATCGACCTCTCGCTGCCCGTCGCGCGCGTCGCCGTCGGCGAGGAGGCGCAGGCGCGGCTCGTCGTGCGCAACCCCGGCCGCCGGCGGTTCGCGGCGGCCCGCCTCGAGCTCCCGGTCGGCGACCGCGTCATCGCGAAGGTCCTGCCGCCGCTCGCGCACGGCGCGGTGTTCGACGAGCGCGTCGCGATCCCGACCCGCCGTCGCGGCATCGTCGAGGTGGGCCCCGTGCAGACCGTCCGTGCCGATCCGATCGGCCTGATGCGGCGCGAAATCGAATGGTCGGGCGTGCGGATGCTGCACGTCCACCCCCGCACGATCGCGGTCTCGCCGCTCAGTACGGGCTACCTCCGCGACCTGGAGGGCACGGCGACACGCGACCTCACGATCAGCGACATCTCGTTCCACGCGCTGCGCGAGTACCAGCCCGGGGACGACCGGCGCTTCATCCACTGGCGCAGCTCGGCGAAGACCGGAACCTTCATGGTGCGGCAGTTCGAGGAGACCCGTCGCAGCCGCATGATGGTCGTGCTCGACCTCGCGGCCGACGCCTACGACGAGGACGACGACTTCGAACTCGCCGTGAGCGCGGCCGCCTCCCTCGGGGCTCGCGCCATCCGGGACGCCCGGAGCATCAGCTTCGTCGTGTCGGGTCGGGCTCGGAGCGCCCGGCGGGCTTCGGACGACGGGGAGGGACGCCGCGACCCCGCCATGCGGGAACTGCCGACCGCCTCGCGTGATCGACTGCTCGACGGGCTCTGCATCGTGGAGACCGACACGCGCGCGGCCCGGCTCGCCGAGACCGTCCGATCCGCATCCGAGTCGGTGACGGGGGTCTCGCTCGCCTTCCTCGTCACGGGGGCCGCCCGTCCGGTCGCCGAGCTCCGTCACGCCGCCTCCCGCCTTCCCCCCGGCGTCGAGGGCGTCGTCGTGCGCTGCAGCGCCGAGGGCGAGGCGGCGGCGCGTTCGATCGGGGCCATGACGGTGCTCGACCTCGGCTACCTCGACGACCTGCGCGCGATGATCGCGAGATCGGCGTCGGTCGCATGAGCGAGCGCATCATCGGCCCGGAGCGGTTCGGCGGCGCCGAACCGGTCCGGCGCACCGGGCGTCGGCGGGAGCGATGGACGGTCGGGCGCGCGTCATCGCCGCGCTCGGCCGTGGTCTCGGTCGTGATGGTCGCGGCGATGACCGCCGCCGCGATGGTGCCGTGGTGGCCGGTGTACGAGAGTCGGTCATTCGTGGTGGCCGCGGCCGTGGCGATCCTCGTGGGCTCGGTGATCGGCGTGATCGGCGCCGTACGGCGGTGGCCGTCGTGGGCGGTGGTCGCCGCCGTGGCCGGTGCCTACCTGGTGCTCGGCGTGCCGGTCGCGGTGCCGGGCCGGGCGTTCGGGGACGTGCTCCCGACCTCGGAGGGCCTCGTCGAGCTCGTCGCCGGCACGGCGCTGTCGTGGAAGCAGCTCGTCACCATCGCCGTCCCCGTCGGCAGCTACCAGGCGCTGCTCGTCCCGCCCTTCCTCCTCGGACTGATCGCGAGCACCGCGGCGGTGACGATCGCCCTGCGCACCGCGCGGCCCGCGGCGGCCGCACTCCCTCCGGCGCTCCTGCTCGTCGCGGGCATCGCGGTCGGCGTGATCCACGATGAGCTCGCCGTCCAGTCCGGGCTCGCGTTCCTCGTGGCGTGCGTCGCCTGGCTCGTGCGGGTCGGACTGGCGTCGCACCGGGCGATCATCGGCGAGCGGCCCTCGGAGGCCGTGGTCGCGGGAGTCCGCCGCATCATCGGAGCGAGCGCCCTCGTCGCGGTGGCACTCGTGGGGGCGACCGCCGCCGCCTTCGTCATCCCGCCCGGCCCTCGCGAGGTCGTGCGCGCGCAGCTCCAGCCGCCGTTCGAGCCCGACGACTTCGACAGCCCCCTCGCCGGCTTCCGCCGCGCCTTCGATCCGGATGTCGGAGCCACCCCGATGCTCGCCGTCAGCGGCCTTCCCGACGGGGCCGGGCTGCGCGTGGCGACGCTCGACACGTACGACGGCATCGTCTACTCCGTCGGCGGAGCCGACCGCTCGGCGGCATCCGGCCAGTTCACCCGCCTGCCGTTCCGGCTCGACCAGACCGGGACGCCCGGGCAGTCGGTCGACATCACGGTGGAGGTGCTCGGCTACGACGACGTGTGGGTGCCGGGGATCGGGCGACTGGAGCGCATCCGGTTCGTGAATCCCGACGATCGGGCCCCGGTCCTCACCGAGGAGTTCCACTACAACGACGTGACGGGCACGGGCGGCGTCCGGACCGGCTTGCGCGAGGGCGACGAGTACCGGGCACGGTCCGTCGCCTCGATCGACGACGTCGACCTCGCCGAGCTCCGGCCGGGCGGCGCGGTGCTGCCGGAGGCGCCCGACCCGCCCGAGGAGCTGCTGCAACTCCTCGACTCGTGGGCGCCGGCCTCCGATCCGCCGGGGGTCCGACTCGCGAAGGTCATCGACGGGTTCCACGGCCAGGGCTACGTCAGCCACGGCGTCGGCGACGACGAGCCGAGCCGATCCGGTCATTCCCTCGACCGCATCGCGGAGCTCGCGACCGTCAAGCCGATGCTCGGCGATGGCGAACAGTACGCGGTGGCCGCCGCCCTCATGGCGCGCGCGATCGGGTTCCCGGCCCGGGTCGTGGTGGGCTACCTCCCCGGCGAGGACCCGAGTGAGGACGACGCGGGCAGGCGCGTGTTCCGCAGCGACGAGCTCCAGGCGTGGATCGAGGTGCAGGCCAGCACGGGAGCCTGGATCCAGGTCGACCCGAATCCCGAGCGCCGCCCGGTTCCCGAACGGCAGCCGGACGAGCCCACCATCGTCTCCCGACCGCAGTCCGCCCTCCCACCGCCAGAGGAGCGCACCCCGATCGACGACCTGGTCGTCGAGCCGGATACGGGGGCCGACGACCGGGACGACGACCGCGCCGCGTGGCTCGAGGCCCTGCTCGCCGTCGCCCGCGTCGTCGGCATCGGGCTGGCCGCCCTGCTCCTCACCCTCAGCCCGTTCCTCGCGATCGTGCTCGCCAAGGCGCGCCGACGCCGCATCCGGCGGCGGGCGCCGACTCCCGTCGAGCGCATCGAGGGCGGCTGGCACGAGTTCACCGACACCGCCGCCGACTACGGCTACCCCATCTCGGCGGGCGCGACCCGCGCCGAGCAGGCGGCCACCGTCGGCGGGTTGGAGCCGCTCGTCCTGGCCGCGGTCATCGACCGAGCCGTCTACGCGCCGGACGGCCCGGACGAGGGCGACGACGAACGCATCTGGTCGGCGGTCGACGAGCTGCAGCAGCGCATCGCCGCCCCACGGTCGTGGCGGGAGCGCCTGCGCGCGGCCGTCTCCCTCGCCTCGTTCGGCCGCTACGCTGGCAACCGAAGGGAGGCGGCTCGTGACCTGCCGGATCTGCGGCGCTGACCTGCCCGAGGGCGCCATGTTCTGCGGCGAGTGCGGCAGCTCGACGTCGGCCACGCCCGAGTCGCGTCGACCGGTCGACCCACGGCCGGGCGACACCTCCGTCCTGCACCGCTCGGAGAGCGGAGTGATCAGCATCCCCGTCATCGGGGAACCCGTCGGCGTCGAGCGCCGGGCCGAGCCGGAGGTCTCCCCACCCGGTCCGGACGCGACGCCGTCCGGACCCGCGGGCGGCGTGACCTGGCCCGCCGAGCCCCCCGTTCCGGCCGGGCCCGCCGAGCCCGCCGAGCCCGAGGGGGAGCCCGACGCCGGGTCCGCGGTCTGGGTACTGCGCTTCACGACCGGCGAGGTCGTCAGCGTCTCCGGCTCGGGGCTCGTCGGGCGACGGCCGATGCCGCAGCCGGGGGAGCGGTTCGCGCACCTCGTGCAGATCGTCGACCGGGGACTGTCGGTGTCGAAGACGCACCTCGAGTTCGGCGAGCACGACGGCGACCTCTGGATCGCCGACCGGTTCTCGTCCAACGGCACCGTCGTCCGCCGGCCCGGCGAGGGCGGGGTGCGCTGCGAACCCGGGCGGCGGGTACTGGTCCCGCGCGGCAGTCGCGTCGAGATCGGCGAGCAGGCCTTCACCGTCGCCTGACCCGTCCTCCCCAGCGCCGCCGGATGTCGCCGGCGCACCGCCGGGCCCCGATCCGCGTGACGACGGGTGACCGGGGTGCTGGGCTGGACCGGTGTCCGATCCGAGCCACTGGTCCCCGCCCGGCCTCATCCCGCTCGCCCTCCCACCGCGGCCCCCGGAACCGGCTCCGCCCGGGTTCCCCTGGATCGCGTCGGCTGCGCCCGTCGTCGGTGCGACGGCGATCTGGGCGGTCACCGGATCGACGTTCGCGCTGCTGTTCGCCGTGCTCGGTCCACTGGTCGCGGTCGCCTCGATGCTCGACGGGCGCCGCGAGTCCCGTCGCGAACGCCGGCGGTCGGCAGGCGAGCGCCGAGCTGCCCTCGAACGGCTCCGACAGGAGATCGCGCTCCGCCACGACCTCGAGCGCGAGGCGGCCTGGCGCCTGGCGCCCGGCGCCCGTCGGGTGATGGAGCGAGGCATCCCGGCGTGGCGAGCCACTGAGCCGGGGCCCGTGGTCCTCGGCGCCGCGACGCTGCCCAGTCGGGTGCGCATCGACGGCATGCCGTCCGATGACGACGACGCCGACCTGCTGCGGTCGGCGGGCCGGCTCGCCGAGGCACCGCTGACCGCGGAGGTGGACGGCGGACTCGGCTTCACCGGTCCCCGGAGTCTCGCGCTCGCCGCGGCGCGGGCGGCGCTCGTGCAGTGCGCGGACGCCGTGCCCCCGGGCACGATCGCGATCGAGGCGCCCGGCACCGAGGCCTGGCAGTGGATCGCCGGCCTCCCGCACGTGACGGTGCCGGCTCGAGCACGACTGCGGGTCGTCGACGCCGCCGCTGCCGCCGTCAGTCGCGAGGCGGACGGCGACCGGGTGCACCTCATCGCGGTCGGCGCCACCGCCGATGAGCTTCCCCCGGGTCTCGCCACGGTCGTCGAGCTGCGGCACCGGGCACTCGCCGTGGTCGGACGCGGAACGGCCATCCCCGTCGTCCCGGAACTCGCCGGCACCGTCGAAGCGGGAGCCTGGGTGGCACGAGCCGCCATCGCGGGTCGCCGGGCGGGCATGGACGGCGCGGCGGCGCTGCCGGCCAGGGTCGAGCTGTCCGAGCTCGACCTGGCTCCGGCAGCCGGCGATCGGTCGAGCCTGCGGGTTCCGGTCGGTGCAAGCGAGTCCGGCCCGCTCCACCTCGACCTCGCCACCGGACCGCACGCGCTCGTGGCCGGGACCTCGGGCAGCGGCAAGAGCGAGTTCCTGGTCACCTGGGTGGCGGCGCTCGCGGCCGTCCACCCGCCCGACCGCGTGGCCTTCCTCCTCGTCGACTTCAAGGGCGGGGCGGCGTTCGACCCGGTCGCCGCGCTTCCGCACGTGACGGGTGTCGTGACCGACCTCGCCGAGTCGGAGGCCGGGCGGGCGGTGGCGAGCATCCGCGCCGAACTCCGGCATCGCGAGCACGTCCTGGCGTCCGTGGGTGCGCGCGACCTCGCGAGCTTGGGGCCGGACACCGTGCTCCCTCGCCTGGTCGTCGTCATCGACGAGTTCCAGGCCATGGTCGAGCGGTTCCCGGAGCTGGGGGCCGTGATCGCCGACGTCGCCGCGCGCGGCCGATCGCTCGGGGTGCACCTGATCCTCGCCTCGCAGCGCCCGAACGGCGTCGTGCGGGAGAACGTGACCGCCAACTGCGGGATCCGGGTCTCGCTGCGCGTGCTCCAGCGAGCCGACAGCACCGCGGTCGTGGGAACCGAGGCGGCCGCGTCGATCGAGGCGAGCACGCCGGGGCGAGGGATCGCTGATGCCGGTGACGGGCGCGTCGTCCGGTTCCAATCGGCGCTCGCCGATGACGCCGCGGTTCGATCGGCGGCCGATCGCCACGCCGAGGTCGCCCTGCCGCGCCGCCCGTGGCTCGATCCGCTCCCACGCTCGCTCACGCTCGGCAGCGTCGGCGCCGTCCTCGGTCCGGAGCGTCCGGATCCCGATGCGATCCTGCTCGGGGTGGCCGACGACCCGGATCGTCAGCGCCGGGTGCCGATCGAGTGGCGTCCCGCGAGCGACGGACCGCTGGCCGTGCTCGGGGCGCCGGGCTCCGGTCGGACCGCACTGCTCGCAGCGATCGCGAACCAGGTCGCCGAACGGCGCGGCCCAGATGGGGTGCTCCGGATCGAGGGTCCCCGGAGCGCCGTGTGGGACGCGCTCGACCAGCTCGATCGTGCGCTCGCCGACGGTCGGCGCCTCCCCGCGCTCGTCGTGCTCGATGGCCTGGACTCGTGTTTCGCCGCATGGCCCGACGAGGCGCGCCTCACCGGAATCGCCCGGGTCGAATCGATCCTGCGGGGCGTCCGCGACCTCCGGTCGGCCGTCGTCGTGTCGGCGGCCCGGCTCACGGGGCTCGGCGCCGGCGTGCGCGACGCCCTGGGATCGACCGTGCTCCTGCGCCACCCGACGCGTGCCGACCTCGTGCAGGCGGGCGGGGAGGGGACCCTCTGGGAACCCGACGCGGTGCCGGGCTCCGGCCAGTGGCACGGTCTCCGAGCCCAGTTCCTCGCCGCACCGCGGCCGTCGGCGGGGACGCCGCGCCCGCCGCTGCCCTACGAGCCGGCGCGGCATCCGTTGACGGCCGTGTGCTCGCGCACGCCGAGAGCGGACGCCGCCGCGATCGCCGCCGCATGTTCGGAGGCGGAGGTGGTGCTGCTCGGCGACGGTCCGGAGGCGGCCGCTCGTGCGACGGCGGCGCTGCAGCGCGGGCCCGAGCCCGGATCGACGCGGATCGTCGTGGGCGACGCCGAGTCGTGGACGACGAACTGGGCCCTCGCGGCGCAGGCGCGCGGTCGCGCCGCGATCGTCGTACACGGCGGGGCGGGGGAGTACCGCGCGCTCGCCCGGGACGCCGCTCCGCCGCCGCTCCTCGACGACCACCGTCGGCAGTGTTGGGTGGTCCCACCGGAGGCCCCGCCGGAGCGCCGATCGTGGATTCGGCGGCACGACTGATTCCGACGCTGTCGGCGCAATCGGGCACTGATTCCGTGCGTGACGACGCGAGAAATTAACGATTCGGACATCAACTCGTGATTTCCGCCACGCAGTGTGGCATCATCTTCGCACCCCTGCACGAACATCGAAGCCGATGAGGAGCCCCCGCGTGACCAGCCGACCCCTTCCCCAGGACCCAGTCGTCCGCGCTCTGATCGCCCAGGCCCGGCAGGCGCAGCTCACCCGTCGCACGCTGCTCGCGGGCGGCGCCGCCGGCGCGTCCGCGCTCGCGCTCGCCGCGTGTTCGACGGGCGGCGGCCAGGCCCGCCCCACCGCGGCCGCCGACCGGTCCGACAGCGACAAGACGCTCAACTGGGCCAACTGGGCCGCCTACATCGACGAGGACGATGCGGGCAACTACCCGACCCTCGATCGCTTCGAGGAGGAGACCGGGATCTCCGTCAACTACGAGGTCGCGGTCGACGACAACAACACGTACTACGGCAAGGTCAAGGACCAGCTCGCGCTCGGCCAGGACATCGGCGCCGACACCGTCTGCCTCACCGACTGGATGGTCTCGCGCTGGATCCGCCTCGGCTACACGCAGGAGCTCGACCACGACAACATCCCGAACATCGCGAACCTGACCCCGGCGCTGCAGAACCCCGACTTCGACGAGGGCCGGAAGCACTCGCTGCCGTGGCAGGGCGGGTTCGCGGGCATCTGCTGGAACACCGAGAAGGTGCCGGGCGGGCTCCGCGAGGTCCAGGACCTCTGGAGCGCCGACCTGAAGGGGCGCGTCGGCGTCCTCTCCGAGATGCGCGACACCATGGGCCTGATCATGCTGCAGAACGGCGTGGACATCTCGGGCGACTGGGGCGACGCCGAGTTCGAGGCGGCCATCGAGACCCTCGACGAGCAGGTCGCCAACGGGCAGATCCGCAACATCAAGGGCAACTCCTACCTGGAGGACCTGAAGAGCGAGGACACGCTCGCGGCGATCTGCTGGTCGGGCGACATCACCGTCCTGAACGCGGAGGCGGGCGACAAGTGGCAGTTCGCCATCCCCGACGCGGGCGGCACCCTCTGGAACGACAACTTCCTCATCCCCGTCGGCTCGCCCCGCAAGACGAACGCCGAGACGCTCATCAACTACTACTACGACCCCGCGGTCGCCGCCGAGGTCGCGGCATGGGTGAACTACATCACGCCCGTCGTGGGCGCGCAGGAGGCCGCAGCGGCCATCGACCCCGAACTCGCCGAGAACCAGCTCATCTTCCCGAACGAGGAGACCCTCTCCAACGCGTACATCTTCCGCGCGCTGTCGGGCGCCGAGGAGCAGAAGTACCAGGCGCAGTTCCAGCAGATCCTGCTGGGGTCGTGATGTCGGGTCGCGAGTTCGCCGAGCGCGGCGCCGACCTCGAGCTGGTCGGCATCCAGAAGCGCTTCCCCGGATTCACCGCCATCGAGGAGCTCGACCTCACGATCCCCGCCGGGTCCTTCTTCGCCCTGCTCGGTCCGTCCGGCTGCGGCAAGACGACGACCCTGCGGCTCGTCGCCGGGCTCGAGGAGCCCACGCAGGGCCGCATCCTGATCGGCGGCAGGGACGTCACCGACACCAGGGCGCACCAGCGCCCGGTGAACACGGTGTTCCAGAGCTATGCCCTGTTCCCGCACATGTCGATCATCGAGAACGTCGCGTTCGGGCTGAAGCGTCGCCGCATGGACGACCCGATGGGCAAGGCGCACGAGGCGCTGAAGCTGGTCGAGCTCGACCACCTCGCGCAGCGGCGTCCCGCCCAGCTCTCCGGCGGCCAGCAGCAGCGCGTCGCTCTCGCCCGCGCGATCGTCAACCGTCCTGCCCTGCTGCTGCTCGACGAGCCGCTCGGAGCGCTCGACCTCAAGCTGCGTCGGCAGATGCAGCTCGAGCTCAAGACGATCCAGGAGGAGGTCGGCCTGACCTTCCTCCACGTCACGCACGACCAGGAGGAGGCCATGACCATGGCCGACACCGTTGCCGTGATGAACAAGGGCGCGATCGAGCAGATGGGCGCGCCCGAGGAGCTCTACGAGCTGCCGCGCACCGCCTTCGTCGCGAACTTCCTCGGCAAGTCGAACCTGTTCACCGGCGACGTCGTGGGCACCACGAGCGAGGCGCTCTCGGTCGACGTCGCGGGGCACCGCATCACGGTGCCGGTCGCCCGGGCCCAACGCCACCAGGGTCTCGTGACCGTCGGCGTGCGACCCGAGAAGGTCGCGCTCCACCTCGAGGCGCCGGATGCCGCATCCACCCGGAACGTGCTCGGCCCGGGCCGGGTCATCGACGTCTCCTTCGCGGGCGTGAGCACCGAGTACATCGTCGCCGTCCCCGGCGCCGGCACGCTGTCGGTCTTCGCGCAGAACGTCGGGTTCGGTCCCGTCGCGCACGAGGGCGACGAGGTGTGGGTCAGCTGGCAGGTCGAGCACGGCTTCGGCCTCGCCGACGAGCCGGAGGACTCCGACCGGTTCCCGGCCGACGACGACACCCGGTCCATCGCGGTGCAGCGGCGCGAGGCGCTCATCTCGGAGCTCGAGGGCAGCTGATCCATGGCCTTCGCAGCATTCGCGACGACGGAGGCGCAGCCGCAGGCACCCCGCAAGCGGAGCCGCATCGCGCTGCTCCTGCTCCTGCCCGGCATCCTCTACCTCGTCCTGTTCTTCCTGACTCCGCTGATCTCGCTGTTGCTGACGTCGCTGCAGGCGCCGTCGGAGTTCGGCGACATCGGCGTGTACGACTACGCGTTCAACTGGCAGAACTACGTCGACGTCGTCAACGCCTACTGGCCGCACATCCTGCGCTCGTTCGGCTACGCCCTCGCGGCGACGGTGCTCGCCCTGGTGATCAGCTACCCGATCGCCTACTTCATCGGCGTCAAGGCGCGGCGCCGCCCGCTGCTGCAGAGCCTGCTGCTCGTGCTCGTGATCGCCCCGTTCTTCATCAGCTTCCTGCTCCGCACGCTCGCGTGGAAGCAGATCCTGTCCGACGAGTCGATCATCATCACGTCGCTGAAGGCCCTCTCCCTGCTGGCGCCCGACGCGTACTTCACCGGCACGCCGTTCGCGGTCATCTTCGGCCTGACCTACAACTTCATCCCGTTCATGACCCTGCCGCTGTACACCACGCTCGAGCGACTCGACACCCGGTACCTCGAGGCGGGCAGCGACCTGTACGCGAACCCGGTCACCGTCTTCCGCAAGGTGACGATCCCGCTGTCGATGCCCGGCATCGTGGCCGGCACGCTGCTCACCTTCATCCCCGCAGCGGGCGACTACGTCAACGCCAGCCGCGACTTCCTCGGCGGGCCCGACACGCAGATGATGGGCAACGTGATCGAGGCGAACTTCCTCGTGCTGCTCAACTACCCGGCGGCCGCAGCGCTGTCGATCATCCTGATGGCGGCGATCCTCGTGCTCGTCGGCGTCTACGTGAAGCGATCCGGAACGGAGGACCTGCTGTGAGCGGCGAAGCACAGGCCGGGGCGGTCCTCGGCGGACTGGCCGGCAGCGAGGAACTCGAGGAGCGGCGACCGCCGCAGGCGCCGCGCCGCAGGCGCGTCGGACTCGGCGACTGGCTGCTGCCCGTCTACGTGACGATCGCGTTCGTGTTCCTGCTCATCCCGATCGCGTACACGTTCGTCTTCTCGTTCAACGACTCGATCAAGTCGAACATCTCGTGGCGCGGGTTCACCTTCGACAAGTGGCTGAACGTCTGCAACGTCGAGGGCGGCGCGGTCTGCGAGGCCTTCGGCAACAGCATCGTGATCGCGCTCGTCTCGACGGTCGCCGCGACGACGCTCGGCACGATGATCGCGATCGCTCTGGTCCGCTACCGGTTCCGGGCGCGCTCGGCCATCAGCCTCCTGCTGTTCCTGCCGATGGCCACGCCCGAGGTCGTGCTCGGCGCGGGGCTCGCCGCGCAGTTCCTCGCGGTCGGCGTGCCCAAGGACATGCTGACGATCATCCTGGCCCACACGATGTTCTGCATCAGCTTCGTGGTCGTGACGGTGAAGGCGCGCGTGGCCAGCCTCGACCCGGCGCTCGAGGAGGCGGGCCGCGACCTCTACGGCTCGCCGCGCGCGGTGTTCTGGCGCGTGACGTTCCCGCTCCTGGTGCCGGGCATCATGGCGGCGGCGCTGCTCGCGTTCGCCCTGAGCTTCGACGACTTCATCATCACGAACTTCAACTCGGGTTCGGTGACGACGTTCCCGAAGTACGTGTACATCTCCGCTTCGCGCGGGATCCCCGCCGAGGCGAACGTCATCGCGTCGGCGGTGTTCATCCTCGCGCTGGCGATCGTGATCATCGCGCAGGTCACCCGCGCCGCACGCGCCAAGCGATTGGCGAACGCCGCGGGCTGACCCGCCCCGACGCAGCGACGAGCGGATGCCGCGACCCGAGCAGGGCGCGGCATCCGCTCGGTCGTCCAGGCGTCGGCTGCGTGCGCGGGGTCCGGTTCGCCGGCGCCGACTCAGACCGTCGCGCGGATCCGGCCGACCACGGCGCCGCCGCCCATGACCTCGAGGCCGAGGGCGGGCTCGGCCGCGTCGACGGCCGACGCCTCGAGCGCTCCCGTGGCGACGAGCAGGCGCGCGGCGACGATCGCGAGGGCGCGCGGGGAGCCGTCGAGGATCTTGAGTGCGACCGTGGTGCCGTCGGGCGCGGTCATGACCTGGACGCCCTCGGCGCCGAACTTGGCGAAGACGCCGAGCCGCTCGATCGCGACGGTGTCGGTGCGGCCCGGGCCCGCGACGGCCCAGCCGTTGGCGCGGACCGCCTCGGTGAGCGCCGCCGCCTCGCGGAACAGCGCGAACGGCGAGGAGGTCGACGACGTGGTGATCTTCTGGATCCCGCGGGCGAGGGCGGTGAGGCTGAGGGCGTGCACGGGCGCGCCGCAGCCGTCGATCACCGTGGCGGCGGGACGCTCTCCGGTGAGCCGTTCGACCACGTCGAGCACCCGCTTCTGCAGGGGGTGGTCGAGGTCGAGGTACCCGTCGAGGGGCCACTCGTTGGCGTGGCAGGCGAGCAGCATCGCGGCGTGCTTGCCCGAGCAGTTCATCGTGATCGACTCGGGCCGGAGCCCCTGCCGCACGAGCTCGTCGCGCGCCTCGCGGTCGGTGGGGTACTCGGCGGGGCAGCGGAGCGCGGACGCGGGCAGGGCGGCCCGCGCGAGCAGCGCGCGGACGAGCGCGACGTGGCGCGCGGTGCCGGTATGGCTCGCGGTCGCGATGGCCGCATCCTCGCCGCGGAGGCTCACCCCCGAGGTCATCGCGGCGACGGCCTGGAACGGCTTCATGCTCGAGCGGGGGAGGATCGGCGTCCGCACATCGCCGAGCGTGCGGACCACCTCGCCGTCGGGCGCGAGCACGATCGCCGAGCCGACGTGGCGGGACTCGGCGAAGCCGCCCCGCTCGACCACGGCGAGCTCGACGGCATCGGAGGCGCGGAAGGTGCCCTCCACGTTCAGGCGAGGGTCGCGAACGCGTCGTCGAGCACGCCGAGCGCGTCGGCGATGAGCTCGTCGGTCATGCGCAGGCTCGGGAGGAAGCGGAGGACGTTGCCCCACGTGCCGGCGCTGAGGAACAGCACGCCCTGCTGGGCGGCGTGCGCGACGAGCGCCGACACCGCCTCGGGGTTCGGCTCCTTCGTCGTCTCGGCGGTGCCCGGCTTCACGAGCTCGATCGCGATCATCGCCCCGCGGCCGCGGATGTCGCCGATCACGTCGTACTTCTCGCGCAGCCGTTCGAGCCCGGCCGTCAGGGTCGCCTCGATGCGGCGGCCCTCGGCGAGCAGGTCCTCCTGCTCGATCGCCTCGAAGACCGCGACCGCGGCGGCGCACGCCACCGGGTTGCCGCCGAAGGTGCCGCCGAGCCCGCCGGGCTGCGACGCATCCATGATCTCGGCGCGGCCGGTGACGGCGGCGAGCGGCATGCCCGCGGCGATGCCCTTCGCGGTGAGCACCAGGTCGGGCACCCAGCCGAAGTGCTCGGCGGCGTAGTAGCGGCCCGTCCGGGCCATGCCCGACTGGATCTCGTCGGCGATCATCACGACGCCGTTCGCCGTGCACCACTCCTGCAGCGCCGGGAGGAACCCGTCGGCGTACACCATGAAGCCGCCCTCGCCCTGGATCGGCTCGACGACGAGGCAGGCCAGGTCGGTGGCGCCGACGACCTTCTCGAGGTAGCCGATGGTGCGCTTGGCCGCCTCCTCGCCCGAGAGCCCGTCGCGGAAGGGGTAGGAGCTCGGCGCGTGGTAGACGTCGCCCGCGAGCGGGCCGAAGCCGGTCGCGTACGGCATGGCCTTGTAGTTCATGGCCATCGTGAGGTTCGTGCGGCCGTGGTAGGCGTGGTCGAGCACGGCCACGGCACGGCGGCCGGTGTGCTTGCGGGCGATCTTCACGCCGTTCTCGACCGCCTCGGCACCGGAGTTCACGAGCACCGTCTTCTTCGGGAAGTCGCCGGGGGTGTGCTCGGCGAGCAGTTCGGCGACGCGCACGTACTCCTCGTACGGCGTGATGGTGAAGAGCGTGTGCAGCACGTCGCGCGCCTGCCCGGTGATCGCCTCGACCACGTTGGCGGGCGTGTGACCGGCGGTGGTCACGCCGATGCCGGCGCCGAAGTCGAGGAACCGGTTGCCGTCGACGTCGACGAGGATCGCGCCGTTCGCGCGCTCGATGTAGACGGGCAGCACGCTCGAGACGCCCGAGGACACGACCGCGGTGCGCCGGGCGTGGAGTTCCTGCGACTTCGGGCCGGGGATGGCGGTGACGACCCGTCGCTCCTGCGGCACGGCGGCGGCCTGCGCGCTCGACTCGGCGGGGAGGGACTCGACGGGGATCTGGGTGTCAGTCATGGTCGGACCAGCTTATCGCCGCCGACCCGGCGGGCCGTCGGCGGGCTCGTGCAGAATCGACGACGAGGCGGCATCCGCTGCCGGGAGGAGGCCCCATGCTCGGCGAGCACCGGTACGCGGTCGAACTCGAGTGGCAGGGCGACCGAGGCGAGGGCACGGCGTCGTATCGCGCCTACGGGCGGCAGCACATGGTGCGCGCCGAGGGCAAGCTGCACGAGATCGCCGGATCGAGCGACCGGGCCTTCCACGGCGACCGCGACCGCTGGAACCCCGAGGAGCTCGTGCTCGCGGCGCTCAGCGAATGCCACATGCTCTCCTACCTCCACGTCGCGACCAATCACGGCGTGGTCGTCGTCGGGTACTCGGATGCCGCGACCGCGACGATGCAGGAGGACGGCCGGGGCGGCGGGCGCCTCGTCGAGGCCGTGCTGCGCCCCCGCGTCACGGTGGCGGATCCATCCATGCGCGAGCTCGCCGACGCGCTGCACCACGAGGCATCCGAGAAGTGCTTCATCGCCGCGTCGGTGAACTTCCCGGTCCGCCACGAGCCCGTCGCCGTCGTGCGCGGGGTCGACGACTGACCCGCCGGGTCAGCCCGCCGCGCGCGGATCGGCGTCCGGCACCGGGGGCACCGCCGGCGGGCAGGTGTAGCCGCCGACCAGCCGCGAGCAGGGCGGGAAGTACGCCGGGAGCCGCTCGGCCTGCGGGTCGCCGAACCAGCGGTGCCAGAGCCGCCAGAAGTTGAGGTTCCCGTACGCCGAGCAGTCGTCGCCGTCCGACGGGTCCGCGAGCACCGCCTCGTTCGGCTGGTACGGCGTGTAGTTGTAGAGGTTCGCGGTGGCCTGGTTGCGGATGCGGACGGTGCTCGACCCGCACGCGGCATCCGGGTGGTAGCCGACCTCGACCGAACCCACCCGGTACTGCCGGTCGGGCTCGGCGGTGTACTGCCGGAACTGCCAGCCCGCACGGTAGACCTGGTTGAAGAAGCCGAAGTAGCGGGCATCGCAGTCGGCGTCGTCGGGGCACGCGTAGCCGGTCGCACGCTCGTAGCCGAACGCGCTCGGACGGGTGAGCAGCGACTGCTCCTTCTGCAGGAGCACGAGCAGCACGCGCGGGCTCACGCCGCAGGCCTCCGCGACCGCGGCGATGATCCGGCTCGCGGGCACCGCGTCGCCGCCCTCGACGGCATCGCAATGGCGCGGCCCGACGGCCGGCACCGGTGGGACCGGTTCGACGTGGTCGGCCAGGCACGGCACGTCGTCGACGGGGCGGCAGTCGCGGGCCTCGAGGAACTCCTGGACCTCGCCCTCGTCCATCGCCCGGCCGTCGAAGAACGCGTCGTCGCTCACGATGAAGCCCGGGTCGAACGCGTCGGTCGAGGGGATGCGGCGCTCGGACGGCTCGTCGCCGCGGTCGAATCCGGGCTGCGGCGCGCACCCGGCGAGCACGAGGGCGACGGATGCCGCGATCGCGGCGATCCACGTGCGCACCCTCGTCCTCATCGGCACGACCCTAGCGAAGGGCGCTTCCCGAAGGCTGAACGCGGGATCAGACCCGCTCGCGCGGCGCGACGCGGTCGGCGAGGCGCGCGAGCGTGCCCTGCGGCGGGGCCTCGTTGTAGGCCTCGGCGAGTTCCTGTCCGGTCAGGGCGTGGATGGCGGCCATGATCTCGTCCGTCGCGGCGCGGCGTGCGCGACCCGAGGTCGCCGCGCCGTGGCGGCTGACGTCGATCGGCGCGCCGAAGTGCACCTGCACCGGCCGGACGCGCGGCATCCGGGAACCCACGGGCTGGATCTCCTGCGTGCCGACGAGTCCCACCGGGACCACGAGGGCGCCGGTGGTCAGGGCCAGCCAGGCCACGCCCGTGCGGCCGCGGTAGAGGCGCCCGTCGAGCGAGCGCGTGCCCTCCGGGTACAGCGCGAACGCGCTGCCGGACTCGAGGATCCGCCGCCCCTGGTCGAGCGCCGCCTGCGCCTGCGCGCCCGCGCCGCGCTCGACGCTCACGGCGCCGATCGCCGTGAAGAAGGTGCGCGACAGCCAGCCCTTCACGCCCGTGCCGGTGAAGTAGTGCGACTTGGCGAGGAACTGCACGGGGCGGGGCGCGGCGAGCGGGATCACCACGCTGTCGACGAAGGACAGGTGGTTGGAGGCGAGGATGACGGGTCCGGACTTCGGCACGAGCTCGGCGCCCGTGATGCGCGGCCGGTAGATGAGGCGGACGAGCGGGCGGAGGACGCCTCGGACGATGCCGTAGACGGGGCCCGGCTTCGACCGCGGGGCGGGAACGGCGTCGGCCTCGATCTCACTCACGGTCCGACGGTACGCCACCGCCCATGCGCGCAGCGGAATATCCCGCGGGCTCGGACGCATGCCGCAGGTGCGCCATCATTGGCGCATGGACCTCACCGAGCACGACGTCGTCGCACTGGGCGACACGGGCGCCAGCGCCGTGGTCGTCGTCGGCGGCCGACGGCCTCCCGCCGTCGAGGCCGTGCTCCGTGCCCACCTGGCCGACTCTGCCGACGTGCCCGCGGACGACATCGAACTCGACCACGGTTGCGCGGAGTGCGGCGCACGGCACGGCAGCCCGACGGTGGTCTACCCGACGACCGCGGCCGGCGGGCGCTGGTACGCCGATGCCGGGATCGCCGGCATCGTCGTGGTCGCGGCCGTCGGCACGCGGCATCCGCTCGGGGTGGGCCTCGAACCGGCGACCATCGCATCGGCGCCGCTCGTGGACGAGGCCGCGCTGCACCCGGAGGAACGCGAGCGCCTCGCCGACCTCGATCCCGTGGCGCGCCCGCTCGTCCGCGCGCAGCTGTGGGCGCGGAAGTCGGCGCTGCTCCGGGCGGTCGGCCACGTGGGCGTCATCGAACCGGCGCTCCTCGCGGTCTCCGACCCGGTGCACGACGACGGGATCGGACGGATCACGCGCACCCTGCCGGAGTTCGGGTCGCGCTGGGATCGGGTGCGGTTGCACGACGTCGCCGTGCCGGGACGGGTCGCGGCATCCGTCGCCGTGCTGCCACGCGACTGAGCGCACCCCCGGCCTAGAGTGGTCGCGTGCGCAGCGTCATCATCCTCGGGTCCACGGGTTCCATCGGCACGCAGGCGCTCGACGTCATCCGCGCGAACCCCAACCGCTTCGACGTGGTGGGGCTCGCCGTCGGCTCCAACCGCGCCGAGCTCGAGCGCCAGGCCGAGGAGTTCGGCGTGGAGCACACCGCGGTCGGCGTCGAGGAGGCCGTGCAGCTCGTGCGCAGCGTCGACGCCGACGTCGTGCTGAACGGCATCACCGGATCGGTGGGCCTCGGCCCCACGATCGCGACCCTCGAGCGCGGCATGACGCTCGCCCTGGCGAACAAGGAGTCGCTCATCGTCGGCGGCGACCTGGTGACGCGGCTCGCCGCGCCCGGGCAGATCGTGCCCGTGGACTCGGAGCACTCCGCCATCGCGCAGGCGCTGCGCTCGGGCACCGACCACGAGGTGCGCCGGCT
This sequence comes from Agromyces indicus, assembly GCF_031432295.1. Taxonomy (NCBI): domain Bacteria; kingdom Bacillati; phylum Actinomycetota; class Actinomycetes; order Micrococcales; family Microbacteriaceae; genus Agromyces; species Agromyces indicus. The sequence goes on along the minus strand of NZ_JAVKGS010000004.1, from coordinate 172,970 downwards.
CGTGCTCACGGCGTCGGGCGGCCCCTTCCGCGGAAGGACGCGGGACGAGCTCGGCGACGTCACGCCCGCCGACGCGCTCGCGCATCCGACGTGGGACATGGGGCTCGTCGTGACGACCAACTCGGCCACGCTCGTGAACAAGGGCCTCGAGGTCATCGAGGCGCACCTGCTCTTCGACGTCGACTACGACCGCATCGACGTGGTCGTGCACCCGCAGTCGATCGTGCACTCGATGGTCGAGTTCGTCGACGGCTCGACGATCGCGCAGGCCTCGCCGCCCGACATGCGGCTGCCCATCTCCCTCGGCCTCGACTGGCCGCACCGCGTCGCGGCCGCCGGGCGACCGCTCGACTGGACCACGGCGCAGCAGTGGACCTTCGAACCGCTCGACGAGGCAGCGTTCCCGGCCGTGCGGCTCGCCAAGCAGGTGGGCCGGGCGGGAGGCGAGTACCCGGCGGTCTTCAACGCCGCCAACGAGCAGGCCGTCGCGGCGTTCCACGACGGGCGCATCGGCTTCACCGACATCGTCGACACCGTCCGCGACGTGGTCGAGTCGCACGAGGCGTCCTCGGGCGAGCTCAGCGTCGACTCGCTCGCCGAGGCCGAGCGCACGGCGCGACGCCAGGCCGACCTGCGCATCGCGCGGCGCTGATCGCGTCCCGTCGCGGGTCGTCGGCGCGGCCACGCGACCGGTGCCCGCCCGAGGCATCCGCTCACAGCGCACGGACAGCGCGCACCGAGCCGCCGGCCCTACGATGACGGGGTGGAAACCGTGCTCGCCTTCGTCGTCGGCGTCCTGATCATCGTCGTCGGCCTCGCCGTCTCCATCGGCCTGCACGAGATCGGGCACCTCGTGCCCGCGAAGCTCTTCGGCGTCAAGGTGACGCAGTACATGATCGGCTTCGGCCCGACGATCTGGTCGAAGCGGCGCGGCGAGACCGAGTACGGCATCAAGGCGATCCCGCTCGGCGGCTACATCGCGATGATCGGCATGTTCCCGCCGGGCAAGGGCGAGCAGGCCGGCGAGGGGAGCACGAGCTTCCTCCGCGGCATGGTGCAGGATGCGCGCGCCTCGAGCGCCGAGTCGATCACCCCGGGCGACGAGCACCGCGCGTTCTACCTGCTGCCGGTGTGGAAGCGCATCATCGTGATGTTCGGCGGCCCGCTGATGAACCTCCTACTCGCGATCGTGCTGTTCGCGATCCTGCTCATGGGGTTCGGCGTCGCGCAGCCGTCCACGACCATCGGCTCGGTCTCCGAGTGCGCGCTTCCGGCCACGAGCGAGCGGCAGACCTGCGAGCCCGGCGATCCCGAGGCGCCCGGCGCCGAGGCCGGCCTGCAGCCGGGCGACGAGCTCCTCTCGGTCGACGGCACCGCCATCGCCTCGTGGACGGAGTCGACCGCGATCATCCGCGACCACCCCGGTCAGCCCATCGACGTGGTCGTGCTGCGCGACGGCGAGGAGGTGACCCTCGAGGTCACGCCGCTGCTCAGCGAACGGTACGTCACCGACGAGCGCGGTCAGGTCGTGACGGATGACGCGGGGGAGCCGGTCACGGTCGAGGTCGGGTTCATCGGCATCGGGCCGGCGTCGGAGACGGTGCGGCAACCCGCGACGGCGGTCCTGCCCACGGTCGGCGAGAACATCACGGGCGTGGCGAACATCATCCTGAACCTGCCCCAGCGCATGGTCGACGTCGCCGAGGCCGCGTTCGGACCCGAGGAGCGCGACGCGAACGGCCCGATCAGCGTCGTCGGGGTGGGCCGCGTCGCCGGCGAGGTCGCGAGCCTCGACGAGGTGCCCGTGGCCTCGCGCGCGGCCTTCCTCGTGGGCCTGCTCGCCTCGCTCAACGTGGCGCTGTTCGTGTTCAACCTGATCCCGCTGCTGCCGCTCGACGGCGGGCACATCGCGGGCGCGCTGTGGGAGGCGATCCGCCGCGGATGGGCCAAGCTGCGCCGGCGACCCGATCCGGGTCCCGTCGACCTCGCACGCCTCATGCCGCTGACTTTCGCGGTGGTGATCGTGCTCGGCGGCATGAGCGCGCTGCTCATCTACGCCGACATCGTCAAGCCCATCAGCGTGCTCTGATCAGGCCAGTGAACGTCGGAGGGCGTCCGCCTGGTGGCGGTGCCCGACCGTCTCGTAGCCGACGATGACGACCACCGGCGAGAGCGCCGCGAGCACGATGCCCGTTCCCATGCTCGCCCCCGCGGCGACGGCCCAGACCGCGCCGGCGAGGGGCGCGAGGCTCGCGACGAACAGGCCGATGTGGAAAGGGTCGAACTCCCGGAGCAGCAGGCTGTAGAGCGTGAAGAGGGCGACCGAGAACACGGCCACCGGGACGACGACCGTGAGCAGCGCGGCGGTGTCGTCGATGTGCGCCACGCCCTCGATGACGTAGGCGGCGACGTGGAGCCCGGCCCCGGTGGCCGCGATCGAGGCGAAGATCACGATGTGCCCGTATCCCCAGACGAAGCCACGTTCCCGGTGGCGTGCGAGCACGCTGCCCGACGGCATGATGAAGTACACCCACCACAGGCCGAAGGCGAGCATCGTGCCGCCCACGGTGACGAGCACTGCCTCCAGGTCCCATCCCTGCGCCTCCACCACGGCGCTGATGGTGAGGATGGTGCCGAGGACGACCTCGCCGAGCGTGATGATCACGAGCAGGCCGTACCGCTCGGCGATGTGGTGCGCGTGCCACGGGGTGCCGCTGCCGGCGTGCTCGGCGATGATCGGCCCGGCCATCTCGAACGCGACGAGCAGGACCCAGGCGACGACGGCGCCCTCGAGCGGCGGGTCGACGATGAGCAGTGCGATCCAGCCCGCCTGCGCAAACGCGATGAGCACCGCGTACCGGATCGCGGTGCGCCGATGCGCCGGGTCGTGGCGGGCCGCCCGGAGCCAGAGCGCGAGCACGGCCACGCGCATGATCACGTAGCCGATGACGACCACCGTGTTCTCGAGTTCGCCGCCCGCGTCGATCGAGTCGAAGGTGGCGGGAATGCCGAGCGCGAGCAGGATCACGCCGATCATCACGACCATCGTGGCGACGCGGAAGAAGACGTCGTCGTTGTCGTACGCCGAGGCGAGCCACGCGTAGTTGATCCATGCCCACGAGATCGCGAACACCGCGAACACGAACCCGAACACGGCGGGCACGACGTGGCCGAGCTCGAGGAGGTGGGCGGTCTCGGTTCCGGCCTGCGCGAACGCCACGACGAAGACGAGGTCGAAGAACAGCTCGAGCGGCGTGGCCGAGCGGTGCGGCTCGTCCGGGTCCCGCCCGGTCATCCGACGGATGCGGTGGTCGAGACGTGCCGGCACGGATGCCGCGTGCCCGGCGTCGTCGGTGGTGGTCTCGCTCATACGACCCCTCTCGGGGCGGGCGCGCGCCCGCGTCGTGCTGACATCATGCCTCAGCGACGACGCGGACGCGTCACCCGGTCGGAACGGACCTAGCGGGACAGCAGCAGCGCCTCGCCCTGGCCGCCGCCTCCGCAGAGCGCCACGGCGGCCCGGCCGTCGCCGCGGCGGGCCAGTTCGAGCGCCGCGTGGAGCGCGAGGCGGGCCCCGGACGCGCCGATGGGGTGGCCCAGGGCGATCGCGCCGCCGTGCACGTTGACCTTCTCGTGGTCGAGCGAGAGGTCCTTCATCGACTGCAGCGACACCGCGGCGAACGCCTCGTTGATCTCGACGAGGTCGAGGTCGGCGGCCGACCATCCGGCACGGTCGAGCGCGGCGGCGATCGCGTTCGACGGCTGCGAGTGCAGGGAGTTGTCGGGACCGGCGACCTGCCCGGAGGCCCCCACGACGGCGAGCCAGGGCAGGCCGCGCTCCTCGGCCCACACGCGGCTCGCGACGACCACGGCCGCGGCGCCGTCGGAGATGGGCGAGGAGTTGCCGGCGGTGATGGCGCCGCCCTCGGCGAACGCCGGGCGGAGTCTCGCGAGCGTCTCGGGCGTGGAGTCGGGGCGGACGCCCTCGTCGGTCGTGACGATCACCGGGTCGCCCTTGCGCTGCGGGATCTCGACGGGCACGATCTCGTCGTCGAAGAGGCCGTCGGCCTGGGCCCGGCCCGCGCGCACGTGCGAGGCCGCGGCGATCTCGTCCTGCTCGGCGCGGCCGAGGCCGTAGCGTTCGTTGTAGCGCTCGGTCGAGGAGCCCATCGACTCGTGGTCGAAGGCATCGGTCAGCCCGTCGTGCGCGGTGGTGTCGAGCAGTTCGATCGACCCGTAGAGGTGGCCCTTCCGGGAGCCGGGCAGCACGTGGGGCGCGTTGGTCATCGACTCCTGGCCGCCGGCGACGACGACGTCGGCTTCGCCGAGGCGGATCATGCGCGCGGCATCCGTCACCGCGACGAGACCGGAGAGGCAGACCTTGTTGATGGTCATCGCGGGCACGCGCCACGGGATGCCCGCGGCGACGGCCGACTGCTTCGCGGGGTTCTGCCCGGCTCCTGCCTGGAGCACCTGGCCCATGATGACGGCATCGACGTCGTCGGGGGAGACGCCGGCCTTCTCGAGGGCGCCGCGGATGGCGACGGTGCCGAGTTCGACGGCGGTGCGGGTGCCGAGGTTGCCGGCGATGCGGCCGAACGGGGTGCGGGCGCCGGCGACGATGACGACGTCGGGGAAGCTCATGTCGGGTGGACTCCTTCGTCTCGGGATGCCTCGAGTCTATGCCCGCGGAGGGTCGCCGCCGCCGCCGTGCGGCCGCCGACGCCCCCGATCGGCGATGCACAGGACTGCACATCCGCACTGCGAATCTCCGCCTTGACTCTGCGTGCACGCACATCGGTACGGTGGCGGAAGTCGCACTGGAGCGGCGGCTGCCGCGGCGGTTGCCCCGAGGAACGGAAGATGCATGACCTCACTGACCGGACGGCGCGCGATCGTGACGGGCGGGGCCAGCGGCATCGGGCTCGCATGCGCCGAGACCCTCGCCGACGCCGGCGCCCACGTCATCATCGCCGACCTCGACGGCGACGCCGCGGCGGCCGTCGCCGCGCGGCTCGGCGGCGAGGCCTGGACCGTCGACCTCGGCGACACCGCCGCGCTCGCGAACCTCTCCCTCGACGTCGACATCCTCGTGAACAACGCGGGGCTGCAGCACGTGCGTCCCATCGAGCAGTTCGAGCCGGAGCGGTTCTCGCTGCTCCTGCGGGTCATGCTCGAGGCGCCGTTCCTGCTCATCCGCGCCGCGCTGCCGGCCATGTACGAGCGGGGATTCGGGCGGATCGTCAACGTCTCGAGCGTCCACGGGCTCCGCGCGTCGCCGTACAAGTCCGCATACGTGTCGGCCAAGCACGGCCTCGAGGGCCTGTCGAAGGCGACCGCGCTCGAGGCGGGACGCCACGGCGTGACCTCCAACTGCGTGAACCCGGGGTACGTGCGCACCCCGCTCGTCGAGCGGCAGATCGCCGACCAGGCGGCGGTGCACGGCATCCCCGAGGAGGACGTCGTCGAGCGGGTCATGCTCACCGAATCGGCGATCAAGCAGCTCGTCGAGCCCGGCGAGGTGGCGAGCCTCGTGCGCTGGCTCGCGAGCGACGACGCCCGCATGGTCACGGGCGCCAGCTACACGATGGACGGCGGCTGGAGCGCCCGGTGAGCCGCGGCGGCTGCCCGACCGGCCCGCGGCCCTGTACCCTCGCGATCGGGTCGCGGCGTTCGCAGAACGGATGCCGGCGCCCCGCGGTCGCGAATCGCTGACAAGGAGGTCACACGATGACACTGGACAAGACCGTCGGATCGGCCGAGGAGGCCGTCGCCGACATCCCGCACGGCGCGTCGCTCGCCGTCGGCGGGTTCGGGCTCTGCGGCATCCCCATGGTGCTGATCCAGGCCCTCCTCGAGCGGAAGGTCGGCGACCTGTCGGTCGTCTCGAACAACTGCGGCGTCGACGACTGGGGTCTCGGCGTGCTCCTCGGCGCCGGACTCATCCGGAAGATGACCTCGTCGTACGTCGGCGAGAACAAGGAGTTCGAGCGGCAGTACCTCTCGGGCGAACTCGAGCTCGAACTCACCCCGCAGGGCACGCTCGCCGAGAAGCTCCGCGCGGGCGGCGCGGGCATCGCCGCGTTCTACACGCAGACCGGCGTCGGCACGCAGGTCGCCGAGGGCGGCCTCCCGCAGAAGTACGGGGCCGACGGTTCGATCGCGGTCGCGTCGAAGCCGAAGCCCGTGCAGACGTTCACGGTGCGCGGCGAGGAGCACGAGTTCGTGCTCGAGGAAGCCATCACCACCGACTTCGCGCTCGTGCACGCGCTGAAGGGCGACCGGCACGGCAACCTCATGTTCGACAAGTCGGCGCGGAACTTCTCGCCGCTGGCCGCGATGGCCGGCCGGATCTGCATCGCGCAGGTCGAGGAGCTCGTCGAGCCCGGCGAGATCGACCCCGACGCCGTGCACCTGCCGGGCATCTTCGTCGACCGCGTCGTCGAGGTCGGCGCCGACATCGAGAAGCGCATCGAACGCCGCACCGTGCGAGAGGGGAACTGACCATGGCGCTCACCCGCCTCGAGATGGCCGCGCGCGCGGCGAAGGAGCTCGGCGACGGCTCGTACGTCAACCTCGGCATCGGCCTGCCCACGCTCGTGCCGAACTATGTGCCCGACGGCGTCACCGTGGTGCTCCAGTCCGAGAACGGCATCCTCGGCGTCGGTCCGTACCCGACCGAGGACCAGGTCGACCCCGACCTGATCAACGCCGGCAAGGAGACCGTCACCGTGCTGCCCGGCGCGGCCTACTTCGACTCGGCCACGAGCTTCGGCATGATCCGCGGCGGCAAGGTCGACGCGGCGATCCTCGGCGCGATGCAGGTGTCGAAGGACGGCGACCTCGCCAACTGGATGATCCCGGGGAAGATGGTCAAGGGCCCGGGCGGCGCGATGGACCTCGTGCACGGTGCACGACGCCGCATCGTCCTCATGGAGCACGTCGCGAAGGACGGCTCGCCGAAGATCGTCGACTCCTGCTCGCTGCCGCTCACCGGCAGGGGCGTCGTCGACCGCATCATCACCGACCTCGCCGTGATCGACGTCACGCCCGACGGGCTCAAGCTCGTCGAGCTCGCGCCCGGCGTGACCGTCGACGAGGTCGTGGAGAAGACCCAGCCGCCGCTCGACACGTCCGCGGTGGCCGCGCTCGCGTGAAGCGGGGAAGCGATACCGATCCGTGACGCGGGGGTGCGCCGGCCGGCGCACCCCCGCTGCCATGCTGGCATCGACGGTTCCCCACCGCCCTTCCGAACCGGAGCTCCGTTGACCCGACCCGCGCGCCGCACCGCTGCGGCCACCCTCGTGCTGATCGCGGGCCTCGCGCTCGTCGGGTGCACGGCCGAGCCCGCAACCGCCCCCACCACCACGCCGACGCCGACGCCGGCCGAGACGCCGGTCACCGAGACGACGCCGACGCCCGACGCCGCCGGCGGCGAGGTCGCCGCCATCCTCGTCCGCGCGGACGCGGTCGAGTACCTCGACGCCTCCGGCGCACCGGTCCGTGACACGCGGGATGCCTACGCCGACCCGGTCGACGCCGCGCTCGCCCGGCTCACCGAGCTGCTGGGGGACCCCGTCGTCGAGACCTACGAGTCCCGGTACACCGAGGGCACGGGCACGCTGCACCGCTGGGACGGCCTGGCCATCGAGGAGTTCCCCGCCGGCATGGTGGCCGACGTCCCCGATGCGCCGACCTGGGGAGTCCGGCTCGAGTCCGCGTCGGCGGGCGGAATCGACCTCCTCGCGATCGACGGCATCCGGGTCGGCGATCCCGTCCCGGCCGGCCTCGAGAGGTCGGCCTGCAACTCGGCGATGGCCGAGACGGTGGGCACGCAGGGCGTCGAGGTCGACGGCGGCTCCGCGGTCGTCGTCGTCCGCGCGCCCGTCTACACCGACGTGTGCGAGTGAATCGGCGGGGCCGTCCGCGCGCAGGATAGATGCCCCGTGCCGTGTCCGCCAGTCCCTCGCGGGCGCCGAGGTGCGGTGCGCACGATGGCGGGATGACCGACGCACACGCCGTCCACGACGATCGCATCGCTCCCGACCCCGAGGACGCCCGGAAGCCCGACTCCCCGCCCGAGGTCTCGAAGCGGTCGTGGAAGTACGTGATCCGGAAGACGTTCCGGGAGTTCGTCGACGACCAGTGCCAGGACAGCGCCGCCGCGCTCACGTACTACGGCGTGCTCGCGCTGTTCCCGGGGCTGCTGGCGCTCACGTCGCTGCTCGCGCTCGTCGGCCAGGGCGGCAGCGCGATCGACGAGCTGCTGCGGGTGCTCGAGGGCGTCGCGCCCCCCGAGGTGCTCCAGGTGCTCAGCGAACCGCTGCGGAACTTCGCCGACTCGCCGGCGGCCGGACTCGGCTTCGTCACGGGTCTCGTGATCGCGCTGTGGTCCGCGTCCGGCTACGTGGGCGCGTTCGGCCGCGCGATGAACCGCATCTACGAGATCGAGGAGGGGCGGCCGTTCTGGAAGCTCCGCCCCATCCAGCTCGGCGTGACCGTCGCGGCGGTCGTGCTGGTGGCCGTGGTCGCCGTGATCCTCGTCGTCTCCGGACCGGTGACCGAGGCCATCGGGTCGGCGCTCGGGCTCGGCGAGTCCGTCCGGATCGTCTGGGAGATCGCGAAGTGGCCGCTGCTCGCGGTCATCGTGGTCGTCATCATCGCGCTGCTCTACCACGCGACCCCCAACGCGAGGCAGCCGAAGTTCCGCTGGATCAGCCTCGGCGCGCTGCTGGCGATCATCGTGCTGGTCATCGCGTCCGCGGGCTTCGCGCTCTACGTCGCCAACTTCTCGAACTACGACCGCACCTACGGGTCGCTCGCTGGCGCCATCGTGTTCCTGCTGTGGCTCTGGATCGCGAACAACGCCCTCCTGTTCGGCGCGGAGTTCGACGCCGAGCTCGAGCGCGGCCGCGAACTGCAGGCGGGGATCCCCGCCGAGGAGCGGATCCAGCTCCCGCCGCGGGACACCCGGAAGATGGACAAGGCGGAGGAGAAGCGCAAGGAGGACGCGCGGATCGGCCGCCGCATCAGGGAAGCAGCTGATGGGCAGCGGAGGCGCGAGCAGGACGCCGCCCCCGACTAGGCCTTCACCGGCGCGGCGTGCGCGAGGATGGCTGCACGGGGGGCGCTGTCGAGGAGGGCACCATGGACCGGACCGATCGGCTGGACCCGAAGGACCCGCGCAAGCCGAGCAACCTCGCCGAGATCACGCCACGATCGTGGAGGTACGTCGTGCGGCGGACGGCCAGGGAGTTCATCGACGACGAGTGCATCGACACGGCGGCGGCCCTGACGTACTGGGGCGTCCTTGCGCTCTTCCCCGGTCTCCTGGCGGTGACCTCCCTGCTGGCGCTGGTCGGACAGGACGGACGCGCCATCGGCGAACTGCTCGACCTCGCCGAGGAGCTCGCTCCCGGCCCGGCGCTCGAGGCCGTCTCCGAACCCCTGAGGGAGTTCGCGGGCTCACCGGCGGCCGGCCTCGGCTTCATCACCGGCCTGGTGATCGCTCTCTGGTCCGCGTCGGGATACGTCGCCGCCTTCAGTCGGGCCATGAATCGCATCTTCGAGGTGGAGGAGGGGCGGCCGTTCTGGAAGCTTCGTCCGTTCCAGCACGGTCGCTGCGGTCGTGCTCGTTGCGATCGTCGCAGTGATCCTCGTCGTGTCCGGGCCCGTGACCGATGCGCTCGGCTCGGCACTCGGTCTCGGCGAGGCCGTGAGGGATGCCTGGGATGTCGCGAAGTGGCCGCTCCTCGCGGTCGTGGTGATCCTCGCCGTCGGCCTGCTCTACTACGCCACCCCCAACGTGCGCCAGCCCCGCTTCCGCTGGATCAGCTTCGGCGCGCTGCTGGCCATCGTCCTGCTCGTCATCGTCTCCGCGGGCTTCGCGCTCTACGTGGCCAACTTCTCGAACTACGACCGCACCTACGGATCGCTCGCGGGAATCGTCGTCTTCCTGCTCTGGCTCTGGCTCTCCAACACCGCGCTGCTGCTCGGGGCGGAGTTCAACGCCGAGCTGGAGCGTGTCCGGCAGCTCCAGGCGGGCGTCCGGGCCGAGGAGCGACTCCACCTCCCGCGGCGCTCCACGAGCGCACTCGAGCGAGCCGAGGAACGCGACCGGGAGGGCCTCGAGCTCGGGCGTCGCATCCGGGAGGCACACGAACGGCAGCCCGGCGGGGAGGAATGACCGAGCGGTGCAGGGGCGCGGGGCATCCGTTCGATTGAGGTGCCGCCCAGCGGGGCCGCCCTAAACTGGCACCGTGCCTGCTGTGAATATCGGAATGCCGAAGGTCCCCGAAGTCCTGGCCCCCCGACGCAAGTCGCGCCAGATCAAGGTGGGCAAGGTGCTCGTCGGCGGTGACGCACCCGTGAGCGTGCAGTCGATGACCACCACGCCGACGCCGAACATCAACGCGACCCTCCAGCAGATCGCCGAGCTCACCGCCTCCGGCTGCGACATCGTCCGCGTCGCCGTGCCGAGCCGCGACGACGCGGAGGCGCTGCCGATCATCGCGAAGAAGAGCCAGATCCCGGTCATCGCCGACATCCACTTCCAGCCGAACTACGTGTACGCCGCGATCGACGCCGGCTGCGCCGCGGTGCGCGTGAACCCGGGCAACATCCGCAAGTTCGACGACCAGGTCGGCGAGATCGCGCGGCGCGCCAAGGAGGCGGGCGTCTCGATCCGCATCGGCGTGAACGCCGGCTCGCTCGACCCGCGCCTGCTGCAGAAGTACGGCAAGGCGACCGCCGAGGCGCTCGTCGAGTCGGCCGTGTGGGAGGCGAGCCTGTTCGAGGAGCACGACTTCCACGACTTCAAGATCTCGGTCAAGCACAACGACCCGATCGTCATGGTGAAGGCGTACCGGATGCTGGCGGAGCGGGGCGACTGGCCGCTGCACCTCGGCGTGACCGAGGCCGGCCCGGCGTTCCAGGGCACCATCAAGTCGGCGACCGCGTTCGGGATCCTGCTCGGCGAGGGAATCGGCGACACCATCCGCGTGTCCCTGTCGGCCCCGCCCGTCGAGGAGGTCAAGGTCGGCCTGCAGATCCTGCAGTCCCTGAACCTCCGCGAGCGCAAGCTCGAGATCGTGTCGTGCCCGTCGTGCGGCCGCGCCCAGGTCGACGTCTACAAGCTCGCGAACGACGTGACCGACGGCCTCGAGGGCATGAGCGTGCCCCTCCGCGTCGCGGTCATGGGCTGCGTCGTCAACGGCCCGGGCGAGGCCCGCGAAGCCGACCTCGGCGTGGCGTCCGGCAACGGCAAGGGCCAGATCTTCGTCAAGGGCGAGGTCATCAAGACCGTCCCCGAATCCGAGATCGTCCAGACCCTCATCGCCGAGGCGAACCGCATCGCCGACGAGATGGGCGCAGACGCGCCCGTCGGCACTCCGCAGGTCGTCACGTCCTGATCGGTCCGGGCGCGGCATCCGCCGTCGGTAGAATTCCCGGGTGCCCACACGCCTGACCAACTTCTTCCTCCGCACGCTCCGCGAAGACCCCGCCGACGCCGAGGTCACGAGCCACAAGCTGCTCGTCCGCGCCGGCTACATCCGCCGGCAGGCGCCCGGCGTGTTCGCCTGGCTGCCGCTCGGCCTGCGGGTGAAGGCGAAGATCGAGCGCGTCATCCGCGACGAGATGGAGCGGGCGGGCGCGCACGAGGTGCACTTCCCGGCGCTGCTCCCGCGTGAGCCGTACGAGCAGACCGGCCGGTGGACCGAGTACGGCGACGCGCTGTTCCGGTTGAAGGACCGCAAGGACGCGGACTACCTCCTGGCGCCCACGCACGAGGAGGTCTTCACGCTGCTCGTGAAGGACCTCTACTCCTCGTACAAGGAACTGCCGCTCACCATCTACCAGATCCAGGACAAGTACCGCGACGAGGCGCGTCCGCGCGCGGGTCTCCTCCGGGGTCGTGAGTTCACGATGAAGGACGCGTACTCGTTCGACGTGAGCGATGCGGGCCTCGACGCGTCGTACCAGGCGCAGCGCGACGCCTACGAGCGCATCTTCCAGCGCCTCGGCCTCGACTACGTGATCGTGCAGGCCGACGCCGGCGCCATGGGCGGGTCCAAGAGCGAGGAGTTCCTCCACCCCACTCCCGTCGGCGAGGACACCTTCGTCCGCTCGACCGGCGGCTACGCCGCCAACGTCGAGGCGTTCACGACCATCGCACCCGAGCCGATCCCGTTCGACGACCTGCCGCCCGCGGCGGTCCTCGACTCGCCGAACACGCCGACGATCCAGACGCTCGTCGACCTCGCCAACGACCGCTACCCGCGCCCCGACGGGCGCCCGTGGACGGCGGCCGACACGCTGAAGAACGTGGTGCTCGCCCTGACCCACCCGGATGGCACACGCGAGCTCGTCGTCGTCGGCATCCCGGGCGACCGCGAGGTCGACGCCAAGCGCGTCGAGGTGGCCTTCGCGCCCGCCGAGGTCGAGGCGGCGACCGAGGAGGACTTCGCGCGCAATCCGGGGCTGGTCAAGGGCTACATCGGGCCGTGGTCGCCCGACGGCGCCGTGCTCGGGGCCGAGTCCGTCACCGGCATCCGCTACCTCGTCGACCCGCGCGTGGTCGACGGCACCGAGTGGATCACCGGCGCGAACCTCGACGAGAAGCACGTGTTCGGCCTCGTCGCGGGACGCGACTTCGTCGCCGACGGCACCGTCGAGGCGGCGAACGTGCGCGCCGGCGACCCGGCCCCCGACGGATCCGGTCCGGTGGAACTCGCCCGCGGCATGGAGATCGGCCACGTGTTCCAGCTGGGCCGCAAGTACGCCGACGCCCTCGGCCTCAAGGTGCTCGACGAGAACGGCAAGCTCGCGACCGTGACCATGGGGTCGTACGGCATCGGCGTGACCCGCATCCTGGCGATCATCGCCGAACTGCACAACGACGACAAGGGCCTCATCTGGCCCGCCGCCGTCGCGCCCTTCGACGTGCACGTGCTCGCCACCGGCAAGGACGCCGCGGCGTTCGAGGCCGCCGAGCGGATCGTCGCCGACCTCGAGGCGGCCCGGTTCGAGGTGCTCTTCGACGACCGTCCGAAGCTCTCGCCCGGCGTGAAGTTCGCCGACGCCGAGCTCATCGGCGTGCCGAAGATCGTCATCGCCGGCCGTGGGGTCGCCGACGGCGTCGTCGAGGTGTGGGACCGGGCGACGGGGGAACGCACGAGCGTGCCGATCGACGGCGTGGTCGCGGCCCTCGGATCCTGACCCGCACCGCGCTCCGCGAACGCGAACGCCCCCGAGCCCTTCACGGGCCCGGGGCGTTCGCGCGTCGTGCTCGAGTGGCTCACATCTTCGCGTAACGGGCGCGCGCGAAGCAGAAGATGCCGTAGAGCACGAGGCCCGCACCGACGAGCCAGAGGATGAACACGCCGAACGGGAGGCCGGCGAGGGACTTGAGGGCCGAGTCCAGGCCCCCCGCTGCCTCGGGGTCGGCGGTGACGGCGGCGACGACGAACAGCACGCCCACGATCGCCACCGCGATGCCCTTGGCGATGTAGCCCACCATGCCGAACGCGATGATGCCCTTCCGGGCGGTTCCGCTGCCCGGCAGCATCATCCGCTTCTCGAACTGGCGAGTCGCACCGCGGTACACGAATGCGACGCCGACCCCCGCGATCACCAGCCCGACGAGCACCAGGAGGAAGACGCCGCCCGGTGTCGCGAGGAGTTGCGCGCTCAGCGTCTGCGACGACTGGTCCGAGTTCGAGCGCCCGCCGAGCGCGTAGACGAGGGCGGTGACGCCGATGGAGAGGTACGCGATCGCCGTGCCGGCGTACTTGATGCGGTAGCCCCACTTCTTCTTGGTGTCGGCCTCGTGCACCAGGAAGGCCTCGGCGATCTGCCAGACCCCGAGTCCGAAGAGCCCCAGCGCGATCACCCACAGGAGGACCATGCCGAACGGCCAACTCGCCACCTGCTGCATGGCACCGCCCTGATCGGCTTCGCCTCCCGCACCCTGCGCGACGGAGATCGCGATCGCACCGATCACGATGTGGACGATCCCGAGAACCACATATCCGATTCGGGCCAGGATTTCGAGGATCCGTGAGTTCTGCGCCGCGCTCGCGGCCGATTTGCCGGTGGTCGATGTCATGCGCACAGCGTAGTGAGGTGAGGCCTCCGGACGGCAGGGTCCGACGGGTGCTTGCCCGCGCGGTTCGCGCAGTGCTAAGGCGAGCGGCCGCCGGTCCGTCGTTCCCGCGCCGGTCGGGCGGCGTTCACCCCGGCGTCGACGTGCGGACGCCGGACCGTCACCGCGCCCCGCGAGGCTCGGCGCGTCCCCGCGACCCGAACCGCGCCCGACGTGCGCGCCTGAACGAGGAGCTGCCATGGCCCTGCCCGACCTCCGACTGTCCGTCGTGGACCACGCACGCGGCAAGCGATCGCCCGTGACGTGCCGACTGAAGTGCGCCGACGCGTGCCTCGGCCCCGACTGCAACACCTCCGCGAACCCCGAGTTCCGCTCGCTCGCCTCGGCCGCGCTGTCGCGGCGCGCCCTGCTCGGCATGGGCGCGGCCGGGGCGGTCGCGATCGCCGTGGGCGACGCGTTCGGCGCGGCTCCCGCGCAGGCGGCCGCGGGCGGCGGTGCCGCCGCGGCATCCGGACTGCCCTTCGAGCCGATCGCCCCCGTCGCGTCGACCGTCGACGAGTTCACCGTGCCCGCCGGATACCGGTGGTCGGCGCTCGTGCGGTGGGGCGACCCGATCTTCCCGGACGCACCCGGCTTCGACCTCGCGAACCAGACCCCGGCAGCGCAGGCGCGCCAGTTCGGCTACAACGTCGACTACATCGACGTGATCGCCGACGAGGGCGGGCTCACGGGCGTGCTCGTCGCGAACCACGAGTACGTGAACCCGGCGATCATGTTCCCGCCGTCGAGCGACCCGGCCGAGCTCCGCATGCGCAGCGAGATCTACAAGGCGGCGCAGGGCATGGCCGTCGTCGAGGTCGAGCGCGATGCGATCGGCGCGCCCTGGCGCATCGTCGTCGGGGGTCGCCGGAACCGCCGGCTCACGGTCGACAGCGAGTTCGCGCTCACGGGTCCGGCCGCGGGCTCGGACCTCGTGCGCACGGCGGCCGACCCGTCGGGCCGGACGGTGCTCGGCACGCTCGGCAACTGCGCGGGCGGCACGACGCCGTGGGGCACGGTGCTCTCGGGCGAGGAGAACTTCAACGGCTACTTCTCCGCACCGGCCGACACGCCCTCGCGGGCGCGATACGGCTTCCGGCAGGCGCCGACCTCCACCGGGTGGGAGACGTGGGATCGTCGCTTCGACGGCACCGCGCCGGGGTACGAGAACGAGGCGAACCGGTTCGGCTACATCGTCGAGATCGACCCGCAGGACCCGACGTCCACGCCCGTGAAGCACACCGCGATGGGGCGCTTCAAGCACGAGGGCGCCAACGTCCGCATCGCGGAGGACGGCCGAGTGGTCGCCTACATGGGCGACGACGAGCGCGGCGACTACCTCTACAAGTTCGTCTCGAAGCACCGCTACAACCCGAATCGCGCGGATGCCGCGGCCCGGAAGCAGAACCTGCGACTGCTCGCCGAGGGCGACCTGTTCGTCGCCCGGTTCTCGGGCGACTCGCCGGCCTCCGAGATCACCGGAACGGGCGCGCTGCCCTCCGACGGGGCCTTCGACGGCACGGGGGAGTGGATCGCGCTGACGCGGAAGGGACGCAGCGCCGTCCCCGGCATGACCGTCGAGGAGGTGCTCGTGCACACGCGCCTCGCCGCCGACCGGGTCGGGGCGACGAAGATGGACCGCTGCGAGGACGTCGAGCCGCACCCGACGACCGGGCGGGTGTACGTGGCCTGCACGAACAACACGCGTCGCGGGCTCGACTACGCGGTCGACGAGGCGAACCCGCGCGCCGCGAACCGCGACGGCCACGTCATCGAGCTCACCGAGCTCGACGGGCAGGGCGGCACCCGGTTCTCGTGGAGCATCCTGCTGCTCTGCGGCGACCCCGCGGGCATCTCGCAGACCTACTTCGCCGGCTACCCGAAGGAGCTCGTCTCGCCCATCTCGTGCCCCGACAACGTCGCGTTCGACGGCGAGGGCAACCTCTGGATCTCCACCGACGGCGCGCCGTCGACGATCCGGAAGAACGACGGGCTGTTCAAGGTGCCGCTCGAGGGACCCGAGCGGGGGCGCGTGCAGCAGTTCCTCTCGGTGCCGCGCGACGCCGAGACGTGCGGGCCGATCATCCGCGACGACGAGGGCATGGTGTTCGTGGCCGTGCAGCACCCGGGCGAGGACGGCACGTTCGCGGAGCCGACCTCCCGGTTCCCCGACTACGGCTCGACGGCACCGGGCGCGGCCGCAGCGCCGCGCCCGTCGGTGGTGCAGGTCTGGCGCGGCTGACGCCGGGCCGGGGGCGACGGATGCCGCGGCGGCATCCGTCGCCCCTCGTGCTCAGTCCTCGTGGTGCACGTGGTCGCGGTGCTTCGTCGCCTGCCGGCGCGCGGTCGCCACGTCGATGGGGCCGGTGACCGAGCGCTCGTCGGTCCAGCACTCGATGCCCGTGACGTCGGGCATGAGGTCGCGCGTGAACACCGGGTCGCGGCCCTGCCGGCGCTGGTGGGTGTAGTCGCGCATCAACCGGAACGCCAGGCCCGACAGCAGTCCGATCGCGATGAGGTTCACGAGCGCCATCAGCCCCATGATGCCGTCGGCGGTGTTCCAGATGAGGTCGCTGCCCGCGATCGAGCCCACGAAGATGGCCACCACGACGAGCGAACGGTACGTCGTGAGGACCCACGGCCGCGTGGTGATGAACTCGATGTTGGACTCGCCGTAGTAGTAGTTGCCGAGGATCGACGAGAAGGCGAGGAGGAACACGACGACCGTGAGCAGGATGCTCGCCCAGCCGCCGAGGTTCGCCACCATCGCATCCTGCGTGAGCCCGATGCCGCGCTCGGCGTTCGCGAGGTCGGGATTCGAGACGAGGATGATGAACGCCGTGATGGAGCACACGAGGAAGGTGTCGAAGTAGACCCCGAGGGTCTGCACGAGGCCCTGCTTGACCGGGTGGGTGACCGCGGCGCTCGCGCCCGCGTTCGGCGCCGAACCGAGGCCCGCCTCGTTCGAGAACATGCCCCGCTTGACGCCGGTCATGATGATCGTGCCGAGGGCGGCGCCGAGGAGTTCGTTGTAGCCGAAGGCCTGCGTGAAGATCGACGCGAACACCTCGGGCAGGCGCGTGATGTTCATGGCGACGATCACGAGTCCGACGAGCAGGTAGATGAGGGCCATGAGCGGCACGACGGCCTGCGTCACGTGCGCGATGCGCCGCACGCCGCCGAAGACGACGAGGCCGGTCAGCGTCGCGAGGACCGCCCCGACGGCCCAGGCGACCCAGCCCGCAGCCCCGTCGGGCGCGACCGTCGAGGTGAAGCTCGCGCTGATGGTGTTCGCCTGCAGCGACGAGAACGCGAAGGGGAAGCAGAGGATGAGGATGACCGCGAAGAGGATGCCCGCCCAGCGCGCCTTGAGGCCGCGCTCGATGTAGTACGCCGGGCCGCCGCGGAAGCCGTCCTTGTCGCGCACCTTGAACAGCTGGCCCAGGGAGGACTCGACGAACGCCGACGCCCCGCCGATGAAGGCCATCAGCCACATCCAGAAGATCGCGCCCGCGCCGCCCACCGCGATGGCCGTGCCGACGCCCGCGATGTTGCCCACGCCCACGCGGGACGCCGCCGAGATCGTGAACGCCTGGAACGCCGAGACCGACTGCGGGCGGCCCGTCTCGTCGCGGGGCGTCTTGTCGGTGAGCGTGCGGAACATCTCCGGGATGAGCCGGAACTGCACGACGCCCGAGCGCACCGTGAAGTAGATCCCGAGGATCGCCACCACGGGCAGCACGATCCAGGTCCAGAGGGTGTCGCCCGCGGCGAGCACGAGGTCGTTCAGCGCATCCATGCGCCCAGCATGCCAGTCGGGCGGCCGATCGCTCGCGCATCACGGGCGGATGCGTGCCGAGCACGGGAGGTCAGCGCGGCGGTGCCGTGCGCCGGAGGGGCTCGTGCACCAAGCGCTCCACGGCGTCGGCGGCCGCGCCGGCGGCATCCGCCTCCCGCAGTCGCCGGCCGAGTCGGGCGGCCCCGGCCCGCGCCCCTTCGTCGGCGAGCATGGCCGTCACCACCCGGGCGATCCGCTCGGCGGGTGCCGATTTCGGGAGCACGCTCCCGGCCCCGGCGTGTTGGACGGAGCGACCGATCAGGGGCTGGTCGAGCAGGGGGTGCATCGGCATCGTGATGACGGGCAGGCCGTGCGCGAGGGCGCGGAAGGTCGTGGAGTGACCGCCGTGCCCGATGAGGAGCGACGCCCGCGGGAACAGTTCGCCGTGGTCGGCCCGTTCGAGCACGCGCACGTTCCGCGGCACCCGCAGCGGTCGGTCCGGCGGCAGGTCTCCGAGCGTGAGCACGCCGCGAACCGGCAGCGAGCCGAGCGCGTCCGCGATGCGCTGGTAGGCCTCCGTCTGGCCGGGGAACCACGTCGTCGAGAGGCTCACGACCACGAGCGGGGGAGCGGCGACCTGCGGTTCGACCTCCGCGCCGGCCTCGACCGGGCCGACCCACTCCGACGCCCGCGCGAGCGGCGTCCGCCGCGCCGACGCGGGGTCGAGCGCGACGTCCGAGATCACGATGCGCCCTGCCGCGCGCGACCACGCGGTCAGCGGGTCGGTGCCGCGCAGCCGGGCGGCGACGCCGACGGGGCCGCGTCGGTACGACCGCTGCCAGAACTCCAGGTAGGTGTGGAAGAGCACGGCCGTCGGGACCGAGGCGGCTCCCGCGCCGCGCACCGACGAGGACATGAGGCAGTCCACGATCGCGGCGTCCGAACCGGCGGTCGCCCGGCGGACCTCGTCCTCGAGGGCCCGGTCGGCGGCCAGCCGGGTGGTCTCGGCGATCGCGGCGGGCACGGAGCGGCGCACGGCGGAGTCCCAGAAGTCGAGCGCGGCGAGCGGGCGGAATCCGTGCCCCGCGCGTGCGACCGCGGCCGCCTGGCGCCGGTGGCCCAGGACCTCGACGCGATGGCCCCGGCCTGCGAGCTCGTCGGCGATGCGGAGCGTCGGCGGGACGTTGCCGCCGGCGTCGACGGTGACGATGGCGATGGCGGACATGGCGATCTCCCTCAGTGCGCGGTGTCCGGGTCGAGTTGGCGGGTGACGGATGCCACGAGGGCGAGCATGCGCTCGAGCGTCTCGTCGCGGGTGCGGCCGGCGTCGCGCCGCCACAGCTTCCACACCGAGAGGTCGGTGGCGGCCACGAGCAGGTCCACCGCCCGTTCACGACGGTCGACGGGCAGCCGGCCGAGGGTGTGGGCGAACGTGCGTGCGACCCACTCGCGGTGCAGCCGTCGCCCACCCGCCGTGATCTCGGCGGCCAGCGGTTCCCACCGCTCCTGGCCCACGAGCAGCAGGACGCCGTCGCCCCGGGCCTCGTAGTGGTCGACGAGGGCGGCGACGGTCGCGGGCACGTCGTCGGGATCGATCCTCCGCTCGGCGAGGACGTGCGCGGTGGCCCGCTCGCGGGCGGCGGCGAACAGGTCGTCGCGCGTGCCGTAGGCGCGGAGGACCGTCTGCACCGAGACCCCGGCGCGCTCGGCGATCGCCGGCAGCGTGCATCGGGCGAGCGGCCGGTCTCCGGCGAGTGAGACGACCGCGTCGAGGATGCGCTCACGGGTCTGCTGCACCTGGTCGGCCCGGACGCGCATGGTGTACGAGCGAGTGGATTTCATGTCAGTTCCAATTAACGCCGAACTCTCTTTCGGTGTCAATAGCCGTACACATGGAATCTCCCGTCCTGCGGACGAGGTCGTCCACGGCATCCGCTACGCTTGAGTGTTCCGCCCGGTGGGGGAGCGGACCCGAGAGTTGAATAGAGGAGGCCGGAATGGACATCGACCTCAGCGTGCTCCGCATGATGGAGCGCGAGAAGGAGATCCCGTTCGACGAACTGGTGCAGATCATCGAGCAGGCGATCCTGATGGCCTACCTCAAGCACACCAACCCCGCCCAGCACGGGCACGCCAACCCGCGCGGCGCCCGCGCGCACCTCGACCGCAAGACGGGTCACGTCTCGATCTACGTGCCCGAGCTCGACGACGAGGGCAACGTCATCGGCGAGGCCGAGGACTCGCCGAGCGACTTCGGCCGCATCGCCGCGTTCGCCGCGAAGCAGGTCATCAACCAGCGCCTGCGCGACCTCGCCGACGACGCCGTGCTCGGCGAGTTCCGCGGGCGCGAGGGCGACATCGTCGCGGGCGTCATCCAGCAGGGCCCCAATCCGCGGATGGTCCACATCGACCTCGGCACGGTCGAGGCGATCCTGCCCCCCGAGGAGCAGGTGCCCGGCGAGGAGTACCCGCACGGCCAGCGCATCCGCGTGTACGTCACGAGCGTCGCGAAGGGCGCCAAGGGACCGTCGATCACCGTCTCGCGCACGCACCCCGCGCTCGTGCGCAAGCTCTTCGCGCTCGAGGTCCCCGAGATCGCCTCGGGCGTCGTCGAGATCGTCTCGCTCGCGCGCGAGGCCGGACACCGCACCAAGATCGCCGTCCGGGCGAACCAGCCCGGCGTGAACGCCAAGGGCGCGTGCATCGGCGAGCTCGGCCAGCGCGTCCGCGCCGTGACCGCCGAGCTCGGCAACGAGAAGATCGACATCGTCGACTGGAACGAGGACCTGGCGACGTTCGTCGCGTCGGCGCTGTCGCCGGCCAAGGTCACGAGCGCCTTCGTGATCGACGAGGGGACGCGTGCCGTGCGCGCGCTCGTGCCCGACTACCAGCTGTCGCTCGCGATCGGCAAGGAGGGCCAGAACGCCCGCCTGGCCGCCAAGCTGACCGGCGCGAAGATCGACATCCAGCCGGACTCGGTCCTCGACCAGGCGTGACTCGGCCGCGCTCCGGGGCGTTGTCCGGAGACGCACAGGCCGGAGGTGTAGGATGGAACCCGTCAGAACGTGCATCGGATGCCGTTCGCGCGCTCCGCGGTCCTCACTTCTGAGGGTCGTCGCCCAGCAATCCCGAGTCCTCGCCGATACGTCGGCGGTGCTCCCCGGGCGAGGTGCGTGGCTCCATCCGACGCTCGAGTGCCTCCGACTCGCCCAGCGACGCCGCGCCTTCGGGCGCGCGCTCCGCGTGACCGGCGAGCTGGACACATCCGATCTGGAGAACAGGCTGAACGGCTAATGGACAACTCATGAGCGGCTCGAAATGAGACCCGTCCGTCATTGATGGTCCCCCTGTTTCGGGGTGGACCCGGAACAGGAGAGAAGTGGCTGCCAAACCACGCGTACACGAGATCGCCAGCGAGCTCGGCGTCGACAGCAAGGTCGCGCTCGAGAAGCTGAAGGAGATGGGCGAATACGTCAAGGGCCCGTCGTCCTCGATCGAACCCCCCGTCGCCCGTCGCCTGCGGGCCGCCCTCGAGGCGGTCGGCGGCGCGAGCAAGCCCGCCGAGGCGCCCAAGGCCTCGTCGGCGAAGCCGGGCCCCAAGCCCGGTCCGAAGCCCCCCGCGGCGCCCGAGCCCGCGGCCGCCCCGGCCGACGCGCCGATGTCGGTCGCCGAGCGCCAGGCGGCTGCCGAGAAGGCCGCTGCCGAGAAGGCCGCCGCTGAGAAGGCCGCGGCCACCGAGAAGCCGGCCGAGGCCCCCGCGGCATCCGCCGACAAGCCCGGCGGCCCGAAGCCCGGCGACGTCGTGCGTCCCGCGGGACCGAAGCCCGGCCAGAACATCCCGCGTCCGGCGCCGCGCCCCGGTGCGCCCCGTCCGGGCAACAACCCCTTCTCGAGCTCGCAGGGCATGGGCCAGCGACAGGGTCAGCCCCGTCCCGGCAACAACCCGTTCTCGAGCTCGCAGGGCATGGGCCAGCGGCCCACGCCGGGCAACATCCCGCGGCCCCAGCCGCCGCGTCCGGGCGCCCCGCGTCCCGGTGCGCCGCGCCCGGGCGGCGCCGGTCGTCCCGGCGGCGGCGGCTTCCAGCGCCCCGGCGGCGGCGGCGGTGCCCGTCCCGGTGGTGGCGGCGGCTTCCGTCCGGGCGGTGCGCCCGGCGGCGGCTTCGGCGGCCCGCGTCCCGCGGGTGGCGGCGGTCGCGGTCGCGGCCCCGGCGGCGGGACGGCCGGCGCGTTCGGTCGTGGCGGCGGCAAGAGCAAGGCCCGCAAGTCGAAGCGCACGAAGCGGCAGGAATTCGAGATGCGGGAGGCGCCGTCGCTCGGCGGCGTGAGCGTCCCCCGCGGCGACGGCAACACCGTCATCCGCCTGCGTCGCGGCGCGTCCATCTCGGACTTCGCCGACAAGATCGACGCGAACCCCGGTTCGCTCGTCACGGTGCTCTTCCACCTCGGTGAGATGGCCACGGCGACCGAGTCGCTCGACGAGGCCACCTTCGAGGTGCTCGGCGCCGAGCTCGGCTACAAGATCCAGGTCGTGTCCCCGGAGGACGAGGACCGCGAGCTGCTCGAGGGCTTCGACATCGACCTCGACCAGGAGCTCGAGGACGAGACCGACGAGGACCTCATGCCGCGTCCGCCCGTCGTCACCGTCATGGGCCACGTCGACCACGGAAAGACGCGCCTCCTCGACGCCATCCGCAGTGCGAACGTGGTCGCGGGCGAGGCCGGCGGCATCACGCAGCACATCGGTGCGTACCAGGTGCACACCGAGCACGAGGGCATCGACCGCGCGATCACCTTCATCGACACCCCGGGTCACGAGGCGTTCACCGCCATGCGCGCCCGTGGTGCGCAGGTGACCGACATCGCGATCCTCGTGGTCGCGGCCGACGACGGCATCATGCCGCAGACGGTCGAGGCGCTGAACCACGCCCAGTCGGCGAACGTGCCGATCGTGGTCGCGGTGAACAAGATCGACAAGCCCGACGCCAACCCGGCCAAGGTGCGCCAGCAGCTCACCGAGTTCGGCCTCGTGGCCGAGGAGTACGGCGGCGACGTCATGTTCGTCGACGTCTCGGCGCGCGAGAACATCGGCATCCAGGAACTGCTCGACGCGGTGCTCCTGACCGCCGATGCCGGACTCGACCTGCGCGCGAACCCCGACAAGGACGCCCGAGGCGTGGCCATCGAGGCCAAGCTCGACAAGGGCCGCGGCGCCGTGGCGACCGTGCTCATCCAGTCGGGCACGCTCAAGGTCGGCGACGCGATCGTCGCGGGCACGGCATACGGCCGCGTCCGCGCGATGAGCGACGAGAACGGCGACCCGGTGACCGCCGCGACGCCGTCGCGTCCGGTGCAGGTGCAGGGCCTCTCGAGCGTCCCGCGCGCCGGAGACACCTTCCTCGTCACCGAGGAGGACCGCACGGCACGCCAGATCGCCGAGAAGCGCGAGGCCGCCGAGCGCAACGCGCAGCTGGCCAAGGCCCGCAAGCGCATCTCGCTCGAGGACTTCACGCGTGCGCTGGAGGAGGGCAAGGTCGAGGCGCTCAACCTCATCATCAAGGGCGACGTGTCGGGTGCCGTCGAGGCGCTCGAGGAGTCGCTGATGAAGATCGAGGTCGACGACTCGGTGCAGCTGCGCATCCTCCACCGCGGTGTGGGTGCGGTGACCGAGAGCGACATCGACCTGGCCACGATCGACAACGCGATCGTGATCGGGTTCAACGTCCGCCCCGACGTGAAGGCGCGCGAGCGCGCCGCCCGCGAGGGCGTCGACGTGCGCTTCTACAACGTCATCTACAACGCGATCGACGACATCGAGAACTCGCTCAAGGGCATGCTCAAGCCCGAGTTCGAAGAGGTGCAGTCGGGTGTGGCCGAGATCCGCGAGGTGTTCCGCTCCTCGAAGTTCGGCAACATCGCCGGTGTCATCGTGCGGTCGGGAACGATCACGCGCAACGCCAAGGCCCGCGTCATCCGCGACGGCGTGGTGGTCGGCGACAACCTCGCGATCGAGTCGCTGCGCCGGTTCAAGGACGACGTCACCGAGGTCCGCACGGACTTCGAGGCGGGCATCGGCCTCGGCAAGTACAACGACATCCAGGTCGGCGACGAGATCGAGACCATCGAGATGCGCGAGAAGCCGCGGGCCTAGCCCACGGCACGGGGCTCCGCTCGTCACCGCGATGAGCGGGGCCCCGTCCCCTTCCCCACGACGAAAGGCAGGGAATCATGGCCGATCCGCAGCGCGCCAGGAAGCTGGCGGACCGCATCAAGGAGATCGTGGCCAAGCGGCTCGACAAGGGCCTGCGCGACCCGCGACTCGGATTCGTCACCATCACCGACGTGCGCGTGACGGGCGACCTGCAGCACGCGAGCATCTTCTACACCGTCTACGGCACCGACGAGGAGCGGCGCGACTCCGCGCTCGCGCTCAAGGCCGCGACGGGCATGCTCCGCAGCGAGGTCGGCCGCAACATCACCGCGCGGCTCACCCCGACGCTCGAGTTCATCGCCGACGCGATCCCGGAGAACGCCGAGCACATCGAGGAGCTCCTCCGCGAGGCGCGCCAGCGCGACGCGGAGACCTCGACGCTCGCCGCGTCGGCGCAGTACGCCGGCGACCCGGACCCGTACCTGACGCCTCGCGAGGCCGAGGAGCGGGACGAGGACGACCGCGACGCGCCGGCGGCGAGCTGACCGCGTCAGCTCTCCGCAGACGACGAGGCCGCCGACCGCCCGAGCAGGGCGTCGGCGGCCTCGGCCATGCGCGCGCGGAGGGCGGCGATGAACGCCACGGCCGTGGGCTGCCGGAGGGCCTCAGGTCGGCACACGAGCCAGTACGGCAGGCGCTCCTCGAGCCGATCGGGGAACAGGCGCACGAGGTCCTCGTGCGGATCGGCGAGGAAGGCCGGCAGCAGGCCGTATCCGGCGCCCGCCCGTGTCGCGTCCACGTGGACGTACACGTTGGTGCTCGAGACGGCGTCGACCATCCCGCGCGTGGACCGGCGTGCGGCATCCAGCGCGTCGACCTGCAGCATCGACTCGATGAAGTAGACGAGCGGTCCGCCGGCCAGGTCGTCGAACGTCTCCGGCGTCCCGTTCCGCTCCAGGAACGCGCGGCTCGCGTAGAGTCCGAGCACGTAGTCGCCGAGGTGGATCGCCTCGGCGCGCTGCACGTGCGGGCGGCCGACGACGACCTCGAGGTCGACGCCGACCCGCTGCTGGGCGGCGCGACGCGTCGCCGCGACGATCTCGAGGGAGACATCCGGATGCCGCGCCCGGAGGGCGGCCATCGCCGGCGCGGCGATGAACCCGCTGAACCCGTCGGTCGCGGAGAGCCGGACGACGCCGCCGAGGGCCGGCGCGTCGGGGGAGAGGCGCCGCAGGGCGGCCTCGACCTCCTCGGCCGCCGCAAGGGCGTGCTCGCCGAGCGGGGTCAGCACCCAGCCCGCGGTGCCGCGCACGAGCACCCGGCCGCCGAGCGCCTGCTCGAGCGACTCGATGCGGCGCGCGACGGTCGTGTGGTTGAGCCCCAGGCGGGTCGCGGCGCTCGTGTAGCGGCCTTCGCGGGCGACGGCGAGGAGCACGATGAGGTCGTCGGCGCTGGGTGCGCGGCGGGGAGTCGTCAGCGACATGGTGTGCAGTTTCGCACATCTGCGATGCGGATCTCGCCATTGGCTCTGCGTATCGATGCAGGCCAGACTCGGCCGTGACGCGAACCGCGTCCACATCCCCCGTGGTCCATGCAAAGGAGCATCGAATGACCCAGGCACCCGTTCGGGAGGCGAGCGCGAACCCGACCGCGTCGAGCCTCCGCCGCGTCGTGACCGCCTCGATGGCGGGCACGGTCGTCGAGTGGTACGAGTTCTTCCTCTACGCCTCGGCGGCGACGCTCGTCTTCGGCACCGTCTTCTTCGCGCAGACCGGCAGCGCGCTCGACGGCATCATCGCCGCCTTCCTCACGTACGCGGTCGGCTTCATCGCGCGTCCGCTCGGCGGCATCGTGTTCGGCCACTTCGGCGACAAGTACGGCCGGAAGCGGCTGCTGCAGTTCAGCATCATCCTCGTCGGCGTCGCCACCTTCCTCATGGGCTGCCTGCCGACGTACGCGCAGATCGGCATCCTCGCGCCCATCCTCCTCGTCGTCCTGCGGTTCCTGCAGGGCTTCGCGGTCGGTGGCGAGTGGGGCGGCGCGGTGCTGCTCGTCGCCGAGCACAGCCCCGCGAAGTCGCGCGGCTTCTGGGCGAGCTGGCCGCAGGCGGCCGTGCCCGTCGGCAACCTCCTCGCGACCCTGGTGCTGTTCGTGCTGTCGTCCACGCTCACGGAGGAGGCGTTCCTCGGCTGGGGCTGGCGCGTGGCGTTCTGGCTCTCGGCGGTGATCGTCTTCGTCGGCTGGTACATCCGCACCAAGATCACCGACGCGCCGATCTTCCTCGAGATGCAGGCCGAGCGCGAGGCCGCGAAGGCCACCTCGTACGGCGTCTTCGAGGTCGTCAAGCGCTACCCGCGCGGCGTGATCACCGCGATGGGCCTCCGCGTGGCGGAGAACATCCTGTACTACGTCGTCGTCACCTTCTCGATCGTGTACCTCACGCAGGTCGTGCAGGAGGGCACCTCGAACACGCTGCTCATGCTCGTCGGCGCGCACGTCGTGCACTTCGTGGTGATCCCGCTGTGGGGCCGGCTCTCCGACCGGGTGGGACGTCGCCCGATCTACGCGTTCGGTGCCGTGGCGGGGGCGACCTGGGCGTTCTTCGCCTTCCCGATGATGGACACGGGCGAGCCGGTCATGATCTGGCTCGCCATCGCCCTCGGCCTGACCTTCCACGCGGCGATGTACGCCAGCCAGCCGGCGATCATGGCCGAGATGTTCCCGACCCGCATGCGCTACTCGGGCGTCTCCCTCGGCTACCAGGTCACCTCGATCTTCGCCGGCTCGCTCGCCCCGATCATCGCCACCGGCCTGCTGTCGCAGTACGGCTCGAGCGTGCCCGTCGCCGTCTACGTCGCCGTGGCGTGCGCGATCACCCTCGTCGCGGTGTGGGCCGCCCGTGAGACGCGCGGACTCGACCTCCGCGACGTCGACGACGCCGACCGCCAGCGGGTGCAGGCCGCCGCGAACTGACGAGGCGGCGAGACGGCGAACGGATGCCGCGGGGCGGGGGCCCCGCGGCATCCGTTCGCCCCTGTCCGCCGCGGGGCCCCGGCGGTACACTGCCTCCGATCGCTGCCCGGAGCAGCGGAGGAGGCGCGCATGTCGGCTGCGACAGCACCACCCGTGATCCTCGTCGTCGCACGGGATGCGGACGCGCGCTCGGCCGTCGTCGCCGAGCTCGCCCGCCGCTACGGCGCCGACTACCGCATCGACGAGGTCGTCGACGAGCACGAGGCCGCCCGGCGGATCGAGCGGCTGGTCGACGGCGCGGGAACCCTCGCGCTCATCCTGGCCGACCGCGCGGGCGACGTCGGAGGGCGGAGCGTGTTCGCCGTCGCGCGGTCGTGGTTCCCCGACGTGCGGCGCGGGCGCCTCATCGAGTGGGGGCAGTGGGGCGACGCGGGCGTGCGCGAGGAGATCCTCGCGCTCATGGCCGCCGGCGAACTGGAGTACTACGTCATCCGGCCGTGGCACACGCCCGACGAGTACTTCCACCGCACCATCACCGAGTTCCTGCTCGAGTGGGAACGCTCGATCGGCCTGCGGCCCCGCGAGGTCACGGTGATCGGCCGGGCCGGCCTGGCGCGCACGCACGAGCTGCGCAGCCTGCTCGCGCGCGGCGGCGTGCCCCACGACTGGCTCGAACCCGCCGACGTCCGGGCGCGCGAGCGCCTGGAGCGAGCGGGGATTCACGAGGTGCCCGACGTGCCGGTGGTGGTCATGCTCGACGGGCGCGCGTTCGTCGACCCGGGCAACGCCGAGCTCGCCGCCGCCTACGGGCTCGACACCTCCGTCGACGTCGGCCGGGTCGTCGACGTCGTGGTCGTCGGGGCCGGGCCCGCGGGCCTGGCCGCGGCGGTGTACGCGGCATCCGAGGGCCTCGACGTGCTCGTGGTCGAGCGGGAGTCGATCGGCGGCCAGGCCGGATCCAGCTCGCTGATCCGGAACTACCTCGGCTTCTCGCGCGGCATCTCGGGTTCCGAGCTCGCCCAGCGCGCGTACCAGCAGGCGTGGGTGTTCGGTGCGCGGTTCGCGCACGCGCGCGAGGTCGCGGGGCTCGAACGCGACGCCGAGGGCTACGTCGTCCGCATCGCGCCCGACCTCGGGGTGCGCTGCCGCAGCGTCGTGCTCGCCACGGGCGTCTCCTACCGCCGGCTCGGGGTGCCCGAACTCGAGCGGCTCGAGGGGGCGGGCGTGTTCTACGGCGCGTCCGCGGTGGAGGCGCAGGGCATGGCGGGCCGGCCCGTCTTCGTGGTCGGCGGCGGCAACTCGGCGGGGCAGGCGGCGCTGCACCTGGCCCGGTACGCGGCATCCGTCACCCTGCTGGTGCGCGGCGAATCGCTCGCCGACAGCATGTCGCAGTACCTCATCGATCAGCTCGCCGCGCAGGGTGTCGCGGTGCGCACCCGCGCCGAGGTCGTGGCCGGGGGTGGCGACGGCGTGCTCGAGCGCATCGTCGTCCGCGACCGCGACACGGGCACCACGAGCGAGGAGCCCTGCGGCGGCCTCTTCGTGCTCATCGGGGCGGCGCCGCGGACCGGCTGGCTGCCGCCCGAGGTGCTCCGCGATCGGTGGGGGTACGTGCTCACGGGCCCGGACGTCGTCGCGGAGGGCGGTCGTCGCGCGTGGCCGCTCGATCGGGAGCCGGGCGCGCACGAGACCAGCCTGCCCGGGGTGTTCGCGGTCGGCGACGCCCGCCGCGGCTCGGTCAAGCGGGTCGCCTCGGCGGTCGGCGAGGGGTCGGTCGTGGTGTCCGCGGTGCACGCGCACCTCGCCGAGGCCCGGGCGCAGGGGGAGCAGAGCGGGGCGGCATGACCCGCATCGCGCCCGGGACCGGGCCGGTGGCGCCGCCGCCGACCGCGGGCCGCGTCGCGCTCGTCGCCGCCATCCTCGCCGTGCCCATCCTGGGGCTCTGGCTCCTCATCGCCCGGCCCGCGCTCGACCTGCAGTGGGAGCACCAGCCCGCGCACTTCTGGATCGTGCTGGCCGCCGGGGCGATCAACGCGGCCCTGGCCTGGGCCGTCGGCTCGGCCGCGCGACTGCGGCGCGACGCGCGCCTCGTGCTCGTGTCGCTGTCGTTCCTCGCCGCGGCGGGGTTCCTCGCGCTCCACGCGCTCGCGACGCCGGGCGTGCTGCTCGAGGCGTCGAACACGGGGTTCGCCCTCGCGACGCCCGTCGGACTCACCGTCGCCGCGGTGTTCGCGGCGTGGTCGAGCCTCGACCTCGACGGGGCGCGCGGCGAACGCGTGGTGCGGCTCGCGCCGTGGCTGGTCGGCGGCCTCGTCGTCGTCATGCTCGGCTGGGCGGCGGTGTCGTTGCTGCGGCTGGGTCCCCTGGATGCCGCGGCGCCGCCCGAACGCATGGCCGTGCCGTTCGCGGCGCTCGCCGTGGTCGGACTCGTGCTCTACGGCGTCGCGGTCGTCCGCTACCTGCGGATGCCCCGCCACGCCGCCTCGCCGCTGCCGCTCGCGTTCGCCGCGGCGTTCACGCTGCTCGCCGAGGCGGAGGTGGCCGTGGCCCTCGGCCGCAACTGGCACCTGTCGTGGTGGGAATGGCACGTGCTCATGCTCGCCGCGTTCGTCATCATCGCGGTCGCGGCGCAGCGGTCGTGGCGCGAGGAGCGGTGGGCGGGCCTCTACACCCACGACACGGCCGCCGGCGAGCGCGACGTGTCGGTGCTGTTCGCCGACCTCGCCGGCTTCACGCGCTTCTCGGAGTCGCACGACCCCGCGGAGGTGACGGCGATGCTCAACACCTACTTCACCGACGCGATCCCGCCGCTCGTGGAACGCTTCGGCGGGCGCGTCGACCGGCTGATCGGCGACGCGGTCATGGCGGTCTTCGAATCGGATGCCGCATCCGGGCCATCGCACGCGCACCGCGCGGCGGGCGCCGCCCTGGCGCTGCAGCAGGCCACGGGCGCCGTGGCGGCCGCGCACCCCGACTGGCCGCGATTCCGCGTGGGCGTCAACTCGGGGACCGCGAACGTCGGGATCCTCGGAACGGGCGGCGGGCGCACGTACACGGTGATCGGCGACACGGTGAACGTGGCCTCGCGCATCGAGCACCGCGCGCCGGTGGGCGGGGTCGCGATCGCCGCCGCCACCCGCGCGCGCCTCGGCGACGCGGCGGTGACCGAGCCGCTCGGCGACCTGCAGGTCGCTGGTCGGGGCGCGCCGGTCGAGGCCCACCTGCTCGTCGGGCTCGCCGGCTGAGCGGATGCCGCGGCGCGGGCCGCGCCCCGGATCAGGCGTGCGGGAGCACGTACCCGTCGAGCGAGGCGACCGCGAGGCCGTCCGCGACGAGACCCTCGAGCGCGCGACGGAACCGTTCGGGGTCGTCGGGAAGCACGCGGCGGAGCTCCTCGGCGGGGACGGGTCGGTGGGCCGCTCGCAGCTCCCGCATCACGAGGCCGCGCGCCTCGCGGTCGCTGCCCGCGAACCGCGCCTGCCGGGTACGGCGCGGTCCGTCGTAGGCGGGGTACCCGCGAGCCCGCCAGGCGCACAGGTCGGCGACGGGGCAGGCGTCGCATCGCGGCGCTCGCGCCGTGCACACCGTGGCCCCGAGTTCCATGGCTCCCGCGTTGAAGCGGTGCGCGGCGTCGCGGTCGGCGGGCAGCAGGCGCTCCATCGCGGCCAGGTCGCGAGCGGTCGCCGGGGGACCGGCCTCGGCACGCCCGTCGACGGCGCGGGCGATGACGCGTCGCGTGTTGGTGTCGACGACCGGGTGCCGGTCGCCGAATGCGAACGCCGCGACGGCGCGCGCCGTGTACGGGCCGATGCCCTGCAGCGCGAGCAGGTCGTCGAGGTCGCGCGGCACCTCGCCGCCGTGGCGCTCGACGATCTCGGTCGCGGCGCGGTGCAGCCACAGCGCCCGCCGCGGATATCCGAGCCGGTCCCACGCGCGCACCGCCTCGGCGGGCGGCTCGGCCGCGAGGGCCGCGGGAGTCGGCCAGCGCGCGATCCACGCCTCCCACCGCGGTTGGACGCGGCTCACCTGGGTCTGCTGCAGCATGAACTCGCTCACGAGCACCGCCCACGGCGACACGTCGGCCGCGCGCCACGGCAGCGGACGGGCCGCGTGCGCGAACCACTCGACGACCGCCGGCGCGAGGCGGTCCGGGTCGGAGGCGTTCCCGGTGGCGGCGGGCTGCGGCATCCGCTCAGCCTATTCGCCGCTGCCGACCCGAGCCCGTCGGCCGGAACCGGCTTCCGGCCTCCGAACCACGGAGTGGACCGGTTCGAGCGCGCGAACCCGGTTCGAACGGGAGACCCGGGCGTACGCTCGGAGCATGGAGCTGGTCACGACCCCGCGCGTCGCGTTCCTCCGGCGGGTGGCCGACGGATTCCTCGCCCACACGGGGCGCGGCCGGGTCATCGTCGCGATCGACGGCCCGGTGCGCAGCGGCAAGACGCAGCTCGGCGACGACCTCGCCGACGTGCTGCGCGAACGGGACCTCGCCGTGTTCCGCGCGAGCGTCGAGGACTTCCACCGCTCGCGGGAGGCGCAGGCCGAGTTCGGCCCCGACACCCCGGAGCGCTACTTCGGCTACGGCATCGACGAGTCCGCCCTGCGGCGCACGCTCGTCGACCCGTTCCGCATGGCGGGGTCGACGGCGTTCGTCACGAGCGCGTTCGACCTCGTCCGCGACGCGTGGGTGGAGCCGAAGTGGCGCACCGGCCCGGCCGACGCGTTCCTCGTGCTCGACGGACGGTTCCTGCTCCGACGCCGGCTGCGCGACCTGTGGGACGTGCGGATCGCGGTCGACGGCGATCCGGTCGATCCCGCGGATGTCATCGCCTACGCCGAGTCCGACCCGCGCGAGCACGCGCAGGTCGTCATCGACGTCGGCGACCCGGCGCGGCCCCGGCCGGGCGGTTCCGCCGGCTCCGGCGGGTAGCGGCGAGCACGGCGGTCACGCGATCGGCGGGCAGCGGGGCGTCCCCGCGCTCGACCTCGTGCACGAGCGCGACGAGTGCGCGGTTGACCGGGGCGTCCAGGCCCGCGGCCTCCGCCTCGCGCACGACCGCGCCGTTCAGGAAGTCGATCTCGGTCGGCTGCCCGCGACGGAGGCTCTGCTGGGTCGAGCCGAGGTTCGGCACGTCGCCCATGCGCACGCGCATCGACCACGGAAGCAGCTGCCCGAGCGCCAGGGGGAGCCGTGCGAAGAACCTGAGCCGCCGGTCGCCGAGCCCCTGCAGCGACCCGAAGCGGATGCCGCGGGCCATGCCCACCCGCACGGTCTCGCGCATCGACGCGGCGACCACGCGGCGGAGGGCCCGGTCGTCGACGACGTCCTGCACGCTGCGGCCGACGATCGCGGGCACCGCGTTCAGCATGTTGACGACGAGCTTCGTCCACTGCGCGCCCCGGAAGTTCGGGATCGCCACCACCGGCACGGCCTCCGAGAGCAGCGCGGCCATGCGCCGCACCTCCTCGTCGGGCTCGCCGTCGCCGCGACCGAGGTAGCTCGCGGCGGTGGTCGTGACCCGGACGGAGCCCGGCTCGGTGTAGTTCGCCGCGATGATCGAGAGCATCCCGAGGCAGGTCGAGCGGGGGAGCAGTCGCTCGGCGGTGGCGACGCCGTCGAGGCCGTTCTGCACGACGACGACCGTCGCGCCGTCGACGGTGTCCGCGTTCGCCGCGATCGCGGCCTCCGCGTCCTGCGCCTTGGTGCACACGAGCACGAGATCGGGCCGCGCGGTGAGGCGATCACCCGCGGCGGGGTGCACGTGCGCGTCGCCGTAGCCGCCCGAGAGGCGGATTCCGCCCCCGCGGATCGCCTCCAGCCCGGCCCCGCGTGCGGTCACCTCGACGTCGTGGCCCGCGCGGGCGAGCAGCGCCGCGAACGTGCCGCCGAGCGCGCCCGCGCCGATGATGCCGATCCTCACCGGTCCAGCGTAGGACGCCCGGGCGGCGGCATCCGCTCGCGCTGTTAGCCTGTACGGCGTGAACAGCGGCATCCTCCTCGTCGACAAGCCGCAGGGGATGACCAGCCACGACGTCGTCGCCCGGATCCGGCGCCTCGCGGGCACCCGCAAGGTCGGCCACGCCGGCACCCTCGACCCCATGGCGACCGGGCTGCTCGTGATCGGCGTCGACTCCGCGACGCGCCTGCTGCACCACCTGGTCGGGCTCGACAAGGAGTACCTCGCCACCGTGCGGCTCGGGTGGGGCACGACCACCGACGACGCCGAGGGCGAGGCCCTCGCCGCCGCACCCGCCGACGCGGTCGCGGCCGTCACCGGCGAGGCGATCACCGCGCGCATGGCCGAGCAGACCGGCGTCATCGAGCAGGTCCCGAGCGCGGTGAGCGCCGTCAAGGTCGACGGCAAGCGCGCCTACCAGCGCGTGCGCGACGGCGAGCAGGTCGAGCTGAAGGCCCGCACGGTGACGGTCACCGCGTTCGAACTGCTCGACACGCGAGCCGGCGACGGATGGCTCGACCTGGACGTGCGCGTCGCGTGCTCGTCGGGCACCTACGTCCGCGCGCTCGCGCGCGACCTCGGCGCCGCGCTCGGCGTCGGCGGCCACCTCACGGCCCTGCGCCGCACCCGGATCGGCCGGTTCGACGTCGCCGAGGCCGGCGGACTCGAGGGGTTCGACGTCGCCGCGCGACGAGTCGCCCCCGCCGAGGCGGCCCGCCGCGCCCTGCCCGTCGTCGTGATCGACGACGACGCGGCCCGCGACCTCCGCCACGGCAAGCGCATCGACGCGCCCGCCGACGCGGGCGACGGGCCCCTCGCCGCGATCGGCCCCGGCGACGTGCTCGTCGCGATCGTCGAGCGCCGCGGGCCGCAGCTGAAGGTCGTCACCGGATTCCCCGCCGAGGAGGGCGCATGATCGAGTGGTTCGCCTACGTCCAGGTCGCGGTCGCCGTCGTCGGCGGCCTGCTCTGCGTCGTGCTCGGGCTCGCGAAGCGCGTGCCCAACGACCTCGTGCTGGGCGTGCTCGCACTCGTCGAGCTGCTGCTCGTCGTGCAGGTCGTCGTCGCGATCATCGCACCGGGCGCCGGCAACCCGCCCACGGGCAGTCTGCTCGAGTTCTGGGTGTACCTCATCAGCGCGCTGCTGCTGCCGCCCGCGGCCGCCTTCTGGGCACTGCTCGAGCGCAGCCGCTGGGCGACGGTCGTCTGCGGCGTCGCCGCGCTCGCCGTCGCGGTGATGGTGTACCGCATGCTGCAGATCTGGACCGTGCAGCAGGCGTGAGGCACGGTCTGGGAGAATCGACGGACATGAGCGACGCACGCAGCACCACCGAGCCCGCCGCGCACCCGGGCCGCATGAGCGGCATCGGCCGCGTCCTCGTCGCCGTGTACGCGGTGCTCGCGCTCGCGGCCACCGGCCGCAGCTTCACCCAGATCGTGCAGCGCTTCGACGAGGCGCCGCTCGCGTACACGCTGTCGGCGCTCGCCGCGGTCGTCTACGTCATCGCGACGATCGCGCTCGTCCGCCCCGGCCGCACCTCGTACCGGGTGGCGTGGGCCACGATCGTCTTCGAGTTCATGGGCGTCATCGTCGTGGGCACGCTGAGCATCATCCGCCCCGACCTGTTCCCGGATGCGACCGTGTGGTCGTTCTTCGGCATGGGCTACCTGTTCATCCCGCTCGTCCTGCCGCCGCTCGGCATGTGGTGGCTCGCTACCCACCCGCCGCGAACGGATGCCGCGGCGCCGGCCCCTGGCGCGGCATCCGATGCCCGTCGCGCCGCTTCGGGAGGCCACTCGTGAGGACCTTCGACGGGCTCGACGCGATCCCGCACGGCTACGGGCCCTCGGCCGTCACGATCGGCAAGTTCGACGGCGTGCACCAGGGGCACCGCGCGGTCATCGCCAAGCTGCGCGAGATCGCCGAGGAGCGACGGCTCGAGGCCGTCGCCATCACCTTCGACCGGCACCCCGCCGCCTTCCACGCACCCGACCGGTGCCCGCCCCAGCTCATCAGCACCCGGCAGAAGCTGCAGCTGCTCGCCACGACGGGGCTCGACGCGACCGTGCTCCTGCACTACGACGCCGCCCTGGCCGCCAACTCGGCCGACGAGTTCGTGCGCCGCTACCTCGTCGAGGCGCTCGGCGCGCGCGTGCTGCTCGTCGGCCACGACTTCCGCTACGGCCGCGGCAACGAGGGCGACGTCGGGCTGCTGCGGCGTCAGGGCGAGGAGCTCGGCTTCGAGGTCGTCGTCGTCGACGACGTGGTGCCCGAGGGCGGGCGGCGCGTGTCGTCCACGTGGATCCGCGAGCTGCTCGAGGCCGGCGAGGTCGAGCACGCCGCCGAGCTGCTCGGTCACGTGCCGACCATGAGCGGGCTCGTGGTGCACGGGTTCAAGCGCGGGCGCGAGCTCGGCTACCCGACCGCGAACCTGGCGCCCGACGCCGAGGGCTTCATCCCCGGCGACGGCGTCTACGCCGGCTGGCTCGTCGACGGCGGGGTGCGGTATCCGGCCGCGATCTCGGTCGGCGACAACCCGACGTTCGAGGGCGTGCGCCAGAAGCAGGTCGAGGCGTACGTGCTCGACCGCGACCTCGACCTGTACGACCACGTCGTCGGCATCGAGTTCGCGCACCGGGTGCGCGGCATGGAGAAGTTCGACGGCGTCGACGCGCTCATCGCGCAGATGGGCCTCGACGTCGAGCGCGTGCGCGAGCTCGTCGCCTGACGTCGGTCCGCGGGCCGCGCCGCGCCTCAGTCGACGGCGCCGGCCTCGTCGGGCCGCGGCCGATGCGGCGCGACCGTGCCGATGCCGGTGAGGAACCGCAGCAGCCCCGCGGCGGTGTCGACGAGGGCCGGTCCGTGGCCGAACTCCCATCCGGCATCCGTCGCCCGCAGGCGGTGCCCGGCGATGACCGCGCGGATCTCGGTCGGTGCGGCCGCGGCGCGACGCAGGGCGACGGCGCCGGACGCGCGGGGCGAGATCGGCACGACGGCGCCGACGGCGTCGCCGATGAGGAGCGCGGCGACGACCGCGTCGTCGAGCTCGACGACGTTCGTGGGCTTCGCGCGATCGCGCACCTCGCCGGCGCGGAGGGCGATGCGGTCGGCGGCCTCGACCGGTCCCGGAAGCCGGGTGAGCTCGGCGAGCCGGCGGGCCTCGCCGCCGCGCGCGATCCGGCCTGCCGCGTCGAGCGCGCGCCGCGTGCGCGAGCGCCCGAAGTCCTCGACCAGTTCGGAGGCGACTTCGGCGACCTGCCAGCCGGGGCGCGCGGTGGCGGCGGTCCAGGCCTCGCCGTCGATCGAGCGGAGCACGGCGGCCAGCGCGATGAGCACCTCGGCGGTCTCGGCGCGGCGGTCGGCGGTCACGCCGGACTCGTCGGCGTCGGGGCGTCGGCTGAGCGGAAGGTAGCGCGAGAGGTCGGCCACGCGACCAGCCTAGACTCGGCGGGTGACGAACGCCCCCCTCCGCCCGCTCTGGGCGGGGCGCGCGCTCGCGCTCCTGGGCATCGTCGCGGTCGCGTTCAACCTCCGCACCGCGGTCGCCTCCCTGTCGCCGATCCTGGTGCAGCTCGAACGCGACATCCCGCTGACGGCGGTGGCGGTCGGCTTCCTCGGCATGCTGCCCCCGCTGTGCTACGCGCTGTTCGGCATCGTGACGCCCGTGCTCGCCCGGCGCGCGGGGCTCGAGGTGACGCTCATCGCCGCGCTCGCCGCGCTCGTGGTCGGGCTCGCGGGGCGCGGGCTGGCGCCGTCGGCCGGGCTGCTGCTCGCCGCGAGTGCGCTGACGTTCGCCGCGATCGGCGTCGGCAACGTGCTGCTCCCGCCGCTCGTCAAGCGCTACTTCCCCGAGCGCATCGGCCTCATGACGACCGTCTACGTCACGGCGATGTCGGTGAGCACGTTCCTGCCGCCGCTCGTCGCGGTGCCGGTGGCGGATGCCGCGGGCTGGCGGGTCTCGCTGGCGTCGTGGGCGGTGCTCGCCCTGCTCTCGATCGTGCCGTGGGTGGCCCTGCTGGTGCACCCGCGCCGCGAGGTCCCGGCCGAGTTCCCCGAGGAGGCGGAGCCCGGTCTGCTGCGGCGCGCGTTCCGGTCGCCGCTCGCGTGGGCGCTCGCGGTCGTGTTCGCCGTCTCGGGCTTCAACGCGTACGCGCTCTTCGCCTGGCTTCCGGTGATCCTCCAGGAGACGGCCGGGTCCTCGCCGCTCGAGGCGGGGGCGCTGCTGTCGCTGTTCGCCGCGACCGGCCTCCCGGCCGCCCTCGCCGTGCCGGTGCTCGCCGCGCGCCGTGGCGCCGTGCGGGTCCTCGTGGCGGTGGGGTCCGCGGGCATCGTCCTCGGATACCTCGGGCTCATCCTGGCGCCGGCGACGGCCACGTGGCTCTGGGTCGGCCTGGCGGGCATCGGACCGCTGTTCTTCCCGCTCGCCCTCGTGCTCATCAACCTCCGCACCCGTACGCACGCGGGCGCCGTGGCGCTGAGCGGCTTCGTGCAGTCGGTGGGGTACGTGGCGGTGGCGGTCGGGCCGCTCGCGGTCGGCCTGCTGCACGATGCGACCGGCGCCTGGACCGTGCCGCTCCTGCTGCTGCTCGCGTCCGCGGTCCCGGCGGCGATCGGCGGGGCGATCGTGGCGCGCCCGAGGTTCTTCGAGGACGAGGGCGCCCGAACCGACTGAACGGCGGCGCGACGGGCGGGGCGGGACCGGGCCCGCCCCGCCCGTCGCCGCTCAGGCGGCCGCGCCCGCGCCGACCGGGGTCCGCGTCGGAACGGCGTCGGCGTGCCCGGCAGGCACGGGGTCGGGCGCGACGTCGCCGCGCTGGGCTCGACCGGCCGGGAGGAGGAAGGCCAGCGCGAACGCCGCGGCGAGCACGGCGGCACCGGTCGCGATCGCCGGGATCGCGGCATCCACGTACTGGTCGGGCGTGAGCGCGCCGCCCGCGCCCGTGAAGACCGCCGTGAGCACCGCGATGCCGAGCGCACCGCCGATCTCGCGGAGGGTCGAGTTGGTCCCGGAGGCCTTCGCGTGGTGTCGCTCGGGCATGTGCGCGAGCACGGCGGTCGCCATCGGGGCGAAGACGAGCCCCATGCCGATCCCGGCCAGCACGAACGGCGGGACGAGCGTGGCGAACGCCACGTCGGCATCGAGGATGCCGGCCATCCAGAACAGGGCGATCGACTGGGCGCCGAGTCCGGCGACCATCAGCGCTCGGGTCCCGACTCGCGGTGCGATGAACCCGGCGAGCGGGGCCACGACCATGGGGGCGATGGTCCAGGGGGTCGTCATGAGCCCGGCCTCGAGCGCGGACCGGCCCTGCACGACCTGGAGGAACTGCACGAGCAGGAAGATCGAGCCGAACATGCCGAAGCTGAAGGTGAGGCCGACCGCGTTCGCCACGCTGAAGCTGCGGTCGCGGAAGAGCCCGAGCGGGAGCACGGGCGATGCGGTTCGCGTCTCCCACACGAGGAACGCGATGAGGAGCACGGCGCCGGCGGCGAGCGAGGCCACCACCTCGGTGCTCGCCCAACCGGCCTCGTTGCCCCGCACGATGCCGTAGACGAGCCCGAGCACGCCGACGCCGGCCAGCGCGACGCCGGCCAGGTCGATGGGCCGTCGCTCGCCGCGCGCGTCGGCCAGCACCGCGAGCGCGAGCGGGATGGCGACCGCACCGATCGGCACGTTGATCCAGAAGATGGTCTGCCAGTTCCAG
Source organism: Agromyces indicus (assembly GCF_031432295.1). Taxonomy (NCBI): domain Bacteria; kingdom Bacillati; phylum Actinomycetota; class Actinomycetes; order Micrococcales; family Microbacteriaceae; genus Agromyces; species Agromyces indicus. Next base: position 134,266 of record NZ_JAVKGS010000004.1, on the reverse strand, counting down.
CCCTCGATGATGAGCCCGCCGATGAGCGGGCCGAGCGCGACGCCGAGCCCCGAGACGCCGCCCCAGATGCCGATCGCGGCCGGCCGGAGGCGCGCGGGGACGGCGCCCGCGAGCAGCGTGAGGGAGAGCGGCATGATCGCCGCCGCGCCGATGCCCTGCACGGCGCGGGCGCCGATCACCATCCACGGCTCCGTGCTCAGCGCGGTGAGGATGCTCGCGGCACTGAACACGGCGATGCCGGCGACGAACACGGTGCGACGTCCGACGCGGTCGCCGAGCGCGGCGGCGGGGAGGATGAAGGTCGCGAAGGCGAGCGTGAAGGCGTTGAGGAACCACTGCAGCTGCTCGATGTCGGCGCCGAGGTCGGCGGCCATCACGGGCAGCGCGTTGGTGATCACGAGGTTGTCGAGGGTCGCCATGAACATCGGAAGCGAGGTGGCGACGAGGACGAGCCAGACGGGGGCCCTGCGGACGGATGACATGACGTGCGCTCCTGCGGTCGGATGAAGTAATCGAATGATTACAACATGGAGAGTAGTAATCGACTGATAACATGTCAAGCATGAGCACCCGTTCCGACCGCATCTCCGCCGACGAGCGGCGCGAGCAGATCCTCGACGCGGCCGTCGCCGTCTTCGGGGAGTTCGGCTACGCCGGCACCAGCACCGACCGCGTCGCGCGCGCCGCGGGCATCAGCCAGCCGTACGTCGTGCGGCTGTTCGGCACCAAGGAGCAGCTGTTCATCGAGACGCTCCGACATACGCTCGAGCGACTCCTCGCGACCTTCCGCGCCGCGCTTCCGGTCGACGCCGAGGAGGCGTCGGTCGAGCAGCGCCTGGGCGAGGCGTACCTCAGGCTCGTCGAGGACCGCGGGGTCCTGCTCACCCTGCTGCACGGATTCATGCTGGGATCCGACCCGGGGATCGGGCCGGTCGCGCGCGACGGCTTCCTCCAGGTGTTCCGGATGCTGCGTGACGAGGCCGGGCTGGCGCCCGAGCAGATCCACCGGTTCCTCGCCGACGGCATGCTCATCAACACGCTGCTCGCGACCGGCATCGGCGTCGATGCGGCCACCGATCGGGACGCCGCCGACCTGATGGAGTGCACGTTCGGCGAGCGCGTCGGCGAGGTGCTCGCGCGCGCCTCCGCCTGACCGACCGCCGCAGCGGCCGTCAGTCCGACCTGCGCGCGAGGTGCACGAGGGCCGCGGCGCCGATCAGCGGCCCCGCGTCCGACAGCCCGGACGGCACGATCCGGGTGCGGCGGACGAAGTCGAACGCGCTGCGTCGCGCCAACGCCGCCCGTGCCGCCTCGAGCAGTGCGGGGGAGACCCGCGAGAAGCCGCCGCCCACGGCGGCCACGTCCAGGTCGACGAGGCCCGCCGCCGACGCGATCGCGCGGCCGATCGCGGTGCCGGCGCGATCCACGGCCGCGAGGGCGATCGGGTCGCCGGCCGCGTGGGCGCGGGCCAGGTCGTGGCCGGTCGTGCCGGTGAAGCCGTGGGCGCGAGCCCAGCGCACCGTGCCGGGGCCCGAGGCGACGGCCTCGAGGCATCCGCTGCCGCCGCACGCGCAGGGATCGTCGGCGCCGCCGACCTCGACGTGGCCGATGTGGCCGGCGTTGCCGGTCGGGCCCGGCGCGGGGCGACCGTCGAGCACCAGCCCGCCGCCCACGCCCGTGGAGACGACCATGCCGAGGAGGTTCCGTGCGCCGCGCCCGGCTCCGACCCAGTGCTCGGCGAGCGCGATGCACAGCCCGTCCAGCGCGAGGGTCACGGGCACGTCGGGTACGAGGCCCGCGACGCGATCGACGAGCGGATGACGCCGCCAGGCGGGCACGTTCAGCGGCGAGACCGTGCCGGCGGCGAGATCGAGGGGCCCGGCGCTGCCGATGCCGACGCCCACCGGTGCGGTCTGCTCGGGCATCGCCCGCAGGGCGTGTCGGACGACCTCGGCGACCGCGCGGTCGAGGGCCGCGGAGGCGGCGTCGGCCCCCGTCCCGCGCCGGGCGCGGGAACCGGGGACGAGGCGTCCGCCGTCGTCGACGAGCGCGGCCTCGACCTTGGTGCCCCCGAAATCGACCGCGAGCGCGAGGGGTGCCGTCATGCGGCCAGCATACGGGCGCACCATCCGGCACCGACTGCTCATATGAGCAGAACCACCCGCGCATGTTGCCGGGCGCGCACCACGAGCCTACGCTGGAAGACGGCGGAAGGAGACGAATGGACGAGACCGACGAACTCCTCTCGATCCGGGCGGCGGAGCTCTACTACGAAGAGAACAAGACGCAGGACGAGATCGGCCAGGCGCTCCGCCTGACGCGCTGGAAGGTCGGGCGCCTGCTCGCGCAGGCCAAGCAGCGCGGATTCATCCGCATCGAGATCCTGCACCCGCGTGCCCGACGGCTGCCCATCGAACGCCGTCTCCGCGAGGAACGCGGCCTCGACGACGCGATCGTCGTCTCGTCCGCGGGCGTCAGCTCCGCCGACGAGCTGCAGGCGCGCACCGCCCAGGCCGCGGCCGACTACCTCACGGCGCTCCGGCCCGTGCCGCGCACCCTCGGCGTGAGCTGGGGGCGCACGCTCTTCGAGATCTCGCAGCACCTTCGCAGCGGCTGGGCCACGGGGGTCAACGTGGTGCAGATCAACGGCGGCGTCAGCCTGAACCGCCGCGCCGGCACCGCCGCGGCCACGGCCGTCGCGATGGCGCAGAAGGGCGGCGGCAACGCCACGCTGCTGCCGAGCCCCGCGATCCTCGAGCACCTCGCGACCAAGGAGGCCATCGAGTCCGACCGCGTCGTCGCCGGCGTCATCGAACTCGCCCGATCCGCCGACGCCTACCTGTTCAGCGCCGGCCCCGCCGACCACTCCTCGGTGCACATCGAGAGCGGCTACCTCACCGACGCCGACGTCGACCTCCTCGTGCAGAAGGGCGCCGTGGGCGACGTCGTCGGCCGCTACATCGACTCCGACGGCAACATCGTCGACCCCGCGCTCGACGCGCGCACCGTCGGCCTCACCCTCGAGGAACTCCGCGAGGGCCGGCTGCGCATCGCCGTCATCGCCGGGCAGTCCAAGCACCCCGTCGCCGACGCGGTCGTCCGCTCCGGCCTCTGCTCCGTCCTCGTCACCGACGAGGCCACCGCACTCCACCTCCTCGACGGCTGAGCCGCGCCGCGGCATCCGTCACGACCGAAAGCCAGGAACACATGTCAGGCACCTCACTGGTCACCGCCCGCGAGCGCGCGCTCGCCGTGCTGGGCGGCGAGCCCGACGACGCCACACTCCGCCGATACCTCCACGGCATCGCGGGCGTCGACGCGGTCGGCCTCGAGCAGCGCGCCGCCGCGCTCGGCACCCGATCCATCAAGACGACGTCCAAGAAGTGGGCGCTCGACCGCATCATCTCGCTCGTCGACCTCACGACCCTAGAGGGCGCCGACACCCCCGGCAAGGTCCGCTCGCTCGTGGCCAAGGCCATGGTGCCCGACCCGGCGGATGCCACGACGCCCCGCGTCGCGGCCGTCTGCGTGTACGGCGACATGGTCCCGTACGCGGTCGACGCGCTCGGTGCCCTGCACGGCGACCCCGACGACGGCCGCATCGCGGTCGCCGCGGTCGCGACCGCCTTCCCGTCCGGCCGGTCGTCGCTCGAGATCAAGCTCGCCGACACCGCCGAGGCCGTCGCCAACGGCGCCGACGAGATCGACATGGTCATCGACCGCGGGGCGTTCCTCGCCGGTCGCTACGGGCTCGTGTTCGACCAGATCGCCGCCGTCAAGGAGGCCTGCCGCCGCCCCGACGGCACGAGCGCCTCGCTCAAGGTCATCCTCGAGACCGGCGAGCTCGTGACCTACGACAACGTCCGCCGGGCCTCGTGGCTGTCGATCCTCGCCGGCGGAGACTTCATCAAGACCTCCACCGGCAAGGTGCAGCCCGCCGCGACGCTGCCCGTCACGCTGCTCATGCTCGAGGTCGTCCGCGACTGGCACCTCATGACCGGGCAGCGCATCGGCGTGAAGCCCGCGGGCGGCATCCGTGCGTCGAAGGACGCGATCAAGTACCTCGTGACCGTCGCCGAGACGGTCGGCGAGGAATGGCTGCAGCCGCACCTGTTCCGGTTCGGCGCGTCGAGCCTGCTGAACGACGTGCTCCTGCAGCGCCAGAAGATGACGACCGGCCACTACTCCGGCCCCGACTACGTCACGATCGACTGAATCGAGAACCGAGAACCATGAGCTTCCTCGAATACGCCCCCGCACCCGAGTCGCGGGCGATCCTCTCGCTCCGCGACAGCTACGGCCTCTTCATCGACGGCGAGTTCGTCGACGGCCGCGGCACGGCGTTCACCACCTCGTCGCCCGCGACGGAGGAGCGCATCGCCACGATCGCCGCCGCGAACACCGCCGACGTCGACGACGCGGTCGCCGCCGCCCGGCGCGCGTACGACCGCACCTGGTCGCGCATGTCGGGCCGCGACCGCGGCAAGTACCTCTTCCGCATCGCCCGGCTCATCCAGGAGCGCGCCCGCGAGCTCGCCGTCGCCGAATCGCTCGACAACGGCAAGCCCATCAAGGAGTCGCGCGACGTCGACGTGCCGCTCGTGGCCGCCTGGTTCTTCTACTACGCGGGCTGGGCCGACAAGCTCGACCACGCGGGCCTCGGCGCGAACCCCCGCGCGCTCGGCGTCGCCGCCCAGGTGATCCCGTGGAACTTCCCGCTGCTCATGCTCGCGTGGAAGATCGCGCCCGCCCTCGCCGCCGGCAACACCGTCGTGCTGAAGCCCGCCGAGACCACGCCGCTCACGGCGCTGCTGTTCGCCGAGATCGTGCAGCAGGCCGACCTGCCGCCCGGCGTCGTGAACATCATCACGGGCGCCGGCGACACCGGGGCCGCACTCGTCGCGCACGAGGGCGTCGACAAGGTGGCCTTCACCGGCTCGACCGCCGTGGGCCGCGCGATCGCCAAGCAGGTCGCCGGCACGAACAAGAAGGTGACGCTCGAGCTCGGCGGCAAGGCCGCGAACATCGTCTTCGACGACGCGCCCGTCGACCAGGCGATCGAGGGCATCGTCAACGGCATCTTCTTCAACCAGGGCCACGTGTGCTGCGCCGGCAGCCGCCTGCTCGTGCAGGAGTCCATCCACGACGAGGTCGTCGAGCGGCTGAAGCAGCGCCTGTCGACGCTCCGGCTCGGCGACCCGCTCGACAAGAACACCGACATCGGCGCCATCAACTCGGCCGAGCAGCTCGAGCGCATCAACGAGCTGGCCGAGGCGGGCGTCGACGAGGGTGCCGAGCGGTGGAGCGCGCCGTGCGAGATCCCCGAGAACGGGTTCTGGTACGCGCCGACGATCTTCACCAACGTGCAGACCTCGAACCGCATCGCGCGCGAGGAGATCTTCGGGCCGGTGCTCTCGGTCCTCACCTTCCGCACGCCGCAGGAGGCGATCGCGAAGGCGAACAACACCCCGTACGGCCTCTCGGCCGGCATCTGGAGTGACAAGGGCAGCCGCATCCTCGCGGTCGCCGACCAGCTCCGCGCGGGGGTCATCTGGGCCAACACCTTCAACCGGTTCGACCCGGCGAGCCCGTTCGGCGGCTACAAGGAGTCCGGCTACGGCCGCGAGGGCGGCCGCCACGGCCTCGGCGCGTACCTCGCGCCCGCCACGGCCGGTTCCGTCTCCCGGGGCGGCGCCCGCGCGGTCGAGGCCGCCGCGGCCTCCGCCGAGGAGCGGCCCGCCCGTCGCCGCCGAACGCCCAAGCCCGCGAAGAAGGGAGCCGCGAAGTGAGCCGCCTCGCCGTGCCCAAGACGTACAAGCTGTTCATCGGCGGCGCGTTCCCGCGCAGCGAGTCCGGCCGGACCTACGAGGTCGTGAAGGCCGACGGCGGGTTCCTCGCGAACGCTGCCAAGGCCTCACGCAAGGACGCCCGTGACGCGATCGTCGCCGCGCGCGGCGCGGTCGGCGGGTGGGCCGGCGCCACCGCGTACAACCGCGGGCAGGTGCTGTACCGCATCGCGGAGCTCCTCGAGGGCCGTCGCGCCCAGTTCATCGCCGAGATCGAGGATGCCGAGGGCGCCACGCGCGCCCAGGCCGCCGCGCAGGTCGACGAGGCGATCGACCGCTGGGTGTGGTACGCCGGCTGGGCCGACAAGTTCGCCCAGGTCGCGGGCAACGCCAACCCCGTCGCGGGCCCGTACTTCAACATCTCGGTGCCCGAGCCGACCGGCGTCGTCGCGATCATCGCCCCGCAGGACTCCTCGCTCGTCGGCCTCGTCTCGGCGGTCGCCCCGGCGCTCGTCGCGGGGAACGCGGTCGTCGTCGTGGCGAGCGAGCGGTTCCCGCTCTCGGCGATCTCGCTGGCCGAGGTGCTCGCCACGAGCGACGTGCCCAAGGGCGTCGTCAACGTGCTCACCGGCTCGCCCGCCGAGATCGCCCCGTGGCTCGCGAGCCACGCCGACGTCAACGCGATCGACCTCGTGGGAGCGGGCGACCTCGACTGGATCGACCTCGAGATCGCGGCGGCCGACACCCTGAAGCGCGTGCTCCGGCCCGAGCAGGGCCCGGATGCCGCGGCACCGACGCTCGACCGCATCGCGGCGTTCACCGAGACGAAGACGGTCTGGCACACGAAGAGCCTGCGCTAGCGGCTCGGGGGCGCTTCGGGCGCCCTCGGAGGATTCACAGCAGCGGCCCGGCCCGGCCCGCATCGCGCGGGCTAGGGTCGGGCCATGCGCATCCTGGTGACCGGGGCGACCGGGTACATCGGCGGGCGGCTCGTGCCGCGCCTGCTCGACGAAGGGCATGACGTCCGCGTCGTCGTCCGGCGTCCCGAGCGACTGCGCGACGTGCCGTGGGCCGCGGGGGTCGACCTCGTCGACGGCGACCTCACGGATGCCGCGGCGGTCGCGCGGGCGATGCGCGGCACCGACGTCGTCTACTACCTGGTCCACTCGATGGGCGGCCGGGGGGACTTCGAGCAGTCCGAGCTCCGCATCGCGCGGAACGTGGCCGCCGCCGCGCGCGAGGCGGGCGTCCGCCGCGTCGTCTACCTCGGCGGACTCCACCCGGAGGGCGGCACGCTCTCGCGCCACCTGCGCTCGCGGGTCCGGGTGGGGGAGATCCTGCTCGAGTCGGGCGTGCCGACGGTGGTGCTGCAGGCGGGCGTCATCATCGGGTCCGGCTCGACGTCGTTCGAGATGATACGTCACCTGACCGAGGTCCTGCCGTACATGCCGGCGCCGCGCTGGGTCCGCAACTTCATCCAGCCCATCGCCGTGCGCGACGTGCTGCACTACCTGATCCGGGCCGCCGAGCTCCCGCCGGAGGTGAACCGCGCGTTCGACATCGGCGGGCCCGACGTCCTCCGCTACGGGCAGCTCATGAACGGCTACGCGGTCGAGGCGGGCCTCCGGCAGCGGCCGATCGCGGCGCTGCCCGTGCTCACCCCGTGGCTGGCCGGCCAGTGGGTGAACCTCGTGACGCCGATCCCGAGGCGGCTCGCGGTCCCCATCATCGAGTCGCTCCAGTTCGACTGCGTCATGCGCGAGCACGACATCGACGCCGTCATCCCGCCGCCGCCCGAGGGGCTCGTGGGGTACCGCCGCTCGGTGCGCCTGGCCCTCGAGAAGGAGCGCTCGGGCGAGGTCGAGACCAGCTGGCGCAATGCCGAGGTCGAGGGGGCCCCGAGCGATCCGCTGCCGAGCGACCCGGACTGGGCCGGGTACACCGTCTACGTCGATCACCGCGAGCGCCGGTCGAATGCGCCGGTCGAGGCGCTGTGGTCGGTCATCGAGGGCGTGGGCGGCGAGAACGGGTGGTACTCGTTCCCGCTCGCCTGGGCGATCCGGGGCTGGATCGACAAGCTGTCCGGCGGCGTCGGGCTCCGCCGCGGCCGGCGGGACCCGGACACGCTGTACCCGGGCGACGCGGTGGACTTCTGGCGGGTCGAGGCGATCGAGCGGCCCCGCTTCCTCCGGCTCCGCGCCGAGATGCGGGTGCCGGGCCGGGCCTGGCTGGAGATGTCGGCCGAGGCGGACGGTCGCGGGTCGGTCTACCGGCAGCGCGCGGTCTTCTTCCCGAAGGGACTCGCCGGGCGCCTCTACTGGTGGTCGATCGTGCCGATCCACGGCATCGTGTTCGCGGGCATGGCGAACCGGATCGCCGTGGAGGCGGAGACCGTGGCCCGGGCGGGGTCGCGGACGGATGCGTCATCGGTCGGCACCTGACCGCGCAAGAAGGTAACGAAACGGTAACGACGTTGCTACAGTGGCCTGCACGGTGCGCGCAAGGAGGCGCGGCACCGAGGAAGGTCCCGACCCGTGCCCCACGCCCCCCGTCCGGTCCGCATCGCCCTCGCCGCCACCGGCGTCATCGCGACCGCCTCGCTCCTCTGGACCGCCGCGACCCCCACCGACGTCTACGCCATCGACGTGTTCGGCGCGCTGCGCCAACCCGGTGAGGCCGCCGCCATCATCGCCCACCGCGGCGACCGGTCGCTCGCACCCGAGAACACCATGCCCGCGCTCGAACTCGCGATGGACGAGCTCGCCTACGTCGAGACCGACGTGCGCCTCACCCGCGACGGCGTCCCCGTGCTCTTCCACGACACCGACCTCGAACGGGTCGCCGGGCGCGAGGGTCGGGTCGAGGACCGCACGTTCGCCGAGCTCGCGCGGCTGGACGTCGGCCGGTGGTACTCCGACGAGTTCGCCGGCGAGCGGATCCCCACGCTCGAGGCGTTCCTCGCCGAGCTCGCCGAGCGCGACGACGCGCGCGCGCTCGTCGAACTGAAGGCCGACTGGGCGCCCGCCCAGGTCCGCCTCGTCGTCGACCTCATCGAGCGGCACCGCCTCCGCGGCCGCGTCGTGCTGCAGAGCTTCAGCATCGAGACGCTGCAGTCGGTGCAGCGCGTCGCACCCGCCACGCCGCGGATCATGCTCATCCGCGAGCTGCCGGCCGACCCCGTCCCGCTCGCCGAGTGGCTCGGGGTCATCGGGTTCGGCACGACCGCCGCGTCGGTCACCGCCGCGCCCGGAGCCGTCGACGCGGCCCACGCGGCGGGCATCGCCGTGCTCTGCTACACGCTGAACACGCAGGACACGTGGGCGCAGGTGAGCGAGCTCGGCGTCGACGGGATCATCACCGACCAGCCGAGCGACCTCGACGCGTGGATCGCCGCGACCGCGCCCGGCACGTGAGCGACGCGCCGGCCCGGCCGGGCGGTCAGCGGTCCGCGACGGCGTCGACGCCCAGGCGCTCGGCGGCCGCGACGAACTCGGCGTGCATCGGCGGCGAGAACAGCACGAACCGCACGAGGCCGGGCGTCTCGCGGGCGTCGGCCGCGGTGCCGACCGCGACCGCGGCGGCGTCGTCGGCGGGCCATCCGTAGACGCCGGCCGACACGGCGGGCAGCGCGACGGATGCCGCACCGAGCCGTGCTGCGAGCCCCAGGGCGTTCCGGTACGCCGACTCGAGCAGGCGGCGGCGCCGCTCCGCCTCGGGTCCGTCGCCGGGCCAGACCGGGCCGACGGTGTGCACGACCCAGCGTGCGGCGAGTCGCCCGGCGGTCGTCGCGACCGCCTCGCCGGTCGGGAGCCCGTCGGGCAGCGTGCCGGCGCGCAGGGCCCGGCACTCGGCGAGGATCTCGGGCCCGCCCGCGCGGTGGATGGCCCCGTCGACGCCGCCGCCGCCGAGCAGCGACGAGTTCGCCGCGTTGACGATGGCGTCGACGCGCTCGAGCGTGAGGTCGCCGGTGACCAGCTCGATCCGCGGCATCCGTCAGGCCCGGTTGTTGGACAGTTCGAAGATGCGCACGAGTTCGGCCACGGCCTCCTCGCGCCGGTCGCCGCCCTCCTCGTACATGTGCGACACGTGGGTGCGCAGGTGGTTCTCGACGAGGAGCTTGTTCAGCGACCCGAGCGACTTCTGCACCGCCAGCGACAGGGTGATGATGTCGACGCAGTAGTCCTCGTTCTCGATCATCTTCTCGATGCCGCGCAGCTGGCCCTCGATGATCTTCGTGCGGTGGAGCGCGCGCTTCTTGATGTCCTCGATCACCCTGCAAGGATACGCCCGCGGGGGATACCCCCGTCCGTATTCCGTCGAGGCGGTGCCGCGGGCGCTCGAACGGATGACGCGGGGCGGCCGGTTCGCTACCGTGAGGGCATGGTCGCCATACGGTCCCGCGCCCGCCGGCCACGTCGCCCCGCCGCCCTCGCGGCGCTCGCCGGAGCGCTCCTCATCCCCGCGTTCGGCGCCGCCGCGTCCGCCGCCTCCGCCGCGGTCCCCGCGGACCGGCCGGCCGCACCGCCGCCGGTGCGTGCCGTGCCGGGCGACGTCGACGACTTCACGTTCGCCGGCTTCGACGCGGTCTACCGGTTGGGCCGCGACGCCGACCGGCGCTCGGAGCTGCTCACGACCGAGACGCTCGTCGCGGTGTTCCCCGAGTACGACCAGAACCGCGGCATCCGTCGCGCGATCCCGCGCACCTACGACGGCCACCCCACCGACATCCGCGTGCTCTCGGTGACGGATGCCGAGAGGGAGCCCCGCGGCTTCGAGACCGAGCGCAGCGAGGACGGCGAGTTCGAGCTGGTCACCATCGCCGCCGACGACTACGTCCACGGCGAGCAGACGTACGTGATCACGTACCACCAGCGGAACGTCACCTTCGAACCCGACGACCTCGAAATCCAGGAGTTCTACTGGGACGTCAACGGCACGGGCTGGGCGCAGCCCTTCGGCGTCGTCCGGGGCGAGCTGCGGCTCGAGGACGGTCTCGCCGACGCGTTCACGGGCGACGCTGCGTGCTACCGGGGGTACGAGGGCTCGAGCACCCCGTGCGAGACCCTGCGGGCGGATGACGCCGCGGAGGGCGTCGTCGTTGCCGAGGCCGCGGCGCTCGGCCCCTACGAGAACCTGACCCTGGCCGTCGGCTTCGACCCGGGGACCTTCGAGCCACGCGACGAGCGGTTCACCTCGTCGCCGGCCGCCATGGGTTCGGCCGCCGCGGCGCTCACGGCGCTCACCGTCGCGATCCTCGCCGGCGTCTTCCGTGCGACGCGGTGGCGCGACCACCCCGGACGCGGCATCGTCATCGCCCAGTACGAGCCGCCCGAGCGTCCGTCGCTCATGGAGGCCGCGGACCTGGTGCGCGCCCCCGGCAAGGGCATCACGGCGACGATCCTCGCCGAGGCCGTCGCCGGACGGGTGCGCGTCGTGGAGACGGGACGCAAGAAGTACGCCGTCGAGCTCACCGGCGACGCGGGCGGCGCCGATCGCGACGCGACGCGCGTGCTCTCCGCGCTGTTCGGCCCGGGCGCACGCCCCGGAGCGCGCCGGAACCTCAAGACGAGCGACACGACCCTCGGCACCAAGCTGATGAACCTGCGCCGCCAGGTGCACTCGCGCGTCGCCCGCGAGGGGCTCCGCCGTCGACCGGACGGGGGCCTGCGCATCCTGCTCGCGGCGCTCGCGATCGTCGCGTCGACGCTCGCCGTGATCCTCGGCATCGCCGCGCTCGACGCGCGGATGGGCGGCGCCTGGCCGTGGCTGCCGATCATCGGGGCGTCCGCGCTCGCCGTCGCCGCGGTGTGGATGGTCGCCGACGTGCGTCCGCTCACCGAACGCGGCCGCGAGTTCCGCGACCACCTCGAGGGGCTCCGCCTGTACATCCGGCTCGCCGAGGCCGACCGGCTGCGGATGCTGCAGAGCCCGACCGGCGCGGAGCGCGTGCCCATGGCACCGGCCGCGGGCGCGGCATCCGCGGGCCTCGACCCCGACGTGGTGCTGCGGATCACCGAACGGCTGCTCCCGTACGCGGTGCTGTTCGGGCAGGAGCGCGAATGGAGCGAGGAGCTCGCCGCGCTCTACGCGCAGCGGGGCGAGCAGCCCGGCTGGTACGCGGGCCGCAGCGGGTTCAACGCGGCCGTGTTCGCCTCGAGCGTGAGTTCGTTCACCACCGCGTCGAGCTCGAGCTGGTCCGGATCGTCGTCGAGCTCGTCCTCGAGCGGCTCGGGCGGCGGCGGTTCGAGCGGCGGCGGGGGCGGCGGCGGAGGCGGCGGCGGCGTCTGACCGCGCCGTCCGCCGCGCCGGTCACTCCTCGTCGGCGGAGGAACCCGGCCCGGGCTCGTCGGGCAGCGGCACGCGGCGCTCCTCGTCGATGCCGACGACCTCGTCGCCGGTGTCGTCGCCCACCGGACGCTCGTCGGCGTCCGCGGCTGCGGTGTCGAGATCGACCTCGGCGGGGATCTCGCCGTCCTGTGCGACCTCGAACTCGTGATCGTCGGCGAGGCCCTCGCCGAACTGCGTCGACTCGTCCATGCTGCGAGCCTAGCCCCCGGCGGCCGACGGCGACAGGGCGGGACGTCGTCCCGGGCGGCATGGTCGAGGGAGCGTAGGCTGCGGCCATGCCGGGGTGGGTTGGGCGGCACTGGCGGGGCTCGCCGTGGGCGTCTGAACGCGCCCATTGGCGCGGACCCCTCGACGACGCGTAGAATGTGCGAGGCGCCCGACGGATCCGTTCTTCGGTCCGACGGCTGGGGGAACTCGCCCCCGCCATGCTCGGCTTCCGGATTCGGCGCACCGCGACGACGGCCTCGACGATCGAGCCCGTCCGGGGGCGGTGCGGGCCACCACGCCCGGTGGTCGGGGAGCCCGTTCGCATCGGGCCCAGACAGGGGAGGACCATTGGCCCAGACGAGGCAGCGGCAGCGCACGCGTTCGCGTGACGACGACGCGCCCATCATCCCGATCCTCGCGCGGAAGGTCCGCGAGGTCGAGCAGAAGGCCCAGAAGAACAAGCTGGGGCCCACCAACCGCACGAAGTTCCAGGTCATCGCGCTGCTCATGCGCGAGGAGCGCGCCCGCGTGAAGGGCGACCCCGAGCTGGGCGACGCCGCCCGCGCCGAGCTGCTGAAGCGCCTCGACGGCATCGCGCAGATCCTCGCGAAGACCGCGGCACGCGACACGAGCCTGATCACGCTCCTCGAGCCGGATGCCTCGATCTCCACGGTCGCGCAGCGGTTCCGCCGCGACTGGCTGCTCGAGTCGGGCGCCGAGCTCAGCGAGGACGAGCTCATCATCGTCCGCGAGCCCGAGCCGCGGCCGGAGATCGCCGAGAACCAGGTGATCCCGCGCTCGGTCAAGGCCCGCCAGCTGGCCAGCCCGTTCCTCGCGCCCGACTTCTCGCGCACGACGCAGCCCACCGTCCCGGTCCGGCGCCTCGCGAACTGGGAGCTGCTCGGGCCCCTGTTCAAGTCGTTCGAGTCCGGCTCCGGCGGTCAGGCCGCGTCCATGGCGCTGCCCGAGCCGCCGCGGATCGACCGGCTCGCCCCGCGCGGCCTCGAGCTGATGCCGCACCAGGCGCGGTTCGTCGAGGCGGCACGCCAGGGGCACCGGCGGTTCCTCCTCGCCGACGAGCCGGGACTCGGGAAGACCGCGCAGTCGGTCCTCGCGGCATCCGTCGCCGGCGCCTACCCGCTGCTGGCCGTCGTGCCGAACGTCGTGAAGATGAACTGGGCCCGCGAGGTCGAGCGCTGGACCCCGCACCGCCGCGCGACCGTCATCCACGGCGACGGCGACGGCGTGGACGCCTTCGCCGACGTGATCGTCGTGAACTACGACGTGCTCGACCGCCACATGGCCTGGCTGTCCACGCTGGGCTTCCGCGGCATGGTCGTGGACGAGGCGCACTTCATCAAGAACCTGCAGTCGCAGCGCTCGCGCAACGTGCTCGCGCTCGCCGACCGCATCCGCCGGAACACGCCGGGCGGCGACCCGCTGCTGCTCGCCCTCACCGGCACCCCGCTCATCAACGACGTCGACGACTTCCGCGCGATCTGGCAGTTCCTCGGCTGGATCGACGGGGACCGTCCGTCGCCCGAGCTGATCGGCAGGCTCGAGGAGACCGGGCTGACGCCGGCCGACCAGGGCTTCTACGCCGAGGCGCGCCGCATCGTCATCGACCTCGGCATCGTGCGCCGCCGCAAGGTCGACGTCGCCGCCGACCTGCCCGAGAAGCGCATCGCCGACCTGCCCGTCGAACTCGACGACGAGGTCGGCCGATCGATCCGCGCCGCCGAGCGCGAGCTCGGCCACCGCCTCGCGAACCGCTTCCGCGCACTCGTCGAGTCGCGCAAGCTCCGCGTCGGCGACCTCGACGAGCTCGAGCGCGACCAGTTCATCCGCGCGGTCGCCCTCTCGGAGCTCGAGGAGTCGAAGTCGGCCAAGTCGGGCGAGAACGTCTTCACGATGGTGCGTCGCATCGGCCAGGCGAAGGCCGGCCTCGCGGCCGACTACGCCGCCCAGCTGGCCCGCTCGGCCGGCAAGGTCGTGTTCTTCGCCAAGCACATCGACGTCATGGACCAGGCCGAGGCGGCGTTCGCCGCCCGCGAGCTGCGCACGGTGTCGATCCGCGGCGACCAGACCGCGATCGCCCGCCAGCACGCGATCGACGCGTTCAACTCCGACCCCGAGGTCTCGATCGCGGTGGCCTCGCTCACCGCGGCGGGCGTCGGCGTGAACCTCCAGGCGGCGTCGAACGTCGTGCTCGCCGAGCTCAGCTGGACCGCGGCGGAGCAGACGCAGGCGATCGACCGCGTGCACCGCATCGGCCAGGACGAGCCCGTCACCGCGTGGCGCATCATCGCCGCCCACACGGTCGACGCGCGCATCGCCGAGCTCATCGACCAGAAGCAGGGCCTCGCCCTGCGGGCGCTCGACGGGCTCGACGTGGAGCCGGGCTCGGCCGACTCGGTGCAGCTCGACGCGCTGCAGCACCTGCTGCGCCAGGCGCTCGACGGCGCCCTGTAGCGGCGGTCGCGCGGCATCCGCTCCCCGTCATCGGCGCGGACGGATGCCGCGGGCCCCGCTAGACTCCTCGACGTTCGCGCCTCGATGAAGCGGCATCCCCGCGAACGTCCACCTCACGAGGAGTCAACCAGTGGTCATGAAGATCGGCATTCTCACGAGCGGCGGCGACTGCCCCGGCCTCAACGCGGTCATCCGCGGCGCCGTCCTGAAGGGCGTCATCACGCACGAGGCCGAGTTCGTCGGGTTCCGGTGGGGATGGCGCGGCGTCGTCGAGGGCGACATCATGCCCATCACGCGCCACGACGTGCGCGGCCTGTCGAAGCAGGGCGGCACCATCCTCGGCTCGAGCCGCACCAACCCGTTCGAGGGCGAGAACGGCGGACCCGGAAACATCCGTCGCATGCTCGAGGCCGAGGGCATCGACGCGATCATCGCGATCGGCGGCGAGGGCACCCTCACGGCCGCCCGGCGGCTGGTCGACGAGGGCGGGCTCCCGGTGATCGGCGTGCCCAAGACCATCGACAACGACCTCGCCGCGACCGACTACTCCTTCGGCTTCGACACGGCCGTCGAGATCGCGACCGAGGCGATCGACCGACTGCGCACCACGGCCGAGTCGCACAACCGGGCGATGGTCCTCGAGGTCATGGGCCGGCACGTCGGCTGGATCGCGCTGCACTCGGGAATGGCGGGCGGCGCGCACGCCATCCTCATCCCCGAGCAGCCCATGGGCATCGACGAGATCTGCCACTACGTCGAGTCGGTCCGCGACCGCGGCCGCGCGCCCCTCATCGTCGTCGCCGAGGGCTTCAAGCTCGACACGATGGACGAGGCGCACTCGCACCTCGGGCTCGACGCGTTCAACCGGCCGCGTCTCGGCGGCATCGCCGAGAAGCTCGCGCCGATGATCGAGGAGCGCACCGGCATCGAGTCGCGCCACACGGTGCTCGGCCACATCCAGCGCGGCGGCGCGCCCTCGGCGTACGACCGGGTCCTCGCGACCCGGCTCGGCATGGCCGCGGTCGACGCCGCCGTCGACCGGGCGTGGGGCAGCATGGTCACCCTGCGCGGCACCGACATCGCCCGGGTCACGATCGCCGAGGCGACCGGCGGGCTCAACCTGGTGCCGCAGTCGCGCTACGACGAGGCGAAGATCCTCTTCGGCTGAGCCGATGACCGAACCACGGATGCCGCTGCCGCAGGTCTGCGTCTGCTACCTGCTGCGCGAGTCCGAGGGCCGCACCCAGGTGCTCCTCGGCCGCAAGAAGCACGGCCTCGGACGCGGGTACTTCGTGGGGCTCGGCGGCAAGCTCGAGCCGGGGGAGACCGCGGTCGAGGCGGCGGTGCGCGAGGTCCACGAGGAGTCGGGCGTCACCGTCCGTGCCGCCGACCTCGAGGCGCGCGGGCGGTTGACGTACCTGTTCCCGCATCGCGAGGCGTGGAGCCAGGAGTCGAGCGTGTTCGTCACGCGCACGTTCACGGGCGTGCCCGCGGCATCCGACGAGCTCGACCCGGAGTGGTTCGACGTCGACCGGGTGCCGCTCGCGGAGATGTGGGACGACGCGAAGCACTGGCTGCCGGGCGTGCTCGCCGGCGGCCGCGTGCGACGCACCTTCACCTTCGGCGCGGACCTCGCGAGCGTGGTGGATCACCGGGTTCACGTCGCGTAGGATCATCGGGGCTCGGCGCTCGCCGACATCCGCAACCCCTCCTGCGTGAACAGCAGGTGAATCCCTCACCCGATCTCACGGAAAGACGCCGGTGGATCTCACTCTCATCGTCGTGCTGGTCATCGCGCTGGCGCTCTTCTTCGACTTCACGAACGGGTTCCACGACACGGCGAACGCGATGGCCACGCCCATCGCCACCGGGGCGCTCCGGCCGAAGGTCGCCGTCGGCCTGGCCGCGGTGCTCAACCTGATCGGCGCCTTCCTGTCCACCGAGGTCGCGAAGACCATCTCGGGCGGGCTCATCCGCGAGGGCGAGGGCGGCGTGTTCATCACGCCCGAGCTCATCTTCGCCGGCCTCATCGGGGCGATCACGTGGAACATGATCACGTGGCTGCTCGGCCTGCCCTCGTCGTCGAGCCACGCGCTGTTCGGCGGACTGATCGGCGCCGCGCTCGTCGGCTTCGGGCTGCAGGCCATCGACGGCGGCGTGGTGATGTCGAAGATCATCCTGCCCGCGCTGCTCGCCCCGCTCACGGCGGGACTCGTCGCGTTCACCGCCACCAAGCTCGCCTACGCGATCACGCGCCGCCACGACGGCAAGCCCGACGGACGAGACGGCTTCCGGTACGCGCAGATCTTCTCGAGCTCCCTCGTGGCGCTCGCGCACGGCACGAACGACGCGCAGAAGACGATGGGCGTCATCACGCTGACCCTGATCTCGGTGGGCATGCAGCCGGTCGGCTCGGGGCCGGAGTTCTGGGTCGTCGTGACGTGCGCCGTCGCGATCGCCCTCGGCACGTACATGGGCGGATGGCGCATCATCAAGACCCTCGGCACGGGCCTGACCGACGTGAAGCCCGCTCAGGGCTTCGCCGCCGAGACCTCCACCGCCGCGACGATCCTCGCGTCCAGCCACCTCGGCTTCGCGCTCTCGACCACGCAGGTCGCCTCGGGTTCGGTGATCGGATCGGGTCTCGGCCGGCGTGGTTCCACGGTCCGCTGGCGCACGGCGGGCCGCATCGGCGTCGGGTGGCTGCTCACCCTGCCGGCAGCCGGCGGCGTGGGCGCGCTCGCCGCGTTGATCGCCCAGACCGGCGTCACCGGGGTGCTCATCGCGGCCTTCGGCGCCGCGGCGATCATCGGCGGCATCTACCTGTGGTCGCGCCGCGACGAGGTGTCGCACCACAACGTGCTGAGCGAGGTCGCCGACTCCGGTCGCGCCGTGAAGATCAAGCGCGACCCGAAGCCGAAGAAGGTGGCGAAGTGATCGACTGGATGGCGTTCGTGATCGTGCTCGCCGCGTCGCTCCTCGGCGCGGGCGTGGTCGTCAGCCTCTACGCGCTCGGCCTGCGACTGCTGACCGTCGGCGGCCGCACGCCCGTGGTGGCGCCCGCGACGTTCACCGACGCGATCACGGTCGTGACGCCCGAGCAGGCCGCGAAGGCCGCCAGGCGTGCCGAGAAGGCCGCCCGGAAGAGCCCGCTCACCGATGCGCAGAAGCGCGCGGCCGTGGTCGCGGCGTGGATATGCTTCGGACTGAGCGGCTCGGCCGTGCTGTTCGGAATCTATCTGATCGTGCCGGCGTTGCATGGCACGGGCGGCTGAGCCGCCGTCACCTCGTCCGGGCCGCCGTCGTCCCGCTCCGACCCCCGCTCGCCCGAGCGGACCGCAGCCGAGGCGCCCCACGGGCGCCTCCCGACCCGGGGACCACATGACCGCGACCGAGACCGAACACCGACCCGAACCCGAATCGCCGTCGCGCGGCGGAGGCGCGCTCGACCGCTACTTCGAGATCACGAAGCGCGGCTCGAGCATCTCCGCCGAGGTGCGAGGCGGCATCGTCACGTTCGTGACGATGGCCTACATCGTCATCCTCAACCCGATCATCCTCTCGAGCGGCACGGACGTCGCAGGCGACAACCTCGACTTCGCCCAGGTCGCCGCCGTCACCGGGCTCACGGCCGGCGTCATGACGATCCTGTTCGGCGTCGTCGCGCGCCTGCCGTTCGCGTTCGCGGCCGGGCTCGGCATCAACTCGTTCCTCGCCGTGTCCGTCGTCGGCCAGGTCACCTGGCCGGAGGCGATGGGCCTCGTCCTCATCAACGGGCTCGTGATCGTCCTGCTCGCCGCGACGGGCCTCCGCCGCCTCATCTTCGAGGCCGTGCCCATGCAGCTGAAGCTCGCGATCACCGTCGGCATCGGCCTGTTCATCGCCTTCATCGGCTTCGTCGACGCGGGCTTCGTCACCGCGACCGGCGCCGCGTCGCCGCCCGTCGGCCTCGGGGTCGACGGATCGGTCTCGACCATCCCCACGCTCGTGTTCGTCGCGACGCTCCTCGCGACGGGCGTGCTCGTCGCGCTGCGGGTGAAGGGCGGCATCCTCATCGGCCTGCTCTCGGGCACGGTGCTCGCGCTCGTGCTCGAGTCGATCCTCGACCTCGGCCCGAAGGTGGGCGCCGACGGGACGGTGAACCCGCAGGGCTGGGGGCTGTCGGTGCCCGAGCTGCCCGCCCAGTGGGTGAGCCTGCCCGACCTGTCGCTCGTCGGCCAGGTGAGCCTCGGCAGCTTCGAGCGCATCGGCGTGCTCGCCGCGCTCATGCTCGTGTTCACGCTCGTGTTCACGAACTTCTTCGACGCCCTCGGCACCATGACGGGCCTGTCGAAGGAGGCCGGCCTCGCCGACGCGAAGGGCGACTTCCCGCGCCTGCGTTCGGCGCTCGTCGTCGAGGGCGTCGGCGCGGTCGCGGGCGGGTTCACGTCGAGCTCGTCGAACACGGTGTTCATCGAGTCCGGGTCCGGGATCGGCGAGGGCGCGCGCACCGGCCTGGCGAACCTCGTCACCGGCGTCCTCTTCCTCCTCGCGATGTTCCTGACCCCGCTCACGTCGATCGTGCCGTCCGAGGTCGCCGCCGCGGCCCTCGTCATCGTCGGCGCGCTGATGATGTCGCAGATCCGCGGCATCGACCTGTCGGACTTCAGCGTCCTGCTGCCCGTGTTCCTCACGGTCACGGTCATGCCGCTGACGTACTCCATCGCCAACGGCATCGGCGCGGGCTTCGTCAGCTGGGTCGTCGTGCGCGCGCTGTCGGGCAAGGCGCGCGAGATCAGCCCGCTCCTGTGGATCGTGGCCGTCGGCTTCGTGATCTACTTCACGCGCGGTCCGGTCGAGACGCTCATCGCCGGCTAGCCGCACGCAGTACCGGAAGCGGCGGATGCCGCGTGGACCTCGCCCCGCGGCATCCGCCGTTCGTCGTCTCGCCTCAGTGGCGCGCGTCGGGTGCGGGCGTCGCGCTCGCGCCCGTGACCGGCTGCTCCGCCGGTGCCGCGGTGCCGCGGAGCCGGGCGATGCCGTTCATGAGGTGGTAGATCGCGATCGCGGCAATCGTGCCGAGCGCGATGCCGTTGAACACGACCTCGCCGGCGTTGAACGTGAAGTCGGCGATCCCGATGACGAGCGCCGTCGCCGCGGTGAACTGGTTCACGGGGTTCGTGAAGTCGACGCGGTTGTCGACCCAGATCTTCACGCCGATGACGCCGATGAGCCCGTACAGCGCGGTCGTCACGCCGCCCAGCACGCCCGGCGGGATCGTGTTGATGATCGCGCCGACCTTCGGGGACAGGCCGAGCAGCACCGCGAACGACCCGGCCACCCAGTACGCCGCGGTCGAGTACACGCGCGTGGCGGCCATGACGCCGATGTTCTCGCCGTACGTCGTGGTGCCCGAGCCGCCGAAGAAGCCGGCGAGGGTGGTCGCGAGCCCGTCGGCGAACAGGGCGCGACCGGTGTACGCGTTCACGCGCTGGTCGGTCATCTGCGCGACGCCGCGGATGTGGCCGACGTTCTCCGCGACGAGCACGAGCACCACGGGCAGGAACGCCGGCAGGAGTCCCCAGACCGCGGCATCCGCCAGCGGGTTCGCGGGGAGGTGGAACTGCGGCAGCCCGACCCACGCGGCCTCGCCGACCGCGGCGAAGTCCACCTCGCCCTGCACGACCGCGACGACGTAGCCGACGAGGACGCCGAGGAGGATCGACATGCGCCCGAGGATGCCGCGGAACGCGACGCTCGCGACGAGCACCGCCACGAGGGTCACGAGGGCCGTCAGCGGCGCCTCCTGGAAGTTGGCCTTGGCCACGGGGGCGAGGTTCAGGCCGATGAGCGCCACGATGGCGCCGGCCACCACGGGGGGCATGAGGACGTCGATCCACCGCGAGCCCGCGAACTGCACCACGAGCCCGACCACCGCCAGCAGCACGCCCACCACGACGATGCCGAACAGCGCCGCCCCCATCGGGTCGGCGACGCCCTCGGCGGCCATCGCGGCCGTGATCGGCGCGATGAACGCGAACGACGAGCCGAGGTAGCTCGGCACCCGGTTGCCCGTGACGAGCAGGAACAGGATCGTGCCGATGCCCGAGAAGAACAGGGTGGTGGCGGGCGGGAAGCCCGTGATGATGGGCACGAGGAACGTCGCGCCGAACATGGCGACGACGTGCTGTGCGCCGAGGCCGATGGTGCGCGGCCAGGAGAGGCGTTCGCCGGGGGCGACGACGTCGCCGGGCGCGACGTGGGCGCCGTCGCCGTGCAGGGTCCAGGGCAGGGGCATAGGGCTCCGATCGGGTCGTGGTGGGGGCTGCACGGATGCTACCCCGTGCGGCCGCCCTCGCGTCAGCCGCCCCGCGGTTCCGGGGGTTCACCCCATACCGCGGCTCCGGAGGGCTCCGTAGCGTGGAGGCATCCGCTCGAACAGGAGAACCCCGCGATGACCACCGCAACCGATCCCATGACCACTCCGACCGCGACGTCGTCGCCCGGCGACGACGCGTCGCCCTACGCCGTCGGATCCGCGCCCGTCGTCGAGGAGCAGCGCGGCTTCGCCATCTCGAGCCTCGTGCTCGGCCTCGTCTCGTTCGTCGCCGGCTTCACCTTCGTCGTGCCGGCCGCGGGCCTCGTGCTCGGCATCCTCGCGCTGAAGCGTGAGCCCGCCGCGCGCACGATGGCGATCTGGGGCATCGTGCTGAACGCCGTGGTCCTGGCCGGCGTCGCGATCGCGGCCCTCGCCACGGTCGCGTTCGGGCTGTTCCTGCTGCCGTTCGTGCCGTTCGCCTTCATCTGACCCGCGATCCGCCCGACGCCCCGGTCCACGCGACCGGGGCGTCGGCGTGTCGGCCACCGGCGCATCGCGGCGGTGCGGGCGTAGTCTGGCGCTCGGAGGAGGACGATGCGCGAGCACGGGCGGCCGATCCGGGCGGCGCGACCCGACGAGCCCGGGTACGCGGCGACCGAGGACGGCTACGTCGCCTATCGCGTGTTCGGGCACGGCCCGCTCGACCTCCTCGTCATCGGCAACTGGGCGAGCAACATCGAGGTCATCACCGAGCACCCGTCGATGGCCCGCTACCTCGACCGGCTCTCCCGCTACGCGCGGGTCATCTGCTTCGACAAGCGCGGCGCCGGCCTCTCCGATCCGGTGCCCATGAACGCGCTGCCGACGCTCGAGCACTGGATGGACGACGCGCGCGCGGTGCTCGATGCCGTCGGCTCCGAGAGCGCCGCGCTCCTCGGCGACGCCGAGGGCGGCCCGATGGCGATGACGTTCGCGGCCACGTACCCGCAGCGCACGCGCGCCCTGGTGCTCGTCAACACGTTCGCTCGGATGCTCCGGGCCCCCGACTACCCGATCGGGATGCCCGAGGAGACCTCCGAGAAGCTGCTCGTCGAGTGGGAGCGGGGCTGGGGTCGTGGTGACGTCGTCCTGCCGCTCTCGGCCCCGGGCGTCGCCGACGACCCCCAGATGCAGCGCTGGGCCGGCCGCTACATGCGCCTGTCGGCGTCGCCGGCGACGGCGACGCGGATCTACCGCTGGGTCCTCCACCTCGACGTGCGGTCGGTGCTGCCGAGCATCAACGTCCCCACGCTCGTGCTGCACCGCGCGGACAACCGGCACTACCGGGTGGCGATGGGCAGGTACCTCGCCGAGCACATCCCGGGCGCGACGTACGCCGAGCTGCCGGGCGCCGACTGGTACCCGCCCTTCGTCGACGCGGATCCGGTGCTCGACCGCATCGGGGAGTTCCTCACCGGCGATCGCGCGGAGACCGTCGACGACCGGGTCCTCGCCACGGTGCTCTTCACCGATATCGTCGGCTCGACCGATGCGGCCGCCCGGCTCGGCGACCGCCGCTGGCTGGACCTGAAGGACGCGCACGACGCGCTCGTGCGCACGCAGCTCGAGCGGTATCGGGGAAGGGAGATCGGCACCACGGGCGACGGCTTCCTCGCGATCTTCGACGGGCCCGCGCGCGCCGTGCGCTGCGCATCGGAGATCGCGAGCGCGGTCCGGACGCTGGGCATCGACGTCCGCGCCGGGCTGCACAGCGGCGAGGTCGAACTGCACGACGGCGACGTCGCCGGCATCGCCGTCCACATCGCGGCGCGGGTCATGGCGCTGGCCGGGGCCGGTCGGGTGCTCGTCTCGGGGACGGTGAAGGACCTCGTGGTCGGATCGCCGATCCGGTTCGAGGACCGTGGCGAGCACGCCCTGAAGGGCGTGCCCGGCCGATGGCGCCTGTTCGAGGTCGCCGGCATCGACTCCGGTCAGCCGTAGAAGCCGCGGAGCAGCGCCTCGGTTCCCTCGAGGTGCTCGGCCATCGCGCGGGCCGCGTCGTCGCCCGAGCCGCGGAGGATCGCCTCGACGATGGCGCGATGCTGCTCGTCGGAGTGCGCGATGTTCGGCGAGAGCAGCGGGATGCCGTCGAGGAACGCGTTGACCCGCATGCGCACGTCCGCCATGAGCGGGATGACGCTCGTCGCCCCGAGCAGTTCGGCGATGAGGAGGTGGAATCGCGAGTCGGCCATCCGGTACTGCCCGGGCCCGGCGTCGTGGCAGTCCCGGTAGGCCTGCCACAGGCGTTCGCGGTCGGATGCCGCGAGCGGACGCTCGGCGGCCCGCCGCGCGGCCCCCACCTCGACGACCGCACGGAGGGCGAGGGTGTCCTCGAGCTCGGCGGCCAGCGCCTCCGGGTCGGTCGGCGGGGCGGGGGAGTGCGGCGTCGTGTGCGCGGGGAGCGGATCGGCGACGAACGTGCCCCCATAGCGCCCTCGCCGCGACACGACCCACCCCGCGTCGGCGAGCGATCCGATCGCGTCGCGCAGCGTGTCGCGGCTGACCTCGAGCGTGCCGGCGAGCTCGCGCTCGGGCGGGAGGCGCTCGCCGGGTGCGATGAGGCCGAGTCGGATCGACTGCAGCAGCCGCTGCACGGTCTCCTCGAACGCGTTCGCCGGCCGGGCGGGGGTGAGCAGCAGGTCGGCGCTCAGCAGCGAGGCGGGCTCGGGCGCGGGCGGACCGGCCGAGGCATCCGTCGCCGACGCCCCCTCGCCCGCACCCGTGGTCATGGTTCGAGCCTAGAGCGGCGTGACGTAGGCGGAGCTGATGCCGCCGTCGACCAGGAACGTCGAGCCGGTGATGAACGACGCGTCGTCGCTCGCGAGGAACGCCACGGCCGCCGCGAGCTCCTCGGGTTCGGCGAACCGGCCGACGGGCACGTGCACGAGCCGGCGCTGTGCGCGCTCGGGGTCCTTCGCGAAGAGCTCCTGCAGCAGGGGCGTGTTGACCGGCCCGGGGCAGAGCGCGTTCACGCGGATGCCCTGCCGGGCGAACTGCACGCCGAGTTCGCGGCTCATGGCGAGCACGCCGCCCTTCGAGGCGGTGTACGAGATCTGCGAGGTCGCCGAGCCGAGCACCGCGACGAAGGACGCGGTGTTGATGATCGACCCGCGACCCTGCGCGACCATGTGCCGGAGCGCGGCGCGCGAGCACAGGTAGACCGACTTCAGGTTGACGTCCTGCACCTTCTGCCAGGCCGGCAGTTCGGTGGTCTCGATCGAGTCGTCGTCGGGCGGTGAGATGCCGGCGTTGTTGAAGGCGACGTCGACCGAGCCGTAGACGCGGGCCGCCTCGTCGAACAGGTGGTCGACCTGCTCCTGGTCGGTCACGTCGACCTGCACGAACAGGCCGTCGACGACGGATGCCGCGGCCTCGCCGGCGGCGGCGTCCAGGTCGCCGATCACCACCTTCGCGCCCTCCGCGGCGAGGCGCTTCGCGGTCGCGAGTCCGATGCCGGAGGCGCCGCCGGTGATGACGGCCACGCGGCCCGCGAGCCGCTGGGTGAGGTCGATGCGGGTGAGGTCTGCCATGGTGCTCCTTGGGTTCAGGTTCCGGGCCGCGCGCCGTGCTACGCGACCACCGGCGGCTGGTCGACGGCGAAGAAGACGTTCTTGGTCTCGGTGAAGGCCAACGGGGCGTCGGGACCGAGCTCGCGTCCGAGGCCCGACTGCTTGAAGCCGCCGAACGGGGTCGCGTAGCGCACCGACGAGTGCGAGTTGACCGACAGGTTGCCCGACTCGATGGCCCGGGCGACGCGGATGCCGCGGCTGAGGTCGCGCGTCCACACCGACCCGGACAGGCCGTACTCGCTCGCGTTGGCGAACGAGATCGCGTCGGCCTCGTCATCGAACGGGAAGACCGAGACGACCGGTCCGAAGATCTCCTCGCGCGCGGCGCGCGAGTCGCGGGCGGGGGTCAGCACCGTCGGGGCGAACCAGAAGCCCGGGCCGTCGGGCGCGGTGCCGCGGAAGGCGACGTCCGCGTCATCCGGCACGAACGAGGCCACGCGGTCGAGGTGGGTGCGGGCGACGAGCGGGCCCATCTCGGTGGACTCGTCGGCGGGGTCGCCGACCTTCACGCCCTGCACGGCGGGCTCCAGCAGCTCCATGAAGCGGTCGTACACCGAGCGCTCGACGAGGATACGGCTGCGGGCGCAGCAGTCCTGTCCGGCGTTCTCGAACACGCCGTACGGCGCGGTCGCGGCGGCCTGCTCGAGGTCGGCGTCGGCGAAGACGAGGTTCGCGCTCTTGCCCCCGAGCTCGAGCGTGACGCGCTTCACCTGGTCGGCGCAGCCGGCCATGATGCGCTTGCCCACCTCGGTCGAGCCCGTGAACACCACCTTCCGCACGGTCTCGTTCGTGACGAACCGTTCGCCCACGACCGAGCCGCGCCCCGGGATGACGCGGAACAGCCCCTCGGGCAGGCCCGCCTCGAGGCCGAGCTCGGCGAGGCGGAGGCTCGTGAGCGGGGTCCACTCCGCGGGCTTCAGCACGACCGCGTTGCCCGCGGCGAGCGCCGGCGCGAATCCCCACGAGGCGATCGTCATGGGGAAGTTCCACGGCGTGATCACCCCGACGACGCCGAGCGGTTCGTGGAACGTCACGTCGAGCCCGCCGGCGACGGGGATCTGGCGGCCCGACATCCGCTCGGGTGCCGCGGCGTAGTACTCGAGCACGTCGCGCACGTGGCCGGCCTCCCACCTGGCCTGGCCGACGGGGTGGCCGGAGTTGCGGACCTCGAGCTCGGCGAGCTCGTCGATCGCGCCGTCGACGGCGTCGGCGAATCGGCGGAGCACCCGCGCCCGGTCGGCGGGCGCCGCGCGCGCCCACTCGCGCTGGGCGCGTGCGGCGTCGGCGATCGCGGCATCCGTCTCGTCGACCGTGGCCGCCTCGACGGTGGTCACGACGGTCTCGTCGGCGGGGTTGACGATGGTGTGGCTCACGCGGAGTCCCTCCTCGGGTCGGCTGCGGTCCGGGCGGCGCGGCGGGTTCGGGCGGCGTCGACGAGCCCGGCGAAGAGGCGGCGGTCGGCGGCGTTCTCCTCGGGGTGCCACTGCACGGCCACGCCGAACGCGGCGTCGTCGACCTCGACGGCCTCGATCACGCCCTCGGCCGTGCGTGCGGTGACGGTCAGGCCGTCGGCCACGCGGTCGATCGCCTGGTGGTGGTAGACGTGCACGTCGATCTCGCCGCGCGGCTCGTCGACCTCGCCGAGGATCGCGTCGAGCCGGCTGCCGCGCTCGACGGAGACCCGCTTGGCGCCGAACACGGCGGGCGCCGGCTGGTACTCCTCGTGGCCGACCACGTCGGGCAGATGTTGCACGAGCGTGCCGCCGAGGGCGACGTTCAGCATCTGCGCGCCGCGGCAGATCCCGAGGAAGGGCACGTCCTCGTCGATCGCCGCGGTGAGCAGCGCATCCTCCCAGGCGTCCCGATCGGTGCGGGGGGCGCCGGTGCGCTCGTGCGGAGCCTGTCCGTACCGTCGCGGGTCGACGTCGGCGCCGCCGGAGACGATGAGCCCGTCCACGCCCGCGAGCACCCGGCGCGCGATCTCCGGCGTGACCGGCTGGGGCGGCAGGAGCACGGCGATGCCGCCCGCGTCCGTCACCGCGTCGAGGTACACCTTCGGCAGGAACGACGCGGGCAGGTCCCAGACGCCCGTCTGCGACCGCTCGAGGTAGGTGGTCACCCCGATGACGGGTGCGCCGAGGTCGGACTCAGAAGCGCTCGAAGCCACGGACCCGCTCCCAGTCGGTCACGGCGGCGTCGTAGGCGGCGAGCTCGACGCGCGCGTTGTTGAGGTAGTGCTCGACGACCTCGTCGCCGAACGCGTCGCGTGCGATCGCCGACCCGGCGAACAGGTCGGCCGACTCGCGGAGGGTCGCGGGCACGCGCGCGACGTCGCTCTCGTACGCGTTGCCGACGAACACGTCGCCCGGGTCGAGCTCGTGGTCGATGCCGTGCAGGCCCGCGGCGATGAGGGCGGCGACGGCCAGGTACTGGTTGACGTCGCCGCCGGGGACCCGGTTCTCGACGCGCAGGCCGAGCCCGTGGCCGACGACGCGCAGCGCGCAGGTGCGGTTGTCGAGGCCCCAGGCGATCGCGGTCGGGGCGAAGCTGCCCGCGACGTAGCGCTTGTAGGAGTTGATGTTCGGCGCCGAGAAGAGGGTGAGTTCGCGCATCGCGGCGATCTGCCCGCCGAGGAAGTGCTTGAACATCGTCGACATGCCGCGCTCGTCGGCGGGGTCGGCGAACACGGCCTCGCCGGAGTCGCTCCGCAGCGAGATGTGGATGTGGCAGCTGTTGCCCTCGCGCTCGTTGA
The DNA here is from genome assembly GCF_031432295.1 of Agromyces indicus. Taxonomy (NCBI): domain Bacteria; kingdom Bacillati; phylum Actinomycetota; class Actinomycetes; order Micrococcales; family Microbacteriaceae; genus Agromyces; species Agromyces indicus. The sequence continues at coordinate 106,795 of NZ_JAVKGS010000004.1, read as the reverse complement.
ACTTGGCCATGAACGTGAGCGCCTTGCCGTGCCGGTCGGCGATCTCCTTCGCGCCGTTCTTGTAGATCGAGTGGTTGTCGCAGGTGCCGAGCGCGTCGGTGTAGCGGAAGGCGATCTCCTGCTGGCCGAGGTTGCACTCGCCCTTGACGCCCTCGCAGTACATGCCGGCGCCGTCCATGGAGTTCCGGATTTCGCGCAGCAGCGGCTCCATCCGGGTCGAGGCGAGCAGCGCGTAGTCGATGTTGTAGTCGCTCGCGGGCGTGAGGTCGCGGTAGCCCTTCCGCCAGGCGTCGCGGTACGAGTCGTCGAAGACGATGAACTCGAGTTCGGTGCCCACGTAGGCCGTGAGGCCGCGCTCGGCGAGCCGGTCGAGCTGGCGTTGCAGGATGCGGCGGGGCGACGCCTCCACGGGGCGGCCGTCGAGCCAGGTCAGGTCGGCCGTCACGAGCGCGCTCGCCTCGAGCCACGGGGCCATCCGGAGGGTCGAGAGGTCGGGGACGAGCGCCATGTCGCCGTAGCCGCGCTCCCAGCTGGACATCTCGTAGCCGTCGACGGTGTTCATCTCGACGTCGACGGCGAGCAGGTAGTTGCACGCCTCGGCGCCGTGCAGGGCGACCTCCTCGAGGAACAGCCGCGCGGAGACGCGCTTGCCCACGAGCCGGCCCTGCATGTCGGTGAACGCCACGATGACGGTGTCGACGTGGCCGTCGGCGACCGCGGAGCGGAGCCCGTCGAGGCTGAGGTATCCGGTGGGTGCCGCCATGTCGGGCGCCTCCTCGCGTCAAATGGTCGGGTTCGCCGCCCATTACATCACGCCGCGGCATCCGTGCCTAGGCGGCGGACGGGCCGCCTCGTCGGTCGGCGTCGACGGGCCACCCGAAAAAGGTCTGTACGAGCGACCATTGCCGCCCTATCATGTGGCGCACAGCATCGCACCCCGCGCCCGCCCCCGGAGGCCCGCGCGATGACGGACAGGAGAGCGCCACATGGCGAAAGACACCCTCAAGGTCTCGGGCGTGACCTACACGACCGCCGACCAGGGCTACTTCGAGAAACGCCGACTCACGCGAGCCGCGGGAGTCTGGGGCCTGTGGGGCCTCGCCGTCGCCGCGGTCATCTCCGGCGACTTCTCCGGATGGAACTTCGGCATCGACTTCGCGGGCTTCGGCGGCATGCTCATCGCGTTCGCGATCCTCGTGGTCATGTACTACGGCCTGATCTTCTCCATCGGCGAGATGGCGTCGGCGATGCCGCACACCGGCGGCGCCTACTCGTTCTCGCGCGCCGCGATGGGGCCGTGGGGCGGCTTCGTCACGGGCCTCGCGGAGACCATCGAGTACGTCGCGACCACCGCGGTGATCGTGTTCTTCTCGGCCTCCTACGCCGACGCGATCACGAGCGAGCTGCTCGGCTTCTCGATGCCGGGACCGGTCTGGTGGATCATCCTCTACGCCGTCTTCATCGGCATCAACGCGGCCGGGGCGAACATCTCGTTCAAGTTCGCCATCGTGGTCTCGATCATCTCCATCGGCATCCTGCTCGTCTTCTCGGTCATGGCGCTGTTCTCGGGCCAGTTCTCGTGGGACAACCTGTTCGACATCCAGCCCGACCCGGGCCAGAGCGCGTTCCTGCCGCACGGCGTGCTGCCGATCCTGTTCGCCCTGCCGTTCGCGATGTGGTTCTTCCTCGGCATCGAGGAGCTCCCGCTCGCCGCCGAGGAGTCGCACAACCCGGTCCGCGACATCCCGCGCGCCGGCATCATCGCGCGCGCCACCCTCATCGTCACCGGCCTCCTGGTGCTGTTCCTGAACACCGGGGTCGTCGGCGCCGAGGCGACCGGCAGCGCGGGCGAGCCGCTGCTCGACGGCTTCCGCGTCATCGTGGGCGACGGGCTCGCGGCGGTGCTCGCGCTGTTCGCGCTCATCGGCCTGCTCGCCTCGCTGCAGGGCATCATGTTCGCCTACGGGCGCAACATGTACTCGCTCTCCCGCGCGGGGTACTACCCGAAGTTCCTCTCGCTCACCGGCAAGCGGCAGACGCCGTGGGTCGCGCTCGTCGCAGGCGCCGTGATCGGCTTCGCGGCGCTCGTGGTCCTGGACCTGCTGGCGCGGGTCGACGAGGAGGGCGCGGGCGCGGTCGCCGGCGCGATCGTGCTGAACATCGCCGTGTGGGGCGCCGTGCTCGCCTACATCCTGCAGATGATCGCGTACGTGATCCTCCGCCGGAAGTACCCGAACGCCAAGCGCCCGTACCGCAGCCCGTGGGGCGTGCCGGGCGCGATCACCGCGGCGGCGATCTCGGGGCTCATCTTCCTCGGCTTCCTGCTGAACCCGACCTTCGTGCCCGCGATCATCGCCATCGCGATCGTGTACGCGGTCATGCTCATCGGCTTCGGCGTGTACGGACGCCACCGCCTCGTGCTCTCGCCCGAGGAGGAGTACGCCGTCTCCGGCGGCCTCCACGGCGACCCCCAGGCCGAGGGCTACGGCGGCCGGGTCGAGGAGGAGCTGCTCGCGATGGACGGCGTCGACGCGTCCGGCCGCGCGGCGGTCGACGAGCCGACGGGCGACCCGAAGGCCTGACGGACGGACCGGGCGGGCGGCGCACGAAAGCTGCGCCGCCCGCTCGGCCACGCACGGAAGCGCCGGGCCGCTGCGAACGACGCCGCAGGCCCCGCGAGTAGGCTCGAATCGACCCCGCGCGGCGATCCCGCGCACCCGAAGAGGCGATGGAGCCATACGTGTCGACGATCCGACCATCCCACCCGACCGCCGTGAGCGAATCCGCTGAGGATCCGGCGATCACCGCGAACCACCTGGGCCCGACCCGCACCGAGACCGACTCGCTCGGCTCGGTCGAGGTTCCGGCCGACGCGTACTGGGGCGTGCACACCATGCGCGCGCTCGAGAACTTCCCGATCTCCAAGCGACCCATCTCGGTCTACCCCGAGCTCGTGGTCGCCCTCGCGCAGGTCAAGCAGGCGGCCGCGCGCGCCAACAAGGAACTCGGCGCGCTCGAGCCGCAGAAGCAGGCCTGGATCGAGGAGGCCTGCCAGCGCATCATCGACGGCGAGTTCCACGACCAATTCGTGGTCGGCGTCATCCAGGGCGGCGCGGGCACGTCGACGAACATGAACGCGAACGAGGTCATCACCAACGTCGCGCTCGAGATCGCCGGCTACGGCAAGGCGCGCTACGACGTGCTCCACCCGATCGACGACGTCAACCGCAGCCAGTCGACGAACGACACGTACCCGACCGCGCTGAAGCTCGCGATGACCGCGTCGCTGACGACGATGCTCATCCAGCTCGACCAGCTGCGCATCTCGTTCGGCCGCAAGGGCCGGGAGTTCCACGAGGTGCTGAAGGTCGGCCGCACCCAGCTGCAGGACGCGGTCCCGATGACGCTCGGGCAGGAGTTCCACAGCTTCGCGACGACGCTCGGCGAGGACATCGCCCGCCTCCGCGAGACGATCAAGCTGCTCTCCGAGGTGAACCTCGGCGCCACGGCGATCGGCACCGGCATCACGGCCGACCCCGGCTACGCGGCATCCGTGGTGCGCCATCTCAGCGAGATCACCGGCCAGCACCTCGAGACCGCGCCCGACCTCGTCGAGGCGACGAGCGACACGGGCGTGTTCATGACCTTCTCGAGTGCGCTGAAGCGCAGCGCGATCAAGCTCTCGAAGATCTGCAACGACCTGCGCCTGCTCTCCTCCGGTCCGCAGGCGGGCCTGGCCGAGATCAACCTCCCGCCGAAGCAGGCGGGCTCCAGCATCATGCCCGGCAAGGTGAACCCGGTGATCCCCGAGGCCGTGAGCCAGGTCGCGTACGCGGTCGCGGGGGCGGATGTCACGGTCATGATGGCCGCCGAGAACGGCCAGCTGCAGCTGAACGCGTTCGAGCCGGTCATCGCGCACTCCCTGCTCCAGTCGATCACCTGGATGCGGCAGGCGTGCTGGACGCTGCGCGTGAACTGCGTCGACGGCATCACGGCGAACACGGAGCGGCTCGAGGCGCAGGTCGCCTCGAGCGTCGGCGTCATCACCGCCCTCATCCCGTTCATCGGCTACACCGAGGCGGCGAAGCTCGCCAAGCAGGCGCTCGCCACGGGGCGCCCGGTGGCCGACCTCGTCGTGGAGGCCGGCCTCATGACCCGCGAGGACGTCACGCGGCAGCTCTCGCCGTCGCGACTGTCCGGCGTGCACCCGATCACCGAGGCGATCCCGGCGATCGAGCGCAAGGGCGAGCCGAGCGACTGACTCCGCGGCGACGGCGAGGGGGCGGATGCCGCGGCATCCGCCCCCTCGTCGCTGCGGGCGGCGCGTCAGACCACGCGGCAGTGCGTGGTGAGCGAGCCGATGCCCTCGATGCTGACGGTGACGGTGGAGCCGTCCTTCAGGAACACCTGCGGGTTGCGGCTGTAGCCGGCGCCGCCGGGGCTGCCCGTCGAGATGAGGGTGCCGGGCGGCAGCGTCGCGGTCTTCGACAGGTACGAGATGATCTCGGCCACGCTGCGCACCATCTCGTTCGTCGACGCGTCCTGGAGGATGTGCCCGTCGAGGTTCGTGGTGAGCCAGAGGTCCTGCGGGTCGGCGATCTCGTCGGCGGTGACGACGACCGGGCCGGTGGGGGTGAAGCCGTCGAACGACTTGCAGCGCGACCACTGGGCCTCGCTGAACTGGATGTCGCGTGCGGTGATGTCGTTGACGACCGTGTAGCCCCAGACGTGGTCGAGGGCGTCGACGGGGGAGACGTCCTTCGCGGCGGTGCCGATGATGACGCCGAGCTCAGCCTCGTAATCGACCTGGGTCGCGACGTCGCCGGCCCACTCGGTGGTCTGGCCGTGCCCGGTCAGCGAGTTGGGCCACAGCGAGAAGATGGTCATCGCGGATTCGGAGCGCAGCTTCAGCTCCGAGGCGTGCGCGGCGTAGTTCGCGCCGATCGCGAGCACCTGGGCGGGGCGGAGCACCGCGGAGGAGTGCCGGAGCTCGGCGACGGGGGTGGTGGGCGCCCCGCGGTCGACGGCCGTGGCGACCGCGGCGCGCACCTCGTCGAGGGCGTCGGGGCCGCGCTCGATCAGGTCCTGCAGGTCGCGCGGGGCGTCGGTGAGGAGGTCGTCGAGGAAAAGCGCGTCGTCGCCGATCACCGTCGCGAGTCGGGGGGTGGGCTGGCCGTCGACTCGGAGGTGCGCGAACTTCACCATCCCAGACTATCCACCGGTCCAGCCGGGCGGCTGTGCGAGATGTACAACGACCGGGCTCCGATGCTCCGCGACGTCGACAAGGCGGGTCAGGCGGATGCCGCGCGCCACAGGTGCATCGATGCGTAGCTGCGCCACGGCGCCCACGCCGCCCCGCGTTCCGCGAGCCCGCGCTGGTCGGCGGGCAGGCCGAGGCGCGCAGCGCCGTTGCGGAGCGCCAGGTCGGACACGAGGAGCTCGTCGGGCTCGCGGGTGACTCGCATGGCGAGGTAGCCGGCGGTCCACGGGCCGATCCCCGGCACGGCGAGCAGGTCGGCACGGAGCTCGTGGCGCTCGCGCTCGGGGGCGACCACGAGGTCGCCGGAGGCCAGGCGCGCGCACACGTCCACGATCGTCCGGATGCGGGCAGCCGGTCCCCGCAGGACCGAGGCGCCCTCGGCGGCGATCGCGGCCGGCGTGGGGAAGAGCCGCCGGGGTCCGTCGGCGTCGATCGGCGCCGGACCCGGTCGGCCGGTGGTGCCCAGCGGTTCGCCGAGGGCCGCGGCGAGCCGCCCGAGGGCGGTGCGCGCGGAGGCCACCGAGACCTGCTGGCCCACGAGTGCGCGCACGACGAGCTCGTGCGCGTCGAGCGCGCCGGGCATGCGGATCCCCGGCACCGCTGCGACCGACGGGGCGAGCGCGGGGTCGGCCGAGAGCGCCTCGTCGATCGCGACGGCGTCGGCGTCGAGGTCGAACAGGCGCCGTACCCGGGCGACGAGCGGCGCGAGGTCGGCGAGCGCCGTGAGCCGCGCCTCGACCTCGACGCCCGCGCCGCGCGCCGCGGCGTGGAGGCGGACGGAGGCGGGACCGGAGGGCAGCGCCAGCGTGCGCTCGAAGCGGTCGGGGCCGGCGACCTCCACGCCGTCGACGGCTCGGGCCGCGAGCCAGGCGAAGACGCCCGCCGCGTCGAACGGCGGACGCGCGGGCAGGTGCAGGCGCACGACGCCGGCGTCGGCCGCGGCGACGGCCGTCGTTGCATCCGCTGCCCGCGCGCCCGCCGCGCGGAGCTCGAGCGGGCTGCGCTCGTACACCGCGCGGATCGTGTCGTTGAACTGGCGGATGCTGCCGAAGCCCGAGGCGAACGCGACGTCGGCGACGGGCATCGCGGTCGACACGAGCAGGGTGCGCGCCGTCTGCGCGCGGTGGGCGCGGGCGAGCGCGAGCGGCCCGGCTCCGAGTTCGGCGGACAGGACCCGGGTCAGGTGCCGTGGCGTGTACCCGAGCCGGGCGGCGAGGCCCGGGACGCCGTCGCGCTCGACGACGCCGTCGGCGATGAGGCGCATGGCCCGCGCGGCGAGGTCGTCGTCGAGATCCCACTCGGGCGAGCCCGGCACGGCATCGGGGAGGCAGCGCTTGCACGCGCGGAGTCCCGCCTCGTGGGCGGCGGCCGCCGTGCGGTAGAAGGTCACGTTCGCGGGTTTCGGCGGCACGGCCGGGCAGCTCGGCCGGCAGTAGATGCCCGTGGAGTGGACGCCCGTGATGAACTGCCCGTCGAACCTCGCGTCGCGCGCGAGCATGGCGCGGTAGCGCTCGGCGAACGCCGGGTCGCCGAGCGGGTCGGCGTCGCGGGGCCGAACGGGGGCGGCGGTCGGGGTCATCACCCCTCAAGGTTCGCACGCCGCGCCGACGCCGGATAGCGGAAATCGGACATGGCTGCGCTGGGTACGCTGACGGCATGCACGACGACGTCCTCACCCGCCTCACCGCCGCGCTCGGCGACGCCGTGGTCACCAGCGGCCCCGCCCTCGACGCCGTCCGGGAGGACCGCTCCGGCTGGGTGAGCGAGCACCCGGCGCTCGCCGTCGTGCACGCGGCATCCGTCGACGACGTGCAGCAGGTGCTGCGGCTGGCCAACGAGACGCGCACCCCCGTGGTGCCGCGCGGGGCGGGCACCGGCCTCGCCGGCGGGGCCCTCGCGAGCCGCGGCGCGATCGTCCTCGACCTCACGCGGATGAACCGGATCCTCGAGCTCGACGACGTCGACGAGCTCGCCGTCGTCGAGGCGGGCGTGCTGAACGGCGACCTCGACCGTGCCGCGCGGGAGCGCGGCCTCTGGTACGCGCCCGACCCCGCGAGCCGCGCCATCTCGTCGATCGGCGGCAACATCGCCACGAACGCGGGCGGGCTGCTCTGCGCGAAGTACGGCGTGACGCGCGAGAGCGTGCTCGGTCTCGCGGTGGTCCTCGCGGACGGCACGCTGCTGCGTACGGGCCACCGCACCGTCAAGGGCGTCACGGGCTACGACCTCACCGCCCTGCTCACCGGCTCCGAGGGCACCCTCGGCGTGATCGTCGAGGCCACCGTGCGCCTCCGCCCCGTCGTGGCGGGCGAGACCCACACCGTGGCCGCCGCGTTCCCCGACGTCGAGGCGGCCGGCGTCGCCGCCGCGGGCGTCGCCGCCGCACGGATCCGCCCCGCCCTGCTCGAGCTCATCGACGCCGTGGGCCTCGGGCGCGTCGCCGAGTTCCTCGGGCCCGACGAGCTCGCGGGCACGCCGATCGCCGACCTCGCACCGGGGGAGACGTTCCTGCTCGCCCAGACGGATGCGGGCGACGCCGCCGCCGAGGCCGACGTGATCGCCCGCGTGTTCGCCGAGGCCGGCGGTCGCGTGACCCGCTCGACGGATGCCGCGACCGGCGAACGGCTCCTCGGCATCCGGCGGGCCATGCACCCGGCGCTCGCCTCGCGCGGCAAGGTGCTCATCGAGGACGTCGCCGTGCCGCGCTCGCGCCTGCCGCAGATGTTCCGCGCGATCGCCGAGATCGGTGAGCGCTACGGCGTCGAGATCCCCACCCTGGCCCACGCGGGCGACGGCAACCTGCACCCGAACTTCGTCTTCGAGGGCGACGACGTGCCCGACCACGTGTGGGCCGCGGCCGACGAGATGTTCCGTGCGGCCGTGCGGCTCGGCGGCACCCTCACTGGCGAGCACGGCGTCGGCCTGCTGAAGCGGCGCTGGCTGGCCGAGGAGCTCGGCGACGCGTCGGTCGAGCTCCAGCGCCGGATCAAGCAGGTGTTCGACCCGGCCGGCCTCCTGAACCCGGGCGTGATGTTCGAGCCCGCACCGGGCACCGCTCGGTAGGCTGCACCGCGTGAGCTTCACGCCGACGCCAGCGCCCGGACCCCAACCGCACCTGCACGTCTGGCCGGCCGCGGCACCGCCCCGGCGGGGCGCGGGCGCCGGCATCGTGGTGCTGAGCGCCGTCGCGGTGCTCGCGGGCCTGCTCGTCTTCGCCTACCTCGCGATCTCGTTCGGCATCTCGGTGCTCGTGGTGGGCACGCTCGTCGCGCTCGTGCCGCTCGCGATCGTGCTCCTCGCGGTCCGGTGGATCGACCGCTGGGAGCCCGAACCGCGGTGGGCGCTGTGGTTCGCCTTCCTCTGGGGCGCGGCCGTCTCGGTCGCGATCGCGCTCATCGTCGACCTCGGCGTGCAGCTCTTCGTGGCGGTGACGAGCCCCGCCGGGGCCGATGCGACCATGCAGGCGGTCGTGCAGGCGCCGATCGTCGAGGAACTCGCGAAGGGCGTGGGCGTCCTGCTCATCTACGCGTTCTCGAAGTCCCACTTCGACGGGCCGGTCGACGGCCTGGTCTACGCCGCGACCGTCGCGGCGGGCTTCGCCTTCACCGAGAACATCCTCTACTTCGGCGCGGCGCTCATCGAGGGCGGCGCGGGCGAGCTCGGGGCGACCTTCGTCGTCCGCGGCATCTTCTCCCCGTTCGCGCACGTGCTCTTCACGGCCTGCACGGGCATCGCGATCGGCATCGCCGCCCGCCGCGGCGGCGCGGGGGTCATCGGATGGTTCCTGCTCGGCCTGGTCGCCGCGATCCTGCTCCACGCGTTCTGGAACGGCTCGCTCGCGTTCGCCGACGCCCTGGCGCTCTACTTCACCGTGCAGGTCCCGATCTTCATCGGCGCGATCGTCGTGACGATCCTGCTGCGCCGGGAGGAGCAGCGCGTCACCCGGACCCGCCTCGCCGAGTACGCGGCCGCCGGCTGGTTCAGCCCCGACGAGGTCTCCGGCCTCTCGACGCCGTCCGGCCGACGGGCCGCGCTCGCGTGGGCCCGCGCGCAGCATCCGCCGCGCACCGCGCAGGTGCAGCGGTTCATCGCGGATGCCACGCGGCTGGCGTTCACGCGTCAGGCCCTCGTCACCGGGCGCGGCGACGTGCGCCGGCTCGAGGATGAGCGCGTGCTGCTCGACGCCGTCACCCGCGGACGCGCCGCCATCTCGGCCTGACCGTCCCGTCGGCGACCGGCCGACGCCCGGGCGGGGAGGTCTATGCTGTCCGCATCCGGAATCGACGGCGATCGGAGTCGGCGTGCGCAGTCCAGGCCACGACCCGCGGGAGCGCGACGCGCGCGACCTGCGCGATCGGCTGCTGCGCGCGCAGGAGGACGCCATCGCGACCGGCGTCGTGCCGCTCAGCCTCCGGCCCGTCGTGCGCGACTCGTGGGAGCGCGCCATCCGCGGCGCCATCGACCCCGACCGGGCGCTGCCGACCATCGACCTCGACGACGATGCCTTCCGCGCGTACCGCGCCGGCCACGCCCTCGCGCCGGTCATGCCGGTGATCCGCAGGCTGCTCGTCGAGGGGGCGGATGATGCGGGGCTCGTCGTCGCCGTCGGCGACGCCCAAGGGCGGCTGCTCTGGGTGGAGGGCGACCCGCACCTGCGTCGCCGCGCCGAGGACATGCTGTTCGTCGCCGGCGCGGACTGGTCGGAGTCGAGCGTCGGCACGAGCGCCCCGGGCACCGCCCTGCAGCTGGATCGCCCGGTCCAGATCCGCGGTGCCGAGCACTACAACCGGATCGTGCACCCGTGGAGCTGCACCGCCGCGCCCGTGCACGACCCCGCGACGGGCGCGCTGCTCGGCGTGATCGACATCACGGGCACCGACCTCGCGGTCGCCCCGCACGCGCTCTCGCTCGTCTCGGCGACCGTCGCGGCGGTCGAGGCCGAACTGCGCATCGCGAACCTCGAGACGGCCGTGCACGCCACCATCCGCCGTTCGCGCCTGCGGGCCGTCCCCGCGCCCTCGCGCACCGCGCTCACGGTGCTCGGCGAGCGGCGCCCGCGGCTCGGCGACGTCGAGCTCAGCCCGCGGCACGCGGAGATCCTCACCCTGCTCGCGTGGCATCCGAGGGGGCTCGGCGCCGAGCGGCTCGCCGCGCTCGTGTACGAGGGCGACCCCTCGCCGGTCACGCTGCGCGCCGAGATCGCCCGCCTGCGCCGCGTGCTCGAGGCGGCGGGGGAGCCGCCGCTCGAGTCGCGCCCGTACCGCCTCGGCCGCGAGCTCGACCTCGACGCCGCCCGCGTGGGGAAGCTCGTCGGGCAGGGGGCGCTCCGCAAGGCGCTCGAGCACTACGCCGGTCCGGTGCTTCCCGCATCCGCCGCGCCCGGCATCGTGGAGCTGCGCGACGAGCTCGCGGGCCGCCTCCGCGAGTCGATGCTCGCGGACGCCGCACCCGACCTGCTGCTCGCCTTCGCGGAGCGCGACGAGCACCGCTACGACGCCGCGCTCTGGCGCGCGCTGCTCCAGGTCCTGCCGGCGCGCTCCCCGCGTCGCGCGTCGGTGGTCGCGCACCTCGAGCGCATCGAGTCCGCGCTGCGCTGACCGCGCTGCGCTGACTGCAACGGGGTTGCAACCCGAGGGCAACCGGTCCGCAACGCCCGCGCGCCTACCGTGGCGTCCGCCCCGCTCCGAGGGCATGACGACGACGTCACGAGGAGACACGATGACCGTGTACGCCGCGCCCGGCACCGCCGGCGCACTGATCGAGTTCAAGCCGCGATACGAGCACTTCATCGGCGGCGAGTGGGTGAAGCCCGTCGAGGGCGCCTACTTCGAGGACATCTCGCCCGTGAACGGCAAGCCGTTCGCCGAGGTCGCCCGCGGCACCGCGGCCGACATCGAGGCCGCGCTCGACGCCGCGCACCGCGCTGCGCCGGCATGGGGCCGGACGAGCGCCGCGCACCGCGCCGGCATCCTGAACGCCATCGCCGATCGCATCGACGCCAACCTCGAGCGGCTCGCGGTGGCTGAGACGTGGGACAACGGCAAGTCGATCCGCGAGCCCCTGAACGCCGACCTGCCGCTCGCGAGCGACCACTTCCGCTACTTCGCGAGCCTCATCCGCGCGCAGGAGGGCAGCTTCACCCAGCTCGACGAGGACACCGTCGCGTACCACTTCGACGAGCCGCTCGGCGTGGTCGGCCAGATCATCCCCTGGAACTTCCCGCTGCTCATGGCCGTGTGGAAGCTCGCGCCGGCGCTCGCCGCGGGCAACGCCGTCGTGCTCAAGCCCGCCGAGCAGACGCCGGTGTCGATCCTCGTGCTCATGGAACTCATCGCCGACCTGCTGCCGCCGGGTGTCGTCAACGTCGTCAACGGCTTCGGCGTCGAGGCGGGCAAGCCGCTCGCGTCATCGAACCGGATCCGGAAGATCGCGTTCACCGGCGAGACCACGACGGGCCGGCTGATCCTGCAGTACGCGTCGAACAACATCATCCCGTCGACCGTCGAACTCGGCGGCAAGAGCCCGAACATCGTGTTCGAGTCCGTCGCGGACCGTCGCGACTCGTTCTACGACAAGGCGCTCGAGGGCTTCAGCCTCTTCGCGTTCAACCAGGGCGAGGTGTGCACCTGCCCGAGCCGCTCGCTCATCCAGCGCTCGATCTACGACACGTTCCTCGACGACGCGATCGAGCGGACGAAGCAGGCCCGCCAGGGCAACCCGCTCGACACCGAGACGCAGGTGGGCGCGCAGGCCTCGCACGACCAGCTGCAGAAGATCCTCGGCTACATCGACATCGGCAAGCAGGAGGGCGCGAGGCTGCTGCTCGGCGGCGAGCGCGTCGACCTCGGGGGCGACCTCAGCGAGGGCTACTACGTCGCCCCGACGATCTTCGAGGGCGAGAACCGCATGCGGCTCTTCCAGGAGGAGATCTTCGGGCCGGTCGTCGCGGTCACGAGCTTCCGCAACTACGACGACGCGATCCGGATCGCCAACGACACCCTGTACGGGCTCGGCGCCGGCGTGTGGAGCCGCAACGGCAACGAGGCGTACCGGGCGGGTCGCGACATCCAGGCCGGTCGGGTGTGGGTGAACAACTACCACGCCTACCCGGCGGGGGCCGCGTTCGGCGGCTACAAGTCCTCCGGCATCGGCCGCGAGAACAACAAGCAGGCGCTCGCGCACTACCAGCAGACGAAGAACCTGCTCGTCAGCTACAGCGAGAACCCGCTCGGGTTCTTCTGATCCGGATGCCACGAGCCATGTCGATCGACGAACTCGCGGGCCGCGTGGTCGCGTCCGTGACGATCGAGGGCGACGTCTCGCCGCGGGTGGAGCTCACGCCCGCGGCGAGCGTCCTGCTCGCGACGCTCTGGGCCGCGCACGGCCCGCTCATGTTCCACCAGTCCGGCGGATGCTGCGACGGCAGCGCCCCGATGTGCTACCCGGCGGGCGAGTTCGCGACGAGCGCCGCCGATGTGCTGCTCGGGGAACTCGATCTCGGATCCGGCCGGGTCGTGCCGTTCTGGATGTCGGCCGAGCAGTTCACGTACTGGCGGCATACGCACCTGACGGTCGACGTCGTTCCCGGCCGGGGGAGCGGCTTCTCGCTCGAGGCGCCCGAGGGGGTGCGGTTCCTCATCCGCTCGCGCCTCATGGAGGAGTGATCCGGGAACGGAAGAACTCGTCGCCCTGTGGATGTGGCAATGCCGACATCTCGACGGGGCGACGAGTCCTTGAGGGCTTCAGACTGCAAGATGTTCGCCCGTGGCGCAAGACCCCCGCGGACGGGCGTCCCGGATTGCCCCGGCCCGCGGCATCCGTTTTGATGGGGGGATGACTGATACGAACAGCAAGCCCGAGGTCGACGCTCCCCAGGGCCCGGCCCCCGAGGACCTGGTCATCGAGGACATCGTCGTGGGCGACGGCCCCGAGGCGGCGCCCGGCTCGACGGTCGACGTGCACTACCTGGGCGTCGAGTACGACTCGGGCGAGGAGTTCGACTCCTCGTGGAGCCGCGGGCAGTCCATCAACTTCCCCCTCCAGGCGCTCATCGCCGGCTGGCAGGAGGGCATCCCCGGCATGAAGGTCGGCGGACGCCGCCAGCTCATCGTGCCGCCGCAGAAGGCCTACGGTCCCGCCGGCGGTGGGCACCAGCTCTCCGGCAAGACCCTCATCTTCGTGATCGACCTGCTCGGCGTCAGCTGAGCCGACGACCACGGCGTTCACGGCCGGCGGACCCTCGGGTCCGCCGGCCTTCGTCATGTTCGGCGAAGTTTTTCCATGCAGGTGCATCCGATCGGGCGGCACGGCCGGAAGTAGGTGGTGAAGGCAAGAAACGCCGCTCCGCCCCGCGGGGCTGACCTGAGAGGGAATCATGAAGAAGATCCTCATCGCCGGCATCGGTGCCGGAGCGCTCGTCGCGTTCGGTGCCGTCGCCCCGGCAACCGCATCCGAGCAGAACGCCATGCTCTCGGTGCTGCACGGCATCCCGGACACGCCCGTCGACGTCTACGTCAACGACGAGCTCACGCTCGACGACTTCCAGCCGGGTGACCTGGCCGGCCCGCTCGAGCTGCCCGCCGGCACGTACTCCGTGGTGCTCGCCGCCCCGGACTCGACCGACGCGTCCGAGCCGGTCCTCGGGCCGATCGACCTGCCGCTCGAGGCGGGCGGCAACTACACCGCCGTCGCCCACCTCGACGCCGACGGCGCGCCGACCGCGAATCTGTTCACGAACGACGTGTCCGACATCGCCGCGGGCGAGGGTCGCCTCACCGTCCGCCACGTGGCCGCCGCGCCGCCCGTGGACATCCTCGCGGGTGGCGAGGCCGTGATCTCGAACCTGGCGAACCCGGACGAGCAGACGCTGAACCTGCCCGCCGGCACCGTCGAGGCCTCGGTGGCCGCGACCGGCACGACCGACCCGGTCCTCGGCCCGGCACCGGTCGACGTCGCCGAGGGCACGCTGACCATCGTCTACGCCTGGGGCAGCCTCGAGGACGAGAACCTCGACCTCGCGGTCCAGACGATCTCGGGCATGCACTCGAGCCCCGACGGCGTCCCGGCCGGCTCCGCGGGCCTCGTCGCGACGAACGCGCCCGAGCAGCAGTTCGGCATCTGGGCGACCGCCGGCCTGGCGATCCTCGCCGCGATCGCGCTCGCCGCGGCCGCGGCTCGCAAGGCGATCACCGCGAAGGCGGAGCGCTGATCCGCATGAAGGGCACGGAGGCCGCGGCCAGGGTGATCGGGTCCCTGGTCGCGGTCTCCGCCGCGCTCGGCCTGCTGGCCGGGTGCGTCGCGGCGCCGTCGGGGGGCGGCGCCGCGACCGTTGCGCCGTCGGCGACCGCGTCGCCCGGGGCGGACCCGGCCTCCCGGCCCGCGGCGGCCGCACCGCCCGCGAGCGTGCCGGAGATCCCGCGCCAGTCCGCCTCGCTCGAGGAGCAGCGGCGCGCGCAACCCCCCGCCCCGACCCGCATCGAGGTGCCGGCCCTCGGCATCGACATGGTCGTCCGGCCCGTCGGGCTCGACGCGCAGGGGAACATGGCCCTGTTCGACGACCCGGCCGTCGCCGCCTGGTACCAGTGGGGCCCGGCACCGGCGAGCGGCAGCGGCTCCACCGTGATCGCGGCGCACGTCGACTCGCTGGAGTACGCCGTGCTCCCGTTCGCGAAGCTCCGCGACGCGCGACCCGGCACGCTCGTGGTCGTGACGGATGCCGCGGGCACCCGGCACTCCTTCGGCGTCGACTCGCTCGAGGTCATCGAGAAGGGCGTCGTCGACTGGGACGCCGCATTCGACCGCTCGGGCGCGTCGAGGCTCACGCTGATCACCTGCGGAGGCGAGTTCGACTACGTCAACCGCACGTACCTCAGCAACCTGGTGCTCACCGCCACACCGCGCTGATCCGCGAGGTCGCGTTCCGCCGAAGCGAAAGGGAGGATGGATATGCTGATGCCGACGCCGCACGCGACGATCGCGGCGCCGCCGCGGGTCGCCGCCGACGCGCGGCTCCTCCCGATCCGAAGAAGGGGTGAACGCCGAACCGTGAGCGCGACCGCCTTCGACACGCTGGACGATCGCGCCCTGGCCGACGAGTTCGCCGCCGGGGAGGAGCGCGCCCTGCGCGAGGCCTACGCGCGGTGGTCGCCGCTCGTGTTCCGGCTCGCGCTCCGGTCGCTCGGCGACCGAACCGACGCGGAGGACGTCACGCAGCAGGTCTACATCTCCGCGTGGCGGGGCCGGCACACCTTCGACGCGTCGCGCTCGAGCCTCAGCGCCTGGCTTGTCGGCATCGCCAAGCACCGCATCGCCGACGCCCACGAGGCCCGTGCGCGGGCCCGCCGCCTCGAGGATTCGCTGGTCGCCGAGGCGTCGACCGCACCGGAGGCGGTCGACGACGACCTCGCGGAGCGCGTCATGGTCGCGGAGGAGCTCGAACGGCTCGAGCCCGTGCCGCGCCGGGTGATGCAGCTCGCGTTCTACGACGAGCTCAGCCACTCGCAGATCGCCGAGACCCTCGGCCTGCCGATCGGAACCGTGAAGAGCCATGTCCGACGCAGCCTCGCCAGGCTGCGCACGCGATGGGAGGTGGATGATGGACCACATCGAGCCTGAAGAGCTCGCCGTGCTCGCCCTCGACGGGCGCGAGCCCGACGCAGCCGTCCGAGCCCACCTCGACGCCTGCCCGGACTGCCTCGCCGAGTACGACTCGCTCGTCCGGACCGTCGCGCTGGGGCGCGGCACCCCGGATGACGCGTTCGAAGCGCCGCCGTCCTCCGTGTGGGCGGCGATCCACGCCGAACTCGGCCTCGCGCCCGAGCTGGCCGCCGACCCCACCGTGGGACGCGCGCCGGCGGCGGTGGCGGTGGCTTCGGCACCGGAGGCCGCGCGAGCGGCATCGGCCGACGCCGAGGCCGCGCCGGGCCGCGAGCCCGGTCCCGCATCGGGGGAGCGGTCGGGTCACGTCGCGCCTCGGCGCCGGTCGCGTCGCCCGGCGCTCGCGTCCGACGGACCGGACGGCACCCGCCGGCGGAGCGCCTGGTTGCCCATCGCGGTGGTCGCCGCGGCGGGCGGGATCCTCGCCGGCATCGGGCTCGGCTGGCTCCTGGGCGCCAGCGGGAGCGGCGGCGGGACGACCGGACCCGACCCGGCGGTCGTGCTCGCGAGCGCCGAGCTCGACTCCTTCCCGGGATGGGACGACGCGGTGGGCTCGGCCACGGTCGAGGAACTCGACGGCACCAGGACGGTCGTCGTCGACCTCGACGCGACGGTCCCGGCCGACGAGGTCCGCGAGGTGTGGCTCATCCGCTCCGACGCCTCCGGGCTGGTGAGCCTGGGCCTGCTCGACGGGTCGAGCGGCCGGTTCGTGGTGCCCGAGGGCATCGATCTCGACGAGTACACGCTCGTCGACGTCTCCGCCGAGCCGGTGGACGGCGACCCGGCCCACTCGGGCGACTCGATCGTGCGCGGGGAACTCCGCAGCACCTGAGATCGGGCGGCCTGCGCTCGGCTCCCGGCCGACCAGCGCCGCCCGGATCAGGCGTCGCGCGCCGGCGGGCGACCCCGCTCGGGCTCGGCGCGCTCGCGCACGCGTTCGACGAGGTCGCGCCACGGACCGGTGACCTGGCGCTCGGCGAGCGTCGCCTCGTGCGGCTCGCACCGGATGCGGTACTGGTACCGATCCGGCTCGGGCGGCGCGGGCGGCGTCTCGCCCCACGGCAGGCGCTCGATGAGCAGCTCCCACTCCTCGGGGTCGGGCTGGTCCTCGACGTGAACCTTCCACGTCAGGCGGAGCCCGGCGATGCCGCCGCTGCGGATGACCTCGACCTCCATGAGGCCGATGGTACTCCGCGGGTCGGGCCCCGTCGCCGGCTACGCCGGGTCGAGGCCGACCGCGCGCCATCCGTTCGCCACAGCCCGCACCTCGGCCGAGGTCGCGCCGAACCGGGCGCGCGCCGACCCGAGCGTGGCGGCGGCGAACACCGCGAAGCCGTCGTCGGGCCCGAGGGTGCCGCCGGTCAGGGTGTCGTACCAGACCCGGCCGGCGTGCTCCCACGCGAAGCCGCCCAGCTCGACCGCGGCGAGCGCGAATGCGCGGTTGGGGATGCCGGAGTTCAGGTGCACGCCGCCGTTGTCGTCGGCGGTTCGGATGTAGTCGCGGAAGTGCGCGGGCTGCGGATCACGGCCGAGCACGTCGTCGTCGTACGCGGTGCCCGGCTCGATCATCGAGCGCAGGGCGCGGCCCTCGACGAGGTCGGTGAAGACCCCTTCGCCGATGAGCCACGTCGCCGCCCCGGCGTCCTGCCCCATCGCGTACTGCTCGACGAGTGCGCCGAACACGTCGGAGACGTGCTCGTTGAGCGCCCCCGACTGGTCGCGGTAGCGGAGCCGCGCGGTGGCCTCGGTGACGCCGTGCGCGAGTTCGTGCCCGATCACGCTGAGCGACTGGGTGAACCCGCGGAACACCTCGCCGTCGCCGTCGCCGAACACCATCCGCTCGCCGTCCCAGAAGGCGTTGTCGTAGCGGTCGCCGAAGTGCACCGTCGCCTCGAGGGGCGCGCCGGCGCCGTCGATCGCGTCGCGCCCGAAGACGCGCTGGAAGAGGCGGTAGGTCTCGCCGAGCCCGTCGTAGGCCTGGTCGACGGCCTCGTCGCCCGTGGCGGGCTCGCCCTCGCGGCGCACGAGGCGGCCGGGCAGGGTCTGCGCACCGCCGGCGTCGGAGATGCGGCGGTCGGGCTCCGGTTCGGCGCCCGGCCGGAGCGACGGCCGCTCGCGCGGCACGGGCGGAGCCCCGAACGACGGATGCCCGCCCTCGGCGCGGAGCTCGCGCAACGGCACGTCGTGGCGGAGCGAGCGCTGCGCGGCATCCGCCGCCACGTCGAACCGATCGGTCGCCTCGGCGACTCGCAGCAGCAGCCACGGCGGCACGATGCCCGCGCGCGGTCGGGCGTCGCGAGAGCGGGGGGAGGGCGGGATCCGGGTCATGCGACGATGCTCGCACGCGCCGCCGACAGCATCGGTGCTCCGGACCGCGAGTCGCCTGCGAGTCCCGGGCGCGCGGGTCGCGGCATGGCAGGCTGGTCGGGTGACCGCCACCGCTCCCGCCCCGACCGACGTGCGCACGCATCCGATCGGACTGGTGCCGGCCTTCCTCGTGTGCGTGGCCGCGGTGTCGCTCTTCGGCTTCCAGGAGAAGCTGCCCGGCTACGCGCTGCTCGCGACGGGGCTCGTGATCGCCTGGTTCGTCGACCGGTCGGGCCGCACCGAGCGCCTCGCGCCCGACCTGCTCCTCGTCGCGATCGGGCAGGTCATCATCTCCACGATGTCGCTCAAGGCCGAGTTGACGGATGCCGCCATGGTGCGCTTCGCGGTGGTGCTCGGGCTCGCCGTCATCGTGCCGTACGTGATCTCGCGCTTCGTCTACCGCGAGCGCGTCATCCGCTTCCCTTGGCGCACCGGCCGCCGTTGGACGCGCACCCAGTGGCTCTACCTCATCTTCGTCACGCTCGCCGGATGGCTCATCCTGCCGTTCTACTTCATCACCTCCGGCGTCTACACGAACTGGCCGGTCGTCGAGACGCCGAACGAGATCGCGCGCCTGTTCGTCGGCGTGAACGCGGTCGGCACGTGGGACGAGCTGTTCTTCATCTGCACGGTGTTCACCCTGCTGAAGCGGCACTTCCCGGCCTGGCAGGCGAACCTGCTGCAGTCGCTCGTGTTCGTGTCGTTCCTGTGGGAGCTCGGCTACCAGGCCTGGGGCCCGCTGCTCACCATCCCGTTCGCGCTCATCCAGGGCTACACCTTCAAGCTCACCAAGTCGCTCACGTACGTGCTCATCGTGCACCTCATCTTCGATGCGGTCGTGTTCGCCGTGATCGTGTACGCGCACAACGGGTGGCCGGCGATCTTCCCGTTCGTGCCCGGCGGGTAGGGCGCGCGGCGTCCTACGGTCGGCGCGCTCGCACCGCCGCCCGCAGCGACGCGACCGCGAGCAGGACCGATGTCGCGGCGAGCGCGGCGCACAGCGACCACTCGAGGAGCCCGGGGGCGGCCGGCGGCCGGGCGAAGACGCGGCCCGCGTCATCCCGGTGCACGGTCAACTCCGCGCCGACCGCGAGGTCCTCGCTCCGCAGGTCGGCGCGCGTGCCGTCGGGCAGCTCGACGACGACGATGCGGAACGGCGCGGGCCGGCTGCCGCGCCGGTCGCCGACCACGCGTTCCTCGACGCGCTCGTCCACGACGACGGCCTGGACGGGGGTGCTCGCCGTGGACGCCCGCGCGGCGGTCTCGGCCACCGCCGCGACCGTCCAGGCGGCGAGGAGCACGGCGAGCACGGCGAGCACGGCGGCGGTGACCGCGGGCGGCGGGGTGCCGTCCCGCTCGACGGCGCGTCCTCGTGCAGCACTCACGGCGCCATCACTCCTCCAGGCCCGCCCCGACGGTCGGCCGCTTCATCGCGAACCCCATGGGCCCAGTCTGCACCCGGCGACGTCCGCCCACGTCGGGCGGGAGCCATCCGCTCTGCTAGAGTATTGAGGTTGCCGTGAATCGGCCGCGCATGAAGAGAGCCCAGGCACGAGGCCCCGGGCAGCGCGCAACGAGAAGGAAGGGGATCCCATCTATGGCACTGGATGCAGATACCAAGAAGGCGATCATCGAAGAGTACGCGACGCACCCCGGTGACACTGGATCCCCCGAGGTCCAGATCGCGATCCTCACCAAGCGGATCAAGGACCTCACCGAGCACCTCAAGGAGCACAAGCACGACCACCACTCGCGTCGTGGCCTGCTGCTCCTCGTCGGTCAGCGTCGTCGTCTGCTCGGCTACCTCGCCGACGTCGACATCAACCGCTACCGCTCGCTGATCGAGCGTCTCGGGCTGCGCCGCTAAGCGCTGCAGACCGCGCGGCTCTCGACGACACCGCGAACTTCTTGCGAAGGCCCCCCGCCGGCTCATCCCGAGCCCGCCGGGGGCCTTCGTCATGTGCGGGGAGGCCCGCCGGGCCGAGGAGCACGACCGGATGGCGCCGCCTCGGCTGTCAACCCGGTTGAGCGTGCGCAGTGCCCCCCGTAGCGTCGGCCGGGTCCGACGACGAAGGGGGAACTTCGCATGGCAGAACGACTCGACGGGAAGAAGGTCGCCTTCCTGGTGACCGACGGATTCGAGCAGGTGGAGCTGACGGAGCCGTGGAACGCCATCAAGGGCGCCGGTGCCGAGGTGGACCTCGTGTCGCCCACCGAGGGCACGGTGCTCGGCCTGAATCACATCGACAAGGGCGACACGTTCGATGTCGACCGCCTCGTGACGGAGGCGTCGGCCGACGTGTACGACGCGCTCGTGCTTCCGGGCGGCGTCGTCAACGCCGATCATCTGCGCATGGACGAGGCGTCGGTCGCGTTCGCACGCGCCTTCTTCGAGCAGCACAAGCCCGTCGCGGTCATCTGCCACGGCGCGTGGACGCTCGTCGAGGCCGACGTGGTGCGCGGGCGGACGATCACGTCCTACCCGTCGCTGCAGACCGACCTGCGCAACGCGGGCGCCGAGTGGGTCGACGAGGAGGTCGTCGTCGACCAGGGCCTGGTCTCGAGCCGGAATCCCGACGACCTGCCGGCCTTCATCGACAAGGCGATCGAGGAGATCGCCGAGGGAGAGCACGCCGGGCAGACCGCCTGATCGGTCGGGCCGGCATCGAGCGGATGCCGCGGGCATGGGGTTGCCCGCGGCATCCTCATGTCCGCGCGCGGTGGGCGCGGGCGGCCATCCGGTTGCCGCACCGGGTGCTGCAGTAGCGCTTGGAGGCGTTCTTCGACAGGTCGACGAAGACGCCCGTGCAGTCGTCGGCGTCGCAGCGGGCGAGCCGTCGGGTCTCGTCCGCGCGGATCACGTCGACGAGCGCCATGGCGCCTTCGACGAGCATGCGCTCGGCGAGCGGCGACTCCTGCGAGACGGCGTGGATGTGCCAGTCGAGGCCGTCGTGCCGCATGAGGCGCGGGGTGGCGTTCGTCTCTTCGAGGATGCCGTTGACGGCGTCGACGAGGTCGTCGCGCTCGAGGGTCCAGAGCGCGCGCAGGCGGTCGCGGACGGCGCGCACCTCGTCGAGTTCGCGGCGGTCGCCGTCGCGCCGTCCGGAGAAGCCCCAGTCGTCGAGGAGGGTGCGCAGCTGCGCGGTCGTCGCGAGCTCGTCCTCGCCGGATTCCGACGCGCCGGGCACGGTGTCGGCCACCGCGGCCATGAATCCGAGGGCCGCGGACGTGTCAGCGGTGAAAATCATTTGACTCCTGACATCCGTGCGAGTACCGTCACGAGCATAACGGTGTTCGGTCCTGACGTGGCCGGATCCGGCGATCTGTGGAGGAGGGGGCTCGTGCGCGTATCACGGGGCATCGTCGGCATCGCGCTCGGACTCGGCGCGGGCCTCGCGTTCGGGGCCGGCGGCGTCTTCGTGAAGCCGCTCCTCGAGAGCGGCTGGTCGCCCGGCGCGGCGGTCCTCGCCCGCATCTCCATCGCCGCGGTGCTCCTCGCCGTGCCCGCGCTCATCGCCCTGCGCTTCGACCTGCGACCGCTGTGGCGCGCCCGGTGGACGGTGCTGCTCTACGGCCTCGTCGCGGTGGCCGCCGTGCAGGTCGCCTTCTACGCGTCGCTCGAGCGCATCCCGGTGTCGATGACCCTGCTCATCGAGTACCTCGCCCCGATCGCCCTGGTGCTCTTCGCCTGGGTGCGCACGCGACGGATGCCGCAGCTCATGGTGCTCGGCGGCTCGGTGCTCGCGATGGCCGGGCTCGTGCTCGTGATCGGCCCGGGCGGCGGCGATCTCGACGTGCTCGGCCTCCTCTTCGCGGGCATCGCGATGGTCGGCGTGTGCGTGTACTACGCCGTGGGCGAGCGCGCGACCGAGCAGCTGCCGCCGGTGGCGCTCCTCGCCGCGGGCTTCGTGGTCGGCGCCGTCGCGCTCGGCCTCTCCGGCCTCGTGGGGATCATGCCGATGGAGGCCGCCTTCACCGACGTGTCCTTCCTCGGCGGCACGGCACCGTGGTGGGTGCCGCTGCTCACCGTCGGCGCGGTCTCGACCGCGTTCGCGTACACGGCGGGCGTGGCCGCCATCCGCCTCCTCGGCTCGCGGCTGTCCTCGTTCCTCGGCCTCTCCGAGGTGATCTTCGCCGCGATCATCGGCTGGGTGCTGCTCGGCGAGTCGCTCGGGCCGCTGCAGGTGCTCGGCGGCGTCCTGATCCTCAGCGGCATCGTGCTGGTGCGCCTCGAGCGCCGCGAGCGGACCGTGGCGACCGTCGCGCTCGACATCGACCTCGTGCCCGTGCCCGACGGCACGCCCGTGGACCCGCCCGCCGACCCGCGTCCGGCCCGCATCGGCGAGCCCGCGTAGGCTGCGGCCATGCGCTTCGGACTCGTCATCCTGCCCCAGTACGACTGGCCCGACGCGGCCCGGCTCTGGCGCGACGCCGAGCGGCTCGGCTTCGACCACGCCTGGACCTACGACCACCTGTCGTGGCGCGGCCTCGCGGGGGAGCGGTGGCATGCGACCGTCCCGACCCTGGCCGCCGCCGCCATGGTCACCGAGCGCATCCGGCTCGGCACGTTCGTGGCGAGCCCGAACTACCGTCACCCGGTGCCGTTCGCGAAGGACGTCGCGACGCTCGACCAGATCGCGGGCGGGCGCCTCGTGCTCGGGCTGGGCTCGGGCGGCACGGGTTTCGACGCGCGCGTGCTGGGGCAGGGCGAGCTGACCCCGCGCGAGCGGTACGACCGGTTCCGCGAGTTCACCGAGGCGCTCGACCTGCTGCTGCGGTTCGAGCGGGGATCGGGCGAGGGCGTCTCGTACTGGGGCGACCACTTCTCGGCCGACGCGGCGCGCATGGTGGGCGAGCCGGCGCAGTGGCCGCGCATGCCGTTCCTGATGGCGGCGAACGGGCCGCGGTCGATGCGGCTCGCCGCGCGCTTCGGGTCCGGGTGGGTGACGACGGGTCCGCAGGCCGAGACGGATGCCGCGTGGTGGGCCGGCACGGCCGGCCTCGCCGCCCGGCTCGACGAGGCGTGCGCCGCCGAGGGACGCGACCCGGCGGACCTCGATCGCGTCCTGTCGCTCGACGACGACCGGCGCTACTCGATGGCGAGCGTCGACGCCTTCGAGGACGCCGTCGGCCGTGCCCGCGAGCTCGGCTTCACCGACGTCGTCTCGCACCGGCCGCGCGAGCACGGCCTCTACGCCGGGAGCGAGGCCGTGCTCGAGGAGATCGGGTCGCGGCTCGACGCGCTGCGGTGACGGATGCCGCGCACGCCGGGCCGCACGCGCGCCGGTAGCCTGTCGTGGTGTCCGCCCCCCGATACGTCCACCCCCTCCGCTGGGAGCCGCTGCCCTTCCTCGTCCTCGTCGTGCTGCTGGTGCTCACGGGGGTCGTCCGGCCGGAGTCCGGGCCGGCGTTCGTGGCGCTCGTGGCGGCGATCGTGCTCGCCGGGCTGTGGCTCACCGCCGTGCTGCTGCGCGAGCGCCGCACGCGCGACCCCGACACCATGGGCGACCTCACGACCCTCGACGGCCTCGACCTCCTCGACGCGCCGTCCGCGCGCGGCGACCTGCGCACGGTCGTGCCCGTGGTCGACGTGCAGCGGCACCAGGCCGCGATCGACCTCGCGAGGCTGCACGGCGGCGCCGAGCAGCACGCCGTGCTCGTGCCCCGCGCGCGTCGGTGGCTCTCGCCGCGGTTCCGCATCGGCGTGCAACTCGTCGGCGACGGGCGGCCGCGCCACGCCGGCTTCGTCGCCGAGCCCGCCGAGGCGACGTGGCGCGACCGGCTCGACGAGTTGGGCGCGGCGCGGCGCTTCGTCCGCGTGCCGGCACGCATCGACGGCGCGTCCCGGCCCTTCCGCGTCGACCTCGATCTCAGCGGGCTGCCCGCGGCGCTCGGGGAGCACGACGCCGACGCGCGGCGCTGAGTCACCACCCCTTCGGGTGTCGCTCATACGGGGTACACCGAGGGAAAGTCAAGTCTGTTTCTTCGGGAGTCGCTCCGCGTAGGGTTCCGGCTGGAGGCGCGTCGACGAGGACGCGCCGCAGAAGGAGAGACGATGTATCGATCTGCAAGGCTTTCCCGCCGCGCCACGGTGCTCGCGACCGCGACATCCGTGGTCGGAGCCCTCGCGCTCGCGCCGGCCGGCGCCGCACTCGCCGCACCCGCCAAGTCGTGCGACGCACGCAACAACAACACCGTCGCCAAGCTGCTGGAGTGCGTGAGCGCCGAAGGCGCGCTCGAACACCTCGAAGCGTTCCAGGCGATCGCCGACGAGAACGACGACAATCGCGCCGCCGGCACCTCGGGTTACGAGGCGAGCGTCGACTACGTCGTCGACGTGCTCGAGGCCGCCGGCTGGGAGGTGTCGATCGACGAGTTCCCGTACACCTACGTCGGACCGTCCACGCTGACGCAGCTCACGCCCATCCAGGCGGACTACCAAACCGGCCCGTACACGGGCAGCGGCGCTGGCGATGTCACCGGCACCGTCATCCCGGTCGACCTGCAGCTCGGCGTCGGCAACACGAGCACGAGCGGCTGCACGGCAGACGACTTCGCCGGCCTCGACTTCTCCGGCCCCGCCGACATCGCGCTCGTCCAGCGCGGCACCTGCCCGTTCGCGGACAAGGCCCTGAACGCCGAGGCGGCGGGCGCTGAGGCCGTCGTCCTCTTCAACCAGGGCAACACCACGGCGGACGACCGGAACAACCTGATCGTCGGCACGCTCGGCGGATCGGACGTCGTCGGCGTCCCCGTCGTCGGCGCGAGCTACGAGCAGGGCGTCGCGCTCTCGCAGGCCGGCTCGACTGCGAACGTCTTCGTTCCGCAGCCGGAGTCGCGGCCGCAGAAGAACGTCATCGCCGAGAAGAAGGGCCTCAACGACGACAACGTCGTCATGGCGGGCGCCCACCTCGACTCGGTGCAGGCGGGCCCCGGCATCAACGACAACGGCAGCGGCTCGGCCGCGCTGCTCGACCTCGCCGAGAAGATCTCCAAGCTCGAGCCGCAGAACACCATCCGCCTCGCGTGGTGGGGCGCCGAGGAGTCGGGCCTGATCGGCTCGGAGGAGTACGTCGCCGAACTCAGCCAGGAGGAGAAGGACCGCATCGCGCTGTACCTGAACTTCGACATGGTCGCCTCGCCCAACTACATCTTCATGGTGTACGACGGCAACGAGTCCAGCTGGCCGGCTCCGGTCGCCGTTCCCGAGGGCTCGGAGGCGATCGAGGAACTGTTCGAGCGCTACTACACGAGCGTGGGCGAGCCGTACGATGACGCCGAGTACAGCGGCCGCAGCGACTACCAGGCGTTCATCGAGAACGACATCCCCGCGGGTGGTCTGTTCACCGGTGCCGAGGTCGTCAAGTCCGAGGAGCAGGAAGCGATCTGGGGCGGCACGGCCGGTGCGTCGTTCGACCCGTGCTACCACCAGGCGTGCGACACGATCGACAACGTCAACCTGCACGCCATGGGCGTGAACGCCGACGCGGTCGCGCTCGCCGTGCTCGTGTACTCGTACTCGACCGAGTCGGTCAACGGCGTGGCCGGTGCGGAGATCCCCGGCGGCCTCAACCTGCCGGCACCGGCGGGCCCCGAGGGCACCTTCGTCGACGAGTCGGCCGGCGGTCTCGACCCCGACCTGATCCACGACCACGACCACCACCACGGGCCGCACGAGACGGAGTAGTACTCCGGATCGATCCGACCCAGCGGGGCCCGTCGCGACAGCGGCGGGCCCCGCGCTCGTGCAGCAGACTCGAATGCATGCAGACCATCGTGAAGCGGAGGGGCGACGCGCCGGATGGCTTCTTCGAGGTCGAGACTGCGGGCCTCGCCTGGCTCGCCGCGGCGCACGCTGCTCGCATCGCCGGGGTTCGCGGCGTGGGTGCGGACTGGATCGAGCTCGAGCGCATCGACGAGGTGCGACCGGATCGCGCGGCCGCGGCGGCCTTCGGTTCGGCACTCGCCCGCACGCATGCCGCCGGGGCCGAGGCGTTCGGCGCGCCGCCCGATGGATGGGACGGTTCCCTGTTCATCGGCCGGCGCGAGATGCCGGCCGCAGCGGCGCCGACGTGGGGCGCGTTCTACGCGCGCGATCGGGTGATGCCGTTCCTGCCGATCGCCGTCGACGCGGGCAACGTCACCGCAGCCGAGGCGGAGGTCGTGCGCCGTGCCGCTTCGCTCGTGGCATCCGGCGCCTTCGACGACGACGAACCGCCGGCCCGCATCCACGGCGACCTCTGGAACGGCAACGTGCTCTGGTCGGCCGACGGGGTCGTGCTCATCGACCCGGCCGCCCACGGCGGCCACCGGGAGACCGACCTGGCCATGCTGCAGCTGTTCGGCTGCCCGTTCCTCGCCGAGATCCTCGAGGCGTACGACCGCGCGGCGCCGCTGCGGGACGGATGGCGCGACCGCGTGCCGCTCCACCAGCTGCATCCGCTCGCCGTGCATGCGGCCGGGCACGGACGGGGCTACGGCGTCGCGCTCGCCGAGGCGGCCGATGCGGTGCTGGCCCTCGCGTGAGGTCGCGCTCGGGGCCGGGAATAGTGTGGGCGTGGCATCTGTTGGGACCAATTGCATGCGAATGTATGCAAAACCCGATCGGCCCAGGAGGGCGAGAGACATGCAGTTCGGAATCTTCACCGTCAGCGACATCACGGAGGACCCCACGACGGGTCGCACGCCCAGCGAGGCGGAGCGCATCCAGGCGACGCTGACGATCGCCAAGCACGCCGAGGAGGTCGGGCTCGACGTCTTCGCCCTCGGCGAGCACCACAATCCGCCGTTCTGGTCCTCCTCGCCGACCACCACGCTGGCCTACATCGCCGGCCAGACCTCCACGCTGCAGCTGTCGACCGCGACGACGCTGATCACCACCAACGACCCGGTGAAGCTCGCCGAGGACTACGCGATGCTGCAGCACGTGTCGGGCGGTCGCGCCGACCTCATGATCGGCCGCGGCAACACCGGCCCGGTCTACCCGTGGTTCGGCAAGGACATCCGCCAGGGCCTGCCGATCGCGATCGAGAGCTACGAGCTGCTGCACCGCCTGTGGCGCGAGGACGTCGTCGACTGGTCCGGCAAGTTCCGCACGCCGCTGCAGGGCTTCACGTCGACTCCGCGGCCGCTCGACGGCGTACCGCCGTTCGTCTGGCACGGCTCCATCCGCACGCCCGAGATCGCCGAGCAGGCGGCCTTCTACGGCGACGGCTTCTTCGCCAACCACATCTTCTGGCCCGCGTCGCACACCCAGCGCATGATCGCGCTGTACCGCCAGCGGTACGAGCACCACGGCCACGGCACCGCCGCGCAGGCGATCGTCGGCCTCGGCGGCCAGGTGTTCATGCGCAAGAACTCGCAGGACGCCGTGAACGAGTTCCGCCCGTACTTCGACAACGCGCCGGTCTACGGCCACGGTCCGAGCATGGAGGACTTCACGCAGCAGACCCCGCTCACGGTCGGCAGCCCCCAGGAGGTCATCGACAAGACGCTCGGGTTCCGCGACTACGTCGGCGACTACCAGCGCCAGCTCTGGCTCATGGACCACGCCGGCCTGCCGCTGAAGACCGTGCTCGAGCAGCTCGACCTGCTCGGCGAGGAGGTCGTCCCCGTGCTGCGACGCGAGTTCGCGAAGAACCGTCCGGCCGACGTGCCCGACGCGCCCACGCACGCGTCGCTCGTGAAGGCGAAGTACGGTGACGGCGCGCCCCGCCAGGCCACCCCGCGCGCCAACCGCGGCGACAACCTGACGGCCGGATCGCCTTACCAGGACGCCGAGGCCGGGACCGCTCCCGGTCGCGGCGCCGCGTTCGGACTCGCGTCCGCGGGAACGGCGGGTGCCCGATGAGCGCCAAGCGAATCGTCGTCGTCTCCTCGGGGCTCAGCACCCCGAGCTCGACGCGGCAGCTGGCCGACCGGCTCACCTCCGACGCCGTCGACGTCCTCCGCGAGCGCGGCGTCGAGGCCGAGGTGCGCACCGTCGAGCTCCGCGATCTCGCGCACGACATCACGAACCACCTGCTCACGGGCTTCGCCCCGCCGAAGCTGCAGGAGGTGCTCGACGAGCTCGCGACGGCCGACGGTCTCATCGCCGTGACGCCGATCTTCTCGACGAGCTACGCGGGCCTGTTCAAGTCGTTCATCGACGTGATCGACCCGCAGTCGCTCACCGACCTGCCCGTGCTCATCGGCGCGACCGGCGGCACGCCGAGGCACTCGCTCGCGATCGACTACGCCATCCGGCCGCTGTTCACCTACCTCCACGCGATTCCCGTCACCACGGGCGTCTTCGCCGCGACCGGCGACTGGGGCGGCGGCGGGGACGGCGTGCGTTCGCTGCCCGAGCGGATCTTCCGCGGTGCTCGGGAGTTCGCCGAGCTCGTCGAGCGCACCTACCGCAGCGAGCGCGTGAACGACCCGTTCTCGCTCGACCGGCCGATGGGCCACCTGCTGGGCGGACTCGCGGGGGAGTAGGCGCAGACGGTGGCGACGGATGCCGCGGCGAACCGGTCGCCGCGGCATCCGTGCACTGGGGGTGGGGTCGAGACGCTGCGGGGCCGCCGCGGGGAAGTATGCTCTCTCCTGCGTGCCGGGCCCGACCGCGCCGCAGATCGACGGAGACCCGCACGTGCGCCCTCGCCACCCCCGCTTCCTTGCTGTGCTCGCCGCAGCCATCGCGTTCGTCCTCGCGCCGTCGGCGCTCGCGCCCGCGCATGCCGAGGAACCGACGACCGGCACCATCACCGGCACGGTCACGGGTCCGGACGGCGAGTTGCTGTCCTCCGATGACTGGGCGGGCGTCACGCTCCAGAATGCGTACTCCAGCATCGCGTGGGTCGACGTCGACCCGGAGACGGGGACCTACGCGTTCGCGAACGTGAGCCCGGGGTCGTACCGACTGATGTTCCGCTACGTCGGAAACGCCGGCCTCATCGGGGAGTACTGGTCGGACGCGTACTACGAGGCGGACGCTCCGTTCGTCCAGGTGGTCGCCGGCGAGACCTTGACGCTGCACACCCGGCTCGAACGCGGCGCGGTCGTGCGGGGGACCCTCACCGGGAGCACCGCAGACTTCGGCCCCAACAAGTACGGCAAGCCGCGGGCGAGCATCAATGCGCTCCGGACCGGCCAGGTACCGCAGAACCGCATCGTCGATCTCGCGGAAGACGGGACGTTCACCAGCAAGCCGCTTCCGCCCGGAGAGTATCGCGCCGGCTTCAGCAACGGCCCGTACTGGACGACCGAAGACCACAACGGCGAACCGTGGGCCTCCGCCACGGGCGCACCGCTGGTGCTGACGCTCGGGGCGGTCATCGACCTGGACATCGTGCTCGACCCGGTCCCGGCGGTGGCCGGCACGGTCACCGTCATCGACTCCGATGGCACCTCCCAGCCCTACAGCGGCGAAGGCCTCCGACTCGTCAGCGAGAACGGCGACACCGACAGGGCCGGGTCCGTCTGGCCGACTGGCACGTTCGAGGTGCACGGGGTGACTCCCGGAAGCTACACGGTCCGCGTGGAGCCGCACCGGTCGACGCTGGCGCTCCCGGGCGAATGGCGAGGTGACGGGATCCGGCCGGGGCTCCTGGACGTGGACGAGGGCGAGTGGGTGTCGGGAATCGACATCGAGCTCCGCCGCGGCGGATCGTTCCGCGCCGACCTCACCTACGCCGGTCAGCCCATCTGGGACGGCGGCATGTTCTCGATCTGGCGATACGACGAGACGGAGGATGCGTACCTGCCCGTGGTTCTGGACCAGCCCGCCGGCTGGCGCGGCGCCGTCACGGCGCCGGTGCTCGAACCCGGTCGGTACGCCGTCCACTTCGCGTCATCACTGGACGAGAGCATCGGTGGAGAGTTCTGGCAGGACGCGAGGTACTTCGCGGCCCGGACCGATGTCGTGGTCGAGGAGGGCATCGACCTGGATCTCGGAGAGGTGGCGCTCGAGCCGCGGTACTTCGACGTGGGGCGTCTGGGCGGCACCGACCGATTCGCCACCGCCGTCGAGATCTCGAAGGCCGCGATCGAGGACGGTCGGCGAGCGCCGGTGGTGTATGTCGCCAACGCGTTCAACTTCCCCGATGCCCTCGCGGCGGGCCCGGCGGCGATGCACGCGGGCGGCGTCGTGCTGACCGTCCCCGCCGACCGGATCCCGCCCGTGGTCGCCGCCGAACTCGCACGCATCCGACCCGAGCGGATCGTCGTCGCCGGCGGGACGGGATCGGTGTCCGCTGCCGTGTTCCGCCAGCTCGCGGCGTACGTCGACGACCCCGCCGACCTCGACCGGCTGGGCGGCGCGACGCGCTACGACACGGCCCGGCTGATCGTCGACGACGCCTTCGGCGAGGACGGTGCGCCCACCGCCTTCGTCGCCACTGCGGCGAACTTCCCCGACGCCCTCGCCGCCGGACCTGCGGCCGGTGCCCTCCGCGGCCCGGTCATCCTCGTCGACGGCGCGGCGAGGTCGGTCGACGCGGCGACCGCCGCCCTCATCTCCGACCTCGGCGTGACCGATGTCCTCATCGCGGGGGGCCCGGGTTCCGTCAGCGGCGGCGTCGAGGCATCGCTGGCCTCGCTCGTCGGTGGCTCCGATCACGTCGTGCGACTCGCGGGACCCGACCGCTACGCCACGGCCGCGGCGGTGAACGGCGCCGTGTTCGACGAGACGGAGTACGCCCTGATCGCCTCGGGCACGGGCTTCCCGGACGCGCTCGCCGGCGGACCGCTCGCCGGCATGCTCGGCGCGCCGA
Organism: Agromyces indicus; assembly: GCF_031432295.1. NCBI lineage: Bacteria > Bacillati > Actinomycetota > Actinomycetes > Micrococcales > Microbacteriaceae > Agromyces > Agromyces indicus. Next base: position 75,760 of record NZ_JAVKGS010000004.1, on the reverse strand, counting down.
TCCACCTCTCGCCGGGTTCGTGCATTCCTGCGTCGGCAGCGGCCGGCATCGTCGACAGCGGGGTCCTCGGGGTCCTGCTGCTCGGCGGACCCGGCGCACTCGGTGCATCGGTCGAGTCGCTCACCCTCTGCGGCTGACCAGCTCGCGTCCGCGCCAGACGGTCGGAGAGGGCGACGCCTCCCCGACCCGTCGCGCCGACGACGGTCAGTCGTCGAGCACGAAGGTGACCTCGAGGGTCACCGACCACTCGACGATGCGTTCGCCCTCGACCTTGACCTTCTGCTCCTTGACCCATGCGCCCTTGACGTTGCGGAGCGTCTGGGCCGAGCGGGCGATGCCGACCGCGACGGCATCCTCGAAGCTCGTCTCGGAGAAGGCGGTGATGGTGGTGACGCGTGCGACGGATGACATGGCGTTCCTCCTCGAACGTTCCGGGCGCACCGGACGATGCCCCCAGCCCATCTTGCGCGTCTCGGGCGCCGACCGCGAGGGGGTGCGCGAACGGATGTCGCGACCCGCCTGCCCTCGGCCCGCGGCGTGACCCGGGCGCGACCGACCCGGGAACGGCGTCCGTCGACTCGGTGAACCCTGGTCGACCTCCGGCGTCGCGGCGCGCGGCGAGGCGGGACGAGCGGACACGCTGTCACCGTGAGAGTCGCCCTCCTCGCCGAATCGTTCCTCCCGCACATGAACGGGGTCACCCACTCGTTGCTGCAGGTGCTTCGACACCTCGAGCGTCGAGGCCATGAGGCGCTCGTGATCGCCCCGCGCTCCGGGCCCGTCGACCACGGGCTGCACGGCGCCAACGCGGAGTTCCTGCGGTCGGCGCCGCTGCCCGGGTATCCCGAGGTGCGGGTGGCCCTCACCGGGGTGCGCCGGCTGACCGGGGTGCTCGGGGACTTCCGGCCGGATGTGGTGCACCTCGCGTCGCCGTTCGTGCTCGGTTGGCAGGGCGTGCTCGCGGCGGAGCGCCTGGCCGTGCCATCCGTCGCCGTCTACCAGACGGACGTGCCGGCCTACGCGGAGCGGTACGGGGTGGCCGGCGCCGAGCCCGTGCTCGCCCGGCACGTCGCCCGGATCCACCGTCGCGCGACCCTGACGCTCGCGCCGTCCTCGGCGGCGGCGGCGCGGCTCGAGGGCTACGGCGTCGAGCGGATGCGGCGCTGGGCGCGCGGGGTCGACACCGAGCGGTTCCACCCGGCGCGCCGCGATCCGGCGTGGCGTCGTCGCTTCGCGGCGGACGACGAGGTGCTCGTGGGCTACGTCGGCCGCCTCGCGCCGGAGAAGCAGGTCGAGGACCTGCGGGCGCTCACGGGCATCGAGGGCGTGCGCCTCGTCGTCGTCGGAGACGGGCCGTCGCGTGCTGCGCTGGAAGCCGCGCTGCCCGGCGCCCGCTTCACCGGGTTCCTGGGCGGCGAGCAGCTCGCGACCGCGGTGGCGAGCCTCGACCTGTTCGTGCACCCGGGCGAGAGCGAGACGTTCTGCCAGACCGTCCAGGAGGCGCTGGCCAGCGGCGTCCCGGTGGTCGCCACCGGCCGCGGCGGGCCGCTCGACCTGGTGCACTCGAGCCGGGACGGCTGGCTCTACCGGCCGGGGGACCTCGGCGAGCTCGCCGCCCGCGTGCGCGATCTCGCGGGCGACGACGCGAAGCGGCGGGCGTTCGGCCGCGCGGCGCACGAGGGGGTCGCGGAGCGCAGTTGGGAGCGCCTCGGCGACGAGCTGCTCGCGCATTACGAACTGGCCGCGCGCATCCGGTCGGGCGTCGTCACGAGCCCTGCCGTCACCGGCCACGCCATCACGGCGCGGCGGGACGCCGAGGCGGCACCCGCGGCGACGGCGCGGCCGACGCCGACCGCACCGGCCGCCGCGCGACGCTGGGAGCGGTTCGTCGCCGTCGGCGACTCGGTCACCGAGGGGCTGTGCGACTCGTCCCGCATGGCCGCTGGGGAGTACCGCGGCTGGGCCGACCGGCTGGCGATGCTGCTCGCGGCGACCGGCGGCGGAGTCGGCTACGCCAACCTCGCCGTCCGCAGCCGCCGCGTGCGCGACGTCGTCGACGTGCAGCTCCCGCACGCCGTGCGCCTGCGCGCCGACCTCGTGACGGTCCTCGCGGGCGGCAACGACCTCGTCCGCATCGACGCCAGGCCGGAAGCACTCGCCGGTCGCCTCGCCGACGCCGTGCTCGCCGTACGCGCCACCGGGTGCGACGTGCTCGTCGTCACGCCTTTCGTCCCGGCGCACGAGCGCCTGGGCCCCGTGCGAACCCGATTCGCGCGGTTCGGCGAGCGGATGCGGCATCGCCTGGAGGGCGCGGACGTGCTCGTGCTCGACGCGGCCGCGCACGACGGGCTGACCGTCCGCGGGGTCTGGGCCGAGGACCGCGTCCACCTCAACTCCTCCGGCCACCGGGCGCTGGCCTACGCCGCCGCGTCCGTCCTCGGGGTGCCGGATGCCGCCGCGCTCGCCGCACTCGACGCGGCGCTGCACGGCGACGCCGATGAGCCCGACGCCCCGCCGCTGCCCACGGGCGAGTGGCTGCGCCGCCACGCCGTGCCGTGGGCCGGCCGTCGCCTGCTCGGCCGGACCGCGGGGGACGGGCGCTCCCCGAAGCACGCGGACCTGGTGCACATCCCCCCGCCCGACCGTGTCGCGCGGGGCTCCCGGACCACCACGTGAACCGCCGCGGCGGCGCCCGCTAGGCCACGACACGCCGGGCTGGTAGGCTCGCCGAGGGTGCCCGTGCGGCACCCGCTCAACTCAACATGAGCTCGCGCCCATCCGCGGGCGCGCAACGGAGCAGGCCGGCAGGAAGCTGGTCCCCTGTGGTGGCTTACCAAGCACGAGCTTGGTGGACTTCTACTGGTGGCCAGCGCTGGCGGGTCGGATGACCCGCTGAGATCTGCCTGTTCCCTGCTCCTTGTCCACCTCGCGCGCCACACGGGCGTGCGAGTCGAAACAAAGGAGAGAGACCTCTTGGAAGGTCCTGAGATCACGTTCGCCGAGACCGTCATCGACAACGGTCGCTTCGGCACCCGTACCATCCGCTTCGAGACCGGCCGGCTCGCGCAGCAGGCGCAGGGTTCGGCGGTCGCCTACCTCGACGACGAGACGATGCTGCTCTCGGCCACGTCGGTGTCGAAGCAGCCGAAGGAGCACTTCGACTTCTTCCCGCTCACGATCGACGTCGAGGAGCGCATGTACGCCGCGGGCCGCATCCCCGGCTCGTTCTTCCGCCGCGAGGGCCGCCCCTCGACGGAGGCGATCCTCACCTGCCGCCTCATCGACCGGCCGCTGCGTCCCTCGTTCGTCGATGGCCTCCGCAACGAGGTCCAGGTCGTCGTGACCGTGCTCGCGATCGAGCCCGACGAGCTCTACGACGTGCTCGCCATCAACAGCGCGTCGCTCTCGACGCAGCTGTCGGGCCTGCCGTTCTCCGGCCCGATCGGCGGCGTGCGCGTCGCCCTCATCGACGGCCAGTGGGTCGGCTTCCCGAAGCACTCGCAGCTCGAGGACGCCGTGTTCAGCATGGTCGTCGCGGGTCGCGTCGTGACCGAGGCCGACGGCTCGCAGGATGTCGCGATCATGATGATCGAGGCCGAGGCCACCGACAACGCCTTCAACCTGATCCAGGCCGGCGCCGTCAAGCCCGACGAGACCGTCATCGCGCAGGGCATCGAGGCGTCGAAGCCGTTCATCAAGCAGCTCGTCGAGGCGCAGCAGGAGGTGGCGAAGACCGCCGCCAAGCCGACCGCCGACTACCCGACGTTCCCGCCCTACCAGGACGCGACGAAGGCCGCCGTCGAGGAGCTCGCGCTCGACGAGCTCAAGGGCATCTACCAGATCGCCGGCAAGGTCGAGCGTCAGGACGCCGACGACGCGCTCAAGGCGCGCGTCAAGGAGGCCATCGCCGCCAAGGTCGAGGCCGGGGAGCTCCCCGAGTCCGCCAACGGCGAGGTGTCGGCCGCGTACAAGTCGGTCACCAAGCACGTCGTGCGCTCGCGCGTCCTCTCCGAGGGCGTCCGCATCGACGGCCGCGGCCTGGCCGACATCCGTCCGCTCGACGCCGAGGTGCAGGTCATCCCGCGCGTGCACGGCTCCGCCATCTTCCAGCGCGGCGAGACCCAGATCCTGGGCGTCACCACGCTGAACATGCTCAAGATGGAGCAGCAGATCGACTCGCTGAGCCCGGTCACCAAGAAGCGCTACATGCACAACTACAACTTCCCGCCCTACTCGACGGGTGAGACGGGGCGCGTCGGTTCGCCGAAGCGCCGCGAGATCGGCCACGGCGCGCTCGCCGAGCGTGCGCTCGTGCCGGTGCTGCCGTCGCGCGAGGAGTTCCCGTACGCCATCCGCCAGGTCTCCGAGGCGCTCGGCTCGAACGGCTCGACCTCGATGGGCTCGGTCTGCGCGTCCACGCTGTCGCTGCTGAACGCGGGCGTGCCGCTGAAGGCGCCGGTCGCGGGCATCGCGATGGGCCTCATCTCCGACACGGTCGACGGTGAGACCCGCTACGCGGCGCTGACCGACATCCTGGGCGCGGAGGACGCGCTCGGCGACATGGACTTCAAGGTCGCCGGCACGTCCGAGTTCGTCACGGCGATCCAGCTCGACACCAAGCTCGACGGCATCCCCGCCTCGGTGCTCGCCGGCGCGCTCACCCAGGCCAAGGAGGCGCGCACCACGATCCTGCAGGTGCTGAACGCCGCCATCGACGGCCCCGACGAGATGGCGCCCACGGCGCCGCGCGTCATCAGCGTGCAGATCCCGGTCGACAAGATCGGCGAGCTCATCGGCCCGAAGGGCAAGACGATCAACGGCATCCAGGACGACACCGGTGCCGAGATCTCCATCGAGGACGACGGCACCGTCTACATCGGCGCGACCGACGGCCCGACGGCCGAGGCGGCGCGGGCCGCGGTCAACGCGATCGCGAACCCGACCAACCCCGAGGTCGGCGAGCAGTTCCTCGGCACGGTCGTGAAGATCGCCGCGTTCGGTGCGTTCATCTCGCTGCTGCCCGGCAAGGACGGCCTGCTGCACATCTCCGAGGTGCGCAAGCTCGCCGGCGGCAAGCGCGTCGAGAACGTCGAGGACGTCCTCGGCGTCGGCCAGAAGATCCTCGTCGAGATCACGAAGATCGACGACCGCGGCAAGCTCTCGCTCGCGCCCGTCATCGCGGAGGAGGCCGACTCGGCCCCCGCCGAGACCGAGCGCGTCCACCCCGTGGAGCCCGCCGAGGGTGCCGACGTCTAGTCGTCGCCCCGTCGAACCGATGCCCCGCCCGATCCGTTCGGGCGGGGCATCGTCGTCTACAGCGGCAGGAACGTCGCCGAGCGGATGGCGCGGTCGCGCTCGGCGACGGCGGTCTCGGCCGCCTCGTGGGCGGCCATCCTGGCGAGCAGGCGGTCGCGGTCGGTGCGCCGCGCCGAGCGGCGCCGGCCCCAGCGCGCCAGGGCGAGCCCGGCGCGGACGGCCCAGTCGCCGAGCCGGCCCGAGCCGGCGGAGAGGGTGAGGGAGCTCATCGGTCCTCCTTCGCGGGGTCGGCGGTCGGTTCGCCGCGGACGAGCGGGAATGCGTTGACGTGGATCTGGACGGGACGCGAGCCGGGCGACGGCGTGCGCTTGTAGGCGCTGATGTAGCGCTGCAGGACGGCGTCGATGTCGGTCACCAGGCCGTGGAGCTGCTCGGGCGTGAGGCGGAGGTTGATCGTGTCCGAGGTGGCGATGTCGAGCCAGTCGGAGTCGAACACCAGTTCGCCCTCGGCGAGGAACTCGTGGAAGTTCTGCTCGCGGGCGCGGAACCACTCGTCCTCCACGAGCTTCACCGCGAGGCGCTCCGCGCTGCCGGGCGGCAGCTTGCGGGCGTCGGGGATCGCGATGGATCCGGGGCTGCGTTCCCACCAGCGCTCGCGGCCCTTGCCGCGCGAGGGGTCCTCCCGCACCAGGCCGGCGCGAGCGAGCTGGCGCAGGTGATAGCTGGTGGCCCCGCTGGATTCGCCGAGGCGCTCGGCGAGCATGCTGGCCGTGAACGGGCCGTAGGACGAGAGCTCGTCGTAGATCCGCACCCGGAGGGGGTGCGCGAGGCTCTTCAGGCTCTCCGAGGGCAGGACGTGGTCGATCCCGGGGTGCCGGGAGCTGCTGGGCCAGGCGGTCAGGTCGGTGTCGTCCATGGTGCAAAGATAGCGTTGCAAAGAAAGCTTTGCAAGATGTTCTTTGCAACTCTCGCATGCTCGCGCGGATGACCGCAGCGGCGGTGCCCGGGCCCGACGGGTGGGCCGGCGCAGTTCGGCGGTGAGTGCGGCGCACCGGGTGGGCGCGGCTCAGCGGGCGAGCAGCGGCGACAGGCGGTAGGGGATGAGCTCGCCCATCGCGAGGGAGGTCTCCGTGCGTTCGACGCCCTCGATCGCGAGGATCTCCTCGTCGATGCGGAACAGGTCGTGCGCGTCACGGCAGACCACCCGGACGAGCAGGTCCACCTGGCCCGACAGCCCGTGGGCCTGGATCACCTCGGGGATCCGCGAGAGTTCCCGCACGACCTCGGACAAAAGCTTCTGGCGCGCGTGGACCGACACGAACGCCTCGAGCGGATAGCCGAGCGGCGCCGGGTCGATGCTGCGCTCGAACGACAGGAAGGCTCCGGATGCCTCGAGTCGCGCCATCCGCGCCTGGACGGTGTTGCGGCTCAGCTTGAGCCGGTCGGCGAGCGCGACGGCCGTGGCCCGCGGGTCGTCGGCCAGTGCCCGGAGCAGGGCTCGGTCGACCGCGTCGTAGCCGTTCATAGCGCCACACGTTAGCACCGTGAAGTCCGTCACCACCATGCAATCTGCGCAACTCGTCCGGGATTGCTTGAGCCGATTGCCAGATCGTCGTACGCTGCGGGTATCCGGCATCGGCGCCGGGCGCGACGCTGCCCACAAGGCGGCGGAGCCGACACGGAGGTTCGACGATGACCCCTTCCGACCGAGAGGCGACCGGGCTGCTGACCCGTCCCGGCGACCTCGTCCAGCTCCTCGACCAGGCGGGCACGCGACACGCGAACCCCGACTTCGACCCGTGGGTCGCCGACGTCGACACCGACGCGCTGGCCGCCCTCCACCGCGACATGGTCGTCGTGCGCCGCCTCGACGCCGAGGCCACTGCCCTCCAGCGCCAGGGCGAACTCGGCCTGTGGCCGCCGCTCGCCGGCCAGGAGGCCGCGCAGATCGGCTCCGCCCGCGCCCTCGACGACGAGGACTTCGTCTTCTCCAGCTACCGCGAGCACGCCGTGGCGTGGCTCCGAGGCGTGCAGCCCGTCGAGCTCCTCAGCGTCTGGCGCGGCACCGCGGCATCCGGCTGGAACCCCTACGAGAAGCGGATGGCCGTGCCGCAGATCATCATCGGCGCGCAGTCGCTGCACGCCGTCGGCTGGGCCATGGGCGCCAAGTGGCAGGGCGACGAGCACGTCGCCATCAGCTACTTCGGCGACGGCGCCACGAGCGAGGGCGACGTCAACGAGGCGTTCGTCTTCGCCGCGAGCTTCGACGCGCCCGTCGTGTTCTTCTGCCAGAACAACGGCTGGGCCATCTCCGAGCCGGTCGGCCTCCAGTCCAAGCAGCCGCTCGCGCGTCGCGCCGACGGCTTCGGCATGCCCGGCATCCGCGTCGACGGCAACGACGTGCTCGCCGTGCTCGCCGTGACGCGCTGGGCCCTCGACCGCGCCCGCCGCGGCGAGGGGCCCGCGTTCATCGAAGCCGTCACGTACCGCATGGGCCCGCACACCACCGCCGACGATCCCAAGCGCTACCGCACCGACGACGACCTCGCGGCGTGGCGGGAGCGCGACCCGATCGCGCGCCTGCACGCCCTGCTCGCGGCATCCGGAGCCGACATGGCGGCCGTCGACGCCGACGCGAAGGCCGCCGCCGACCGCGCCGCCGCCGACCTGCGCGCGGCCATCACGAACATCCCCGACCCGGAGCCCATGAGCGTGTTCGACCACGTGTACGCCGAGCCCAACAGCCACCTCGAGCGGCAGAAGTCGCGTTACGCCCGCTACCTCGCGATGTTCGACGAGGAGGGCGACCGATGACCACGCTGACCCTCGGCAAGGCGCTCAACGAGGGGCTCCGCCGCGCGCTCGCCGACGACGACACCGTCGTGCTCATGGGCGAGGACATCGGCACGCTCGGCGGCGTCTTCCGCATCACCGACGGCCTCAAGGCGGAGTTCGGCGGCGATCGCGTCGTCGACACGCCGCTGTCGGAGGCCGGCATCCTGGGCACCGCCGTCGGCCTCGCGTACCGCGGCTTCCGGCCGGTGGTCGAGATCCAGTTCGACGGATTCGTCTACCCGGGCTTCGACCAGATCGTCGCCCAGGTCGCGAAGCTGCACTACCGCTCTCGCGGCACGGTCAAGATGCCCATGGTCATCCGGATCCCGTTCGGCGGCGGCATCGGCGCGGCCGAGCACCACTCCGAGTCGCCCGAGGCGTACTTCACCCACACCGCCGGGCTGCGCGTCATCGCGTGCTCGAACCCCGCCGACGCGTACGTCATGATTCGCCAGGCCATCGCGAGCGACGACCCGGTGGTCTTCCTCGAGCCCAAGCGCCGCTACCACGTGAAGGGCGAGGTCGACCTCGACGCCAACCTCGCCGACGCCCGGCCCATGGGCGTCGCCACGGTCGTGGCATCCGGTCGCGACGTCACGCTCGTGACCTACGGCGCGCTCGTGCAGACCGCCAAGGATGCCGCGACCGCCGCCGCCGAGGAGGGCGTCTCCGTCGAGGTCATCGACCTGCGCTCGCTCGCGCCCGTCGACTACTCGACCATCGAGGCCTCCGTCCGCCGGACCGGACGTCTCGTCGTGGCGCACGAGGCGGGCGAGCAGGGCGGCGTCGGCGCCGAGATCGCCGCGTCGATCACCGAGCGCTGCTTCGAGTTCCTGGAGGCCGCGCCCGTGCGGGTCACCGGCCACGACATCCCGTATCCGCCGGCCAAGCTCGAGCAGCACCACCTGCCCGACCTCGACCGCATCCTCGACGGCGTCGACCGCGCGATGGGCCGGCCGAACTCGCTGTCCGACGTCTCGGAGGTGGACGCGTGAGCACGATCCGCGACTTCGCGCTGCCCGACCTCGGCGAGGGACTCACGGAATCCGAGATCGTCGCCTGGCGCGTCAAGGTCGGAGACCATGTCGAGCTGAACCAGATCATCGCCGACGTCGAGACGGCCAAGGCCGTCGTCGAGCTGCCTTCGCCGTTCGAGGGCACCGTGACCGCGCTGCACGCCGCCGAGGGCGAGACCGTCAACGTCGGCGAGAAGCTGTTCTCGTGCGACACGAGCGGTGCCGCGGTGACGGATGCCGCGGCGCCGGCCCCTGCCGCCGCGCCCGCCGCTGCGCAGGCCGCTCCCGCCGAGACCGCGTCCGAGGCCGCGGCCGAGCCCGTCGAGGTGCGCGAGCCGACCCTCGTCGGCTACGGCGCCGAGGCCGAGCGCGGACCCAAGCGACGGGCCCGCCGACTCGGCGCGCCCGCGGCGCTCCGCGAGGACCTCGTGCCCGCGCCGCCCGAGCACGACCGCATCGAGCCCGACACGGTCACCCACGGCGGCGCGAACGGACTGCACGACGCCGACGAGCGCCCCGAGCGTCCCCGGTCGACCCCGCCGGTCCGCAAGCTCGCGCGCGACCTCGGGGTGGACCTCGAGCAGGTCGTCGGCACGGGGGAGCGCGGCCTGATCACGCGCGCCGACGTCGAGGCCGCGGCATCCGGAACCGGGGCCCCCGAAGCCGCGCCGGCGACGACGGCGACGGTCACGGAGACGACGACCGCACGGACGGCACCGGGGGAGACCCGCATCCCCATCAAGGGCGTGCGCAAGCACACCGCCGCCGCCATGGTGCGCAGCGCCTTCACGGCGCCGCACGTGACGGAGTTCCTCACGGTCGACGTCACCGCAACGATGGAGCTCCTCGCCGCCATCCGCTCGGATCGCGCCTACGCCGGACACAAGGTCACGCCGCTCACCGTGGTGGCGAAGGCGCTCTGCATCGCCGCGGCCCGCACGCCCGAGGTCAACTCGCGCTGGGACGAGGAGGCGCAGGAGATCGTGCGGTTCGGCGGGGTGAACCTCGGCATCGCCGCGGCCACCGAGCGCGGCCTCGTCGTGCCGAACGTCAAGGGTGCCGAGCGGATGACGCTCATCGAGCTCGCCGACGCGATCGCGGCGCTCGCCGAGACCGCGCGTGCGGGGAGGACGGCGCCGGCCGACCTCGCCGGGGGCACGATCTCGATCACGAACATCGGGGTCTTCGGGATCGATGCGGGAACGCCGATCCTGAACCCGGGTGAGGCGGCGATCCTCGCGATGGGCGCCGTGCGGCGCCAGCCGTGGGAGCACCGCGGCGAGATCGCGCTGCGCGAGGTCATGACGCTCTCGCTCTCGTTCGACCACCGACTGGTGGACGGCGAACAGGGCTCGCGCTTCCTCGCCGACATCGGGCGGATCCTCCGGGAACCGGGCCTCGCGCTCACCATGTCCTGACCGTCGCCGCCTGGCACGGACGCGAATGGCCGGAACTCGACGCGAGTTCCGGCGATTCGCGTCCCAGAAGGGTGCGGGCGCAGCGTAGCGGGTGCAGGATGAGCCCATGGACGAGCGCACGCCCCGCTCGCGCGAGGACGTCGCGGCGGAGATCTCGGGAACCGGATTCCGCCACGACGGCGAACGGTTGACCGCCGAATTCCGGACGGCGGATTTCTCGAGCGCCGTTCGCCTGCTCGATGCGGTGGCCATTGAGGCGGATGCCGCCAACCACCATCCCGACGTGCGCCTCGGATGGGGCCGCATCGAATTCGATCTCGTATCGCACGACGTCGGGAGCGTGACGAGCCGCGATGTGGAATTGGCGAAGCGGATCGCCGTGATCGCGCACGAGCACGGCGCGACGATCGCCTGAATTCCGCGATCGCGTCGACTGGGAATTCTCCACAACCATCGAATAATTCACGTGCCCGAATTCACAGCGGGAATATGCTCGTCTGCAGACACGCGTTCCCGCTGTCGTATTCGACTGCGATTCCCCGCAGAAAGGGCGTGCACACATGGCGAAGCGAATTGTCGAGACCCTGGTCGACGATCTCGACGGATCCGAGGCGGATCGGACCATTGCATTCAGCATCAACGGCGACGGCTACGCGATCGACCTGTCGTCGGCGAACGCCGAGAAGTTCGAGGCGGCGCTCGCGCCGTTCGTCGACGCCGCGCGCCGCACGTCGTCGGGTCGCGCCGGTGGCAGCGCGCGCCGGCGGTCGGGTGGCGGTGGCGCCGGCGACACGAAGGACGCGCGCGAGTGGCTCCGTGCGAACGGCCACCAGGTGTCCGACCGCGGCCGCATCCCCGCGCCGCTGCTCGAGCTGTACCGCAACCGCTGACGCGGGGCGACGCCGCGCCCGCGGCAGCCGTTCACCGGAGGACGAACTCGATCTCCTCGATCTCCTCGCCGCGGGCGTTGGCGTAGTCCCGATCGCGCCGGACCTCGACGAAGTCGAGCTTGCGCAGCACGGCGACGGAGGCCGCGTTGTCGGCGGCCGCCCGCGCACGGATCGGGCGCGGCTGCGTGTCGAGGAAGAGGCGCAGGGCGCGCGTCGCGATCCCGCGGCCCCAGTGCTCGCGGTCGATCCAGTAGGTGATCTCGGCCATTCCCGAGTCGGCGTCGATCCAGCGTGCGACGCTGCCCACGATGCGGCCGTCGCAGCGGATGGTGCGCGCGTCGTAGTCGTCGCGCGTCGAGAACCGGGCGACGTGCGCGTCGTAGGCCGCACGGTCGGCCGGATCGGTCGCCGTGAAGGCGGCCATGCGGTTCGCCTCGGGATCGAGTTGGATGCGGAACAGCTCGTCGCGGTCGCCGGCGCGGGTCGCGCGCAGGGTCACGACGTGAGGCTCGACCATGCCATGTCCTCCAGGATGCCGCGGACCACCCTGTCCGCGGGTCGTCGCCCATGGATGCGGGCGCTGTGCGGGGTGGAGTTGACGAGCCCGAAGGCCGCGTGAGCCCGGATCCGCAACTCCGATTCGGCCCGGTCGGGCCTCAGGCGGGCGAGCACGCCCACCCACAGTTCGACGTACTCGCGCTGCAGGCGCCGGACCTCATGGGCGTCGGCCTCGTCGAGGCTGCCGAGGTCGCGGTCCTGCACGCGGATCACGTCGGCGTTCGCGAGCGCGAAGTCGACGTGGAAGCGGATGAGGTCGCGCAGGGCGCCTGCCGGTTCACCGGCGGCCGCGATGGTGCGTCGGCCGCCGTCGAGAAGCCCGCGGCTCGCGTCGGCGAGGATCGCAGCGAGCACGGCCGCCTTGCCGGGGAAGTGGCGGTAGACGGCCGGTCCCGAGACGCCGGCGGCCTGGCCGAGCTCTTCGAGCGTGACGCCCGCGTAGCCGCGGTCGGCGAACAGGCGGGCGGCGGCCGAGAGGAGGGCCGCGCGACGGTCGGCCTTGGCGCGGCCGCGGTCGGTGAGCGTGTCGCTCAGGGTGCACCTCCGGGGGAATTCGGTGAATGCACACTAACCGACCGGCGGTCTCGCGGCAACCGTGCCACCCCGCCGGCCTGCGGTGCCCCGGGTGTGCGGCCGATCAGCGAGCGGATGCCGCGGCGGCCTCGCGGACCAGGCGGACCGCCTCCGCCGCCCCGCCGTTCCACGGAGTCCCGTGCCCGGGGAGCACCCACGTGGCATCCGTCGCCGCGAGCGCGTCGAGGGAGTCGAGCGCCGCCTCGGGCTCATCGGTGAACGGCGCCGGCTGCGGCCCGCGCCGGCCGGTGAGCACGTGCCGCGTCGTCAGGGCGTCGCCCACGAACACGGCGTCGAGGTCGGGGGAGTGCACGGCGATGCTCCCCGGCGAGTGGCCCGGCATGCCGATGATGACGGGCGAGCCCGGGAGGTCGAGCCGGTCGCCGTCGCGCACGGTGCGGACCTCGACGAGGTACTCGGTCTTGGCGCCGCCCTTGACGAGCGCGTACGCGAAGAAGCGCACGATCGGCCAGGGCCGGATACCGCGGCCGAAGCTCGTCGCCGGCTTGTCGCCGCCACGGGCGCGCGCGGCGTCGGCTTCGTGGACGTGCACCGGCACCCCGTGCTCGCGGCGCAGACGCTCGGCGAAGCCCAGGTGGTCGGAGTCGCCGTGGGTGAGGATCACGGCGCGGATGTCGTCGACGGACCGCCCGGCGGCCTCGAGCTCGGCCAGGAGGTCGGCGTAGTGCCCGGGGAGGCCGGCGTCGACGACCGTGATGCCGCGGTCGTCGAGGAGGAGGTAGGCGGCGACGATCTCGTTTCCGATGCGTCGCAGGCCGGTACGGAGTTCCATGTCGGCTATGATACGTAGCCATGATGGCTAATGTCAATAGCCACAGGGAGGACGCCATGCCCACGCCGACGCGCATCACGCCGGAATCCCTCCACGCGGCAGCTGCGGAGATCCTCGAACGCGACGGTCGGGACGGGCTCACCATGCAGGCCGTCGCGACCGCACTCGGGGTCCGCGCGCCGTCGCTGTACAAGCACGTGCGCGATCGCGAGCACCTCGTGCGGACCGTCGCCGACGGCGTGGCGCGGGAGCTCGGCGACCGGGTCGATGCGGCGGTGGCGGCGACCACCGACGCGCCGTCGGCGGCGCGGGCGATCGCCGCTGCTGCCCGCCGGTTCGCGCACGAGCGGCCGAACGGCTACGCCCTCGTGTTCGGGCCGCTCCCGGAGTCCGAGCGCGCGGATCGCGCCGCCCTCGACCGCGCGAGCGCCGCCGTCATGGAGGTCGCCCGCCGCCTCGCGGGCGAGGAGCACGCGCTCGATGCCGCGCGCACCCTGACGGCGTGGATGCACGGATTCACCGCGATGGAGCTCGCGGGCGCGTTCCGGCTCGGCGGCGACCTCGATCGCGCGTGGGAGTTCGGGATGGAGCATCTCCTGGTCGGCCTCTCCGGCGGTTCCGCCGTTCCTGGACGCTGAGCCGTGTTGCGGATTTCGGTGAATGGTCGCTAACATGAATCCCGGTTAGCGAGCGTTCACCGAAGGCGCTCGGGTCCACGCCACGACGGAGAGGCGGAGCGGAAGCGGATGCACACCCTCACGAGCGCGATCGACGCGGCATCCGACGCCGCCCGCGCCAACGCCGATGCGCACGCGCTGCTCGTCGACGAACTGCGGGCCAAGCTCGCCCGGGCCGCCCTGGGCGGCCCCGAGGCCTCGCGCGACCGGCACGTCGCGCGCGGCAAGCTGCTGCCTCGCGACCGCGTCGAACGACTGCTCGACGAGGGCAGCGCGTTCCTGGAGCTCGCCCCGCTCGCGGCCGACGACCTCTACGACGACGACACGCCCGCCGCGGGCGTCATCGCCGGCGTGGGACTCGTGCACGGCCGGCCCGTGATGGTCGTGTGCAACGACGCCACGGTCAAGGGCGGCACGTACTACCCGATGACCGTGAAGAAGCACCTGCGGGCGCAGGAGGTCGCGCTCGAGAACGCGCTCCCGTGCATCTACCTCGTCGACTCCGGCGGCGCCTTCCTCCCGAAGCAGGACGAGGTCTTCCCCGACCGCGACCACTTCGGCCGCATCTTCTACAACCAGGCGAACCTCTCCGCGCGCCGCATCGCGCAGATCGCGGCCGTCATGGGGTCGTGCACCGCGGGCGGCGCCTACGTCCCCGCGATGAGCGACGAGACGGTCATCGTCCGCAACCAGGGCACGATCTTCCTCGGCGGCCCGCCGCTCGTGAAGGCCGCCATCGGCGAGGTCGTCACGCCCGAGGAGCTCGGCGGCGGCGACCTGCACGCGCGCCACTCCGGCGTCACCGACCACCTCGCCGAGGACGACGAGCACGCGCTCGAGCTCGTGCGCGACATCGTCGGCACGCTCCCGGCACCGGCCGACCGCGCCTGGGCGGTCCGCGAGCCCCGGGAACCCGCCGTGGACCCGGCGACGCTCACCTCGGTCGTGCCGGTCGACGTGCAGCAGCCCTACGACGTGCGCGAGGTGATCGCGCGCCTGGTCGACGGCAGCGAGTTCCACGAGTTCAAGCGCGAGTACGGCGACACGCTCGTGACCGGCTTCGCCTGGATCGACGGGCATCCGGTCGGCATCGTCGCGAACAACGGCGTGCTCTTCTCCGAGTCGGCCATGAAGGGCGCGCACTTCATCGAGCTCTGCGACCAGCGCGGCATCCCGCTCGTGTTCCTGCAGAACATCTCGGGCTTCATGGTCGGCCGCGACGCCGAGGCCGGCGGCATCGCCAAGCACGGCGCGAAGATGGTCACCGCCGTCGCGACCACCCGCGTGCCGAAGTTCACCGTCGTCATCGGCGGGTCGTTCGGCGCCGGCAACTACTCGATGTGCGGCCGCGCCTACTCGCCGAGGTTCCTCTGGATGTGGCCGAACGCCCGCATCTCCGTGATGGGCGGCGAGCAGGCGGCATCCGTGCTCTCGACGGTCAAGCGCGACCAGATGGCGGTGCGCGGCGAGGAGTGGTCGGCCGAGGACGAGGCCGCGTTCAAGGCGCCCGTGCGTGAGCAGTACGAGGCGCAGGGCAGCCCCTACCACTCGACGTCGCGCCTCTGGGACGACGGCGTCATCGCCCCCGGCGACACCCGCACGGTGCTCGCCCTCGCCCTCGAGCTCGCCAGCCGCACGCCGCTGCCCGAGCCCCGCTTCGGCCTGTTCAGGATGTGACCGGATGACGCAGCCGTCCCCCTCCGCCGCCCGACCCTTCGACCGGGTGCTCGTCGCCAACCGCGGCGAGATCGCCGTACGCGTCATCCGCACGCTGAAGCGCCTCGGCATCCATGCCATCGCCGTCCACTCCGACGCCGACGCGGGCGCCCCGCACGTCGCGCTCGCCGACGAGGCCGTGCGCATCGGCCCGGCCGCGGCATCCGAGAGCTACCTCGACCCGGCGCGCATCGTTCGCGCGGCCCTCGACACCGGCGCGCAGGCGATCCACCCCGGCTACGGCTTCCTCTCCGAGAACGCCGCCTTCGGGCGCGCGTGCGCCGAGGCCGGCATCGTGTTCGTCGGTCCTGGCGCGCTCGCGCTCGAGGTCATGGGCGACAAGATCCGGGCCAAGCGCCACGTCGCCGAGTCCGGCGTGCCCGTGGTGCCGGGCGTCAGCGAGCCGGACGCGACCGACGACGAGCTCCTCGACGCCGCGCCGCTCATCGGGTTCCCGCTGCTCGTCAAGCCGTCCGCGGGCGGCGGCGGCAAGGGCATGCAGGTCGCCCGCGACCAGTCCGAGCTCGAGCACGCCCTGCCCGCGGCCCGCCGCGTCGCGCGCGCCGCGTTCGGCGACGACACCCTGCTGCTCGAGCGCTTCATCGACACCCCGCGCCACATCGAGGTGCAGGTCCTCGCCGACGCGCACGGCAACGTCATCCACCTCGGCGAGCGCGAGTGCTCGCTCCAGCGCCGGCACCAGAAGGTGGTCGAGGAGGCGCCGTCGCCCCTGCTCGACGCCGCGACGCGCGAGCGCATCGGCCAGGCGGCATGCGACGCCGCCCGCAGCGTCGAGTACCTCGGCGCCGGCACCGTCGAGTTCCTGGTGTCGGATGCCGCGCCCGACGAGTTCTTCTTCATCGAGATGAACACGCGCCTGCAGGTCGAGCACCCCGTGACCGAGCTCGTCACGGGCGTCGACCTCGTGGAGCAGCAGCTGCGCATCGCGGCGGGGGAGCCGCTCGCGATCGCGCAGTCCGATGTGGGCCTGACCGGCCACGCGGTCGAGGCGCGCGTGTACGCCGAGAGCCCCGAGCGCGGCTTCCTGCCGTCGACGGGCGAGGTGCTCGCGTGGCGACCGCCCGCCGGCGAGGGCGTCCGCGTCGACGCGGGCATCCGCGAGGGGCAGCGGGTCACGGCCGACTACGACCCGATGATCGCGAAGGTGATCGCGTACGGCGCCGACCGCGACGAGGCGCTCGACCGGCTCGACGCCGCGCTGGCCGGCACCGTGCTGCTCGGCGTCGAGTCGAACATCGCCTTCCTCCGCCGCCTGCTCGCCCACCCCGACGTGCGCGCCGGACACCTCGACACGAACCTCATCGATCGACTGCCCGACCCCGAGCCGACGGATGCCGCGGCCGATCCGCTCGCCGCGGTCGCCCGCGCCGCGCGCGAGCGCGACGCGCGCCGGAGCGCGGCGACCGGGCACGCCTGGCAGCGTGAACGCGGCTGGCGCGTCGGCGGCGTGGCGCCCGCCGCGGCCTCAGGTCTCGCGGACGACGAGGCGCTCGAGCGCGCGGTGATCGCGACCAGCGCCGACGGCACCGTCTGGGTGCACGCCGAGGGCCGCGCCGCATCCTTCCCGCGCACGGATCGTCGCGCGGCGCTCACGGCCCGCCTCGCCCAGCTCGAGCGCGGCGGCTCCGCCGACCCCGACCTCCGCGCGCCCATGCCCGGGAGCGTCACGACCGTGCTGGTCGCCGACGGCGACCGCGTCGAGGCCGGTCAGGCGGTGCTCGCGATCGAGGCCATGAAGATGGAGCACCGCGTCACCGCCGAGGCGCCCGGCGTGGTCCGCATCCGCGTCGCCGTCGGCGACCAGGTCGCCCGCGACCAGGTCGTGGCGAGCGTCGAACACGACGGCGACGGCGGCGACGCCGCGCCCGTCGAGGCCGGCGCCGCGGCATCCGTCGCCCCCTGAACCCCCGCCCCCACGAGGGGCGGTCCCACCGACCACCGAGACCAAGGAGCAGCACGGTGAACCCCAACCTCAGCGCCGAGGAGCAGGCCCTCGACGACCAGCTCACCGACATCGACACCACGGCGGCCCCGAGCCCGCACCGAGCAGCACCGAGGAGCAGCAGCATGAACCTCAACCTGAGCGCCGAGGAGCAGGACCTCTACGACCGCGTGCGGGACTTCGCCGACACCGTCGTCGCCCCCGCCTCGTTCGAGTACGACACCCAGCGGCGCCTGCCGATCGAGATCATCCACCAGATGGGCGAGATGGGCCTGTTCGCCCTGCCCTTCCCCGAGGAGGTCGGCGGCGGCGGGCGCAGCTACTTCGAATTCTGCCTCGCCGTCGAGGCGCTCGGTCGCGTCGACCAGTCGATCGGCGTCACCCTCGAGGCCGGCATCGGCCTCGGCGTGATGCCCATCTACCGCTTCGGCACCGACGAGCAGCGCGCGAAGTGGATGCCCGACCTCGTGGCGGGCCGCGCGCTCGCGGGCTTCGGCCTCACCGAGGCGAACGCCGGCTCGGACGCGGGCGCCACCGAGACCACGGCCGTGCTCGACGGCGACGAGTGGGTCATCAACGGCTCGAAGCAGTACATCACCAACTCCGGCACCCCGATCACGAAGATCGTCACGATCATCGCCGTGACGGGCGAGGAGACCCGCCCCGACGGGTCGGTCAAGAAGGAGCTCTCGGCCATCATCGTGCCGAACGGCACCCCCGGCTTCGAGGTGCTGCCGGGCTACGACAAGGTCGGCTGGAACACCTCCGACACGCACCCGCTGAAGTTCACGAACGTGCGCGTGCCGAAGGAGAACCTCGTGGGCGAGCGCGGTCGCGGCTACGCGAACTTCCTCCGCTGCCTCGACGAGGGCCGCATCGCGTTCGCGGCGCTCGCGACGGGCGCGGCGCAGGGCTGCCTCGAGCAGGCGATCATCCGCGCCAAGGAGCGGATCGTGTTCAACACGCCGATCGCGACGCACCAGCACATCCAGTTCATGATCGCCCGCATGCAGGCGCGCGTGCACCAGGCCCGGCTCGCCTGGTACGACGCGGCCCGCAAGATGGACGCCGGCCTGCCGTTCAAGATGGAGGCGTCGCTCGCCAAGCTCATCTCCAGCGAGGCCGCCATGGCCAACGCCCGCGACGCGTCGCACATCTGGGGCGGTGCCGGCTTCCTCAACGAGAACGTGGTCGCCCGCCACTACCGCGACTCCAAGATCCTCGAGGTCGGCGAGGGCACCACCGAGGTGCAGCTCATGATCATCGCGCGCGAACTCGGCCTCGCCGGGTAGCGTTCGAGACGAGCGGATGCCGCGGCGGCCGTCGCGGCGGAAGGGAGCCAGCGATGGCGGGTGCGACCCCCACGGCGAACGAGACCCCCGGGATCCCCGAGGTGACGAACGAGGTCGTGCAGCGCGGACTGTGGTTCGAGGAGTTCGAACCCGGCACGCGGTACCTGCACCGGCCGGGCCGGACCGTGACCGAGGCCGACAACGTGCTGTTCACGACGCTGACGATGAACACGCAGGCGCTGCACCTCGACGCCGCGTGGTCGGCAGGGCAGCCGTTCGGCGAGCGGCTCGTGAACTCGATGTTCACGCTCGCGACGATCGTGGGCGCGTCGGTGACCCAGCTCACGCAGGGGACCATCGTGGCCAACCTCGGGTTCAGCGAGGTCGCGTTCCCCGCGCCGCTGCACCACGGCGACACGCTGTACAGCGAGACGATCGTGGTCGACAAGCGGGAGAGCTCGTCGCGGCCCGGGCAGGGGATCGTCACGCTGCACCACATCGGGCGCAACCAGGACGGCGTGGTGGTCGCGAAGGCGACGCGCAACGTCATGATGTGGTTGCGCGAGGCGGGGGAGCGCCAGGCGGGGGCGGGCGCATGAGCCACCCCGCGTTCCCGTTCGGCCCGGCGCTGCTGTTCTGCCCGGCCGACCGACCCGACCGCTACGCCAAGGCGGCCGAGCGGGCCGACGCGGTGATCCTCGACCTCGAGGACGCGGTCGCCGAACCGGCCAAGTCGGCCGCGCGCGAGTCGCTCGTGGCGAACCCGATCGACCCCGACAAGGTCATCGTGCGCGTGAACCCGGCGTCGACACCGCATCTCGTCGACGACCTCCAGGCGCTCCGTCGCACCCCGTACCGCACGGTGATGCTCGCCAAGGCCGAGGGCACCGCCGACCTCGTCGGCCTGCACGGCTACGACGTGATCGCCCTGTGCGAGACCGCGCGCGGCGTGCTCGCCGCCGCGGAGATCGCGCACGTGCCGATCGTCTCGGCGCTGATGTGGGGTGCGGAGGACCTGGTCGCGTCGCTCGGCGGCGGGTCGAGCCGGCACGCCGACGGCCGGTATCGCGACGTCGCGCAGCACGCCAGGTCCCAGGTGCTGCTCGCGGCGGGCGCGCACGGCGTCGCCGCGATCGACGCGGTCCACCTCGACCTCGCCGACGCCGAGGGCCTCCGGGCCGAGGCGGAGGACGCCGCAGCGCTCGGGTTCCGGGCGACCGCGTGCGTGCATCCCGACCAGGTCGCGGTCGTTCGCGAGGCGTACGCTCCCGACCCGGAGCGGCTCGCGTGGGCACGGGCGCTGCTGGCCGAGGCGGCGGTGCGCGAGCGCGACGGCGTGTTCTCGTTCCGGGGGCAGATGGTCGACGCGCCGCTCATGCGCCAGGCCGAGGCCGTCGTGCGGCGGGCGCGGGCGTAGCCGACGGATGCCGCGACGCGTCGCCCGTGTGCGGGGCGCGCGCCGCGGCATCCGTTCTCGGTCACACCGCCACGTCGCGGCGGCGGAACACCAGCCAGCCGAGGACCAGCAGCACCGTGGACACGGCGAACAGCAGCCAGGTCAACTCGCTCCAGCCGTTCTCGAGCGGCGCGTCCGCGTACGCCCAGCTGTACGGCGACCAGTCGTGCAGCCACCGGACGTCCTCGCCCTGGTTGCCGAGCGCGTTCATCGCGTAGCCGTACACGGCGATCCCCGCGCCCGCGCCGAGCGACCAGGTGCGGCGGCCGGTCAGGCCGCCGACCGCGATGGCGGCCGCGGCGCTCAGGGCGACGAGGCCGAAGTAGGCCACGGCGGTCGCGACGAGGTCGCCGAACTCGATGCCGAGCTCGGACGGCTCGTTCAGGATCATCACGACGACGACGCTCACGAGCGCGAGCCACGCGAGCTTGACGAGCACGGCGGCCGTCCGCTCGGCGTAGAGCTGCCCGCGGGTCACGCCGTGCGCGAGGGTGAGCTCGAGCTGGCCGTTCTCCTCGTCGTTCGCGATGGCGCCGGTGCCCCAGCCGACCGCGGCGATCGTCGCGAGCACGAAACCGATGAGCCCGTAGAACGTCGCCTGGACGTATCCGGGGCCCGAGCCGATCTGGTCGTACCCGAGCGACTGCACGAGCTCCGGCGGCATCATGTCGACGATCTCCTGCAGCTGGCCGTTGCCGCCGAACGACGGGTAGAGCGGCAGGTACAGGAACAGGGCGACGAGCAGGCCCCCGGTCCAGCCGAGGAGCCCGCGCCAGCCGTCGGCGAGCGAACGCCGGAAGAGGGGGAGGACCGTGTTCATCGCCGCGCCCCCTTCCGCGTCGTGCCCTCGGCGTCGTCGCCGGCGTCGGCGTCGGCCGTGAGGTCGGTGCCGTAGTAGGCGAGCACCATCTCCTCGAGATCGGGCTCCTCCACCGTCAGGTCGACCACGTCGAGCCGGGCGACGGCCTTCACGAAGGCGTCGACGTGGGCGTCGAGGGTGGCCGAGAACGCGACGGTGCCCGGACCGTCGCCCGCCGGGGCCACGCCGCTCACGCCGGGCAGCGCGTCGAGCGTCGCACGGGCCGCCGCGGCATCCGCTTCGGCCACGACGAGTCGGACGTGCCGCACCGCGTCCTCGCGGAGCGCGGCGACCGTGGACCGCTCGACGATGCGCCCCTGCTTCAGGATCGCGATCTCGTGCGCGGTCTGCTGCACCTCGCTGAGCACGTGCGACGACAGGAAGACGGTCTGGCCGTTCGCCTTCGCCTCGTGCAGCATCGCGTGGAACTCCTGCTGCACCAGCGGGTCGAGCCCGCTCGTCGGCTCGTCGAGCACCAGCAGCTCCGGCTCGTGCATGAAGGCCTGGATGAGGCCGATCTTCTGCTTGTTGCCCTTCGAGAGGCTGCGGACGGGACGGCCGAGGTCGACGCCGAGCCGGTCGGCGAGCGCGTCGACGGCACCGGGACGCACGGGCCCCGAGATCTCGGCGTAGTGCGCCAGGAGCTCGCGCCCCTTCACCCGCGTCGCCAGGTGCAGCTCACCGGGCAGGTATCCGATCCGTCGGCGGAGTGCGGCCCCGCCGAGGCGCGGCGTCTCGCCGAGCACCCGCAGCTCGCCGGCGCTCGGCCGCAGGATGTCGAGCAGCAGGCGCATCGTGGTGGTCTTGCCGGCGCCGTTCGGTCCGATCATGCCGAAGACGCTGCCGCGCGGGATGTCGAGGTCGATGCCGTGCAGGGCGGTGTTCGCGCCGTAGCGCTTGACGAGGCCGCGCGTGGTGACGGCCGCGTCGGTGGTGGTGTCCATGGAGGTCCCTTCGAGTCGATGACGAGAGCGGATGCCGCGCCTCAGTGGCGCGCGGCGTCGTCACCGGTCGGCGGGTCGGGGTCCTGGTTCGGGTTGCCGGGGCCCTTGTCGGAACGCACCCGGTCGGCCGGGACGGCCGCCTCGGGGTGGGCCACCGCGTGGCCGTCGCCGACGTCGGCGATCGCCGAGCGGGCCGCATCGAGGATGCGGGTGTCGGCGTAGAGGCCGTGGGTGTAGAGCTCGAGCGTCGGCAGCGTCATTCGCCGTACGGTCGCGGGGTCGTCGAGCGGGGCCCCCAGCACGCGCGCGAGGTGCTCGCGCAGCAGCAGCGGGGCGAGCCCGTGCACGGTCACGAGCACGGCCCGGAGCTCGGGGTCGGAGCTCTCGCGCATGGCGCCGGAGGCGACCCCCTCCTCGAGCATGGCCCGGGTCTCGGCGAGCAGGAGGTCGAAGAGCCGGTCGCCGCCGCCCGTGCCGTCGGCGAGCATCATGCCGACGTAGTCGAGGTAGCCGCGGAAGCGTCCGGGGTCGTCGAGCCATTCCCGGATCGTGGAGGCGACCTCGGTGTCGCCGAGGCGGGCCTTCTCGCCGATCAGCTGCGCGACCATCCACTCGTCGCAGGCGCGGCGCAGTCCCTCCTTCGAGCCGAAGTGGTGGATGACGAGGCCGGCGCTCACGCCCGCGTCGCTCGCGATCTCGCGGACGCTCGTGCGCGCGAAGCCGTGGCGTCCGAACCGCGCTACGGCGGCGGCTCGGATGCGTGCGACGGTGGTCGCGTCGGCGGCGGGGATTGAACGCACGTTCAGGATGCTAAACGCTTGTTCAATGCACCGCAAGAGGCGTTCGGCCCGCGTGCGCCCGCGCGGTCAACCGAACGGACGATGCGGCTCCGGACCGCCTCGGGGACCGTGTTCACCAACGTTTCGATAACGCTTCACCCGATCCGTCGGGGGTCGCTCCGAGACGCCGCCTACTGTCGAAGGCAATCCTGGGGAGGAGGATCGCGTGGCGCGGAAGCACGCACAGCACGGAGCACGGCGGGCCGGGGGCCGGCCGGGCGCCGCCACGGCGTGCGCCGCCGACGAGCTGGATCGCGTGCCGGCCGAGACCTCGGAGCCCAGCACCGCGGAGCCGCCCACCACCGCGGAGATCCAGACGAACCCCGTCTCCGGCCCCATCACGGTGCCGTATCGCGTCGAGCTCGGCGACTCGGGCGTCGAGGTGCACTCGCTCGGGCTGAGCACCGGGGCGCTCGACCGGGGCGCCGATGCCCACGCCGCCGACCTCCTCGACCGCTTCGCCGGCCTGGGCGGAGACCTCATCGCCGTCGCCGACGGGCCGGCGGACCCGGCCGCGGGTGAACGCCTCGTCGGCGCCTGGCTCGCCTCGCGGGGCACGCGCGACCGCGTGCGCCTCATGACCCGGGTGCGACGCAGCCCTGGACCCGCCCGGCCCACGACCCGCAAGATCACCGACGCGGTCGACGCCTCGCTCGGACGTCTCGGCACCGACCGCATCGACCTCCTCGCCTACCACGACGACGACCCCGAGACGCCCCTCGAGGAGATCCTCGGCGCGCTCGACGCGCTCCTCGCCTCCGGCAAGGTGCTCGCGCTCGCCGCCGCGGGCTGCTCGCCGGAGCGCCTCATCCAGGCGCGCGTGCTCGCCGCCGACGGCCTGCCCCGCTTCCAGGCGCTGGCGACCCCGTACCACCTCCTGGCACGCCGCGGCTTCGAGGGCGCGCTCGGCGTCGTCGCCCGGGCGCAGGGGCTCGCGGTCCTGCCGCAGTCGCCCCTCGCGGGCGGCGTCCTCGGCCGGCGGTTGCACCGACGCGGCGAGCCCCACGACGCGACCGCGGCACGGCACCAGCACCGGGCGGGGCGCCGCGCGACCCGCGTGCTCCGGGTGCTGGGCGAGGTCGCCGCCGCCCACGGCACCGATCCCGCCGCGGTCGCCGTGGCGTGGCTGCTCGCGCGGCCGGCCGTCGCCGCCCCGGTCGTCGCCGTGCGGCGCCCCGACCAGGTGGACGCCCTCATGCGCGCCGCGTCGCTGGTCCTCACCCGGTCGGAGCTCGTCGAGCTCGACCGGGCCTCGGCCTGAGTGCGAGCCGGGCGTGCTCCGCCGCGCCGTGGCCTAGGCTGGGTGGCGTGAACGGCGCCGTCGACCTTCCCCTCGGTACGCCCGAGCTCGAGTTCCGGGCCGCCGGAGACACCCTCGTCCGCCGTTCGGTCCTGCCGTCCGGCATCCGCGTCCTCAGCGAGCGCGTGCCCGGCAGTCGGAGCGCGACGATCGGCTTCTGGGTCGCCGTGGGCTCCCGCGACGAGCACCCGTCCGACTCCGGTCACCCCGCCACGTTCGGCTCCACGCACTTCCTCGAGCACCTGCTCTTCAAGGGCACCGCCGCGCGCACCGCGCTCGACATCGCCGTCGCGTTCGACGCGGTCGGCGGCGAGCACAACGCCGTCACGGCCAAGGAGTACACCTGCTACTACGCGAAGGTGCAGGACCGCGACCTCCCCATGGCGGTCGAGGTGCTGGCCGACATGTTCACCTCCTCGCTGCTCGACCCCGACGAGTTCGAGAGCGAGCGCCGCGTCATCCTCGAAGAGCTCGCGATGGCGGGCGACGACCCGGCGGATGTCGCGAGCGAGCGCTTCTTCGAGGCCGTGCTCGGGCGGCATCCGCTCGCCCGACCCATCGGCGGCGACCCGGAGACGATCGGCGCTGCGACGCGTGACGCCGTCTGGGAGCACTACCGCGCGAACTACCGTCCGCAGGACCTCGTCGTCACCGTCGCCGGAGCCGTCGACCACGACCGCGTCGTCGCGGACCTGAGCCGCGCGCTCGCCGCAGCCGGGTGGCGGCTCGACGACGAGGGCGCCCCGGTCGAGCGGCGCGACGGCGGGCCCGCGACGCTCGTCGCCACCACCGCGCTCACGGTCGTCGAGAAGCCCAACGAGCAGGTGAACCTCGTGCTCGGGGTACCCGGTCTCGTGGCGACCGACGACCGCCGCGCCGTGCTCAGCGTGCTGAACACGGTGTTCGGCGCGGGCATGTCGTCGCGGCTGTTCCAGGAGGTGCGGGAACGGCGCGGCCTGGCCTACTCCGTCTACTCCTTCGCCCCCGGCTACTCCGACGCGGGCGTGTTCGGCATGTACGCCGGCTGCGCGCCACGCAACGCCGCCACGGTCGCCGCGCTCATGCGCACCGAGCTCGAGCGCCTCGCCCACCACGGCGTCACGCCCGACGAGATGGAACGCGCCGTCGGCTACCTCGGCGGCGCCTCGGCGCTCGCGCTCGAGGACAGCGACACGCGGATGTCGCGGCTCGGTCGCGCCGAGCTCGCGCTCGGCGAGTTCGCCGACCTCGACGAGGCGCTCCGTCGCGTCGCCCGGGTCACGGCCGACGACGTGCAG
Organism: Agromyces indicus; assembly: GCF_031432295.1. Lineage (NCBI taxonomy): Bacteria > Bacillati > Actinomycetota > Actinomycetes > Micrococcales > Microbacteriaceae > Agromyces > Agromyces indicus. The sequence goes on along the minus strand of NZ_JAVKGS010000004.1, from coordinate 50,098 downwards.
GCCCTCGCAGCCGATCTCGCCGCGCGTCCCGTGTCGCTCGTCGCGGTCGGGCCCGTCGACGAGCACGCGTTCCGATCGGTCGTCGACCAGCCCGAACCCCGAACCGACGTCGCCTGAGCGACGCCCGACCCCCAGGAACCCACGTGCCCCACCACCTGTACCTCGTCCGCCACGGCGAACAGCTCGACGCCGAGCACGGCCTCCCGGACGGGCCGCTGTCGCCGCGGGGCCGACGGCAGGCGGAGCTGCTCGCCGAACGGCTCGGCGGGATCCCGTTCGACCACGCGTGGCACTCGCCGCTGCAGCGCGCTGCTGAGACCGCGAAGATCATCGCGGGCAAGCTCCCGGCCCTGCACCCGGAGCCCTCGGCCCTGCTCTTCGACTGCGTGCCGTCCGGTCCCGGGCCCGACACGCCCTCGGCGTACGCGCCGTTCTTCGGCTCCTACTCGGAGCTCGACTTCGAGGCCGGGCAGGCGCAGATGGCCGACGCGCGGGCGGAGTTCCTCAGCTCCCACCGCGAGGACCGCCACGACCTGCTCATCACCCACAACTTCGTGATCGGCTGGTTCGTGCGCGAGGTGCTCGGCGCACCCGAGTGGCGCTGGGTCACGATCAACCAGGCCAACTGCGGCCTGACGGTGCTCACCCAGCGAGCGCCGGGCCGGCCGTGGAGCCTCGTGGTGCACAACGACCTCGCCCACCTGCCGCCGGAGATGCGGACTGGGCTGCCCGACCTGTACTCGCTCTGACCGGTCAGGCGCGAACGCGCTTGCCGTACCAGTTCGTCGCGTTCGGGTTGGCGTTGTAGGGCGGGATGTCGACGTAGCCGCTCGATCGGTAGAGCCCGCCCGCGGCCTCGAGGCTCGCGTTCGTGTCGAGGACGAGCTCAGCGGCGCCGAAGCCGACCGCGCGCCGCTCGAGCTCGAGGAGCAGGCGGCGGCCCTCGCCGCGGCCCCGACCCGCGGGCGCCAACCAGAGGTGCTTGACCTCGAAGCGCACCGTGCCGTCGTCGGCGTCCGCGATCCGCCGCACGCCGCCGCAGCCCACCGCCTCGCCGGACTCGTCCTCGACGATGAGGAAGACGCCGGCCGGCGGAGTGAACTGGGCCGGTTCCGGCCACGTCGGGCGGTACGCGCCCTGCTCGGGCGGGAAGCCCTCGGCGCGCTCGGCGAAGTACGCGTCGAGCAGGCGGTGCGCGTCGGGGTCGGTCACGTCGGCGTCGCGGAAGCGCAGCATCCGCTCAGCCTACGACCGCGGGGACCCGCACTCGGACGTCCGCTGCGACGGGCGGACCGCGGCGGCGCGATTGCTAGGGTGATCGACGTGACGATCAGGGTGGCGGTGGCCGGAGCGACCGGGAAGATGGGGCGGCTCGCCGTCCGGCTCATCGAGGAGGCCGACGACCTCGAATTGCACGCCGGGCTCGACTCCGCATCGAACCTCGACGAGCTCGACGGCGCCGACGTGGTGCTCGACGTCACCCACCCGGCCGCGAGCCAGGGCATCGTCGAGGCGGCCATCGAGGCGGGTGCCGCGGTCGTGGTCGGCACCTCGGGATGGTCGAACGAGCGCATCGCCGAGGTCGAGCGCCGGCTCCGCGACCTCGACGAGGCGCCCGGCGTGATCTTCGTGCCGAACTTCTCGGTCGGCAGCGTGCTCGGGTCCGCGTTCGCCGCGTTCGCCGCGCAGCACTTCGACTCGATCGAGATCGTCGAGGCCCACCACGCCGGCAAGGTCGATTCACCCTCTGGCACGGCCGTCCGCACGGCCGAGCTCGTCGCGGCCGCACGCGGCGACGCCGGCCCGGTCGCCGCACCGCACGCCGACCAGCGTGCGCGCGGGCAGCTCGTCTCCGGGGTGCCGGTGCACAGCCTGCGCATGTCGGGCCTGCTCGCCGAGCAGCGCGTGATCCTCGGCGGCGACGGCGAGACGCTCACGATCGCGCACTCCACCATCTCCTCGTCCGCCTACGAGACCGGCATCCTGCTCGCGCTCCGTCGCGCCGCGACGTCGGAGGGCGTGACGGTCGGGCTCGACGCCCTGCTCGGCCTCGAACTGCCCGGCGCGCGATGAGCGGAGCGAAGCTCGGCGCCGTCGTCATGGCGGTGCTGCTCGGCGTCTACCTCGTGCTCGTCGGATGGCGCGCCGTGCAGTTCGTGCAGACCGGCGAGCCCGTCGCCGTCGTCATGGGCGTCGCCCTCATCGTGCTGCCGGTGCTGGCGGCGTGGGCCATCTGGCGCGAACTCCAGTTCGGCGCGCACTCGCAGCGGCTCGTGCGGCAGCTCGAGGCGGAGGGTGCGCTCGACCTGGGCATGCCGCTCCGGCCCAGCGGGCGCCCCGAGCGGGCGGCGGCGGATGATGCGTTCCCCGCCTTCCGCAGCGCGGTCGAGGCGGAACCCGACTCGTGGCGTGCCTGGCTCCGGCTCGGCCTGGCCTACGACGCGGCGGGGGATCGGCGCCGAGCGCGCCGGGCCGTGCGGCGGGCTATCGAGCTGGAGCGCGGTCGAGGTTGAGCATCGCGTCGATGGCCGACTCGACCGTCACGTGGCGGAACCGGTAGCCGTCGTCGATGAGGCGCTGCGGGCGGACCTTCTGGCTGGACAGCAGCAGGTCGTCGGCCGCGTTGCCGAGGCCCAGTTCGAGCAGCTTCTCCGGCACGGGCAGGCCGTAGGGCCGGTGCATCCGCTCGGCGAGCGCCGACATGATCCGGTCGGCGGTCGCGGGCGTCGGACCGACGAGGTTCACCGCGCCGGACAGCTGCGAGTCGAGCAGGTGGACGATCGCCCCCACCTCGTCGTCGATCGCGATCCACGGCCAGTACTGGCCGCCGGTGCCCAGCCTGCCCGAGACGCCGAAGGTCGTGAGCGTGCGCACGCGCTGCATCGCCCCGCCGCGTCCCACGACGATGCCCGTGCGCAGGAGCACGGTGCGCGTCTCGTCGGGTGCGAGCTTCGCCGCCGCCTCCCACCGGCCCACGACGTCGGCGAGGAATCCCTCGCCCGGGCTCGAGTGCTCGGTGAGCAGCTCGCCGGGGCGGTCGCCGTACACGCCGACGGCCGAGCCGCTGAGGAAGACGGCGGGCGGGCGCTTCGCCTTGCGCATCGCGTCGGCGAGGGTCCGCGTCGCGGTCACGCGCGACTCGAGGATCTCGTCGCGCCAGCGCCGCGTCCACGGCAGCCGGGCGAGCGAGGCGCCCGACAGGTTGAGCACCGCGTCGACGCGCTCCATCACGGTGAAGTCGATGATGCCCGATCCGGGAGACCACGTGACCTCGTCGTCGCTCGTGGCCCGTCGCCGGACGAGGCGCACGACCTCGTGGCCCGCATCGGCGAGGCGGGCCGTGACGGCGGAGCCGATGAAGCCGGACGCGCCGGCGACGAGGACGCGCACCGCTACGCGAGCTCCGCTTCGATCGTGATCGCGGTGCCGGCGAGGGCCTTGGAGATCGGGCAGTTGGCCTTGGCCTCGTCGGCGATGCGCTCGAACTCGGCCTCGGAGATGCCGGGCACCCGGGCGCTCACGAGCAGGTGGCTGCCCGTGACGCCCTCACCCGGCTGGAAGGTGACGGCCGCGGTGGTCTGGATGCTCTCGGGAGCGTGCCCGGCCTCGGCCAGCGCCAGCGAGAACGCCATTGAGAAGCAGGCCGAGTGCGCGGCGGCGAGCAGTTCCTCGGGATTGGTGGTGCCGGCCTCGCCCTCGGAGCGGGCCTTCCAGTTGACGTCGAACTCGGCGAGCTTCGAGGAGTCCAGGCGCGTCGTGCCCGATCCCTCGAAGAGCGTGCCCGTCCAGACCGTGGTCGATTCGCTCGTCAGTGCCAATTGGTCCTCCTCCTCGAGCCGGTGCTCCAGCCTATCGAGCGGATGCCGCGCGCGGCAGTGGCCGCGGTCCGCGCGTCACGCGTGACGGATGACGCGGGCCCGGACCAGCAGCAGGTACACCTGGCATCCGAGGCAGTAGGCGAACGCGGCATTGAGGAACGCGGCGAGGAACGCGACGGCGGCGGCCACCGGCACGGCGAGCGGCAGGCCGACGAGGCCGAGCACGACGCCGGTCCCGGTGACGATGAGGCCGATGAGCTGCGCGAAGGTCGGAGGACGCGGGTCCTCGAGCTCGTCCGGCGGGTCGAGGCGCGGCCGAACCGCGGCGCGGAACAGCAGTCCGAACGGATGCCGCGCCACCCCGGCGATCGCACCCCACGCGAACAGCAGCGCGATCGCGGCGAGGAGCGCGAGCGCCACGGCATCCGCACCGCCGAAGCCGAGCACCGCGGTCACGAGCAGCAGCACCGCCGTGAGCGCCGCGGCGAACCGGGGACCGCGAGGGTCGATGCCGCGCGGCGAAGCCGCCGGGCCGTCGGTCGGCGAGTCAGGCGCGCTGGGGGACACGGTTCCTCCGGGTGAGGTCGTCGATGAGGGTGCGGAGCTCGCCGGTCCGCGGCACGCCCGCGATCCGTCCGGCGATCCGCCCGGCAGCGTCGAGCACGAGGACGGTCGGGGTCTGCCGGACGTCGAAGCGGTCCGCGAGCGGGGCGTCGTCGGTGAGGTCGATCTCGACGTGGCGCACGTCGGCGTCGTGCGCGTCGGCGAGGTCGCCGAGCGCCCGCGCGGTGCCGGGGCACCGGCTGCAGTACGACGTCGAGAACTGCACGAGCGTCGCATCGGTTCCGAGCGCGTCGGGCGCGAGGCCGAGCGCCTCCGCCGCGCCCGAGGTGCCCGGCGTGCGGGAGCCCGCCCGGAGGCGGCCGTCGCGCGACCGGACGACCAGCCCGATGAGCGTCGCGAGGGCGGGCAGGCCGATCCCGGCGACGAGGGCGGGCACGAGATCCATGCGCAGGATCGTACGCGCGCGCGGCTCGGAGGATCCTGCGTGTGACACCGGGTGACGGGGCCGCGCGAGGCGGACCGTCGCGGGAGTCGCCGCGTCGCGGCATCCGCTCGCCCGACCGGGCGTAGCCTTGACGCCGTGGCCAGCGCGATCCCGACTCCGTACGAAGACCTGCTCCGCGACGTGCTCGAGCACGGCACGCCGAAATCCGACCGGACCGGCACGGGCACCCGCAGCGTGTTCGGCCGGCAGATCCGGTTCGACCTCGCGCAGGGCTTCCCGCTCATCACCACCAAGCGCGTGCACTTCAAGTCGATCGCCTACGAGCTGCTCTGGTTCCTGCGCGGCGACTCGAACGTGCGGTGGCTGCAGGAGCACGGCGTCACGATCTGGGACGAATGGGCGGATGCCGCGGGCGAGCTCGGCCCCGTCTACGGCGTGCAGTGGCGCTCGTGGCCGACGCCGTCGGGCGAGCACGTCGACCAGATCGCTCAGGTGATCGAGCAGATCCGCACGAACCCCGACTCGCGTCGCCTCATCGTGTCGGCGTGGAACCCCGCCGACATCCCCGACATGGCGCTCGCGCCGTGCCATGCGCTGTTCCAGTTCCACGTCGCCGACGGGCGCCTGTCGTGCCAGCTGTACCAGCGCAGCGCCGACCTGTTCCTCGGGGTGCCGTTCAACATCGCCTCGTACGCGCTGCTCACGCACATGGTCGCGCAGCAGGCCGGGCTCGAGGTCGGCGACTTCGTCTGGACGGGCGGCGACTGCCACATCTACGACAACCACGTCGATCAGGTTCGCGAGCAGCTCTCCCGCGATCCGTACCCGTACCCGACGCTGCGCCTCGCACGCCGGCCCGAGTCGATCGACGACTACCGGTTCGAGGACTTCGAGGTGCTCGGCTACGAGCACCACCCCGCCATCCGCGCGGCCGTCGCCGTATGAGCGCCACGCACTCGGGTGCCGCGGGCGAGCCGCCCCGGATCGGACTGGTCTGGGCCGAGGCGCACGGGGGAGTGATCGGCGCGGGCGGCGGCATGCCGTGGCACGTGCCCGAGGACCTGGCGCACTTCAAGCGCACCACCGTCGGCGCACCCGTGCTGATGGGCCGGCGCACCTGGGACTCGCTGCCGCCGCGCTTCCGGCCCCTGCCGGGACGGGCCAACATCGTGGTCACCCGGCAGGCCGACTGGCATGCCGAGGGCGCCGTGCGCGCGGCATCCGTCGACGAGGCGCTCGCGCTCGCGGCATCCGATGCCGACGAGTGGATCTGGGTCATCGGCGGAGCCGAGCTGTTCGCCGCCACGATGGGCGTCGCCGACCGCCTCGTGGTCACCGAACTCGACCTCGACGTCGACGGCGACACCGTCGCGCCGGGGCGCGGGCCCGAGTGGCGCGTCGTCGCCGCCGACCCGGCCGACGGATGGCGCACCTCGACGAGCGGCATCCGCTACCGCTTCCTCACCTACGAGCACTGACCCGCCGCCGCACGTCACCGCGCGCGCTGAAGGAGAACCCGGTCGACACGCCGCCGGCGCGACGGCGCGCCGCCCCGGATCTCCTTCGCTGCGCACCGCCGACCCGTCCTCCACATCCCGCCGTCCGACGCTCGGACGGCGCCGGCTCCGCCCTCGGCCGGTGGCCCGGTGCGCTGGCGCGCCACACTCGGCACGTGCCACCGTCATGTCCGACTCAGCGTGCCTGCGACGATCTCGGCGGCGTGGCGCGCACGTCCGACGTCCTGCGACGCGCAGGCGCCACCCGACGAGACCTCGACCGCGCCTTGCGCGACGGTCGGCTGGTCAGGCTGAGAACCGGGTGGGTCGCGCTCCCCGGCGTCCCGGCGGCGATCGCGACGGCCGTGGCGCACGGCGGCGCGCTCGGGTGCGTCTCGCGCCTGCAGCTCGACGGGTTGTGGTTGCTAGCCGAGCACCCGCGGGTGCACGTGGCCATGCGCCCGAACGGCCGCGCTCACACGCACACGTCCTGCGCGTGCGTCGCTCACTGGCACGACGTGCCGCATCGGGCAGGTCGGGTGTCGCTCGTCGACGCGTTGACCCAAGCCCTCGGATGCCTCGGGGCCGAGGAGTTCTTCGTCGCGCTCGAGTCGGCGATGCGGAAGCGGCTCCTCACCGCGCGGTCCCTCGCGACGCTGCGGGCCCGCATGCCGGTCGACCGCCGATGGCTGGTCGACTTCGCCCGGTGGGACGCGGACAGCGGCCTCGAGTCCCTCCTCCGCCTCCGCCTGCGGCGCCACGGCATCGAGCTCGCGTCGCAGGTGCACGTGCCGGGCGTGGGCATCGTCGACTTCGTGCTCGGCGACCGGCTCATCCTCGAGCTCGACGGGAAGCGGAACCACGACGGGGCGAGCCTGCGGCACAAGGACCTGGTGCGTGATGCGGTGGCGGCATCCCACGGATTCGACACCCTCCGGTTCGACTACGCGATGCTGGTGCACGAATGGGACCTCGTGGAGGCCGCGATCCTCGCCAAGCTCGATCACCGCCTGCACCTTCGCCCCCGGCCAGCCCGTCGGCGGCGCAAGGTGGAGGAGATCTCGAGCGGCGCGCCGAGCGGCGACGGCGCGCCGCGCGACATCTCCTTCGGTGTGCACGACGCCGCCGCCGCACGCGGTGGGCACGGCGCCGACTCGGCCCGGCGGGGCCGCACCCGATAGCCTGTAGGGCGTGACTGCAGAGAACCCGTTCGGCCAGGTGCTCGTCGCGCTCGTCACGCCCATGACGGCGGACGGCGAGGTCGATTGGCCCGCCGTCGAGAAGCACATCGACGACGTGATCGTCGCCGGCGCCGACGGCATCGTGGTCACCGGCACCACGGGCGAGACGTCCACGCTCACCGACCCCGAGAAGATCCGCCTCGTCGAGGTCGGGAAGGACGTGGCCGGCGGCCGCGCGAAGATCATCACGGGCGGCGGCTCCAATGAGACCGCGCACGCCATCGAGCTCTACAAGAAGAGCGAGGCGGTCGGCGCCGACGGCATCATGATCGTCACGCCGTACTACAACAAGCCGACCCAGGCCGGCATCCTGACCCACTTCCGGCTCGTCGCCGACGCGACCGACCTGCCGGTCATCCTGTACGACATCCCGGGCCGCACGGGCGTGCCCATCAAGTACGAGACCATCCTGCGCCTGGCCAAGCACCCGAACATCCTCGCCGTGAAGGACGCCAAGGGCGACTTCAGCGAGGTGAGCCGGGTGCTGAACCAGACCGACCTCATGTACTTCTCGGGCGATGACGCGAACGTGCTGCCGCATCTCGCGATCGGCGCCACGGGACTGATCGGCGTGACCGCGAACATCGCGCCCGCGCCGTACCGCACCATCGTCGACGCCGTGAACCGCGGCGACCTGAAGACCGCGACCGCCGAGCACCAGCGGCTCGAGCCGCTCGTGCGCGCCGTCATGACGCACGTGCCCGGCACGGTCGCGGCGAAGTACATCCTGCACGGCCTCGGCCGCATCGGCAGCCCGCGCGTGCGCCTGCCGCTCGTCGGTCCCGAGGAGTGGGAGGCCGCGCTCATCGAGGACGAGATCGACCTCGTGCAGGGCATCCCCGGCGTCGACTTCCACAACTTCCGTCCCGACCGCAACGCCGCCGCCGGCGGCGCACTGCCGAAGGTGGCGGGCACCACGCGCTGACGACGGCGCCGGCGCGACGCGTCCGAGCGCGCCGTCCGCCCCGAGACATCCGCGGCCCCGAGGGTCGCACCGAACTGAACACCGTGAACGTGAGGAGGGCACATGCCCGACGAAGTCATCGACCCCGCACCGCTCGACCCCGGGACGCTCCGCGTCATCCCGATCGGCGGCCTCGGCGAGGTCGGCCGCAACATGACGCTCTTCGAGATCGACGGCAAGCTGCTGATCGTCGACTGCGGCGTGCTCTTCCCCGAGGAGCACCAGCCGGGCGTCGACCTGATCCTGCCCGACTTCGGGTTCCTGCGCGACCGCCTCGACGACGTCGTCGCCGTCGTGCTCACGCACGGCCACGAGGACCACATCGGGGCCGTGCCGTACCTGCTGAAGCTCCGCGCCGACATCCCGCTCGTGGGCTCGCAGCTCACGCTCGCGCTGGTGGAGGCGAAGCTCAAGGAGCACCGCATCCAGCCGTACAGCCTCACGGTGAAGGAGGGGCAGCGCGAGAAGCTCGGGCCGTTCGACCTCGAGTTCATTGCCGTGAACCACTCGATCCCCGACGCGCTCGCCGTCGCCATCCGAACGGATGCCGGACTGGTGCTCGCCACGGGCGACTTCAAGATGGACCAGCTGCCTCTCGACGGCCGGCTCACCGACCTGCGCGAGTTCGCACGCCTCGGCGAGGAGGGCGTCGACCTGTTCATGGTCGACTCGACCAACGCCGACGTGCCGGGCTTCACGCCGCTCGAGCGCGCGATCGGGCCCGTGCTCGACGAGGTCATCGCGCGCTCGCCGCGTCGCGTCATCGTCGCGAGCTTCTCGAGCCACGTGCACCGCGTGCAGCAGGTGCTTCACGCGGCGCACCAGAACGGTCGGCGCGTGGCCCTCCTCGGCCGCTCGATGGTGCGCAACATGACGATCGCCGCCGAGCTCGGCTACCTCGACGTGCCGCCGGGCGTCCTCGTCGACTACAAGAAGGCGGGCGACATCCCCGACGACCGCATCGTCTACATGTCGACGGGGTCGCAGGGCGAGCCCATGGCCGTGCTCTCGCGCATGGCGAACCGCGACCACCAGATCGAGGTGGGGGAGGGCGACACGGTCATCCTCGCCTCGAGCCTCATTCCGGGCAACGAGAACGCCGTCTACCGAGTCATCGACGGGCTCACGAAGCTCGGCGCGAACGTCGTGCACAAGGGCAACGCGAAGGTGCACGTCTCCGGCCACGCCGCCGCGGGCGAGCTGCTCTACTGCTACAACATCCTGCAGCCGCGCAACGTCGTGCCGATCCACGGCGAGTACCGGCACCTCGTGGCGAACGCCCGCCTCGCGCAGGACACCGGCATTCCCGCCGAGCGCACGTTCCTGGGCGAGAACGGCACGGTGTTCGACCTGCGCGACGGTCGCGTCACCGTGGCGGGCCAGCTCGACCTGGGCTTCGTCTACGTCGACGGCTCGACGGTCGGCGAGATCACGGACGCAGACCTGAAGGACCGCCGCATCCTCTCCGAGGAGGGCTTCATCTCGGTCATCATCGTGGTCGACGCCAACACCGGCAAGGTCATCGTCGGCCCCGAGATCCACGCGCGCGGCTTCGCCGAGGACGACGCGGTGTTCGAGGACGTCAAGCCGAAGATCGTGGCCGCGCTGGCGGATGCCGCGCACCACGGCGTGCGCGATCCGCGCGCCCTGCAGCAGACGGTCCGCCGCACGCTCGGCAGCTGGGTGAACCGGCGCCTGCGCCGTCGGCCCATGCTCGTGCCGCTCGTCATCGAGGCGTAGCCGGTTCGTCGGCGACGAGCGGATGCCGCGGCATCCGCTCACTCGAAACATCGCCGTAACACCTCGCGCGTACCCTCCGCGCATGGCGGAGTTCACGATCCGGCCCGCCGCGCCGGCCGACGGCGGGTTCCTCGCCGACATGGTCGTCGAGGCGGCGAACTGGCGCGCTGGCGCGAGCCGGCCACGTCCCGTCGTGCTGGCCGATGCGCGGCATGCCGCGTACGTCTCGGGCTGGCAGCGTCCGGCCGACCGCGGGGTCGTCGCGGTCGACGCCGACGATCGCCCGGTCGGGGCGGCCTGGTACCGCCTGTTCGGCGCGGACCGGCCCTCGATGGGCTTCGTCGCGACCGGCGTGCCGGAGCTCGTCATCGGCGTGCGCCCGATGTGGCGCGCGCAGGGCGTGGGCCGGGCGCTGCTTCGCGCCCTCGCCGACGACGCCCGCACCGACGGGTACGCCCGGCTGGCGCTCAGCGTCGATCACGACAATTTCGCGCGCGACCTCTACCGCTCGGAGGGGTTCGCCGTCGTGGCCGCCGACGCCGGACGGGTGACGATGGTGCGCCGACTGCGCTGAGCACCGGTCGCCGTCTGTCGCGCGGGTGCGCGCCGCTCCGGGCGACACTCGACCGGCCTGCCGGGCCGCGTCGGCGGCGGGCCGTAACGTGGAACGCATGGCTACGAGCACCAAGTCGAACGGGCGCGCCTCGGGCGCGTCCGGCCGCGGCTCGTCGACGCGCACCGCGCCCACCAAGAAGCTGCCGGCGCAGCGATCGTCGACGCGCACGACGCGGACCGCGACGCCCGCCGCCGAGCAGCCCGGGCTGCTGGTGCGGGCCTGGATGGGTCTCGCCCACCTCACGGGCGCCGCGGCGAGGGCGCTCGGCCCCGAGACCCTCGCCCGCGAGGAGCGGCGCGACGGCCTCCCGTTCTTCCTGGTGCTCCTCGCGATCACGGGTGCGATCGTCGAGTGGTTCCTCATCAACGACCCGGTCGCTCGCACGCTCGACGCCTACACCTTCGGCGGGCTGTTCGGTCGCGTGGCGTTCGCGCTGCCCGTGATCATGCTCATGTTCGCCGTGTGGCTGTTCCGCCACCCGAGTTCGGTGCACGACAACACGCGCATCGGCATCGGGCTCGGCATGCTCCTCATCACCGTGTCGGGGCTCTGCCACCTGCTGGGCGGTCGACCGTCGCCGAGCGCGGGCATGCCAGAGCTCGCGACCGCGGGCGGCATCCTCGGCTGGATGCTCGCCCAGCCGCTCATCTTCCTCATCACCGACGTCGGGGCGGGCATCGTGCTCGCGGCACTCGGCCTGCTGTCGCTGCTGATCCTCACCAAGACCCCGCCGAACCGCATCCCGCAGCGGTTCCGGCAGCTGTACGAGTGGCTGTTCGGCGCGGCCGAGCACGGCGAGGCCGAGCCCGCGACGGCCGAGGTCGCCGAGAAGCCCAAGCGACGGTCGAAGAAGGACCGCGCCGAGCAGGTCGAGCTCGACGGACTCGACGGCGACGATGACGAGCAGCCCGGCGGCGGGCTGCTGCCGTGGTGGCGCCGCAACTCCTCCAACCGAGAAGAGGATCCGGAGTTCGACGGCGGCGGCGTGGACGGGCTCACCGACGTCTTCGGCGAGGGATCGGCCGCCGGCAGCTTCGACTCGCCCCTCGAGGGCGAGCGGGCCACCTCCGACGCCTACGGGGCGGGCGTGCTCGACGACCTCGAGCGCGCCGAGTCCGCGCTCCAGCGGTTCACGGGCGAGGTGCCGCACGGCGGCACGGGCCTCCGCGGCGACGACGCGGGGGCGACGCAGGCGATCGTCGGGCTCGAACCGGCGGTGGCGGCCGGGGTCGTGTCCGTCGGCGGCGACGGGGCGGGCGAAGCGGATGCCGCGGCATCCGTCGACGCACCGCCGGCCATCGAACCCGACCGCCCGTACCACCTGCCGGCCGCCTCGACGCTCGCCGCCGGCGCACCCGCCAAGACCCGTTCGGCGGTGAACGACGAGGTCGTCCGGCAGATCACGGGCGTGCTCGAGCAGTTCGGCGTCGACGCGAAGGTCACCGGGTTCTCGCGGGGCCCGACCGTGACGCAGTACGAGATCGAGCTGGGGCCGGGCGTCAAGGTGGAGCGCGTGACCGCGCTGTCCAAGAACCTCGCGTACGCGGTCGCGTCCAACGAGGTACGGATCCTCTCGCCGATCCCCGGGAAGTCGGCGATCGGCGTCGAGATCCCGAACGCCGACCGCGAGACGGTCACGCTCGGCGACGTGCTCCGATCGGGCGCCGCCGTGAACGCGAAGCACCCCATGACGATCGGCGTCGGCAAGGACGTGGGCGGCGGCTACGTCGTCGCGAACCTCGCGAAGATGCCGCACCTGCTCGTCGCCGGTTCGACCGGCTCCGGCAAGTCCAGCTTCGTGAACTCGATGATCACCAGCCTGCTGATGCGGGCCAAGCCCTCCGAGGTGCGGATGGTGCTCATCGACCCCAAGCGCGTCGAGCTCGCGCCGTACGCGGGCGTCCCGCACCTGATCACCCCGATCATCACGAACCCCAAGAAGGCCGCCGAGGCGCTCCAGTGGGTCGTGAAGGAGATGGACATGCGGTACGACGACCTCGCGTCGTTCGGGTTCCGCCACATCGACGACTTCAACAAGGCCGTGGTGAACGACGAGATCGTGCTCCCCGCCGGGTCGGAGCGCAAGCTCAAGCCGTACCCGTACCTGCTCGTCGTGGTCGACGAGCTCGCCGATCTCATGATGGTCGCCCCACGCGACGTCGAGGATTCGATCGTGCGCATCACCCAGCTCGCGCGCGCGTCGGGCATCCACCTGGTCCTCGCCACGCAGCGGCCCTCGGTCGACGTGGTCACGGGCCTCATCAAGGCCAACGTGCCCTCCCGCCTCGCGTTCGCGGTGACGAGCGTCACCGACTCGCGCGTCATCCTCGACCAGCCCGGGGCCGACAAGCTCATCGGCCAGGGCGACGCGCTGTTCCTGCCGATGGGCGCGTCGAAGTCGATCCGCGTGCAGGGCGCCTGGGTGACCGAGACCGAGATCGACCGGGTGGTCAAGCACGTCACCCGCCAGGCGCGGCCGGAGTACCGCAACGACGTCGCCGCCGCGGTCGAGAAGAAGGAGATCGACTCCGACATCGGCGACGACCTCGAACTCCTGCTCGCCGCAGCCGAGCTCGTGGTCTCGACCCAGTTCGGCTCGACCTCGATGCTCCAGCGCAAGCTGCGTGTCGGCTTCGCCAAGGCCGGCCGGCTCATGGACCTGCTGGAGTCGCGCGAGATCGTCGGGCCGTCCGAGGGCTCCAAGGCGCGAGACGTGCTCGTCACCCCCGAACAGCTGCCCGGGGTGCTGGCGAAGCTCCGCGGCGAGGAGCCCGCCGCCCCGGCGGCTCCGCCGGCCCCGCCGGCGCCGCCGGTCGCGGCACCGGGCTCAGTGTCCGGAGCGTCCGCACCCGTCGCGCCGTCGGCCGCGCCGCCGGCGGAGGACGACCGCTACGACGACCCCGTGGGACGCGCGACCGACGGTCTCGAAGAGGTCGAGGGCGGATCCGACGAGGACGCGTGGGGGCTCACCGGCCGTGACTGAGTCACGGGCCGGAGGGCCCGAGGCGGAGGGCGACCGCCGCACTAGGCTGTGGCCATGACCTCACCGGCCGCACCCGCACGCTCGGCGAACTGGAACCTGCCGAACGCGATCACGGTGGTCCGGATCGTGATGGCGCCGGTGTTCTTCTGGCTGCTGCTGGCCGACGCGGGGGCCGACGGGCCGATGCGCTGGTGGGCGGCAGCGATCTTCGTCGTGGCCATCTCGACCGACTGGGTCGACGGCTGGCTCGCCCGCCGCAACGGCCTCGTGACCGACCTCGGCAAGATCCTCGACCCCATCGCCGACAAGCTCCTCACGAGCGGAGCGCTCGTGTGCCTGTCCGTCCTCGGCGAGCTGCCGTGGTGGATCACGCTCGTGATCATCGTGCGCGAGGTCGGCATCACCGTGTGGCGCCTCGTCGAGCTGCGTCGCGGAACGGTCGTCCCCGCCTCCTCGGGCGGCAAGCTGAAGACGCTCACCCAGGCCATCGCGATCTCGCTGTTCCTGACTCCGCTCTGGACGCTCGTGGGCGACTGGATCGTCTGGGTCAACTGGACCTTCATGATCCTCGCGCTGGTGCTCACCGTGTGGTCGGGCCTCCTCTACGTGCGCGACGCGTTCCGGCTCGCCCGCGAGCACCGGGCCGAGGCGCGGTGACCGGGCCGGCCGAGGTGGGGCCCGAGGCGCCGGCGACGGATGCCACGGCGCTCATCACCCGGCTCGTGGCATCCGGCCGCACCGTCGCGTGTGCCGAGTCGCTCACGGGCGGCCTGCTCGCGGCGACGCTCGTCGACGTACCGGGGGCATCGAACGCGTTCCTCGGCGGCATCGTCGCCTACGCCACGGAACTCAAGCGCGCCCTCGTGGACGTGGACGCCCACCTGCTCGAGGAGCGCGGACCCGTGGACCCCGAGGTGGCCGAGCAGCTCGCCGACCACGTGCGCACGCTCTGCGCGGTGGACGGTCGGCCCGCCGACCTGGGGATCGGCACGACCGGCGTCGCCGGCCCAGACCCGCAGGACGGCCATGCGCCGGGCACGGTGTTCGTCGGGATCGCGTCGCCCCGCGGCATCCGCTCGGTGCGCCTGACCCTCGCCGGCGACCGTGCGGACGTGCGCCGTTCGACGGTGGCCCGCGCCCTCGCCGAGGCGCTCTCGGAGCTCGACGAGATCGGTGCCCGAGCCGCGGAATAGCGGACGTGAACAGCCTGTTACAGCAGTCAGGTTCACAAGAAAAGTCCAGTGTGCGACGCTAGGCTCGGTACATCGGGAAGAGGCGCTAGACTGACCTCCCCGCACCGGCCCGCGAGGGCCGCAGGCATTTGAGAGGGAGGTTCCGATGGTTCTGGTTCGACAGGAGATCGGCGACGTGCTGAGGGACTTCCGCCTGCAGAAGGGCCGCACCCTCCGTCAGGTCGCCAGCAAGGCGAGCGTCGCGCTCGGGTACCTCAGCGAGGTCGAGCGCGGACAGAAGGAGGCCTCGAGCGAGATCCTCGCGTCGGTGGCCGAGGCGCTCGACACGCCCATCTCGGTGATCATGCACGAGGTCGGCGACCGCATCGCGGTCCTCGAGGGTCTGAGCACCCCGTCGGTGCCCGACAGTCTGCCCGACGACCTCGTCGCCGAGTTCGACGCGGACATGATGGTCCGCTGACTCGCACGTCCATCCAAGCCCGATCACTGCGGCCGGTCCTCGGACCGGCCGCAGTCATGTCCGGAGGGGTCCAGTGAGGCGGAGCGAGTTCAACCTGGCCGTGGAGCAGGAGTTCGGCGCGGGGTACGGGAGCGTCGTCGTGAACGACCTGGTGCTGCCCGAGGTCGGCGGACGCACCGCGGCCGAGGCGCTGGACGCCGGCGCGGCGCCGCGCGACGTGTGGCTCGCGCTGTGCCGCGCCACGGATGTGCCGGAGTCCCGGTGGTACGGCGCCGGCCGTCCCGTCCCCGGGGACCGCCGCTGAGCATGCCGAAGACGCGTTCGACACGCCGTGCGCGGTGTCGAACATCCGTTCGGATGCCGCCTAGGCTCCTGCACAACGGGAGGGATGTCGCATCCACCCACATCGGGCGCCCGGTCGGGCGCCGGATGTCGGTGGCCGGCCATACGGTCGAAGCGTCGGAACACACCGCCAACGCCTTGTCGCGAGACGTGCCGGGTCACGGCCCGGCACGCGGACCGACAGCCTAGAGGCAGCCGCAAACGACCCATGAAGGAGCACCCGATGCCATCCCCTGCAGACCGCGAGAAGGCCCTCGAGACCGCACTCGCCCAGATCGATCGACAGTTCGGCAAGGGCTCGGTGATGCGCCTCGGGAGCGAGGAGCGCGCGCCGGTCGAGGTCATCCCCACCGGCTCGATCGCGCTCGACGTGGCGCTCGGCGTCGGCGGCCTGCCGCGCGGTCGCATCATCGAGATCTACGGTCCCGAGTCCTCCGGTAAGACCACGCTGACCCTCCACGCGATCGCCAACGTGCAGCGCGCGGGCGGCATAGCCGCGTTCATCGACGCGGAGCACGCACTCGACCCCGAGTACGCCAAGAAGCTCGGCGTCGACATCGACTCGCTCCTCGTCTCGCAGCCCGACACGGGTGAGCAGGCGCTCGAGATCGCCGACATGCTGATCCGCTCGGGCTCCATCGACCTCGTCGTGATCGACTCCGTCGCCGCGCTCGTGCCCCGGGCCGAGATCGAGGGCGAGATGGGCGACTCGCACGTCGGCCTCCAGGCTCGGCTCATGTCGCAGGCGCTCCGCAAGCTGACCGGTGGCCTGAACCAGACCAAGACCACGGCGATCTTCATCAACCAGCTCCGCGAGAAGATCGGCGTGTTCTTCGGCAGCCCCGAGACGACCGCGGGTGGAAAGGCGCTGAAGTTCTACGCGTCCGTGCGACTCGACATCCGTCGTATCGAGACCCTGAAGGACGGCACCGAGGCGGTCGGCAACCGGACCCGCGTGAAGGTCGTGAAGAACAAGATGGCTCCGCCGTTCAAGCAGGCCGAGTTCGACATCCTCTACGGCGTCGGCATCTCCCGTGAGGGCAGCCTGATCGACTACGGCGTCGACCAGGCCATCGTCAAGAAGTCGGGCGCCTGGTACACGTACGACGGCGACCAGCTCGGCCAGGGCAAGGAGAACGCGCGCAACTTCCTCCTCCAGAACCCGGACATCGCGGCCGACATCGAGCGCAAGATCCTCGCCAAGCTCGGCATCGGGCAGGCCGCGGGCGGCGCAGCGCCCGTGGCGCCGGTGGCCAACGTCGAGTCGATCGCGTCCAAGCGCAAGGGCGCCTGAGTCCGAGTCCCGGTCGCATGGGCGAGCAACGGAACGAGGGGCTGGCACCGGTCACGTACCTGCCGTGGGCCGTGCCGTCGTCGGGTGAATCCGACGGCGGTGCGGCCCCGCCCGATCGCGCCGCTGACGCGGAGCGAGTCGAGCCGGCGGCGGCCCGCGTGAGCCCGCGGCATCCGGCCGGGCGCGGTCGCTCGGGTCGAGCGTCGAACGACGAATCGCGTTCGGTCGATCGCGGCGGGCGCCGCAAGGCCCGGGGTCTGGCCGTCGTGGGCGACGCCGCGCCACCCGAGACCGGGGTCGAGCGCGATGAGCGCATCGATCGACTCATCGTGTCGCGCCTGCGCCGCGCCTCACTGTCGATCGCCGAGGTCCGCGCCACCCTCGCCGAGCACGGTCTCGACGATCACGAGATCGAGGAGTGGATCGAACGCTACGTGCGGCTCGGGTACCTCGACGACCGACGCCTCGCCGAACAGCTCGTGCACAGCCACGGCGTGCGCCGGGGCCGGGGGAGCGGTGCGCTCCTCCACGAGCTCGGTCGGCGGGGCATCGACGGCGAGCTCGCACGCTCGGCGCTCGAGGCGCTCGATCCCGACGTCGAGCTCGAGCACGCCACCCTCATCGCCGAGCGGCGCGCCCGCCAGCTCGCCGGACTGGATCCCGCGGTCGCGCACCGGCGGCTCACCGCCTTCCTCCTGCGACGCGGCTACGGAAGCGAGGTCGTCCGCGAGGCCGTGCGCGCGGCCCTCGACGGCGACGATGCGGGGTGACGGCTCGTAGACTGGTGCGATCATGAGCACCATCCACGAGGCGACGCGCGCTGCCCACGGCGTGGTCGCGCCCGCCGCGCCGCGCACCTACGAGGTCCGCACCTACGGGTGCCAGATGAACGTGCACGACTCCGAGCGGTTGAGCGGTTCGCTCGAGGCCGCCGGATACGTCCGCGCCGAGGGCGTCGAGCCGGATGTCGTGGTGATCAACACCTGCGCGGTGCGCGAGAACGCCGACAACAAGCTCTACGGCAACCTCGGGCACCTGGCCGGCGTGAAGCGCCGGCACGCGGGCATGCAGATCGCGGTCGGCGGATGCCTCGCGCAGAAGGACAAGAACGTCATCCTCGAGAAGGCCCCGTGGGTCGACGTGGTGTTCGGCACGCACAACATGGGTTCCCTGCCGAGCCTCCTCGAGCGAGCACGCCACAACGACGAGGCGCAGCTCGAGATCCTCGACGCGCTCGAGGTGTTCCCGTCGACGCTGCCCACCAAGCGCGACTCGACGTACTCCGGTTGGGTGTCGATCTCCGTCGGCTGCAACAACACGTGCACCTTCTGCATCGTCCCCGCCCTCCGCGGCAAGGAGAAGGACCGCCGCCCCGGCGAGATCCTGGCCGAGATCCAGGCGCTCGTCGACGACGGCGCGATCGAGGTCACGCTGCTCGGGCAGAACGTGAACTCCTACGGCGTCGAGTTCGGCGACCGCCGGGCCTTCGGCAAGCTCCTCCGCGCCGCCGGTGGCATCGAGGGCCTCGAGCGCATCCGCTTCACGAGCCCGCACCCGGCCGCCTTCACCGACGACGTCATCGATGCGATGGCCGAGACGCCGAACGTCATGCCGCAGCTGCACATGCCGCTGCAGTCGGGCTCCGACCGCATCCTCAAGGCCATGCGGCGCTCGTACCGGTCGGAGAAGTTCCTCGGGATCCTCGACCGCGTCCGGGCCCGGATCCCGAACGCCGCGATCTCGACCGACATCATCGTCGGCTTCCCCGGCGAGACCGAGGAGGACTTCCAGGAGACGCTCCGGGTCGTCGAGGCGGCCCGGTTCGCCTCGGCCTTCACCTTCCAGTACTCCATCCGTCCGGGAACCCCCGCGGCGACGATGGAGGACCAGGTCCCCAAGGAGGTCGTCCAGGAGCGCTACGACCGCCTCATCGCCCTGCAGGAGCAGATCTCGTGGCAGGAGAACCGCACGCTCGTCGGCACCGCGGTGGAGGTCCTCGTCTCGACCGGCGAGGGCAAGAAGGACGCCGAGACGCACCGCCTGAGCGGTCGTGCCGAAGACAGCCGGCTGGTGCACTTCGAGGTCCCCGCCGGTTCCGAACAGCCGCGCCCCGGCGACGTCGTGTCCGTCACGATCACGCAGGCCGCGCCGTTCCACCTGCTCGCCGACTCGGTCGACGGCGCCCCGCTGCGGATCCGGCGCACGCGCGCGGGCGACGCGTGGGATCGCGCGCAGGCCGAGAGCTGCGGCGTCCCCGCCGCGAGTGGCGGAGCGGCATCCGCCCCGGGCCGGGTCTCGCTCGGACTGCCGACGCTGCGCGTCGGCCCCGAGCCGCTGACCGCCCCCGGCGTCGGCACCATGCCGATCTACGACCCGACCGACGGCCAGCGCTGACGTGACCCTCATCGCGATCGTCGGCGCCACCGGCACCGGCAAGTCGCGCTTCGCGCTCGACGTGGCCCATGCCCTGGCCGATCGAGGCGGGTTCGCCGAGGTCGTCAACGCCGACGCCATGCAGCTCTACCGCGGCATGGACATCGGCACCGCCAAGCTCGGCGTCGACGAGCGCGAGGGCGTCCCGCACCACCTCCTCGACGTGCTCGACGTCACCGACGAGGCCTCCGTCGCCGCCTACCAGCCCGCGGCCCGCGCCGCCGTCGACGACATCATCGCGCGCGGCGGCGTGGCCCTCCTCACGGGCGGCTCGGGGCTCTACGTCTCGAGCGTGATCCACGACCTGCGGTTCCCCGGCACGGATGCCGCGATCCGTGCGCGGCTGGAGCGCGAGCTCGACGAGGTCGGGCCGGGACTGCTGCACCGTCGGCTCCGCGAGCTCGATGCCGAGACCGCGGCATCCGTCGACCCCCAGAACGGCCGCCGCATCGTGCGCGCCCTCGAGGTCATCGAGCTGACGGGCGAACCCAAGGCCGCGCGCCTCCCCGACGAGCCCGTGCCGTGGCGGCCGCACCGGATCGTGCACCTGCGCGCGGAGCGGGCACGGCTCGTGGAGCGCCTCGACGCGCGCGTGCTCGACATGTGGGCCGCGGGCCTCGTCGACGAGGTGCGGTCGCTGATCCCGCTCGGGCTCGAACGCGGGGTCACCGCGCGCAAGGCCATCGGCTATGCGCAGGCCCTGGCCGAGATCCACGGGCGGATGCCGCAGGCCGAGGCGATCGCGGAGACGCAGGCGCTCACGCGCACGTACGCCCGCCGGCAGGTGGGCTGGTTCCGGCGCTATGCCGCGGCATCCGTCGTCGACGCCGACGACCGGGCGGCGGTCGCGGCCGAGGTGGCGCGGCAGGCGACCGGCGACTGAGCCGCATCCGGCGGGGCGGTGGCGCACCGCACGCCTGGCGCGGTCGTCCGGAGCGATGCCCGTGCGTCCCTAGACTGGTGCGATGGCGTTCGATCTCCGCTTCACCAAGGGCCACGGCACGGGCAACGACTTCGTGCTGTTCAGCGACCCCGAGGGCGAGACGGAGCTCACGCCGACCCGCATCGCCGCCGTCTGCGACCGCCACTTCGGCGTCGGCGCCGACGGCATCATCCGCGCCGTGCGATCGGACCGCCTGCCCGACGGCGCGGCCGCCCTCGCCGAGGACCCGGCGGCGACGTGGTTCATGGACTACTGGAACGCCGACGGCAGCCCGTCGGAGATGTGCGGCAACGGCATCCGCGTCTTCACCCGCTACCTCGTCGACCAGGGCCTCGTCGAGCTCGGCCCCGACGAGTGGATCGCCATCGGCACCCGCGCCGGCGTGCGCCGGGTTCGGGCGCTCGGCAACGGCGGATTCGAGGCCGATCTCGGCACGTGGCGCCTCGACGGCGGCGAGCCGCTCGTCCGCGCCAAGAACCTGCCGGTGGCCCGCCCGGGCCTCGGCATCGACGTGGGCAACCCGCACGTCGTGGTGGCCCTCGCCGACGACAGCGAACTCGACGGCCTCGACCTGGCGTACCTGCCGATCCTCGAGCCGCAGCCGCAGGCCGGCGCGAACGTCGAGTTCGTCGTCCCCGCCGAGCCCCTCGTCGAGGGCGGTCGCGGCCGCATCCGGATGCGCGTCCACGAGCGCGGATCGGGCGAGACGCTCTCGTGCGGCACCGGCGCGGTCGCGTCGGCGCTCGCCGTGCGGCACTGGGCCGGGAGCGGTGCCCCCGACGAGTGGGTCGTGCAGGTGGCCGGCGGCGTGGTCGGCGTGCGCATGGCGGCCGAGGCCGACGGCGAGCACGTCCTGCTGGCCGGTCCGGCCGAACTCGTCTTCGACGGCGTGCTGAGCCTCGCCTGAACCGGGCGGATGCCGCGGCGGCTCGCCGCCCGCCCGCCCGACGCGACGGTCAGGCGTCGCGCGTGACCGTCAGGATCCGGAAGCCCTTCGACGAGGCGGCCCGCGCCACGGTCCACCCGTCGCCGAACTCCTCGGCCAGCCAGCGCTGCAGCGAGTCCGAGCCGAGATGCTTCTGCACGACCAGCCACGCGGTCGCGCCGACGTCGAGGCGCGGCAGCCACCGCCGGAGCAGCGCGTGCAGCTCGGCCTTGCCGATCCGGATCGGCGGGTTCGACCAGATCGCCGCGAAGCGGACGTCGTCGGGAACATCGTCGGGCATCGCGGCGTTGACATTGACGAGGCCGAGACGTCGGGCGTTCCGACGCACGAGGTCGAGCGCCCGCTCGTTGACGTCGACGGCCCACACCGTGGCATCCGGCGACTCGAACCCGAGGGTGATCGCCACCGGCCCCCATCCCGACCCGAGGTCGAGCAGGTGGCCGGATGCCGGAGGCTCGGGCACCTCGTCGAGCAGCACCTGCGTGCCGGCGTCGACGTGGCCCGGACTGAACACGCCGCCCGCCGTGAGCACCTCGACGTCGCGACCGGCGAGGCGGACGGGGATGGTGCGGAGCGAGCCGTCGTCGGCGGGCTTCGACGAGAAGTACTGCTCCTGCGGCATACACGGGAACCTATCGCACGAACGGAAGTAGGCTGGACCAGATGAGCGACGCTGCACACGAGACCTCCGACGATGCCGTCGAGCGCGTGCTGCGCAGCGCCGAGACGCGCGCCGGCATCGCACGCTTCGGCGGCGGCGACGCCACCGCCATCCAGCGCGACGGCCTCGACCGGCCGGGCGACGGCGACGGCTACGACGGCGAGCAGTACGACCGCGAGGAGCGCGCGGCGCTCCGCCGCGTGGGCGGCCTCTCGACCGAGCTCGAGGACGTCACCGAGGTCGAGTACCGGCAGCTGCGGCTCGAGAACGTGGTGCTCATCGGCGTGTACGCCCAGGGCTCCCTCGAGGACGCCGAGAACTCGCTGCGCGAACTCTCGGCGCTCGCCGAGACCGCGGGAGCCCGCGTGCTCGACGGCGTGCTGCAGCGCCGCCCGCACCCCGACCCCTCCACCTACCTCGGGCGCGGCAAGACCGAGGAGCTCCGGCACATCGTGGCCGCGCTGGGCGCCGACACGGTCGTCGCCGACACCGAGCTCGCGCCCAGCCAGCGGCGTGCGCTCGAGGACGCGGTCAAGGTGAAGGTGATCGACCGCACGGCCGTGATCCTCGACATCTTCAGCCAGCACGCCAAGAGCCGCGAGGGCAAGGCCCAGGTCGAGCTCGCGCAGCTCGAGTACCTGCTCCCGCGCCTCCGCGGCTGGGGTGAGTCGATGTCGCGGCAGGCCGGCGGCCAGGTCGGCGGCGCCGGTGCGGGCATGGGCTCCCGTGGTCCCGGTGAGACGAAGATCGAGCTCGACCGCCGCCGCATCCACTCGCGCATGGCGCGCCTGCGCAAGCAGATCGCGGGCATGAAGCCGGCGCGCGACGCCAAGCGGGCCAACCGCAACCGCAACGCGGTGCCGTCGGTCGCGATCGCCGGGTACACCAACGCGGGCAAGTCCAGCCTGCTGAACCGCATCACCGGCGCGGGCGTGCTCGTCGAGAACGCCCTGTTCGCGACGCTCGACGCCACCGTGCGGCGCAACACGACGGCCGACGGCCGCGTCTACACGATCGCCGACACGGTCGGCTTCGTCCGCAACCTGCCGCACCAGCTCGTCGAGGCGTTCCGGTCGACCCTCGAGGAGGTCGCGGACGCCGACCTCGTGGTGCACGTCGTCGACGCCGCCCACCCCGACCCCGCGAGCCAGATCGCGACCGTCCGCGACGTCATCGGCGAGGTCGGTGCGCGCGACATCCCCGAGCTCGTGGTCTTCAACAAGGCCGACCTCATCACGCCCGAGGACCGCCTCGTGCTGCAGGGGCTCGAGCCGAACGCCGTGTTCGCCTCCGCGCGAACGGGCGAGGGCGTCGCCGAGGTGCTCGAGGCGATCAGCCGCATGCTGCCCGACCCGGCCGTCGAGGTCGACCTGCTCGTGCCCTACGACCGGGGCGACATCGTGTCCACGCTCCACGAGACCGGTCGCGTCCTCTCGACCGAGTACGTCGAGGACGGCACGCGCATCCGCGCGCTCGCCTCGCCCGAGCAGGCCGCGCAGCTCGCGGAGTTCCGGATGGGCGCGCTCGCGTAGCATCCGCTCACCCGACGGCCCGGTCAGACCATCGCGTCGACCGGGCCGTCGTCGTGTCGGCGGCGATGCGGGGCCGACCGGTCACGCGTCGTAACAACCCGGGCGGATGCCGCGCGCCGGGCGTATCGTCGCACCAGATCGTGGCGAGCGGCCGGATGCCGCCCGCCTGGAGCGACCGCCGAGCCCGGCACCCGCCCGCGAGACCCACCCGCCGTGACGGCCGGTCGGGCGCGGCGTGCCGTGCTTCGACCGACCGGTGCGGCATCCGTCACCTGGAGCACCATGACCGGAACCGGACCCGACGACGGCGACCGTCGGCCTCGGCCGGCGATCTCGTTCGAGCTGTTCCCGCCGCGGACCGACGCCGCCGCGCTCGCGCTCGGCCGCACGATCGACCGGCTCGCCGAGGTCGACCCGGCGTTCATCTCGGTGACGTTCGGTGCCGGCGG
The DNA here is from genome assembly GCF_031432295.1 of Agromyces indicus. Classification (NCBI taxonomy): domain Bacteria; kingdom Bacillati; phylum Actinomycetota; class Actinomycetes; order Micrococcales; family Microbacteriaceae; genus Agromyces; species Agromyces indicus. Next base: position 25,978 of record NZ_JAVKGS010000004.1, on the reverse strand, counting down.
GTCGTCCCGCGACCGGTCGCTCACGGTGCTGCGGTACATGCTCGAGCACACCGACGTCGAGCCGATGGCGCACCTCACGTGCGTCGGCTCGAGCCACGCCGAGGCGAACCGGCTCGTGCGCGAGTTCCTCGATGCCGGGGTGACGAGCTTCCTCGCGCTCCGCGGCGACCCGCCCGCGGGCGCCGGACCGGACACGGGTCTCGGCGACCTGCGGAGCGCGGCTGAGCTCGTGCAGCTCATCCACCGGGTGCAGGAGGAGCGCGAGCCGTTCGGCCAGGTCGGGATCCCCGGGATCCCCGGAGCGACCCGCATCCTCGACCGCCCGCGTCCGGAGCGGGTCGCCGTCGCGGCGTTCCCGACCGGGCACCCGCGATCGCGCGGGATCGGGCAGGACGTCGACGTGCTCCTCGCCAAGGAGGTCGCGGGCGCCAACCTCGCGATCACCCAGCTGTTCTGGCACGCCGACGACTACCTCGGCTTCGTCGAGCGCGCCCGCGCCGGCGGCGTGACCATCCCGATCCTGCCGGGGATCATGCCCGTCACCACGCCGGGACGGCTGGCCCGCCTGCAGGAGCTCACGGGCGTGCCCGCGCCGAGCGAGCTCGCGATCCCGCTCGAGATCGAGCCCGACGCCGATGCCCTGTTCGACCTCGGGGTCGACTTCGCCGCCGACCTCGCCCGCGAGGTGCTCGACGGCGGCGCACCCGGTCTGCACCTGTACACCTTCAACCGCCACGAGGCCGTGCTCGCCGTCCTGGACCGGCTCGGCATCCGAACCCCCGCCCATGCGGGCACCGAGAGGAACACGAGAGAACGATGACCGCACCCGCCTTCCCCGCCGGAACGATCCTCGGCTACCCCCGCATCGGGCGGCGCCGCGAGCTCAAGCACGCCGTCGAGGCGTTCTGGGCCGGCCGCATCGACGCCGACGAGCTCGAGCGCACCGCCGCCGGGCTCCGCGCCGCCACGCGCGAGCGACTCGCCGCGCTCGGCCTCGGCCGCACCGACTCGGCGATCCCCGAGAGCTTCTCGTACTACGACCAGGTGCTCGACGCCGCGGTCGCGGTCGGCGCGATCCCCGCGCGCTTCCAGCGGCTGCTCGACGCCGACGGGCGCCTCGACCTCGCCGGCTACTTCACCGTCGCGCGCGGCGAGGGCGCCGACGCGCCGCTCGAGATGACGAAGTGGTTCGACTCGAACTATCACTACCTCGTGCCCGAGATCGGTCCCGACACGGCGTTCGCACCCCACGTGGAGGCGCTCGTGGCGCAGGTCCGCGAGGCCCGGGCGGCCGGGTTCGCGACCCGGCCGGTGCTCGTCGGCCCGGTCACGTTCCTCCTCCTGGCCAAGGCGGCGGATGACGCGCCCGAGAGCTTCCGCCCCATCGATCGCCTGGCCGACCTGGTGCCCGTGTACCAGCAGCTCCTCGACGAGCTCGCCCGCGCGGGTGCCGAGTGGGTGCAGCTCGACGAGCCCGCCCTCGTGAGCGAGAGCCTCGACGAACCGCGCGAACGAGTCCTCGAGGCGGTCGGGATCGCCTACGACGCGCTCGGCGCGCGCGACGACCGCCCGGCGATCCTCGTCGCCGCTCCGTACGGGTCGCTCGACGACGCCCTGCCCGCGCTCGCGTCGACCCCGGTCGAGGCGATCGCGTTCGACTTGGTCCGCGGCGACCTGCCGGACCGGCTCGACGCGGTGACGGAGGAGGCGCTCGCCGGGAAGACCCTGGTCGCGGGCGTCGTCGACGGCCACAACATCTGGCGCGGCGACCTCGAGCGCGCGTTCGAGCGCGCGGAGGCGCTCCGGTCGCGTTCCGGCTCCGTCGCGGTGTCCACGTCGACGTCGCTGCTGCACGTCCCGCACGACGTGGAGGACGAGTCCGCGCTGGACGCCCGCCTCGTGAGCTGGCTCGCGTTCGCCGACCAGAAGGTCGCCCAGGTCGCGGTGCTCGCGCGCGGTCTCGCCGAGGGCCGCGAGTCGATCGCGGCCGAGCTCGACGCGGCATCCGTCGCCCTCGCCGACCGCGCCGCCACCCCGGGCGTGCGCGTGCCGGCGGTCCGCGACCGCCTCGCCGCCCTCGACGCCGGCGCCTTCGCCCGCGCCGCCTACGAGGCCCGCGTCGCCGCGCAGGAGGACCTCGACCTGCCCGCGCTGCCGACGACGACGATCGGGTCGTTCCCGCAGACGGCCGACATCCGTCGCGCCCGCGCCCGGCTGGTGAAGGGCGAGCTGACGGATGCCGCCTACCGCGAGCTCATGCGCGAGGAGATCGCGCGTGTCATCCGCCTGCAGGAGGGCCTCGGCCTCGACGTGCTCGTGCACGGCGAGCCGGAGCGCAACGACATGGTGCAGTACTTCGCCGAACTGCTCGACGGCTTCGCGGTCACGCAGCACGGCTGGGTGCAGTCGTACGGCTCGCGCTGCACGCGCCCGTCGATCCTCTGGGGCGACGTGTCGCGTCCCGCGCCCATGACGGTCGAGTGGTCGGCGTACGCGCAGTCGCTGTCGGGCAAGCCCGTGAAGGGCATGCTCACCGGTCCCGTGACGATCCTCGCGTGGTCGTTCGTCCGCGACGACCAGCCGCTCGGCGACACCGCGCGTCAGGTGGCCCTCGCGCTGCGCGATGAGATCGCCGACCTCGAGGCCGCCGGCATCCGCGTGATCCAGGTCGACGAGCCGGCCCTGCGGGAGCTGCTCCCGCTGAAGCGCGCCGACCAGCCCGCCTACCTCGACTGGTCGGTCGGCTCGTTCCGGCTGGCCACGGGAGGCGCCGCGCCCGCGACGCAGGTGCACACCCACCTCTGCTACTCCGAGTTCGGCGTGGTCATCGACGCGATCCGCGAGCTCGACGCCGACGTGACCTCGATCGAGGCGGCGCGCAGCCGCATGGAGGTCGTCGACGACCTCGCCGCGAGCGGCTTCGACCACGGCGTCGGACCGGGCGTCTACGACATCCACTCGCCGCGGGTGCCGAGCGTCGAGGAGGTCCGCTCGCTGCTCGAACGCGCCGTCGACGGCGTGCCGGCCGGTCGCCTGTGGGTCAACCCCGACTGCGGGCTCAAGACCCGCGGGTACGACGAGACGGTGGCGTCGCTCACGAACATCGTCGAGGCCACGCGCGCGGTGCGGGAGGGGGTCGCGGTCGGCGCGACCGCCGGCTGAGCGGAGCAGCGGGGCGGATGCCGCGGCGCGCGCTGCGGCATCCGCCCCTCGCCATGCCCGGTGCCGGGCCTCGACCGATGTCGGACGGGTCGGAGCTCAGACCGCCCGCAGGACCGCGACGACCTTGCCGAGCACCTCGGCCTGATCGCCGAGGATCGGCTCGAACGCCGTGTTGCGGGGGAGCAGCCAGGTGTGACCGTCGCGCTGGCGGAAGACCTTGACGGTCGCCTCGCCGTCGAGCATCGCCGCGACGATCTCGCCGTTCTCGGCCGTCGGCTGCGAGCGCACGACGACCCAGTCGCCGTCGCAGATCGCGGCATCGATCATCGAGTCGCCGACGACCTTGAGGATGAACAGCTCGCCCTTGCCGACGAGCTGGCGGGGGAGCGGGAACACCTCTTCGACCTGCTGCTCGGCCGTGATCGGCACGCCCGCGGCGATGCGCCCGACGAGCGGCACCATCGTGGCGTCGCCGACCGACGGCGCCTCGGCGACCGTGGGCTGGCGCGACTCGGTGCCCGGGGCGTCGATGAGGATCTCGAGCGCACGCGGACGGTTGGGGTCGCGGCGCAGGTAGCCGGCGAGCTCGAGTTGGTTGAGCTGGTGCGTGACGCTCGAGAGCGACGAGAGGCCCACCGCGTCGCCGATCTCGCGCATGCTCGGCGGATAGCCGCGTTCGGCGACCGAGCCGCGGATCACCTCGAGGATGGCCAGCTGCTTGGCGCTCAGCCCCTTGCGCCGCCGCGATCGACCGCTCGCGCCCGGTGCCCGGTCGATGTCGATGCTCACGTCGTGGCCTCTCGTCGGGGCCGCCGTGGCCCGGATGTCGGTGGTCGGTGTTCGACTGTCGTCGGACATTCGAAACTGTATCCGCCTGATGCGCTCGCGACAAACATCCGTTCGAGTGTGTCGCGCGATCCGGGGCCGAAACTCCCACCCGCGGTCCTTGCAGGTGCGAATGTTCGAAGATATATTCGGAACACAGCTTCGCATCCGGCCCTCCCGGCCGAGGGCCGGATGCGGGCTCTCCCGAGGAGGTGCGGAATGAGTGCAGTGGTCATTGGGCCCACCGGTGGTCCGTCGGTGCCGGCGTTCGGCGCATCCGGCGTGCGCACGCGGCTCCGGCTGACGCGTCGTGGTCGGGTCGTCCTGACCGGGCTCGCCGCCGTGCCGATCGTCATCGCCGTGCTCGTCGGGGCGCTGTCCTCCGGCGGTGCCGTCGCCGGCATCGACGACGGGGTCGCGCCGGTGGCCTTCGAGACGGTCGTCGTCGGGGCGGGCGACACGCTCTGGGGCATCGCCGAGACGGTCGCCCCGTCGGAGGACCCCCGCGAGGTGATCCTCGAGATCATGCGGCTGAACGGCCTGGCGACCGCGGTGGTCCAGCCCGGTCAGGAACTCGCGCTGCCCGTCGTCGACTGAATCCGGGCGCCGCGTCACCCGCGGTCGCACTCGGCCCTCCGGGATCGGCGCGCGGATAGCATTGATCGGTGACGAGTCTCGACGACCTGCCCATCCGCGACGACCTGCGCGGCAAGTCCCCGTACGGTGCGCCGCAGAAGCACGTGCCCGTGGCGCTGAACGTCAACGAGAACACCCACCCGATCCCGGAGGACGTCGCCCACGACATCGTCGCCCGGGTCGCCGCCGCGATCATCGGGCTCAACCGCTACCCGGACCGCGAGTTCAGCCGCCTCCGAGTCGCACTCGCCGAGTACCTCGGCCACGGCCTCGCGCCCGAGCAGCTCTGGGCGGCGAACGGGTCGAACGAGGTGCTGCAGCACGTCCTGCAGGCCTTCGGCGGACCCGGGCGCACGGCGCTCGGCTTCGGCCCCACGTACTCGATGTACGGGCTCCTGGCGTCGGGCACCGGCACCGGGTGGATCACCGCCGACCGCGACGCCGACTTCGAACTCACCCCCGAGACCGCCGTCGCGGCCATCGAGCGCCACGACCCCGACATCGTCCTCCTCTGCTCGCCGAACAACCCCACGGGCACTCCGCTCACCCTCGAGACGATCGAGGCCGTCGCCGACGCGGCGCGCGGCGTGGTCGTCGTCGACGAGGCCTACCAGGAGTTCGCCGATCCCGGCTCGCCGAGCGCGCTGACCCTGCTGCCCGGTCGGCCGCGACTGCTCGTCTCGCGGACGATGAGCAAGGCCTTCGCGTTCGCCGGGGCCCGCGTCGGCTACCTCGCCGCCGACCCCGCCGTCGTCGATGCGCTCCGGCTCGTGCGCCTCCCGTACCACCTGTCGGCCCTCACCCAGGCGGCCGCCCTCGGGGCGCTCGCGCACGCCCACGAGATGCTGGCGATGGTCGACGAGATCCGCGCCCAGCGCGATCGCATCACCCGCGAACTCACGGCGCTCGGCTACCGGCCGTACCGCAGTGGCGCGAACTTCGTGCTGTTCGGCGGCGTGGACGACCCGCACGCCGTGTTCGAGGCGCTGCTCGAGCGCGGCATCCTGATCCGCGAGATCGGGCTGCCCGGCTGCCTGCGGGTGACCGCGGGAACCGAGGCGGAGACGACCGCGTTCCTCGAGGCGATGGCGGCGTTCGCGCCGGCGGCATCCGCTTCGACCCCCTGACCACCGCCCGGGCATCGCACGGGCTGCCTGAATAGGATGACCGCATGACCACCGACCGCCCCGCGCGCACCGCGCGCGTGCAGCGCGAGACCAGCGAGTCGAGCATCGACCTCTCGATCGACCTCGACGGCACCGGCCGCAGCGACATCGAGACCACCGTGCCGTTCTACGACCACCTGCTCACGGCGTTCGCGAAGCACTCGCTGACCGACCTCACCGTGCGCGCGAAGGGCGACATCGAGATCGACGTGCACCACACCGTGGAGGACGTCGCCATCGTCCTCGGCACCGCGATCCGGCAGGCGCTCGGCGACAAGCGGGGCATCTCCCGCTACGGCGACGCGCTCGTCCCGCTCGACGAGGCGCTCGCCCAGGCCGTGGTCGACATCTCGGGGCGGCCGTACCTCGTGCACACGGGCGAGCCGGCCGGATACGAGTTCCACCTCATCGGCGGGCACTTCACCGGCTCGATGGTGCGGCACGTGTTCGAGGCGATCACGTTCAACGCGGGACTCACGGTGCACGTGACGGTGCTGGGCGGGCGCGACCCGCACCACATCGCCGAGGCCGAGTTCAAGGCATTCGCACGCGCGTTCCGGCAGGCCAAGGCGCACGATCCGCTCGTGAGCGGCATCCCCTCGACCAAGGGCGCGCTGTGAGCCGCACCCCTCGCGTGGCGGTGCTCGACTACGGCTCGGGCAACGTGCACTCGGCCGCGAAGGCCCTCGAGCGCGCGGGTGCGGAGGTGCAGCTCACCGCCGACCGGCGCGCCGTCATGGAGGCCGACGGGCTGCTCGTTCCCGGCGTGGGCGCGTTCGCGGCCGTGATGGACGGGCTCCGGGCCGTCCGGGGCGACGAGCTCATCGACCGGCGCCTCGCCGGAGGTCGCCCGGTGCTCGGCATCTGCGTGGGCATGCAGGTGATGTTCGAGCACGGCGTCGAGCGCGGCGTCGACACCGAGGGGCTCGGCGAATGGCCGGGCACCGTGCGCGAGCTGCCCTCCGAGGTGCTGCCGCACATGGGGTGGAACACGGTCCGACCCGACGAGGGGTCCGTGCTGTTCCAGGGTCTCGAGGGGGAGCGCTTCTACTTCGTGCACTCCTACGCCGCGCAGGAGTGGCACCTCGACGTCATGCCGCCGTTCCCGCAGCCGAGGCTGACCTGGGCCGAGCACGGCGGGCGGTTCCTCGCCGCGGTCGAGAACGGCCCGCTGTCGGCCACGCAGTTCCATCCCGAGAAGTCGTCGGATGCCGGCATCCGACTGCTCGCGAACTGGATCGGCTCGTTCGCCTGACGGCGGTGGGCCTTCGGTTCGTCATGACCGGCACGCAGCGGGCTAGGATGCTGTGACTGTGCCGAAGTCGCGATTCTCGCGGCATCCGATTCGAGGACAGTGATGAGTGAGTTCAGCAAGAGCCCCCGCCTGGTACTGCTTCCCGCAGTCGACGTCGCAGGGGGCAAGGCGGTCCGCCTGACGCAGGGCGAGGCGGGCACCGAGACCAGCTACGGCGACCCCGTGGACGCCGCGGCGGACTGGGCCGACCAGGGCGCCGAGTGGATCCACCTCGTCGACCTCGACGCCGCGTTCGGTCGCGGGTCGAACGCCTCGGTCCTGAAGAAGGTGATCAAGCAGGTCCGCGGCGTGAACGTCGAGCTCTCGGGCGGCATCCGCGACGACCGGTCGCTCGAGCATGCGCTCGCGATCGGCGCCAAGCGCATCAACCTCGGCACGGCCGCGCTCGAGAACCCGGAGTGGGCGGCGTCGGTCATCGCCCAGTACGGCGAGGCCATCGCGATCGGCCTCGACGTGCGCGGGCACACGCTCGCGGCGCGCGGGTGGACCAAGGACGGCGGCGACCTCTGGCAGGTCATGGATCGCCTCGAGGAGGCGGGCGCCGCCCGCTACGTCGTGACGGACGTCACCAAGGACGGCACGCTGCAGGGGCCGAACGTCGAGCTGCTCCAGCAGATCATGGAGCGCACGCGTCGGCCCGTCATCGCGTCGGGCGGCGTCTCGAGCCTCGACGACATCGCCGCGCTGCGCCAGCTCGTGCCGCAGGGCCTCGAGGGCGCCATCATCGGCAAGGCCCTCTACGCGGGCGCGTTCACGCTGCCCGAGGCGCTGGATGTCGCATCCCACTGACCCTGCCGCCGACTCGGCCGGGCGCCCGTGGGCCGGCCGGTCGTTCCAGTCGAACCCGCACGCGGGCGATGACGGGCGGATGCCGCCGGAACTCGGTGCCGCGCTCGAGCGCTTCCGCTCGGGCGACGGGGGGCAGGCCGACGTGGTCGCCGCGTTCGGCGGCACGCGCCTGCTGATCCCGCTGCTCGCCGAGCTCGGCGACGGCGGCACCGAGGTCGGCGCCCACGGCCATGCGGTCGACAAGAGCCAGGAGCTCTCGATCGTCACGGTCGAGGGTCCGGACGGTCGGCGCGTCCTTCCCGTGTTCGCGTCCGTCGAGGCGATGTCGCGCTGGAATCCCGAGGCCCGGCCCGTCCCGGCGGACGGCGTTCGCGTCGCGCTGGCGGCCGCCGACGACGGCACCGAGCTCGTCGTGCTCGACCCGGGGAGCCCCACCGAGTTCGTCCTGCGCCGACCCGCCGTGTGGGCGGTCGCGCAGCAGCAGCCGTGGCGGCCGCCGTTCGAATCGGCCGACGTGCGCGAGGCGTTCGAGCGCTCGGTGTCCGGGGAGCTCGCCGTGGTCGGGGTCGACCTCCTGGCCGGCGACGCGGACGCGCGGCTGCGCGGCCCCGAGCTGGTCGTCAGGTTGCGGCTCGTGGCCGGCCTCACCCGCGCCGAGCTCGACGCCGTCACCACGCGGCTCGCGCGCCGATGGGCGGCCGACGACGCGATCGCCACCGGCGTGGACTCGCTCACCGTGCGACTGACGGGCGACGTGGCGGAGCCCCCGTCGCCGGGGAGCCTGCCGTAGGCTGACGACATGACCGACGCCTCCGGGGGGAACGAGCGTCCACCGAAGACCGACGATGCGCGCGGTAGCGCCGACGAGCCGGCTCCGCCCGAGCGGCCGAGCCTCGTCGACGAGCGGCGTCCGCCGGTCATCAAGGCGGTGCCGCCGCCGCGATCGGTGAAGACCTCGCGCGTCCTGTGGCTCCTCAGCTTCACCCTGTCCGCTGCGACCATGCTGATCGCGTTCCTGTCGCAGGAGTCGATCTCGACCGAGCTCCAGGAGACGATGCTCCGCCTTTCGCCCGGGTACGACGAGGCGGAGGTGTCCACGCTCGTCGACGTCATCTACTGGGTCTGCCTCGCGGGGATCGGCATGGTCGTCACGCTGGAGGCGATCCTCCTCGCCATGATCCTCAATCGACGCGGCGGCGCACGCTGGGGTCAGCTCGTCCTACTCGTGGTGCACGCCGGCGTGGCGCTCGTCGGGAGCGCCTTCCTGACGGTGGCCGAGTTCGGGATCCTCGTCGAGGTGCTGCTCCTCGGCGGATTCGCGCTGGCCCTGGCCGGGTGGATCGCCGGGATGTTCCCCGGTGCCGGGCACTGGTTCCGGACTGCGGGCGAGGTGCAGCCGGCGGCGCTCGACTGACGTCGGACCAGCGGCGACCACGAGCGCCTCGCAGCTGCGGGTGACCACGTCGCAGGCCTCGGCCGCGGAACGATCGAGGAGCGGACTGCCGGCGAGCGCGCGCCAGCGCTGCAGCGACATCGTCGCCGCTCGGTGCACCTCCTCGCGCGGGGCATCGGGCGCCAGACCCAACCGGTCCTCGACGCTCGTGCCCCCGGCACCGATCAGCCGCTCCGCCTCGGCGGTCTCCGCAGGGCCGAGACCGAGCCCCGCCGTGCGCGCCGCCGAGAGCAGGGCGAGTTCCCGCAGTTCGTGGGCGTTCGATTCGAGGCGTTCGACCGACCGTTCGATGAGGGATGCCGCAGCCGGCGGACGTTCCTCGAGCAGCGCGCGCAGCGCCGCCAGCGCCGAGCGGACCTTCAGCGCGTCCGACCGCGACCGGAACTGCCCGCCGACCAGGTGGATGAGGTCGTCCATGCCGGAGCGCCGGTAGAGCTCGTCCGCCAGCGCGGTCGCGTCGTGGTGGCCCGACCTGATGGAGACCGCGGCCATCCTGATGCCGAACATCCCGAAGCGCTGGAGGAGGTTCCGCCGGTCGTCCACGGCCACGTCGATGGGCGCGTCCTCGCGGACGAACCGGTCGACCGACAGGAGGATGCGCTCGCGGTCTGTCCGTCCCAGGCGCGCCAACCGGCGCAGGGCGTCGAACTCCTGCTCGCGCAGCGTGCGGGCCGACTGGGCCAGCAGTCCGGCGATCGGCACGACGTCGAGCGCGAGCGAACGCAGCGAGCCGTCCGTCCGGTAGCGCTCGGCGATGGAGCGCGCCGACAAGAGCGCATCGATCCGGCCCGCCCCGATCTCGTCGGCGCGGGAGAGGACGGCGATCGCGTTCACCGTGCCCGATCGCGCGACCGCCGGGTCGTGGAAGGCGGAGAGGAAGCCGACGTCCGCCGAGTGCATGTGGCGCGTCAGGTAGATGACGGCGTCGGCCTCGGACGGCGTGGCATCCGGGGTGAGGAACGCCGCGGAACGGGCGGAGATGTCCGAGGAGAGCGACGCGATGCCTGGCGTGTCGATGAGCGTGACGTCCTCGAGGCGGCCGGACGGCCACTCGACGATCACGCGCTCGACCTCGTCGGGCGTCGACGGCTCCAGGTCGATGACGAGCCGCCCGTCGACCCGGCGGACGGGCAGGCTCCGGGTCCCTCCGTCGCGCAGGTGCACCGTGATGCTCGGCGCGGCGCCATGCCGGTACCAGACGATGACCTTCGTGCACTCGCCCGCGTCGGTCGGTGCGATCTCCTCGCCGATCACGGCATTCAGCAGCGTCGACTTGCCCGCCTTGACCATGCCCGCGATGGCCACGCGCAGCGGCTCGTGGAGACGCGCGCGCTGCTCCCGGATGCGGGCGAGCGCGACGGTGTCTCCCGCGCAGTGCTCCGCCGCGAGTTCGAGCAGGTCGTCCGCCTGGTCGAGGAGACGCGCACTCACGCCGGGCCACCCCCGGCCGCCGCGGACGACGCGGCGTGCCGCGCTCGGTTCGAGGCCTCGACGCCCTCGATCGACTTCGCCCTGCTCGACAGCGCATCGACCTGCTTGAGATCGGCGCGCAGCTGCTGGATGCGACGGTCCCGGTCGCTCGCGTACATGTTCGCGGCCTTCTGGGCCGCGAGCACCGAGTCCGCGAGGGACCGGTGGTGCTCCTCGGCGATGGCGGTGAAGTGGTCTCTGGTGATGCGCTGCACGAGCCGGAGGCGGTCGCGGAGCTGCTTGCCCACCTGGAAGATGATCTCGTCGACCTGCCGGCGAATGAGGTTCTTCGCCTCCGCCCGGCGACGCTGCAGCCGGTTCTCGACGTCCTCCTTGTAGGCCTTCCGTCCGATCACCGCGCCGGCCGCCAACGAGAGCGGGTTGATCAGCGACATGCCCACGATGCTCGTGATGATGCCCACCATGAGCACGCCGCCGTAGGAGCCGCGGAGCCCGATGTAGAACTTCTGCATCGGCCCCAGGCGGCCCGGATCGAGCTCCGACATGTCGTCGACGGCGTCGAGCACCTCGTGCGTGTCGTCCACGTGGATCTGGGGGAGCGTGACCTCCTCTTCGTTGAAGTGGCGCGCCACCTTCGCCGAGAGCCACTGCGCGCGCTCCTGGGTCCACACGAACGTGTCGGTGACCGCCGACGAGACGCGCTGCTCGAACCAGTCCACGAGTTCGTCCCAGACGGGCCCGGGATCGCCCTCGTCGATGGACTCCTCGGCCTCTCTCTGGATGGTGCGCAACCGATCGCGCAGGTCGTGCTCCATGTCGGCGATCAGGTCCGTGGCGCCGTCGTTCAGGGTCGTGTGCCAGCGCGACGAGTTGCGCCGGAGCTCGTCGGCGCGGGCCTTCGTCGTCTCGAGCTTGGCGACGATCTCCGGCGTCTTCTCGGGGCTGAGGAGCGCGCTCAGCTCGGAATCGATCGACAGGCGCAAGTGCTCGGTCGTCGACACGAGATCGGCGGCGGCCGACCGTCGCTGCAGCAGCTCGGCCTTGCCGACGACGTCGCGGCGGAGGTAGGCGACGAGCTCGGTGAAGCCGGACTCCGCGTTGAGCTCGGGGTCGGAACCCTGGAGCGCCGTCAGACGGAGGTTCGAGGAGAGGGGGAAGATCGGGATGTCCGGGTCGATCGCGGCCAGATGGCCGCGGTCCAGCTCCTCGACCTGGCGCCACTCGGGGTACAGGTCGATCTTCGTGAGCACGCACGCGACGTTCGGTGAGATGCGCATGGCGTGGCGGAGGAACTGGATCTCGGGCTCGGTGAACTCCTGCGAGGCGTCCGAGACGAACAGCATGGCGTGCGCCGAGGGCAGCGTCGCGAGCGTGGTGATCGCGTGTGCCGAGTTGAGCCCGCCGACGCCGGGGGAGTCGATGAGCGTGAGCCCGCTCTTCAGGAGCTTGCGCGGAAGCACGACCTCGGCCGCGGCGACATCCGTCTCGGTGCCCCGGCCGCCGCGCTCGGACACGTACCTCGCCAGCTCCGTGATCGGGATCTCGGTGCGCTGGGAGCGTCCGTCGGCCTCGAGCGTGCCGCCGATCGCGCCGGTCGACAGGACCGAGGCCGACGCGCGCTCGCCGTAGCGGATGGTGGTGGGCACGGCGGTCGCGATGTCATCGTCGACCGGACAGACCGGGGCGTTCACGAGGGCGTTGATCAACTGGCTCTTGCCCTGCTTGAACTCGCCCACGACCATGACGCGGATGTTCGGGTCGCGGAGTCGTTCGCGGGTCTGCTCGAGACGTCGGCGCAGGTCGGGCCGGTCTCCGGTTCCAGCGAGGGCGATGCCCCGGTCCACGAGTTCGATGAGCTGCTGCACCGTTGCACTTCCCGTTCGACGTCGTTCGATTCGGATGGGCGGACAGCCGGTTCGGCCCGGTGCACTCGGTGCTCCGGGCCGAACCGCCTGTCAGAGCGTCATACCGGGAAGGGGTCTGCGTCGACCTCGATCTCGACCTCGGTGAGGTCGCCGGGGCCGGACTCGACGTTGTTCCCGTTGAACGACTCCTCGACCTCGACCTCGTTGAGGTCGCCGGGGCCGGACTCGAGGTTGTTGCCGTTGAAGGAGTCCTCGACGTCGACCTCGACGTCGGTCTCGACCGAGTTGTCGACCGAGTTGTCGACCGAGTTGTCCTGGAACGAGTCCTCGATCTCGACGTTGACGAGGTCTCCGCCGCCCTGCTCGACGTTCGCGCCGTTGAACGAGTCGACGTTGAGGTCACCGCCGCCCTGCTCGTTGTAGGTGTCGTTGTCCTCGTTGAACGAGTCCTCGATGTCGACGTCGATGTCGGTCTCGTCGTTGTACGAGTCCTCGTTGAACGAGTCCTCGATGTCGACCTCGATGTCGGTCTCCGTGTTGAAGGAGTCCTCGATGTCCACTTCGGTCGAGTTGTCGGTGTTGAACGAGTCGATGGCGACATTCGTCGTGTTGGTCGAGTTGTCCTCGTTGAACGAGTCCTCGATGTCGATCTCGGTCTCCTCGTTGAACGAGTCCTCGATGTCGACGTCGATGTCGGTGTTGTACGCGTCGACGACCGCGTTCCCGCTGGCGGCGATCGCGCCGTCGCCGGAGGCGGTGGTCGAGTTGTTCTCCACGTTGTTCTGGACGGCGACGAGGCTGTCGTTGGCCCAGATGTTCGTGTTGACCGACTGGTCGTTGATCACGTCGCGGTCGTCGATGTACGAGTAGTTCGTCACGACGTTCATGATCTTCTGCACGGCGGAGTAGTAGTCGCCGTCGCCGCCGCCGTGGTGGTGTCCGCCACCGCCGCCGCCGTGGTGGTGTCCGCCACCGCCGCCGCCCCAGCTGCCGCCGCCGCCGCCCCAGCCACCGCCGCCGCCGCCCCAGGCTCCGCCGGAGGCGCCGCTGTCGATGCTGTTGCCGCCCGTGTTGTACTCGCGGTTGCCGACCGGCGAGAAGTCGAGAGCGACCGGCAGGACCGCGTCGACGTCCGCCGCGCAGATGCCGTTCAGGCCGGCGTTGGTCAGCGCGGTGTCCGGGTCGGCCCGGAACTCCGACGCGGCCTCCGGGTCGCGCAGCAGGCTCATCAGGAAGTCCAGCAGCGCCGTCGTGATGTTCGACATGATCGATCTCCTCCATACGTTGAGATGGCGATGACCGACATCCGCGCCGGTCCCCCGAGAGCAAGCTTCGTCGTCGTGCGTCCCACGGTCATCGGGGAGGGTCCCCGCTCTTCGAGGGCGCCCGATGGGGGATTAGGGGATTCGATCGGTGTCCGTTAGGGGATCCGTCGGGCGCGGCGATGGGGGAGCCCGGGACGACACCGCGTGACCCGCGCGCGCGTTCGGTGAGGCTCACCGGGAATCGCCGTTCTCGAGGGCCGCGCGGAGCTTGGCGATGAGGTCCGAGCGGTTCGTCGCGCCCAGCCGGCGCCGGATGCGGGCGATGTGATGCTCGGCAGTCCGCGGGGAGATGAAGATCGCCTGCCCGATCTCGGCATAGGTCTTGCCCTCGAGCACGAGCCGCGCGACCTCGCTCTCACGCGCGCTCAGGCGGCCCTCGTCGTGCACGGAGACCCCGATCCCGGCGGCCGTGAGCTCGATGCCGGCGGCGGGGCCCTGCGGACTCGCGGACCGCACCTCGTCCGGATGCAGGCTGCGGGCCAGCGCGAGGAGCCGCAGCGAATCCTGGTGCTCCGCAGCCCGGCCCGCCGCATGACCGGCGAGGCGGGCGGCATCCCACGGGTAGCCCGCCGCGTCGAGATCGCGCGCGGCGCGTTCGACGGCCTCGACCTCGACCAGACCGCCGAGCGCGGCGGCCCACACGCGCGCCGCACGGCCGAGGCGCTGCGCCGTGCGATCCCCGTCGCGTGATTCCAGCGCCTCGACGTGCAGCCGGACCGCGGCGGGGTCGTTCCGCAGGAGTCCCGACTCGATCTCGGTCCAGTGCAGGCCCGTGGCGAGCGGCGCGGGAAGACCCGCGCGGTCGAGGAGCTCCCACGCCGCGGACAGGTGCGGCGCCACCAGGTGCGCCTCCCCCAGACGGGCGGCGGCGACGACGAGTTCGGCGAGCGCGGGCAGGTTCGTGACGTCCGGCCGCATGCCGGCGATGGCGTGCCGCGCCGCCTCCCACGCGCGGACCAGGCCGGGGATCTCGCCCTGGTGTCGCGCCAGGCCGACCCGGACCGCGCTCGCCAGGAGCTCGTCGCGCAGGCCGAGCGGTCGGAGTGCGGCATCCGCGCTGGCGGCAGCCAGGTGCTCGCGCGCGTGCAGCGGCCGGTCCGAGCGCAGGGCGACGAGCGCCCGCATGAGCTGCAGGCGCGGTGCGAACGCGGGGCCGCCCTGCGCGGCGGCGATGGCGGAGGACAGGACCTCGTCGGCGATGCGCAGCTCGCCGGTCGACAGCGCGACCTGCGCCGCGAGCACCGCCGGCACCTCGGGCAGCGGCATGACGGCATCGGCCTCCGACATCACGTTCGAGGCGGTGAGCAGCGAACCGAGCGCACGATCGGCGTCGCCGTCGAGCAGGCGGAGGACACCGTCGGCCATGAGGTCGACCGCCACGTGCGACGACGTCGGGTAGGCGACGCGCCCGCCCTGGGCGCGGAGGGCGCGGGCTCGGTCCGGCTCGCCCGTCGCGGCGAGGGCGAGCATGGCCAGTGGCGCCATCGCGCAGTCCTCGCCCGAGAGCCGCTCGTAGGCGTCGGCGCTGCGGGCGAGCAGGCCCTGCCGGGCCCAGACGGCCGCCGCCACCCCGACGCCGCGGCAGACGTCCTCGGCATGGGGTCGTGCCAGGAACCGGTCGACGAGGCGCTCCGCCTCGCGGACGTCGCCCGCGGCCCACGCGGCGTGGGCGCGCCGGGCCTCGAGCGCGACCCGGTCGGCTCCCGCCTCGACCGCCGCGGCGTAGCGGCGTGCTGCCTCGGCGGCGTCCACGGACAGCAGCTCGTCACCGGCGCGCTCGAGTTCCGACGCGATCCGCGGATCGCGGAACCCCGCTGAGGCGAGGTCGAGCGCCGCTTCACCGAGCGGGACGCCCGCCGACTCCATGGCGTCGACCAGCTCACGACGCAGCGACCACGCCTCATCGGGCATCGCGATGCGGAGCACGGCCTCGCGCACGATGGGCGCGAGGCGGCCGTCCGCACGGGCGAGCCCTGCGGCCCGCGCTGCCTGCATGAGGGATCGGGTGTCCGCGTGGGCGAACCTCGGCGCGGTGGCCAGCGCCGGGCCCGAGGCGGAGAACCCGACCGCGAGGGCGAGCGCGAATTCCCGGGCCGCTCGCGGCAGGCCGTCGATCTCATCGGCCAGCTGGGTCAGCATCGGCGTCGGCACGTCGTGCGGGTCGGGATGCCAGTCCTCGTCGCGCAGCGCGTGGAGGCCGAGGTCGACCAGCCGCGGGTTGCCTCCGGTGAGCTCCCGGATGCGCGCCACGTCCGCCGGGTCGATCGCGGCGCCGATGACTTCCTCCGCGCGGTCTTCCGTGTCGGCGGGGGAGAGCGGGTGCAGCAGCAGGGTCGAGTGCCGGCGACCGGCGCGCTCGAGCACCTCGACGATCGGCGCGGCGGGTGACGGTCGGAACGCCACGAGGAGGTGGGCGCGATCCTCGGCGATGACGCGATCGATGACGGCGAGCTCGCCGGGAGCGAGCTGGTGCGCGTCGTCGACGAGGATCACGACGGGAGCGCCGTCGCCGTCGCCCTCGTCGTCGTGTCGGTCGGCGTCCGCGCCGCGCACGATGCGGGCGCCGCCGGTCCGGAGCGCCGACGCCATCCGATCGAGCAGCAGGCTCTTGCCGGCTCCGCCGGGACCGCTGATGCCGGAGATCACGCGATCCGAGCCGTTCAGGATCCGCCGCACGAGGGCTTCGCCTTCGGGCCAACCGACGGGGCGCGCCGGGTGGAGCTCGTGCGGAACGCGCGCGGGCGGACTCATGGCGCCGTCGCGGGCTCCGTCGGCTCCGACGTGGACTCGGGAGTGACGGTCGGCTCGGGCGCCGGTTCGGGCTCCGGCGCCGGGTCGGGTGCGGGTTCGGGTGAGGGTTCGGGCGCCGGTTCCGGTGCCGGCTCCGGTGCCGGCTCCGGTGCGGGTGCCGGGTCGGGCGCCGGTGCGGGGTCCGGTGCGGGCGCCGGGTCCGGTGCCGGCGCCGGTGCCGGGTCGGTCGTCGGGCTCGGCGACGGCGACGCCGTCGACCCGGTGCTCGGCGCCGTGGACGAGGTCCCGGGCGCCGGTCCGGAGGCGGTCGTGCCCCCGCTGGACGAGCCGGGGGCGGCGGACGAGGCGGACGAGGTGCCCGACGTGCTCGACTTGCCGGGCTTCAACGGCCCAGTCGACTGCTCAAGCTTCGATTCGTCGGCTCGGGTGAGCGGGTCGTCGGCGCTCACCCGCCCCGCCGCGCCGCCCTGACCGGCGGAGCCGCCCACGACGTAGCGTCCGGCGGCGTAGGTCCCCGCATCCTCGAGTTCCGCCGCATCCCCGGATGACTCGCCAGGGTCCCCACCCGCGCCGAGCGGCGTGATCGGCACCAGGATGCCGAGCAGGGCGGCGGCGGCGCCGGCGAGCAAGGTGGTCCGCAGCCCCATCGACAGTCGGGGCGCCTCGCCCGGGCGGCGGAGCCACGCGGGCATCGTGCTGTGCCCCTGCTCGGTGGTGTCCTCGTCGGGCCGGTCGGCCGCGGCTGGGTCCGCGTCGATGGTCGCGGCTTCCGCGTCGACCGTCGCGGCATCCGGTTCGATGCGGGGTGCCGGCTCGAGCGCCCGTGCGGCTGCGATCGCGGCGCCGTGGCTGATGGACGCCTTCGGATCGGCATCGATGGCAACCGGCAGGCCGAGTTCGGACGAGATCAGCTGGGTCACGGCGGGGATGCGGGACGACCCGCCGATGAGCAGGACGGCGTCGAGGTCGTCGAGTTCGAGCCCGGCCGCGTCGATCGTCTCGCGGAGCGTCTCGACCGTCCGTCGCAGGTCCGGCTCGATCATCTGCTCGAACTCGCTGCGGACGAGCCGTACGCGGGCGTGCCCGCCGGGCAGCGCCACCGGCACGCAGGTCTCCGCGTCGAACGAGAGCGCCTCCTTCGCCTCGGTGCATTCGCGACGCACGCGCGCCAGGGCGACGGCCGCATCGGCCGTATCCTCCTCGAGGTCGCCGAACGCATCCTCCGCCGACGTCCGGACGTGGTCGAACACGAGCTGGTCGAAGTCGGTTCCCCCGAGCCGGTCGATGCCCCGGGGGGCGCCGACGAGTTCGAGTCCGTCCTCGCCGCTGCGTCGCAGGAGCGCGACGTCGAACGTCCCGCCGCCGAGGTCGTAGACGGCGATCACGCGGCCGTCCTCCAGGTGGTGCTCGGAGAGGTACTTCAGTCCGGCGGCCTCCGGCTCGCTCACCAGCTCGGCGTGGCCGAGGCCCGCGGCCTCGAGGGCGCCGCGGATCGACTCGATGCGGTGCGCGCCCCATGCCGCCGGGTGCGAGATCGTGACGGAGGCGGGCGGCCCGCCCTCCTGCTCCTCGGCGCGCTCGACCACCCATCGGGCGAGCAGCGCGAAGAGCTCCTCGGGTGCGACGGCGAGGTCCCCGACGATCAGGGGCGTCTCGTCGCCGATGCGGCGCTTGAATCCGCGCACGACCCGGTCGGGCGCGTCGATGGCGCGCCGCTCGGCAGGTTCCCCGACGACCACGGCGCCGTCATCCGCCAGGTAGACGACGGTCGGCATGGCGGCCTTCCGGCTGCCGAGCTCGAGCGCCGTGCCGCCGAGCGCACCGCCCGTTCCCCGCCGGGTGATGCCGGCGGCGGTGTAGGTCGTTCCGATGTCGATTCCGAGCGCGTACGAGTTCAAGGACTCTTACCCCCCTGCGCGACACCGGCGTGAAGCCGTACGAGTCCGTGCCGCGACGGGTCGATTGTCCTCCTCGACCCGAAGCGCGGCAACCGGGGTTCGGACCCCGATTCGGGGGACATTCGCGTCGTTCACCGGTCGGATCCGCGTCAGACCGGGGATCCGCCCGGGGGACACTGCGGCGTAGTGCCGATCACCCCAGTACGGGGGTCGGCGGAACGGATCATTCCGTGGATACTGGCCGCCATGGGTCGGGCACCGAGGGGGGTCGTGCTCGCGGTCGCCGCAGCGGCATCCGTCGGCATCGCCGTGAGCGGCACGGGCTGCGGGCTGTCGACGTTCTTCCCGGTCGTGGACGAATCCACGCCGACTGGCGAGAAGGTGGATGCCGCGCTCCAGCCCTTCTACGGCCAGGTGCTCCGGTGGGAGGACTGCGGCGACTTCCAGTGCGCCACGGCCGTCGCGCCCCTGGACTGGGACGCGCCCACGGCGGGCGAGATCGAGCTCGCGATCATCCGCCAGCCCGCGCGCGGGGAGCGCATCGGGTCACTGCTGATGAACCCCGGCGGCCCCGGCGTCTCGGGGTACGACGCGGTCGCGACCTCCCTGGACGTGGCCGTCACCGACGCGCTGCAGGACCGCTACGACATCGTCGGGTTCGACCCGCGCGGGGTCGGCCGGTCCACGGCGGTGGACTGCTTGGCGCCGAAGGAGCTCGACCAGCTCCTCTACGCGCCGGCTCGCGGCGTCCGCGGCACCAACGACTGGCTCACCTCGCAGAACGAACTCACCCACCGCTTCGGCCAGGCGTGCCTGCGCAACACCGGCGACCTCCTCGCGAACGTCGACACCGCGAGCTCCGCACGAGACCTCGACATGCTGCGCGCCGCGCTCGGCGAGGAGCAGCTCGCCTACCTGGGCTACTCGTACGGGGCGTACCTCGGCACCGTGTACGCCGGCCTGTTCCCCGAGAAGGTCGGCCGCCTCGTGCTGGACGGCCCGATCGACCCGTCGCTCACCAGGGCCGCGATCACGCTCGCCCAGGCCATCGGCTTCGAGACGGCGCTGCGCTCATATCTCGCGGCGTGCATCCCGGCCGCATCCTGCCCATTCCAGGGCACCCCCGACGACGCGTTGCCCGTCGTCCGCGAGATCCTCGATGCGGTCGCGAGGAACCCGATCCCGTCCACCGACGGGCGGGTGCTCAGCGTCGACTCGCTGCTCATCGCGATCGCCGCGCCGCTGTACCTGAAGGAGACCTGGCCGGTGCTCGACACGGTCTTCACGACGGTCCTCGCAGGGCAGGCGGAGGTCGCGCTCTCCGTCGTCGACGGGTACTACGGCCGGAACCCGGACGGCGACTACTCCGGCAACCTCCCCGAGGCGATCCGCGCCGTGAACTGCCTGGACCACACCGCCCAGAACAACGTCGAGGTGATGAAGGAGGAGGCCCGGCAGCTCAGCAAGTCGGCGCCGCACCTGGGCGTGTACTTCGCGTTCGGCGACGTCTCGTGCCTGTCCTGGCCGTTCCGGTCCGACCTCGAACGTGTCGCGATCGCCGCACCGGGCGCCGCGCCGATCCTCGTCCTCGGTACGACCGGCGACCCGTCCACCCCGCACGCCTGGGCGGTCGCGGTGGCGTCGCAGCTCGAGAGCGGCGTCCTGGTCACGCGAACCGGCGAGGGGCACACGGCGTTCAACAAGGGCGACCCGTGCGTGGATGCCGCGGTCGAGCAGTACCTCGTCGACGGCGTCGTCCCGCCTGCCGACGTCACCTGCCCCGCCGCGTGAGGCCGCCCGGATCGGCGTTGACTCGCGCGGCGACCGGGAGCATGATCGGGGTGCGCGGTACGCGCGGAATCCAGGTGGACCATGCCAGATCGACTCGATGAGACCTCCGCGATTGCCCGGACGACGCCGTCCGGCGGGGCGGGCGGAGCGGCGCACCGGCCGTACGACGAGGCGCTCCTCGCCCTCGCGCACCGACGCGCGGCCGACTGGCTCGACGGGCTCGCCGAGCGGCCGATCCCTCCGCGGGCGACGGTCGACGAGGTCGGCGACGCCCTCGGACGCGACCTCCCCGAGCACGGCGAACCGGCCGCGGAGGTCATCGAACGCCTCGCGGAGCGCATCGAGCCGGGGCTCATGGCGATGGGCTCGCCGCGATTCTTCGGGTGGGTCATCGGCGGCACGCAGCCCGTGGCGCTCGCGGCGGACTGGCTCGTCTCGACCTGGGACCAGAACAATGGCCTCCGCAACGTCACGCCCGGCACCGCCGCGGTCGAGGAGATCGCCGCGGCCTGGGTCCTCGAGCTGCTCGGCCTGCCCACGGAGAGCGAGGTCGGCTTCGCGACGGGCGCGACCACGGCGCAGTTCGCGTGCCTCGCCGCGGCGCGCGACGAGGTGCTCCGGCGCGCCGGTTGGGACGTCGCGCGGGACGGGCTCGCGGGAGGTCCGCGCGTCCGCTTGGTGGTCGGCGCCGAACGCCATGGCACGATCGACCTGGCGGGCCGCTACCTCGGACTCGGCACGCCGATCGAGGCGGCCGCCGACGAGCAGGGCCGCATCCGGCCGGAGGTGCTCCGCGAGGTGCTCGCCGCGGGGGAGGGACCGGCGATCGTGTGCCTCCAGGCGGGCAACATCCACTCCGGCGCGTTCGACCCGTTCGCCGAGGCGTGCCGCGTCGCCCACGAGGCGGGCGCGTGGGTGCACGTCGACGGGGCGTTCGGCCTCTGGGCTGCGGCATCCCCCCGGCTGCGCCCGCTCACCGAGGGGCTCGCCGACGCCGACTCGTGGTCGACCGACGCGCACAAGACGCTCAACGTCCCGTACGACTGCGGCATCGCGATGGTCCGCGACGGCGCCGCGATGCGGCACGCGCTGACCCTGCACGCGAGTTACCTGCAGGCCACGACCGAGGGCGCCGACCCGCACGAGAAGGTCGCGGAACTGTCGCGGCGGGCGCGCGGCGTTCCGACGTGGGCGGTGCTGCGCCACCTCGGTCGCGAGGGCGTCGCCGACCTCATCGACCGACTGGCCGGCTCCGCCCGGATCATCGCCGAGGGCGTCGCGCGACTCCCAGGCGTCTCGGTGCTGAACGAGGTGGCGTTCACCCAGGTCTGCATCGCCCTCGAGGACGACGCGGCGACGCAGGCGCTCAGCGCGCGACTGCTCCTGGACGGCGAGGTCCTCGCGATGACCTCCCGGTGGCACGACCGCGCCGTGGTCCGCTTCTCGGTCAGCAACTGGGGCACGGATGCCGCGCAGACGCGCCGCACGGTCGCGGCCGTGGAGCGCGCGCTCGCCGAGGTGCGCGCTGCGGGCTGAGCGCAACCCGGCGACGGTGTCGGTGGCATCCGCTTGAATGGTGGGATGACCGGCGCACTCGACGAGTTCGCGCCTGCGACGCGGGCGTGGTTCACCGAGTCGTTCCGCGAGCCCACCGCCGTGCAGGATGCGGCGTGGCGGGCCATCGCCCGCGGCGAGCATGCCCTCGTGGTGGCGCCCACCGGGTCGGGCAAGACGCTCGCGGCGTTCCTCTCGGCCATCGACCGACTCCACCACGCCCCGCTGCCGGCGGTCGACGCGGCGACCGGCGAGGTGACGGATGCCGCGCCCCGCGCCACGCGCGTCGTCTACGTGTCGCCGCTCAAGGCCCTCGGCGTCGACGTCGAGCGCAACCTGCGCGCCCCGCTCGTCGGCATCGCGCGCACCGCCGCGGCGATGGGCGTCGAGGTGCCCGAGGTGACCGTGGGGGTCCGGTCGGGCGACACCTCGCCGGCCGACCGGCGGGCCCTCGTGAAGCGTCCGCCCGACATCCTCATCACGACGCCCGAGTCGTTGTTCCTGATGCTCACCTCGCAGGCGCGCGAGACGCTCGCCGGCGTCGAGACGGTCATCATCGACGAGATCCATGCGCTCGCCGGCAGCAAGCGCGGCGCCCACCTCGCCCTGTCGCTCGAGCGCCTCGACGAGCTGCTCGCCAGGCCGGTGCAGCGCATCGGCCTGTCGGCGACGGTCCGGCCGCACGACGAGGTGGCGCGCTTCCTCTCCGGCACCAGGCCCGTGTCGATCGTCGCGCCGCCGTCGGGCAAGCGGTTCGACCTGCGCGTGACGGTGCCCGTCGACGACCTCGCCGACCTCTCCGGCGACCAGGGCGGCTCGGTGTGGCCGCACGTCGAGGAGGCGATTCTCGACGAGGTGCTCGCGCATCGCTCGACCATCGTGTTCGCGAACTCCCGCCGACTCGCGGAGCGGCTGACGGCCCGGCTCAACGAGCTCTGGGCCGAGCGCACGGCGCCGCCCGAGGGCGAGGGCGACGACGGGGTGGCCGGCGACGGGCTCGTCGGCGCCGAGGTCTCCGCGGCATCCGTGACCGTAGCCTCGGCCGGCGCGGCCTCGTCACCCGGCCCGGCTGCGGTGACGCCGCGGCGCCCGCCGGCCGAGCTCGTGGGCTCATCCGGGCTCACGGCCGGCGCCGAACCGGTCATCGCCCGTTCGCACCACGGCTCGGTGAGCAAGGAGGAGCGCGCGCTCGTCGAAGCCGATCTCAAGGGCGGCCGCCTGAAGTGCGTGGTGGCCACGTCGAGCCTCGAACTCGGCATCGACATGGGCGCGGTCGACCTGGTGATGCAGGTCGAGTCGCCGCCGTCGGTCGCGAGCGGCCTGCAGCGCATCGGCCGAGCCGGCCACCAGGTGGGCGAGGTCTCGAAGGGGCTCATGTTCCCCAAGCACCGGGCCGACCTCCTGCACTCCGCCGTCGTCGCCGAGCGCATGGTCGCGGGCGGCATCGAGCCGCTCCGCATCCCGGCGAACCCGCTCGACGTGCTCGCCCAGCAGACCGTCGCCGCGGTGGCCGTCGACGAGTGGGAGGTCGAGCACTGGTTCGACGTGGTGCGACGTGCGGCGCCGTTCCACGCGCTGCCGCGTTCGGTGTTCGACGCGACGCTCGACCTGCTGGCCGGCCGGTACCCGTCCGACCGGTTCGGCGAGCTGCGGCCGCGCATCGTCTGGGATCGCGACGCGGGTACCATCACGGGTCGCCGTGGCGCGCAACGTCTGGCCGTCACCTCGGGCGGCACCATCCCCGATCGCGGGCTGTTCGGGGTCTTCATGATCGGCGACGCCGGTCCGGGGCGCCGGGTGGGCGAGCTCGACGAGGAGATGGTCTACGAGTCGCGCGTGGGCGACGTGTTCGCGCTCGGCGCCACGAGCTGGCGCATCCAGGAGATCACCCACGACCGTGTGCTCGTCTCGCCCGCGTTCGGCGAACCGGGCCGCCTGCCGTTCTGGAAGGGCGACGGCATCGGCCGTCCCGCCGAGCTCGGCGAGGCGATCGGCGGGTTCATCGGCGAACTCGCCGGCGCCGACGCGTCCGCGGCGCTCGAGCGGTGCGCCGCCGCGGGTCTCGACGAGCGGGCGGGCGCCAACCTCGTTCGCTTCATCGCCGATCAGCGCGAGGCGACGCGGGTCGTGCCCGACGACCAGAGCCTCGTGGTCGAGCGCTTCCGTGACGAGCTCGGCGACTGGCGCATCGTCCTGCATTCCCCGTACGGCATGCGCGTGCACGCGCCGTGGGCGCTCGCGGTGGATGCGCGGGTGCAGGAGCGGTTCGGGCTCGAGTCGCACGCCGTCGCGAGCGACGACGGCATCGTGCTCCGCCTGCCCGACACGGCCGACGAGCCGCCGGGCAGCGAGCTGTTCGAGTTCGAGCCGGCCGAGCTCGCGCAACTGGCGACCGAACGGGTGGGGGACTCCGCGCTGTTCGCGTCGCGGTTCCGCGAGTGCGCGGCCCGGGCGCTCCTGCTGCCTCGGCAGAACCCCGGCAAGCGGTCGCCGCTCTGGCAGCAGCGGCAGAAGGCGTCGCAGCTGCTCGAGGTCGCGCGCGACTTCCCCGACTTCCCGATCGTCCTCGAGGCGGTGCGCGAGTGCCTGCAGGACGTCTACGACCTGCCCGCGCTCACGGCCATCGCCGAGCGCATCCGGGCGCGCCGCATCCGCTTCGTCGACGTCGCCACCGAGACCGCGAGCCCGTTCGCCGCGAGCCTCCTCTTCGGCTACGTGGGCGCGTTCATGTACGAGGGCGACGCGCCGCTCGCCGAGCGGCGCGCTGCGGCGCTGTCCCTCGACCCCGGCCTCCTCGCCGAACTGCTCGGCACCGTCGAGCTGCGCGAGCTCCTCGACCCCGCCGTGGTCGAAGACACGGAGCGGATGCTGCAGCGGCGGCATCCCGACCGGCTCGCCAAGGGCGAGGAGGGCGTCGCCGACCTGCTTCGCGAGCTCGGGCCGATCACCTTCGCCGAGATCGCCGAGCGCGTCGACGAGCAGACGGATGCCGCGGCATCCGTCGATGCGCTCGTCACCGCCCGGCGCGCCGCGCGGGTCCGCTTCGGCGGCGGCGACTGGGTCGTCGCGGTCGAGGACCTCAGCCGGCTCCGGGACGCCCTCGGCGTGCCGATCCCGCCCGGGCTGCCCGAGGTGTTCGGCGAGGCGGTGCCCGACCCGCTGGGCGACCTCGTCAGCCGCTACGCGCGCACGCACGGGCCGTTCACGACCGCCGCGGTCGCCGAGCGGTTCGGCATCGGCGTCGCGATCGCGCAGGCCGCGCTCGCACGCCTCGCCGGCGATCGCCGCATCGTCGAAGGCGCCTTCCTGCCCCACGGCTCCGGCACCGAGTGGTGCGACGCCGAGGTGCTCCGGCGCCTCCGCCGACGCTCGCTCGCCGCGCTCCGAGAAGAGGTCGAGCCCGTCGCGCCGCGGGAGTTCGCGCGGTTCCTGCCCGACTGGCAGCACGTCGGCGGGCGACTGCGCGGGGTCGACGGCGTCGCAGCGGTCATCGAGCAGCTCGAGGGCGTGCGCGTCCCGGCATCGGCCTGGGAGACGTTCGTACTGCCCGCCCGGGTGGGTGACTACCGTCCCGACATGCTCGACGAACTCACGGCGAGCGGCGAGGTGCTCTGGGTGGGGCAGGGCTCGCTGTCCGGCGACGACGGATGGGTCAGCCTGCACCTGGCCGACACCGTCAAGCTCACCATGCCGGCCCCGACCGACCAGCCGCTCGACGCGATCGAGACCGAGCTGCTCGCGGTGCTCGGCGGGGGCGGGGCGTACTTCTTCCGGCAGCTCGTCGACGCGGTCGGCGGCACCGACGATGCGGCGGTGCTCGACGCGCTGTGGCGACTCGTGTGGGCCGGGCTCGTCACCAACGACACCTTCGCGCCGGTGCGCGGCCTGCTCACCGGCGGCGGCGCGCACAAGACCAAGGCCTCGGCGCCGCGCGCGCGCCTGCGCGGGCGCTCCCTCTCGCGGCGGGCGCTCGCGTCGGCCGCGCCCGCCGCGGAGGGGGGCCCCGACCGCGGCCCC
>NZ_JAVKGS010000003.1:574278-710601 GCF_031432295.1 Agromyces indicus | reverse complement strand
AATGGGCGAGCTCGACGCGGGCGGCGCGCAGAGCCGTTCACCCGCAAAACGCGGTACTTAGGTCGAGACCTCCGTACTCGGACGATCCCGCATTGGACACCATCGCCTCCCAGGAGACCGGTGAGCACGCGTGTCACGACGGCGCCGGCTAGGCCGCCCGTGATGAGTGCGCCGAGCGCGGTTCGACCGGTGCACGTGGGCGTCGTGACGCGGAGTACGCTCGCAGCCGTTGCAACCCGTGGGAGCCCATGCTCCTAGTACGTGGCCGGGAGGATGACGTCGACGTCCAGCATCACGTCACGATCGGGATGCTCGGTGGTTCCGTCCGAGTGGATGATGACGCCGACATCAAGCGTCAGGTCCCTCGATGGCGGATCAGGGGTCGGCGACGCTTGGCGCGGCAACGCGCCGACGGAGCATGCTGTCAGGCCTGCGGTGAGCGCTGCGGCTGCCGTGATGCAAAGGACTGCGTTGAACGGGCCTTTGTTCATGCCCGGACGCTATCGCACTGGCTGCGGGGTTCGTGCTCACGATCGAATAACGGCAACCGGCTCGACGAGTTCCGCCGGGACCGGAACGGAGCGGCGGCACCATATCCATAACGATCGGGGTTTACGCGCGTTCCGCCGACGTAGTCTCCGATCGTGCGCGGATACCGGCTCCTTCCCGTTCTCGCGGTCACCGCGGTCGCACTGACGGCATGCGCTCCACTCGGCGAAGATGACGACGTCGACTGCCCGGCCGTGGCGTATTCGAACACGGCACGTCTCACGCTTTCGGAGCCACGCTCTGGCCTCCTTCTCGAGCTCAGCCGCGAGGATAGTTCCGAACCCGACTCCACCAAGACGCCCGTCGAGTTCCGCCGCACCGGAGACCAGCCGCTCCAGGTCGTCGAGGAAACCGGCGTGGACGACCTGACCGGCGATAGCGCGACTGGATGGACCGCCCAGCTCGTCGGCGCCTACCCCACCCTGCTGTATCGAATCATCGACGACTCCCGCACGATGGTCGCGGAAGGATCGGTCGAAGTCGATTGGGTTCAAGTGGGCGGCACTCCTGAGTGCGGCGGCCCGATGGAGGCGGACATCACGCTTCCGGGCTGACCGTCAGCATCCCGCCGACCGCCCGCTAGACGGTCCGCTAATCAACGCGGATTTGCGGTGTAGACGGTTTCTGCGGGTGCGCCGCGGCCAGCAATCGCTAATACGGGTCGGGACCATCGCGTCCGAACGCTGCGCCCATGGCGCACAGGAATATCTCGCCCGCAAGCAGCGCGCCCCTCTGCCCGGTCGAGTGCCAGGGGATCGTCCCGTCCCTCAATCGCCTCCCGCGTTTCGCTGGATCGTGCGGTACACCGTGGCTCGCGACACGTTGAAGATGGCGCTCAGCTCGGCGCTCGTGTGCGTGCCGTCCCGATGGATCTGCACGAGCAGCCCCTGCTGCGCCGGCGACAGTTTCGGTGCCCGTCCGCGCAGCCGCCCCTTGGCGCGTGCGACCTGCATGCCCTCCCGCGTGCGGGCACGGATGAGGTCGGATTCGAACTCGGCGACCATCGCCAGCACGTTGAAGAGCAATCGACCGACCGGGTCGTTCGGATCATGGATGGATCCGCCGAGGTTGAGTCGGACGTTCTTCGCCGTCAGCTCGTCGACGATGTCCCGCGCATCGCGGAGAGATCGTGCCAGCCGGTCGAGCTTCGTCACGACGAACGTGTCCCCGTCGCGACAAGCTGCCATGGCCTGTCGGAGGCCCGGGCGTTCGCGATTGGTCCCCGTCAGGCCCTGATCGGTGTAGATGCGCTCGGCCGTCACCCCGAGACGTTGAAGTGCCTCGCGCTGCACCGTGAGGTCCTGGTCCTGTGTCGATACGCGGGCGTATCCGATGAGCAACTCGTTCATCCTCGCAGCGTGCGCGTGCCGTCGGCGACTCACAACCCATGCGGGATGGCGGCTGCCGTTCGCAGATGACCCGCCCGCGAACCTGCCCGGCCAGGGTGCCCCATGCGAGACGCCGTGAAGCGGCGTGCGGGGCTCGCGCGCTGGCTCACGCCCAGCGGCGGATCGCCCACCGTTCGAACAGTCCGACGATCGAGTCGGTGAGCTTGCCGAGCACGGCGAGCAGGATGATCGCGAGGAAGATCCGGTCGATGCGACCGTTCTGTCCCGAGTCGAGGAGCAGGAAGCCGAGGCCCATCGACGACGCGATGAGCTCCGCGGCGACGAGGAACAGCCACGCCTGCGCGAGCGCGAGGCGCAGGGCCGAGATGACGGATGGCACGACGGCCGGCAGCTGCACCGTGGCGAACAGCGGAACGCCGCGCAGGCCGAACGCCCGCCCGGCCTCGAGCAGGCGCCGGTCGACGTGCCGGAGCGCGGCCGAGACGATCGTGTAGACGGGGAAGAACGCGCCGATCGCGATGAGGATGATCTTCGACTCCTCGCCGATCTTGAACCACAGGATCAGCAGCGGCACCCACGCGAGCGACGGCACGGCGCGCAGTGC
The DNA here is from genome assembly GCF_031432295.1 of Agromyces indicus. Taxonomy (NCBI): domain Bacteria; kingdom Bacillati; phylum Actinomycetota; class Actinomycetes; order Micrococcales; family Microbacteriaceae; genus Agromyces; species Agromyces indicus. The sequence continues at coordinate 708,099 of NZ_JAVKGS010000003.1, read as the reverse complement.
GCCGAGGGTGGGGGCGAGGAGGATGTCGCCGAGCCGCGACAGCCCGACGATCGCGCCGACGAGAAGCCCCAGAGCCGCGCCGAACGCGAAGCCGAGGAACACGCGCTGCGTCGAGATCGCGACGTACTGGCCGAGCAGGCCTCGCTCGGCGAGGTCGACGGCCGCCTGCCACACCATCGCGGGCGACGGCAGCATCGACACCGGCACGAGGCCCGTCGTCGAGACCACCTGCCACGTGGCGAGCAGGGCGATCGGCAGCAGCGCGCCGCCGACGACCACGAACCAGCGTCGGCCCGTCAGGGGGCGCCGCTCGCGAGGTGCGCCGGCGGGCACGGCGACGGATGCCGCGGGGCGCGGCGTGGATCGAGCGATGGTGCGGCTCGCGGCATCCGTCGTCATGGTGTGCTCCCGGAGGGGTTACTTGGCGAATCGCGCCGGGTCGGCGTTCGTCGCGAACTCGTCGTGGATGAGGGTCTCGAGGGCCTCGTCGACTTGCTGCTGCGACGCGACGTCGCCGAGCTCGACGAACACCGGGCCGATCTTCTCGAGCACCGACACCTGGGCGTCGCCCGGCACGTTGTCGATGTCGAGGTTCGCGCGCTCCTCGATGACCTTGGTGGCCACCGCGAGGTCGAGGCCGGCGACCTCGGCGAGGATCTCCGCGGTCTCCTCCGGGTTCTCCTCGGCCCACTCGCGGGCCCGCTCGTACGCGTCGACGACGAGCTGCGCGACCTCGGGCTTCTCCTCGATGAACGACTCGGTCGCGTTGAGGAAGCCGTAGCTGTTGAAGTCGACGTTGCGGTAGATCAGGCTCGCGCCCGCCTCCTCGGCGCCGGCCATGATCGGGTCGAGACCCGCCCACGCGTCGACCGACCCGTTCTGCAGGGCGGCCCAGCCGTCGGCGTGCTGCAGGTTCTCGACGGTGACGTCGTCGGCCGAGAGTCCGGCCTCCTCGAGCGACTGCAGGAGGAAGAAGTAGGGGTCGGTGCCCTTCGTCGCGGCGACGGTCTTGCCCGCGAGCTCCTCGACCGACTCCAGCTCGCTGCCGGGGCCGGTGACGATCGCCGCCCATTCGGGCTGCGAGTAGATGTCGATGACCTTGATGGGGGAGCCGTTCGAGCGCGCGAGCAGCGCCGCCGAGCCGGCCGTCGAGCCGACGTCGATCGCGCCGGCGCGCAGCGCCTCGTTGGCCTTGTTCGACCCGGCCGACTGCACCCAGGTGACCTCGAGGCCCTCGTCCTCGAGCCAGCCCTGCTCCTTGATGATGAGGCTCAGCGGGTTGTACGTGGCGAAGTCGATGTTGAGGGTCTGGCCCTCGACCGACGCCGAGTCGGCCGCGGCGGCGGGCTCGGCGGCCTGGTTCTCGCCGGCCACGCAGCCCGAGAGCAGCAGGGCGGAGGCGGCGGCGCCCGCGACGAGCGCGGTGCGGAGGACGGTGGTGCGGGACATGGGACTCCTTCGGTGCGGGTTCGGTTCGCTGCGGCGCCCCGGGTGCTGTGTCGGGTGCCGCAGCGGGTCAGTACGGGTAGTGGGGGATGGTCGTGGTGGCCTGGATGCCGCGGGCGGTGCCGTGCCGGTCGATGCCGAGTCCGTCGAGCAGTCGCCCGCGGAGCTCCGCCAACTCGGCCGATCCGCGGTCGCGCGGCCGGTGGCCGGGCACGACGACGGTCTGCCGGATGCCGGCACCCGGCGTCTCCCCGTCGGTGCCGAGCAGCACGATGCGGTCGGCGAGCTGCAGCGCCTCGTCGACGTCGTGCGTGACGAGCAGCACGGTGGTCGGTTCGGCGCGGTGCACGTCGAGCAGGAGGTCCTGCATCTTCAGGCGCGTGAGCGCGTCGAGCGCGCCGAACGGCTCGTCGAGCAGGAGCACCTCGGGGTTGCGGGCCAGCGCGCGGGCGAGCGACGCCCGCTGCGCCATCCCGCCGGACACCTCGTGCGGGCGGTGCCCGGCGAAGTCCGCGAGCCCCACGAGCTCGAGCAGGCGCGCGACGTGCTCGCGCCCCTCGCGACGGTCGCCGCCGCGCGGCAGGCCCAACGCGACGTTCCGCTCGATGCTCCGCCACGGCAGCAGCCGCGGCTCCTGGAAGCCGACCGCGCACCGCACGTCGTACGGCGTGACCGGCGCCTCGCCGATGGCCACCTCACCCGACGTGGGGCGATCGAGGCCACCGGCGATCCGCAGCAGGGTGGATTTGCCGCATCCGCTCGGCCCCAGGATCGCGACGATCTCACCCGCCGCCACCTCGAGGTCGATGCCGCGGAGCACCTCGCGCTCGCCGCCGTCGGGCGCCGCGAACGCGCGCCCCAGCCCGCGGAACGCGACCGGCGCGGCCGTCTCGCGCGCGGCGACGGCGGCCGGCGCGGCGGGGGCGATGGTCGACATGCGGACTCCGATGGGTCAGGGACGGGTACGGTCCGCTCGACGCTACCCAGCCGCTCCGCCCGCGTCAGGCGGGCCCGAAGCACGGCGTAACCTCAGCCGCAACACGGCGTCACACGCGCGCCGCCGGTGGTCGAGTGGCACCGGCGAAGCCGGAGCGTACCGAGACCGACGGATGCCGGGCGCCGGCCCGCGGCATCCGCTCGTCAGAGGCGCTTCGCCATGTGAATCGACGCCGGCAGGAACCCGAGCGTGCGGTACAGCGCGATCGCACCCTCGTTGTAGGCGAAGACGTTGAGCATGAGCGACGTCGCACCGTGCGCACGGGCGACCTCCTCGCCGGCGATCATCGCGCGCCGCGCCACACCCCGCCGCCGGAACGGCTCGTGCACCATGAGGTCCCACACCCACCACACGGTGCCCTCGTCACCCCACGGACCGATCCACAGCCACCCGGCCTCCTCGTCGCCGAGCCGCACCGTGTGCAGCAGCTGGCCCTCGACGCGACGACCACCCGGGAAGAACCGCTCCTCCGACGCCCGCCGCGCGGCGGCCGCCTGCCCGGGGGTGTCGCCCGCCTCGATCCGCGCCTGCTCGTAGTGCGCCATCGCGACCGGCAGCCACGCCGCCACCTGCGCATCGGACATCGGCACCAGGCTCACCCGCGGTTCGCTCATGCCTCCGATCCTGCCCGCCAGAAGCGTCACGCGGAAGGTCCGCTCGGTGCCCACGGCTAGCATGCGGGCATGACCACGCCGACGGATGCCACGGCGCCCACCGCCGACGACGTGCGCGCCGCGCTCGCCGAGGCCGCCGACCCGGCCCGCGCCGCGTCATCCGCCCGCTTCTTCAAGACCGGACCGGGGGAGTACGGCGAGGGCGACCGCTTCATCGGCGTCACCGTGCCGGCCACGCGCGCCGTGGCCAAGCGGTTCGCGACGCTGCCGCTCGACGGCGTCGGCGAGCTGCTCGCCGACCCCGAGCACGAGCACCGGCTGTGCGCCCTCGTGATCCTCGTCGCCCGGTTCGATCGGGCGAGCGCCGCCCGCACGCGGGACGACGGCGAACGCGCCGGCCTCGCCCGGTTCCATCTGGCCGCCGTGCGCGCGGGCCGGGTCGACAACTGGGACCTCGTCGACGTGTCGGCCGACCGCATCCTCGGCGAGTTCGTGCGCGATCCCGGTGCGATGGATGCCGCGGCTCGCGCCGGGCTCGACCTCGCCCTGCTCGACGAACTCGCCGCCAGCGGCGACCTGTGGGAGCGGCGCGTCGCCATCATGTCGACGTTCGCATTCCTCAAGCACGGCGACGCGGCGCCCACCCTGCGGCTGGCGGAGCGCCTGCTCGACGACCCGCACGACCTCATCCACAAGGCCACCGGCTGGATGCGAGTCCGGCCGCCGGGTGGGCCGCGAGACGCTCACCGACTTCCTCGACGCGAACGCCCCGCGGATGCCGCGCACCATGCTGTCGTACGCGACCGAGCACCTGGACCCGGCCGAGCGGGCACGCTACCGCGCCATGCGCTGACCGCGGCCGCCGACGGCGATCGGGTCGCGCGGCGCCTTGCGAGAATGGTCCGCATGTCGAGAACCGCGCGGGGCGCGCACATCCTGATCACCGGGGCGGCGGGCGGCATGGGCCGCATGTACGCCCAGCGAGCGGTCGCCGAGGGGGCGGCATCCGTCGTGCTCTGGGATCGCGATGCGCAGGGGCTCGCGCGCACCGCCGATGAGCTCGGCGCGGCGGCTCGGGGTCGCACGCAGGTCCGCTCGTACGCGGTCGACGTGTCGGAGCTCGGGGCGATCGCGAAGGCCGCCCACAAGGTGCGCCGCGAGGTGGGCGACCCGGACGTGCTCGTCAACAACGCCGGCATCGTCCGCGGTAACCGCTACTTCTGGGAGAGCCACGCGGGCGACGACGTGCGCCCCACGATGCTCGTCAACGCGCTCGCGCCCATGTACGTGACGCACGAGTTCCTGCCCGGCATGATCCGCTCGGACCGGCCCGCGCGCATCGTCAACATCGGCAGCGCCGCGGGCACGCTCGCGAACCCCCGCATGGCCGTGTACGCCGCCTCCAAGGCCGCCCTCAACGGGTGGAGCGACTCGCTTCGCCTCGAACTGCAGCAGGCGGGGCACCGGCACATCACCGTGACGACCGTCACGCCGTCGTACATCTCGACCGGCATGTTCCACGGCGCCCGCGGGCCCCTGCTCGCGCCGATCCTCGAACCGGAGTACGTGGTCGACCGGGTGTGGCGGGCCATGCTCGACGGGCGACCCCTCGTGGAACTGCCGCGGAGCGTGCGGCTCTCGCGGGCGCTGCGCGGGCTGCTGCCCACCCGGGTGTTCGATCGCGTGGTCGGCGACGGCTTCGGCGTCTACCGGTCCATGGAGGAGTTCCGCGGCCGCGGCTGACCCACCCGGTCAGTCCTTGTTCTTGCCCTTGCCCTTGTTCTTGCCCTCATCGCTCTTGCCGGGGCCGGAGTCCCCGTCGTCATCGTCGTCATCGCCGTCATCGTCGTCGCCGCCGCCCGGCGCCGGGTCGGCCGGTGCGGGCTCGGGCGCGGGCTCCGGGGGGATCGCCGCGATCGCGGCCTCGAGGTCGGCGCGCACGAGCGCGATCGCGTCGCGGATGCGCTGCTCGCGGTCCGCGTCGAGCTCGCCGGCGGCCGCGGCCTGCTCGAGTTCGACCTCGAGCGACTCGAGCGCGGCCAGCGCGTTCGCATACTCGCCGCGCGACGAGGTGTCGGCGATGGTGACGACCTGGTTGCGGAACGCCTCGGCCTGCCCGGCGCTCAGGTCGGGGCCCTCGGCGGCGCAACCGCCGAGTCCGACGACGACGGCGACGGATGCCGCGGCCAGCGCCGAACGGATCTTCATGCTCATGGCGTGACCGCCTCCTCGAGTTGCCTCAGGTGCTCGCCCAGCTCGCCGGGCACACTCGGCAGCGGCGTGGCGGGCGGGGTGGGTTCGGCGTCGGACGCCAGGCCGCCGAGCAGGGTGGGGATCAGCACGGCGAGCAGGAGCAGGACGGCCGCGACGGCCGCGACCGGCACGAACCAGGCCGGTCGCTGCTCCCACCGTTCGCGCACGGACGAGTGCGGTCGGTCCTCGGTGGTCCTCTCCTCCAACGGCGCATCGGGCCGGACGAGCACGCGCGTCGCGGCCGTCGCATCGTCATCGTGCGAGGCCGCCGTGGCGGACGAGCCCTGGACATCCGTGGCGGACGGCTGAGGGTTGGAGCCGACGCGCGTCGCGGGCAGGACGTGCGTGTCGCCGAGCGTTCCCGGTGGGTGCGTCAACGCCGTCTGAACGACGGTCGCGGGCCCGTCCGAGTCGCCTCCGGGACCGGGGTCGGCGTGGGTAGCGAGGTCCAGCGTCTGCGCCGCGAGCGCGACATCCAGTGCGGTAGGGCGGTCCGCGGCCGCTCGCGCGGTCATCGCGCCCAGCAGATCCACCCAGTCCGGGCCGAGGGTGGAGGGAATCTCGGGATCGCGCACGAGCCGCGCGCTGGCCGACTCGAGCGCCGGTCCCGGGAACGCCTGGACGCCCGTGAGCGCCTCCAGCATGACCAGGCCGAGCGCATAGATGTCAGCCGCGCTGCTGAGGGTCTCGCCGCGCACCTGCTCGGGGCTCAGGTAGCCCGGCGTGCCGATGATGCGCCCCGTCGCCGTGAGGCGCGACTCGTCGAGCAGTCGGGCGATGCCGAAGTCGGCGAGCTTCGCGTTCCATCGTCGTGTGGGCAGGTGCGCGGGGGCGAGGAGCACGTTCGCCGGCTTGACGTCGCGGTGCACGATGCCCCGGGAATGGATGACATGCAGTCCCTCGGCGAGGTCGGCCAGCATCCGTGCGACGTCCGGGCGCGCCACCGGTCCCGATCGCAGCACTTCGCGGAGGTCACGGCCCTCGACCAGTTCCATGACGAGGAACTCCCGGTGCGTACCGGAATCCTTCGCTGCGTCGTACAGCGTCACCAGCGACGGATGGGTCAGGCTCGCGAGCAGCGCCGTCTCCGACTTGCGTCGTTCCGCATCGTCGATGCCCTCCGTCGACGGCGAGAAGACCTTCACTGCGACGCGTCGCCCCAGGGCGAGGTCGTCGGCACGGTACACGGCAGCCATGCCGCCGCGTCCGATCAGCCCGTCGATGCGATAGCGCTCGCCGAGCACCGCGTCCAGCAGCGGGTCAGCCGCGCCGCCAGTCGGCGGCACTGCGGCCGACGGCACCGGCTCGGGGAGGTGTTCGGTGGGGGAGTCCATCAACAGGAAGGGTAGCCCCGCTGGCTGGGAGCGCTACGGGGTTGCGTTCACCCGAAAATCATCGGAATGTCCTCGTCCTCCTCGGCGAGGTCGAGGTCGACGAGCACGGGCACGTGGTCGCTGGGGGCGTCGCCCTTGCGCTCGTTGCGGTGGATCGAGGCATCCGTCACCGCATCCGCGAACGCGCGGGAACCGAGGATGAAGTCGATGCGCATGCCCTCGTTGCGCGGGAACTTGAGCTGCTTGTAGTCCCAGTACGTGTAGCCCGTCGGCACGATGGGCCGGACGACGTCGACCACCCCGGCCTGCTCGAGCGCCGCGAACGCGGCCCGCTCGGCCGGCGACACGTGGGTGGTCAGGCCCTCGACGACGACCGGGTCGCCGTTGTCGTCGTCGGTCGGCGCGATGTTGAAGTCGCCCATGAGCGCGAACGGGCGCTCGGGATGCGCCGCGGTCTCGGCCCGGGTGTGCTCGGCGAGTGCGGCGAGCCAGTCGAGCTTGTAGACGTAGTGCGGGTCGCCGAGCGACCGGCCGTTCGGCACGTACAGGCTCCAGACGCGGACCCCGTCGACCGTGGCGCCGATCGCGCGCGCCTCCTTCGGCAGGTCGGGGCCCTCCTGCCCCTTCAGGAAGCCCGGCATGCCGGGGAACTCGATCGCGACGTCGTCGATGGGTCGGCGGCTCGCGATCGCGACGCCGTTCCACTGGTTCAGGCCGTGGATCGCGAGCTCGTACCCGGCCGCCTCGAACGCCTCGTGCGGGAACTGCTCGCGCGTGCACTTGATCTCCTGCATCGCGAGCACGTCCACGTCCTCCCGCACCATCCAGTCGACGACGCGGCCGTAGCGGGTGCGGATCGAGTTGACGTTCCAGGTGGCGATGCGCATGGGTTCCAGCCTAGGGTCGCGCGGCGACGGCCCGTACCGGCGGGAACGGCGACGGGCGCGCCTCCCCGTGGAGGCGCGCCCGCCGCGATCAGGTGCGGACCGGCTCGGTCAGCAGGCCCGGAACGGCTGCCAGTTGCCGTAGTACAGCGGCTGGTAGTAGCCCATGACGAACGCCTCGTAGACGCCCAGGTATTCGATCAGGCCCCGGGTGTCTGCGGTGGTGCACGTGTCGGGCGTGATGAACAGCGGCGCGCCGACCCAGCCGGCCAACGGCGCGGCCGCGAGCGCGTCGGGGAAGTTCGATCCGCTCGCGAGGAACGCGTAGACCGCCCAGCTCCCGTCCCAGACGGCGGTCGCGATGGCGTCCGCGGTCGCGTAGCGGGTGGCTCCGCCGAAGCGCTCGAGCCACTCCACGGAGGCGATCGACCAGATGCCCGACTCGATCCCCTTCGAGACGGCACCGGTGCCGCCCGCGATGCCGACGGAGGCCGCGCCGAGGTTCGTGATGGCCGTCCGCGACGCGGCGTCCAGCGAGGTCGCGGTGCCGGGCAGGATCAGCACGGGGATGTCGGCGGCCGCAGCGGCGCCGCTCGCCGAGAGCGCGTCGGGGAAGTTCAGGCCCGAGGCCACCCAGACGGCGTCGGAGGTTCCGAAGGCGCCCGCGACGATCTTGCGGGAGGTGTCGTAGCGGTCGGTGCCCGCATAGCGCTGGAAGCTCGGGGCGAGCGTGCGCAGCGTCTTCTCCACGTTCGCCGACACGGCGCCGGTGCCTCCGGCGACGTAGATCTTCGCCGGCTTCAGGCGCTTCAGCTCGTCGAGCACGACCGTCGGGATCCCGGTGCCGGGCACGAGCAGGAGCGGCCCACCGCAGTGCGCGGCGGCCGGCCCGGCGCTCAGGGCGTCGGGGAACGCGAGGCCGTTCGCGATCCAGACGCACGCCACGCCCTCGTCGAACGCGGACTGCGAGGCGGCGACGGAGGTGGCGTAGCGGTCGGCTCCCGCGATGCGGTCCTTGAGGAGCGGCTCGAGCTCCTCGTTGATGCCGGTGCGCGCCTCGCCGTCAGCGACGATGACGTGCTCGGCCCATGCGACCACCTGGGCGTCGAGGTAGAACTCGGGCAGGCCCTTCGGCGTCTCGGCGGTGTCGTAGGCGAGGAGCAGGTACTCCCCGGCGGGAAGGCCGCTCAGGGTGTATGCGCCGTTGGCAGCGGTCGTCGCGGTCGCGACGAACTCGTAGTCGTCGATCCCGGCGTCGTACCGGTGCGCGTCGATCGCGCCCGTGCTGAGCGGATACCCGCCGACCCCGGCCGACCAGTACGTCAGGACGCCGCTGATGCTCGCGGTGCCGTTCGCCTCGGTGGTCGTGGCCTGGGCCGCCCGGAGACCGGCCTCGCCTGCGGTCGGGGAGGACTCGAGGAACGCGAGCGGCGAATCCGCGGCCACCTTGGCGCGGAGGCCCTCGGGCATCGTCGACGAGTCGTCGGCGGTCGAGTCGGCGGACGCCGCATCGACGAGGGGAGGAGCGGTCAGGTCGGCGGTCTCATCGGCGTGGGCCGGCGCGATGCCGGTTCCGAGGAGGGCCAGGGCGGCGACGAGCACGGCGGCGCGACGCATCCCGGCCATGGGCGCAGGGGCCATGGAGGGTCCGTTCGGGTCAGGGTTGAGGGCGATCCGGGCGGACCGCCAGCCAATGCTAGGGGTGGCGCGAGTTCGGGCGCCAGAGTCCCCGAACGGGGGACGGCGGCGATCGTCGCGAGCGTGAGCGGGCGGCGCGTCAGCGCTGCCTGGGTTCGCGCTTGCCGATGCGCGGCACCACGATCCAGAAGATCAGCAGCAGCACGAGGGACACGCCACCGGCGACCCAGCCGGCCTGCTGGTTCACGGCCACGTCGAAGATGAGCATCGCGACGCCCGCGGCGACGAGCGAGACCACGACGAGCAGCCCGAGCAGCAGCACGTTGGCGATGCGGACGACGCGTTCCTTCTGCTTCTGGCCGCTGAGCTCCCGATGCAGGATCACGGGCGCGAGCCCGAGCATGGTCGCCGTCGTGGCGAGCACCACGAGCACGAGGTAGAGCGTGACCTCGTGCCGCTGCAGGTCGGCGAACTTGGGCTGGAAGGCGACCGCGAGCAGGAAGCCCGTGATCAGCTGGGTGCCCGTCATCACGACGCGCAGCTCCTGCAGGATGTCGTTCCACTTCCGGTCGAGGCGCTGCCCGGGCGTCTCGTTGCGCAGCTCCCGTGGATCGCCCTGCTGCGTCAGCCCGTCGGCCCCGAACTCACTCGTCATGCAGCGGATGCTACTGCCGCGGCATCCGCTCGGCACAGGCCCTTGTGCTCGCCGCGTCAGCCGGAGATGGGGCGCACGCCCGACGAGCTGATCGACGCGCCGATCCAGAAGGCCGCGATCATGAGCACGAGGCCGACGAGCGGCACCCAGAACGCGATGCGGCGCAGCACGAGCAGCACGATCGATCCGACGAGCGCGAGGAACCCCACGAGGATGACGCCGCCGACCGCGGTGAACGCGCCCGTGGTCATCACGTCGTAGTCGCACGTCGACGATGCGCCGCAGGAGTCGCCGCCGAACGCGAGCAGCAGGAACGCGAAGAACCCGAGGAGCAGGCCGCCGCCGGCCAGCAGCACCAGCAGCACGATCGTCAGCACGAGGTCCCACACGATCACCGGGCGTCGCCCGGGCGGGGTCGTCTCGACCACTGGCCCACCTCCCGCGGCGCTCGCCGGCGGAGCGCCTCGTGCGCAGTCTGACAGCGCCCGCCGCCTGCTGCCAAGATGTGGGGAGGGCCGACGGGAGGGATGCACGTGCGGTACAGCATCGAAGGCGTCGAGGGGCTGCCCGAGATCACGGAGGGCGATGACCTCGCGGCGCTCATCGTCGAGGCGCTGCCCGCGCCGCTCGCCGACGGCGACATCCTCGTCGTCACGTCCAAGATCGTCTCGAAGGCCGAGGGCCGGGTGGTGCGCGCCGACGACCGCGAGCAGGCGATCACCGACGAGACCGTGCGCGTCGTGGCGACCCGCCGCACGGGCGACTCCGTCACTCGCATCGTCGAGAACCGCCTGGGCGTCGTGGGCGCAGCCGCGGGGGTCGACGCGTCGAACGCCCCCGAGGGCACGGTGCTGCTGCTGCCGGTCGACCCCGACGCGTCCGCTCGCTCGCTCGCCACCGGCATCCGTGCCCTCACCGGCGCCCGCGTCGGCGTGCTGCTGTCCGACACGCTCGGCCGGGCGTGGCGCGAGGGCCAGACCGACATCGCGATCGGCGCGGCCGGCGTGCACGTCTTCGACGACCTCCGAGGGCAGACGGATGCCACGGGCAAGCCGCTCGCCGTCACGATGCCGTGCGTCGCCGACGAGCTCGCGGGCGCGGCCGAGCTCGTCAAGGGCAAGGCCGCCGGCGTCCCCGTCGCGGTCGTGCGCGGACTGGGACGCCTCGTCGGCGACCTCGACCTGCCGGGCGCCCGCACGATCGTGCGGCCCGCCGAACGCGACCTGTTCCGGCAGGGTGCCGACGAGGCGTACGACGAGGGCTACCGGGCCGGGTTCGACGAGGCGCAGGCCGAGGGGCCGCTGCGCGGCGCCTGAGCGGATCCCGCCGATCGGGTGTCCCCGCCTCGCAGTCGGGGCAGGATGGAGGGGTGCCAGTCCGAATCGGCTACGCCGCGATGCTCGAGCAGTTCGCTCCGTCCGAGGTGATCGCGTACGCCGAGCTCGCGGAGCGGCACGGCTTCAGCGGCGTCATGGCGACCGACCACTTCCAGCCGTGGCTGCCGCAGCAGGGGCAGTCGGGACACGTGTGGAGCGTGCTCGGTGCGGTGGGCGCGCGCACGACCGGCGACTTCGGCCCGGGCGTGACGACGCCGACCTTCCGCACGCACCCGGCGGTCGTCGCCCAGGCGAGCGCGACCCTCGCGTCGATGTACCCCGGCCGGCACTGGCTCGGCATCGGGTCGGGTGAGGCGCTCAACGAGCACGTCGTCGGCGAGTACTGGCCCGAGGCGCACGAGCGCATCGCGCGCATGTTCGAGGCCGTCGAGGTGATCCGCAAGCTCTTCACCGCGTCGATCGCGGGCCGCGAGGTCCGGCACCACGGGCCGCACTTCCGGCTCGAGACGACCCGGCTCTGGACGATGCCCGAGGTTGCCCCGCCCATCCTCGTCGCGACGGCCGGGCCGGTCACCGCCCGCCGTGCGGGCAAGGTCGCCGACGGGCTCATCACGACGGGCGCGCCGTACGACCGGCTGGCGGCCCTCGTCGCGCGCTTCGCCGAGGGGGCCCGCGAGTCCGGACGCGACGCGAGCACCCTGCCCCGTGTGCTGCAGTTGCACGTGTCGTGGGCGCCGACCGACGAGGAGGCGATGCGGAACGCGCTGACCGAGTGGCCGATCGGCGGCATGCGCTTCTCGCGCAGCGACATCCGCTCGCCCTTCGAGTTCGAGCAGCTCGCCCGCACGGTGCGACCCGAGGACTTCGAGGGTCGCATGCTCGTGTCGGCCGACCCAGACCTGCACCGGGCACACATCCAGCGGCACCTCGACCTCGGCTTCGACCGCATCTACCTGCACAACGTCGGCCGCAACCAGGCCGAGTTCCTCGAGGTGTTCGGTCGCGACGTGCTCCCGGGGCTGCGCGCGTGACCGGCATGGGGCGAGCGGATGCCGCGGGCTGGACCGTCGTCGTGCCCGTGAAGTCGCTGAGCGGGGCGAAGACCCGGCTCGCGCCCGAGCTCTCGCCGGCGCAGCGCGCGGCGCTCGCCCGCGCGTTCGCGCTCGACACGGTCGACGCGGCCGCCGCCGCCGAGCGCGTGACGCGTGTCGTCGTGGTGTCCGACGAGCCCGCGATCGAGCTCGCCCTGCGCGAGACCGCCGGCGTCGACGTGGTCCCGGAGGTGGGGCCGCGCGGCCTGTCCGCCGCCATCGCGCACGGTGTGGCCGTCGCCCGCGCCGACGGTGGCGTCGCCGTGCTGCTGGGCGACCTGCCGGCGATGCGCAGCCGCGACCTGGATGCGGCGCTCGAGCTCGCGGTGCGGCATCCGCTCGCCTTCGTGCCCGACGCCGAGGGCACCGGCACGACCCTCGCGACCGCCCGCGCCGGGGAACCGCTCGTCGCCCACTTCGGCGCCGACTCCGCCGCCCGGCACGCCGCCGCCGGATTCGTCGACCTCGTCGCCGAGCATCCGGGGGCCGTCGCACCTGGCCTCCGCCGCGACGTCGACACGGCCGACGAGCTCGCCGAGGCCGTCGCGCTCGGCACCCGCCTGCGCACCGCGTCGGTCGTGCGCACCCTCTCCGACCTCGCCGGGGCGCCCGCGCCGCGGCATCCGTTCGACCCGCAGGCCACGCCGGCCCGCGCAGACAGGAAGGCAGCATCGTGACCCTGACCCTCGGATACAAGGCCAGCGCCGAGCAGTTCGACCCGCGCGAGCTCGTCGAGATCGCCGTCGCCGCCGAGGCGCACGGCATGGAGTCGGTGTGGACGAGCGACCACTTCCAGCCGTGGCGGCACACGGGCGGGCACGCGCCGTTCTCGCTCACCTGGATGGCCGCAGTCGGCGAGCGGACCTCGACGGTGAAGATCGGCACGAGCGTGATGACGCCGACGTTCCGGTACAACCCCGCCGTGCTCGCGCAGGCGTTCGCGTCGCTCGGCGTCATGTACCCGGACCGGGTCATCGCCGGCTTCGGCACGGGCGAGGCGCTCAACGAGATCGCGACCGGGTTCCGCGGCGCGGGCGAGCAGGACTGGCCGGAGTTCCGCGAGCGGTTCGCGCGCCTGCGCGAGTCGGTGCGGCTCATGCGCGCGCTGTGGAACGGCGAGCGCGTGAACTTCGAGGGCGAGTACTACTCGACGCACGACGCCTCCATCTACGACAAGCCCGAGGGCGGGGTGCCCGTCTACATCGCCGCGGGCGGCCCGACCGTGGCCAAGTACGCCGGGCGCGCGGGCGACGGCTTCATCTGCACGTCGGGCAAGGGCGCCGAGCTCTACGTCGACCAGCTCATCCCCGCCGTCAAGGAGGGCGCCGAGGCCGGCAAGCGCGACTACGACGCGATCGACCGGATGATCGAGATCAAGCTCTCGTACGAGGAGGACGAGGACGACGCGCTCGAGAACTGCCGGTTCTGGTCGCCGCTGTCGCTGTCGAAGGAGCAGAAGCACGACATCACCGACCCGGTCGAGATGGAGCAGGCGGCGGACGCGCTCCCGATCGAGGAGATCGCCGGTCGCTGGATCGTCGGCACCGACCCCGACCAGGTCGTCGAGGAGATCGGGCAGTACCTCGACTGGGGCTTCAACCACCTCGTCTTCCACGCCCCCGGACACGACCAGCGACGGTTCCTCGAGCTGTTCGAGCGCGACCTCGCGCCGCGCCTGCGCGCCCGCGCGGGTGCGTGAGCCCGGCCGGCGCGTGAGCCCGGCGGGCGCCTGACCGCGGCGCCCGCCGGGCGTGCGCGGTCAGGGCGCCGGCTTCAGCACCAGCCCGGTCCCGCCGCCGCGACGCTCGGGCTCGGCGGCCGCGGTCATGAGGCCGTCGGCGTCGACTTCGATCGCCGCCGCTGCGCCGATCTCTGCGGCTGACGTGCCCGCCGCCCCGACGAGGGTGAGCTGCTGCCCGTAGGGCGCGAGCGCCGCCTGGTACGCCGCGATGAAGTCGGCCTCCGCGAGCGTCGCCGCCGTGTTTCGCTGCGTCGCGCGCGGTGCCGCGACGGCCTCGGGCATGGTCATGCCGAGGTCGATGCGGTTCACGAGGATCTGTGCGACGGTCGTGATGATCGTCGACCCGCCGGGCGTGCCGACGACGTAGCGCACCTCGCCGTCCTCGAGCACGATGGTCGGCGACATCGACGAACGCGGGCGCTTGCCCGGCTCGACGATGTTCGGGTCGGTCGGGTTCGGCACGAAGCTGAAGTCGGTCAGCTCGTTGTTGAGCAGGAACCCGCGCCCCGGCACGGTCATGCCCGAACCGCCGGTCTGCTCGATCGTGAGCGTGTACGCGACCGCGTTGCCCCGGCGGTCGACGACCGACAGGTGGGTCGTCGAGACGCCCTGGTCGACGGATGCCGCAGCCGCCGCGGCCTCGCAGCCGGTCGCCCCGAGGTCGCCGGGCGCGACGGGCTTGGGTGCGGCCTGCTCGGGGTCGATGGCGCACGCGCGCGAGTCCGCGAACTCCTGGCTGAGCAGCGTCTCGGTCGGCACGTCGACGAACGCCGGGTCGCCGACGTACGCGTTGCGGTCGGCGAAGGCGTGCGCCGTGGCCTCGAGGAACAGGTGCAGCGCCTGCCCCGTGTCATCCGCCGACAGGTCGAAGTTCTCGAGGATGTTGAGCGTCTCGCCGACGGTGGTGCCGCCCGACGACGAGGGCGCCATGCCGTAGACGTCGAGGCCGCGGTAGTCGACGTGCGTCGGGTCCTGGAAGAGCACCTCGTACTCGGCGAGGTCGTCGGCCGTCATGAACCCGGGGTACGCCGGGAGGGTCGCGCCGTCGGTCGTCACGGGATCCTGCACGACGGCGGCGATCTCGTCGGCGATGGGTCCCTCGTAGAAGACCTCGGTGCCCCGGAGCGAGATCTGCCGCAGCGTCGTCGCGAGGTCGGGGTTGCGGAACGTCGAGCCGACCTCCGGCGCGTCGCCGCCGGGCAGGAACAGCTCGGCCGTGTCGGGGAACTGCGCGAACCGGGCCGCGTTGTCGAGCGTCTGCCGGCGGAACGTCTCGTCGACCTCGAAGCCGCGCGTGGCCAGCAGGATCGCGGGCTTCAGCACGTCGCGCAACGACCGGGTGCCGTACTCGTCGAGCGCCGCCTCCCATGTCGCGAGCGTGCCGGGTACGCCGACCGACAGGCCCGACGACACGGCCGAGGCGAAGGGGTAGGGCGACCCGGTCGCCGGGTCGATGAACGCGTCGCTCGCCATCGCCGCGGGCGCCGTCTCCCGTCCGTCGATCGTGGTCACCTCGCCGGTCTCGGCGTCGAAGTGCACGAAGTACCCGCCGCCGCCGATGCCGGCGCTGTAGGGCTCGGTCACGCCGAGCGCCGCCGCGGTGGCCACGGCCGCGTCGGCCGCGTTGCCGCCCTTGCGCAGCACCTCGAGCCCGACGCGGCTGGCCTCGGCGTCGACGGATGACACGGCCCCGCCGGTCCCCGTCGAGGTCGCCGGCGATGGCGGTGCCGGTCGCCCCGCGGCGACGGCCGTGGCTGCGGGTGCCGCGGTGGCCGGCGTGGCGGCGACCGCGCCGCCCAGCGAGACGGCCGCCGCGACGGCGAGGGCGGAACCGCGGATCGCGGTCCTGCGGTGGACGAGCTCGACCATGAGACATACCCCCCGAACTGGTGACAACAGTGGTCCGCACCCTAGACCCGTCCGAGGTCGGCGGCAACCGATGGCGGACCGGATCCTGTGGGTTCACCGCGCTCCGGCCGCGGCGGCCTCGGGCGGGCGTAGCCTGATGGCATGAGCCCACGCGCCACCGGGCCGAACCGCGCCCGCGTCCTCGTTCCGGCCATCGGCGTGCCGATCGCGATCGCCGCCGCCGTCCTCGTGCCGATGCAGGCGACCGCCGCCGTCGACCTGCCCGACAAGACCGTCGAGGAACTGCTCGAGTTCGTCGAGGCGAGCGACGTCGAGTCGCTCTCGGGCACGATCGAGCAGCGCTCCGAGCTCGGCCTGCCCGACCTCGGCGCGCTGACCGGCGGGGGCAGCGGGGGCAGCGGGGGCAGCGACGAGACGGATGCTGCGGCATCCGCTGCGCTCGAGGAGCTCATCGCGCTCGCCACCGGCAGCTTCGACGCGAAGGTGTACCTCGACGACGACCGGACGCGGCTGCAGGTGCTCGACCGGATGGCCGAGCGGAACGTCTACCTCGGTCCGGACGAGGCGTGGTTCGTCGACTCCGAGACGCAGACCGCCACGCGGCTGACCGTGCCCGCCGACGCCGACCTCGAAGGGATCGAGGCCGACCTGCGAGCGAAGGCCGACGAGGCGAAGGCGAAGGCCGAGGCGGAGCTTCCGGAGGGTGCGGAGCTGCCGACCCCGCAGCAACTGCTCGACCGAGCGCTCGAACGGCTCGACGAGACGACCGAGGTGTCCGTCGGCACCGACGGCCGGGTCGCCGGACGCGACGCGTACGAGCTCGTGCTCGAGCCGCGCACCGACGAGACGCTCGTCGGCGAGATCCGCGTGGCGATCGACGGCGAGAACGGTGCGGCGCTCGCGGCATCCGTCACCGCCCGCGGGGCGAGCGAACCGGCGTTCTCGACCGGGTTCACCGACGTCTCGTTCGCCGCGCCCGACGCTGCGGTGTTCGCCTTCGAACCCGCCGACGGGTTCACCGTCACCGAGCAGGAACTGCCCATCCCCTCCACGGAGGAGTGGGCGCAGTGGCAGGCCGACGCCGAGGCGCGCGCCGAGGGCGACGACGGGGTCGCCCCCGACGCGCACGGCGACCGGCCCGTCGTGCACGGCGAGGGCTGGGCGACCGTGGTCGAGATGGACGCCGA
Source organism: Agromyces indicus (assembly GCF_031432295.1). Taxonomy (NCBI): domain Bacteria; kingdom Bacillati; phylum Actinomycetota; class Actinomycetes; order Micrococcales; family Microbacteriaceae; genus Agromyces; species Agromyces indicus. The sequence goes on along the minus strand of NZ_JAVKGS010000003.1, from coordinate 691,053 downwards.
GGAGGGCGGGCTCGCCGAGGCATCCGCGGCACTGGAGGCCCTGACCACCCCGGTCGACGGCGGTCGCGCGCTCCAGACCTCGCTGCTGTCGGTGCTCCTCACCGACGACGGCCGCGTGCTCGCCGGGTCGGTGCCCGTCGACGCGCTCGTCGAGTACGCCGCGTCGGACCGCTGACGGGGCGCCGGTGACCGAGCTCGCGATCGAGACGCACGGGCTCACCAAGCGCTTCCGCGCGCAGACGGCCGTCGACGGCATCGACCTCGCGGTGCCGCGCGGGTCGGTGTTCGGCTTCCTGGGCCCGAACGGGTCGGGCAAGACCACGACGATCCGGATGCTGCTCGGTCTCGTCGGTGCGACCGCGGGGCAGGCGCGCGTCCTCGGCGGCGACATGCCGCGCGCGCTGCACGACGTGCTGCCGCGCGTCGGCGCGCTCGTCGAGGGGCCCGCGTTCGCGCCCTTCCTCTCGGGCGCGGCGAACCTCCGCCGCTTCGACGCCGCCGACCGGCACGCCCCGCCCGCGACCCGCGCGGACCGCGTGGCCGGGGCGCTCGACCGCGTCGGCCTCGCGCACGCTGCGCGCAAGAAGGCCGGCGCCTACTCCCTCGGCATGAAGCAGCGACTCGGGCTCGCGAACGCGCTGCTCATGCCCCGCGACCTGCTCGTGCTCGACGAACCCACCAACGGCCTCGACCCGCAGGGCACGCGCGAGGTGCGCTCGCTCATCCGCTCGTTCGCCGCCGACGGCACGACGGTGTTCGTCTCGAGCCACCTGCTCGCCGAGGTCGAGCAGCTCTGCACGCACGTCGGCGTGATGAGCGCGGGGCGGCTGGTCGCGCAGGGCACGCTCGAGGAGTTCCGGCGGTCCGGCGAGTCGCGCGTCGAGGTCGTCACGCCCGATCCCGGGCCGGCTCGCGCGACGCTCGAGCGGCTGGGCCTGGCGACGGATGCCACCGGGCCGGCGCACGACTCGGACGCCGCGGCATCCGACGCGCTCGTCACGGCGCGGTTCACCGCTGACGACGGAATCGATGCCGGCGCCCCGACGGCCGACGCGATCGTCGTCGCGCTCGTCGCCGACGGCGTGCGCGTGCGCGGGTTCGCCGTGCGGCGCACGAGCCTCGAGCAGCGCTTCGTCGAACTGACGGGGGAGGGCTTCGATGTCGTCGCCTGAGCCGGATCTCGATACGGGCGTCGCGCGCCATACTCCGTCACCGACCGTGGATCGAGCAGGACGCGACGCGCCCGTATCGGGGCCGCGACCCGCTCCCGGATCGAGACCCGCGCTCGGCCTCGCACTGCTCGGCTCCGAACTGGTGACCCTCTTCCGGCGCTGGCGCACCTGGGCCATGCTCGCCGCGCTCGCGCTCATCCCGATCCTCATCGGCATCGCCATCCGGCTCGCCGGGCCCGCCGGCCCCGGGCGCGGACCGGCGTTCCTCGACCAGATCGCCGGGAACGGCCTGTTCGTCGGCGTGACCGCGCTCGTCGTCGCGACGCCGCTGTTCCTGCCGCTCACCGTCTCCGTCGTCGCGGGCGACACCATCGCCGGTGAGGCGAGCCTCGGCACCCTCCGCTACCTCGTGATCGCCCCGGCCGGCCGCATCCGCCTGCTCGTCGTCAAGTACCTCGTCGCCGCGGCCTTCTGCGTCGCCGCGGCCCTGACCGTGGTGGTGGTCGGCACGCTCGTCGGCTGGGCGCTGTTCCCGATCGGGCCGGTCACGCTGCTCTCGGGCGGGCAGATCTCGGTCGGCGAGGGGCTGCTGCGCTTCCTCGCGATCGGCGCGTTCGTCGCCGTGTCGATGCTGGGCCTTTCGGCGATCGGGCTGTTCGCGTCGACGCTGACCGTCGTGCCGGTCGGCGCGATGGCGGCGACGGCGATCCTGGCGGTGACCGCGCAGATCGTCGGCGCCATCCCGCAGCTCGAGTGGCTGCACCCGTTCCTGTTCACCGACCGCTGGTTCGACTTCGCCGACCTGCTGCGTTCGCCGCCATCGTGGGAGTCCTTCGCCGGCAACGCCCTCCTGCAGGGCGCCTACGCGGTGGTGTTCGGCGGCCTCGCCGCGTGGCGCTTCGCGACGCGCGACATCCTCTCGTAGCCGGCGCGGTCACCCGGCGACGGGGGCCGCGGTGCGCTCGGCGAGGATCCCCGAACCGTGCGGGGCCGCGAGGCGGTCGGTCACCGAGAACCACGGCGTCGCCCGGATCGCCGCCTCCACGCCGTCGAGGTGCCCCGCATCGGCGAGCGGCACCGGGCCGATGCCGTAGGCGATGAGCAGGCGACCGCCCGGCCGGACCGCGGCGGCCAGCGCCCGCAGCTCGGCGACCGCGGCCGAGGTCCAGAACACGTTGACGTTGACGCCGAACGCGGCGTCGAACGGGCCGAGCGATGCGTCCAGCGCGGCGAGCGGCGTCAGCACCACCTCGACGGACGCCGCGTCGGCGACGCGCTCCCGGATGCGCGCCACGGCCGTCGCCGACCGGTCGATCGCCACGATGGACGGCCGCCCCGTGGCATCCGTCGCCGCCAGGCGCTCGAGCAGCAGCTCGACCGACGCGCCCGTGCCCGACCCGATGTCGAGCACCCGTTCGCCGGGCTGCGGTGCGAGCACGTCGACGGCCCAGCGCACGCGCGCGGGAACGGATGCCGCGTCGGCGCCCACGCGGGCCTACCCGTAGATCCGCTCGGCGTACGACGGGCCGTAGTACTCGTCGAGCTCCTCGAGCGCGGCTGCGGGCTGCTCGATCGCCTTCGCGATGAGCGCGCGGCGACGCACGGCCTCCGGATGCCACGTCTCGGGCTCCCACGTGCGCGAGCGCAGGAACGCCTTCGAGCAGTGGAAGAACACCTCCTCGACGTCGACGACGAGCGCGAGCTCCGGCCGGTGGCGCTGCACGACCAGGTCGTCGAGGAAGGGCGCGTCGCGCACGATCGTCGCGCGCCCGTTGATGCGCAGCGTGTCGCCGCGGCCCGGCACGACGAACAGCAGCCCCACGCGCGGATTGCGCAGGATGTTGCGGAACCCGTCGACCCGCCGATTGCCGGGACGCTCGGGCAGGGCGATCGTGGTGTCGTCGAGCACGAGGGCGAATCCGGCCGGGTCGCCCTTCGGCGACACGTCGAGGCGGCCGTCATCGTCGCTCGTCGCGACGAACGCGAGCGGTGCCGCGGCGAGGAACTCCCGGTCCACCTCGTGCAGGCGATCGCGCGTCTTCGCCGCGACGCGCGGCAGCGGCGTGCCGACGATCGCCTCCAGCTCGTCGACGGTGGTCACCGGGATGCCGCGCTCGCTCATGGCCCCATCCTGCACCCGGGTTCGGCTCGAGCACAGACCGGCGGTGAGCGGATGCCGCGGCGCGAGCGGATGCTGCGGCTAGGACGCCGCGGGGCGGCGCTCGCCGAAGCTCGGCGGCAGCTTGCAGAGGTCGTAGAAGTACCGCTTCGGGGAGTCCTCGTCGGTCACGTCGACGTCGACGTTGACGCCCGAGTGCGGCAGGTCGTCGCCCGCGAGCGTCCACACCGTGAAGTGCCAGACGCCGCGGACGGCGTCGTTCAGGAGCCGTCGTCCGTCGACGACCAGCACCGCGTCCTCGTCCGCGCCGGGCAGCGTGCCGGAACGAAACGGCTCGATCGTGTCGCGGCGCAGCGTCGCCTCGTCGACGTCGCCCAGCGAGACCCGCACCGCGTGCTGGCCCCGCTCGCCGAGGATCGCCGCGAGGTCGTCCGCGAACCTCGCGGCGGGCGCGTCCGACGCGCCCTCGACCGCGACCAGGCGACGCCCGCGTCGCGAATTGTGCAGGAACTCCTCCGCCACCGATTCGACGAGGACCCGCCGGTTGTCGCTCAGCCCGCTCATCGCCTCAGGCTACGCCCGGACGAGCCGCGCGTCACCGCCCTACGGCGCGAACCCCTCCGGCCCGCCCGGGCCCGCGATCACGGATGCCGCCGCCGCGTCGGTCCCGTCCGTCGGCGGGTCGGCGGCGTGCCCGTCCGCCCGCTCGGCGAAGGCGATGAGCGGCCGACCGGTCGACGGATGCCGGAGCACGTGCGCCTCCACGCCCCACACCGTGCGGATCAGCTCGGGCGTGAGCACCGCCGCGGGCGGCCCGGCGGCGACCACGGCGCCGTTCGCGAGCACCACGACGTGGTCGGCGTACGACGCCGCGAGCGACAGGTCGTGCAGCGCGGCGAGCACGCTGAGCCCGTCGTCGGCGAGGCGACGCAGCAGCCCGAGGGTTGCGAGCTGGGCGCGGATGTCGAGGTGGTTCGTCGGTTCGTCGAGCAGCAGGAGCTCGGGCTCCTGCGCGAGCGCGCGGGCGAGGTTCACGCGCTGGCGCTCGCCGCCCGAGAGCTCGTCGTAGCGGCGCTCGGCGAACTCGGCGGCGCCCGCGGCGAGCATCGAGCGCGCGACGATCTCGCGGTCGCGCGACGTGTCGCCGCCCCACGCCGACTGGTGCGGGATCCGTCCGAGCCCGACGACGTGGTCCGCCCGGAGGCCGGTCGGCGCCTGGACGTCCTGCTCGACGAGCGCGATCCGGCGGGCGCGCTCACGGCGGCGCAGCGAGACGAGGTCGTCGCCGTCGAGGGTGAGCGCCGCGACATCCGCTGCCTCGACGCCCGCGACCAGGTGGAGGAGCGTCGACTTGCCGGCGCCGTTCGGGCCGAGGAGCGCCCCGACCGCGCCGCGGGGGACGGTGATGTCGATGCCGTCGACGACGAGCCGCGAGCCGCGCGCGAACGAGACCCGGGACGCCTCGAGGCCCGCTCCGGGCCGCAGCGCGCTCACGAGGTCCTCCGGGCGCGCAGCATGAGCGCCGCGAAGACGGGCCCGCCGACGAGGGCCGTGAGGATGCCGACCGGCAGTTCGCGCGGGTCGAAGAGCGTGCGGGCGCCCGTGTCGACCCAGATCAGGAAGACCGCGCCGGCCAGCGCCGACAGCGGCAGCATTGCGCGGTGACGCGAGCCGACCACGAGTCGCACCGCGTGCGGCAGGATCAGCCCGACGAAGCCGATCGCGCCGCTCACCGCGACGAGCGCACCCGTGAGCAGGGCCGTCGCGACGAGCAGCAGCGCCCGCGTGCGGGGCACGTGCACGCCCAGGGCGGATGCCGCGGTGTCGCCGAACGCGAAGGCGTCGAGCGTGCGTCCCGTCGTCAGCAGCGGCACGCCCACGAGGAGCAGCGCGCCGCCGGCCAGGGCGACGGCGGGCCAGTCGGCGCCGGACAGCGACCCGAGCAGCCAGTTGAGGATCTCGCGGTAGCTGTCGTTCGTGGCGCTCCAGAAGATGACGAGGCTCGTGATCGCGCCGAACACCGCCGAGACCGCGAGCCCGGCGAGCACGGTGGTCGTCGGGCTGAGTCCTCCCGCGGCCCGGGCGAGGCCGAGCGTGGCCGCGAGGGCCGCGAGCGCCCCGGCGAACGCCGCGACCGGCAGCGCGACGGCCAGCCCGAGCACGAGCACCACCACCGCGCCGACCGACGCGCCCGACGAGAGTCCGAGCAGGTACGGGTCGGCGAGCGGGTTGCGGGTCATCGCCTGCATGACGACGCCGCAGATCGCGAGGCCCGCGCCGACCGCGGCGGCGGTGAGCACGCGCGGCATCCGGAGCTCCCAGACGATGCCGTCGCGCAGCGGCGACAGCGTCGCCTCGCCGAGTCCGAGGTGCGCGGCGATCGAGGCGAGCACGTCGGCCGGTGCGAGCCCCGCAGGGCCGATGGTCACGGCGAGCACGACGGATGCCGCGAGCAACCCGATGAGCGCGAGGCCCGCGCCGATCGCACGCGCGGGCCCGCCGCGCGGCGCGGCGCCCGCGGGTCGACGGGACGCCGCGCCCGCGGCATCCGTCGACCTGCTCGCCTGCACCGTCATCAGAGCGCCCCGAGCTGCTCCACGATCGCGGCGACCGCGTCGACGTTGCGCACCCCGGCCTCGGTGGCGGGGAAGTCGACGATCACGTAGCGGCCCTGCTGCACGGCCGGCATCGCGGCGGTCGCCGGGTTGCCCTCGAGCTTGGCGATCTTCGACTCCGCGGTGTTCCAGGCCGCGTCGACGAGCACGATCACGTCGGGGTCCGCGTCGACGACGGCCTCCCACGACAGCGAGGTCCACGAGTCGCGCACGTCGGCGACCACGTTCTCGAGCCCGGCGGCCTCCATGATCATCTGCGGCGCACCGGTGCCCGCGCCCACGAACGGCTGGTCGTCGCCCGACGAGTACCAGAGCGCGGTGAGCCCGGCGTCGCTCGGTTCGATGGCGTCGAGCGCGGCGCGGTGCTCCGCGACGAGGTCGGCCGCGGCATCCGTCACGCCGAAGATCTCGCCGGCCTGCTCGAACCCGGCGAAGACGCCGTCGAAGGTGAGCGGATCGGGCCGGTAGCCCTCGCCCTGGCACGCGGCGGGCGCGACGTAGGTGCGCACGCCGAGCTGCTCGAGCGTGGCCCGGTCGCCCGCGCCCTCGGCGGTGAGGTTCGACTCCCATCCGGCGAACACGAGGTCGGGCTCGGCGGCGAGCGTCGCCTCCTGCGACGGCACCCGGTCGGAGAGCGTCTCGATGCCCTCCGCGGCGTCGGCGTACTCCTCCGGCACGGGTCCGTCGGTGAAGGCGGCGCCGACCACGCGGTCCTCCAGGCCGAGGGCGAGCAGCAGCTCGAGCGTCGACGACTTGATGGTCACGACCCGCTCGGGGGCCTGCTCGAACGTCACCTCGGTGCCGCAGTTGTCGATCGTGAGCGGGAAGCCGGATGCGGCGGCATCCGTGGTGCCCTGCGAGTCGGTGCCGGCGTCGGCGCTGGCCGCGCACCCGGCGAGCAGGGCGACGGATGCCGCGGCGGCGACGATCGCGCCGGAACGACGGACGGCGCGGCGGGCGGGGCGGGGCGATGCGGGCATGGAACCTCCGGGATGGCGTGCGTGTTCGGGATCCCGACAGACGTCGGCGAATCGCGGCCCAATCCCGGGCCGACTCCACCGGTCAAGCCCGACCGGCGGTCCGGACCAGTCTATGCCGATGGCGGCGACGACGGGGAGAGCGGCGGCGAGGCCGGCACGTGGGCGCCCTCCCCGATGCCGTCGAGCACCTCCCGCAGCGCCTCGGTCGATCGGTGCCGGGGCTCCCAGCCGAGTTCGGTCCGCGCCCGCTCGGTCGACATGACCGGCACGGTGACCGCGAGGTCCAGCCAACCGGGGTCGGTCGCGTGGATGCCGAGGGCCCAGCTCGCCCACACCGCGCTCCGGGCGACCTCGAACGGCACCGGCACGACCGCCCGGGCGCCGAGCACACGGCGGAGCGCCTCGGGGTCGAGGACGGGTTCGGCGGCGATGTTGAACGCCCCGCCGGCGCGCTGCTCGACGATGCGCGTGATCGCGTCGCCGAGGTCGTCGGCGTGCACCGCCTGGCCGACGGCGCGACGGGGGATCGGCAGGACGGGCAGGCGGATGCGACCGAGCCACCGAGTCGGGCGGTGCCGGCCGATGAAGAGGCGCGCGAGCTCGGCCGCGGCATCCCGCTGGAACACGAACCCGGGTCGCACGCGCGTGAGGCGCACCTGCGGGTGGTCCCGTTCGAGGGCGTCGAGCATCCGCTCGGTCGCCGCCTTGTGCCGGCTGTAGTGCGACGTGTGCACGCCGCCGGTCGGCCAGCGCTCGTCGACCCGGGTCGCCTTCGGGCCGGGACTGTAGGAGGCGACCGAGGTCACGACGACGAGGTGCGGCACGCCCGCGTCGACCGCCGCGGCGATCGCGTGCCGATGCCCGTCGACGTTGGTCGCCCGCATGATGCGCTCGCGCCGGTTCGGCTGGAGCAGCCAGGCGAGGTGCACGACCGCGTCGGCACCGGCGAAGAGCCGGGCGAGCCGCCCGCGCGAGCGCGGGTCCGAGACGTCCGCCTCATGCCACTGGACGTCCGCGTACGGCGCCGTGCCGGCGTTCGGTCGCCGGCGCGCGATGCCGACGAGCTCGTGCTCCTGCTCCGACTCCTGCAGCCGCCGCAGCAGGCCCGATCCCACGTTGCCGGTCGCCCCGACGATGACGATGCGCATGCGTCCGCCTCCGATCTCCGGGCGACGCTACGGGTCGCGGCGCTCGCCCGCACGGGGTTGACGCGGATCAGCGGCCGGTGCGCACGCGTTCGGCGAGGTCGAGCGCGTCGCCGGCGAGCGCGGCCGACGTGTCGAGGTCGCGCATCCAGAGGGGCACGGATGCCGCGGCGATGCCCTCGGCCTCGAGCGCGGGCACCGCGGCCGCATCGGTCTCGTCGACGAGCCACCCGTCGAGCAGGCCCGTCGCCGCGGGGTCGACGTCGGCGGCGCGACGTGCGCCGTAGTGCCGGGCGACGGCCGCGGCATCCGTCTCGATCCCGATGGCCGACAGGCACGCGTCGGCCATGCCGCGCACCACGCGTCCGCCGATGATGGGGGAGACGCCGACGACGGGCGCCGCGGTCGCGGCGAGCGCCTCGCGGATGCCCGGGACGGCGAGGATCGTGCCGATCGACACCACCGGGTTGGACGGAGCGAGCAGGACGACGTCGGCGTCGGCGATGGCCGCCTCGACGCCCGGTGCGGGTCGTGCGGCGGCGATGCCGTGCTGCGTGAAGCCGAGGGCGGGGATCGCGGCGCGGTGCCGGGTCCACCACTCCTGGAAGTGGAGTTCGTCGCGCCCGTCGGCGCCGGGCGACGCGGGGTCGATGCGCACGTGCGTGTCGACCTCGGCGTCGGTCGCCGGCAGGAGCCGGACGCCGAGCGTCCACCGCCGCTGCAGGCGGTCGGCCACCTCGGAGGGCGTGCGCCCGTCGCGCAGCCACGACGTGCGGGCCAGGTGCGTGCCGAGGTCGAGGTCGCCGAGCGTGAACCACGGCCAGCCGACGCCCCACTCGCGCAGCTCCGCCGCCACCCGCTCGGTCTCGCCCGCGCGCCCCCAGCCGCGCTCGACGTCGTTCACGCCTGCGAGGGCGTACAGGAGGGAGTCGAAGTCGGGCATGAGCCGTACGCCCGCGAGCCAGAGGTCGTCGCCGGTGTTCACGACGACGGTGAGCTCGGCGGCGGTCGCCGGGGTGCCGTCGGCGGCGGGCGTCGCGCCGGGTCCGGCAGGCCGGCGTCGCGCGCACTCCTCGCGCAGCCCCCGCACGAACCGGGCACCCCCGACCCCGCCCGCGAGCACCGTGATCCGCATCGTTCCACGCTACCGCTCGCGCCCCGCCCGTCTCCCGGGTCAGGCGTCGCGCACGAGCACGAGCGAGCCCGACGCCCGCCCCGAGCGCAGGTCGTCGACCGCCTCGGGCGCCCGGTCGAACGCGTAGGGCGTCGCCGTCGCCCGCAGCCCGAGGGTGCGCGCGACCCGCAGGAACTCGTCGCCGTCGGCCCGGGTGTTCGCGGTGACGCTGCGGAGGTCGCGCTCGAGGAACAGGTGCTCGGCGTAGGTCATCGCCGGGACGTCGCTCAGGTGGATGCCGGCGACCACGACCGTGCCGCCGCGCGTCGTCGCCCGCAGCGCGAGCGGCACGAGGTCGCCCGCCGGCGCGAACACGATCGCCGCGTCGAGCGGCTCGGGCGGGTCCGCTCGCTCGTCGCCCACGAACGCCGCGCCGAGGTCACGTGCGAGCTCGCGGTTCGCCGCACCGCGGGTCATCGCCGCGACCGTCGCCCCCGACGCCATCGCGAGCCGGGCGGTCAGGTGGGCGCTCGAGCCGAAGCCGTAGACGCCGAGCAGCCCGCCCGGCGGCAGGTTGGCGCGTCGCAGCGCCCGGTGGCCGATGATGCCCGCGCAGAGCAGCGGGGCGATCGCCACGGGGTCGGCGTCGGCCGGCAGCGGGTAGGCGAACGCCTCCGAGACCGTGGCGTACTCGGCGTACCCGCCGTCGGCGTCCCACCCGGTGAACGTCGCCGCCGGGCACAGGTTCTCGCGGCCCGAGCGGCACCACCGGCACGAACCGCACGTCGCGCGGAGCCAGGCGATGCCGACGAGGTCGCCCTGCCGCACCCGCTGCACGCGCGGACCGACGCCCACGACGCGCCCCACCACCTGGTGGCCGGGGACCACGGGGGAGCGGTGGGGCGCCAGCTCGCCGTCGATCACGTGCAGGTCGGTGCGGCACACCCCGCACGCGACCACCTCGACGACGAGCTCGTCGCCCGCCGGTTCGGGCTCCGGCAGGGGCGACGCAGTCAGCGTGCCGTCGCCCGCCGTGATCCAACCGTCCACCGCGATCCTCCCGCCGTGCCGTCGTCCTCCCAGTCTGGCGAGCCCGAGTCCGGTGCCGCGGGACCTCCGACCCCTGCCCGCGGCATCCGTCGACGCGACCATGGAAGGGTGTTCCGCGATCGGGCCGATGCGGGGGCCCAGTTGCTCGCTCGACTGGACCGGTTCCGCGGCGAGGACGCCGTGGTGCTGGGACTCCCGCGCGGCGGCGTGCCGGTCGCGGCCGAGGTCGCGCGGGGCCTGGGCCTGCCGCTCGACGTGATCGTGGTGCGCAAGCTCGGCCTGCCGCACGAGCCGGAGGTCGCCATGGGCGCGATCGGCGAGGGCGGCGCGCGCCTGGTCGACGCCGAACTGCTCGGACAGGCCGGCGTGTCGATCGCCCAGCTGTCCGCGGTGGAGCGCCGCGAGCGCGCCACGCTCGAACGACGCGTGCGCCTGCTCCGGCGCGGCGCCGATCCGATCCTGCTCGAGGGTCGCACCGCGATCGTGGTCGACGACGGCCTCGCCACCGGGTCCACCGCCGAGGTGGCGTGCCGGGTGGCGCGAACCCTGGGCGCCCGGCGCGTGGTGCTCGCCGTGCCGGTGGGGCCGACGGATGCCGCGGCGCGGGTGCCGTCGGCCGACGAGGTCGTGTGCGTCGAGACCCCCGCGTCGTTCCACGCGGTCGGGCAGCGCTACGAGGACTTCTCGCCGACGAGCGACGAGGAGGTCGCGGCGCTGCTCGAAGCCGCCCGCCGCAGGACGGGTCGAACGGCGTAGCGTTGCGGCATGCCCGACTACGGCCAGCCCATCGAGTTCGGCACCTTCATCACGCCCTCCGCGCTCGACCCGCAGCGCACCGTCGCGCTCGCCGTCGCCGCCGAGGAGGCCGGATACGAGTTCGCCACGTTCCAGGACCACCCGTACCAGCCGAGGTTCCTCGACACCTGGACCCTGATGAGCTGGGTCGGCGCGCGCACGAACCGCATCCGCATCTCGGCGAACGTGCACAACCTGCTGCTGCGTCCGCCGGCCGTGCTCGCGCGCGCCGCGGCATCCCTCGACCTGCTCACCGGCGGCCGCGTGGTGCTCGCGCTCGGCGCGGGCGGGTTCGCACAGGCCGCCGAGGCGATGGGGGCACCGGTCCGCACGCCGGCGGAGTCGGGCGACGCGCTCGCCGAGGCGATCGCGGTGATCCGCGAACTGCACGACACGGATGCCGCGGGCGGGGTGTTCCTCGACCACCGCTTCCATCCCATCCGCGGGGCCAAGCGCGGGCCGGCGCCCGTGCAGCGGCCGATGCCCATCTGGCTGGGCGTGCTGAAGCCCAAGGGTCTCCGGCTCGTGGGACGCGCGGCCGACGGGTGGCTGCCCTCGCTCGGGCGTCTCGAGGACGGCACCGCGTCGCTCGACGCGGGGCACGCCGTCATCGACCGCGCGGCCACGGCCGCGGGGCGCGACCCCCGCGGCATCCGTCGACTGCTGAACATCGGGCCGCGCGAGGCGCGACCCGACGTCATCGCCGACCTCGCGACCCGCCACGGCGTCTCGACGTTCATCGTGACCGGCGACGACGAGGCGTTCGTCGCCGACGTCGCCGCCCGGGTCGCGCCCGAGGCCCGGGCGCTCGTCGCCGACCGCCGCGCCGCCGCACCGGTGGTCGAGTAGCCGCCGAAGGCCGCGTATCGAGACCGGGACCGCTGACCGCCGCGCCGCCGCATCGGTGGTCGAGTAGCCGCCGAAGGCCGCGTACCGAGACGCCGGGACCTCCGACCTCTGGCGCTCGCGGCGCGACCGCGCGACGATGGACCCACGGATCCGCAGCGGCGCGGGAGGCCCCATGAACGACGCATCGACTCCGACCCACCGGACCATCGCCCTCGTGGGCGCGGCCGGCTCGGGCAAGACCACCCTCGCCGAGGCGCTGCTGCATCGCGCCGGCGCCATCCCGAGGGCGGGCAGCGTCGAGAACGGCACGACCGTCTGCGACCACGAGCCCGAGGAGATCGCCCGCCACACGAGCCTCGGACTCTCGCTCGCCTGCTTCGACTGGACCGGCCCCGACGGCACGGCGTACGCGGTGACGCTCGCCGACACCCCCGGGCATCCCGACTTCGTGGGCGGCGTCGACGCGGCGCTGTCGATCGCGGATATCGCGGTCGTCGTCGTGAGCGCGGTCGACGGGGTCACCGGCGGCACGCGGTCCGTGTGGGCCGCCGCCGAGGCCGCGGGCGTGCCGCGCGTGGTCGTCGTGACGCAGGAGGACAAGGCTCGTGCCGACTTCCGCCGCGTGCTCGCCGAACTGCGCGACGCGTTCGGCGACCACCTGTGGGCACTCGAGTTGCCGCTCGGCGAGGAGGCCGGGTTCCGCGCGATCGCCGACGTGCTCAGCGAACAGGCGCACGTGTACGACGACACCGGCCACCACCACGACGAGCCGCTGCCGCCCGAGGCGGCGGACGAGGAGCACCGGATGCACGTCGAGGTGACCGAGGACATCGTGTCGCACGATGACGCCCAGCTCGAGGCGTACCTCGAGGGGCAGGAGCCCTCGGTCGCCGAACTCGAGCGCACCTTCGCCCGCGAGGTCGCGGCGGGTGAGGCCGTGCCCGTGCTCGTGTGCTCGGGCGTCACCGAAGCGGGGGTGGACCGCGTCGCCGATCTCGTCTGTGAACTCACGCCCGCCGCCACCGATCGCGACGGGCGCATCCGTGTCGGGGAGGGCACGGGCGGCGCCGAGGTGAAGGTGGCGCCGAACCCGGCGGGCGAGACCGTCGTCCACGTGTTCCGCACGGTCGCCGATCCGTTCGTCGGCCAGGTGTCGATGCTCAAGGTGCTCTCGGGCACGCTCCGCACGGGCGACAGGCTGCGCAACGCCACGACCGGCGCCGACGAGCGCATCCACGGGCTGTTCCGGCTGCGCGGCAACGAGCACCTCACCGCGGGCACGCTCGCCGCGGGCGAGGTCGGTGCGGTCGCGAAGCTCACCGGGTCGCCGTCGGGTTCGCTGCTGTGGTCGCGGCCCACCGGCACGGCGCGCCCGGCGATGCTGCCCGAGCGGCCGCCGGTCTACGCGGTGAGCCTCGACCCGGCCTCCCAGTCCGACGACGAGAAGATGTCGGGCGCGCTCTCGCGGCTCGTCGCCGAGGATCCGACCCTCGTGGTCGACCGTGCCGGCGACCAGACCGTGCTGCGGGGCCTCGGCGACACCCACCTCGCCGTCGCCGTCGAGCGGCTCGCCCGCGTCTTCGGGGTGCACGTGAACACGGGGCCCGCGCCCGTCGCGTACCGGGAGACGATCGCGGGCTCGGCACAGGTCGAGGGCAAGCTCAAGAAGCAGTCGGGCGGGCACGGGCAGTTCGCCGTCGTGCAACTGCGCGTCTCGCCCCTGCCGCCCGGAAGCGGGTTCGAGTTCGTCGACTCGGTCACGGGCGGCGCGGTGCCGCGCCAGTACATCGGCGCCGTCGAGAAGGGCGCGCGCGACGCGCTCGCCGCGGGCGGACCGCAGGGGCACCCGGTGGTCGACGTGCGCGTCGAGCTGTACGACGGCAAGTCGCACTCGGTCGACTCATCCGAGATGGCGTTCCGCACCGCGGCATCCATCGGGGTGAAGGCGGCGCTCGCCGAGGCGGGCACCGTGCTGCTCGAGCCCGTGTCGGCGGTGACGGTGACCGTGCCGAACGACCTGCAGGGCGCGGTGCTCACCGACCTGTCGGGCCGTCGCGGACGCGTGCACGCGACCGAGGCGGCCGACGGCGGGCGAGCCCGCGTCGTCGCGCACGTGCCCGAGGCCGAGCTCGCGCGCTACGTGCTCGACCTGCGCTCGATCACCGCCGGCCAGGCCGAGCTCACGATGTCCCCCGACCACTACGCCAAGGCCCCGAACCACTCCCGCGCCTGACCCGCGCGCTCGCCTGCCTCGCCCGTGTCGGGGTGACCCTCAGTAGCCGCCGGCGGCGAGGTGGCGGGCCGCGCTCGCGAGCGCGTCGGCGACGGATGCCGCATCCTCCCGCACCACGCCCACGGTGACCCGCACGAACTCGCCCTCGGGCCCGCGGCGCGCCCCCGCCACCACGGCCCCGCCCGCCGACGCGGCGAGGAACGGCGTCCCGCCGGCGACCCGGATGCCGGCCGCCGCGAGCTGGACGAGCGTCGACCGCTCCGACAGGACGGGCATCCACAGGTTGATCCCGTCGGCGTGCGCGACCGGCACCCCACGCGAGCGCAGTGCGTCGCCGAGCGCCCGCTGCCGGGTGTAGTACGCGCGCCGGGCCTCGGCGACGGCGTCGATCGCGGCGCCGTCCGTCAGCAGGTCGAGCAGGATCGACTGCAGCAGCCGCGAGGTCCAGCCCGGGCCGAGCATGCGCCGGGCCATGATGCGGCCGACGAGGTCGCGCGGCCCGCCGACCGCGGCGATGCGCAGGTCGGGGCCGTGCGACTTGGCGAAGCTGCGCACATGCACGACGCGGCCGGGCAGGTGCGTGCCGAGGGTCACGTCGCCCTCGGTCGAGATGAGTCCCGAGTGGTCGTCCTCGATGACGACGAGGTCGTCGACGCCCTCGGCCGAGCGGATGACGCGCGCGAGCGCCTCCACGCGCTCGGGCGTCATCGACGCGCCCGTCGGGTTCTGCGCGCGCGGCTGCAGGAGCACCGCGCTCGGTCGGCGTCGCAGGGCCGCCGCGAGTCCGTCGGGCGACATCCCGTGCTCGTCGATCGCGACGGGGACGGCCTCGGCGCCGAGCAGGTCGAGCAGGTCGAGGAACGGCGGGAACCCGGGGTGCTCGACGACGACGCGGTCGCCGAAGCGCACCACCTGGTCGAGGGTGCGCGAGATCGCGTCGAGCGCGCCGTCGACGACCACGAGGGCCTCGGCGTCGCTCGGCCACGACCGGCGCAGCACCGCGGCGAGCGCGGGCAGCACGGGCTCGTCCTGGTAGCTGCCGACGTCGGCCCGGGCCGAGATGCGCGAGATCGCCGCGCCGAGCGGCGGCAGCAGGAGCGGGTCGGGCGTGCCGCGCGACAGGTCCAGCCGCACCGGGTCGTCGGGTGCGGCCATGCCGCGCATGCGCGTGGCGGGACCCTCGGCGGCACCGCGCCGCACGAAGCTACCCGCACGACCCCGTGACTCGATCAGCCCGGCGCGCGCGAGGGCCTGCCAGGCCTGGCTCACCGTGGCCGGGCTCACCCCCAGTTCGGAGGCCAGCTCGCGCACGGTGGGCAGCCGGGCGCCGCCGGCGAGTTCGCCGCTGTTGACCAGTCGTGCCAGGTCTCCCGCGATGCCGCGCGGGGTCGTGTCGTCGAAGGGCGCGAGCGAGCGCAGCTCGGTGACATCCATGCGAAGAGCAGATCCCACCATTGCCTCCTCACGCAGCAGGGGACAGGATGTTTAACCACCGCGTCACAGACTGAAACACAAGGGAAATGTTCACGCCGAAGAATAACAGAACGGGTCGCAAGCCCCGTTCGGCACCCGTCGCCGGCCCGCAGCCGACGACGGTCCTCGGCACCATTGCTCGGCGTCGCGGCACGCAAGGCAGGCACTAGTCCCACGGCCTGTCCAGCGGGCGGCAACGGCGCCGACCGACTCAGGAGGCAACATGACGATCGTTCGAGCGGCCATCACCCAGACGACCTGGACGGGCGACAAGGAGTCGATGCTCGACAAGCACGAGCAGTTCGCCCGGCAGGCCAAGGAGCAGGGCGCCCAGGTGATCTGCTTCCAGGAGCTGTTCTACGGTCCGTACTTCGGCATCACGGAAGACGTGAAGTACTACGACTACGCCGAGCCGGCCGACGGGCCGATCGTGCAGCGCTTCGCGAAGGTCGCCAAGGAGCTCGGCATGGTCATGATCCTTCCCATCTACGAGGAGGAGCAGCCCGGCGTGTACTACAACACCGCGGTGGTCGTCGACGCCGACGGCGAGATCCTCGGCAAGTACCGCAAGCACCACATCCCGAACCTCGAGAAGTTCTGGGAGAAGTTCTACTTCCGTCCCGGCAACCTCGGCTACCCGGTGTTCAACACCGCCGTCGGCCCCGTTGGCGTCTACATCTGCTACGACCGGCACTTCCCCGAGGGATGGCGCGAGCTGGGCCTGAACGGCGCGCAGATCGTCTTCAACCCCAACGCCACCAAGCCCGCGCTCTCCAACCGCCTCTGGGAGATCGAGCAGCCCGCCGCCGCGGCCGCCAACGGCTACTTCGTCGCCGCGCCCAACCGCGTCGGCAAGGAGGACAACGAGTACGGCGACCTCGCGGTGACCTTCTACGGCAAGAGCCAGTTCGTCGACCCGCGCGGCAACCTCGTCGGCGACTACGGCTCCGAGGAGCACGAGGAGGTCGTCGTCCGCGACCTCGACCTCGACCTCATCCGCGAGGTGCGCAACACGTGGCAGTTCTACCGCGACCGCCGGCCCGACTCGTACGAGGCCATCCCGAAGCCGTAACCCGACCGAGTCGGTGATCGAGTAGCGAGCGAAGCGAGCGTACCGAGATCGCGTCACCGGGTCTCGATACGGCCGCAGGCGGCCTACTCGACCACCGGGAACAAGGAGAAGCAATGACGACCACCCTCATCTCCGGCGGCACCGTGGTGAGCGCGACCGGGCGCGTCGAGGCCGACGTGCTCGTCGACGGCGAGCGCATCGTCGCCGTGCTGCAGCCCGGCAGCGAGCTCATGGGCACGGATGTCGCGGCATCCGTCGACCGGGTCATCGACGCCACCGGCAAGTACGTGATCCCCGGCGGCATCGACGCGCACACGCACATGCAACTGCCGTTCGGCGGCACCGAGGCATCCGACACCTTCGAATCGGGCACGCGGGCCGCCGCGCACGGCGGCACCACCTCGATCATCGACTTCGCGGTGCAGACCTACGGGCAGCGCATCGAGGACGGCCTCGCCGCCTGGCACGAGAAGGCCGGCGGCAACTGCGCGATCGACTACGGGTTCCACCAGATCGTCGGCGACGTCAACGAGGCGTCGCTCGCGGCCATGCGGAAGCTGCCCGACGAGGGCATCACGAGCTTCAAGATGTTCATGGCCTACCCCGGCGTCTTCTACTCGGATGACGCGCAGATCCTCCGGGCCATGCAGGTGTCGCGCGACACGGGGCTGCTCACGATGATGCACGCCGAGAACGGGCCCGCGATCGACGTGCTCGCCCAGCAGCTCATCGACGAGGGCAAGACCGACCCGCACTACCACGGCATCGCCCGCGCGTGGGAAATGGAGGAGGAGGCCACCCACCGCGCGATCATGCTCGCGAAGCTGACGGGCGCACCGCTCTACGTGGTGCACGTGTCGGCGAAGCAGGCGGTCGAGCAGCTGGCCTGGGCGCGCGACCGCGGCCAGAACGTCTACGGCGAGACCTGCCCGCAGTACCTCTACCTGTCGCTGGAGGACCAGCTCGGCGCGAAGAGCGACGAGTGGGGCGCGTTCGAGGGCGCGAAGTGGGTGTGCTCCACGCCGCTCCGCAGCCGCGCCGAGGGCCACCAGGACTCGATGTGGCAGGCGCTGCGCACGAACGACCTGCAGATGGTCTCGACCGACCACTGCCCGTTCTGCATGAAGGACCAGAAGGAGCTCGGCCTCGGCGACTTCCGCAAGATCCCCAACGGCATCGGCTCGATCGAGCACCGCATGGACCTCATGTACCAGGGGGTCGTCACGGGCGAGATCACGCTCGAGCGCTGGGTGGAGCTCACGAGCACGACCCCGGCGCGCATGTTCGGGCTGTACGGCACGAAGGGCGTCATCCAGCCCGGCGCCGACGCCGACATCGTCGTGTACGACCCGAACGGCCACACGTCGATCGGCCTCGAGAAGACCCACCACATGAACATGGACTACTCCGCATGGGAGGGATACGAGATCGACGGCAAGGTCGACACGGTCATGAGCCGCGGCAAGGTCGTCGTCGAGGACGACACGTACGTCGGCGCCAAGGGCGACGGGCGCTTCCTCAAGCGCGGCCTCAGCCAGTACCTCATCTAAGGAGCACGGATGGAATTCGGAGCGGTCCTGCAGACCAACCCCCCGGCATCGCGCACGATCCAGCTCGCGAAGCTCGCCGAGGTGCACGGCTTCAGCCACGTGTGGACGTTCGACTCGCACATCCTCTGGCAGGAGCCCTACGTCATCTACAGCCAGATCCTCGCGCAGACCCAGCGCATCAAGGTCGGCCCGTTCGTGACGAACCCGGCGACGCGCGACTGGACGGTCACGGCATCCGTCTTCGCGACGCTCAACGAGATGTTCGGCAACCGCACGGTCTGCGGCATCGGCCGGGGCGACTCGGCGGTGCGCGTGACCAACGGCAAGCCGACGACGATGACGGAGCTGCGGGAGTCAATCCACGTGATCCGCGAACTCGGCAACTCCCGGCCGGTCGAGTACCACGGCTCCACCATCCGATTCCCGTGGAGCAGGGGCTCCGAGCTCGAGGTGTGGGTGGCCGCCTACGGACCGATGGCGCTGCGGGTCGCGGGCGAGGTCGGCGACGGGTTCATCCTGCAGCTGGCCGACCTCGACGTCGCCGCGTGGATGATCAAGACCGTCCGGGATGCCGCGGAGAAGGTCGGGCGGGACCCGATGTCGGTGAAGTTCTGCGTCGCCGCGCCCATGTACATCGGCGACGACTGGGGGCACATGCGCGACCAGTGCCGGTGGTTCGGCGGGATGGTGGGCAACCACGTCGCCGACATCGTCGCCAAGTACGGGGCGCACGGCACGGTGCCCGACGCGCTCACCGACTACATCCGCGGGCGCGAGGGGTACGACTACAACACGCACGGCAAGGCCGAGAACGACCACGTCGACTTCGTCCCCGACGAGATCGTCGAGCGGTTCTGCGTGCTCGGGTCGGCCGACCAGCACATCCGGAAGCTGAAGGCCCTCGCCGAACTGGGCGTCGACCAGTTCGCCGGGTACCTCCAGCACGACAACAAGGAGGAGACGCTGCGGGTCTACGGCGAGACCGTGATCCCGGCGCTCTCCGAGCACGTCGCGGCGAAGTCATGACCGACCTGCGCGAGCGCGAGACGGCCGACGCCGTCCCGGGAGGCGTGCCCGGCGGCATCCGCTCGGCCGGGCGCGCCGGGCGCGTCGGACGCTCGCGTCGCGCCGGCCGGACCGCCGCCGCGTGGGCCTGGGGCCTCGCCGGCATCCTCGCCCTCGCCCTGCTCTGGGAGGGCTACAAGTTCCTCGCCCCGGCGGACGGCGTCGTGATCGCGGGCACCAGGGTGCTGCCGCGCTCGACCGACCTCGCCATGCCGCACGTCTGGGACATGATCGCCCGCCTCGCCGAACCCGTGACGCGCTCGCCGTCGGCGCAGCCGCTGTGGCTCGTCGTGCTGCTCGCGGCGCTCACCACGCTCGGCATCGCCGCCGCCGGGTGGCTCGTGGGCGTCGTCGTCGGCATCGGGCTCGCGCTCGTCATGCAGCGGTGGCGGATCGCCGAGTGGGGCCTGCTGCCCTGGATCGTGCTCAGCCAGACCGTGCCGCTCATCGCGTTCGCGCCGGTCGTGAAGAGCTGGGGGTCGCGCGTCGAGATCGGCGCGTTCGAGTGGCAGGACTGGATGTCGGTCGCGCTCATCGCGAGCTACCTCGCGTTCTTCCCGATCGCGGTCGGCGCGCTGAAGGGCCTGCAGTCGCCCGACCGCATCCACACCGAGCTCATGCAGACGTACGCCGCCGGCTACTGGCAGACCCTCGTGAAGCTCCGGTTCCCCGCGGCCGTGCCGTACCTGCTCCCGGCACTCCGGCTCGGCGCCGCGAACGCCGTGATCGGCGCGGTCGTCGCCGAGGTGTCGACGGGCCTGCAGGGCGGCATCGGCCGCATCCTCATCCAGTTCGCCGGGCAGGCCTCCGGCGACCCCGCCAAGGCGTGGGGCCCGATCTTCGGTGCGATCCTCCTCGGCCTCGTCGCCGCGGGCTCGGTCGCCCTGCTCGGCGCCATCCTGAAGAACTACCGACGATCCGAGGAGTCCGCATGACGGAGGCCACCCCCACCACGCCCGACTCGACGGCCGCCGTCGAAGTGCGCGGCGTCGACAAGGTGTTCGAGACCCGCACCGGCCAGGTGCACGCCCTCGACGCCATCGACCTCGCCATCGCGCCGGGCGAGTTCATCTCGCTCATCGGGCCGAGCGGATGCGGCAAGTCCACCCTCATGCGCCTCATCGCCGACCTCGACGAGCCCACCGGCGGCACGCTCACCGTCTTCGGCAAGACCGCCCGCCAGGCCCGGCTCGACCAGGACTACGGCATCGCGTTCCAGCAGGCGGGCCTGCTGCCGTGGCGCACCGTCGCGGCCAACGTCGCCCTGCCGCTCGAGCTGCACGGCGTCGGCTCCGCGGAACGACGCAGCCGCGTCGAGCACCTGCTCGACATGGTCGGCCTGTCGGACTTCGCCGACCGCTACCCCGACCAGCTCTCCGGCGGCATGCAGCAGCGCGTCGCGATCGCCCGCGCGCTCGCCGAGCAGCCGCGCCTCCTGCTCATGGACGAGCCGTTCGGCGCGCTCGACGAGATGACGCGCGAGAAGATGCAGACCGAGCTCGTGCGCATCTCCGCCGAGACGGGCGCCGCCGTCGTGTTCGTCACCCACTCGATCCCCGAGGCCGTGTTCCTCTCCGACCGGGTCGTCGTCATGTCGCCGCGGCCCGGTCGCATCCAGCAGGTCGTGCCCATGCGGCTCGGCGCGGAGGCCGAGCGGGCCGCGCGCACCGAGGAGCTCCGCGAGGAGCGCGCGTTCTTCGACATGGTCACCGCGGTGCGCGAGGCGCTGCACGGCGGCTCGCCCGTGTCATCCGGCCCGCGCGGGGTGGAGACCCGCTGATGAGCGCGACGACCGCCGGGCGACCGACCCGCATGAGCCCCCGCACCGAGGCGGCGCTGCGCGTCGTCGCGCCCATCGCGGTCGGGCTCATCGTGCTCGGCGTCTGGCAGTTCCTCGTCAGCGTCGTCGGCGTCTCCGACTACCTGCTGCCGAGCCCGGCGTCGATCATCGAGCAGTTCGTCGCGTTCTTCCCGTCGATCCTCGCCGCGACCCTCATCACCGGGACCAACGCCCTGCTCGGACTCATCGTCGGTTCCCTGCTCGGCATCCTCCTCGCCTCGCTCGCCGCGCGCTGGAAGGTCGTCGACCGGATGAGCGCCCCGATCGTCGCGGCGCTCGCCGTGGTGCCGATCGTGGCCCTCGCGCCCGTGCTGAACTCGATGTTCGGCGCGGACAGCCAGTTCGGCCGGCAGGCGATCGCCGCGCTCGCCTCGTTCGTGCCGGTGTTCATCAACACCCTGCGCGGATTCCGGCAGACCCAGCCCGTGCACCGCGACCTCATGAAGGCGTACGCCGCGAACTCGCAGCAGGTGATGCGCGTGCTGACGCTGCCGACCGCGGTGCCGTTCGTGCTCACCGGCATCCGCATCGCCTCGTCGCTCGCCGTCATCTCGGCCCTCGTCGCCGAGTACTTCGGCGGCCCGCGCGGCGGGCTGGGATCGCTGATCTCGACCTCGGCGGCATCCAGCGCCTATGCGCGCGCGTGGGCGTACGTGCTCGCCTCGATCGTGCTCGGCCTCGTCTTCTACCTCGCGACGCTGGCCCTCGAACGGATCGTGCTGCGCCGCGGCCCCGGCGGAGGTGCGCGATGACGCGCCCGGCGCCGGCCCCGCGGCATCCGCTCGCCCGCACCGCCCACCACGCGGTCAGGCGCAGGCGTCCCCGCCCTGCAGGGGATGGCACCACCATCACCACCAGCACCATCGCACGCACCGGGAACCAGGAAGGACCGACATGAAGCACAGCACACGCCGCGGACTCGCGGCCGGAGCGTTCGCCGTCTCGGCGGCACTGCTCCTCTCCGCCTGCGCGGGCGGCGACTCGGGCGACGGCGGCGGCAACGGCGCCACGGGCGGGGGCGAGGGCGAGCTCACGCCCGTCAAGCTCCAGCTCCAGTGGCTGCCGCAGGGCCAGTTCGCCGGCTACTTCGCGGCCGTCGAGAACGGCTACTTCGAGGAGGAGGGCCTCGAGGTCGAGATCATCCCGTCCGGCGGCGACATCGTGCCGCAGGACGCGCTCGCCAACGGCGACGTCGACTACGCGATCGCCTGGGTGCCGAAGGTGCTCGGCTCGATCGAGCAGGGCGCCAACCTCACCAACGTCGCGCAGATCTTCCAGCGCTCGGGCACCCTGCAGGTGTCGTGGGCCGACTCCGACATCGAGTCGGTGGCCGACTTCGAGGGCAAGAAGATCGGCTCGTGGGGCTTCGGCAACGAGTGGGAGATCTTCGCGGCCATGGCCGCCGAGGGCCTCGACTCGTCGACCGTCGAGATCATCACGCAGGACTTCAACATGAACGCGTTCCTGCAGGGCGACATCGACGCGGCCCAGGCCATGACCTACAACGAGTACGCGCAGCTGCTCGAGACGGTGGACCCCGACACGGGTGAGCTGTACACGCCCGAGGACTTCAACGTCATCAGCTACGAGGACACCGTGGGCGCCATGCTGCAGGACGCGATCTGGGCCGACACCGAGCGCCTCGAGAGCGACGAGGAGTACCAGGAGACCACGGTCGCCTTCCTCAAGGCGGTCATCAAGGGCTGGGCCTTCGTGCGCGACAACCCCGAGGAGGCGTCCGAGATCACGATCGCGGCCGGCTCCGGCTGGGGCCCGAGCCACGAGCTGTGGATGGTCAACGAGACCAACAAGCTCATCTGGCCCGCCGAGAACGGCATCGGCGTGATCGACGAGGAGGCCTGGAACCGCACGGTCGAAGGCGCCCTGTCGGCGGTCAACGAGTCGGGCGCGAGCCCGATCACGGAGGAGCCGCCCGCCTCGGCGTGGACCAACGAGTACATCGAACGGGCCATCGAGGAGCTCGGCGACGAGGTCGACACGACCGGCGAGTCCTTCGAACCCATCGAGGTCACCCTCAACGAGGGCGGCAACTAGCACCACCCGGTGGTCGAGTGGGCGCGCAGCGCCGTATCGAGACCCGTGCAGCGATCTCGGTACGCGTCCGGCTCCGCCGGGCGCTACTCGACCACCGGAACCCGAACCGCACGAAAGGCAGCGACGCCATGACCGACAACCTCACCGAAGGGCTCGACCAGCTCGCACGCGAGCTCGACGCCGAGCACGTGTTCCACTCGTGGTCGGCCCAGGGCAGCCCGCCGCAGCTGGTCATCGCGAGCGGACGCGGCACGACCGTGTGGGACCACGCGGGCAAGGAGTACCTCGACTTCTCGAGCCAGCTCGTGAACGTCAACATCGGCCACCAGCATCCGGCGGTGGTGCAGGCCATCATCGAGCAGGCGGGCCTGCTCGCCACGGTCGCCCCGTCGGCCGTGAACCTCGCGCGCGGCGAGGCGGCCAAGCGCATCGTCGCCCGCGCCCCCGAACGGCACTCCAAGGTCTTCTTCACCAACGGCGGCGCCGACGCCAACGAGAACGCGATCCGGATGGCGCGCCTGCACACCGGTCGCGACACGGTCCTCTCGACGTACCGCTCGTACCACGGCAACACGGGCGCGGCGATCGTCGCGACCGGCGACTGGCGCCGCGTGCCCAACCGCTTCGCGCGCGGCCACGTGCACTTCTTCGGGCCGTACCTGTACCGCTCCGAGTTCTGGGCGACGACGCCCGAGGAGGAGTCGGAGCGCGCGCTGCACCACCTGCGGCGCGTCGTCGAGGCCGAGGGCCCGTCGTCGATCG
This sequence comes from Agromyces indicus, assembly GCF_031432295.1. Taxonomy (NCBI): domain Bacteria; kingdom Bacillati; phylum Actinomycetota; class Actinomycetes; order Micrococcales; family Microbacteriaceae; genus Agromyces; species Agromyces indicus. The sequence goes on along the minus strand of NZ_JAVKGS010000003.1, from coordinate 667,164 downwards.
CGGCGATCCTCGTCGAGACCGTCCCGGGCACGGCGGGCGTGCTCATCCCGCCGCCCGGCTACCTCGCGGGCGTCCGGGAGCTCTGCGACCGGCACGGCATCGTGCTGATCGTCGACGAGGTGATGGCGGGCTTCGGCCGCACCGGACGCTGGTTCGCGTTCGACGGCTACGACGTGACGCCCGACCTCATCACCTTCGCCAAGGGCGTGAACTCGGGCTACGTGCCCGTGGGCGGCGTCATCATCTCCGACGAGATCGCCGCCGACTTCGACGAGCGCGTCTTCCCGGGCGGGCTCACCTACTCGGGCCACCCGCTCGCGATGGCCTCGATCGTCGGCTCGATCGATGCCATGGAATCCGAGGGCATCGTCGACCATGCGCGCGAGGTCGGCGCGGAGGCGATCGCGCCCGCCCTGTCGGAGCTCGCCGAGAAGCACCGCGTCATCGGCGAGGTGCGCGGCGAGGGCGTGTTCTGGGCGATGGAGCTCGTCGCCGACCCCGAGACGCGCGAACCGCTGCCGGCCGTCGAGATGGGCCGCATCAAGGGCGCGCTCGTCGAACGCGGGCTGCTGCCGTTCATCGCCGACAACCGCATCCACGTGGTGCCGCCCTGCGTGGTCACCGCCGACGAGGTCGCCCAGGCGGCGGCCGTCTACGACGAGGTGCTCGGCACCGTCTCCCTGTGAGGCGGATGCCGCGGCATCCGTCGCCGTCTTCACCGACCCGAACCACTCGACCGGAAGGAAGAGCATCATGACCGACACCCGAACCGCCCCCACCGCCGAGGGCACCGCGACCGCCGAGGTCGTCGAGCACTGGATCGACGGGGCGCCCGCCCCCGGCGAATCCGACCGCACCGGACCCGTCTACAACCCGGCGCGCGGCGTCGAGCAGCGGCGGGTGCGCTTCGCGACGACGGCCGACGTGGATGCCGCGGTGCAGGCCGCGGCGCGCGCGTTCCCGATGTGGCGCGACACGTCGATCGCCAAGCGCCAGCAGGTGATGTTCGCGTTCCGCGAGCTGCTGAACGCCCGCAGCGACGAGCTCGCGGCGATCCTCACGAGCGAGCACGGCAAGGTGCTGGGCGACGCGGCGGGCGAGATCTCCCGCGGGCTCGAGGTCGTCGAGCTCGCCTGCGCCATGCCCGCGTACACGAAGGGCGAGTACTCCGAGAACGTCTCGACCGGCATCGACGTCTACACGCTGCGTCAGCCGCTCGGCGTGGTCGGCGTGATCAGCCCGTTCAACTTCCCGGCGATGGTGCCCATGTGGTTCTTCCCGCTGGCGATCGCGGCGGGCAACACCGTCGTGCTGAAGCCCAGCGAGAAGGACCCGTCGGCGTCGATCTGGCTCGCCCGCCTCATGCAGGAGGCCGGCCTGCCCGACGGTGTCCTCAACGTGGTGCACGGCGACAAGGTCGCGGTCGACGCGCTGCTCGAGCACCCCGCGGTGCGCTCGATCTCGTTCGTCGGCTCGACGCCGATCGCGCAGTACATCTACGCGACCGCCACGGCGAACGGCAAGCGCGTGCAGGCCCTCGGCGGCGCGAAGAACCACATGCTCGTGCTGCCCGACGCCGACCTCGACCTCGCGGCCGACGCGGCCGTCAACGCCGGCTTCGGCTCGGCGGGCGAACGCTGCATGGCCATCTCGGCGGTCGTCGCGGTCGACTCGATCGCCGACGAGCTCGTCGCGAAGATCAGCGAGCGGATGTCGCGACTGCGCACCGGCGACGGCACGCGCGGCTGCGACATGGGGCCGCTCATCACGCGCGAGCACCGCGACAAGGTCGCCGGCTACCTCGACGTCGCGGCATCCGACGGCGCCTCGGTCGTCGTCGACGGACGCGATCCGGACGTCGACGGCGAACCCGACGGGTTCTGGATGGGACCGACGCTCATCGACCGGGTGCCCACGTCGTCGGCGGTGTACCGCGACGAGATCTTCGGGCCGGTGCTGTCGGTCGTGCGGGTCGACGGCTACGAGGAGGGGCTCGACCTCATCAACTCGTCGCGGTACGGCAACGGCACGGCGATCTTCACCAACGACGGGGGTGCCGCACGGCGCTTCCAGCGCGAGGTGACGGTCGGCATGGTCGGCATCAACGTGCCGATCCCGGTGCCCGTCGCGTACCACTCGTTCGGCGGCTGGAAGGACTCGCTGTTCGGCGATGCGAAGGCGTACGGCCCGCGCGGCTTCGACTTCTTCACGCAGGAGAAGGCGATCACGAGCCGGTGGCTCGACCCGAGCCACGGCGGCCTGAACCTGGGCTTCCCGCAGCACGACTGAGGCGCGGCGGCGCGGCGCCCGCGCTCAGGCGAGAGCGTCGCGCGCGAGGCGGAGCGCGGCGAGCACGGTCTGCTCGACGACGGCCGACGGGTCGCCGTCGAAGCGCCACGCGGCATCCGTCACGGTCTCGCCGACGCAGATCGCGGCGAACACGGTGCCCGGGGCCAGGTCCTCCTCGGGCTCCGGCCCGCCGACGCCCGTGACCGCCACGGCCACGTCGGCGCCGAGGAGCCGTGCGACGCCCGCGGCGAGCTCGCGCGCGCACTGCGGCGTGAGCACCGACTCGGCGGTGACGCCGAGCACCTCGCGCTTGACGCGCTCGTCGTAGGCGACGACGCCGCCCGCGAACCACGCCGACGCCTGCTCGCCGCGCCCGAACGCGCTCGCGATGGCCCCGGACGTGAGCGATTCGGCCGCGGCGACGGAGATGGAACGGTCGCGTGCGAGCCGGCCGATCTCGTCGGTCAGGGACTGGAGGTCGTCGTCTGCCATGGGCCCATTCTGCCGAGCGGCACCGCGGTCGGCATCGGGTTGACGAGGCCGCGCCGCGCGCCGGCGTTCAGCGCGACGAGGCCGACCGGGCGAAGGCCGCGACGGCGCGACGGGCGTACGGCGTCTCGATCGACGCGCCGATGGTCCTCGCCTCGTCGTCGAGCGCCTCCTGGAAGGGCCGGCCGAGGCCCGAGCGCATGAGGCGCTTCGTCTGGCCGAATGCGCTCGTGGGTCCGGCGAGCCAGGCGGATGCCACGGCGCGGGCCCGCGCGTCCAGCGCGTCGGGTGCGACGACCTCCGCGACGAGCCCCCAGTCGAGTGCTTCGGCGGCGGTCAGCGTGCGCGACGTGAGCGTGAGCTCGAGCGCGCGCCGCACGCCGACGGCCTCGGGGAGGAGGGTGCTCACGCCGCAGTCGGGCGTGAGCCCGATGTCGGCGTACCGGCTCGCGAAGGTCGCCCGGTCGGAGGTGATCACGACGTCGGCGACGAGCATGAAGCCGAGTCCGCCGCCGGCGACCGGGCCCTGCACCGCCGCCACGATCGGCTTGGTGCTCTCGCGCAGGGTGCGGTGGCCGTCGTGGATGCGGTCGGCGAGCCGCCGCACGATCTCGCCCGCGGGCTCGTCGCCGTCGCTCGCGAGCGCGGACATCGCGAGCACGTCGCCGCCGGCGCAGAACGCGCGACCGTTCGCGTCGAACAGCACGGCGCCGATGTCGTCGCGGTCGGCGATCTCGTGCGCGAGGTCCTGCCACCGGGCGATCGCCGCCGGGTCGACCGCGTTCAGCCGGGCGGGGCGATTGAGCGTCACGTGCGCGAGGCCGTCGCGCACGTCGAACAGGATCACGTCGTCGGGCATCCTCGGATGCTACGCGACCGGTGTCGTATGCCGCTCGTAGTATGCGTGCGTGCTGACCGAGCCCCTCCACCACGCCGCGGTCGAACTCGGGCGACGGCTCGGCGCGCGCGTCCCGCTCGGCCTCCCGGCCGCCGCCGCGAGCGAGACGGTCGCGCGGGCAGCGGCCGTCGCGGCGACGCGCATCGTCGCCGAGGCCGGCCCACCGCGACCGGCGACGTGGTGGTGGTGGATCGGGTACGCCGGCGCATGGGCGGTCGCGTGCGGCGCCGCGTCCTCGCTCGTCGACCGGCCCGGGTTCCCCTGGCCGCTCGCGGCCGGGCCGGCGGCGTTCGCGGTGCTGCTCGTGGTCGCCGCGGTGCTCGTCGCCGTGGTGCAGCGCTGGCTGCTCGAGTCGCACGGCGACCGTGCGGCATCGCTCGCGCGCGCCGTCGCCGAGCTGGCCGCCCGCGTGGGCCTGCTCGAGGCGCAGCGCCCGGGCCGAGCCGAGCCGGCGTTCCCGCTCGCGGTGGCGTGGCCGCGGCCGGCGCCGCAGCCCTACGGGGTCTCGCACCGCGGCGCCGAGCAGCTCGTCGCCGACTGGATGCGCCACCTCGGGGCGTTCGACGCCGAGGTGACCCGGTTCACGGCCGACGGCGGCGTCGACGTGGTCAGCGCGCACTGGATCGCGCAGGTCAAGAACCTCGCCGAGCGCACGGCGGTGCCGGTGGCGCAGGTGCGCGAGCTCGCCGGCGTCGCCGCCCACGACGGCCGCCGCGCGCTGTTCTTCACCTCGGGCACGTACACGGCGGGCGGGGTGGCCTTCGCCGATCGGGCAGGCCTGAGCCTGTTCGAGTACCACGCCGAGGGCGGGGCGCTCCGAGCCGCGAACGCACACGCGCGGGTCGTGGTGAGCGAGGGGCTGCGCCCGCCGGCGTGAGCGCCTAGGTGGCGGCGGCCGCCTCGCCCGGGGGCTCCGCGGGGGTGCCGCGCGACGGGTGGCCGTACGCCTGCTCGAGCCGTGCCGCTCGGTCGACGATGACCTCGAGCACGGTCCGCACGGCGAGGCGCTCCGCGACATCCGGCCGCACCAGGGCGAAGATCTGGCGAACGGATGCCACGCCCCGCAGCGGCTTCAGCACGATCCCCTCGGGCAGCGCCCCCGAGGTGTAGCGGGGAACGAGCGCGATGCCGTGACCGGCCTGGATGAACGCCTCGACGATTCGCATGTCGCTGAACCGCTGGCTGATCTCGATCCGGCCGGTGGTCGCCTGCTCGATCGCGTGCAGGATCCGCTCGAACGGGTACCCGCTCGGCACCCCGAGCCAGGTCTCGCCGACCACGTCGGCGGGCGTCACGAGCGCGCGGTTGGCGAGCCGGTGCCCGGCGGGGAGGCCGACGTCGAGCGGCTCGGTCAGCAGCGGCAGGGCGCGCAGGCCGCGGCCGCCCCACGGCAGCTCGCCCGGCATGGTGTGGGCGAGCACGATGTCGTACTCGTTGGCGAGGTCGGGGAACTCGGCCAGTTCGGGGTCGAGGTCGGTGGCGCGCACCACGAGCCCGGTCACGGCGCGGAGGTCGGTGAGCACCTGGGGGAGGAGGGTGGCGCCGACCGTCGGGAACGTGAGGAGCGTCACCTCGCCGCTCGGGTGGTTACGGAACTCGTCCCACAGCGCCGACGCGCGCTCGAGGGCGATCGCGACCTCCGTCGCGGAGCGGGCGAGCGCCTGGCCGGCGCTGGTGAGCACGACGCCGCGACCGACCCGCTCGGTCAGCGGCATGCCCGCCTCGCGTTCGAGCACCTTGAGCTGCTGGGAGACCGCCGACGGGGTGCGGCCGGTGGCCTCGGCGACGGCGGTCACGCTGCCGCGCTCGGCGAGTTCGCGGAGGAGGTCGAGACGGCGTATATCCATGTAGCAATGCTACATCGTCCGTGTAGTTTCGTAAGATTGTGCTGAACGGTTTACTCCGTCACAATTGAGGGGTCGGACACGTGCAAGGGCGCACCCAGTCGCCCGACATTCCAACGATCTCTCGAAAGGAACCGCCGTGTTCAGCCTCACCGTCCTCCTCATCAGCGCCTCGATCGCCGGCGTCGTCGGCTCGGTCCTCGTGACCGCTCGCGACGGATACCGTCGTCAGCCGCGCGAGACGTTCGCGCGCACCGTCTGAGTCGCGCGACCGCGGAGCCCCCGGGCTCCGATGCAGGGCCGCCGCGCGGGGGAGGGACACCCCGCGGGGCGGCCCTTCGTTCGTCTGCGGCCGCCCTCGACATCCGCGCGCACCGCGGATAACGTGACGACACCCGAACAGCTCGGGTCATCCCACGCGACCCGGGCCCGAGCGACTGACGGAGCGAGCGGATGCCCATCACCCCCACCCCACCCGAACGCCCCGGCGCCGAGGGCGACGCCCAGCAGGCGCCCGTCGACGACCCGGCCGTCCTGCGAACGTTCCTGCTCGGCCTCGCCGAGGGCATGACGGCCTCCCAGGAGTCGGTGGACCGGATCCGCGCCGACGTCGTGCAGATCGCGCGTGCCTACGGCCTCGACGACGTCGACCTGGTCGTGCTGCCCACGATCGCGTTCGTGCAGACGGGCCGCGGCGACACCGCACGCGTCGCACTGAAGTCGGTGCAGGCGACGTTCCGCTTCGACCAGATCGCCGAGATGGGTCGGCTGCTGCGCGAGGCCCGCGAGGCGGCGATCTCGCCCGGCGACGGCATCCGCCGCCTCAACGAGATCGGCGCGATGCCGCCCACCCGGCACTGGTTCATGCGGACCCTCGGCCACGCCATGCTCACCGCCGGGCTCGCGCTGCTCCTCGCGCCGAGTTGGCAGGCCGCGGTCGTCGGCTTCGTCCTGGGCGCGCTCATCGGCGTGGCGAAGCTCGTGCGCTCGCAGACGCTCACGCTCGTGCTGCCCATCGTCGCGTCCTTCGTGTGCGCGCTCATCGTCTTCCTCCTCGCGCCGTACGTCGAGCTCGGCGACCCGCTGCGCGTGCTCATCGCGCCACTGGCCACCTTCCTGCCCGGTGCCCTCCTCACCACGGGCGTGCGCGAGCTCGCGGCCGGGCAGATGGTCGCCGGGACGTCGCGACTGGGCGCGGGTCTGGTCCAGCTCGGCCTGCTGGCGTTCGGCATCCTGACGGCGGGCACGGTGGTGGGCGTCGGCAACGAGGACTACCTCCCGCTCGACGCGTCCACGACGCTGCCGTGGTGGGTCGCGGGCATCGGCCTCGCCCTGTACGGCCTCGGCAACTACCTCCACTTCGCGGCCCCCGGTCGCAGCTACGGCTGGGTGCTCCTCGCGCTCGTGGTGGCGTACGGGGCGCAGCAGCTCGGCGCGCTGGCCTTCGGCTCGGCGGTGAGCGGGCTCATCGGCGCGCTCGTCGTCACGCCGTTCGTGCTGTGGATCGAGGACCTGCGCCGCGGCGGCGTGCCGTCGCAGATGATCTTCCTCCCGGCCTTCTGGGTGCTCGTGCCCGGGGCGTCGGGTCTGGTCGGCGTCACGGAGGGCGCGGTCGCCGCCTCCGCCGGGATCGCCGACTTCTCGGCCGCGTTCGTCACGGTCATGTCGATCTCGCTGGGCGTGCTCATCGGCTCGGCGCTCTACCGGTTCATGCGACGCAGCGCGCAGGAGCTCTCCGAGTTCCACATCGACCTGCCCACGGTGCTCGCGCCGTCCGACGAGCCCGTGCTCTCGCGCATCGCGGAGGCCACGACGACCCGTTCCTCGCGGCGGCGCGACGAGGAGCGCCGGGAGGGCGAGCACCGCGACGGTCGCTGAACGGATGCCGCAACCGGGCCGTCCGCCCGTGCCCGGCGGCCCACGAGCCCGAGGATCCGACCCCGCGGCACTCAGGGACCACGACGTAGAGTATTCGGGTGACTTCCCGGAACCCCCAGTCCGCCGAGGCCCGCCGACAGCTCATCGAGTTCATCTCGAGCGAGGCGGTGTTCCACGGCGACTTCACGCTCACCAGCGGCAAGAAGGCCACGTACTACGTCGACCTCCGCAAGGTGAGCCTCGACCACCGCGTGGCGCCGCTGATCGGGCAGGTCATGCTCGACCTCATCGCCGAGGTTCCGGAGGTCGCCGCCGTCGGCGGCATGACGATGGGGGCCGACCCCATCGCCACCGCGGTCCTGCACCAGGGTGCGGCCCGCGGGCTCGCCTACGACGCCTTCGTCGTGCGCAAGGAACCGAAGGACCACGGCCGCGGCAAGCAGGTCGAGGGGCCGGATGTCGCCGGCAAGCGGGTCATCGTGCTCGAGGACACCTCGACCACCGGAGGCTCGCCGCTCAAGGCGATCGAGGCCCTGCGCGCCGTGGGCGCGGAGGTCGCCGCGGTCGCGGTCGTCGTCGACCGCGACACGTGCGCGCGCGAGGTCATCGAAGCCGCGGGGGTTCCCTACCTCGCGGCCATCGGATTGAAGGATCTGGGACTGTCATGAACCGACGCGACGGACGCCACGACTCGGACGACATGAACGACGCCGACTGGCTGCTCAGCCAGCTGGGCAGCGGCCGTCGCCCCGACCTCGAGGGCCGCCAGGCTCCCCAGCCGCCCGTCGCACCGCCCCAGCAGCCGGCCGAGCCGGTCTCCCCGCCGCCCATGGAGCGGCCCCGTCGCCGCAGCGAGGAATCGCTCGACTGGTTCTCGCTCGCCGACGCCCAGTCCGAGACGGATGCCGCGACGCGGGAGCTTCCCGTCGTGGGCGAGCCGCTTCCGCCCCGTGCGGAGCCGCCCCGGCAGGCGCCCGCTCCGACGTGGGAGCCGCAGGCCCCGGCGTGGAACCAGCCTCCCGGCTGGGACGACCGCCGACCTCCGGCGACGCCGCGCGAGCCGCAGCGGCCCGACGATCGCCTCACCTCGGTCGAGCCGCCCGTGGGCGGGGCACCCGTGCCGCCGGCCTTCGGCGGCCCGCAGGCACCGCCTCCCGGCCCGCCGCCCGGGCCGGTCACCCCGCCCTCGAACTTCGCCCTGACCTGGGGTGAGCAGCCCATCGAGACCGAGGACGGTCTCCGTGCGGCGTTCCGGCAGCTCTCGGACCCCGTGGAGCCGCCGCCGCAGCGACCCCGCGACGACCGGCGTCCGGTCGAGCCGCACCGCGACGAGCCTCCGGTCGACCCGCGCGACGTGCCGGGATCGGCTGACTCCCCGTTCGCGGGGTTCACGCCGCCGCCGGTCGCCCGGCAGTCCTTCACCCCGGTGACCCCGCCCGCGGGCACCGCCTTCCCGGCGGCCCGGACCGACTTCGACGACCAGCTCTGGTCGGCGCTCAACGAGGACCCGGCGGCCGCCGGTGCGGCCACGCGCGACGACCGGGTTCCCGCCTCCGACGATGGCCGGGGCTACTCCGACGATGGCCGGGGCTACTCCGACGAGCAGGCCTACGCCGACGCGTCGGGCCAGTACGACGACCACGAGTTCGACCAGCCGGGGTACGACCCGCGGGCGCACGAGCCGCAGGGCTGGGACCAGCAGGCGTACGACCAGCAGGGCTCCGACACCCGGGCGTACGACCAGCAGGGCTACGACCAGCGGGCCGCCGCCGAGCCGGTTCAGGACGAGCAGGCGTACGCCCAACAGGGTTGGGACCAGCGGACCCCGGGCGAGCACGCGTACGACGACCAGCAGGGCTGGGACGACCAGCGGGCCGCGGGCGAGCGGGTTCCGGACGTGCCGGCGTACGACCAGCAGGGCTGGGACCCGCAGGACCGCGATCACCAGGGCTCCCACCGGGACGGCTGGGGCCGGCAGGAGTACGACCGGGAGGCTCGGTACGACGAGCCCCGCTCCGAGCAGCCCGCGTACGACGAGCAGGACGGCTCGCCCATGGCGCGCGAGATGGCGCAGGCCGGCTACTTCTGGAACCTCACTCCCGACCCGACGGCGCCCGATCCCAAGGCCCCGGTCGAGGACGACCGGCCGGGTCCCCGCCGACGCGGGGCGTCCGACTCCGACGCTGCACCGGGCGGACGGTCGCGCGACGATCGGGATGCGCGCCCCGGAGACGACGACCGTTCTGCTGAGCCGTACCCCGCGGTCGACCAGTGGGATCCCATCCCCGACGGCGTCGCCGATGACGCGGACGTGCCCTCCGACCCGCGTGAGGCGGAGTACGGCGATCGCGACCACCGGGACGATCGCGAGTACCGGGACGATCGCGAGTTCCGGGACGACCTCGAGTACCGGGACGATCGCGAGTACCGGGACCCCCGCGACGAGTGGTCCGACGCGCCGTACGACCGCGACGACCGCCGCGACCCCCGGGGCGACCGCGCCCGCGGATTCGCGTACGACGGCCCGCACGACCGGGACGCCGTCGACGACGAGAGCGATGACGACGGCCTCGCCTCGCTGTTCGGCGGTGCCGGCTTCGGCGCCACGGCGCCGACCCCCCTCGTCGGTGGTGCTGCGGCACAGCGCGATCGCGACGTCGACCCGTACGACGCCCGCGACGACCGATACGCCCGCGATGACGACCGGTACGCCCGCGACGACCGGTACGGCGCCTACGCCCGCGATGACCGGTACGGCCGCGATGACGACCGGTACGACCGGTACGGCCGCGATGACGACCGGTACGCCCGCGATGACCGCGGCGGTCGGGGCGGCCCGGCGGCACCGCGGACGCGGGACGACGACGACGACCGGGGCGGGCGTTCGCCGGTGAAGCTCCTCGCGTGGATCGCGGGCGGCCTCGCCGCCGTGCTCCTCGTGGTCGCGGGCATCGCGTTCGGCGCCCAGCTGCTCCGCGGCGGAGGAGACGAGACCGCCGATGGGGGAGCCGGCGGGGCGACGGAACCCACGGCCATGCAGCCGCCGGGTACGTACGCCTGGAACGAGCTCTTCGGCGGCGAGTGCCTCGAGCCGTTCGAGGGTCCGTGGGCCGAGGAGTTCACGGTGATCGACTGTGCGACGCCGCACGCCGCCCAGCTGGTGCTCCGCGGCGAGGTCTCCGCCGACGAGTCCGCGCCGTTCCCGGGCGAGGCGGAGCTGGCGGCGCAGGTCGCGGCCCTCTGCGGTGCCGAGAACGTGATCGATCCCGACATGGCGGCGATGGCCGGCGACCTGCAGGTCGAGGGGTCCTACCCGGTGACCGAGGAGCAGTGGGCCGCGGGCGAGCGCGATTTCTACTGCTTCGTCACCCGCCGCGGCGGTTCGCCGATCACCGCCGACGTGCAGGGCACGGCCGGGCAGCAGGGCTGACGTGGCCGAGGCGGGTCCCGCCGGCGGCGGGGGCCGGCACGGCGCCGTCGTCGTGTTCGGCTCGGTGAACGTCGACGCGACGAGCTACGTCGCGGACTTCCCGCGCCCCGGCGAGACCGTGCATTCGCGGGACTTCCGGGTGGCGCTCGGGGGCAAGGGGGCGAATCAGGCGGTCGCGGCGCACCTCGCCGGGGCCGGCGTGGAGCTCGTGGCCCGGCTCGGCGACGACGCGAACGCCGAGGTGGCTCGCGCCGCGTTCGCTCGGTTCGGGCTGCCGACTGACGCCGTGGGGGTCGTGCCCGGCGAACCGACGGGCATCGCGCAGATCACCGTCGCCGAGTCGGGCGAGAACACCATCATCGTCACGGCCGGCGCCAACGCGTCGTTCGACGCCGACGCGGTGCGGTCGGAGGCGGCTCGGCTCGACGGCGCCGCACTCGTGCTCACGCAGGGTGAGCTCCCGGTGCGCTCCATCGAGGCGATCGCGGCGGCGAGCGACGCCGCGGGCGTCCGCTTCGTGCTCAACCTCGCCCCGCCGGTCGCCGTCTCGCGGTCGGCCCTCGCGGTCGCCGATCCGCTGGTCGTGAACGTCCACGAGGCGCGCACGCTCGGCCTGGGCGAGGGGCTCGCCGATGACGCGTCGGCCGAGACGTGGCGGGATGCCGCGGCATCCGTCGTCGGTGCCCTGGCCCGCTCGATCGTGGTGACGCTCGGCGACCGCGGCGCCGTGGCCGCCGATGCGACCGGTTCGTGGAGCGTGGCAGCGCCGCGCGTCGCCGCGGTCGACACGACCGGGGCGGGGGATGCCGCGACCGGCGTGCTCGCCGCGATGCTGGCCGAGGGACGCGCCCTGCCCGACGCGGTGCGCGCCGCCGTCGCCGCGGGCGCGCTCGCCGTCCAGGGTCGGGGCACCGTGGATTCCTACGCGCGCCGCGACGACGTGCTCGCGCTCGCCGACCGGACGGAGGCCGTGTGACCATTCCCGTGATCGTCGACTGCGACCCGGGCCACGACGACGTCATGGCGCTGTGGCTCGCGGCGGGCCACCCGGCGCTCGACCTCGTCGCGGTGACCACCGTCGGTGGCAACGTGCCGCTCGAGCACACGAGCCGGAACGCCCGCATCGCGCTCGCCGTCGCCGGGGTGGGCGACGTGCCCGTCGCCGCGGGCGCGAGCGGGCCGCTCGCTCGCGAGCTGTCGACGGCCGAGTGGATCCACGGCGAGAACGGGCTCGGGGGGCCCGAGCTTCCCGACCCCGACACGTCCCCGACCCGGGTGCCGCTCGATCCGCGGAGTGCGACGGAGCTCATCGCCGACACGCTGGAGGCGGCATCCGAGCCGGTCGCCATCATCGCGACCGGGCCGATCACGAACGTCGCCGTCTTCCTCCGCGAACGTCCGGACCTCGCGGACCGGGTGCGCGAGATCGTGTGGATGGGCGGCTCCACCGAGCGCGGCAACGTCACTCCGTACGCCGAGTTCAATGCCTGGGTCGACCCGGAGGCGCTCGACCGGGTGCTCGGCAGCGGCATCCGCTTCACGATGGTGGGGCTGAACGTGACGCACCGCGCGCTCGTGACCTCCCGCGTGCGGGAACGGCTGGCGGCGGTGGGCAACCGCACCGCCGCGTTCGGCGACGAGCTGCTCGAGTTCTTCTGCCGGACCAACGACGACGTGTTCGGCATGCCCGACGGTCCCCTCCACGACCCGGTGGCGGTGGCCGTGCTCGCCGACCCGGACGCGGTCGAGGTCGTGCACACCCGGCTGGACGTGGAGCTCGTCGGGGCCGAGACCGTCGGGGCGACGAGCGTCGACCTCGACGGCATGCTCGCCCGCGAACCGAACGCGCACGTGGCGGTCGGGCTCGACGTCGAGCGCTTCTGGGCCGCCGTCGAACTGGCCTACGGCCGGCTCGGCTGAGCGGAGCCGTCGTGGACTGGACGTTCTGGGTCGGCGGCGTGGTCATCGTCGTGCTCGTCGTCGTGACGCAGGTGTTCCTGCACGAGAGCCGGTGGTCGCAGCGGTGGCGGCCGGAGGAGCGCGACGAGCCCGACGGGTCGGACCGCTCGGATCCTCCGGGCGATGCCGACGGCCCGGGCGGCCGGTCGTAGCCGCCACGGCATCGGCGATCACGGCCGCGCGGGCTACCCTCGACGGGTGACCTCACGCGACGACGCTTCCGCATCGGCGCGGGCGCAGCTCGCGGCGCTCGTCGACGACCCGGCCGTGCACGACCTCTGGCAGGCCGTGCGAGAGCCCGTCGGCGACGACGCGCGGCCCGCCGCGGTGCTCGTGCTGTTCGGCGTGCTCGACCACCTGCCGAGCGACCACGAGGCGCAGGCGCGCGCGGTCTCGCGCGACCTCGACGTGCTCCTGCTCGCGCGCGCGACCACCCTCCGCTCGCACGCGGGCCAGATCGCCTTCCCCGGCGGCCGCGTCGACGACGGCGAGGCCGGCCCGGTGGCCGCCGCACTCCGCGAGGCGCGGGAGGAGACCGGACTCGACCCGGCGGGCGTGGAGGTGCTCGGCACGCTCGGCGAGATCCCGCTCGCGTACTCCCGCCACGTGGTGACCCCGGTGCTCGGGTGGTGGGCGGCGCCGACGCCCGTCGCGCCCGTCGACCGGGCCGAGTCGTCCGCGGTCTTCCGCACCCCCGTCGCCGACCTGCTCGACCCGGCGAACCGGTGCACCACCGTCATCCGTCGCGACGACCGTGAATGGCGCGGGCCCGGCTTCACCGTCACGGCAGGCGGTGCCGAGCGGCTGGTGTGGGGCTTCACGGGGCTCGTGCTCGACGCGATGTTCGACCGTCTCGGGTGGACCGAACCGTGGGACGCCGACCGGGAGCTCGAGCTGCACCCCTGACGAGGGCGGCTAGAGCTCGACCTCGACCGGCTCGGCCGGCACGAGCTCGGCCACGCCCGTGAGGATCTCGTCGGGCCGGAACGGGTACTTCTCGATCTCGGCCTGGTCGCTGATGCCGGTCATCACGAGGATCGTGTGCAGCCCGGCCTCGATGCCCGCGACGATGTCGGTGTCCATGCGGTCGCCGATCATCGCCGTGTTCTCGGAGTGCGCGCCGATCTTGTTCAGCGCCGAACGGAACATCATCGGGTTCGGCTTGCCGACCACGTACGGCTCCCGCCCGGTCGCCTTGGTGATGAGCGCGGCGATGGCGCCGGTGGCGGGCAGCGGGCCCTCAGCCGACGGCCCCGTGGCATCCGGGTTGGTGACGATGAACCGGGCACCGTTGCCGATGAGGCGGATCGCCTTCGTGATGGCCTCGAACGAGTAGTTGCGGGTTTCGCCGACGACGACGAAGTCGGGGTTCGTCTCGGTCATCACGAAGCCCGCATCGTGCAGCGCGGTGAGGATGCCGGCCTCGCCGATGACGAACGCGGTGCCGCCCGGCAGCTGCTGGTGGAGGAAGTCGGCCGTGGCGAGCGCCGAGGTCCAGATGCGATCTTCGGGAACGTTGAGCCCCGACGCGCGCAGGCGCGCCGACAGGTCCCGCGCGGTGAAGATCGAGTTGTTCGTGAGCACGAGGTACGGGGTGCCGGTGTCCTCCCAGTGCTGCAGCAGCGCGGCCGCGCCGGGCAACGCGTGGTTCTCGTGCACGAGCACGCCGTCCATGTCGGTGAGCCAGGACTCGACCTCATCGCGCTTCGCCATGCGCACAGCCTAGGCCGCGCAGATCACAGCCCGATGAACAGCGGATGCCGCGGGCCGGCCCGTCACCCCCGGTGCAGCAGCGACTTCCAGTCGGGCGGCACCTTGCCCTCGGGTCCGGGGGCGGGCTGGTCCTCGGGCCGGGAGAACGGCGGGCTGAGCGGGACCCGGCGCGCCGACGCGCCGGCCTCGTAGTCCCAGAACCAGTCCTCGCCGGGTTCGAACGAGGTCGCGACGGCGTGCCCGGCGTCGCGCGCGTGGCGGCTCGCGTGCTGCTCGGGCGACGAGTCGCAGCATCCGACGTGCCCGCACTCGACGCAGCGACGCAGGTGCCACCACCATCCGCCGGCGTCGAGGCATTCGACGCAGCCCGTGCCGGAGGGCGGCGGAGCCGTCTGCTGGTCGGTCATGCGTACACCTCCGTGGTCGCGAGCGACTGGTGGACCGAGGCAACGGCGCTCGAGCCCTCGCCGACGGCCGCCGCGACGCGCTTCATGGATCCGCGGCGCACGTCGCCGGCCGCGAAGACGCGCGGCACCGAGGTCTCGAACGGCAGCGGCATCCGGCCGAGATCGCGCCAGCCGTCGCCCAGCGCGACCACGTCGGCGCCGGTGCGGAGGAAGCCGTGCTCGTCGCGTTCGAGCCCGGCGAGCCAGTCCGTCGCGGGCACGGCGCCGATGAAGCAGAAGAGCCCCGTGCAGTCGACGATCTGCTCCGTCGCGCCGCGGAGCGTGACGGCGGCGAGGCGGTCGTCGCCGTGCAGGCCCGCGACCTGCGTGCCGGTATGCACCTCGATGCGGGGATCCTCGCGGATGCGGTCGACGAGGTAGCTCGACATCCGTTCGGACAGGTCGTTCGAGCGGACGACGAGTCGGACCCGGCACGAGTTCGCGGCGAGGGCGAGCGCCGCCTGGCCGGCCGAGTTGGCCCCGCCGACGACGACCACGTCGGACCCCGCGACCTGCCGGAGCTCGAGGGCCGTCGCGGCGTGGTGGATGCCGGCGCCCTCGAAGTCGTCCCACCGCTCGAGGGGGAGGCCGCGGTAGGCGACGCCGGTCGTGACGACGACGGCGCGAGCGCGCACGATCGCTCCGTCGGCGAGGAGGAGGCGGTGCACGCCGCCCTCGGGGTCGAGGCGCACGACGGGGCACGGCGCCGCGATCCGCACGCCGAACTTGAACGCCTGAAGCGACGCCTGCGAGGTGAGCGCGTCACCGCTCACGCCGAACGGGAAGCCGAGGTAGTTCTCGATGCGCGAGGTCGTCGCGGACTGGCCGCCCGGGGCGACGGCGTCGAGCAGCACGGTGCGCAGGCCCTCGGACGCGCCGTAGATCGCCGCGGCGAGCCCCGCCGGTCCGGCGCCGACGACCGCGAGGTCGAACTCGAGGTCGTCGTCGGCGGTGTAGGCGAGCCCGAGCATGTCCGCGATGCGGCCCGGCGTGGCGTTGTGCACGGGCTCGCCCTGCACGAACGCGACGGGCAGGTGCTCGCGCGTGAAGCCGTGCGACCACACGTCGTGGTCGAGGGCCGGGTCGTCGACGTCGACCCACGTGTGGGCGAGCTCGAGCCGCTCGGCGTAGCGGCGGAGCGCCATCGACTCGGGCGAACCCGTCGAGCCGACGATCTTCAGGGTCCACGCCGCCGGCCCGTGTCGCAGGAGTTCGCGGCGCGCCCACAGCGTGCGCAGCATGAGGTCGCACAGCTCGTCGTCCTCGGCCATCAGGCGCTGGAGTGCGTCGTGGTCGACCCGCAGCACGCGACCCGGCTGGGTGACGCGCGAGGTGAGGAACGCGCGCTGCCCGTTCAGCAGCCCGAGCTCGCCGACGAAGGTCCGGGGCCCGAGCACCGCGAGCCGGGTCTCCTCGGTCCACGAGAGCGCATCGCGCACGACCTCGACCTCGCCCTCCTCGACGAGGATGAGGTCGTACCAGCGGTCTCCGGTGCGGAACAGCACGTCGCCGACCTCGGTGGCCTGGGGCACGCCGTAGCGACGCAGCCGATCCCACTGGGCATCGGTGAGTTCGGGCCTGATCTTCTGCTTGGTGCGACCCATGTGGCCATCCTCGCCCACGATGTCCGCGAGCGGGAAGGGGTCGGACGAATCAGGCGGTGATCCAGATGCCCGCGGCGGCGGCGCGAGCGATGGTCCGGCCGGTGTCGCCCACGGTCACGGTGACCGCGGCGGGGTCGGCGGCATCCGTCACCCGCAGTTCGCTGCCCGGCCCGACGCCGGCGCCGTCGAGCTCGCGGAGCACCGCCGGGTCGCGGTCGCTGATGCGGATGACGCGGCCCACGTGCCCGGCGACCGCCTCGTCGAGGCGCACCGACGGCTCGGAGACCAGGCTGCCGTCGGCGGCGGGGATGGGGTCGCCGTGCGGGTCGCGCTCCGGTCGCCCGAGCCGCTCGTCGATGGCCTCGAGCAGGCGGTCGGAGACGGCGTGCTCGAGGATCTCGGCCTCGTCGTGGACCTCGTCCCACGCGTAGCCCATCTCGCGCACGAGCCACGTCTCGATGAGCCGGTGGCGGCGCACGACGGCGAGGGCGCGGGCGCGCCCGGCATCCGTCAGCCGGATGGCGCCGTAGGGCACGTGCTGCACGAGCCCCTGCGCGGCCATCTTCTTCACCATCTCGGTCACCGACGACGGCGCGACGCCGAGGGCCGCGGCGAGTCCGGACGGCGTGATGGGCTCGGACTGCCACTCGGTGTGCGCGTAGACCGTCTTGAGGTAGTCCTCGACGGCGGGGCTGGCGGAGGCGGGCATCGGCCTCACCCTACCCGCGCGGGGTCGGGCTGCGAGACCGCGGCCGCCGTGGCCGAACGACGCCGTCGCGTGGCGAGCACCCGGCGCCCGACGACGCCGTGCCGGGGAGCGAAGAGGTAGGCGAGCGCGAACGCGACACCCATCGTGAGCACGACCATGCCGCCGGATGCCGCGTCGAGGTAGTAGCTCGCGTAGATGCCGACGATCGCGCAGACCGCGGCGATCGCGGGCGCGATCACGAGCATGCGCGCGAAGCGGTCGGTGAGCAGGTAGGCGGTCGCGCCCGGGATGATGACCATGGCGACGACGAGCACGACGCCGACGGCCTGCAGCGCGACCACGACCGTGAGCGCCAGGAGCGCCAGCAGCAGTGCGCCCAGCGCCTTGGGGTTCAGGCCGATCGCGTGCGCGTGGGTGGGGTCGAACGCGTACAGCGTCAGGTCGCGCCGCTTCAGCACGAGGATGGCGAGGGTGACGGCGCCGAGCACGAGCACCTGCACGAGGTCGGCGGCGCTGACCCCGAGCAGGTTGCCGAAGAGGATGTGCCCGAGGTCGGTCTGGCTGGGCACGACCGAGATGAGCACGAGGCCGAGCGCGAAGAGCGTCGTGAAGACGACCCCGATCGCCGCATCGCCCTTCACCCGGCTCGTCGCACGGACGAGGAAGATGAGCGCCACCGCCCCGAGCCCGAACACGAGCGCGCCCACCGCGAACGGCGTGCCCAGCAGGTACGCGAGCACGACGCCCGGCAGCACGGCGTGGGAGACGGCGTCGCCCATGAGGGACCACCCGATGAGGACGAGCCAGCAGCTCAGCACGCCGCAGACGATCGCGGCGGTGACCGTGACGAGGAACGCGCGCTGCATGAAGTCGTAGCCGAGCGGCTCGAGCAGGAAGTCGACGACGGGCATGGTCAGTCCTCCGAACGGCCGGTGAGGTCGAGGCCGAACGCGCGCGCGAGCTGCTCGGGCTGCAGCGCCTCGTCGGGGCTGCCGTGCAGCAGCACGCGACGCAGCAGCAGGATCACCTCGTCGGCGAGCCGGGGCAGCGCCTCGAGGTCGTGCGACGACACCAGTACGGTCGCGCCGCCGGCCGCGAGCTCGCGGAGCAGTTCGCTGATCGTGCGCTCGCTCGGCCGGTCGACGCCCGCGAACGGCTCGTCGAGCAGCAGCACGTCGGCGCCCTGGGCGAGGCCGCGCGCCACGAACGCGCGCTTGCGCTGACCGCCCGACAGTGCGCCGATGCGCCGGTCCGCGAGGTCGGCGAGCTCGACGCGCTCGAGGGCCTCGGCGACCGCCGCCCGGTCGGCGGGGCGGGGCCGCCGGGTGAAGCCCTGGTGGCCGTACCGGCCCATCATCACCACGTCGTGCACGCTGAGCGGGAACGCCCAGTCGACCTCCTCGCTCTGCGGCACGTACCCGACGACGCCCGCCCGCCGGGCCTGGCGCGGGGTGCGCCCCGCGATCGCGACGCGGCCCCGGTCGGGATGCACCGTGCCCATGATCGCCTTGAACAGCGTCGACTTGCCCGATCCGTTCATGCCGATGAGGCCGCAGACGGTGCCGCGCCGGAGCGTGAGGCTCACGTCGTCGAGCGCGAGCACGTCGCCGTAGTGCACCGTGAGGCCGTGCACCTCGAGGGCCGGGGCCTCGTCACCGGCCGAGGCGTCGGGGCGAGCGGATGCCGCGGGCCCGGTCATCGCGCGCCGCCCGTGAGCCCGTCGGTGATGACCTCGACGTCGTGCCGCAGCAGGTCGAGGTAGGTGGGCACCGGCCCGCCCGGCTCGGAGAGCGAGTCGACGTAGAGGACACCGCCGAATGCGGCATCCGTCGCCTCGACCACCTGCTGCATGGCCTCGTCGGAGACCGTCGACTCGCAGAACACCGCCGGCACCCCCTGGTCGTCGACGAACTCGATGGTGCGCGCGATGGACTTCGGGGTGGCCTGCTGCTCGGCGTTCACGGCCCAGAGGTACTGCTCGGTGAGCCCTGCGTCGCGGGCGAGGTACGAGAAGGCGCCCTCGCAGGTGACGAGCGCGCGCTGCGACTCGGGCAGCGCCGCGAGCTCGGCCACGAGCTCGTCGTGGACCGCCTGCAGTTCGGCGCCGTACGCCTCGGCGTTCGCGGCGAACTCGTCGGCGTGCTCGGGGGCCAGCTCGGCGAACGCCTCGGCCATGTTGTCGGCGTAGACCTGGACGTTCAGCGGCGACATCCACGCGTGCGGGTTCGGCAGGCCCTCGGCGGCGCCGTCGGCGATCGGGATGGGCTCGACGCCCTCGCTGACGACGACGTGCGGCACGTCGAGTCCCTCGACGAACTGCGCGAACCACGCCTCGAGGTTCAGCCCGTTGTCGAGGATCAGGTCGGCCCCGGCCGCCCGGCGCAGGTCGCCCGGGGTGGGCTCGTACCCGTGGATCTCGGCGCCGACCTTCGTGATCGACTCGACGCGGAGGCGGTCGCCCGCGACCTCCTCGGCGATGTCGGCCAGCACGGTGAAGGTCGTCAGGACGACGGGGCGGTCGTCGCCCTCGCCGTTCGCGGCCGAGCCGCTGCACCCGCTCAGCGCGAGTGCGGCGGCGGTGAGCAGGGCGGCGACGGCGGCACCTTTCGGCATACCGAAATCGTACCGGATTTTCGGTGTGCCGAAACCGGCGTTCCGCGCCGACCGCGACGGCTAGCGTAGGGGCGTGGGCGACGAGCGAACGGATGCCGCGGGCGGAGCGGTCGGCGACGACGCGCACCCCGAGCCGCAGCTGCCGTTGCACGGCGTCGGCCCCTGGCCCGGCGGCCGCGAGGCGTGGCCCGCCGACGAGCGGTACGACCCGGACCTCCTCGAGCACGGCGACCGCCGCAACGTGGTCGATCGCTACCGGTACTGGCGGCTCGAGGCGATCGTGGCCGACCTCGACACGAGGCGGCATCCGTTCCACGTGGCCATCGAGAACTGGCAGCACGACCTCAACATCGGCTCCATCGTCCGCACCGCCAACGCGTTCGCCGCCGAGACCGTCCACATCGTCGGGCGGCGCCGCTGGAACCGGCGCGGCGCGATGGTCACCGATCGCTACCAGCACCTCCTGCACCATCCGGAGGTCGCCGACCTCGTCGCCTGGGCGCGCGCCGAAGGCCTGCCGATCGTCGCCGTCGACAACGTCGAGGGCTCGCAGCCCGTCGACACCGCCGAGCTGCCCGAACGCTGCATCCTGCTCTTCGGCCAGGAGGGACCGGGGCTGAGCCCCGAGGCGCTCGCCGCCGCCGACCTCGCCGTCGAGATCACGCAGTACGGCTCCACCCGATCGATCAACGCCGCCGCCGCGGCCGCGATCGTCATGCACGAGTGGGTCCGACGGCACGCCCGGCACTGACCCGCGCCATCCGCCGGCAGTGTTGGCCGCGCGGACAAGACCACTACGATGGGCGCGTGGCCACCCGACTCGATCCGGCGCAGCGACGCGAGCAGATCCTCGCGGCGACGCTGCGGCTCGTCGCCCGCGACGGGTTCGCGCGCGTCACCCTCCGCGACGTGGCCGCCGAGGTCGGCGTCGTGCACGGCCTCATCCGCCACTACTTCGCCACCCGGGAGCAGCTCGTCGCCGCGGCGTTCGACGCGGCCGTGCTCGGCGAACTGCGCGCCGACGCCGAGGTCGAGGAAGGCCTCGAGCCGGTCGCCGCGCTCGCCGACTGGCTCTCGACCACGCCGCGCGGCCACTACCTCGTGTGGATCGACGCGTGGAGCGAGGCGCCCCGCAATCCCGAGCTGCTCGCGGCGCTCACGCGCCATCACCGCGACTCGGACCGGCACCTCGCGGGCGTCATCCAGCGCGTGGTCGACGCCGGCCACGCCACCAGCGCGGATCCCGCCGCCGACGCGCGCATGCTCACGGCGCTCGTCGACGGCGTCGCCGTGCAGCACCACGCCATCGGGCTGATCGACGAGGCCGAAGCCGACCGCATCGTCTTCCGCGCCGCCGAGGAGCACCTCAAGATGCAGCCCGGCGCGCTGTCGCGCACGCGGCCCACGCCCACCCGCGGGCTCTGGGCCACGCCGCCGGCCGCCGCCGCCGACGCCCCGGTCGCGGCCGCCGAACCCGGCGACTGAGCACGCGCACTCAACGCGGTGCGCGGCGGATGCGGATGGGCCCCTTCGCCGTCGACGGGTCGACCACCTGCCCGCGCTGCGTGATCTCCACCTCGCCCGCGGCCACGAGCCGCCGCGCGGCCCGCCGCGCCGGCTCCATCAACTCGCGCCACCCGTCATCGCCGCCGATGCGCCGCGCCGCCTCCGAGGGGCAGATCGTCGCGGATGCCGCCCGCTGGGCGAGCAGCGCCCGGATCTCCTCCTCGAGCTGCCGATCGACCGCCCGGACGCCGCGCCGACGGCACGCGTCGCTGCAGTAGCGCACCGCATCCCAGTCGCGCGCCCACTTCGCACGCCACTCGATGCGGCGGCCGCACGACGCGCACGTCCGCTCGTCGACGGATGCCGCGGCATCCGCCCCGCCCCGCTGCCGACCCATGCCACGCAGCCTGCCCCGCCCACCCGCGCGTTCGCTGAGCGCCCCGGCGCGCCCGGCGACCGCCGCCGCCGTGCCGCCCCACACTGGACCCGTGCCGCTCATCGACAACGCCGTCTACCGCGACGGACTCCGGGTCGCGAACCCGCCCACCCTCCAGGAGACGTTCGAGACGCTCGCCGAGCACCCGGGCGGATTCGCCTGGATCGGGCTGTACCGGCCGACGCCCGACGAGCTCGCGGCGCTCGTGGACGAGTTCGGGCTGCATCCGCTCGCCGCCGAGGACGCCGCGAAGGGCCACCAGCGCCCCAAGCTCGAACGCTACGGCGCCACGCTCTTCGTCGTCCTGCGGCCCGCGCGGTACCTCGACGCGACCGAGGAGGTCGAGTTCGGCGAGCTGCACGTGTTCGTCGGCTCGAACTTCGCCGTCACCATCCGGCACGCCGAGGCGCCCGACCTCGCCCGGGTGCGCCGACGGCTCGAGGCGGCCCCCGAGCTGCTCGCTCGCGGCACGGAGGCCGTGCTCTACGCCGTGCTCGACGAGGTCGTCGACGAGTACGCGCCCGTGCTCGCCGGCCTCGAGAACGACATCGACGAGATCGAGCAGCAGCTCTTCGACGGCGACCCCGCCGTGACGCGCCGCATCTACGACCTCGCCGCCGAGGTCATGGACTTCCAGCGCGCGACACGCCCGCTCGTCGGCATGTTCGAGGCCCTCGAGCGCGGCTTCGAGAAGTACCGCGTCGACCTCGAACTCCAGCGGTACCTGCGCGACGTGCTCGACCACGTGCTCCGCATCGTCGACCGCGGCGAGGCGTACCGACAGCTGCTGCAGAACGCGCTCGCCGTGCACTCGACGCTCGTGACCCAGCGACAGAACGACGAGATGCAGCGCCTCACCGAGACGAGCCTCCGGCAGAGCGAGGAGGTCAAGAAGATCTCCAGCTGGGCGGCGATCATCTTCGCACCCACCCTCATCGGCACGGTGTACGGCATGAACTTCCGGCACATGCCCGAACTGGAGCATCCGCTCGGCTACCCCGCCGCGCTGCTCGCCATGGTCGCGCTCGCGGTCGGGCTCTACGTCGTCTTCAAGCGCCGCAACTGGCTCTAGGTCGACCCCGGCCGGGCCGGTAGCGTGGCCGCATGACCGAGATCACCGACGATCTGCCCGCCCGCCTGCTGCACGAGGAGCACGCCGGATGGCGCGCCATCCTCGCCGGACACGGGGGAGCGCACTACACCCGCGCGATGACGCGTGACGGGATCATGATCGTCGAGGGCGCGGCGCTCGGTCGCGACGACATGATGCGGGCCTTCGCCAGCGCGCCCCCGTGGGACTCCTACGAGATCCACGAGCCCGCGGTCGTGCGCCTGGGCGAGCACGCCGGCATCCTCGCCTACCGGGCCGTCGCCCGTCGCGGCGACGAGGTGGCGAACCTGCGGATGTCGACCACGTACCTGTACGACGACGGGGCGTGGCACGTGGCCGCGCACCAGCAGACGCCGGCCTGACGCGTCAGTCGGTGCCGAGGTCGAACGCGGCGGCCTCGTTCGCGGCATCCGTCGCGGCGTCGAGGTCGGTCTCGGCCTCGCCCGCGAGGATCTCCGCCGCGCGGCCCGCGGCGATCTCGCCCACGAGCTGCGCGGTCGCGCCGCCGACGATGCCGAGCTGCGCGTACTGCTCGAGACGAGCGCGCGAGTCGGCGATGTCGAGGTTGCGCATGGTGAGCTGGCCGATCCGGTCCTCCGGGCCGAACGCCTGGTCGCCGACGCGCTCCATCGAGAGCTTGTCGGGGTGGTAGCTCAGCGCCGGGCCGCTCGTGTTCATGATCGTGTAGTCGTCGCCGCGGCGCAGGCGCAGCGTGACTTCGCCCGTGACGGCCGAGGCGACCCACTTCACGATCGACTCCCGCAGCATGAGCGACTGCGGGTCGAGCCAGCGGCCCTCGTACATGAGGCGGCCGAGGCGGCGACCCTCGTTGTGGTAGCTCGCGACGGTGTCCTCGTTGTGGATCGCGTTCAGCAGCCGCTCGTAGGTGATGTGCAGCAGCGCCATGCCGGGGGCCTCGTAGATGCCGCGCGACTTCGCCTCGATGATGCGGTTCTCGATCTGGTCGCTCATGCCGAGCCCGTGGCGGCCGCCGATGCGGTTCGCCTCGAGCACGAGCTCGACCGGGTCGTCGAACTCGACGCCGTTGATGGCCACCGGGCGACCCTCGACGTAGCGGACCGTGACGTCTTCAGGCTCGATCGCGACCGACTCGTCCCAGAAGCGGACGCCCATGATCGGCTCGACGATCGTGATGCCCGCGTCGAGGTCCTCCAGCTTCTTGGCCTCGTGCGTGGCACCCCAGATGTTGGCATCGGTCGAGTACGCCTTCTCGACCGAGGCGCGGTAGGGCAGGTCGCGCGCCTGCATCCACTCGCTCATCTCCTTGCGGCCGCCGAGCTCGGTGACGAACGCGCTGTCGAGCCACGGCTTGTAGATGCGCAGGCGCGGGTTCGCGAGCAGCCCGTAGCGGTAGAACCGCTCGATGTCGTTGCCCTTGTAGGTGGAGCCGTCGCCCCAGATGTCGACGCCGTCCTCCATCATGGCGCGGACGAGCAGCGTGCCCGTGACCGCGCGGCCGAGGGGCGTGGTGTTGAAGTACGTCTTGCCGCCGCTGCGGATGTGGAACGCGCCGCACTGCAGCGCGACGAGCCCCTCCTCGACGAGCGCGGTCTTCACGTCGACCAGGCGGCTCAGCTCGGCGCCGTACTCGAGCGCCCGACCGGGCACCGCCTCGACGTCGGGCTCGTCGGGCTGGCCGAGGTCGGCGGTGTAGGTGCAGGGCACCGCGCCCTTCTCACGCATCCACGCGACCGCCACGGAGGTGTCGAGACCTCCCGAGAAGGCGATGCCGACGCGTTCGCCGGCGGGCAGGGAGGTGAGGACCTTCGACATGGCCTCAAGCCTACGGGAGCCGCGGATTGCTCGCGTTCGCATGACGATCGGCGGCCGGGGGCCGGAACACGGATGCCGCGTCCGCGCCGATGTCCCCCGGACGGGGGTGGTCGTGGGTAGGCTCGCCCTCACCGGTCGCGCAGCGCCATCGTCGCCGCCGCGTCGCATCCACTGGACGGACCGGGCCGCCGGCCGACCCGACCGGGGGCATTCCGCACTCTCGAAACGGAGACAGGATGAGGAACCACAAGGTGATCGGCGCGGCATCCGCCGTCGCCCTCGCCGTCGGTCTCGTCGGCACGGCGATCGCGCCGGCCGCCGCGACCGGACCCGAGCACACCTACCTCGTGCTCGCGCCGCAGGGCGCCGGCACGAAGGCCGCCGCCGCGCGCGTGGCCGCCGCCGACGGCACCGTCGTCGCGACGTACGACCAGATCGGCGTGCTCGTCGCACGCTCGTCGAGCACGGCGTTCGAGCGCGCCGTCGCCGGGCGCGGCGTCGAGGCCGTCGCCAGCACCGATGGGCTCGGCACCGTGCTCGACGAGGGCGAGATCGTCGAGACGGTCGACTCGGCCGTCGTGGAGGCCACCGGCGACCCGACGGGCGAGCCGCTCTGGACCCGCCAGTGGGACATGGCGCAGATCGACGTCCCGGCCGCGCACGCGGTGACCACCGGCGACCCGTCGGTCGTCGTCGGCGTGCTCGACTCCGGCATCGACGCCGACCACCCCGACCTCGCCACGCAGGTCGCGAGGGACCAGAGCGCGTCGTGCATCGGTGGCGTCGTCGACCGCAGCCAGGCCGCCTGGAGCCCGACCACCTCGTCGCACGGCACGCACGTGGCCGGCACGATCGCCGCCGCCCTCAACGGCGTCGGCATCTCGGGCGTCGCGCCCGGCGTGAAGGTGGCGTCGGTCAAGGTCGTGAACGACGACGGGTACATCTACCCCGAGGCGGCGGTCTGCGGCATCCTGTGGGCGGCCGAGCAGGGCATGCCCATCACGAACCACAGCTATTACATCGACCCGTGGGAGTTCAACTGCCGCAACGACGAGCGCCAGCGGCCCGTGTGGCTCGCGGTGCAGCGTGCGCTGAAGTACGCCTCGTCGAAGGGCGGCCTCGCGATCGCATCGGCCGGCAACAGCAACGTCGACCTGCAGCACAAGTTCGTCGACTCGGGCAGCCCCAACGACGGCAGCGCCCCGGTCGAGGACCGCACCATCAACGGCGCGTGCGTCGACCTGCCCGCCGAGGCGCCCGGCGTCGTGACGGTCTCGGCCGTCGGCCCGGCCGAGGTCAAGAGCTACTACTCCTCGTACGGCCAGGGCGTGGTCGACGTGACGGCTCCCGGTGGTGACAGCCGCTGGCGCAACCCGGCGGTCTCGACCGCGACCGACGCCGTGCTCTCGACGATCCCGGGCGGCGGCTACGGCTACTCGCAGGGCACGTCGATGGCCGCGCCGCACGCGTCGGGCGTCGCCGCGCTCGCGCTCTCGGCGCACCCCGGCATGAAGCCGGGCCAGTTGGCGTCGTTCCTCGAGCGCACCGCCACGCCGATCGCCTGCCCGGACGGGGTCTTCGAGCTCCGACCCGGCTACCCGGCGACCTGCACGGGCGGCCAGCGCAACGGCTTCTACGGAGCCGGCAACGTCAACGCGCTGAACGCGGTCCAGTGACGCGCTGACGTCCGCGCCGGCGGGGCCGGGTCCATTCGGGCCCGGCCCCGTCGCCGTGTCGGCGGGTCGCGCGTAGGGTCGGTCGCATGAGCAGCGACGCATCCGGTTCCGCCTCCGCGCCGTCACCGCACGCCGGCTACACCGCCGAGCAGGTCCGCGCGGCCGAGCGGCCCCTGCTCGACGCGGGCGAGCCGCTCATGCGGCGCGCCTCGACGGCGCTCGCCGAGGAGATCGCGCGCATGCTCGACCTGCCCGAGGCTCCCGACGACGACGAGGCCCCCGACGGCGACGGCAGCGAGGGCGACGACGGCGAGGCGACGGATGCCGCGGGGCGGTCGATCGTCGTCGTGCTCGCCGGGTCGGGCGACAACGGCGGCGACGCCCTCTTCGCCGCCTCGCATCTGGCCGAGCGCGGCGCCGACGTGCGCATCGTCGCCACGGGATCGGCCCTGCACGAGGAGGGCGCCGCCGCCGCCCGCCGCGCGGGCGCCGCCGACCTCGACCCCGACGCGGACCCCGACGAGTTCGAGCGGGTCGTGCGCCTCGCCGACGTGCTCGTCGACGGCATCCTCGGAATCGGTGCGGCCGCGAGCCCGGCGCTCCGGGGTCGGAGCCGCGAGGTGGTCGCGCGCGTGCTCGAGCTGCTCGGGCCGCGCTGGGCGGCCGACGTCGGCGGCGCGCCGCGGCATCCGCTCGTCGTCGCCGTCGACCTGCCGAGCGGCATCTCGCCCGACGACGGCAGCGTGCCCGACCCGACGGTGCTGCCCGCCGACGTCACGGTCACCATGGGCGCCGTGAAGGCGGGGCTGCTGCGCGAGCCGGGCGCGCGCTTCGCCGGCCGCGTCGTGCTCGTCGACCTGGGGCTGGGCCCCGCCCTCGAGGGAGTGCCGCCGGTGGCCTGACCGGGTCGCCCGCGCGAGCTCCCGGGGTGCCGAAACCCCATGCGTTACGGTTGAGTGTGACTCAGGAACAGACCCCACCGGAGGCCGAGGCGGTGCTCGCCGATGAACCCGAGGTCCGTCGGGCGCTGACCGAGGGCGACCGGGCGGCGGTCGCCGGAGTCGTGACCGCCCACCCCGCGTCCCCGCTGGCGTGGGCCGAGCTCGCCGACCTGGCCGATTCCGAGGGGCGGGCCCTCGACGCCTTCGCGTACGCCGTGGTGGCCGTCGACCTCGCCCGCGAGCAGCTCCGAGCGAGCGGATGGCGCGACGGCCAGCCCGTCCCGTGGTCCGCCGAGTCCAACCGCGCCTACCTGCGGGCGCTCGACGCGGAGCGCCGGTCGGCCGAGCGACTCGGCCTGGACGAGCGCGCCGAGCGCGCCGCCGCCGATCTCGCCGCCGCCGACGGCGAGGCCGCCGCGCGCATCGCCTCGGAGTTCACGCCCACCCAGGTCATCACCATCGTCGGGGCCGGAGCCGGTGCGTTCGCGCCGGTCGTCGGCACCGAGGCACGCACCGGCGACCCCGTCGCCGAACCGAACGCCGCCGACGCGGCAGGAGAGGACTGAGATGCCCGCGGTCGTACTGATCGGTGCACAGTGGGGCGACGAGGGCAAGGGCAAGGCGACCGACCTGCTCGCCTCGCGCCTCGACTACGTCGTCAAGTTCAACGGCGGCAACAACGCCGGGCACACGGTCGTCGTGGGTGACGAGAAGTACGCGCTGCACCTGCTGCCGAGCGGCATCCTCACGCCGGGGGTCACGCCCGTCATCTCCAACGGCGTCGTCGTCGACATCGAGGTGCTGTTCGAGGAGATCGAGGGCCTCGAGACGCGCGGGGTCGACACGTCGAAGCTGCGCATCTCGGCCAACGCCCACGTCATCACGCAGTACCACCGGACGCTCGACAAGGTCACCGAGCGGTTCCTCGGCAAGCGGCAGATCGGCACCACCGGTCGCGGCATCGGGCCCACCTACGCCGACAAGATCAACCGCGTCGGCATCCGCATGCAGGACCTGTTCGACGAGAACATCCTGCGGCAGAAGGTCGAGGGTGCCCTCGACCAGAAGAACCACCTGCTCGTGAAGGTCTACAACCGCCGCGCGATCGGGGTCGACGAGGTCGTCGACGAGCTGCTCGGGTACACCGAGCGGCTGCGCCCGATGGTGACCGACACGTCGCTGCTGCTGCACCGCGCGCTCGAAGCCGGCGAGACCGTGCTGTTCGAGGGCGGCCAGGCGACCATGCTCGACGTCGACCACGGCACGTACCCGTTCGTCACTTCGTCGAACGCGACCTCGGGCGGCGCCGTGACCGGGTCGGGCATCGCGCCGAACCGCATCGACCGGGTCATCGGCATCGTCAAGGCGTATACGACGCGCGTCGGCTCCGGGCCGTTCCCCACCGAGCTCTTCGACGAGTGGGGCGAGTTCCTCGCCGACAAGGGGCACGAGTTCGGCACCACGACGGGCCGTCGTCGCCGCACCGGATGGTACGACGCGCCCATCGCCCGCTACACCGCCCGCATCAACGGCGTCACCGACTTCGTCCTCACCAAGCTCGACGTGCTGACCGGCATCGACCGCATCCCGGTCGCGGTCGCGTACGACGTCGACGGCGTGATCATGGAGGAGGTCCCGGTCTCGCAGTCCGACTTCCACCACGCCAAGCCCGTCTACGAGGAGTTCCCCGGCTGGACCGAGGACATCTCGGGTGCCCGCAGCTTCGAGGACCTCCCGGCGAACGCGCAGAGCTACGTCCGCGAGCTCGAGGCGATGTCGGGTGCGCGGTTCTCGGCGATCGGCGTCGGACCTGGCCGCGACGAGATCGTGCAGCTGCACGACCTGCTGGACTGAGGGCGCCTGCGTCCCGGCCGTCCCGCGGCCGGGTGGCCGTGCCACCGCGCGGCCGTCAGGCCGGTGAGCCCACCGCGGTGGGCGTCTGCTCGTCCGTCGCCGCGGGTGCGTCGGCGGCGGCGGCCGGGCCCGCGGCATCCGTGCCGTCGCGCCGACCGAACGCCAGCGACAGCGAGTACGTGACGATGAGGGCCATGACGGCGACCTCGCCGCCGTCCTCGAGGGCGATGAAGATCGGGTCGATGACCGGCGCGTCGATGAAGGGGGCGTGCACGATGTCGACGGCGACCCCGAAGAAGGCGAGCGCCGCGTAGAGCACGGCGCCGGTGACGGCCATGGGTCGTGCGTCGCGTCGTGCGAGCCGGTAGGCGATGGCGAAGATCGCGACGACCGCGACGCCGACGGCCCCGAGGTAGAGCGCTTCGCCCAGGTGCGTCGCGAGGCCGTGCAGGTAGACCACCTCGCGGTCGAACCACTGCCCGAACCCGGTGCCCATGCGCTCGTGGAACTGGAAGTAGTCGTCGGCGAGCAGGTACGCCGAGAACGCGGCGAAGGCGACCAGGATGGGCGCGCGGCGGCGGGTCGCGGCGATCGCGAACAGCAGGACGCTCCACCCGGTGAGCATCTGGAAGAACAGCTCGGCGTAGCCGCGCTCTGCGCCGAGGTTGAAGAACGGATGCCACGGCGCGCCGACGAGCTTGTGGGTGAGGTGCGCGGCGACGAAGGCGGCCGTGGTGCCCCAGAGCAGCAGCAGGATGCCGCCCGCGAGGGGCTCGTCGAGGCCGAGGGCGGTGCGCGAGCGCGCGAACCTCGACCTGGGGGCGCGGATCTCCATCGATCGTCCTCTCGGCGGGGGGTGCGTCCATGCTCGCACACCACCGTCACGCGATGTTCACGCGCAGGACGACTCGGGTTCACCGCGGCGGGCCGGCCACGACGAAGGGCGGATGCCACGCGGCATCCGCCCCTCGGATTGTGGACGCGCGCCGGCCTAGGGCTCGGTGCCGATGGAATTGTCGAGGTTCGCGCGGACCTCGTCGACCTTGGCGTCGTGCTCGTCCGGCGTGACCTTCTTGGCGGCGTCGGCGACGGCGTCGAGGACCTTGTCGCTGATGTCCTCGGCCTGCTGGCTGTTCAGCGCCTCGTTGATCTTGTCCTTGTTGTCCTCGACGAACTGCTGCGCGTTCTTCGCGAGGTCGTCCAGTGCTCCCATGTCCCCCGGTCCCTTCTCTGCGATGGGTGATTCCGGGGTCATCGTACGGCGAGCGGATGCCGCGATCGCGGGTTCCACAGCGAACGCTCGGGACCGCGGCATCCGTCATCGCGACGCGGCCGTCGGCACCGCCGCGTGCCAGACTCGGACGGTGCCCGCGACCTGCCCCGCCGCCCAGCCGCTCGTCGGACTGGCGGTGACGCTCAGCCCGATGACCGTCGCCGACGTGCCCGCGCTCGAGGCCGCCATCCGCCGCCCGGAGGTGTTCGCGAGCGGCTTCGGCGGCGGGCCGTCGTCGTTTCCCGCCGATGCCGAGGCTTTCGCGACGTTCGCCCGTCGGTCGTACACCCCGGCCGACGACGCGCTGCCGTTCGTCGTGCGGCTCCGGGGCGGACCCGACGACGGCGCGGTCGTCGGCGCCACGAAGCTCGGCGACCTCGACCTGCCGAACGAATCGGCCCACCTCGGCTGGACCGCCTACGACCCGCGCGTCTGGGGCACCGTCGTGAACCCCGAGGTGAAGCTGCTCCTGCTCGGGCTGGCGTTCGACCACGGCTTCGGGCGCGTCAAGCTGCAGGCCGACGCCCGGAACGCGCGGTCGCGTGCCGCGATCGAGAAGCTCGGTGCTCGGTTCGAGGGCGTGCTGCGACGGCACCTCGCCCGGCCGGACGGCACCTGGCGCGACACGGCGGTGTACTCGATCCTCGTCGACGAGTGGCCCGGTGTTCGATCCGGCCTCGAGGCGCGACTGGCGGGGTGGGGCGACCGGCCCGTCGAGCTCGCGACGGACGCGGCCGCCGGGTAGCGGCATCCGTCGCTGCGCCGGTCGATCGGGATCGGCCCGCGCGGCTCCCGGCAACGGGCCGGTGCTGCGGCGGGGGACCGGACGCTGGTACCGTTCACGCAGTCAGGAGTCGAGGATGCTTCACCTGGAGCAGGCCGGCACGGCGCTGCTGACCGGCCTCTGGACGCCGCTCGTCGTCGCCCTCATCACCGCCGCGGCGAGCGTCACGATCGCGCTCGCGAACGTGCGCGCCGACGATCTCCGGCGCGCGGAGCGACTGGGGCAGGTGCTCGCCCAGATGGATCCGTCGCCGGAGCGCGAGGTGGTCTCCACCGTGCGCGACGACCTCGCCGTCGCCTGGGCGCTGCGCGAAGCCGCTCCGGTCGACCGGCGGATGCGGCGCGCCGCCGTCGTGCTCGGGGTGCTCGGCGCCGTCGCGCTGTTCGGGGCGATCATGGTCGGCCTCTACGTGGGCCTCGGCTACGGCCGGGTGAGCGACTGGTTCTTCTGGGTGTACTACTCGGCGGGGCTCGCGCTCCTGCTCGGCTCGGCCCTGTTGCGCCGGTTCGCGCGCCGCCATGCCGACGCGTGGATCGCCGAGGAGCGGGCGCGTCGCGGGCTCCGACCGGCCCTGCACACCGGGGTCGCATCCGAGCGGACCCCGAAGGCGTCCGGGGAGTCGGCGCCGAGCTCCGACCGGCCCGCCGACTGAAGCGCTCAGGCGCCGCCCTGCTCCGGCAGGTGCAGGCGCGCGAGGAACGCGTCCACGCCCCGCGGCACGCGCCGCCGGTCGGCACCGGAGACCAGCACGGTCACGAGCACCGCGATCGGCACGGTCCAGGCGGCCGGCTGCTCGACGAGCGGGCGGATGCCGGGCGCCGCCGCCGCCACGAACGTGCTGCCGAGGATCGCCGCCGCCGACAGCACGGCGCCGGTCGCCATGCCCGCGATCGCGCCGCGCGCGGTGAGTCCGCGCCACCAGATGCCGAGCAGCAGGACCGGGCAGAGCGTCGACGCGGTGAACGCGAACACGAGCCCGACGCTGCCCGCGAGCCCCGCGGGCTCGGTCGCGAGGGCGACCGCGAGCGGGACGGCGGTCGACGCGAACGCCGCGATGCGGAAGCCGCGCACGCTGCCGCCGAGGAGGTCCTGCGAGATGACGCCCGCGACGGAGACGACGAGGCCCGACGACGTGGAGAGGAACGCCGCGAACGCGCCGCCGATGACCAGGGCCGTGAGCAGTTCGCCGGCGACGCCGGGCACGAGCCGGTCGGGCAGCACGAGGACGAGCGCGTCCGCGTCGCCCGGGGTCGCGAGGTCTGGCGCGAAGGTGCGGCCGAGCAGCCCGAACGCGGTCGGGAAGAGGTAGAACGCCGACAGCAGCACGAGCACGATGAACGTCGTGCGTCGTGCCGCCGGGCCGTCCGGGTTCGTGTAGAACCGCACGAGCACGTGCGGCAGCCCGAGCGTGCCGAGCAGCAGGGCGACCATGAGCGAGATGGTGCGGTACACCTCGAGGGAGCCGGGCCCGGCGTCGGCGGGGAACGCCGTCGACGGCGCGAGTTCCGGTTCGATCGCCCCGGTCACCATGAGCAGCGCGACGACCGGGATCGCGAGCGCGGCGAGCTTCAGCCAGAACTGGAACGCCTGCACGAACGTGATCGACCGCATGCCGCCGGCCGCGACGACGACGGCCACGAGCACCGCGACCGCGACCGAGCCGGCCCAGCTGGGCAGGCCCGTCGTGATCCGCACGGTGAGCGCGGCGCCCTGCAGCTGCGGCACGATGTAGAGCCAGCCGATCACCACGACGAGCACGCTCGTGACGCGCCGCACGACGGCGGACTCGAGGCGGGCCTCGGTGAAGTCGGGGATCGTGTACGCGCCCGAGCGTCGCAGCGGCGCCGCGACGAAGAGCAGCAGCATCAGGTAGCCCGCGGTGTACCCGATCGGGAACCACAGCGCCGAGGCGCCCGTCAGCAGGATGAGCCCCGCGATGCCGAGGAAGGACGCCGCCGAGAGGTACTCGCCGCCGATCGCCGACGCGTTCCACCACGGGCGGACCGTGCGGCTCGCGACGTAGAAGTCGCTCGTCGTGCGCGAGATCCGCAGGCCGTAGACGCCGATCAGCACCGACACGGCCGCGACCGCGACGATCGCGGCGTAGCCGACGGCGGGGTTCACGCCTGCTCCGCGAGCGAGCGGTACCGGGCCTCGTTGCGCTGGGCCGCGCGCACGTACAGCGCCGCGACGCTGATGGCGAGCGGGTACACGCCGAGCCCGAGCAGCAGCCACGACACGGGCACGCCGGCGACGAACGTCTCGTCGAGGGCGGGCAGCAGCGCGATGCCGATCACGAACACGGCGGTCGCCGCGACGAACCCGCCCGCGCAGATCAGCGCGAGGCGCAGCTGCGACCGGATGAGCGACCGCACGTACATCGCGTCGACGTCGCCGCTCCCGCCCGGGCGGGTGCGGGCGATCGAGGGGCGAGCGGATGCCGCGGGCGCGGGGGTGCGCGGGGCGGTGACGCGGACGCGGGTCGGTCTCGATACGGGCGCTTCGCGTCCTCCTCGACCACCGGGGGGCGCCTCGTCGTCGGTCACGGCCGGGCCCGCGGGGTGACCTGGTCGAGCCGCTCCCGGAGCCCCGGCAGCAGTCGACGGCTCACCGGCAGCTCCGCCTGCCCCACCACGACCGTGGGGCGCTCGCCGCCGAGCCGGACGCGCGTCACGTGGGGGAGCGCCACGAGGTACGAGCGGTGCACGCGCACGAAGCCCGCCTCCGCCCACTGCCGCTCGAGGTCGGACATCGGCACGCGCACGAGATAGCTCGCCTCGTCGGTGTGCAGGCGCGCGTAGTCGCCCTGCGCCTGCACGTACCGCACGTCGTCGCGGCGGATCATCCGGGTCGTGCCGCCGAGCGTCACGGCGATCATCTCGGGGCGCTTCGCCGCGGCATCCGTCGCCCCCGGCTGGGCCTGCCGCATCGCCTCGACCACGCGCGTGACCGACCGCTGCAGGCGCTCGGTGCGCACGGGCTTCAGCAGGTAGTCGACGGCCGCGAGGTCGAACGCCTCGAGCGCCCCCTCCTCGTCGGCCGTCACGAACACGAACGCGGGCTTGTGCTCGAACCGCTGCAGCGCTCGCGCCAGGTCGAAGCCCGACAGTCCCGGCATGTGGATGTCGAGGAACGCCGCGTCGACGGGTTCGCGCGTGAGGATGCGGATGGCCTCCGAGCCGGAGTTCGCGCGGTGGATCGTGCCGATCCGCGGGTCCTGGCCGAGTAGGAACGCGAGCTCGTCCACGGCGGGCTGCTCGTCGTCGGCGATGAGGACCGAGATCACGGCACCAGTCTCCCATCCGGCTCGCCGCGCGTGGCGACGTCGACGGATGCCGCGGCCCGGCCCGGCTGCGACTTCGGCACCCGCATCCGCACGAGCGTGCCCGCGCCCACGTTCGTCTCGACGACGAGGCCGTGCTCGTCGCCGTACACCTGCCGGAGGCGGGCGTCGACGTTGCGCAGTCCCACGTGCTCGCCCGGCGGGCCGCCGGCGAGCACCTCGGCGAGCCGCTCGGGGTCGATGCCGACGCCGTCGTCCTCGACGGTGATCTCGGCGAACGCGCCGGCGTCCTGCGCGGTGATCGTGATGCGACCGCCGCCCTCCTTGGCCTCGAGTCCGTGCCGCACGGCGTTCTCGACCAGCGGCTGCATCGACAGGAACGGGATCACCGTCGAGAGCACCTCGGGCGCGACCTGGAGGGTCACCCGCAGACGGTCGCCGAACCGGGCGCGTTCGAGCTTCAGGTACGAGTCGATCGAGCGGAGCTCCTCGGCGACGGTCGTGAAGTCGCCGGCGCGGCGGAACGAGTACCTCGTGAAGTCGGCGAACTCGAGCACGAGGTCGCGCGCCTTGGCGGGGTCGGTGTTGATGAACGACGCGATGGCGTTCAGCGAGTTGTAGATGAAGTGCGGGCTGATCTGCGCGCGCAGGGCCCGGACCTCGAGCTCGGCGAGCGCCGCCCGCGACGCGTCGAGCTCCCCGAGTTCGACCTGCGCCGCGACCCAGTCGGCGACCTCGCCCGTCGCCCGCACCAGACCGGCCCGGACGCGGGGCGCGAAGGCGACCACGGCGCCGACGACCTCGCCGCCCGCGAGGATCGGCGCGGCCGCGGCATCCGTCTCGCCCGAGGGCGACGCGAGGCGCCGCTCGACGTGCGGACGCGCCGACCCCACCGCCTCCTCCGCGAGGCGCTCGGCGGTCGGCAGCAGCGCCTCGTCGCCGTCGGCCGCGGCCGGGCCGCCCGACATCACGAGGGCCAGCGTGTCGGCGCCGAGCATGGCGCGCAGGTGGCGGGCGGCCCTCGCGGCATCCGCCGTGCTCATGTCGCCGCGCAGGTGCTTCGCCGCGCTCGAGGCCAGGTGGAGCGTCTGGTACGTCGCCCGTTCGGCGTCGGTGCCGAGCTCC
This sequence comes from Agromyces indicus, assembly GCF_031432295.1. Taxonomy (NCBI): domain Bacteria; kingdom Bacillati; phylum Actinomycetota; class Actinomycetes; order Micrococcales; family Microbacteriaceae; genus Agromyces; species Agromyces indicus. The sequence continues at coordinate 631,509 of NZ_JAVKGS010000003.1, read as the reverse complement.
TTCGACTGCACCGCGAAGCGCCGCAGCAGCACCACGACCCCGACGGCGAGCGCCCCGGCGACGACGCCGGCGGCGGCGACGAGCAGCATCGACTCGGGCATGCAGGTCACTGTAGCCGTCGTTCGTCGCCGTGCTCCGCCGTTCGTCGCACCGCTTCCGCCGTTCGCCGACGACGAGCGGTCGAGGCCCCCGGCGCGCCCCCGGCTTCGTCAGCATGGACGGATCGCGACCGCAGCGACGCGGGCCCCGGCCCCGCCGCACCCCCTCGAAGGAGAGACGCCATGGGCAACGAGGCCCTGAGCGCGGACGTCGACCTCAGCCACGTCGACTATCCCGCAGTGCAGCAATCACCAGAATTCCAAGAGCTCCGGAGCACGCACCGGCGCTTCGTCTTCCCGGTGCTCGGAGCCTGCCTGGCCTGGTACCTGGCCTACGTGCTCCTCGCCGTCTACGCCGTCGACTTCATGTCCACGCGGGTGTTCGGCAGCATCAACGTCGCCATGCTCCTCGGGCTCGCCCAGGTGGTCACGACGTTCGCCGTGACCATGTGGTACGTCAGCTTCGCGAACAAGCACCTCGACCCGAAGGCCGAGCGGATCCGCGACGAGATCGAGACGGGCGTGTTCCTCGACCGCGCCGACGAAGGGGCGGTGCGCTGATGTTCCGGTTCGAAGCGGCAGCCGCCTCACCCGGCGAGCCCTGGCTCAACATCGCCATCTTCGGCGCGTTCGTCGCCGTGACGATGGTCATCGTGTTCCGCGCCAGCCGGAACAACCGCACCGCGGCCGACTACTACGCCGCCGGTCGCTCCTTCACGGGCGGGCAGAACGGTTCGGCCATCGCCGGCGACTACCTCTCGGCGGCGTCCTTCCTCGGCATCGTCGGCGCGATCGCGATGACCGGCTACGACGGGTTCCTGTACTCCATCGGCTTCCTCGTGGCCTGGCTCGTCGCGCTGCTGCTCGTCGCCGAGCTGCTTCGCAACACGGGCAAGTTCACGATGGCCGACGTGCTGTCGTTCCGCCTGAAGCAGCGCCCCGTGCGCATCGCCGCGGCCACCACGACCCTCGTCGTGTGCTTCTTCTACCTCCTCGCCCAGATGGCCGGCGCGGGCGGCCTGGTGTCGCTCCTGCTCGGCATCGGCGACCAGGTCGGCCAGGCGCTCGTCATCACGGTCGTCGGCGGGCTCATGATCCTCTACGTGCTCGTCGGCGGCATGAAGGGCACCACCTGGGTGCAGATCATCAAGGCCGTGCTGCTCATCGCCGGTGCCGGGCTCATGACGGTCTGGGTGCTCGCGATGTACGGCTTCAACTTCTCGACGCTGCTCGACCGCGCGGTCGAGGTCGCGGAGAACCCGGCGATCCTCGACCCGGGCCTGAAGTACGGCGTCTCGGAGCTCGCCAAGGTCGACTTCGTGTCGCTCGGCCTCGCCCTGGTGCTCGGCACCGCGGCCCTGCCGCACGTGCTCATGCGGTTCTACACCGTGCCCACGGCGAAGGAGGCGCGCAAGTCGGTCGTCTGGGCGATCTGGCTCATCGGCATCTTCTACGTGTTCACGCTGGTGCTCGGCTACGGCGCGGCGGCGCTCGTCGGTCCCGAGGTCATCGCCGCAGCACCCGGCGGCCCGAACTCGGCGGCACCGCTGCTCGCGTTCTCGCTCGGCGGGCCGCTGCTGCTCGGCCTCATCTCGGCGGTCGCGTTCGCGACGATCCTCGCGGTCGTCGCGGGCCTCACGATCACGGCGGCGGCCTCGTTCGCGCACGACATCTACGCGTCGGTCGTGAAGAAGGGCAAGCCCGAGCCGGGCGCCGAGGTCAAGGTCGCCCGCCGCACCGTGGTGATCATCGGCGTCGTCGCGATCATCGGCGGCATCGGCGCCAACGGCCAGAACATCGCGTTCCTCGTGGCGCTGGCGTTCGCGGTCGCGGCATCCGCCAACCTGCCCACGATCGTCTACTCGCTGTTCTGGAAGCGGTTCACCACCCGCGGTGCGCTGTGGAGCATGTACGGCGGCCTGATCTCGGCGATCGTGCTCATCGCGTTCTCGCCGGTCGTGTCGGGTTCGGAGACCTCGATGCTGAAGACGGAGGCGATCGACTTCGCGATCTTCCCGCTGTCGAACCCGGGCATCGTGTCCATCCCGCTCGCCTTCCTGCTCGGCTGGATCGTCAGCGTCATCGACAACCGCCGCGAGGACGCCGTGAAGCAGGCCGAGATGGAGGTCCGCTCGCTCACCGGGCTCGGCGCCGAGAAGGCGGTGAGCCACTAGGCTCCGCGGGCCGCCCTGCACCGGGGGGAGCGGGCGGCCGGCGGGAATGACTGCGACGGGGTGGGAATGCCTGCCCTGGCCTCGTCGCCGGCACGACGGGGGCGGATGCCACGGACCGACGGTCCGGCATCCGCCCCCGTTGCGCTGCGCGCGGACGTGTCGCGGGACGCTGGCACCCGCCCGCATCGGCGGCGACGGCGGCGGCTACGGCGACGGTGGCGACGGCGATCGAGGCTGCCAACGTTCGGCGGGTTCCGGACATCGCGTCCGGATCCGCTCGTGGAGCGGCACGGGCGGACGTACCGTGAGCCCGTGAGCACGCCCACCCCGACTTCCACGTCCGTCCGTTCGCAGGCCGGCCCCGCGGCATCCGTCGACCGCCGACCCGGCGGCGGGGTGCGCACCTGGGTGCAGTTCCTCGCGGCGGGCCTGGTCTGGGGCGCGAGCTTCCTGTTCATCGCGGTCGCGCTCACGGGACTCTCGTTCACCCAGGTGGCGTGGGCGCGGATCGTGCTCGGCGCGCTGACGCTCGGCGTCGTCGTGCTCGTCGCACGCCCGCACGTGGCCGGCGGGCCGGTGCTGCCGCGCGAACCGGTCGTGTGGCTGCACTTCCTCGTGATCGGCGTCGCCGGGTGCGTCGTGCCCTTCCTGCTGTTCTCGTGGGCGCAGCAGACCGTGACCTCGAGCCTCGCGTCCATCCTCAACGCCACCACGCCGATCATGACCGCCCTCATCGCGACGCTCGCGTTCCGCGTCGAGCGGCTCGACGCGTCGCGGTGGCTCGGGGTGGTCGTCGGCATCGTCGGGGTGGTCGTCATCATCGGGCCGTGGCAGGCGGCGTTCGGCGGCGACCTCGCGGGCCAGCTCGCGATCCTCGGCGCGACCGCCTGCTACGGCGTGATGTTCGGGTACACGCGCCGGTTCCTGAGCGGCCGGCCGATCGCGGCGACGACGTTCGCATTCCTCCAGGTGGGCATGGCGGGTGCCGTCATGCTGCTCCTCACCCCCCTGCTCGCACTGGGTCCGGTGCGGCTGGATGTCGCCGTGGTCGTGTGCCTCGCGGTGCTCGGCATCGCGGGCACGGGCCTGGCGTACGTGTGGAACATCGCGGTGATCCGCGACTGGGGTCCCACCAACGCCTCCACGGTCACGTACGTCACGCCGGTGGTCGGGGTGGTGCTCGGCGTACTGATCCTCAGCGAGCCGCTCACGTGGAACGAGCCGGTGGGCGCACTCGTGGTGATGACCGGAATCCTCCTCGCGCAGGGGCGGGTTCGGATGCCGCGGCGCGCTCGCGCTTGACAGCGGTGGCGCGATCAGCCGGCGCTCGACGCCTTGCGGAATACCCCGGAGGGGTATACGGTTCAGGAGTTGCATACCCCATCCGGGTACTATCGAACCCGGTCCGACCACGAGGAGAACGAGATGACGCAGCGCGAGTACCAGGTGACCGGCATGACGTGCGGCCACTGCGAGCTCTCGGTACGCGAAGAGGTCGAGCAGCTCACCGGCGTGACGGACATCCAGGTGTCCGCCGCATCCGGCACGCTCTCGGTCAACGCGCCGTCCGACCTCGACGACGCCGGCGTGATCGCCGCGGTCGAGGAGGCCGGCTACTCCGCCGTGCGCGTCTGACGACGATGCACACGGCAGCCAGGCTGGGGCTGTTCGCGGCGGGCGCGGCGGCGGTCTTCACCGCCGCGTTCGTCGCCGCCCCGCTCGTCATCCCGGCCGATGCGTCGGCCGCATGGACCTCGAACGAGGATGACCACATGACCACCGCAGAACCGGGCCACGGCGACGAGCACACCGGCGCCGCGGCATCCGCCGACGACGTGCGCGGACTCGCCGTCTCGCACGCCGGCTACACCCTCACCGGCCTCCGCGCTCCGGCCTCACCCGGCGAGCAGGGCGAGCTCGCCTTCGGCATCACGGATGCCGCGGGCGCCCCGCTCACCGACTACGAGACGTCGCACGAGCGCGACCTGCACCTCATCGTCGTGCGCACCGACGGCGCGCACTTCCGCCACGTGCACCCCGTCATCGACGATCGCGGCGAATGGAGCCTCCCGTTCGCCTTCGACGCGGCCGGCACCTACCGCGTCTTCGCCGACTTCGTGCCGGCCGGGCACGGCGAGACGGTGACCCTCACGACCACCGTCGACGTCGCGGGCGGGTTCGCGCCCGAGCCGCGCACGAGCGACGCGACCGCCGCGACGGTGGACGGCATCACCGTCGAGGTCGAGGGCGAGCTGGTCGCCGGAGCCGAGCGCGAACTCGTCTTCACCGTCACGCGCGACGGCGAGCCCGTCACGACGCTCGAGCCGTACCTCGGCGCATACGGACACCTCGTCGCGCTCCGCCAGGGCGATCTGGCCTACCTGCACGTGCACCCCATGGGCGAACCGGGCGACGGTGTCGCCGAGGCCGGTCCCGAGATCTCGTTCATGGCGACCGCACCGACGGCGGGCCGCTACCTGCTCTACCTCGACGTGCAGCTCGACGGTGTCGTGCACTCCATCCCGTTGGTGCTCACGGCCGGTGCGGGGTCGACGGATGCCGCCGGCGGGGCCGCGCACGACGGCACCCACGACGACGACCACGACGACGGCCACGACGACGACCACGGGGAGGCGGGCCGATGACCGACGTCACCGCATCCGGCGACCGCGTGATCGAGCTCGAGATCGGCGGCATGACCTGCGCCTCGTGCGCCATGCGCATCGAGAAGAAGCTCAACAAGCTCGACGGCGTCACCGCGACCGTTAACTACGCCACCGAGAAGGCCCGCGTGTCGGCTCCGGCCGGCGTGGGCGAGACCGAGCTCATCGCCGCGGTCGAGGCCGCCGGCTACCGGGCCGTCCCGCCCGCGCCGCCCGCCCCCGCTCCGGGCGAAGCCGGCGGCGCGCCATCCGACGCCACCGGCGAGATGCCTGCGGACGTCGAGCTGCGCTCGCTCCGGACGCGCCTCATCGCCTCGGCCGTGCTCGCTGTGCCGGTGATCCTCATCTCGATGATCCCGGCAATCCAGTTCACCTACTGGCAGTGGGCCACCCTCGCGCTCGCCGCGCCCGTCGTCACGTGGGCGGCCTGGCCGTTCCACCGGGCGGCGCTCGTCAACCTGCGCCACGGCGCGGCGACCATGGACACGCTCATCTCGCTCGGCGTGAGCGCGGCGTTCGCCTGGTCACTGTACGCGCTGTTCCTCGGCACCGCCGGCGAGCCGGGCATGGTGCACGCGTTCGAGCTGACCGTCGCGCCGAGCGACGGCGCGTCGAACCTGTACCTCGAGGTCGCGGCGGGCGTCACGATGTTCGTCCTCCTCGGCCGCTACCTCGAGAAGCGGTCCAAGCGCGCCGCGGGCGCCGCCCTGCGCGCGCTCCTCGAGCTGGGGGCGAAGGAGGTCGCCGTCCTCCGCGACGGGACCGAGGTCCGGATCCCGGTCGACGAGCTCGCGGTCGGCGACGAGTTCGTCGTGCGCCCGGGCGAGAAGATCGCGACCGACGGCACCGTCGTCTCCGGCCGCAGCGCCGTGGACGCCTCGCTCGTCACGGGCGAGTCGGTCCCGGTCGAGGTCGAGGTCGGCGATGCCGTCGTCGGCGCCACCGTCAACGCCGGCGGCCGGCTGGTCGTCCGCGCGACCCGCGTCGGCGCCGACACGCAGCTCGCGCAGATGGCGCGGCTCGTCGAGGACGCGCAGGCCGGCAAGGCCGAGGTGCAGCGGCTCGCCGACCGCATCTCGGGGGTCTTCGTGCCCGTCGTGATCCTCATCGCCGCCGGAACCCTCGGCGCGTGGCTCGGGGGCGGATTCCCGCCGGCCGCCGCGTTCACCGCCGCGGTCGCCGTGCTCATCATCGCCTGCCCCTGCGCGTTGGGGCTCGCGACGCCCACCGCGCTGCTCGTCGGCACGGGCCGCGGAGCCCAGCTCGGCGTGCTCATCACGGGCCCCGAGGTGCTCGAGTCCACGCGCCGCGTCGACACGATCGTGCTCGACAAGACCGGCACGGTGACCAGCGGGCGGATGTCGCTCGCCGGGGTCCACCCCGCCGAGGGCGTCGACGAAGCCCAGCTGCTGCGCCTCGCGGGCGCGCTCGAGCACGCCTCCGAGCACCCCGTCGCGAAGGCGATCGCCGACGGTGCCGCGGCCCGCGTCGGCGCCCTGCCCGCGCCCGAGTCCTTCGAGAACCGCCCGGGCCTCGGCGTGCACGGCGTGGTCGACGGACACCTCGTGCTCGTCGGTCGACCCGCGCTGCTCGCCGAGTGGTCGATCGAGCCCGACGCCCGCGTCGCGGCATCCGTCGCCGCCGCGGAGGCCGAGGGGCGCACCGCCGTCGTCGTCGCGTGGGACGGCGCCGTGCGCGGCGCGCTCACCGTCGCCGACGCGATCAAGCCCACGAGCGCCGACGCGGTCGCGAAGCTGCGCGGCCTCGGACTCGAGCCGATCCTGCTCACGGGCGACAACGAGACGGTGGCGCGACGCGTCGCCGCCGAGGTCGGCATCGAACGGGTGATCGCCGAGGTGCTGCCGTCCGACAAGGTCGCCGTGGTCGCCCGCCTTCAGGACGAGGGGCGCACGGTCGCGATGGTCGGCGACGGCGTGAACGATGCCGCCGCGCTCGCGCAGGCCGACCTGGGGATCGCGATGGGCACGGGCAGCGACGTCGCCATCGAGGCCGCCGACCTCACGCTCGTCCGGGGCGACCTGCTGGCCGCCGTCGACGCCATCCGGCTCGCACGGCGGACGCTCCGCGTCATCAAGGGCAACCTGTTCTGGGCGTTCGCGTACAACGTCGCGGCCATCCCGCTCGCGGCCCTCGGCCTGCTGAATCCCATGCTGGCCGGTGCCGCGATGGCGTTCTCGAGCGTGTTCGTGGTCGGCAACAGCCTGCGGCTGCGCGCCTTCCGCTCGAGCGTCGGGGGCGTGCGGCCCTGACACGCCGTAGGGTCGAAGCATGACCGCCGAGACCTCCGACCGCGCCGCCGACCCCGCACCCGCCGTGTCCGGGGTCGGCGGCGCCGTCGACGAACGCGACGCGGCGATGAGCGAGCTGCTCGGCATCCGCTCGAGCATCGACAACATCGACGCCGCCCTCATCCACCTGCTCGCGGAGCGGTTCAAGTTCACCCAGCAGGTCGGGCGGCTGAAGGCACGCCACGGGCTTCCGCCCAGCGACCCCGACCGCGAGAAGCGCCAGATCGCGCGGCTGCGCGCGCTCGCCGAGGACGCCCACCTCGACCCCGCCTTCGCCGAGAAGTGGTTCAACTTCGTCGTCGCCGAAGTCATCCAGCACCACGAGGAGCTCGCGGGCAACGGGGGGTCGGACGAGCTGTGACCTGGTACCCGACGCCCACGCCGTCCCAGGCGGGCCGCGCCGTGCTCGTCACCGGCGCGAACGCGGGCCTCGGGTTCTTCACGTCCGCCCGGCTCGCCAAGGCCGGGGCGCACGTGGTCCTCTCCGGACGCGACCCCGACCGGTTGGCCGCGGCCGTCGCGGCGATCCGCGGGCGCATCCCCGCGGCATCCGTCGAGACTCTCGTCATCGACGTCGCCTCGCTCGACTCGGTGCGTGCCGGCGTCGACCGGCTGCTCGACCGGGCGCCGCTCGACACCGTCGTGCTGAACGCGGGCATGGTGCACACGCCCGCCACCCGCCACGAGAGCGTCGATGGCCACGAGCTCGTGCTCGCCACGAACGTGCTCGGCCACTTCGCGCTGCTCGGGGGCACGCTGCCGCACCTGGCGCCGGCCGCCCGCGTCATCACGATCGGATCGCTCTCCACGCGACTGTCGACGTTCCGCACCGGCGACCTCCAGCTGCGCCGGTCGTACGACGCGTGGCGCGCATACGCGCAGTCCAAGATCGCGGCGTCCGCGCTCGCGTTCGAGCTCGACCGGCGGCTGCGCCGTGCGGCGACGGATGCCGCGGAGTCGGTCGGCGCCGCATCCGTCACGCCGCGCGTGCACAGCCTCATCGCCCACCCCGGCTACTCCATCTCGGGTCGCACCCCGCGCGTGCCCGGCGTCAACGAGCCGACCCGCGTCGAGCGGTTCGCCGACGCGCTGCAGTCCCCGTTCGCGCAGGGCAAGCATCGCGGCGCCGACGTGATCGTGCACGCGGCCGCCGCCGACGACGTCGAGGGCGGGCAGTTCTGGGGGCCGCGGTACGAGGTGAAGGGCCCTCCGTCGCTCGGCACCCCGACCCGGACGTCGCGCGACCCGGCCATCGGCGCCGCGGTGTGGGCGTTCGCGGAAGAGGCCGTCGGCGCGGCGTTCGACGTCGAGGCGGTCGGCCGATGATCCGGAACCTCGTCGGACGCTGGTGGTCGTCGCCGCGTACGCGGCTCCGGATCGCGCGTGTGCTCGTCGTCGCGGGCATCGTGCTGGTGCTCGTCGCGTTCGCGACCACCCGGTGGGGGTTCGTCTTCGCGGGCATCCTCCTGATCGGCTTCGGCGCCGCGGCCGGTCCCGCACGCATCCGGCCGCGCGGCGGCCCGGCGGAGCCGCCGCGATGATCAGCCGCGAACTCGCCCTCCAGCTGCGCGATGCCGGCCTGGTCTGGCATCCGGAGTCGGGCGACCGGTTCCAGCTCGACCTGCCGAGCCATGTGGAGGCCGACGTCGAAGCCGACACGTTCACGGTCTCGGACATGACGATCGAGACCCACCGCTACCCGACCGGGACCATCCTCGGCTTCAACGGCACCACCGAGTGGGCGCTCGACTCCGTCGCGATCGCCGACGCGGTGTGGCTCCCGCGAGAGGACCAGCTGCGCGAGCTGCTCCGCGCCACGTTCCGCGGGCTGCGCCGCCTGCCCGACGCGTTCGAGGTGGAGATCGAGCTGGACGGCGCGACCCGCCGCTTCGAGCACCCCGACCCCGCCGAGGCCTACGGGCTCGCGCTCCTCGCCCTGATCGAACGCACCCGCTGACCCCGCTCGCGCGGCGGTTCGACTCGTGCTCGGCGGTTCGACTCGTGCTCGGCGGTTCGCCTCGTGCTCGGCGGCGCCGAGTGTCCAACGGATGCGGGTACGAACCGGATGAAGCGGCATCCGTCGGACACTCGTCATCGAGGCGGGCCGAGCGGATGGCGATGCCGCGTTCGTGAGGGGGGTCCAGCTTCACGACCTGATGGGGGCGGTCCCCATCGCGCGTGCGATGCGTGCGTAGGCTCGTCGGCATGGACACTGCGGATGCCTCGGCGGCCGTCGCGCGGGCGCGCGAGGCCGTCGACCGGGCCGTGCGCGCGCTCGCCGCGGCATCCGCCCGCACCGAGACGCTGGCCGAGTACGTGCCGGCGCGACGCGTGCTCGGCGTGCCGCGCGCCCCGCGCATGTCGCCCATCGGCCCCGTGTGGCGCCTCGGCGTCCTGCTGCTCGACGCCGACGGGCGGCTGTACGCCACCGGCCGGGTGATCCGCGCCGAGCGACCCGTGCGGAAGAGCGTCATCGCGGAGTCCGTCGCCGAGCACCGCGCCTACCGCGCCGCGGCGGTGAAGGGCGGCATCCCCGAGGGTGCGACCGTGGTCTTCGACGCCGCGGCGGTCGAACTCGACGAGGCGGCGCTCATTGCCGGGTCGGGTCCGCTCGCGCTCATCGACGGACCCGAGGGCGCGGTGGTGGCCGTGCGGTGGAACCCCTCGACGACCGGGGCGCTCATGCCGCTCGAGCCGTACCTCGCCGAGCGGGTCGAACTGCTCGTCCGGCCCACGCAGGAATCCTGACCGGGGGAGCGGTCAGAAGCCGAACGCCGTCACGGCGGGCAGGCCGCCGTCGCGCCAGCCCTCGAGTGCGTACCGCTCGTGGTGCACGAGGCGCTCGGGCAGGGCGTCGAGCGCGAACCACTCGAGCGCGCTCGCCTTGTCGGGCTCCTGCAGCGCCGGGATGCCGCGCCATGCGCGGGTGACGAAGAACACGTCGAGCCGCTGGTCGACGGGCCGCCCGGTCGGTGCGGTGCGGTGCATCGCCGTGACCGGCTCGAGGTCGCCCTCGTCGACCTCGACGCCGAGTTCTTCGAGGGTCTCCCGGACGGCGCCCGCGAGCACCGACTCGCCCGGATCGACGTGGCCGGCGGCGGAGGCCGCCCACCAGCCGTCGTAGTACCCGGTGCCCTCGCGCTGCTGCAGCAGGACCCGGTCGCCGTCGACGAGGAAGACGTACGCGGCTGGGATGAGCGCGAACGACCCGTGCGCGGCGGCGTACTCGGCGGGGTAGGACTGCGGTTCGTCGCCCGGATCGGGCTCCGGCACGTGCGCCGCCGCCCCCGGTTCGAAATGGGCCGCGAGGTTCACGAGGGACGACGTGAGCCCTTCGGCGTGGTCGCGAGCTCGGACCCCGTCGGGCACGTCGCGCGCCGCGAACTCGACGAGGGTGCCCTCGGGCGTGCTGCGGAGGCTCCACGCCATCCGCATCCTGCCGCCGAACGCCGGGTCGTCGGACTCGAAGTCGACGAGCTGCTCGATCAGTTCGCCGGGCACGACGCGCGCGATCCGCACTTCGGCGACGTCGGACGTGGCGTCGCTCTTACCGGGCGCGCCGGCCGCGTCGTCGTAGGTGAGCACGAGGCGGTACGACCCGCCGTCGCGCAGGTCGAACCGCTCGAACCGCCCCCGCATGCCCTTCGGCGGCAGCCAGGCGAGGAGCGCGTCGGGATCCACGAGGGCGGCGAACACGGCCTCGCGATCGGCGTGGATCAACAGGCTCGCGAGGTCCGTCCGACTCATGCGGCGACCCTACCGGGTGCCGCCGTCCGACGCGGGGCGTGCGATGCCGCCGCCGCGCCGGGGATGCGGTGCGCGGCTAGTAGCCGACGACCGGACCGAAGGCGTCCGCCAGGGGCGCCCGGTTGACCGTGCGGAGCTCGTCGATCGAGACCGTGAACGCGTCCTGCACCTCGAGCGAGCCCGACGCGGCATCCGTCACGCCGATGCGACGCACGGGCACGCCCCGACCCTCGCACAGGCCGCGGAAGCGCACGTCGTCCTCACGCGGCACGGTCACGATGACGCGCGACGCCGACTCGGAGAACAGCGCCGTCGCCAGGTCGATGCCGCCATCCTCGACGACCTCGTTGAGGACCACCCGGGCGCCGACGCCGAACCGCGAGACGGCCTCGGCCAGCGCGACTGCCAGGCCCCCGTCTGACAGGTCGTGCGCCGAATCGATGAGGCCCTCGAGTGCGGCCGCCGCGAGCAGGTCGCCCAGCTGCTTCTCGCGACCCAGGTCGACCATGGGCGGGATGCCGCCGAGGTGGTCGTGCACGACGCCCGCCCAGGCGGAGCCGTCGAGCTCGGCGTACGTCTCGCCGAGCAGGTAGATGTTGTGCCCGTCGTCCTGCCAACCCGACGGAACGCGGCGCGCGACGTCGTCGATCACGCCGAGCACCGCGACGACCGGCGTCGGGTGGATCGGGACGTCGCCGGTCTGGTTGTAGAAGCTGACGTTGCCGCCCGTGACCGGGATGCCCAGCTCGAGGCATCCGTCGGCGAGGCCCTCGACGGCCTGCGCGAACTGCCACATGACCTCGGGGTTCTCGGGGGAGCCGAAGTTGAGGCAGTCGGAGATGCCCATCGGCGTCGCACCGGTCACGGCGACGTTGCGGTACGCCTCCGCGAGCGCGAGCTGCGCGCCGCGGCGCGGGTCGAGCTGGCAGTAGCGGCCGTTCGCGTCGGTCGCCACGGCCACGCCGAGCCCCGACTCCTCGTCGACGCGGATCATGCCCGCGTCATCCGGCGCCGCGAGCGCGGTGTTGCCGAGGACGTAGTGGTCGTACTGCTTCGTGATCCACGCGGCATCCGCCTGGTTCGGCGAGCCGACGAGCTGCAGGAACTGCGCCCGGAGCTCGTCGCCGGTCTGCGGGCGGGGCAGGTCGGCGGCGGAGTCGGCCTGGAGGGCGTCGAGGTACGACGGGTAGGTCATGGGCCGCTCGTACACGGGCCCGTCGACCGCGACGGTGCGGGGGTCGACGTTCACGATCTCCTCGCCGCGCCAGGTGATCGAGAGGCGACCGGAGTCGGTGACCTCGCCGAGCACGCTCGTCTCGACGTCCCACTTCTTCACGACCTCCATGAAGCCGTCGAGCTTCTCGGGGCGCACGATGGCCATCATGCGCTCCTGGCTCTCGGACATCAGGATCTCCTCGGGCGTGAGCGACGGGTCGCGCAGCAGCACGTCGTCGAGCACGATCGACATGCCGCCGTCGCCGTTCGCCGCGAGCTCGCTCGTCGCGCACGAGATGCCCGCGGCGCCGAGGTCCTGGATGCCCTCGACGAGGTCGCCGGCGAACAGTTCGAGGCAGCACTCGATGAGCACCTTCTCGGCGAACGGATCGCCGACCTGCACCGCGGGGCGCTTGGTCGGGCCACCCTCGGCGAACGTGTCGGACGCGAGGATCGACGTGCCGCCGATGCCGTCGCCGCCCGTGCGCGCACCGAACAGCACGACCTTGTTGCCGACGCCCTTCGCATTCGCGAGGTGCAGGTCCTCGTGCCGGAGCACCCCCACGGCGAGCGCGTTCACGAGCGGGTTCTTCTGGTACACCGGGTCGAACCAGGTCTCGCCGCCGATGTTCGGCAGGCCGAGGCAGTTGCCGTAGAAGCTGATGCCCGCGACGACGCCGTGCACGACGCGTGCGGTGTCGGGGTCGTCGATGGCGCCGAACCGCAGCGCGTCCATGACCGCGACGGGGCGCGCGCCCATCGAGATGATGTCGCGGACGATGCCGCCGACGCCGGTCGCGGCGCCCTGGAACGGCTCGATGAACGACGGGTGGTTGTGCGACTCGATCTTGAACGTGACCGCCCAGCCCTCGCCGATGTCGAGCACGCCCGCGTTCTCGCCGATGCCCACCATGAGGTGCTGCTTCATCTCGGGCGTGACCTTCTTGCCGAACTGGCGCAGGTGCACCTTGCTCGACTTGTACGACGCGTGCTCGCTCCACATGACGGAGTACATGGCGAGCTCCGCGCTCGTGGGGCGTCGGCCGAGGATGTTGCGGATGCGCTCGTACTCGTCGGGCTTCACGCCGAGCGCCGCGTACGGCTGCTCCTTCTCGGGCGTCGCGATGGCGACCTCGACGGTGTCGAGCTGCGCGGTGCGGGGCGCCTCGATGATCTCGGCGTCGGCCGCGCCGGGGGCGTCCGGCTGCGGGTACTGGCTGGCAGGCGTGGACGAGGTCTCGATGGTCACGGGTGGCGAGCTCCAGAGGGTGGCGGCGAGCGGATGCCGCGGGGCGGATGCCGGACCCCGCCAGTCTACCGGCCGTGCTCACCTGAGCAGTCGCGAGGTGCTGCCTCCCCTTCTCAGGAGTTATGCGGCGTGTCGCGTGTCGCAGCGGCGTGTCGTCCTGAGAAACGCACGGTTCCGGGCCCGGGCTCCTGAAAACGGGATCCGACGGATGGCGCGGAGCGCGGGGCGCGGGCGTGGGGCGTGGGGCGCGGGCGCGCTACCCGGCGCGGGAGAAGGCGGCGGCGCGCTCGACCTGGTCGCGCGTGAGTGCGACGCCCGTGTAGCGCTCGAACTGGCGCGCGGCCTGCAGCGCGATGACCTCGGCTCCGGTGATGACGGGCGTGCCGGCGGCGCGCGCGGCCCGGATGAGCGGGGTCTCGGCGGGGAAGGCGACCACGTCGAACACCGTCGAGGCGCGCTCGATGAACCGCTCGTCGAACGCGAGCGCCGCGGCATCCGCCCCCTGCATGCCGAGCGGCGTGACGTTGACGATGACGTCGAAGGATGCCTCGGGGTCCTCGGCCGCCCACTCGTAGCCGTACTTCGCGGCGAGCGCCGGGCCCGCTTCGGTGTTGCGCGCGAGCACCTTCAGGTCGTCGAAGCCGGCGCCGCGGAACGCCGCCACGACGGCCTTCGCCATGCCGCCCGAGCCGCGCACGACGACGCGCGAGGCCGGGTCGAGCCGGTGCTCGGCGATGAGCTGCGCGACGGCCTCGTAGTCGGTGTTGGATGCCGTGAGCCGGCCGCCGTCGTTCACGATCGTGTTGACCGACTCGATCGCCGCGGCCGACGGCTCGAGCTCGTCGACGAGCGGGATCACGTCCTCCTTGAACGGCATCGACACGGAGCAGCCGCGGAAGCCGAGGGCGCGCATGCCGCGGATCGCGCCCTCGAGGTCGTCGGTCGTGAAGGCCTTGTACATGAAGTTCAGCCCGAGCTCGTCGTAGAGGAAGTTGTGGAACCGGGTTCCGAGGTTCGACGGGCGGCCGGAGAGGGAGATGCAGACCTGCATGTCCTTGTTCAGGATGGGCATGCGCCCCATTCTCGCCCGGGTGCGCCGGGCTCGAGCGCGCCTCGGGCGCGAATCGTCGCATCGCCGCGCTTGAGGCGGCGATTCGCGTCCGCCGCCGCCCCCGGCCGGCCGGACGCGCGTCCACCTCGCCGTTGAGATCGCAGGTGACACGTGTCATCATGTCCAGGTGCGGCCAACGGGGGCCGCCGTACTGTGACGGAGCAGACATGCAGGCAAGAATGAGAGCGCTCTCACGCGGAGGCGGCGCCGCCGTCGTCGCCGCGGCGCTGTTGGTTCCCCTCGGCGCGACCGCGACCGCGGCGGCGGCCGAGGGAACCACGACCGTGATCACCGACTTCGAGGGCGGCGCGCCCTCGGGCTTCTTCAGCTACGGCTCTGCCGGCTTCGGCGTGGTCGACGTCGCCGCCGGTACGGCCGACGCGAAGCCCGGCCAGGAGGGGCCGACCAAGGTCCTCTCCTACGGGTGGGACGTCAGCGCCGGCGGCAGCTTCGGCGGCGTCGGCGAGACGTTCATCGCGACCCGCGACGTGAGCGCCTACGACGGCGTCACCTTCTGGATGAACGGGTCCGGCAACGGCACCGCCCTGCAGTTCGAGCTCTTCGACGGCGGCGCGAACCCCGACGCGTCCGAGCGCTTCGACACCACGATCGTCGACGACGCCGCCGGATGGCGCCAGGTGACGCTGCCCTGGTCGGCCTTCCAGCGCGCGACCGACTTCCAGCCCGACGGCGCCCCGAACGACGGGTTCGGCAAGGCCGCCGTGTGGGGCTACGCGCTCCCGGCGGTCAACGGCGCCAACACCGTGCGCATCGACGACATCGCCGTCTACTCGGGCATCGAGGTGCCGCCGGCCGTCTCGTTCGCGAGCTCGACCGCGAGTCTCATCGAGGGCGACACCGGCTCCATCGAGGTCCGCCTCGACCGCGCGCTCGAGACGCCCGTGACGGTCGCCCTCCAGGCGACGGATGACACCGCCGTGGCGGGCGACGACTACGTCGACCCGAGCACCACGATCGAGTTCGCCGCCGGTGAGACGAGCCGCACGATCGACCTCGAGACGGTCGCCGACGACGTCGAGGAGCCGAACGAGACGCTCGTGCTGACGCTCGCCGACGTCTCCGGCGCGACCCTCGGGTCGCCGTCGAGCCAGACGGTGACGATCCTCGACGACGACGGCGAGGTCGTCGGCCCGCCGGACGGCCGCACGCTCATCGTCGACGACCACGAGACCCCGCTCGTGCAGGGCGACGCCGGCGGCATCCCCGTCGGGTGGTTCGGCGCGCAGGACCCGAACAGCTCGGTCGCCTTCGAGCGCACGGATGCCGCGCCCGCGCCGGTTCCCGGCGCCCCCGCCGGCAACCACGTGCTCGACGCCGACTTCGACGTGACGAGCTTCGGCGTCGTCGTGCGGAACTTCACGAACGAGACCGCCGACGCCTGGACCACCCAGGACTGGTCGACCTACCAGGGCATCGGCTTCTGGCAGTACGGCAACGGCTCGGGCACCGACCTGTTCCTCGACCTGCTGGACAACCGCAACCCCGGTTCGACCGTCGACGACGCCGAGCGTTTCGTGGTCTCGTACGAGGACGACTGGCGCGGCTGGAAGTTCCTCACGTTCGACTTCGCGGACTTCACGCGCAAGAACATCGGCAACACGGCCCCGAACGACGGCCTGACGCTCACCGAGATGCACGGCTACGCGTTCGGCTCGCTCCGGACGAACGCGCCGCTGACGTTCCGGTACGACGACGTGCTGCTCTACGGCGAGGTCGAGCCGCCGGCCCTCTCGGTCGGGTTCGACCGGGCCGGATACGAGGTCACGGAGGGTGACACGCTCACGGGCGTCATCCGCCTGAACCGCGTCGCCGACGAGGACGTCACGGTCGCCTACGAGTCGCTCTCGATCGAGGCGCGCACCGCGACCGAGGACCTCTCGGCCACCGCCGAC
This sequence comes from Agromyces indicus, assembly GCF_031432295.1. NCBI lineage: Bacteria > Bacillati > Actinomycetota > Actinomycetes > Micrococcales > Microbacteriaceae > Agromyces > Agromyces indicus. The sequence continues at coordinate 615,030 of NZ_JAVKGS010000003.1, read as the reverse complement.
CGCGACTTCACGCCGGTCAGCGGCACCGTCACGATCCCGGCCGGCGAGCGCGAGGCCACCATCGAGCTGCCCACGCTGCAGGACGGCAAGTACGAGGTCGACGAGACGTTCGTCGTCCGGCTGTCCGACCCGCAGGGAGCCGAGTTCGGCTTCGTGCGCACCGCCACCGTGAGCATCCAGGACGACGACGAGAAGGACCCGTCGCTGGTCGACGACTTCGAGTCGACGCCGTGGCTGTTCGACACGTCGGGCAAGTCGGTGCTCACCACGCGTGAGATCGCCGCCGACTCGGGCGCGGGCTACGAGGGCCAGGACGCGTTCGAGAGCGTGGCCGACTTCTCCTACCGGGGCAAGTCGACGCTCGGCCGCGAGTTCGCGGGCGGGCAGGACTGGTCCGACGCCGAGGGGCTCAGCTTCTGGGTGAAGGGCTCGGAGAAGGCCACCCCGATCACCGTCGAGATCCTGGACGACCCGGCGCCCGACCAGGGCCCCGACACGTGGGAGCTCGCGTGGAGCGACGAGTTCGACGGTCCCGCCGGCGCACCGGCGAACCCGGAGAACTGGACATACGAGACCGGCGGCTGGGGCTGGGGCAACGACGAGCTCCAGTACTACACCGACAGCACCGACAACGCGGCGCTCGACGGTGAGGGCAACCTCGTCATCACGGCCCGCGAGATCGACCCTGAGACGACCGACCTCGAGTGCTGGTACGGACCGTGCGAGTACACCTCGGCGCGCCTGATCACCGAGCAGAAGCAGGAGTTCGAGTACGGCCGCATCGAGTCGCGCGTGCAGGTGCCCGAGGGCTCGGGCATCTGGCCGGCCGTGTGGTCGCTCGGCACCGACTTCCGCGAGGTCGGCTGGCCGCAGACCGGTGAGATCGACGTCATGGAGTTCGTCGGCCGCCTGCCGAACGAGATCTTCGGCACCATCCACGGCCCCGGCTACTCCGGTGGCCAGTCGTACGGCGGGATCTACGACTTCGGTGCCCCCGTGCCCGGCGACTGGCACGAGTTCGCGGTCGAGTGGACGCCCGAGGAGATCGTCTGGTCGGTCGACGGCATCGTCTACCACCAGGCCGACCCGGCGGATGTCGCGCCGAACGAGTGGGTCTTCGACCACCCGTTCTCGCTGCTGACCAACGTCGCGATCGGCGGCAACTTCGGCGGCGCGCTCGGCGACGACCTCGAGTTCCCGCAGTCGCTCACGGTCGACTACGTGCGCGTCTACCAGGCGCCCGACACGGCCGAGCGATTCACGGCGAGCACCGTCGTGCGCGGCACCGGGTGGCAGCAGGTCACCGTCCCGTTCGACGCGTTCGAGCGGGCCGACGAGCAGCCCGAGGGTGCGCCCGACGACGGCCTCACGCTGACCGACGTGCAGGGCTACTCCCTGACGTTCGCCGGCAAGGGCACCGTGTCGATCGACCGCGTCACGGTCGAGTGACCGGGCGCTCCTAGCCCGACGAACGAGGGCGGGGCGGATGCCACGGCATCCGCCCCGCCCTTCGTCGTGCTGTAAGGACGTCACACGCCCCCGCACGATTCTTCCGACCCTTTTCAGGAGTTATCCGGCGGGTCGCGTCGTGGCGCGGCGTGTCGTCCTGAGAAACGTGCGGTATCGGCGAGCGGTTCCTGAGAAAGGAGGGCGGGAGGTCAGTCGCGGCCGCCGGGCGGGCCGATGATGAGGAGGATCGTGAACACCGCGGCGATGCCGAGCACCGACAGGATCGTGAGCAGCAGCGGCCGCGCGAGGAACCACCGCAGCATCCGGTTGATGACGTTGCCGTCGGCGGGGTGGTCGGTCGCCTCGCGGCGCCATCCGCCCTCGAGCCGGTCGTGGCGCAGCACCCACCGCTCGAACGGGATCGTCGCGTAGGGCACGATCGCCGACACGACGCCGAGGGCCATGAGGCCGAGCGGCCAGCGCTGGTTCACGCCGACGAGCACGGCCGTGAACGCGTACGCGAGGAAGACGAACCCGTGGATCGAACCGCCGACGAGCACCGCCCAGTCGAGTCCGAGCGTCGCCCGCATGATGAGGCCCGTGATCAGCATCGTCCACGTGATCGCCTCGGCGAAGGCCAGCAGCCGGAACAACCGCTTCGGGGTGAGGCCGGGGGCGACCGACGTGACGGTCGTGGTGGTGGCGGGCGCGGGCAGGATGGGGGAGTCGGGGGAGCTCACCGGTCCATCTTCGCAAGTCGACCTGCGAACCGCATTGAACGAAGGGCTGAGCGGATGCCGCGGCGGGCTCCGTTTCGCGATTCCGGGGCCGCCTCAGCCCCTGCCGCCCTTGGGCCCCTTGCCGTTGCCCTTGTCGCTCCCCTTGCCCTTGCCGGGGTTGGAGTCCTTCGAGCCCGGCCCGCCGGAGTCGCCGGAGCCGCCCGAGCCGGAATCGCCGCCTCCGCCGCCTCCGCCGCTCCCGTCGTCGCCTCCGCCCGAGGACTGCTGCTGCTCGGCGAGCTCGCGCAGTCGTTCCTCGAGCGTCGCCTGCGCATCGAGCAGTTCCTGCCGCTCGGCCTCGCTCTCGGCGGCGAGGATCGCTACCTCGAGGTCCTTGCGCACGAGGGTCATCGCGGCGGCGATGGCCTGGAACCGGTCGTCGTCGAGTCTCCCGTGAGAGTGCGCGCGCTCGAGCCGGTCCGCCATCTCGTCGAGTCCGGCGACGGCCGCGGCCCAGTCGCCGGCGGCGCTCGACGCCGCGATGGCGTGCACGTCGCCCCGCAGCTCTGCGGCGGTCTCGGCCTGGTACGACGGCGCCGAGCAGCCCGACAGCGCCAGGACCACGGCGATGGCGGTCGCGGCGGCGGCGCGGGGCAGGTGGCGATCCGTCATCCGGCGAACGTACCCGGGCGGCCGAGGCGGCGGAACCGGGTTGACGGCGGCCGCGCTGCTCCTCGGGAACCGCCGCCCGCGACCCGGCGGGGCTAGGGTGGGCCGGTGGACGATGCCCAGGTGCGCGAGCTCGTCGAGTCGAAGCTCGCGACGATCCCCGACTTCCCCGAGCCCGGCGTGCTCTTCCGCGACCTGACGCCGGTCTTCGCCGACGGCCCCGCGTTCCATGCGCTCGCGGAGGCGCTGACGGCGCCGTTCGCCGGCCGGTTCGACGTCCTCGCGGGCGTCGAAGCTCGCGGGTTCCTGCTCGCGGGCGCCGCGTCGGCGCTCTGCGGTGCGGGCGTCCTCCCGGTGCGGAAGGCCGGCAAGCTCCCGCGCGCGGTGCTCCGCGAGGAGTACGACCTCGAGTACGGCACCGCCGCGCTCGAGGTGCACGAGGGCGAGCTTCCGCCGGGGTCGCGCGTGCTCATCGTCGACGACGTGCTCGCGACCGGCGGCACGGTCGGCGCGGCGGCCCGCCTGGTGGAGCGCGCCGGCTGGACCGTCGCCGGCGTCTCCGTCGCGATCGAGCTCGAGGCGCTCGGCGGGCGCGGCATGCTCGCCGGCCGGTACGACGTCCACAGCGTGCTGCGCTACTGACCGACGAGAACGGATGCCGCTTGCGGGCGGTGCGCGAGGTGTGCGTTCGCTGACAACCCCGCGGCATCCGCCCCTGGCCGGAGTAGCGTCGGCCCATGGCAGCCGAACCGGACTTCAGCGATCTGACCGCGCTCTTCGTCAACTGCACCCTCAAGCGCTCGCCCGAGACGAGCAACACGCAGGGCCTCATGGATTCGAGCATCCGGCTCATGCGCGAGCACGGCGTCTCGGTCGAGTCGATCCGCTTCGTCGACCACGACGTGGCGACGGGCGTCTACCCCGACATGCGCGAGTACGGCTGGCAGTACGACGCGTGGCCGGAGGAGATCTGGCCGAAGGTGGAGGATGCCGACATCCTCGTGATCGGCGGCCCCATCTGGCTCGGCGACAACTCGTCGGTGACGAAGCGACTCATCGAGCGGCTCTACGCGATGAGCGGCGAGAAGAACGCCAAGGGGCAGTACGTGTTCTACGGCAAGGTCGGCGGCGCGATCATCACCGGCAACGAGGACGGCATCAAGCACTGCGCCATGGACATCCTCTACAGCCTGCAGCACATCGGCTTCACGATCCCGCCCGCCGCCGACGCGGGGTGGATCGGCGAGGCGGGTCCGGGGCCGAGCTACCTCGACGAGGGCTCCGGCGGGCCCGAGAACGACTTCACCAACCGCAACACGACGTTCATGACGTACAACCTCATGCACGTGGCGAAGCTGTTGAAGGACGCCGGCGGCATCCCCGCGATCGGCAACGTGCGATCGGAGTGGGACGAGGGCGAGCACTTCGGCTACGTGCCCGCGCCCGATCACCCGAATCCCGAGTACCGCTGAGGCGCGCGCGAGTCAGTCGGCGTCGATGCCGCGTCCGTCCGCGCGGGGGACCAGGGGCGGCGCTGCCGTGCCGCGTCGATGACGGATGCCGCGGGCGCGGTCGCCGCCGACGCCCCAGGGTGGACCGCCGAGGCTCGGTTCCACCGGGAACCGGCCGCCGTGCCGGTGCGCGTGCCGGCGCCGAGCGTCAGGGCCGTGTCGGCTCGTCATCCGGGTCGAGGACACGTCGCGCGTCGGCCTCGAGCTGGGCGAATCGACGCCGTTCGACCTCGTCGTAATCCTGGCGTGCAACGGAGGCGGAGAGGCGCTCGAGCTGCCCTCGCAGCGCTGCGCGTCGTTCCGGATCGTGAGTGCGCCACGCGACGTCTGCGATGAGCCCGTAGAGCCGGGACACGACGTCGGGATCGCCGGCGCCGTATCGTCGCGGCTGTTGCAGCGCGGTCTCGAGGAGGGCTGCGAAGTCGGTGCGACACGGCACCAGCCGGGCGCGCCCGGCCGTGTCCACGAGGGACGGCGGTTCCGGGGGAAGCTCGGCCAGATCGGCGAGCACCGCGGCCAGGTGGCTGAGGGCGTGGACGGCCGTCGTCGGGTCGTTGACGCCGGGCGACAGGGCCTTCGTCGCGATGTCCGCCAGCTGGCGGACCCCGTACCCGATGTCCTGGCGGGGCGTGCGCTCGTACGAGATCGAGACCGCGTCCCTGATGCCATCGCCGACCGGATCGGCCCCCGCCCGATCGGGGATCGCCGATGCGTCCTCGGCCGTCCACCACGAGGCCATCGGCGTGCCCGCCACGATGCTCGAGCCGACGGCCCGCCGCTCGCGGATGACGACGTCGTGCTGTTCGGCGAGGTCGACGAGGCGGGCCCGGTCGATCGACGTGACGAAGCCGGACCGGTTGGCGACGACCCGATGCTCCGTGCGGTCCGCCGGTGCGGCCGGGATGGTCTCGGTGCCCTCCGGCCGGTCCTCCGCGAGGAGCTCGATCGTGCGCGACGCCTCCGAGTGCACGTCCTTGAGCATGGTGTCGACTCGGAGGACCCGCGCGAGATGGCCGAGGAAGAGGATCAGCACGAGCATGCTCACGACCGTGAGCAGCACCGCGAAGGTGACGGAGATCCGCGGCACGGCGAGGTTCCCGCCCGCGTCGGAGACGGTGCGCAGCACCACCAGCGCGTAGGCGAAGGTGCCGAGGAAGGCCGCGAGCGTCCAATGGACCATCGGGTCGGAGGCGAAGAGCCGCAGCAGCCGGGGCGACGCCTGGCTGCTCGCGAGCTGCAGCGCGACCACGGTGAGGGAGAACGTGAGCGAGGTCGCAGTGATCAGCGACCCGCTGATGGTCGTGAGGACGGCGCGGGCGGCGTCGACGCCGCCGCTGAAGACCCACGCCGCGATCGTGGACGGCAGCTCCTCGTCGACGGCGCGGTCGAGTTCCGGCAGCAGGACGCCGAGCGCGACGCCGACCAGGAGGGCCGCGGCCGGGATGGGCCAGAGGCGGGAGGCCACTGCTTCGGACAGTGCGGACAGCCTGCGGCGGGTCCCGTTGGATCGATCGGACATGCCACCCCCTCGTCGGCAGCCTACGCTGGGCCTCGACCGGAGGGAGTCTCCACATGCCCGACACCGCCACCTGGCCGCCCGGAGCCGTCCTCGCGATCGCGCTGCTCGCGGTCGCGGCATCCGTCTTCGTCGTCTCGGCGATCGCCTCGCTCGTGGTGCGTGCGGTCGCGCGGCGCCGCAGCTCGGCGAACATCCTGATCCGGCGGGCGCGCTGGCCGTTCCGCACGGTGCTCCTCATCGGCGGCATCGCGATCGCGGTCGCCCTCGCCTTCCCGGACGAGCCGTGGCGGCCGGTCGTCGACCACGCCGTGCTCATCGCGCTCATCGGCGCCGGCGCGTGGCTCGTGGCGCAGGTGCTGCTGTTCCTCGCCGACGTGGGCGAACGCCGGTACGACGTGGGCGTCGCCGACAACCGGGTGGCCCGCAAGGTGCACACGCAGTTGCAGGTCGTCCGCCGGCTCGTGGTGGTGGTCGTCGCCCTCGTCGCGATGGGGGCGATCCTGCTCACGTTCGACGGCGTGCGCGCGGTGGGTGCGAGCCTGCTGGCCTCGGCCGGCATCGCGTCGATCGTCGCCGGTCTCGCGGCGCAGTCGGTGCTCGCGAACGTGTTCGCGGGCGTCCAGCTGGCGTTCTCCGAGGCGATCCGCGTCGACGACGTGGTGGTCGTGGAGGGGGAGTGGGGTCGCATCCGCGAGATCACGCTCACGTACGTGGTGGTGATGACCTGGGACGAGCGGACGGTCGTGCTGCCGTGCACCTACTTCACGACGAAGCCGTTCCAGAACTGGACCAAGTACGGCAGTGCGCTCATCGGCTCGGTCGAGCTCGACGTCGACTGGCGGGTGTCGACCGACGCCATGCGCGAGGAGCTCGACCGCGTGCTCGACGGCACCGACCTCTTCGACGGGCGCACGAAGGTGCTGCAGGTCACCGAGGCGACCGGCGGGCTGGTGCGCGTGCGCGTCCTGGTCAGCGCGGCCGATTCGGCCGCCCTGTGGGACCTGCGCTGCCTCGTGCGCGAGGAGCTCGTGGAGTGGGTGCGCGACCAGGACCGCGACGCGCTGCCCCACCAGCGCGTCCTCCTCGGCGAGGCCGGCGAGGCGACGACCGACGAGGGGCGAGCGGATGCCGCGCCGCGGGCCCGACGCCCCGACGACGCCGCGCCGCGCGAGCGCGCCGGGCTCTTCTCGGGCAGCGATGAGGGCGAGCAGCGCGCATCGGAGTTCACGGCCGCGATCCCGGTCGTCGAGCCCGGCGTCGAGGACGCCGACGGCACCCGTCGCTGAACAGAGATGCGCATGCCTCAGTTGTTTTGATCCATTCAAAACAACTGCTAGGTTCGAGGCATGGCGACCGCGATGCACCGAGACGAGGCGGAGGCGCACCTGCGCGCCGCCGGGCTCAAGGTGACCGCACCGCGCCTGGCCGTGCTCGAGGCCGTCACCGGCAACGGGCACCTCGACGCCGACGCGGTGCACGCCCGCGTGGTCGACGCCCTGCCCGGCACGCCGCTGCAGTCGGTCTACAACGTGCTCGGCGCCCTGCACGGCGCCGGTCTCCTGCGCCGCATCGAACCCGCCGGGTCCGCCGCCCTCTACGAGAGCCGCATCGGCGACAACCACCACCACGTGGTGTGCACGCGCTGCCACGCCGTCGCCGACGTCGACTGCGTCGTCGGCGAGGCGCCCTGCCTCGTGCCGTCCACCGCGGGCGGCTTCGCCATCCACACCGCGGAGGTCACCTTCTGGGGCCTCTGCGCCGACTGCCAGCGGGAGTTGACCGGCTAGGCCGGCGGCATCCGCTCGCCCCGGCGCCCCTGCGCGCCGACCGCCCGACCGGGGCGGTGCTCGTCGTGCCCGCACGTCCTGTCCCGACCCGGCCGCGGCATCCGTTCACCGAAGAGAGAAGGACGACATGTCGAACCCCGCGAACCCGCCCGTCACGACCACGCAGACGGGCACGCCCGTCGCGAGCGACGCGCACTCGCTCACCGTCGGCGCCGACGGCGCCACGGTGCTGCACGACCGGTACCTCGTCGAGAAGCTCGCGCAGTTCAACCGCGAGCGGATCCCGGAGCGCATCGTCCACGCGAAGGGCGGCGGCGCGTTCGGCCGGTTCGAGGTCACCCACGACGTGTCCGCCTACACGCGCGCCGCGCTCTTCCAGCCGGGCACCGAGGTCGAGACCCTCCTGCGCTTCTCGTCCGTCGCCGGCGAGCAGGGCTCGCCCGACACCTGGCGCGACGTGCGCGGCTTCTCGCTGAAGTTCTACACGACCGAGGGCAACTACGACATCGTCGGCAACAACACCCCCGTGTTCTTCATCCGCGACGCCATCAAGTTCCCCGACTTCATCCACTCGCAGAAGCGCCTGCCGGGCTCGGGCCTGCGCGACGCCGACATGCAGTGGGACTTCTGGACCCTCTCGCCCGAGTCGGCCCACCAGGTCACCTACCTCATGGGCGACCGCGGCCTGCCGAAGTCGTGGCGCGAGATGCAGGGCTACGGCTCGCACACCTACCAGTGGATCAACGCCGCCGGCGAGAAGTTCTGGGTCAAGTACCACTTCCGCTCGCAGCAGGGCGACCTCCACCTGGATGCCCCGACCGCCGAGGCCATCGCGGGTGCCGACGCCGACTTCTACCGCCGCGACCTCTACGACGCCATCGAGCGCGGCGAGTTCCCGAAGTGGGACCTGCACGTGCAGGTCATGCCGTACGAGGACGCGAAGACCTACCGCTTCAACCCGTTCGACCTCACCAAGGTGTGGCCGCACGGCGACTACCCGCTGATCCCCGTCGGCACGCTCACGCTCGACCGCAACCCGCAGAACTTCTTCGCCGAGATCGAGCAGGCCGCGTTCTCGCCGGCGAACACGGTGCCGGGCATCGCGATCAGCCCCGACAAGATGCTCATGGCGCGCGTCTTCAGCTACCCCGACGCGCAGCGCTACCGGGTGGGCACGAATTACAACCAGCTGCCGGTGAACGCGCCGCACGCGGCATCCGTGCACAACTACTCGCAGGACGGCGCGGCGCGCTACCACTTCAACGCGCCCACCGCCCCGGTGTACGCGCCGAACTCGTTCGGCGGACCGGTCGCCGACGCCGCGATCGCGGGCGAGGGCGGCTGGGAGGCCGACGGCGAGCTCGTGCGCACGGCGTACACCCTGCGCGCCGAGGACTCGGACTTCGGCCAGGCCGGCACCCTCTACCGCGACGTGTTCTCGGCGGAGGCGAAGGCGCGCTTCCTGGAGACGCTGTCGGGCCAGGCGCACGCGATCACGATCGACGAGATCCGCGAGCGGTTCTTCCTCTACTGGACCAACGTCGACGCCGAGCTCGGCACCTCGCTGCGCGAGGCGTACGCCCGGGGCGTGAACGCCGAGGCTCCGCAGCAGCCCGACGCCGACGAGGACGCCGCGGCCTAGTCGCGGATCCCGGTTCGTCCGCTCCGCGCCGATTGTTGGACGATCGGTGCGGAGCGGACGGTCGACTCCGGACGCGCGGCTCTTGCCCCCACGCCGACCGCGTCCGTAGGCTCGGGCCCACGTCCTTGGGAAAGCCTCTTCCGGGTGGCCGTCCCGAGGACGCGTGCCGCCTTCACCGGCACGTCCGTTCCATGGGGGAGTCAACGATGACCTACGGCCCGAAGCCACCGCACCGCCACCGCCGCACCACCGCCATCGCCGCCGCCGCGGCGTTCGCCGTCGCCATCCCGTTCACGTCGGGCGGGCCGGCGCTCGCCGGGCCCAACTTCCCGTCGCCCGAGGGCAACACCAACATCTCGAGCATCGTCACCTACGACGACCTGATCACCCAGCTCGAGCGCCTCGAGAAGACCTCGCGCTTCGGCGTCGACGTGTTCACCCTCGCCGAGGTGGGCACCGCCGTCTCGACCTCCGAGCAGGGCCGCGACCTCTACGTCGCGACCGTCGGCGAGGGCGACGAGCACGTGTGGCTGCAGGGCCGCATCCACGGCAACGAGCCGTACGGCACCGAGTCGCTGCTCGCCGTGCTGAAGGAGATGGGCACCAATGGGTCGCCCGACTGGCAGCTCCTCCGCGACACGTACACGTTTCACGTGATCCCGATGTACAACCCCGACGGCTCGGAGCTGAACATCCGCCAGACCGTGCTGCAGGTCGGCACGTCGAAGCGGATCGACCTCAACCGCGACTGGGGCGTCGGCAAGTTCGAGGCCGCCGAGTCCGAGGCGTTCTACGAGTACTGGACCATGGTCGACCCGGCGTTCGCCATCGACATCCACCACCAGGGCCTCAAGCGCGAGTACGGCACCGGCGACGACGTCACCCTCTCCCTCGGCATCTCGCTCGCGCCCGGCGGCCCGACGCTGCCCGGCATCGAGGGCGGCGCGTACGACGTGCTCACCCGCCAGATGCACGTGCACGTCTACGACGAGCTGCAGAAGGCCGGCTACGTCAACATGGACCGCTATCAGGTCGGCGGAAGCCTCGAGATCGACATCAAGGGCGGCGTCGTGTCGGCCATGATGCTCGGCCTCGACCACGACGGGCTCAACCCCGAGGGGCACAGCAACCCGGCGATCTTCTTCGAGACCAGCGGCAACACGAGCGACGGCAGCCTCGGCCAGAAGGCGCGCGGCAAGTCGATCCGCCAGAACGTGCTGGCGCTGACCGAACTGCTCGTCGGCATGGCCACGGGCGAGGTGCAGCAGGAGGACCCGGCGCGCTGGGACGAGATCCCGCACGCGCCCGTCACCGGCTACCAGACCGACACCGGCGTCATCCCGATCGGGTACTGAGACCCCGGTCCGAGGAGGGGCGGGGTGGCCGGCGGCCACCCCGCCCTTTCCCATCTCCGGCTTGGGCGTCGGTCGCGGCGGGCGCCGTCGACGCGCCGCGAGGGGACGCGACACGCCGCGCGAGCCCGCAGGGCCGCGGCGTGTCGCGTCCCCTCGGAGAGCGAACGCGTCCGGCGTCGCGGGCGCGGCGCGACGCGGGAAGGCCGGAGCGGCTACGCCTCGACGAGCGAGCGGCGCACGACGCTCGCGAAGAACCCGAGCCCGTCGACGCCCGACCGCATCGCGGCCGCGGTGTCGGGGCCGAACCCGGGCTCGACCGCGTGCTCGGGGTGCGGCATGAGGCCGACCACGTTGCCGCGCTCGTTCGTGATGCCCGCGATGTCGCGCAGCGACCCGTTGGGGTTCACGCCCACGTAGCGGAACACCACGCGGCCCTCGCCCTCGAGCCGGTCGAGCGTCTCCTCCGACGCGATGAAGCCGCCCTCGCCGTTCTTCAGCGGGATGGTGATCTCTTGGCCCTTCGCGAACTCGGTGGTCCACGCGGTGTCGTCGTTCTCGACGCGCAGCACCTGGTCGCGGCAGATGAACGCGCCGTGGTCGTTGCGGATGAGTCCGCCCTCGAGCAGGTGCGCCTCGGTGAGCATCTGGAAGCCGTTGCAGATGCCGAGCACGGGCATGCCCCGGTTCGCCGCGTCGACGACCTCGGTCATGATCGGGCTGAGCGAGGCGATAGCGCCGCACCGGAGGTAGTCGCCGTAGCTGAACCCGCCGGGCAGGATGAGCGCGTCGACGCCCTCGAGGTCGTGCGAGCCGTGCCAGAGCGCGACGGGCTCGCCGCCCGCGAGGCGCACCGCGCGCTGGGCGTCGCGGTCGTCGAGCGAGCCGGGGAACGTGATGACGCCGATGCGCATGCGGGTGCCTCCGTGGGTCTCGGTCAGTGGGTCTCGCCCGCGGGCGCTTCGTACCCGTCGTGGTGAGCGGATGCCGCGTCGGCGGCCTCGGCCGCGAGCTCGGCGTTCGACTGCTCGTAGTGGATGCCGACCACGTCTTCGATGACGGCGTTCGAGAGCACGTTCTCGGCCAGCGCCGCCACCTCGGCCTTGATCGCGTCGTCGATCGGCCCGTCGACGGTGAGCTCGAACCGCTTGCCCACCCGGACCCCGGTGATCGACCCGTGCCCGGTGCGGGCGAGGGCGCCGGCGACGGCCTTCCCCTGGGGGTCGAGCAGTTCGGCCTTGGGCATCACGTCGACGACGATGGTGGGCACAGCGGTGCTCCGTTCGGTGGGGACGGTGAGGGTCGCTCCGATTCTACCGGGCGCCGACCCGCCGGTCGTCGCCGGTCGTAGACTGCGGCGATGGGGGAGGTGGGCGTGCGGCACGAGCCGCTCTCGCCGGCCGACGCGTCGAACATCGTGATCGACGCGCCGGACCAGGTCAACGCGTTCCTCATGGCGGGGCTGCTGGCTCCGGGCGGCGTCGTCGCCTCCGACGGGGCGGTCGACCTGGCGGTCCTGCGCACCCGATTCGCCGCGCGCCTCCCGCGGGAGGCGCGGCTGTCGCAGCGCGTCGCCCGGGAGGGTCGGCGCCTGGTGTGGGTCGAGGCCGCGGTCGACCTCGACCGGCACGTCCGGCTCCTGGAGGCCGTGGACGGTCCGGCGGGCTTCGAGGCCCTGTGCGCGCGCCTCATGGTCACCCCGATGCCGACGGACCGGCCCCTGTGGGAGCTGCTCGTGGTGCCCGGTGCGGCGTCCTCGCGGGTCGGGCTCGTGCTGCGCATCCACCACGCGCTCGCCGACGGCCTCGCCGCGGTCCGGCTCGTCGAGGTGCTGCTCGGTGCGGGTGAGGGGCCGACGGATGCCGCGGCGCCGCCCGCGTCGGCGACGGCCCCGCGCCCGCGTCGCAGCCTGCTCGAACGGTTGCGGACGCTCGGCTCGGGGTGGGAGCGGACGACCGCCGTGTTCCGGCCGGCCCTGCCGCCGACGGTGCTGCTCGGGCGGATCGGGCCGCGACGGGGCGTCGCGTTCGTCGACGCATCGCTCGACGCGCTCGCGCGCGGCGCCGCGACCGCCGGGGGCACCGTGAACGACGCGCTCCTCGCGGCGGCGGTCGCGGCGGCGGAAGCCGCGCTGCGGGAGCGCGGCGAGCCGGTGCCGCCCGCCGTTCCCGCGAGCGTGCCGGTCGCGCTCGCCGACCGGGGTCGGTCCGGCAACGCCGTGGGCGTCATGCTCGTGCCGCTGCCGACCGGAGAACCGGACCCGTCGACGAGGGTGCGGCGGATCGCCGAGCTGACTCGGGCGCGGAAGGCGGACGCGCGGTCGCGCGGGTCCTACGAGCTCACCCGGACCCGGTTCGGCACCGTGCTGTTCCGCCGACTGGTGCGGTACCAGCGGCTGATCGCGATGTTCGTGACGAACGTGCCGGGGCCGCGGCATCCGCTCGCCGTCGCGGGCGCCCCGCTCGAGCGGGCGTGGCCACTCGCGCCCATCCAGGGCAACGTCCGCCTGGGGGTGTCGGCGCTGTCGTACGACGGGCGACTGCACTGCGCCGTGCACTGCGACGCGGACGCCGTGTCGGCACGGGCGTTCGGCGACGCGCTCCGGGCCGAGCTCGACCGGATCGGCGCACTCGACGGGATGCGGGGCCCTGCCGTCGGCGGGTGAGGATCAGCGCCGGAAGATCGCGCGCGCGATGGCGCCGACGCCCACGAGGAGCGCGATGCCCGCCGCGACGGCCACCCCGAGCACGAGGGCGGGGTTCTCGCGGTACTTCTCCTCGAGCCAGTCCGACGCGTCCTCGAAGAGGTCCTCGGCGTCGTCGAGCGCGTCGACCGCGACCGCACGCGCCTGGCTGGCCGCATCCGAGAGCGCCGCGGCCCCGCGTTCCGCCGCGTCCGCCGCGGCGTTGCGCATGGCCTCGAGCGACGCGTCGGCTTCGCGCGCGGCCCGATCGGCCGCGGCCTTGGCCTCGTCGACGGCCGCCTCCACCCGCTCGTCGAGCTCGTCGCCCGGCTGGTTCGTCGCATCCGTCATGGACCCGTCCCTTCCATCGGAGCGTTCACGCCGACCCGGGGTCGGCGTGGTGATCCGGCCATGCTACGCGCGTCCGCCGACGCCGTGGTCCTTCGAGGCGTCGTCGGCGACGACGCCGTCCTCCGTGGTGGGCAGCTCGCGCAACTCCGGTCCGCCGTGCGCCGCCGGGTCGTCGTGCTCCTCGGCGTCGCCGTCCGCCGCGGCCGTGTCCATCGACGTCACCGGCTGCTTGGGGTCGGGCGAGGCGCTGCCCGGGCGACCGTACGACCCGGTGCTGCCGGTGGAGGTGCCGGTGCCCTCGGTGCCGTCCGTGCCGCCCATGCCGTCGGATCCGTCGACGGCCCGGCCGTCGCCGCTCATCGACGCCGTCCGAGCGCTCGCGCGATGGTGCCGAGGACGACGAGCCCCGCCACCGCCGCGCCGATCACGACGCCGGGCCGGCGCCGGTACTCCTCCTTGACCTTCTCCGACCATTCGCCCGTGACGCGCTTGGCGTCCTCGGCGAACTTGTCGAGGTCGGCGCTGTCGGCGGCCTCGCGAAGCTTCGCGGCCGCGGTGCGGGCGGCTTCGGCCGCGGCATCCGTCGCCTTGCCGAGCGGCGTGCCCGAGGGGGCGCCGACCGAGTCGACGGCCTCGCGGTCACCGCTGTCGACGTCCTCGCCGGGGCCGGCGGGCGCCGCGGTCGAACCGGACGTACCGGTCGAACCTGAACCGGTCGAACCCGAAGCGGTCGTCCCGGTCACCGATTCCGAGCCGATCGGCGTGGTCGGGGGCATCGTGGTCGAGTCCTCGGTTCCCGAGGCTCCGGCGTCGGTGCGTGTCGTCTTCTCGTCGCTCATGCTCGTCGCTCCTTCGGTCGAGGCGTCCGCGGATGCTGCGAAGCGCCACCGGAGCAGTCTCGTCCGTCCGGCCGGTGAGGTCGAGGCCGTTGACACGTCGGCGGACACCGCGTAACGACGCCCGTGCACCCCGTTCGGGGGTGGCGGGCGACCCGGTGGGCGAGGATCATCCGCCCTATGACCCTCACCGCGCAGGTCCTCGCCGGGCTCATGGCGCTGACCCTGATCGTGGTCGGCGCGCTCGAGACCTTCTTCTTCCGCAGCGCGGCGCTCTACCCGATCTTCCTCATCGAACCGGGCGAGTACGATGCCGTCGCCCTCTGGACTCGTAACGTCGGCGTGTACAACATGCTGATGGGGATCGCGACCGTCATCGGGATCGCCCTCGTGCGGCGCGGGCAGGTGGCGGCGGGTCGGGCGCTCGTGCTCGCCTTCGGCGGCATGCACGTGGTGCTGGGGCTGACGCTGCTGTTGACGGCTCCGGAACTCTGGCTTTCGGCACTGTCCGAATCCGGACTCGCGCTCGCGGTGGTGGTTGCGGTGCTCGCGGGCGACCGCCGCGCCGGCCGTGAACGCCACCGTGCCGACGCGTCCCGCGCGACCTAACCCAGCCCGGCGCGCTCGGCGAGGACCTCGCGGAGCACCTCGCGCGTGACGTCGAGGCCGCGATGCACCTCCTCGAAGCTCGTCGAGAGCGGCGCGAGCCCGATGCGCAGCCCGCCGACGTCGCGATAGTCGGGGATCACGTCGCGCTGCCAGAGTCGCGCCGTGACCTCGCGCATCGCCTCATGCTGCAGGATCACGTGGCCGCCCCGCTCCTCGGGGTCGCGCGGCGAGCCGACCGTGACGCCGAGCGGCGCCAGCCACTCGTCGGCGAGGTCGATCGCGAACTCGGTGAGCGCGACCGACTTCGCCCGGACGGCGGGCATGCCCGCGTCCTCGATCATGCTGAGCGTCTCGCGCATCGCGATCATCGCCGAGATCGGCGAGGTGCCGCTGACGAAGCGACGGATGCCGCTCGCGGGCACGTACTCCGGCCCCATGGCGAACAGGTCGGCCGTGCCGAACCAGCCCTGGATCGGCTGCCGCAGCAGGCGGTGCAGGTCGTCGCGCACGTACGCGAACGCGGGCGAGCCGGGTCCGCCGTTGAGGTACTTGTACGTGCAGCCGACCGCGAGGTCGAAGTCCCAGAGATCCGCGTGCACGGGCACCGATCCGGCCGAGTGGCAGAGGTCCCACAGCACGAGCGCGCCGCTGTCGTGCGCGATGCGGGTGAGCTCCGGTGCGTCGGCGAGGTACGCCGAGCGGTAGGAGACGTGGTTGAGCACCACGAGGGCGGTCTTCGGGCCGACGGCCTCGGCGAGCTGCTCGGAGGTCACGCCGCGCGAGAGGTCGACGTCGATCCAGCGGAGGCGGCATCCGGTCTCGTTCGCGACGCCCTCGAGCACGTACCGGTCGGTGGGGAAGTTGTCGCGATCGACGACGATCTCGCGACGCTCGGGGTCGCGCGCGAGCTGCGCGTCGACGGCGGCCCGCGCGAGCTTGTAGATGAGCACCGTCGTCGAGTCGCCGATCACCGTCTGGCCCGCCTTGGCCTGGATGACCGCACGGCCGATCTGGTCGCCGATCTCGTACGGCAGGTTGAGCCAGGACTCGTCCCAGCCGCGGATGAGGCGCCCGCCCCACTCCTCGCGCATGAACGCGGCGACGCGGTCGATCGCCGACGCCGGCGGCCGGCCGAGCGAGTTGCCGTCGAAGTAGACGAGGTCGGTGTCGGCGCCGACGAAGCGCTTGCGGTGGTGCGCGAGGCCGTCGGAACGGTCCATGCGTCGGGCGTAGGCGAGCCGGGGGTCCATGTCAGCGGGGCTCCAGTTCCTCGGTGGGGACGATCCGGGCGGTCGCGAGCCACGCGGCGAACGCCTCGGGCTCGGCGAGGGCGGCGCCCGCGGGCGCCGGGTCGGGCACGAACGTGGCCACGCCCGCATCGGTCCAGTCGGCGGTGCGCTCGGGCCACGGGTCGGCGAGCGCGGCGATGACGGCGGATGGCGCGAGCCCGGCCCGCACGAGCGCGGCGATTTCGTGGGGGTTCACGCCGGGGGAGAGGTCGCCGTTGCCGAGGTCGGTGCCGTAGAGCACGCGGCCGCCGGCGGCGTGGAAGCGGCGCAGGTTGTCGATGGCGATTTCGGCCGCCGCGGCGTCGTCGCGCACGTGGATCGCGAGCGTCGAGATCCACGCCTGCCCCCCGGCGACCGCGGCGGCGACGAGGGCGTCGTCGAGCCGTTCCGTGAACGACGCGTGCACGAGCACGTCGACGCCCGCCTCGATGGCGAGCGCGGCCATGCCCGCACCCTCGGCGTGGGCCGCGACGGGCAGCCCGCGGCTCCGGGCCGCCGCGAGGACGGCGTCGAGGGTCGGGCGGTCGAAGACCGGCCCGGCGGACGCGTTCAGCGCCACCTTGACGACGGAGGCGCCGAACCGGTGCTGCTCGTCGACGGCGGCCTCGATCGGGCCGGCCAGCGCCCGGTGCTCGAGCGCCGCATCGCCCGCGCCCTCGCCCGCGCCCTCGCCGACGAGCCGGAGCTCGCGGACGCTGCCCGCGGGGGCCCACGACCGACCGGCCGGGTAGCCGCCCGGCGCCGTGAGGAACGCCCCCGCATACCTGACGTGCGGCAGGCCCTCGGTGCGCGCGATCGTCGCGATCGCACCCGGGTCGGCGCCGAGGTCGACGACCGCGGCGACGCCGCGCGCGACCGCGGCATCCG
Source organism: Agromyces indicus (assembly GCF_031432295.1). NCBI lineage: Bacteria > Bacillati > Actinomycetota > Actinomycetes > Micrococcales > Microbacteriaceae > Agromyces > Agromyces indicus. The sequence goes on along the minus strand of NZ_JAVKGS010000003.1, from coordinate 597,747 downwards.
GATCGGTCAGCTGCAGGTGCACGTGGTGGTCGACGAGCGGCGGCAGCATCGTGCCGGTCTGCCCCGGGTGGTCGCCGTTCAGTGAGCGGCGCACGCGTCGCGCGAGCGGTCCGAGCGCGTCCGAGGTGTCGGCGGCATCCGTCATCGCGGTCACCCCGGGATCTCGGTGCGGACGGCGAACAGCTCGGGGAAGAACGTGAGCTCGAGCGCTCGCCGCAGGAACGGCGCGCCGCTGGAGCCGCCGGTGCCGGTCTTCGAGCCGATGATGCGCTCGACGGTCTTGAGGTGCCGGAACCGCCAGAGCTGGAAGTTGTCCTCGAGGTCGACGAGCTCCTCGCACGTCTCGTACGCCGACCAGTGGCGGTCGGGATCGGCGTAGATCGCGGCGAACACGGGCACGAGTTCGGGCCGGAAGGTCCAGGCCTCGGTGACGTCGCGCTCGAGCACCTCGGCGGGGATGTCGTAGCCGGCGCGCGCGAGCAACCGCAGGAACTCGTCGTAGATGCTCGGCGACTCGAGGGCGTGGCGCAGGATGGCGGTCGCCGAGGCATCCGCTTCGAAGACCTGCATCATCCTGGCGTTCTTGTTGCCGAGCACGAACTCGACGGCGCGGTACTGGTACGACTGGAACCCGCTCGCGTTGCCGAGCACGCCGCGGAACTGCGCGTACTCGGTGGGCGTGAGCGTGGCGAGCACCGACCACTGCTCGGTGAGGGTCTTCTGGATGTGCTTGACGCGTGCGATGCACTTCAGCGCCGGAGCGAGTTCGTCGGCGCGCATGAGGTCGCGTGCGGTCTCGAGCTCGTGCAGCACGAGCTTCAGCCAGAGCTCGGTGGTCTGGTGCTGGATGATGAACAGCAGCTCGTCGTGGTGCTCGGGCCGCGAGATGGGGCGCTGCGCCGAGAGCAGCGTGTCGAGGTCGAGGTAGCCGCCGTAGCTCATCCGGTCGCTGAAGTCGGTGACGACGGATGCCTCGATCCGCCGCGTGTTCGCCTCGACCCCGTCGTCGGCGAGCTGCTCGTCGTGTGCTGCCACCCGGCCAGCCTAGCCAGCGGGCCGGTCGCGCCGTCAGGGCGGTCGGGACGGTCGGGTCCGGTACTCCGGACGGGTCGGAGGACAGGGGTAGGGTCGGCGCCATGGAGGAGACCTACCGGTTCACGAGCGAGCTCTACCGGTGGAGCGAGCGGGCATCCGACACCTGGTACTTCGTGGACGTGCCCGAGGAGGAGTCCGACGAGATCCGCGACCGCCCCCGGATGCCGCGCGGGTTCGGTTCGATCCGCGTCGAGGCGACGATCGGCGGCACGACGTGGCGGACCTCGATCTTCCCCGGCCGCGAGCGGTACGCGCTCCCCGTGAAGCGCGCCGTGCGCGAGGCCGAGGGGGTCGAGCCGGGCGAGCCGGTGGAGGTCGTCATCCGCACGCTCGACTGATCTCGTTCGGGACGACGCGGCGGATGTTCCCCCGGGCAGTGGGCTGCCCGCCATCCGCCGCGTCGCGGTTCGCCGCGTGGGCGAGCTTCCCCCGGGTTCGGGTACCAAGCGGAGGATGCTGTCCGAATCCTACCCGCCGGCATCGGGCGAGCCAAGCCCCACGGCGCGGGCACAAGGGCCCGAAGGAATCGCAGGCGACGGGCGTAGATTGTGGTCGTGGAATCCCCCGTGACGATGCGCAGGGATGCGCGACGCAACCGCGAGCGCCTCATCGTCGAGGCGAAGCGACTCTTCGCCGAGCGCGGCGTCGACGCTCCGCTCGACGAACTCGCCAACCGGGCCGAGGTGGGCGCCGGCACGCTGTACCGGCACTTCCCGTCGAGGGACGCGCTGATCCGCGCGCTGTACGACGACGGCGTCGCCGAACTCCACGCGTACGGTCCCCGGATCCTCGAGGCGCCGACGGGCTGGCAGGCCGTCGAGCGCTGGCTCGAACTCCTCTCGGGCTGGCTCGCCGAGCGCCCGTACATCCCCGGCATCATGCGCCGGATGGCCGAGATCGAGCCCGACCACCGTCCGGGCATGGAGTTCCAGGCGCTCATGGACGGCATCGTCGAGCGCGCCAAGGCCGAGGGATCGCTCCGGCCCGATGTGACCGCGGTCGACCTCAGCATCCTCGTCGACATGCTCGGCTCGCTCGGACAGTACGGCGGTGCGTACCTCCCGTACTGGCGCCGTCAGCTCACGGTCGTGATCGACGGCCTGCGGGCCCGACCGGATGCCACGCCCCTGCCCGGGGTCGCGCTCGAATTCGATGCGTTCCACGACATGTCGCACCGGAAGCGCCCGGCCGACTAGTCGGAGCGCCAGCCGCCGTGCCGTGCTCAGAGCCCCTGCGTCAACCGTTCCACGAGCGCGCGATACCGCTCCGCCGTCTGCTCGACGACCTCCGCCGGCAGGACGGGCGGTTCCTCGGTCTCGTCCTGGTTCCAGTTCGCGGCGAGCCAGTCGCGCACGATCTGCTTGTCGAAGCTCGCCATCCGCACCTCGGGCGTCGGGCCGGTGAGGTACGCCTCGAGGTCCCAGTAGCGGCTGGAGTCGCTCGTGAGCACCTCGTCGGCCAGGGTCACGATGCCGAGTTCGCGGTCGGCCCCGAACTCGAACTTCGTGTCGGCGAGGATCAGCCCGCGCTCCTCGGCGACCTCCGAGGCGTGCGCGAACACCGACAGCGAGACCGCGCGGAGCTGCTCGGCGACGGTCTCGCCGACGAGCTCGACGGTGCGCTCGTACGTGATGTTCTCGTCGTGCTGGCCCAGGGGGGCCTTCCACGCGGGGGTGTAGATCGGCTCCGGCAGCCGGTCGCCGTCGGCGAGGCCCTCGGGCAGGCGGATGCCGGCGATTCCGCCGGTCTCGACGTACTCCTTGTAGCCGCTGCCGGTGAGGTACCCGCGCACGACGCACTCGATCGGGAACATGTCGAGCGCACGGCAGAGCATCGCACGGTCGGCCACCTCGGCCGGCACGGGCGGAAGGTCGCGATAGCGGTCGTCCTCGGCGTAGGCGAGGTGGTTCGGCACCTCGGGCAGGCGGTCGAACCACCAGCGCGTGAGCGAGGTGAGCAGCGCTCCCTTGCCGGGGATCGCGGGTTCCAGCACGTGGTCGAACGCGCTCACGCGGTCGCTCGCGACCACGAGCACCACGGGCGAGAGCGACATCGGGTCGCCCGTCCAGGTGTCGTCGTCGGTCATGAGCACGGTGGGCACGTACAGGTCGCGCACCTTGCCCGAGTACACGTGCGTCCAGCCGTCGAGTCCGTTCGCGTCGGTCATGGCCGTCTCCTCCTCGTCACGGATGCCGCAGCCCGGCGGGCGCGGCGAACCTCGTCAGTCCGCGACGCGCGCGGCGATGTCGGTGCGGTACTGGCCGCCCTCGAGACGCAGGTGGCCGATCGCCTCGTACGCGCGGCGGCGGGCCTCGGCGAACCCGTCGCCGACGGCGACGACGTTGAGCACGCGCCCGCCCGTGGCGATGAGGTGCGGCTCGGTGTCGTCGGCGGTCGAACCGACGGCGGTCGCGGCGTGGGCGACGTGCACCCCGGTCACGGATGCCGCATCCAGGAGCCCGTCGATCCGTCGGCCGGTCTCGGGCGACTCGGGGTACCCCTCGCTCGCGAGCACGACGGTGACCGCGGCATCCGGACGGAACTCTGGGCGCGGCTGCTCGGCGAGCCGGCCGGTCGCGGCCGCGTAGAGCAGGCCCGACAGCGGCGTTGCGAGGCGCGGGAGCACCACCTGGGTCTCGGGGTCGCCGAATCGTGCGTTGAACTCGATGACGCGGATGCCGCGGCTCGTGATGATGAGGCCGGCGTAGAGCAGCCCGATGAACGGCGTCTGCTCCTCGTCGAGGCGGCGGATCGTGGGCAGGGCGATGGTCTCGATGACCTCGTCGACGAAGGCCTGTTCGCTGCCGAAGCGCTCGTCGAGCCAGGGCAGCGGCGAATAGGCGCCCATGCCGCCCGTGTTGGGGCCCTCGTCGCCGTCGCGGAGGCGCTTGTAGTCCTGGGCGGGCGAGAGGGGCAGCACGTTCGAGCCGTCGGAGAGCAGGAACAGCGAGACCTCTGGGCCGTCGAGGAACTCCTCGACGAGCACCGGTCCCTGCTGCAGGTAGTGCGCAGCGTGGGCGATCGCGGCCTCGCGATCGTCGGTGACGAGGACGCCCTTGCCGGCGGCGAGGCCGTCGGCCTTGACGACGTACGGCGAGCCGACCTCGTCGAGTGCGGCGATGACCTTGGGCAGCGAGTCGACGAGCTCGGCGCGACCGGTCGGCACCCCGGCGGCCTCCATGATGCGCTTGGCGAAGGTCTTCGATCCCTCGAGCTGCGCCGCCGCCTTGGCCGGGCCGAAGGTCGCGATGCCGCGCGTGCGCAGGGCGTCGGCGACGCCGGCGACGAGCGGCGCCTCGGGGCCGATGACGACCAGTTCGATGTCGTTGTCCATCGCGTAGTCGGCCACGACGACCGGGTCGGTCGGGTCGAGCGCGATGGTCTCGACGCTCCCGCGCGCCGACGACGTGGCGGATGCCGCGATGCCCGCGTTGCCGGGCGCGGCCACGATCTCGTGCCCCGCCTCCTCGTCGAGCAGGGCGAGGATGATGGCGTGCTCGCGCGCGCCCGAACCGAGGACGAGGATTCTCACCCCGTCAGGCTACCGGAGCGCCCTCCCGGCGACACGGGCCGTGACATTGGGGGAGGATGGGCGCATGGCACGCGCGCGGATCGGGGACGACATCGGGAGGGCCGCCGTCGCGGTCGTCGTGCAGGTCGGCGGAGACGGGCTCGCGTCGGGCGAGGCGCCGTCGGTCGACCGCACCACGCTCGCGCTCGCGGTGCGCTACACCCTGCAACTGCTCGCCGAGCAGGCGCCGGGCGGGTCGGTCGAGGTCCGCGTGCCGCCCTACGGCGCCGTGCAGTGCGTCGAGGGTCCGCGGCACACCCGCGGCACCCCGCCGAACGTCGTCGAGACGGATGCTGCGACCTGGCTCGCCCTCGCCACCGGCCGGCTCGACTGGGAGGGCGCCCGGTCGAGCGGGCGCGTGCACGCCTCCGGGCAACGCGCCGACCTCACCGGCACGGTGCCGGTGATCGACGCCGAGCGGCTCCGCTGACGGCACCCATCCCACGCTGAGGCGGGTGGGGGAGAATGGCACGGTGACCGATGCGCCGAACCGCCCCGAGCCGACCGACCCCGAGCCGAGCACGCCGGGCGAGCCGACGCGACCGGCGGCGCCGGAGGCATCCGTCGACCGGGTCGTCACGCCCGAGGCGGACCACCCGCGGGTGGAGCGCATGGAGGTCGAGCCCGAGCCGGGCGAGCAGCTCGAGACCGACGTGACGAGCGACGCGGTGACGGTCCGCCGTGCGCCGCGCTATCCCGCGTTCATCCTCGCCGGGGTCGCCCTCGGCGTGGTGGTCGCGCTCGTGCTCACGTTCGCGTTCCCCGAGAACGCCGAGTTCGATCGTGGGCAGGTGTTCGGCTTCCTGCTGCTGTGGGCGGGCGCGATCGGCGCCGCGGTCGGCGGCATCGTCGCCCTCCTGGTCGATCGGATGCTCGCGCGTCGGGGCCGCTCCGCCGTGGCCGAGCACGAGGACACGCACTACGTCGACGACGACCGCGCGTCCTGAGCCGGCGGGGGCGGTGACGGTCCTGCCCCGCGGGTCCCGAGCAGCATCCGCTCGAACTGGTCCACGCTGCCGCCCGCGCGCTCGAGGTCGGCCCGACGGAGCACCGCGCGCCAGCCTCCCGCCCGATCGCGCGCGAGCACCACGGGCAGCCCGGTCTCCGCGATGACCGCCTGCGCGGCGGCATCCGTCACCTCGTTGCGGTGCGCGAGCGCGAACGACGCACCGAGCCGCGCGACCATCGCGTCCCAGGCGGGCTTGCGCCGCCAGGTGTGGGTGATGTCGCACAGGGCGCACTCCGCGCGACCCAGCAGGTGGCCGATGACGTAGCTCACCTCGCCGACCACGCCCCCGTCGGCGTCGTACACGCCGAGGTAGTCGACCGTCGGTGCAGCGGATGCCGCGGCATCCGTCGTCTCGCCCATCACCGCATCGTGCCAGCGCACGCTGGAGAAGCGCCGTGGCCCGGCTGGAAGGACGCCCGGGCCGGCGTCAGCTGAGCTGGGTGCGCTCGACCCAGTCGAGGTACTCGGGGGTGACCGTGCCCGTCACGTACTCGCCCGTGAAGCACGACAGGTCGAGCTCGCCGATGCCGGTGCCCTCGGTGATCGCCGCCTGGAGGTCCGCCACCTCCTGGTAGATCATGTTGTCGGCGTCCAGCTCGCGCGCGATCTCGGGGATCCGGCGGCCGTGGGCGATGAGCTCGGCGCGGCTCGGCATGTTGATGCCGTAGACGTGCGGGTAGCGGACGGGCGGCGCCGCCGACGTGAAGGTCACCTTGTTGGCGCCCGCCGCGCGGGCCATCTCGACGATCTCCTTCGACGTGGTGCCGCGCACGATCGAGTCGTCGACGATGAGGACGTTCTTGCCGCGGAACTCGGTGCCCATGGCGTTGAGCTTCTGGCGGACCGAGCGCTTGCGCTGCGCCTGCCCCGGCATGATGAAGGTGCGGCCGACGTAGCGGTTCTTGTAGAAGCCCTCGCGGTACTCGATGCCGAGCTTCTGCGCGACCTGCATCGCGGCGGGGCGCGACGAGTCGGGGATCGGCATGACCACGTCGATGTCGCCCTGGTCCATGTGGGTCTCGATGGTGGTCGCGAGCCGGTCGCCCATCCGCAGGCGCGCCTCGTACACCGAGATGCCGTTCATGACGGAGTCGGGTCGGGCGAGGTAGACGTACTCGAACGAGCACGGCACGAGGCGCGGGGCCGTCGCGCACTGGCGCGAGATCATCTCGCCGTCGAGGGTGATGAAGATCGCCTCGCCGGGCTCGACGTCGCGCACGACCTGGTAGTCGCCGTTCTCGAGCACGAGCGACTCGGATGCCACGATCCACTCGTCCTTGCCGGCCTCGGTGGTGCGCTTGCCGAGGATCAGCGGCCGGATGCCGAACGGATCGCGGAAGGCGAGCAGCCCGTAGCCGGCGATCATCGCGATGACGGCGTAGGAACCCTCGACGCGCTCGTGGACGAGCTCGACCGCGCGGAAGACCTGGTCGGGGTCGAGCTCGAGGCCCGTGATCTGGCCCTGCAGCTCGGTGGCGAGCACGTTGAGGAGCATCTCGGTGTCGCTCGTGGAGTTCACGTGGCGCCGATCGATGCGGAACAGGTCGCCCGACAGCTCGCGCGTGTTCGTCAGGTTGCCGTTGTGCACGAGGATGATGCCGTACGGCGCATTCACGTAGAACGGCTGCGCCTCCTCCTCGCGCTCGGCCGCGCCCTTGGTCGTGTAGCGCACGTGCCCGAGGCCCATCGTGCCGAGCAGGGACCGCATGTCGCGCGTGCGGAACGCCTCGCGCACCTGGCCGCGTGCCTTGTGCATGTGGAACACGGAGCCGTCGGCCGTGGCGATGCCCGTCGAGTCCTGGCCGCGGTGCTGCAGGAGCAGCAGGCTGTCGTAGATCTGCTGGTTGACGGGCTCGGTGGAGACGATGCCGACGATGCCGCACATGCGCGCGATGGCTCCTCGTAGGGGTGGGTGGGAGTCCGAGCTGGACGCTCAATCCTCCCACACGCGCGCGTGTGAGCCGGCTGGGCGGATGTCGGTGCTCACCTGAGCGCCGGCGTGCGCCGTGAACCGCCGGACGCCGCGGCGGCGCAAACGATGAACGCTACTGCACGGAAGGGCTCTTGTGCCGACCTTTTCGGGATAGCGGTATCACGCTGTCGGAATCCGCGAAATCGTGACCCCCTTCTACCCCCGAACGGGGGGTGCATGTCAGGCTCACCGCACCGAACACACCCGGGCCGGAACCCTACCTCCGGCTCGGAACGCCTACAGAAAGGGCAACCGATGAAACGCTCCTTCCGTGCCGGCCTCGCCGGCGTGGCGCTCGTCGCCTGCAGCCTGCTGGCTGCGCCGCTCGCCGCGAACGCCGCACCGCCGGAAGTGCCGCCGGGCGTCGACCGCCGGGCCGTCCCGGCGGCCGAACAGGCTGCCGCCGCCGAGTACTGGACGCCCGAGCGCATGCGCTCGGCGATCCCTGCCGACGTGCTCCTCCAGGGCAAGCGGGCGACGACGCCCGCACCCGAGGTCGCCGCCGGCGCGCCCGTCACCTACGGCAAGCCCGTCAAGGGAGACGCGCCGCAGCCGAAGGCCACGAACGAGAACCCGGTGCGCAACATCGGCAAGGTCTTCTTCACCCTGAACGGAGCGAACTACGTCTGCTCGGGCAACTCGGTGAGCGCGCCGAACGCCAGCCTCGTCTCGACCGCGGCCCACTGCGTCCACTCCGGACCGGGCGCCTACGCCACGAACTGGGTCTTCGTCCCCGCCTACCAGAACGGCAGCGCCCCCTACGGTCGCTGGACCGCGACGGCGCTCGTCGCTCCATCGCAGTGGACGCAGAGCGGCGACATGAGCTACGACGTCGCCTTCGCGAAGGTCGCGCCGCTGTCGGGTCGCACCCTCTCCGCGACCGTCGGCTCCACGGCGATCGCCTTCAACCAGGCGCGAGGCCTCTGGTACAAGGCCTACGGCTACCCGGCCGCGTCGCCGTTCAACGGCCAGACGCTCAAGGGCTGCTCGGGCACCGCGACGCAGGACCCGTACCGCCAGACCATGTCGCAGGGCATCCCGTGCGACATGACGGGCGGTTCGTCCGGCGGACCGTGGTTCCTGTCGTCCGGTGCGCAGAACTCGGTGAACAGTTTCGGCTACAACGCCATCCGGAACGTCATGTTCGGGCCGTACTACGGCACGGTGGCGCAGAGCACCTACTCGGCCATCGCGTCCTACTGACGCGATCAGCGGGGCGCCTCGGGACGGGCGCCCCGCTCCCTCCGGGTGCCGAACGCGGCCCGGCACGCCCCACCACGATCTCCGACGAAAGGACCATCCGTCCATGAAACTCACCTCCTTCCGCGCCGCCCTCACCGGCGCGGCACTCGTCGCGTGCGGCCTGCTGGCCGTGCCGACCGCGGCCTCGGCCGCACCGCCCACGCCACCGCCCGGGATCGACCAGCGCGCCGTCCCGGCCGCCGAGGCGGCCGCGGCATCCTCGTACTGGACCGCGGAGCGCATGCGCGCGGCGATCCCCGCCGACGTCCTGCTCGCCGGAAAGACGGCGTCGACGCCCGCGAGCAAGGTCGCCGCGGGCGCCCCGACGACCTACGGCGCGTCGGCGACCGCGATGGTCGCGGCCGAGGCGCCGGTGTCGAACATCGGCAAGGTGTTCTTCACGCTGAGCGGGAAGAACTACGTCTGCTCGGGCAACTCCGTGAGCGCCGCCAACGCGAGCCTCGTCGCCACCGCCGCGCACTGCGTGCACGGCGGCAAGGGCAAGTACGCGACGAACTGGGTGTTCGTGCCGGCGTACGAGAACGGCAGCGCACCGTACGGCCGCTGGACCGCGACGACGCTCACCGCCCCGACCCAGTGGACGCGCGGCGGCGACATCACCTACGACGTCGCCTTCGCCAAGGTCGCCCCGCTCAACGGCCGCACCCTCTCGGCGACCGTCGGCGCGACGCCCATCGCGTTCAACCAGGCGCGCGGTCTCGCCTACGACGCGTTCGGCTACCCCGCCGCCGCACCGTTCGACGGGCAGACCCTCCAGTCCTGCGCGGGCACCGCGAGCCCCGACCCGTACGGCCAGACGCAGTCGCAGGGGATCCCGTGCGACATGACCGGCGGCTCGTCGGGCGGACCGTGGTTCCTGTCGTCGGGCGCGCAGAACTCGGTGAACAGCTTCGGCTACAACAACATCCCCGACGTGATGTTCGGGCCGTACTACGGCTCGGTCGCGCAGAGCACCTACGCGACCGCCGCCGCGGGCTGACCCACCGAACCGGAGCGCCTCGCACACTCGTCGGTGCGGGGCGCTCCGTCGTGCCCGGCGAGCGGAGGCGGGGCTACCGGGCGTGCAGTTCCACGAACGTCCGCAGCATCCGACTCGGCTCGGACACCTCCGCCCGACGGGCCGACGCGAGCGTGAGCTCGAGCTCGTCGGCCGCGAAGTACCCGTGGTCGGCGTAGGCGTGGATGCGCACGATGATGCCGTCGAGGTCGAGCTCCGGGTGGAACTGCGTCGCGTACACGTTCCGGCCCACGCGGAACACCTGCACCGGACACCCCGGCGACGAACCGAGCAGGGTCGCCGCGCCCGGCAGCGCCCGGATCGCCTCCTTGTGCCCCACGAACGCGTTGAAGGTGCGGGGCATCCCGGCGAGCAGCGGGTCGGTCTCGCCGGCCCCGGTCAACGTCACGGGCACGACGCCGATGCGCTCGCCGTAGGTCCGGTCGATGGTCGCGCCGATGTGCGCGCCGACCGTGCCGACGCCGTAGCAGGCGCCGAGGAACGGGAAGTCGCTCGCGATGACCCGGTCGAGCAGGCTCGCGAACTCGGCCTCGACCCGGTGCTGCACCGCCGACTTCCGCTCGGGCGGGTCCGACGCGTTGAACGGGCCGCCGCCGACGAAGATGCCCGAGAGCTCGTCGAGGTCGAGGGGCGGCATCCGCTCGGCCTCGAGCCGCACCCGCAGGAGGTCGTGCTCGTCGAGCCCGGTGGCGCGCAGGAAGAGCGCGTACTCCTGGTCGGCGGGCACGTCCTCGGCCCGCGTGGCGAGGAGGACGAACGGCTTCACGGCCCCACGATACGCGCGAGGCGGGGTCCGCGTCAGTACTGCGAGGGCGTCGCGAGCACCGCCATCGTGCAGCGCGATACGCACACCAGGCGCCCCTGCTCGTCGGTGATGCGGATGTCCCACACCTGGGTGGTGCGCCCGCGCGTGATCGGACGGGCCTCGCCGTACACCCAGCCCTCGGTGACGGGACGCACGTGGTTGGCGTTGATCTCCATGCCGACGCAGTAGAACTGCGCGGGGTCCACCGTGAACGAGGCGCCCCAGCTCGCGAGCGTCTCGGCGAGCGCGACGGACGCACCCCCGTGCAGCACCCCGGCGGGCTGGCGGGTGCGGTGGTCGACGGGCATGCGGCCCTTCAGCGAGTCCTCGGTCAGCTCGGTCATCTCGATGCCGAGGGTGCGGATCATGGCGTGCTCGCCGCGCGAGTTCGCCCACTCCAGCGAGGGCTCGCCGAACCAGATGCTCATGCGCTCGAGTCTGCCACGGGCGCCGAGTTCGGCGGCGGAGTCTCGGTACGGGCGCTTCGCGTCCCACTCGACCACCCGGGGGCGTCAGGCGAGTTCGGCGATGATCGGGTGGATCGCGTCGTCGAAGGCCGCGGCATCCGCTCGCAGCTGGTCGGTGACGGCGACCGTCTTGCGGCCGACCCACCAGACCCCGGATGCCGCGAGCGGGAGCACCTCGACGTTCAGCTCGAACGAGTGCGCGCGCCGCCCCACCTCGCGCTCGTGCTCGGCGATCGTGCCCGCGTAGGCCCGGTACGTGTCGCCGGAGCGGGCGGCCGACGCGGTCCGGTAGCGCTCGTGCGCCCAGTCGGCCCAGGCGAGCGCGGCCTCCGCGTGCGGCCGGATCGAAGCGGCGAGCGCCTCGGCGCCCGAGACGGGGAGGGCGACCGCCGTGCCGTACTCGTCGATGAGCTCGAGCGGCACCGGCGAGGGGTGGTCCTCGGGTTCGACGGTCATGGCCCACCATTCGCGCCACTGCTTCTCGAGGGCGTCGTGCGCGTCGACGTCGCGCGGCGCGGGGTCGGAGCCGATGCGGCCCACGTCGCGCAGGCGCGGCAGCTCGGCGGGTGAGGCGATGCCGAGCACTTCGCGCAGGTAGAGGGCGAGCAGCACCCCGGTGCTCGCATTCTCGCGAATCACCCACGACGGCGTGGACCCCGCGTGCATGTCCCGATTCTACCGCCGGCCCCCGTCACCCGGCCCGGCGGCGCGCAGCCGCACGGGTAGCCTTGACGCGTGAGCGCCAACTCGTCCTACGCCGCTGCCGGAGTCGACACCGCCGCCGGCGACCTCGCCGTCGAACTGATGAAGGAGGCGGTGGCGAAGACCCACGGGCCGAACGTGCTCGGCGGCGTGGGCGGGTTCGCGGGCCTGTACGACCTGTCGTTCGCGAAGGACTACCGCCGGCCGCTGCTCGCGACCTCGACCGACGGCGTCGGCACGAAGATCGCGATCGCGCAGGCGCTCGACCGCCACGACACCATCGGGCAGGACCTGGTGGGCATGGTCGTCGACGACATCGTCGTGGTCGGCGCGACGCCGCTGTTCATGACCGACTACATCGCCTGCGGCAAGGTCGTGCCCGACCGGATCGCGTCGATCGTCACGGGCATCGCCCGCGCGTGCGCCGAGACCGGCACGGCCCTCGTCGGCGGCGAGACCGCCGAGCACCCGGGACTCATGGGCGTCGACGACTACGACGTCGCGGGTGCGGCGGTCGGCGTGGTCGAGGCCGACCGCGCCCTCGGCGCCGAGCGCGTGGTCGACGGCGACGCGGTCATCGCGATCGAGTCGAGCGGCCTGCACTCGAACGGCTTCTCGCTGGTCCGCAGTATCCTCCGTCTGGCCGAGATCGGCTACGCCGATCGGTCCGATGACCTCGGCACCACCTGGGGCGAGGCGCTCCTCGAGCCCACCCGCCTCTACTCGGGGCCGCTCGTGAAGCTGCTCGCGCACGAGACGCTCGGGACGGCCGTGCACTCGCTCTCGCACGTGACGGGCGGCGGCATCGCGGCGAACCTCGCGCGCGTGCTCCCGCGCGGCTCATGGGTGGAGGTCGACCGCTCGACGTGGTCGCCCCAGCCGGTCTTCCGCGTGCTCAACGACCTCGCGGGCGCCACGCTCGAGTCCACCGAGGGCACCTGGAACCTCGGCATCGGCTTCTTCGCGGTGGTCGCGGCCGACGCCGCGGCATCCGTCATCGCCGAACTCGACGCGCTGGGGCTGCCGTCGTGGCAGGTCGGGACCGTCGGGTTCGGCGACCGGCCGGGGGCGGCGGAGGGCGGGCCCGACGCCTGGGAGCAGGGCGCCAAGGGCGTCGACGGGGGCGCCGTGCGCCTCGTCGGGACCTACGCGAGCTGACCGTGCGCGCCGCGGTCTCGATCGGCCTCGCCGGCACCACCGACCACGACCTCCTTCGGGCGCTCGCCCCGCGGCTCGAGCGGCTCGGGTTCGACGGCGTCTGGCTGAACGACGTGCCCGGCGGCGACTCGCTCGCGGGGCTGCGGGCCGTCGCCGAGGTGACCGACCGGCTGCGCCTCGCGACCGGTGTGATCCCGCTCGACCGCCGGCCCGCGGCGAGCCTCGACCTCGGCGGCCTGCCCGTCGAGCGCACGACCCTCGGCATCGGCTCGGGCGGCTCGCGGCATCCGCTCGGCGTCGTGGCCGACGGCATCGCCGAACTCCGAGGCCGAACGGATGCCGCGATCGCGGTCGGCGCGCTCGGCCCCCGCATGCGACGGCTCGCCGCACGGCGGGCCGACGCGGTCGTCCTGAACTGGCTCACCCCGGCCGCCGCCGAGCAGGCGATGGCCGAGCTGCGACGCGATGCCGGGGATCGGGCCGACCGGGTGCGGGGCGTGCTGTACGTTCGCACGATCGCCGACGCGGCCGCCCGGGCGGCCCTCCGGCGCGAGGCCGATCGGTACGGTTCGTTCCCCTCGTACGCGGCGAACTTCGCGCGCCTCGGCGTGCAGCCCATCGACGCGACCATCGACCGCGGGGAGCGCCTGGCCGCGTACGACGTCGTCGACGAGGTCGTCCTGCGCGCGATCACCGCCGACGGGACGCTCGACGAGCTCGAGCGCTTCGCCGACGAGGCGGCGCGCTGGCGGAGTTCGCTCGCCTGAACCGGTCCGGCGCCGGCGGGTGCCCCGCTGCGGGACCATCGGCCGTGTCCGCGTCGCGACGGCCGCGGCTACCGTGGCCGCATGAGCCTCCGGTCCGAGACCCCGGCCCCCGCGGTCGCCGAGCGCGGGGGCACGCCGGTGCGCCTCGGCCGCTGGACGGCCCTGGTGGTCGCGGGCGAGGGCGTCGGCTTCCTCATCCCGGTGACCGGCTTCTGGATCGCCTCGGCGCTGGGCCTCGACGGCTGGGCCGCCTGGGGGCTGCTCGTGGGCGCAGGCGCGGGCGAGGGCGCGCTGCTCGGGCTCGGACAGTCGCTGGCGCTGCGGGGCACGCGCGCCGCGGTGCGGGTGGGGCGATGGGTGGCGGCGACGGCGGTCGCGGCATCCGTCGCCTGGTCGATCGGGATGCTGCCGCCCACCCTCGCCGACCTCGGCTCGCCGCTCGACTTCACCGCGCCCGCCACGTGGGTCGCGGTCAGCGCCGGCGGGCTGGTGCTGCTCGCGACGATCCCGGTGGCCCAGTGGCCGGTGCTCCGCGCCGCGGGCGTGCCGCGCGCCTGGCGGTGGGTGCCGCTCAACATGGCGGCCTGGCTGGTCGGGCTGGGGTTCACGTTCCTGCCGTCGCCGTTCATCGACGAGTCGACTCCGACGGCGCAGCTGTTCGCGTGGTTCGCGATGGGCGGGGTGCTCATGGCGCTCACCGTCGCGCTCGTCACCGGGTGGGGCCTGCGACGGATGACACGTCGCTGACCGGGCGACACGCGGGACCTTGTGCCTCGGGCCGCGCGCCGAACGGCCGGTACCGTGATCGCAATCGCCGGGACGGATGCCGCGACCGCAGCCTCCGGCCGGCGACCGGCGACGGGGCGCGCCGGATCCGATCGTGGGGGAAGGCGATGGGGGAGTCGATCGAGTCGGCCGAACGGGCCGGTGCCGACACCGCTGGCGCACCGGACCCGCGCCCGCGCCGCGCCGGTCGAGCACGGACCGTCGCGGGCGCCGTCGCGCTCGTGCTGGCCGCGGCCGGCGCCACCGCTGTGGGCGTGCAGCTGCTGGGCACCGACGACTCGCGCGACCTCGTCTCGTTGCAGTCGGTCGACTTCGCCGACGAGCCCGATGGACCAGTCGCCTCGGACGACGGCTGGACCGCGGAGGTCGCCGGGTCGGTGCTCCGGCTGCGGGCCGTCGCCCCGGGCGCGATGCAGCCGTTCTGGACCGCCTCGCCCGCCACCGACGCGATGACGGTGTCGGCGACGCTCGACCTGCCACCGGGCGTCGCCGGCGACGACCTGTTCGTCGGCGGGATCACGGTGCTGGGGGAGTCCGGCGCGGGCTGGGGTGTCGCGTGCGGGTCCGACGGCGACGCGTACGTGCTCGCCGTGTGGGACGGCCGCAGCCAGGCCCTCGACCGGATCGCGGACGCGGGCTGCGACGGTGAGCGGGTCGACCTCGAGCTCGCCGCGGCGAGGTCGGGGGAGCGCACCGACACGATCGAGGTGCGACTTCCCGACGGCGGACGCGTGGTCCTGAAGCCCGGCGAGGTCCGCGGTCCGTTCACCGGGGCGGGATTCGTGATGGCCTCGGCGGACCGCACGCTGACGGTCCCCGGCCTCGACGTGCGCACCTACGAGGTGCGGGTCGAGCCGGCGCCGACGAACGGCGCAGGGTCGTAGAGGGCCGCCCTCGCGTCAGCGAGGGGGATGCGGTGGGATCAGGAGGCCCGGTGCGTTCCGTCGTCGGCCACGAACGAGTCGTCGTCAGCTGCGTACTCGGCCCACTTCGACGCTTCGTCGTCGTAGTGGTCGTGGTTGGAAGCCGTGAGCTCGCGCTCGAGCGCGCTGTAGTCGGTCGCGGGGCTGAAGTACTTGAGCTCCCGCGCGACCTTGGTGTGCTTGGCTTTCTGACGGCCGCGCCCCATGCGTGACCCCCTTACGACGTCTGGCCGGGTGGGATGTACGTCACCCGGCTCTTCTGATAATGATCAATCCCGGCCGATAGTTTAGCACCGCCGGGACGCCCGGACGCCGTCCCCCGCGGCGCCTGCGGAGTTGCCCTCCCCGCCCGCGGTGAACGCGGGAACGTGCTGAGATAGACGGGTGGAATCGATCCCCGAGCGCGTGAAGGTGGCGGTGATCGGCGCCGGTCAGGCGGGCCTGTCGGTGGCGTTCTACCTGCGGCGATTCGAGCTCGTCGCCGACGAGGACTTCGTCATGCTCGACCGAGCGCCGGGGCCCGGCGGCGCCTGGCAGCACCGGTGGTCCTCGCTCCGGCTCGGCACCGCCCACAAGGTCAACGACCTGCCCGGCATGGCCGAGCTCGGCCTCAGCTTCGAGACCGCCGACCGGTCGCTGCCGGCCAAGGAGGTCGTCGCCGACTACTACGGCCGGTTCGAGCAGCACTACGACCTCCGCGTGCACCGCCCGATCGACGTGCGGCGCGTGGCGAACGACGGCGTCGACCTGCGCATCGAGTACGGCGACCTCGCGCCGCAGCCCGTGGAGGAGGAGAAGTCCCGAGGGTTCTTCGGACGCCGGCGCAAGACGTTCCGCGAGCCCGAGCGGCCCGAGACGCCGGTCGGCGAACTGCGGACCCAGTTCCTCGTGAACGCGACGGGAACCTGGGGTTCGCCGTTCGTGCCGTACTACCCGGGCATGGGCGACTTCCGGGGCCGGCACGTGCACACCTCGGACTACGTGGACGCCGAGGCCTTCCGAGACCAGCACGTCGTGGTGGTCGGCGGCGGCACGTCGGCCATCGGGTTCATGCTCGAGCTCGAGGACGTCGCGGCCGAGCTGACCTGGGTCTCCCGTCGGCCGATCGACTGGCTGGACCGGCAGGAACTCGACCTGGAGGGCGCGTCGGCCGCCGTGGCCAAGCAGGACGAGGCGGCGCGCGCGGGCCGGGCGCTGCCGTCGATCGTGAGCGGCACCGGCGTGCCGAAGAGCCGCCGCATCGCGGCCGGCATCGAGCGCGGGCTGCTCGTCGCCAAGCCCATGTTCGAGCACATCGAGGCCGACCGGGTCGTGTGGAGCGACGGGTCGTCGGCCCGTGCCGACGCCATCATCTGGGCCACCGGGTTCCGCCCGGAGCTGCGCCACCTCGCGCCGCTCAAGCTGCGCGAGAAGGCGGGCGGCGTCACCGTGGGCCAGGGGGCCTCGTGGAACGACCCGCGGGTGTTCCTCGCGGGCTACGGTCCGCAGGCGTCGACGATCGGCGCCAACCGCGCCGGGCGCATGATCGCCCGGCAGATCATGGCCATGATCTAGCGAGCGGTGGCGACGAGGTCGGCGACCCAGTCGTTCGCGTGCAGCACGCGCCCGTCCGCGACCTCGAAGGCGGCCTCACCCAGGAGCCGGAAGCCGGCCTTGCGGCACACCGCGTTCGACGCCGGGTTGTCGACGCGAGGGAAGGCGTGGACCGGGAGTCGCTCGCCACGTTCGCGCGCCGTGTCGAGCATCGCCATCACCGCGGCCGGGGCGATCCCGCGACCGCGGTACGCCGCCTCGACCGACCACCCGGCCTCGAGAACCGGCCGGCCCTGCCACTCGCGGCGCCAGAAGCCGACGATGCCGACGCCCTCCGGGTGCTCCGGGATGACGATGCGGAACTGGTGCGCCGTGCCCTCGCGACCGAGGCGGAGGTAGCGCTGGTGCCGCGCACGCACCTCGGCGTCGGTCTCAGGGCCGCCGAGCTGGTCCATGAGCTCCGGCGTGTTCGCGCGGCGGAGCAGCTCGAGGTCGTCCTCGGACCAGGCGCGCAACGTGACGTCCGTCATGGGTCCCAGTCAACTCGGCGCCGCCGACATCCGCTCGGCCCGCCGCGAACGCAGGAGGACCCGCATCATGCCGCGACTCGGGAGCGGTCATGATGCGGGTCCCCTGCCCGGCCGATGGCGGCGGACGCCGTGCGGTCAGCGCTGGGCGAGCTCCTGCAGCACCTCGGCGCGGACGTCGGCGAGGCGCGAGCGCAGCAGTGCGACGGTGTCGGCGTCGACCCGGCCCCGGTTGGCCTGGCTGCGCAGCTCGCGCCGGATCTGCTGCCGGAACTCGGTGATCGCGAGGTCGGCCTCGTGGACGGCGCGGGTGGCGTCCGCGCTCGGCTGCGGGGTCGGGTGCTCGGTGGAGGCGGCCTTCTTCGCCTCGCGCGCGGCGTTGGCGAGTTCGGCGCGCAGCGTGCGCATCGCGGCATCCACCTCGGCTCGCACGCCCTGCGCGAGGCGGCGGACCGAGTCGGTCACGTCATCCTCGATCGCGTCGAGCTCGTGGCGGCGCGACTCGAGCTCGGCACGACCGGCGTCGGTGATCTCGTAGACCGACTTGCGACCGTCGGTGCGCTTGGAGACGAGCCCCTCCTCCTCGAGCTTCGCGAGCCGGGGGTAGATGGTGCCGGCGCTCGGCGAGTAGGTTCCGCCGAAGCGCTCGGACAGGGCCTGGATGAGCTCGTACCCGTGTCGCGGCTGCTCCTCGAGCAGCGCGAGCAGGTAGAGGCGCAGGTTGCCGTGGGCGAAGACGGGCGGCGTCATGCGGAGGCCTCGCCCGTGTCGGCGGTGGCCCCCGCGGTCTGGCGGCGGATCACCGAGATGTTCCCGGAGACGCTGTTGGCGGCGAGGTCGAGCCAGGTGCCCTGCAGTTCGCCCGTGATGCGCTCGAAGCCCTTGCCGAGCATGCCGCGCATCTGGGTGTCGTCGAGCAGGAGCGAGCCGCTGACCGTGTTGACCCGGTAGCGGGCGCCGCTGCCGGCGTCGAAGCGCACGGTGAGGTCGCCCGACACGGTGTTCGTGTCGACGCGGCTCGGGGTTCCGCGCACGTCGAGGATCATGTCGCCCGAGACGGTGTCGGCCTTGAACGAGCCGACCTCGCCCGTGACGGTCACGTCACCCGAGACGGTGTGGGCGACGACGCGGCCGGTGTGGTCGCCGACCGAGACCTCGCCCGAGACGCTCGAGCACTCGATGTCGCCGGCGTGGTTGTCGATCACGAGGTCGCCGTTGACGGCACTGAACTTGCCGTCGTTGTCGAAGCCCGACACGAGCGCGTCGCCCGAGACCACGCCGAGCTTCATCGCGACCGCGCGCGGCGCGAGGATCGAGATCTCGGCCTTCGCGCTGCCTCGGAAGCCCTTGAAGACCTCGATGAAGTTGTCCCACCGCAGCTGCGGGTGGTCGATCTCGAGCGAGTCGCCGTCGATCTGGATCAGCAGGTCCTTGCCGGTGACGCTCGATACCTCGACGCGGGCGCCGGGGTCGTCGTGCGCGATGATGTCGACCTTGCCGCCGATGAGGCTGACCTTCAGTTTGCGGACGAGCTCGAGGTCGATGACCCGGGTCTCGCCGGGGTTCACGACCCACTTCTCGATGGCCATGCGGTGCTCCTTCGTTCCTGGGCGAGCGGATGCCGCTCCGCCGGCGCCCGACGGGCGCGTTTCGCGATATATCGCGTTGTTCGCAAGTCACGATATATCGCGTGTGCGGCGAGGTCAAGGGTCGGGCCGTAGCATCCGCTTGACTTTGACGCGGCGTCAACTTCTAGCATCGGGTGAAGCGGATGCCGGAGGAGAGGAGACGCGCATGGACTGGTCGATCCAGGAGGTCGCCCGGCTCGCGGGCACCACGAGCCGCACCCTGCGTCATTACGACGACATCGGGCTGCTCGAACCCGCGCGCATCGGATCCAACGGCTACCGCTACTACGACCGAGCCGCGCTCGTGCGGCTGCAGCGCATCCTGCTGCTGCGCGAGCTCGGGCTCGGCCTGCCGGCCATCGCGGAGGTGCTCGACGGGCAGCGCGACGAATCGCGTGCGCTCGCGGGGCACCTCGAGTGGCTCCGGCAGGAGCAGGACCGGCTGGCGCGACAGGTCGCGTCGGTCGAACGGACCATCGAGGCATTGGAGGGAGGTGAACAGATCATGGCGAAGGACATGTTCGACGGGTTCGACCACACGCAGTACCGCGACGAGGTCGAGCAGCGCTGGGGCGCCGAGGCGTACGCGCAGGGCGACCGCTGGTGGCGCGGCCTGCGCGACGACGAGCGGCAGGCGTGGAAGGAGCGCACCGCCGCACTCGGCCGCGACTGGATCGCCGCCGCCGAGTCGGGCGTCGCGCCCGACGGCGAGGAGGCCCAGGAGCTCGCCCGGCGTCACGTCGCGTGGCTGACCGGGGTGCCCGGCACGCCGGCCGCCACGCCCGGCGGCGACGTCCGGGCGTACGTGCTGGGTCTCGGCGAGATGTACGTCGCCGACCCGCGCTTCGCGGCCAACTACGGCGGCGAGCAGGGCGCGACGTTCGTGCGCGATGCGCTACGCGCGTACGCCGAGGCGAACCTGTAGGCGCTGCCGCGGAGGCGAGCCTGGAGCCGTCGCCGACGCTGGGCGGCGCGGATGCCGCGGGGCACGAGCCCCGCGGCATCCGCCCGCACCGGTGGCGCGAGGACTCGTCGAGCCGGCGTCACCCGACGTCGCACTGCGAGGCCAGGCCGGCGATGGCCGGTCCGAAGCCGGTGCCCGCGAAACCGCGGATCTCGGCGATCCGCATCGCGATCGCGCCCGGGTCGCCGGTGGCCTGGGGCACGAAGATCTGCCCCACGCACGAGGCGTTCGAGCTCGGGCCCGCCTCGATCGCGGAGGCCGGCGCCGCGAGGCCGACCGAGCCGACGATCGCGAGGCCCGTGGCGGCGAGGATGATGGTTCGTGAGCGCATGCGTTCCCCCTGACTCCTGTCGCGTGGTCCCGCTGCTCCAGCGGGCCGGCCGGCGACGTCCTGCCGGGAGTGTATCCACGGCGGTACGGCGGACGCAGGTGGCGGATCCGCCACCATGCCGGATCGGCGGACCGCGCCCGGAGTCAGGCCTGCGCGGGCGTCACGCCCGTCGCCGGGTGCGGGAGCTCCCGGTCCCGTGCCGAGCCCGGCGCCGCGGCATCCGCTCGCCGCCTGACCGCGAACAGCGGGATCGTGTAGCCGCACAGGGGCCCGATCAGGAGGGCGAACGCCAGCGTGCCGATGCCCACGTTGCCGCCGAGCAGGAAGCCCGTGACCAGGACGGTGACCTCGATGCCGGTGCGGACGACCCAGATGCGCCATCCGGTTCGGCGATGCAGGCCCGTCATGAGGCCGTCGCGGGGGCCGGGGCCGAAGTGCGCGCCGATGTAGAGGCCGGTTGCGACGGCGAGCACGACGATCCCGCCGAGCAGCATGACGATGCGCGCCCACAGGTCGAGGCCGGTCGGGATCATCCACAGCGACAGGTCGGCGAACGGACCCACGAGCAGCGCGTTCATGACGGTGCCGAAGCCCGGCTTCTGGCGGATCGGGATCCACAGGAGCAGCACCACGCCGCTCGTGATGATGGTGATGAGGCCGAAGCCAAGGCCGGTCTGCTTGGCGATGCCCTGGGTGAGCACGTCCCACGGGGCCACGCCGAGTTCGCCGCGCACGATGAGCGCGATGCCGAGCCCGTAGAGGTACAGGCCGACGACGAGCTGCACCAGGCGGCGCGCGAAGACGGGCGCGGGGTCGGCGGTGCGGAGGCCGCGGAACGTGCGGAGCGACATGGTCCCAATCCAATCCCCCGATTGGCCTTCCCGCAAAGAGCCAATTCGCCTATGGTGGCTTCACCATGGATGCCACCCTGAGCGCCCGCGCGCTCGACACCCTCCTCGGCGACTGGCGCTCGAGCGGCGGCAGCGCCTACCGCGCCCTCGCCGATCGCATCAGGCTGCTGGTGCTCGACGGGCGGATCCCCGTCGGAACGCGGCTCCCCGCCGAGCGCGACCTCGCCGAGCGGCTGGGCCTCAGCCGCACGACCGTCACCGCGGCGTACCGCGAGCTGCGCGAGCAGCACCTGCTGCACAGCGTGCGCGGCTCCGGCAGCGTGGCGCGGCTGCCCGGCGCGCCGGCGGTCCTGCCGGCACCGCCGGCCGCCGACTACGTCGACTTCTCGAAGGCGGCGCCGCCCGCGTTGCCCTGGCTCGCGGAAGTCGCGCGCGAGGCCGTCGACGAGCTGCCCGCGCACCTCGGCGACCCCGGCTTCGACCCGATCGGCACGCCCGTGCTGCGGGCCGCGATCGCCGACCGCTACACGGCGCGGGGCCTGCCGACGAGCCCTGAGCAGATCATGGTCACGATCGGTGCGCAGCACGCCATCGCATTGCTGTCGCGCGCGCTCGTCGGGCGCGGCGACCGCGCGCTCATCGAAGCGCCCACCTACCCGCACGCGTACGAGGCGCTGCGCGGGTCCGGCGCCCGGCTGGTGCCGGTCGCGGTCGCCCCGCACGACGTCGGCCCGGAGGGATTCGGTCCGGTCGACGAGGCCGACGACCTCGTGCGCGCCATCCGTCACGCCAACCCGGTCGCGGCGTATCTCATGCCCGACTTCCAGAACCCCACGGGCCGATCGCTGAGCGCCGAGGCGCGCGAGCGCGTGCTCGACGCCGCAGCGCGCCAGGGCACCGTCGTCGTGGCCGACGAGACGACCGCCGAGCTCGACATCGACCGTGCCGAGCACCCGCTGCCGCTGGCCGCGTACGGCAACGCCGTCATGGTGGGCTCCGTCGGCAAGACGGTCTGGGGCGGCATCCGCGTGGGATGGATCCGCGCCGACCGGCCGCTGATCCGTCGCCTGCTCGCGGTGCGTTCGCCGGGCGACCTCGGCACGCCCATCCTCGAACAGCTCATCGTGGCGCGCCTGCTCGGACGGATGGACGACATCCTCGAGCTCCGCCGGGAGCAGCTGCGCGCCGGGCGGGAGCACCTCGAGTCCCTCCTCGCCGACGCGTTCCCCGGCTGGCACGTGCCGCACGTCGACGGCGGCATCGTCACCTGGGTCGGCCTCGGAGCGCCCGTGAGCTCCCAGCTCGCCCTCGCCGCACGCACCGAGGGACTCATCGTCGCGGCGGGGCCGCGGTTCGGCATCGACGGCGCCTTCGAGCGCTTCCTGCGGTTGCCGATCTGCTACCCGCCCGAGGTGACGGATGCCGCGGTGCAGGCGCTCGCGCGGGCGTGGGGCTCGCTCGCCCGCACGCCCGTTCCCGACCAGAGCGTGCTCGCCGCGGTCGTCTGACTCGCCCGGGTCGCACCGGGGGCCTCGCGGGCAGCCCGACGGCCGGGCAGGCGGCGGGTTCGCCGTACCTGCCCGGCCGAGGGCGTGTCACCCGATCAGTCCCGTGCCGCCGCCATGCGCCGGTAGCCCACGAGGAGCATGCCGGCGAGGACCAGCAAGAGCGCCGCGAGTCCGAGCCCGCCGGTCTCCGCGCCGGTGGACGCGAGGGCCGAGGGTGCGGTGGTCATGCCCGCCGCAACGGTGCCCGACGTCATGACGCCCGACGGCGCGGCGCCCGGAAGTGCGGCGCCACCCTCACCGGGCGTGCCGGGGGTGCCGGGGGTGCCAGGCGTGCCGGGGGTGCCGGGGGTGCCGGGGGTGCCGGGGGTTCCGGGGGTGCCGGGGGTTCCGGGGGTGCCCGGCGTGCCGGGGGTTCCGGGCGTGCCGGGGGTTCCCGGAGTGCCCGGGGTGCCCGGGGTCACCACCATGCTCGAGCCGCCGGTCGACGAGTCGCCGATCACGGAGATGGCGTTGCCGCCGACCGTGATCGGGAGCGAGACGCCGGGCACGATCTGGGTGCCGCCGAGGATGGAGTCCTCACCGTTGGTGCCG
>NZ_JAVKGS010000003.1:493750-574178 GCF_031432295.1 Agromyces indicus | reverse complement strand
CGGGCTGGACCGCGGTGCCGGCGCCCTCCGAGGAGGAGTCGCCGATCACGGAGATCGCGTTGCCGCCGACCGTGATCGGGAGCGAGACGCCGGGCACGATCTGGGTGCCGCCGAGGATGGAGTCCTCACCGTTGGTGCCGGCGTCCGAGCCGGATCCGGTGCCCGTGCCGGGCTGGACCGCGGTGCCGGCGCCCTCCGAGGAGGAGTCGCCGATCACGGAGATGGCGTTGCCGCCGACGGTGACCGGCGCGGTGACGCCGGGCACGATCTGGGTGCCGCCGAGGGTTGAGTCCTCACCGTTGGTGCCGGCGTCCGAGCCGTTGCCGGTGCCCGTGCCGGTGGTGGTGCCGGTCTCGGCGCCCTCCGACGACGAGTCGCCGATCACGGAGATCGCGTTGCCGCCGACCGTGACGGGTGCCGCGACGTCGACGACGCCCTGCGTGCCGCCGAGGACCGAGTCCTCACCGCTGGTGGTGGCATCCGTGCCGCCCGAACCGCCGCTCGACGAGGTCTCGGTGTTCGCGCCGCTCGACGAGGAGTCGCCCGCGACCGAGACGGCGTTGCCGCTCACGGTCACCGGCACGGCCACCTCGACGATCGCCTGGCTGCCGGACCCGACCCCGTCCTCACCCGAGGTCACGGCCACGGGCTGGGAACCGCCGGAACCGGCGTCACCCGTCGACGCGCCCGTCGAGGCGTCCGACGACGTCGAGTCGCCGGCCACCGAGATCGCGTTGCCGCCGATGGTGACGGGCAGCTCGACGGCGATCCCGGCCTGCGTGCCGGAGGCGATGCCGTCCTCGCCGGTCGTCTCCGAGGCGTGGGCCACGCCCGCTCCGAGGAGCATGAGCCCCCCGGTGAAGAGGGTCGCGTACAGCGCCCTCGAAACGTATCGCTTCATGATTCCTACTCCTGAACTTGGTTGGGTGTGCGCGCTGCCGGATGGCAGCGGCGACCGTCTTCCGCCGGCGGAGCGGCGGAACGGCACCCGTCAGTCAGGGGTGGTGTCGGTGTCGTAGACCGGCGACGACGGCAGTGCGTCGTCGACCGCGTGGAGCACCAGGGACGCCACGGCGTCGAGATCGTGGGCGGCCGAGGCCGCGTCGGAGCCGGCGATGCCGCCGGATCCCGCCGAACCGGAGGTCGAACCGCCCGCGGGCGTGCCGGCGCCCAACGGCGCGTCGGCGGCGCCCCCGGCGAGACCGGGGGCCGGCGCGAGCGCGCCGAGCGGCGGTGCGGTGCCCGGCGGACCGGAGTCGGAGGTCGGGGCCGCCGCGGGAGTCGCCGAGTCGTCGCCCGGCGGTGCGCCGGACTGCACGCCGACGCTCGACTCCGCCACGACGAGTACCGGACCGCCGGTCCCCACCGGGAGCGGTACGACGATGTCCGTCGACCCGGGCGCGATGCCGAGGTCGGGAAGCGAGGGGAGCACGCCGCCATCGGGCAGCGGGCCGAAGCGACCCACGACGGTCCCGAGCGCGTCGTCGACTCCGCCCGCGACCGGGCCCAGGAGCTCGTCGAGAGGGGCGTCGCCGAGCACCGGCCCGACGATCGGCACCAGCCCGACCGTGGCGTCCAACGTGTCGACGAGCGAGCCGACCGGGCTCGAGCCCGCGACGTCGCCCACGGTTCCGGCGACCTCGGCGACCGTCTCGGATGCCACGGCATCCACGTCGTCGACCGCGCCGGATGCGGCATCCGTCACCGTGTCGACGACGACCGGAACCGCCTCGACCACCGGTTGCGCGGGCGCCGGAGCGACCGGCTGGACGACCTCCACGGCCGTGGTGACGGGCGCGGTGACCGAGGTGACGGCGGGGTCGACCACCTCGTCGACCACCGTGTCGACGGTGCCGCCGACGGTGCCGACCACGGAGCCGACGGTTCCGAGGAGGCCCTTGGGGTCCTCTTCGGCCGATGCGCTCGACGGGCCGGCGGCGAGGCTCACGACGACCCACGCGGCCGCGAGCCCCGAGCCGAGCAGCGCGGCGCGCAGCAGCGGCATGCGGTTCACCGCGATCGCCGTTCGCATGCGCCACCCCCTGGTCATACGTGATTCGGAGGTTACCGTCCATTCGGATGGGATTCCACCCCCTCAGGGATCGAATCCCACTTTCGGAGGACTTCGGGGCGCTTCCTCGCTGCGAGAATCGACACCATGTCCCTGCTCGCGAAGCTCAGCATGCGAAACCGCGCCCTCATCGCGCTCGTCACGATCGTGGTCGCGATCTTCGGGGGCATCGCGCTCACGAATCTGAAGCAGGAACTGGCGCCCTCGATCCAGCTGCCGCAGCTGAGCATCGTCACCGCCTACCCCGGGGCGTCGCCGGATGTCGTGAACGCCGACGTCTCCACGCCGATCGAGACGGCGATCCAGGGCATCAGCGGCCTCGACTCCACGTCGACGACGAGTTCGACGGGCGTCTCGCGGGTGGTCGCGAGCTTCACCTTCGGAACCGATCTCGCCTTCGCCGAGCAGAAGCTGCTCTCGGCGGTGAACCGGATCGCGCCCCAACTGCCCGACGACGTCGATCCGCAGGTCATCGCGTTCAGCTTCGACGACCTGCCCGTCACCGCCGTGGCCGTCACCGGGGCCGACGACCCGTCGACGCTCTCCGACGAGATCACCCGCACGACGCTGCCCGAGCTCCGCGACATCGACGGCGTGCGCGACGCGACCCTCGTCGGGGACCAGGGACGACGGGTCGTCATCACGCCGGACCCGGCGGCGCTCGCGCAGTACGGGCTCACCACGCAGGCCATCCGCGACGCGCTCGCCCAGAGCGGCGTCCTCCTGCCCGCCGGCCAGATCACCGAGGGCGACTCGACGTTCGCGGTGCAGGCGGGCACGCGGCTCGGCAGCGTCGAGGAGGTCGCCGCGCTTCCGCTGCTCGGCGCGACCGAGCAGCAGCCGGCGCCGGAGTTCCCCGAGGCCGAAGGCGACGGCGCCTTCCCGGGCGTGGAGGGCGTCCCCGGCGTCGACGCCGGCACGGACACGGTCGCCGTGCCCGTCGCCCTGACCATCGGCGACGTGGCCTCCGTCGAGCTCACGGCCAACCCGCAGGCGAGCATCTCGCGCGTGAACGGCGAGCCCGCGCTCGCCATCTCGATCACCAAGCTGCCCTCGGCCAACACGGTCGAGGTCTCGAACGCGATCGCGGCGGCGCTGCCCGACCTGCAGGCCGCGCTCGACACCACCAATCCCGGCGCCGAGTTCACGGTCGTGTTCGACCAGGCGCCGTACATCGAACGCTCCATCGAGACGCTCGCGGTCGAGGGCACCCTCGGCCTCGTGTTCGCGGTCCTCGTGATCCTCGTGTTCCTGCTGTCGGTGCGGGCGACGCTCGTCACCGCCATCTCGATCCCGACGTCGGTGCTCATCACGTTCATCGGCCTCCAGGCGGCCGACTACACGCTGAACATCCTCACGCTCGGCGCGCTGACCATCTCGATCGGACGCGTCGTCGACGACTCGATCGTCGTCATCGAGAACATCAAGCGGCACTACGTCGCGGGCGTCGACAAGGCGTCGACGATCATCCACGCCGTCCGCGAGGTCGCGGGCGCCATCACGGCCTCCACGATCACGACCGTCGCGGTGTTCCTGCCGATCGCGCTCGTCGAGGGGGTCACGGGCGAGCTGTTCCGTCCGTTCTCGCTGACGGTCACCATCGCGCTGCTCGCGTCGCTGCTCGTGTCGCTCACGATCGTGCCGGTGCTCGCGTACTGGTTCCTCAAGCCGGCCAAGCCCGCGAAGGGCCAGACCGAAGCGGATGCCGCGGCCGCGGCCGCGTTCGTCGACGACGTGTGGCTCGCGCCCGAGCTCCGCGACGCCGACGGCGGCACCGGGCTGCGGCCGAAGGCCGGCGCGGCGGCGGCCGGCCCCGCGGCATCCGCTGCACCCGCGCGCGCCGGCGCGGTCGACGAGCTGGAGCACCCGTCGCGACTGCAGAAGGGCTACCTGCCGGTGCTCGGGTGGACGTTGCGGCACTCGGCCATCACGATCATCGCCGCGGTGTTCGTGCTCGCCGGGACCGTCGCGCTCGCGCCGTTCATGAAGACGAACTTCCTCGGCGACAGCGGCCAGAACACCTTCCGGGTGACCCAGGAGCTGCCGGTGGGCTCGAGCCTGGAGTTCCTCGCCAGCGCGTCCGAGCCGGTCGAGGAGGCCATCCGCGGCGTCGAGGGCGTCGAGACCGTGCAGACCTCGATCGGCACGTCGACCGGCGGCGGCGCGCTCGCCGCGTTCGGCGGCAGCGGCAACACCATCGCCTACAACGTCACCACCGACGAGGGTGCCGACCAGGCCGCCCTGCAGGCC
The DNA here is from genome assembly GCF_031432295.1 of Agromyces indicus. Taxonomy (NCBI): domain Bacteria; kingdom Bacillati; phylum Actinomycetota; class Actinomycetes; order Micrococcales; family Microbacteriaceae; genus Agromyces; species Agromyces indicus. The sequence continues at coordinate 569,857 of NZ_JAVKGS010000003.1, read as the reverse complement.
GAGGTGCGCGCCGAACTCGAGGAGCTCGACGACGTGGGCGAGATCACCCTCGCCGTGCAGAGCGGGTTCGGCGCCTCGAGCGACATCGAGGTCGACATCACCGCGTCGAACCAGGAGGACCTGCGGGACGCGACCCAGGCCGTGGTCGACGAGCTCGCGGGCCTCGATTCGCTCACCCAGGTCACCTCGAACCTCGAGGCGTCGCAGCCGTACATCGCGGTCTCGGTCGACCGCGCGGCGGCGGCCGAGGCGGGCTACTCGGAGGCGGCGCTCAGCGGCATCGTCTCGGCGTCGATGCAGCCGCAGGCGGCGGGGTCGATCGTGATCGAGGAGCAGACCCTCACCATCTACCTCGCGGCGGAGGAACCGCCGACGACGGTCGAGGCGCTCTCGGCCCTGCCGGTGCCGACGCCGACCGGCACGGTCCGGCTCGACTCGCTCGCGACCGTGGAGCAGGCCGAGGGTCCGGCCTCCGTGACGACCGTGAAGGGGCTGCGCAGCGCGACCGTCGCGGCCACGCCCGACGGCGACGACCTCGGCACCGCGAGCGCCGAGGTGCAGGCCGCGGTCGACGCGGTCGACCTGCCCGACGGCACCTCGGCGTCCATCGGCGGCGTCACGGCCGACCAGCAGGAGTCGTTCTCCCAGCTCGGGCTCGCCCTCCTCGCCGCGATCCTCATCGTCTACATCGTCATGGTGGCCACGTTCCGGTCGCTGTTGCAGCCGCTGCTGCTGCTCGTCTCGGTGCCGTTCGCGGCGACGGGCGCGATCCTGCTGCAGGTGGTGACGGGGATCCCGCTCGGCGTCGCGTCACTGGTCGGCGTGCTCATGCTCATCGGCATCGTGGTGACGAACGCGATCGTGCTCATCGACCTCGTGAACCAGTACCGCGACCGCGGCATGACCGTCCGTGACGCGCTGCTCCACGGCGCCTCGCGGCGACTGCGGCCGATCCTCATGACGGCACTCGCGACGATCTTCGCGCTCATGCCGCTCGCGCTCGGGATCACGGGCAGCGGCGGGTTCATCTCGCAGCCGCTCGCGCTCGTCGTAATCGGCGGACTGCTGTCGTCGACCGTGCTCACGCTGCTCGTGCTGCCCGCGTTGTACGACCTCGTCGAGGGGTCCCGCGAGCGACGGCGCGCGAGGCGCGCCGCGCGACAGGCCGAGGCGACGGATGCCGCGGCATCCGTCGACGTGCGCCAGTAGCCCTGAGGTCTGTCGGGCCAGCGAGGGTCGCGAAGGAGTACCCTGAGGGGTATCGGACGCGACCTCGGAGGTTCCCCATGCGCCAGTCCACCCGGTACCCGGTCCGCGCCGCTGGCGCGCGCCGCCTCCTCGCCGGCGCCACGGCGGCCGCCCTCGCCGTCGGCCTCAGCGGCTGCGTCATCGTCACGAACGACGGCGACCGCGATCGGGACCGCGACGGCATGGGCGGCATGCCCGGCAGCTCGCAATCGGGCGACGACTTCTCGCGCGGCGACGTCATGTTCGCGCAGATGATGATCCCGCACCACGAACAGGCGGTCGAGATGAGCGACCTGATCCTGGCCAAGGACGGCGTCGACCCGGCGGTGGTGGAACTCGCGGAGCAGATCAAGGCCGCCCAGGGGCCGGAGATCGAGCAGATGGAGGCCTGGCTCGAGGAGTGGGGCATGCCGAGCATGATGGACGGCGGCCATGGCGCGCACGGCGGCATGGACGGCATGCTCACGGAGCAGGAGATGGACGAGATCGAGGCGGCCGACGGCGCCGACGGCGAGCGGTTGTTCCTCGAGGGCATGATCGAGCATCACGAGGGCGCCATCGACATGGCGGAGCAGCACCAGCAGACCGGGGAGAACGCGGAGGCGCTCGAGCTCTCGGCGTCGATCATCGAATCGCAGACCGCCGAGATCGAGCAGATGCGGGAGCTGCTCGGCGACTGACGTCGCCCGACCGCGGCGCCGGGTCTCCGCGGGTTCACCGAACCTTCACCGGACGGTCGTGTCGCGCCCACCGCACGGGCCGGGCGGAGTCCGTACGTTCGATGCATGTCGACCGAGGTGCCGCTCCACGAACGCGTGCACGATGCGCTCCGCGAGCGCATCGGGCGCGGCACCTGGACGGCCGGGATGCGGCTGCCGAGCGAGGCGGCGCTGTGCCGCGAGTTCGGCACGTCGCGCGGGCCCGTCCGCCGGGCGCTGCTCGCGCTCCGCGAGGAGGGCTACATCGTCGGCGGTCGCGGCCGCGCGCCGGTCGTCGCCCGCGTGGTGCCCTCGCAGCCGTTCTCGACGTTCTCGTCCTTCACCGAGTGGGCGCGATCGATCGGCCGGACGCCGGGCCAGCGCACCATCGAGGCCGCGCGCAGGCCGGCGCCCTCGGCGGTGGCCGGGGTGCTCGGGCTCGACGAGGGCGCGTCGGTGGTGCAGGTGGTGCGCGTGCGGCTGCTCGACGACGTGCCCACCATGGTCGAGCGCACGTCGTTCGCCCCCGACATCGGCGCCCTGCTCGCCGACATGGACGCCGACCGGGGTTCGCTGCACGCGCACCTCGTCGCGAAGGGCGTCGACCTCCGGCGGGCGCGGCACACGATCGACGCGGTCGCCGCCAACCCGCTCGACGCGGAGGCGCTCGAGGTGTGCGCGGGCAGTCCGCTGCTGCGCGAACGCCGCATCACCTTCGACACGGCACGGCGGCCGCTGTCGTACGCGGACGACCGGTACCGTCCCGAGCTGGCGACCTTCACGATCGAGAACGAGGTCGACCGGCGCACGCCGCTGCGTCGATCGCATCCGGTCGAGGGGAGGCGCCGGTGATCACGCTCGCCGTGCTCGGCTTCGAGGGTGCCGCCATCCGGCGCCGGTCGACGGATGCCGCGGGCTTCCCGAACGCCCCCGAGCCGATCCGCGGGGTGGAGGCGACGGTCTTCGAACTCCGACGGCGCGGTGTACGGGTCGCGCTCGTGTGCGAGGCGACTCGTTCGGTGGCCGAGGCGACCCTGGCTGCGCTGGGCTGGCGGGTCGGAGCGGCGTCCGACGGGCTCGGCGTCGTCGACGCCCTGGTCTGCGCGGACGAGGTGGCCGTGGCGCCGCCGGCACCCTACGCCGTGCACCACGCCATGGAGCTCACCGGCACGTCCGACGTACGGCAGGTGCTCGTCGCCGGCGACGGCCTGCCCGTGCTCGAGGCGGGCCGGGCCGCGGGTGCGGGCTGGGTGGTCGGCGTGCTCACGGGGGCGGCCCGCCGGGACGAGCTCGAGGCGGCGCCGCACGACGCGGTGCTCTCGTCGGTGAACGACCTCCTCGCCCTCGCGGTTCCGGCGGCTCCGGCCCGCTGACGAGTCAGCCGCGCGGGAGGTCGGCCCCGCGTGCCGCTTCGGCGTCGTCGAACTCGCGTCGCAGGTACTTCGGCGCCTGCACGCGCCAGGCCTCGGTGACGAGCTCGCCGAGGTGGTCGGCATCGATCCGCGCCATCCGGAACGCCACCTTGGGCTCGCCCCACGCGGTCGTGGTGCGCAGGAACACCTCGGGCGCCATCTCGACGAGGGCCCGCGCATCGACCGGGTCGCCCACCTTGACGCCGACGACGAGCTCGGACGCGATGATCTCGCGCATGTCGTCGGGGATGCTCGGCCACGGGTGGCATTCCCACGCGAAGAGACGACCCCGCACGAACCAGGCGGCGCCGCCCGTCGTCGCCCGCTCCTCGCTGCCGGGCAGGGCGCGGGCGATGCGGCGGACGTCGTCGAGGGTGGCCACGCCGTCGAGCCTATGGCGCACCCCCGACGACGTGAGGCGGCGGTGCTAGGCGCGCTCGAGCACCGCCCGAGCCGACGCCTCGGGGCGCAGGTCGAGCCGGCGCAGCAGCTGCGCGTTCGCGGCGACGATGATCGTCGACAGCGACATGAGGATCGCTCCCACCGACATCGGGAGCACGAACCCGATGGGGGCGAGCACGCCCGCCGCGAGGGGGACCGACACGAGGTTGTACCCGGCCGCCCACCACAGGTTCTGCTGCATCTTGCGGTACGACGCGCGCGAGAGCTCGATCACCGACAGCACCGAACGCGGGTCGCTCGAGGCGAGGATGACGCCCGCCGAGGCGATCGCGACATCCGTACCCGCGCCGATAGCGATGCCGACATCGGCCTGCGCGAGGGCGGGGGCGTCGTTGACGCCGTCGCCGACCATCGCGACCGACAGGCCCTCGCGCTGCAGCTCCAGCACCTTCGCGGCCTTGTCCTCGGGGCGGACGCCCGCGAACACCCGGTCGATGCCGAGGTCGGCGGCGACCGTGCGCGCGACCGGCTCGGCGTCGCCCGTGATCATCACGACCTGGATGCCCAGCGCGTGCAGCGCGTCGACGGCCTCGCGCGACTCGGGACGCACCTCGTCGGCCAGGGCGAGAGCGCCCGCCACCTCGCCGTCGACGACCACGTGCAGGACGGTCGACCCGCGCTCGGCCCAGTCGGCCGACTGGGGGAGCGCCTGCAGGCCCTCGCGGGCGAGCAGCCCGGGACCGCCCACGTGCACCTCCCGGCCGTCGACGCGCGCGGTCACGCCCACGGCGGCCGACGCCGCGAAGCCGGATGCCGCGCGAAGACGCAGTCCACGGTGCTCGGCGTCGGCCACGACGGCCTTCGCGAGCGGGTGCTCCGAGTCGTGCTCGGCGGAGGCGGCGAGCGCGAGCACCTCGTCGAGGTGGTGGCCGGGGGCGGCCGCGGCATCCGTCACCGCGGGCTCGCCGCGGGTCAGCGTGCCGGTCTTGTCGAACAGCACGGCGTCGACGGTGCGCATCGTCTCGAGCGCGAGTCGGTCGGTCACGAGGACCCCGCCGCGGGCCGCGCGCTCGGTCGCGATCTGCACGACGAGCGGGATGGCGAGGCCCAACGCGTGGGGGCACGCGATCACGAGCACGGTCACGGTGTGGATGACGCCCTCGTCGGGCAGGCCGACGACGGCCCACGCCACCGCCGTGATCGCCGCCGCGACGAGCGCGAACCAGAACAGCCATCCCGCCGCGCGGTCGGCGAGGCGCTGGGCGCGCGAGCTCGAGGCCTGCGCCTCGGCGACGAGCCGCTGGATGCCGGCGAGGGCCGTGTCGTCGCCGACGGCCGCGACCCGCACGCGGATGGCGGTGTCGGTCGCGACCGTACCGGCCACGACGCGCTCTCCGGGACCCCGACTCACGGTGCGCGACTCGCCGGTGATCATCGACTCGTCCATCGCCGCCGTGCCGTCGATGATGTCGCCGTCGGCGGGGACGCGGCCACCGGGCCGGACGATGACCACGTCGCCGAGCCGGAGCTCGGCGGGGGAGACGGTCTCGATGCCGGCATCGGTGACGCGCTCGGCCTCGTCGGGCAGGAGGGCCGCGAGCGCGTCGAGCGCCGAGGAGGTGGCGGCGAGCGACCGCATCTCGATCCAGTGGCCGAGCAGCATGATCACGATGAGCAGTGCCAGCTCCCACCAGAAGTCGAGGTGGTGGGGGAAGAACCCGAGGCTCGCGCCGAGGGAGGCGACGTAGGCGACCGTGATGGCCAGGCCGATGAGGAGCATCATGCCGGGCTTGCGGGCCTTCAGCTCCGACCATGCTCCCGTGAGGAACGGCGAGCCGCCCCAGAAGTACAGGACCGTTCCGAGCACCGGGGGGATCCACATGACGATGGGGGTGTCGGGCAGCTCGTAGCCGAGGAGGTCCGCGAACATGCCCGAGAAGCCGATGGTGGGGACGGCGATGACGAGCATGATCCAGAACAGTCGGCGGAACTGGCCGACGTGGTCGCCGTGCCCTGCGTGCCCGGCATGCGAGCCGTGACCGGCGTGCGGATCGTGGTCCCCGTGCGGATCGTGGCCGGCGTGCGAATCGTGACCGGAGTGGCTCTCGTGGTCGTCGCGCAGTGCGGCGGCGTCGACGCCGCCGTGGCGATCGTGTGCGGGGGTCTCGGGGTGCGTATCCATGATGGCCTTCCCTGCTCTGCGAGGAACTATACCCCTAGGGGGTATGATCCACAACGTTTCCGCCGCGCGGGCATTCCCGACCGTCCGGGATCGCGGACATCGGCCCCCCGCGCGGCGGACGACGCGGGCTCCCGCGTTGCTACCGTCGAGGCCATGACCGAGACGGCGCTGTCGCACGATCCGCTCTGGCCGCGCGCGGACGACTGGCCCGACTTCGACGCGATGGCCGCAGGCGAGCACGCCGACCTCGCGCTGCTCGGCGTCCCCGCCTTCCGGACCTCGCTCTCGCCGACGGCCGCGCATGCCACCCCCGCCGCGATCCGTGCGGCGCTGCATCGCTACAGTCCGGCCCTCGCGCCCGACCGATCGCGCGACCTCGGCTCCGACCGCCCCGCCGGCAGCGTCGACCTGGGCCAGCTGCGCCTCGTCGACGCCGGTGACGTGACCGATCCCGACGGCGAGGCCGGCGAGGACGTCACCCGCGCCCGCGTGGCCCGGGTGCTCGGCCGGTCCGACGCGCTCATGGCGCTCGGCGGCGACAACTCGGTCACGGTCGCCACCGCGCTCGGCGCCTGGGGTTCCGACCTCGCCACGGCCGGCCTTGTCACCATCGATGCCCACCACGACCTCCGGGACGGCATCTCCAACGGCTCGCCCGTGCGCCGGCTCATCGAGGCCGGCCTCGACCCGAGCCGGATCGTCCAGATCGGCATCCAGGACTTCGCGAACTCCGTCGCGTACGGGCGACGGGCCGAGGAGCTCGGCATCACGGTCGTGCACCGCGACGAACTGCACCACCGCGCGCACCCGTCGCTCGTCATGGCCGAGGCGCTCGAGATCGCCGGGGCGGGCGGCGGCCCGGTCCACCTCGACATCGACGTCGACGTCTGCGACCGCGCGGTCGCGCCGGCCTGCCCGGCGTCGGTCCCGGGCGGCCTGCAGGCGTGGGAGCTGCGGGCGCTCGTGCGCGCGGCCGCCCTCGACCGACGGGTGCGCAGCGCCGACCTCGTCGAGATCGACGCGACGACGGATGCCGCGGACGGCCGGACCGTGCGCCTGGCCGCGCTCTGCGTGCTCGAGTTCGCCGCGGGTCTCGCGGGCCGGGCGAGCGGTGGCAGACTCGGCGCATGAAGACCCTCGTGCTCGTCCGTCACGCGAAGTCCGCGTGGGCCGATCCGACGCTCGCCGACCACGACCGGCCGCTCAACGACCGCGGCCGGCGCGACGCCCCCGAGATGGGCCGACGGCTGAGGGAGCGCGGCACCAGCCCCGACGCGATCCTCTCGAGCACGGCCGTGCGGGCGCGCACCACCGCCGAGGCGCTCGCGGCCGCGCTCGCCGTCGACCCCGCCGCGGTCGTCCTCGACGAGCGGCTCTACGGCTCGTCGCCCGAGACGATCCTCGACATCGTGGCGGAACTCGACGACGGGCTCTCGACGGCGCTCGTCGTGGCGCACGACCCGGGCCTGTCCGACCTGGCGTTCCGGCTCTCGGCCGAGATCGAGCACATGCCGACGTGCGCCGTGGCGGAGTTCCGCTTCTCGGCCCGGTCGTGGGCCGAGCTCGCCGACGCCGATCCGGTCGAGATCCGCTTCGACGCCCCGCGCTGACTCAGGCGGCGGGAGGGATCGTCTCGTCGCCCATCGCAGCATCGCCCGTCGGGGCCTCGCCGGTCGCGCGGTCGCCGCGCATCGCGCGGTACCGCTCGGCGGTGAGCACCGTCACGCGGTCGCCGTCGGTCTCGCCGGCCTCCTCGAAGCCGAGTCGCAGGGCGAGTAGGTGCGAGGCTTCGTTGCCCATCGTCATGATGGCGACGACCGTCGCGGCGTGCATGCGGTCGAACGCGAGCCCGAGCATCCCCTCGGCGGCCTCGCTGGCGAACCCGCGGCCCTGCCACTCGGGGCCGACGAGCCAGCCGATCTCGAGCCGTCGCGTCTCGGGCTCGAGCGAGCGCAGGTGCAGCGACACGTCGCCCACGAGGCGCCCGTCGTGCTCGACGCCGAGCGCGAGGAAGTCGTTGAGCTGCTCGAGCCGGGTGTGGTGGGTGCGGTGCATGAGGTGCAGGTACGACTCGGCTCGCGTGCGCAGCGGCCATGAGAGATGCTCGATCACGGCCGGATCGGACTGCCACGCATACCACGTGGGCGCGTCGGCGAGCCGGTGCGGGCGCAGCAGCAGTCGCTCGGTCCGGATCACCGGAGCTCGCAGCGGATCGGCGATCCGGGGCCCGCGCATGAAGCGGGGCCGGCGGGGCAGGGCGGCCCGGACGAGGTCCCCGAAGCCGGCGTGGCGCTTCGGTGATCCGTCTTCCGTCCGGCTCATCGGCGGCCCCCTCGTGGTCGCATTGCCACTATTCTTCCGGAATCGAGCCTGTGAGAGCGCCTCAAGTCGGACGGGTTGACAAGTTCCGTTCCGGTCCGGGGTGGTCCGCGGGCTGCGAGAATCGACGCATGCCGCCACTCGATCCCACCTCGCCGCGGTACGCGCGGCAGCGCGTCCTCCCCGGGTTCGGCGCGGCCGGCCAGCAGCGCCTGGCCGAGTCGCACGTGGTCGTGCTCGGTGCCGGCGGCCTCGGCAGTGCGGTCGTGCCCATCCTCGTCGCGGCCGGCGTGGGTCGCCTCACGATCATCGACGACGACCGCGTCGACGAGACCAACCTGCACCGGCAGCTCCTGCACGAACCGGCCGACGTCGGCCGGCCCAAGGTCCACTCGGCGGCGGATGCCGCGGCGGCGCTGTCGCCCGACACGGAGGTCGTCGCCGTGCCGCACCGGTTCGACGACGAGCGCGCCGACGAACTCCTCGCCGGGGCGGACCTCGTGGTCGACGGCACCGACGACCTCGGCACCCGCTACGCCGCCGACGCCGCGGCGGCCCGCGCCGGCATCCCGTTCGTGTGGGGTTCGGCGGCGCGGTTCGGCGGGCAGGTCGGCGTGTGCTGGGACGCGCGCGGCGTGTCGTACCGCGACCTCTTCCCCGAGCCCCCGGCCGACGCCGGGCTGAGCTGCGAGGTGGACGGCATCCTCCCGTCGGTGTGCACCGTGACCGGGGGTCTCATGGCGACCGAGGCGCTCAAGGTGCTGACGGGCATCGGCGAGCCGCTCCTCGGGCGGGTCGCGGTCTACGACGCGCTCTCCGGCCGCACCCGGGAGATCGCGTATCGCCGCGATGCCGCAGTCGCCTCCCACGACGGCACCCCGGACCCCGCCCGAGCCACCGCCGGTCGTGGAGGATCGGACGCGCCTCGCCCGAGGCCTGCGACCGCCGATGTCGATGCCCGATCCCTCGCAGCGGAGCTCGCCGACGGCGCGGCGCCCGTGCTCCTCGACGTCCGCGAGCCGTGGGAGGTCGAGATCGCCGCCATCGACGGGTCGGTGCTCATCCCCCTGGGCGAGCTCGGCGATCGGCTCGGCGAGCTCGACCCCGCGGCATCCGTCGTCGTGTACTGCCACCTCGGGGTGCGATCGGAGTACGCCGCGCGCATGCTCGCGGGCGCGGGCTTCGCCGACGTGCGCAACCTCACGGGCGGCATCGACGCTTGGTCGCGCACCGTCGACGAGGGCGTGGTGCGGTACTGATGGGCGAGCGGATGCCGGTCGAGGAGCACGCCCGCTTCGTGCGGTCGCTGCTCGCGCCCCTCGGCGCGCGCCCCTCGGAGGTCGTGGCGCTCGCCGACGCGCTGGGGCGGATCACGGCCTCGCCCGTGGAGTCGCCGCTCGACCTGCCGCCGTTCCGGAACTCGCAGATGGACGGGTTCGCGGTGCGCGCGGCCGACGTGGCCGACGCGCCGGTGGTCCTCCCGATCTCCGGCGAGGTCGCCGCGGCCCCCGGCGCGCCGGCGGCGCTCGCGGCGGGCACCGCCGTGCGGATCATGACGGGCGCGCCCGTGCCCGACGGCGCCGACGCGGTCGTGCCGGTCGAGGACACCGAGCCCGACGGCGACGGCGTGCGCATCCTCCGGGCCCGCGCGGCGGGGGAGTACGTGCGCGAAGCCGGCTCCGACCTCGCGGCGGGCGACGACGTGCTGCCCGCGGGCGTGCGGCTCGCCCCGCGGCACCTCGCCGCCGCCGCGGCATCCGGTCTCACCCGCCTGCTCGTGCGCGAGCGCGTGCGCGTGGCGGTCGTGAGCACCGGCAGCGAACTCGTGGCACCCGGCGAGCCGCTCGGGCCGGGCGAGATCCCGGACGCGAACGGCGTCGCGCTCGAGGCGGCCGTCCGGGCGGCCGGCGCCGTGGTCGTCCACGCCGGGCGGGTGCGCGACGACGTCGACGGCCTGCGCGCCGAGCTCGACGCGGCCGTCGCGGCGGGCGCCGAGCTCATCCTGACCAGCGGCGGCATCTCGCAGGGCGCCTACGAGGTCGTCCGCGAGCTGCTCGAGCCGCTCGGCGCGTGGGTCGGCTCAGTGGCGATGCAACCGGGCGGACCGCAGGCGACCGCGGTGTACCGCGGGGTGCCTGTCATCGGCTTCCCCGGGAATCCCGTGAGCGCCCAGCTCTCGTTCGCGCTCTTCGTCGCACCGACGCTGCGCGCGGTGGCCGGCCTCCCGCCCCCGCGCGCCGAGCGGATGCCGCTCGCCGAGCCCGTGCGTTCGATCCCCGGCCGTCGCCAGTACCTCCGCGGTCGCCGCACGGACGACGGCCGCGCGCTGCCCGTCGGCGGGCCGGGTTCGCACCTCGTGGCGGCGCTCGCGGCCTCCGACCTGCTCATCGTCGTCCCGGAAGCGGTCGAGGCCCTCGACGCGGGCGAGCCGGTCGATACCGTGGACCTATGAGCGAGCTCACCCACCTCGACGACGACGGCCGCGCGCGCATGGTCGACGTCGGCGGCAAGCCCGTCACCCGCCGGGTCGCGATCGCCGAGGGGCGGCTCGACACGACCGCCGAGGTCGTCGGCCTCGTGCGCAGCGACGGGCTGAAGAAGGCCGACGTGCTGCCGACCGCGCGCATCGCCGGCATCCAGGGCGCCAAGCGCACGAGCGAGCTCATCCCGCTCGCGCACATCGTCCCGCTCGACGCCGTCTCCATCGACTTCGGCTTCGACGACGCGGCGATCACGATCCGCGCGACCGTCTCGACGACCGCCCGCACGGGCATCGAGATGGAGGCGCTCACGGCCGTCGCCGTCGCCGGCCTGACGCTGCACGACATGGTGAAGGCCGTCGATCCCGCGGCGAGCCTCGGCGGCATCCGCCTGGTCGAGAAGCGCGGCGGCAAGCGCGGCGTGTGGCGAGCGGATGACGCGGGCACGATTGGTGCCGACGCGGCCCATGCCGACGAGCCGACGGATGCCGCGCCCTCCCGCCGCGCCGTCGTGCTGGTCTCCTCGACCCGGGCCGCCGCCGGCACGGCCGACGACACCACCGGGCCGGTGATCGCCGCCTGGCTGGCCGAACGGGGACTCGAGCCCGGCGCCCCGCGCGTCGTCGCCGACGCCGACCTCTCCGACGCCCTCCGGCAGGCCGTCGCGGAGTCGCCCGCGGTGATCCTCACCACCGGCGGCACGGGCGTGAACCCGAGCGACCGCACCCCGGAGGCGACCCGAGCCGTGCTCGACCAGGAACTGCCCGGCGTCGCCGAGGCCATCCGCGCCGCCGGTCGCAGCGCGACCCCGACCGCGGCCCTCAGCCGCGCGCTCGCGGGCGTCGCCGGCCGCACCGTCGTCGTCAACCTGCCCGGCTCCCGCGGCGGCGTGCACGACGGGCTCGCCGTGCTCGCCGACCTGCTGCCGCACCTGCTCGACCAGGTCGCGGGCGGCGACCACGCGCCCCGGCCGCGGCATCCGCGCCACCCGGAGGACGGGCCGGGTCACGCCGCCCACGGCGTCGCCGCCGGAACCGCCTCCGGCGAGGCCGACCGGCTGGAGCACGGAGGCGCACCGCATGCCTGAGCCCGAGGTGCTCGCCCTCGTCACCGACGCACCGCTCGATCGCGCCGCGATCGAGGCGTTCGTCTGCACCCGGCAGGACGGCGCGCTCGTCACGTTCGAGGGCGTCATCCGCGACCACGACCACGGGGCGGCGGTCACCGCGCTCGACTACTCCGCGCACCCCGACGCCGAGCGATTCCTTCGCGAGACGTGCGCGGAGGTCGCCCGGGAGACGGGGCTGCGCGTGGCGGCGGCGCACCGCGTGGGTGCGCTCGGGATCGGCGACGTCGCGCTCGTGGCATCCGTCGCCGCCCCGCACCGCGCCGAGGCGTTCGCCGCGTGCGCGCTGCTCGTCGACCGCATCAAGGAGCGCACGCCCATCTGGAAGCGCCAGCACCTGGACGGCGGCGCGACGGAATGGGTCAACCTCTGACCCGCCGCGACGACCCGAAGCTGGGATGATGGGCGCATGCGCGAGTGGACGTTCCTGACCCATCACGCGCACGTGCTGATCGCGGTCGCGCTCGACCGAGACGCCACCGTGCGGTCGATCGCCGAGCAGGTCGGCATTTCCACGAGGGCCGCCGTCACGATCCTCAACGACCTGGAGGACGGCGGGTACCTCGAGCGCGAGCGGCGCGGCCGGCGGAACCACTACATCCTCTACCCGGAGCGGCCGCTGCGGCACCCGTCGAACGCGGCGCACACCGCGGGCGAGCTGATCCGGGCGCTCGCCGACCTGCCGGGGCGTCCGAGCCGGGACTGACCGGCGCGGCCGGGTCAGCCGCCCGCGAAGGGCGGCAGGACGTCGACCTGCGCGCCGACCGGCGTTGCGGGGTCGCGGCGCACGACGCCGTCGAGGAGGAACGAGCCGTTCGCGACGACGCGGGCCATCGCGGCGCCGTACCGGGCGACGAGCTCGTCGCGGAGCTCCCCGAGCGTCGCGGTCGCCGCCAGACGCTCCTCCTCCACGCCCGCGGCCTCGGCCGCCGCCGCGAAGTAGCGGACCAGCACCGTGCGCGTGCCGGTCGTGGTCGTGGTCCCGTCAGCCACCGATGCCTCCCATGCTCCGCGCCGGGCGCACGAAGTCGACGTCGTCGATGCCGTGCCCGGCCTTCTTCGCCCACATCGCCGCGCGCCACCGCTCGGCGAGTTCCGCGTCGTCGGCGCCCGCGCGCAGCATCGCCCGCAGGTCGGTCTCGTCGTCGCCGAACAGGCACGAGCGCACCGAGCCCTCCGCGGTGAGGCGCGTACGGTCGCAGGCGCCGCAGAAGGGGCGCGTCACCGACGCGATGACGCCGACGGTGGCGGGGCCGCCGTCGACGAGCCACTCCTCGGCGGGGGCGGCCGGATCCTCCCGGCCCACCGGCTCGAGTTCGAAGCGCGTGCCCAGCACGGCGAGGAGCTCCTCGGCGTCGACCATGTTCGCGCGCCGCCACGCCTCGTCGGCGTCGAGGGGCATCTGCTCGATGAACCGGAGGCGGCATCCGTGCTCGATCGCCCACGCCAGGAGGTCGGGGGCGTCGTGGAGCGTCTCGCGCATGAGCACAGCGTTGACCTTGAGCGGGCCGAGACCGGCGCGGTGCGCGCCGGCGATGCCCGCGAGCACCGCCGGGAGCCGGTCGCGCCGCGTGAGCCGGGCGAAGTGCTCACGGTCGAGCGTGTCGAGCGACACGTTCACGCGCGACAGGCCCGCATCCCGGAGGGCCTCCGCCTTGCGGTCGAGCCCGATGCCGTTCGTCGTCATCGACAGCGGCGTGCCGGGCGCCGCGAGGGCGCTGAGCCGCACGATCTCGACGAGGTCGGGACGGGTGAGCGGTTCGCCGCCCGTGAAGCGGATCTCGCGAACGCCCAGGTCGCGTACGGCGATGCCGACGAGTCGCGCGATCTCGGTCGCCGACAGCAGTTCGTCGCGCGGGATCACGGGCAGCCCCTCGGCGGGCATGCAGTACGTGCACCGCAGGGAGCAGGCCGAGGTGATCGAGATGCGCAGGTCGTGCGCGACGCGGCCGAAGCGATCGACGAGACCCGGGACATCCGGCCGCCCCTCGGTCGAGGGCGCGTCCGACGGCGCCCGACGCAGTGCGGGCATGCCGAGCGCGATGGCGGTCATCCCCCCACGATACGCAGGCGTACGTTTCCGGCCTATGACGGCGGCCGGATCCTCAGGCTTCCGGGGTGCGAGCGTCGGCGGCGTCGCCCAGCCGGTCGGCGAGCACGGCGAGGTCGTCCGGGCGTCCCGCGCCGACCGCGAGCCCGAGCAGGAACGTCGTGACGGGCGCTGCGGGCCTCGCGACGCCGTGCGCGACGCGGCGTGCCAGGTCGAGCACCGTGCCCACGGGGACGACGGCGGGGTCGATGCCGAGCAGCTCGGCGGCCTCGGCCACCCAGCCGTCGAGCGCCTCGGGTGCGAGCGGTTCGGTCATGGTGCTCCCTCCGATCCGGTGGCGCGAGCGAGGTCGCCCCACGTGTCGATGTCGTGCGTGCTGCCGCCGTCGGCGACGGTGGCGAGGTCGACGGATGCCGCGAGCCGCCGCATCGGGGCGCCGTGCAGCGCTGCGCGGTCCCCGTCGGGCGCGATCGCGTCGAGGGCGCGCTCCAGGGCCGCTCGGGCGCACCGCATCGCGAGCCACTGCGTGCGCCCGGAGGCGTCGACGAGTGCGACGCCGTCGCGGTCGGGGTACGCGCCGCGCGCGGCGGCCAGCCGGGTGAGGGCGGCTCCCACGTCGGGCATGTCGCACGCGAGGACGAGCACGTCGGCTCCGCCGGCCGGATCCAGCGCCGCGAGCCCGGCCGAGAGGGCGGCGACGGGTCCGCCGAAGGGCGGGTCCTCCTGGGCGCGCAGACAGCCGGGCGCCGCGAGCTCCGCGGGGCCGACGACGACGATGCGCTCGCAGCCCGCCGCCCGGGCGGCGTCCACGGCCGTCGTGAGCAGGCGACGGCCGTCGACCATGAGGTCCGGCTTGCTCACCCCGCCGAGCCGCGCGGCGCGACCCCCGGCGAGGATGACGGCGTCGACCGCGTTCATCGCGTGACCGCCACCTCGACGAGGTCGCCGGGCGCGACCTCGTCGACGTCCTCCGGCACGATCGCGAAGCCGTCGGCCGCGGCGAGTCCGGCAGCGAGGTGCGAGGCGGCGCCGCCCGCCGCCGCTGGGCGCACCGTGGGGCGTCCGTCGTGCCGCCCGAGGGCGACCGGCATGTACTGGCGCCGGCCGGCGGGGGAGCGCCATCCGTGCTCCACGACCGCGGGCCACGTGCGACGCCCGGTCTCGGCGCGGCCCAGGAGCCGCAGGATCGCGGGCCGCACGAACGCCTCGAACGACACGGCGACGCTCACCGGATTGCCCGGCAGGCCGAACACGGGCGTGCCGCCCGGCAGCGCGCCGAACGCCTGCGGCGCACCCGGCTGCATCGCCACCCGCGCGAAGCCGACGGTGCCGAACCCTGTGAGCACGTGCCGCACGACGTCGTGCGCGCCCACGCTGACCCCGCCCGCGAACACCACCAGATCGCACGGATGCCGCCGCTCGAGCCATCCGCGGATCGCCGCCGGGTCGTCGGGCAGCCGGAGCGACTCGCTCACCGCGCCGCCGGCCTCGGCGACGAGCGACCCGAGCAGCACCGAGTTCGAGTCGTGGATGCGGCCGAACCCCAGCGGTGCGCCGGGCGCGGCGAGCTCGGTCCCGGTCGCGATGACGGCGACGTGCGGGACGGCCGTCACGGGCAGCTCGGCGAGGCCGGCCGCGGCGGCGGCCGCGACCCGGCGCGCGTCGAGCACGACGCCCGCGCCGAGCAGCGGGTCGCCGGCGTGCAGGTCCTCGCCGCGGCGGCGGATGTGGTGCCCCGGCCGCGGGGCGGTGCGGATCGCGACCCGCTCGGTCCCGGCATCCGTTCGCTCGACGGGCACCACTGCATCGGCACCCGGCGGGATCGGCGCGCCCGTCATGATGCGCGCCGCCTGCCCGGTGTCGATCGTCGCCCCGCTCGCCGAACCGGCCGGCAGGTCGGCGACGACGTCGAGCACCACCGGGGCGTCATCGGCGGCGGCCGCGACATCCCCCTCGCGCACGGCGTAGCCGTCCATGGCCGAGTTGTCGAAGGAGGGCAGGTCGACGAGCGCGTCGACCGGGGCCGCGAGCGTGCGCCCCGCGGCATCCGCGAGCCCGACCGTCTCGACCCTGCCGAGCGGCGCGACCCCGGCGAGGACGCGCGCGAGGTGCGCGTCCACCGAGACGCGGTCGACGCCGTCGGGCGCCGGCGTGAACGTCGGCATGACCCAACGGTAGCCCTCGGGGCCGTGACATGACGCCGGAGCGGGGCTAGGGTGACCGCGACGGCGTCCGGTCCGAGCGGGAGGAGACGGGCATGTCGTTCATCACGAGGGGATTCACCGGGCGGGGCCGCGAGCGCGACGACCGGTTGCCGCCGGGCCAGACGATGGTCGGCGACTTCCCGGTGCTGTCGGCCGGACCCACGCCCGACATCGACACCGCCGACTGGTCGTTCACGATCCGCACCGAGTCCGGAACCGAGCATTCGTGGACGTGGGACGAGTTCCTGGCGCTGCCCATCGAGGACGTCACGACCGACATCCACTGCGTCACGCACTGGTCGAAGCTCGGCACCGGATGGCGCGGCGTGTCGCTCGACACGCTCTTCGCCGACGTCGACACCGAACTCGAGTACACGATGGCGCACAGCTACGGCGGGTACACGACGAACGTGCCCCTCGACGACCTGCTGGACGGCAAGGCGTGGGTCGCCTTCGAGTTCGACGGCGAACCGCTCGACCCCGAGCACGGCGGGCCCGCGCGGCTGCTCGTGCCGCACCTGTACTTCTGGAAGAGCGCGAAGTGGGTTCGCGGGCTCGAGATGATGGCCGACGACGAGCCCGGGTTCTGGGAGCAGAACGGATACCACCTGCGGGGCGACCCGTGGAAGGAGGAGCGGTACTGGTGAGCGGCATGCCGCGGCCCGGATGGCACGTCGCCACGGTCGCCGCGACCCGCCGCGAGACCCCGAACGCGACGCGCATCGAGCTCGACGTCGACGGGTGGCCCGGCAACGAGGCCGGCCAGCACCTCGACGTGCGGCTCACCGCGCCCGACGGCTACACGGCGACCCGGTCGTACTCCATCGCCTCCTCGGGTGAGGGATCGCGCGTCGTGCTCGCGGTCGACAAGCTGCCCGACGGCGAGGTCTCGCCGTACCTCGTCGACGAACTCCGTGCGGGCGATCGACTCGAGGTGCACGGCCCGCTCGGCGCGTTCTTCATCTGGCGACCGGCGGCGGTGACGGATGACGCACGGCCCGTCCAGCTCATCGCGGGCGGCTCGGGCGTCGTGCCGCTCTTCGCGATGGCGCACGCGCACGCCGCCGCCGCCGATCCCACCCCGTTCCGGCTGCTGTACTCGGTGCGGACGCCGGACGACGTGTACTTCGCGTCCGAGTGGGCGGCGCTCGCCGCGGCATCCGCACCGCTGCGCCTCGACCTGGTGTACACGCGGCGCACCCCCGACGGATGGTCCGCCCCGCCCGGGCGGATCACGCGCGACGCGCTCGAGGCCGCGGCGGTGCCCGCGGCGGAGCGCCCCCGGGTGTTCGTCTGCGGCTCGACGGGATTCGTCGAGCGCGTCGCCGACTGGCTCGTCGAACTCGGGCACGAGCCCCGCGACATCCGCACCGAACGATACGGAGGCACGTGATGACGAGTCACCTCGACGGCAACGCCCTCGCCGGACCCCTCGCCGACTTCTTCTCGTTCGACATCACCACGGCGACGGGCCGGTGCAAGGCGTGCGGCACCGTCGCGGAGCTCGCGCGCGCCATGGTCTACGTGAGCGGAGCCGGCACGGTGGTGCGGTGCGCGACCTGCGACCACGTGCTCGCGGTGCTCGTCGACACGGGCGAGCGCGCCTGGATCGACCTCGCCGGCGTCAGCGCGATCGAGGTGCGGCGCTGACGGTCGCGGCCCCCGGCGACCGCAGGATCGAGGACATCCTCTTGCCGCGGGCGAGCTCGTCGACGAGCTTGTCCATGTACCGGATCTGCTGCATGAGCGGGTCGTCGATCTGCTCGACGCGCACGCCGCAGACGACGCCCGTGATGAGTTCGACGTTCGGGTTCATCGCCGGTGCGTTCGCGAAGAACGTCGCGAGGTCGCGGCCGTCGTCGATGGCCTCCTCGAGGCCGGCTTCGTCGTACCCCGTCAGCCAGCGGATGACCTCGTCGACCTCGGCGCGGCTGCGACCCTTCTTCTCCGCCTTCTGCACGTAGAGCGGATGGATGCTCGCGAAGCTCATCCGGAACACCCGGTGTCCGTCCATGGCGCCTCCCGCGGTCGCGTCGCGTTCGTTCCGTCTCCTCCGAGGATAGGCTGCCTCTCGTGCGCCGGCCCCGACCCAACGACGCGATGACGCAGGACGCCCGACTGGCGTGGACGATCGGCGGTGCGCTGCTCATCGCCTCGACGTTCGTCGCCGCATTCCTCGGACCGGTCCTCTGGTCGGTCCCTGGCGGGGAGTTCCTCGGCCCCGTGCTCGTCGCGGTCGCCCTGCTGATCTTCGCCTTGGGGTTCCGCGGCGCCGGCAGCGTCACTGCGGGGCGGCCGCTCGGGACGGTCGCGCTCGTGCTGCTCGCCCTGTGGTCGTTCGCGGATCGCGCGGTCTGGTGGCTCCTGCCGCTCGACGAGTCCACCCCGGAGCGCTTCGGCTTCCTGTTCGCGGCGATCCCGCTGCTCAGGGCGGTGCTGGCGGTGGTGGCCTGCGTCCAGATCGCGCGTGCCGGCGTCGTCCCCGCGCCGTGGAACTGGGCGCCGTGCTGGGCGCTCATCGCGGTGATCCTTCCGTCGCTCGCACAGGCGCTGCTCGTCGTGGCGGCGCCGCAGTCGGCTGATCAGGCCATCCTGACGCTGCTCGTCTCCCTCGACGGGCTTGCGCGGGCCGCGGCGGGGGTGTTCCTCGGCGTGCTGGCCATCGTGCTCGCGAACCGCCTCGATCGCACGCGGACGGTGGGCATCATCACGCCCGCACGCTGACGGCACCGTCGGTTCCGCGGCGGGTCGTCGCGGCCCGTGGGAGGCTGAGCACGTGTGGATCGGCTGGATCGAGTTCGACCTGCTGCTCGGCGACGTGCACTCGCTGAAGCAGAAGCGGGGCACGCTGCGTCCGGTGCTCGCCGAGCTGCGGCGCGCCACCGAGGCCTCCGTCGCCGAAGTGGGCGACCACGACCTCCACCGCCGCGGCGCGATCGGCGTCGGCGTGGTGGCGGCCGACGCCGGCCGCGTCGGCGAGGTGCTCGACCGCGCCGAGCGGCTCGTCGCCGCGCACCCGGAGTTCACGCTCCTCTCGGCGCGACGCGGCCTGCGCCGCAGCGACGACGACTGATCCGACGAGCGGCGGGCTCACGCCACGCGCGCCCCGTCCTTCCACGTCTCGGCGACGAGCGGCACGCCCGGCCGGTAGGCCAGGTGCACGTGCGACGGCGCGTCGAGCAGCGCGAGGTCGGCTCGAGCCCCGGGACGGAGGACGCCGACATCCGTTCGCCGCAGCGCCGCGGCACCGCCCGCGGTGGCGGCCCGCACCGCCTCGGCGGGCGTCATGCCCATCTCGCGCACGGCGAGCGCGATGCAGAACGGCATCGAGCTCGTGAAGCTCGACCCGGGGTTGCAGTCGCTCGCGAGTGCCACGGTCACGCCGGCGTCGATGAGGCGTCGCGCGTCGGGGTACGGATGCCGCGTCGAGAACTCCACGCCCGGAAGCAGCGTCGCCACGGTCCGCGAACCCGCGAGCGCCGCGACATCCGCGTCGCTCAGGTACGTGCAGTGGTCGACGGATGCCGCATCGAGCTCGACCGCGAGGCGCACGCCGTCGCCCTCGCCGAGCTGGTTGCCGTGCACGCGCACGCCGAGGCCCTCGGCGCGTCCCGCCTCGAGCACGCGGCGGGACTGCTCGGCGTCGAACGCGCCGCGCTCGCAGAACGCGTCGACCCAGCGGACGTGGGGCTTGCACGCCTGGAGCATCTCGCCGGCGACGAGCTCGACGTAGCCGTCGGCGCCGCCGGCGCGCTCGGTGAACTCCGCGGGCACCACGTGCGCGCCGAGGAACGTGACCTCGTCGGTCACCTCGGCGGCCAGCCGCGCGAGGCGTTCCTCGTCGACGACCGAGAGGCCGTACCCGGTCTTCACCTCGAACGTGGCCGTGCCCTGCCCGTGCAGCTCGCGGACGAACCCCGCGAGCCGCGCGCGCAGCTCGTCGTCGGTCGCCTCGCGCGTCGCCGCGACGGTCGAGCGGATGCCGCCCGCCTCGTACGCGCGCCCGGCCATGCGCGCCGCGAACTCCTCCGCCCGGTCGCCGCCGAAGACGAGGTGCGTGTGGGAGTCGACGAACCCGGGGATCACCGCGCGCCCGCGGGCGTCGAGCACCTCGATGCGGTGCGGGTGCGGGGAGCCCGCCGTCGCCTCGAGCGACGGAGCGTCGCCGGATCGCCCGATCCAGGTGATGACGCCGTCGTCGGCGACGAGGGCCGCGTCGCGGAGGATGCCGAGCGGGCCGCCCTCGCGATCCGGCGCCGGGTCGTTCGTGACGA
Source organism: Agromyces indicus (assembly GCF_031432295.1). Classification (NCBI taxonomy): domain Bacteria; kingdom Bacillati; phylum Actinomycetota; class Actinomycetes; order Micrococcales; family Microbacteriaceae; genus Agromyces; species Agromyces indicus. The sequence continues at coordinate 549,462 of NZ_JAVKGS010000003.1, read as the reverse complement.
GCTCGCCGATGCCGGTGACGAGCAGCCGTCCGGATGCTGCGGCGTGCGGCATCCGTCAGCCCTCGAGCATCGGCACGCGGAGGCCGCGCTCGCGGGCCACCTCGACCGCGCGGTCATAGCCGGCGTCGACGTGCCGCATGACGCCCGTGCCGGGGTCGTTCACGAGCACGCGCGCGATCTTCTCGGCGGCGAGGTCGGTGCCGTCGGCGACGACGACCTGGCCGGCGTGGATGGAGCGGCCGATGCCGACGCCGCCGCCATGGTGGATCGACACCCAGGTCGCGCCCGACGCGGTGTTCAGCAGCGCATTGAGCAGCGGCCAGTCGGCGATCGCGTCGGAGCCGTCGGCCATCGACTCGGTCTCGCGGTACGGCGAGGCGACGGAGCCGGAGTCGAGGTGGTCCCGACCGATCACGACGGGCGCCGACAGTTCGCCCGAGGCGACCATCTCGTTGAACTTCAGCCCCGCGAGGTGGCGCTCCTGGTAGCCGAGCCAGCAGATCCGCGCCGGCAGGCCCTCGAAGTGCACCTTCTCGCCGGCCTGCTCGATCCAGCGGCGCAGGTGCGCGTCCTCCGGAAACAGCTCGAGGATGGCGCGGTCGGTCGCCGCGATGTCGGCCGGGTCGCCCGACAGCGCCGCCCAGCGGAACGGTCCCTTGCCCTCGGCGAACAGCGGGCGGATGTAGGCGGGCACGAAGCCCGGGAAGTCGAATGCGTGCTCGTACCCGCCGAGCTCGGCCTCGCGCCGGATGGAGTTGCCGTAGTCGAACACCTCGGCCCCCTCGGCCTGGAAGCCGACCATGGCCTCGACGTGCCGGGCCATCGACCGGCGGGCGAGCTCGGTGAACTCGTGCGGGTCGGAGGCCGCGAGCGCGTGCCACTCGTCGACGGACACGCCCTCGGGCAGGTACGAGAGCGGGTCGTGCGCGCTCGTCTGGTCGGTGACGATGTCGATGGGGACGCGCCGCTCGAGGAGCTCCGGGAACACGGTGGCCGCGTTGCCGACGACCCCCACGCTGAGCGCGGTCCCCGTCGCCTTCGCGGCGAGCACCCGCTCGACCGCGGCGTCCAGCGACGGTGCGACCTCGTCGAGGTACCCGTGGTCGACGCGTCGGCGGAGGCGCGTCTCGTCGACGTCGACGATGAGCACCGCGCCGCCGTTCATCGTCACGGCGAGCGGCTGCGCGCCGCCCATGCCGCCGCAGCCGGCGGTGAGGGTGAGCGTGCCGGCCAGCGTCGCCGACGCGACCTCGCCCGCGGTCGCCCCGCGCTTGGCGGCGAGCGAGCGGGCGACGGCGCCGAAGGTCTCGTAGGTGCCCTGCAGGATGCCCTGGGTCCCGATGTAGATCCAGGAGCCGGCCGTCATCTGCCCGTACATCGTGAGGCCGAGCTGCTCGAGGCGGCGGAACTCGGGCCACGTCGCCCAGTCGCCGACGAGGTTCGAGTTCGCGATGAGCACTCGCGGCGCCCACTCGTGCGTGCGGAAGACGCCGACGGGCTTGCCCGACTGGACGAGCAGCGTCTCGTCGGCGTCGAGGCCCTCGAGCGTGCGCACGATCGCGTCGTAGGCCTCCCAGTTGCGTGCCGCCCTGCCGGTGCCGCCGTAGACGATGAGGTCTTCGGGGCGCTCGGCGACCTCGGGGTCGAGGTTGTTCATGAGCATGCGCAGCGGCGCCTCGGTCTGCCAGCTCTTCGCGGTCAGCTCGGTGCCGCGGGCGGCGCGGACGGTGCGGGGGCCGGCGGCGGTGCCGGTCGAGGTGGGTGCAGCGGTGGTCATGTTCCGATCACACACCCTGGGGGTGGGGCGGGCAACGGATGCCGCAGCCGAGCTGTCCGGGATCCCGGACTCGCCGGCTCAGCCCAGCTTCACGCCGCGGGCCGCCATGAACGGGACCGCGTCGACCGCGGTGCCGTCGATGCGCACCTCGAAGTGGAGGTGGCATCCGGTCGAGGCGCCCGTGCTGCCGACCACCGCGATGAGCTCGCCTGCCGCGACCTCCTGGCCCGGGTCGACCAGGATGCCGCCCTCGCGGATGTGGGCGTAGCCGGTCGAGATGCCGGCGCCGTGGTCGATGAGGACCCAGTTGCCGTACGTGCCGTTGGGGCCCGCGGACGTCACGGTGCCGCCCGTCGCCGCGTAGATGCCCGCACCGCACTGGGCGGCGATGTCGGTCCCGCGGTGGAACTCGTTCACGCCGGGGACGGGCTTCACGGGTCGCGGGCCGAACACGTCGGAGATCGTGCCCGTGGCCGGGTTCGCCCACCCCTGCTCGCTGAGCTGCCCCACGTCCTGCGGGAGGGTGTCGACGATCGCGACCGTCTCGGCCGCGACGCGGGACTGCAGCCCGCGGAGGTCGGCGCGCGCGGCGGTGACGGCGGCCCGGGCGGCGTCGACCGCGGCCTGGAGGTCGTCGATCGGCACCGCTTCGACTGCGAGCCACGCGGCGGCGGCGCGCTCCTCGGCCTTGACGGCGTCGGCCTCGCGGCGCTCCGCGATCTCGCGCAGCCGGTCGACGTCGCCCGAGAGCTGCTGCACCCGCTCGAGGCCGCCGAGGCCCGCGAGGAGGTCGTTGCCGGCCTTGAACGCCGCATCGACGGAGGTGATCGCCGCGCCGTCGCCACGGCTCGCGGCGAGGTAGGCGGCCGCAGCCCGCTCGGCGACCCCGCGGGCCTCCGCTGCGCGCTCGTCGAGTCGCTCGGCCGTCGTGCGCGCCACCTGCTGGGTCGTGCGGCCGGCGTCGAGGGCGGCCTCGGCCTCGCGGAGGTCGGCCTGCGCGCGCTCGAGCTGCGTGCGGAGCCCGAGCAGGGCGGTGACCTCGGCGTCGGCGGAGGTGTCGGTCGTCGCCATGCGGGCCACGGGTCCGTCGCCGACGAGCACGTACGGCGCAGGCGTCGTGGGAGCCGGCGTGGGCGTGGGCGCCGTGGTCGGCGCCGGCGTCGTCGGCGCTGGAGTGGGAGTCGGGGTCGGGGTCGGCGTCGGCGTGGGGGTCGGCGTCGGCGTGGGCGTGGGCGTCGGGGTCGGTGCCGGCTCGGTGGGTGCCGGGTCGGTCGGCGCGGGCTCGGTGGGCGCCGGCTCGGTGGGGGTCGTCGGCGCCGGCTCCGTGGGCGTCGGCTCGGCGGTCGGCGCGGCCGTCTCGCTCGAGCTCGTCGTCTGGTCGGTCTCGGAGGCGAAGGCGGGCGCCGTCGGAACGAGGCCGAGGAGCAGGGTGCCGGCGATCGCGGCGACGGCAAGCGTGCACCGCCGGGCGGGCCTCGCTCGGAACGGGTCGGTGTCGTCGATGCGCTGATGCATAAGTGAGTCCATCGCCGACGGTCTTCGTCGGCGATGCCCAAGTCTTGCATCGGGCGGGTTACCGCACAACCACGCCACGGATACGGGACGCCCACAGTTCGGGTGCCGCCCGCGGCATCCGCTCAACCGAGATCGACGACGGATGCCGCGCGCGAGACGACCTCGCCCGAGGCCACCGCCTCGACGACCGACTCGATCTCGGGGGCGAGGAAGCGGTCGGGGCCGGGGGCCCCGCCTCGCTCGACCGCGAGGGCGACCACGGCGCCCGTCGCGGCGCCGGGCGCGAGCGGCGCGCGGAGCGCGAGGCCGCGCGCCGCGGTGAGCACCTCGATCGCGAGGACGCGCGTGAGCCCGTCGATCGCGCGCCGCAGCTTGCGCGCGGCGGCCCAGCCCATCGACACGTGGTCCTCCTGCATGGCCGACGACGGGATCGAGTCGACCGACGCCGGCACCGCGAGGCGCTTCAGCTCCGACACGATGCCCGCGGCCGTGTACTGCGCGATCATGAGCCCGGAGTCGACGCCGACCTCGTGCGCGAGGAACGGCGGCAGGCCCTGGCTGCGGGCCCGGTCGAGGAAGCGGTCGGTGCGGCGCTCGCTCATCGAGGCGACATCCGCCACCGCGATCGCGAGGAAGTCGAGCACGTACCCGACGGGGGCGCCGTGGAAGTTGCCGTTCGACTCGACGCGCCCGTCGGGCGTGAGCACCGGGTTGTCGATGGCGCTCGCGAGCTCGGCCTCGGCGACGGATGCCGCGTGGGCGAGGGTGTCGCGCGCCGCGCCGTGCACCTGCGGGGCGCAGCGCAGCGAGTAGGCGTCCTGCACGCGCGTGCACTCGGGGCCCTGGTGGCTCGCGACGATGGGGGAGCCCGCGAGCAGCCGGCGGAGGTTCGCGGCCGACACGGCCTGGCCGCGCTGCGGGCGCAGCTCGTGCAGGTCCGCGGCGAACACGGCGTCGGTGCCGAGCAGGCCCTCGACGCTCATGGCGGCTGCGACGTCGGCCGTGGTCAGCAGCGTGCGGAGGTCGTGGATGGCGAGCGCGAGCATGCCGAGCATGCCGTCGGTGCCGTTGATGAGGGCGAGGCCCTCCTTCTCGCCGAGGCGCACGGGCGAGATGCCGGCGGCGGCGAGGGCGGACGCGGCATCCGTGGTCTCGGGACGCTCGCCGGCCCTCGCTCCTCGATCACCGGCGGGGTCGACGCGCACCTCGCCCTCGCCCATGGCGACGAGCGCGCAGTGGGCGAGCGGCGCGAGGTCGCCCGAGCAGCCGAGCGAGCCGTACTCGCGCACGACCGGGGTGATGCCCGCGTTGAGGATGGCGGCGTACGTCTCGGCCGTCTCGCGGCGCACGCCCGTGCGGCCGGTCATGAGCGTCGAGAGCCGCAGCAGCATGAGGGCGCGCACGACCTCGCGCTCGACCTCGGCGCCCGAGCCGGCGGCGTGCGAGCGGACGAGGCTCGCCTGCAGCTGCGCGCGGCGGTCCTCGGCGATGAAGGTGGTCGCGAGCGCACCGAACCCGGTCGAGATGCCGTAGTGCGGTTCCGGGTCGGCGGCGAGGCCCTCGATGATCGCGCGGCTCGCGGCGACCTCCTCGAGCGCGGTCGGGTCGAGCACGACGCGCGCGTCGTGACGGGCGACGGCGACGACCTCGTCGATGGTGAGCGGTCCGGTGCCGACGGTGACGGCGTCGACGGATGCCGCGGTGCGGGCGTTCTCGGGCGCGATGGTGCTCATGTCACCGATTCCACACCGGGGCGGTGCGCGCGGGAACGCCCCGTAGTACGCTGGCGTCCGGGATCCCGGACGAGGAGGTGCGATGGCGGAGCCGAAGGCGCCGGCGGCCGACCAGGTGCTCGCGATCCTCACGCACCTGGCCGCCCAGCGGGGCCCCGCACCCGCCGCCGCGATCGCGACGGCGCTCGGGCTGCCGCGCTCCACGACGTACCAGCTCCTCGCGGTGCTGCAGGAACGCGGCTTCGTCGTGCACCTGCCCGAGGAGCGCCGCTACGGGCTCGGCGTCGCCGCGTTCGAGCTCTCGAGCGGCTTCAGCCGCCAGCAGCCGCTCACGCGGCTCGGGCGACCGCTCGTGGCCGGCCTCGTCGACCGGCTCGGCGAGTCCGGCCACCTCGCGGTCCTCCACGGGCGCGACGTGCTCTACCTCGTCGAGGAGCGCGCCGCCAGGCGCCCGTCGCTCGTCTCCGACGTCGGTGTCCGCCTGCCTGCGCACCTGACCGCGTCCGGCCGGGCGATGCTCGCGGTGCTCCCGCCGGCGCAGCTCCGGGCGCTCTACCCCGATCGCGCCGCGTTCGCCGAGCGCGCGTCCGGCCCCGCGGATGCCGCGCCCTGGACCTACTCGCGCCTGAAGTCGGTCCTCGCCGAGGTGCGGACCGCGGGCGTCGCCGGCGAGCACGGCGAGGTGACGAGCGGCCTGGCCTCGGTCGGGGCGGCCGTCGTCGACCACCTCGGCTGGCCCGCGGCCGCGATCGCCGTGACCTTCGCCGAGGGGTCGTCCGACGAGCTCGTCCGCGCGGCGACCGGCGCGGTGACGGACGCGGCGGCGACCCTGTCGCGCCGGATCCGTGGCACCCGCTGACCGCGGCTACCGTGGAGAGCCACGACGAGGAGGCGACGATGGCGCAGTTCATCCGGTACACCGAGCACGGCGGACCCGAGGTACTCACCCCGGTCGAGGGCCCGGTGCCCGACCCGCCCGAGGGCGGCGTCGTGGTCGAGGTGCGCGCCGCCGGCGTGAACCCCGTCGACTCGAAGATCCGCAGCGGCCGGCGCGGCACGCGCGACTTCAGCCGGCCGCAGGGTCTGGGGGCGGATGCCGCGGGCGTCGTCGTCGCCGTCGCCGACGGCGTGGACGGCGTGCGGCCGGGTGACGAGGTCATCGTGCACGGCGCGTCGGGGGCGTACGCGAGCCACGTCGTCGCGACGCCCGACCAGCTCGTGCCCAAGCCCGCCGAGCTGAGCTTCGAGCAGGGAGCGGCCCTCGGCATCCCCGCGGGCACCGCGTACCAGGTGCTGCGCTCGCTCGGCCTGCGCGAGGGCGAGACGCTGCTCCTGCATGCCGGCTCCGGCGGCGTCGGACAGGCCGCCATCCAGTTCGCGCGGACCTTCGGGGCCCGGGTCGTCGCGACCGCCTCGCCCGCGAATCACGACCGCCTGCGCGAGCTCGGCGCCGTCCCCGTGGCGTACGGGCCCGGACTCGTCGACCGCCTGCGGGAGGCCGCGCCGGACGGTTATGACGTCGCGCTCGATGGGGCCGGCACCGACGAGGCCATCGAGGCGAGCCTCGAGCTCGTGCCCGACCGCGACCGCGTCGCGACGATCGTCCGCATGGCCGACGCGGCCGACCTCGGCATCCGGACCTGGTCCGGCGCGATCCCGTCGACGATGGGACCCGAGGAGGTCCGGCTGCGTGCGGAGGGCGTCGCCGAGGCCGCGCGACTCGCGGCCGAGGGGCGGTTCGAGGTCGAGATCTCCGGCCGGTACCCGCTCGCGGAGGCCGCCGACGCCCAGCGCGAGAGCGAGGACGGCCACGTGCGCGGCAAGCTCGTGCTCGTGCCCTAAGCCCTGCCGTCATTCCCCGCGGTGGCGGCCGCGCTCAGCCCCGCCGTCGCGCGCGGCCGAGGCGGGATCGGGCCCCCGCCGTCACCCGGCGCGGCAGCGGACGCGTGTCGGGATGCACGCGACCCGCGGTCACCTCGGCGCGACGGTCGCCGTCGAGCACGACGAACCCCACGTGCAGCGACCCCTCGCCGAGGAACGCCGTCTCCTCCGGCGTGAGCCGCAGCTCGACGCGCCCGCGCCGGAGCTCGGCGCGCCGCCGCAGGACGACACCCGACGCCCGCCGCTCGAGGCGCACCAGCACGCCCGCGCCATCCGGAACGCCCTCGAGTCGCGCCGAGAGGCGCAGGCGGTCGCCGGGGCGCCGCAGTCGCAGCCGCCCCACCTCGAACGCCGGCAGCGGCACCGCGCGATGGCGGACCGCCGCCCGGCGCTGCACCTCGCCCCATCGTGCGACGACCTCGGCGTCGCCGAAGCGCGCGGCGGCCGCTCGGGCCGCCGCCCGCAGCCGCGCCCGATCCGCCTCGGGGAGTTCCGCCACGTGCCGGACCGCGTCGGCGAGCGCCTGCACATCGCCCGGCGCGACGAGGAACCCGTCGACGCCGTGCTCGATGAGGTCGGCCGGTCCGTAGGGGATGTCGTACGCGATCGGCACGCAGCCGCGCGACATCGCCTCGAGCAGTACGAGCGGCGCGCCCTCCGACGTGCTCGTGAGCAGGGTGACGGATGCCTCGGCGAACGCCTCGGCGGCGTCCGTGCGGTGCCCGGCGAACTCGACGACCTCGGCCAGGCCGCGATCGTGCACCGCGGCGTCGAGGCGCGCCCGCTCGGGCCCGGAGCCGAAGATGCGCAGCGTCGCGGGAACGCCGTTCGCGCGCGCGAGTGCGACCGCCTCGACCGCGTGGTGCACGCGCTTGCGTCCGGTCAGGCCCGCGACGACGACGACGGATGCGGGGTCGCGCGTCGCGTCGTCCGCGGCCGGCTCCGGAGCGGCCGGGTCGATCGGGGCGGGGGTGGCGTTCGGCACGACGGCGAGGTTGCCGCCGTCCCCGAGGAGGGTCACGACATCCGCTCGCTGCCGTTCGGTGAGGAACACCACCGCATCGAACCGCTCCGGACGCGAGAGCGCGTCGCGCCGGGACGCGCGGAGCGGCCCCAGCGGCCGACCCCGCCCCGAGAGGTGCGCGTTGTGCACGACGTGCAGCGTCACGACCTCGGGCAGGTGCACGCGCGCCATGAACCGAGCCGCGGTCTTGCTGTCGACGATCGCGAACGCAGGCCCGTCGCCCGAGACGTCGGCGATCCAGTCGGCGTAGCAGGCCCACGCCGACTCCCACCGGCGAACCGGCCGTTCCTCGCGGTCGAAGGCCGTGATGCGACGACGCACCCCGTCGTTCCGCGGCTGTTCGTCGAGCACCGCGAGCGAGCCGTCGGCGCGGCGGTGCTCGACGCGGACGCCGCGCGCGACCTCCCGGGAGACCACGGTGCCGGGTCCGGCGTCGGCCGGGTCGCCCCGCAGCTCCTCGTAGAGGTTGCGGATGCGCAGCCCCGGCACGAGCTCGCCGCGCGCCTCGAGCCGCTCGCGCACGGCGGGGTAGTCGGTGCGCGCGTCGAAGGTGAGCACGTCGACCTCGGCGCCGGCGAGCCGCACGAACGAACGCGACCGCCGCAGCATCGCCCCCGTCATGCCGCCGGCCGCATCGGGGATGCTCCACGTCACGGCCAGCTGCCGACCGTGCGGCAGGAGTTCGTGGTCCTCTCGCGGCGTCATGCGGCGGGCACCAGCCAGTTCCGCAGCATCCGCGTCACCCACGGCAGCACCCAGTACGTCATGATCGGCGTCAGCACGAGGGTCGTCGCGAGCACGCGCAGCGCCAGCGGCACGTCGTCCCAGCCCGGGACGAACGCCATGAGCAGCGCGAACACGAGGTTCACCGGGAAGAAGCCCAGCCAGATGCTCACCGCCTGCTTCCAGCGCGGGGGCGCGGCCGGCAGGGCGGCCGGCTCCGCGGCATCCGTCACCGAGGGCACCGAGCCCGTGGGCGGGTCGTCGAACCAGCCCTCGATGCCCGTGCGCCGCTTCGCCCGCTCGTCGCGCACGAACCCGCGCCCCATCTCGAGCCACCATGCGCGTTCGGGGGAGTCCTCCCACGCCGCGAGCGTCTGCTCGTCGGAGAAGCGGTAGAGCATGTGCCACACCGTCGAGTCGTCGCCCGCCCGCACCCAGCCCGACCCGAGGAAGCCGGGGTACCGGTTGGCGAGGTTCACGCCCGTCTGCACCCAGACGGTCGCCTCGGCGATGCGGTCGGGATCCACCTCGCGGCGGATCGAGACGGTGATCGGTTCGCTGGCCATGCCACCATCGAACCCCACGCGCGTTGCCGGTGCGTAACGGATGCCGCCGGCCGGCCTCATCCGGCGCCCTCCTGCCGTGCGCCGGCGAGCATCCGGGCCGATGCGCGGATGTCGGCCTCCCGCTGCTCGCGGTTGAGGTGCACGAGGCGCTCGTCGCGCAGCTCGAGCCGGAGCGCCTCCTGCGCGGGGATCCCCGCACGGAGCTGCCGGGCACGCTCGACCTCGGAGTCGAGGACCGCGCCGACCAGCACGGCCATGTTGCCGAGCCAGGTCCACAGGAGGAAGGCGAGGATGCCGCCGAGCACGCCGTAGACGCGGTCGTAGCTGGCGAAGTTCCACACGTACAGGCCGAAGAGCACGGTCGTCATGATCCAGACGGCGAGCGCGACCCCCGCGCCGACGGATATCCACCGCCGGCGGGGTCGGCGCACGTTCGGAGCGGCCCAGTACAGCACGGCGAGCATGAGGCCCGCGAGGACGGCGACGAACGGCAGCTTGGCGAGATCCCAGATGAGCACCCAGCCGTCGTCGATGCCGAGCGCGCGGAACATGGCCGTCGCGACGTTGCCGCTGACGACGAGCGCCACCGCGACGAGCGAGCCGAGCACGACGAGCACGGCCGCCGCGCCCAGCATCGCCGGGCGGGACTTCCAGAACGGGCGGCCCTCGGGCACGCCGAGGATCCGGTTCATGCCTCGCCCGAACGTGCCGAGGTACCCGGACACGGTCCAGAGGGTGACCACGAGGCCGGTCGCGAGCGCGAGGCCGGCGCGGGAGGCGTTCAGCAGCTGGTCGAGCGGCTCGGTGAGCGCCGACGCGACGTCCTCGCCGCCGAGGTCGCGCACGGCGGCGAGGGCACCGCGGGCGACTTCGTCGGCGCTGCCGAACACGCCGAGCAGCGCGGCCGCCGCGAGCAGCGCGGGGCACACCGTGAGCACCACGTAGTACGTGAGGGCGGCGGCCAGGTCCCAGCACTGGTGGATGCGGAACTCGTGCACGGTGCGGGTCGCGATGACCTGCCAGTCGGGACGGGTCGCCGTCGTCGTGAGCATGACCCGAGCCTAGGCACGGCCCGACGTCGGCGCAGGGGATTGCCTACCCGAGGTGCGTGTGCAGGAATGCGGCGACGCGCTCGCGGAGGCGCGCGTCGAGGATGCCGATGGAGTGGGCCGAGCCGGGGACGAGGGCGACCTCGACCGGCACGGCGGAGGCGCGGAGTGTGGCCGCGAACCGCTCCGCCTGACCCACGGGGACGACCTCGTCGGCCGCGTGGCCGATCAGCACGGGCGGGTCGCTCGGATCGACGTGCGCCGTCGCGGACGCCTCGATCGCCTGCGGGCACGCCGCGTCGTCGGCCGCGGGCTCGCAGCCGAGGAACTCGCCGACGATGCCGCGCAGCCACTCCGAGGCGCCGTCGGCCTCGAGCTCGGCGGCACCCAGGCCGACGGGGCCCGACAGCTGTGCGACGGCGGCGACGCGCGACCCCGTGTCGAGCGGCCCGTCGCCGAGCATGCCGAGCAGCGCCGCGAGGTGCCCGCCGGCCGAGCCGCCGAAGACGCCGATGCGGGCCGGGTCGAGGTCGAAGCGCTCGACCTGCGCGGGCTCGCGCAGCCAGGCGACCGCCGCCGCGACGTCGTCGATCTGGGCCGGGTAGCGCGCCTCCGGCACGAGGCGGTAGTTGACGGATGCCGCGACGAAGCCCTCGCTCGCCAGCCACAGGCACACGTTGCGCCAGTCGGCGTTCGCCTTGTCGCCGCGGGCCCAGCTGCCGCCGTGCACCGACACCACGACCGGCTGCGACCCGCCCACGGCGTCGGCCGGCGGACGGCACACGTCGAGCGTGAGCAGCGTGCCGTCGGCGGCGATGCCGTACTGCAGGTCGGCATCCACGCGCAGGCCGGCGGGCGGCTCGAACGTGCGGATGCCGATGATCTCGGCGCCCGCGACCTCGCTCGAGGCCTGCTCGGCGGTCGGGTCGAGCTCGCGCACCGGCTGGTGGAACGCCGAGACGGCAGCCGCGATCGAGAGCGCCGCGGCGACGGCGAGGGCGACCCGGACGGACCGGCGGCGCCGGCCTCCGCGACCGCCGGAGATTCGGGTGGGGGTCACGGGGGCTCCGGGTTCAGGGGTGAGGTGATGCTACCTCACGTTCGAACGGATGCCGCCCTCCGGATGCGACCCCGGTCCGTCAGCCGAGCAGCTCGCCCGTCGTCGCGTCGAACGGCACCACGGCGTCCTCGTACGCGGAGTCGAGCATCACGAGCATCCGGAGCGGCAGCACGCCCGTGGCATCCGCCACCGGCGAACGCGACACGGTCACGATCACGCCCGTCGGCTCGGCGATGCCCGAGTGCTCCTCGGCGGCGTCGATGAGCGCGGGGATGCGATCCCAGTCGACGTCGCCGACGTCGAACAGCGCGGCCTCGGGATCGTCCGGCTGGATCGGGTCTGGTCCGCCGTGCGAGGTGCGGTCGTAGCGGTACTCGTAGGAGTCGATGGTGAGCGCGCCGGGTTCGCTCGGCGCGGAGGCGAGCGCGTACTCGCCGTAGAACCCGATGCTCGCGAATCGCGTGCCGCCGGTCTCCGCGACGAGCGCGTCGACGATCTCGCGATGCCGGTCGCCGAGGACCACGCCGGCCGACGACGGGTCGCCCGAGGCGATCGCCCGCGCCGTGCGCCCGATCGCGTCGTACGCCGGGATCAGCACGACGGCCGCGGTCGCGACCGCGAGGCCCCCGAGGAGCACGCGCCATGCGACCCGGTGCGGTGCGGTCGCGCTGCGGCCGGCGGATACTGCGGATGTCGCGGCCGATTCGATGGGCTCCCACTTCGGCGCCTGCTCCGCGAGCGGAACCGTGCGCTCGGCGCCCGTCCGCAGCTGCTCGGCGTCGCGCAGCCGCGCCCACTCGGGCGGAGGATCGAGCTCGAGCACGACCCCGGGAGCCGCGTCATCCGGCCGCCGCACCACCACGACCTCGCCCGGCTGCACGCGAGGGATCGCCACGACGTCGACGACCTCGCGGTGCGTCGTCGTGTACGCGGCACGGAACCGCGGAGCCACCGTGAGGAGCAGCTCGACCTGCGGCTGCCCGCCGACGGTGAGGCCGGTCCGGCCGATGCGCTCGACGCGCGCCAGCGCGAGCTCGCCCGCCGGTGGCGCAGCGCCGGTGCCGGCGGCGCGCCCGACGGCGCCGACCGACCGGAGGAAGGCGAACACGGCGGACACGATGGCGATCGGGAGGGCCAGGCTCCACGCGACGATGTAGCGCGGGTCGCCCGTCGCGATCGCGCCGATCGCACCCCCGAGCGTCACGCCGAAGGCGACGGCCGAGATGAACGCGAGCACGCGAAGAAGGCTACTCGCCGACCGCCACCGGGACCTCGCCCGTGCGCGGCCCGCTCGCGAACCCGACGAGCGACTTCGACATGCAGACGCTGAACCGCTCGCCGACGTACTGCCCGAACTGCGGGATCCGGCGGTAGCCGTGCTTCGCATAGAGCGCGAGCGCCGCGTGGTGCAGCGGGCCGGTCTCCAGGAGGATCTCGTGGATCCCGCGCTCCGCGGCATCCGTCTCGATTCGCTCGATGAGCGCGCTGCCCACCCCGAGGCCGCGCGCGTCGTCGTGGACGAACATGCGCTTCAGCTCGCCGCGAGCCGGGCCGAGTCCGTCGGACTCCACCAGGGCGGCCATGCCGAGCGCCGCGCCGTCGATGCCGCGCGCCACGTACACGGTCGTGCCCGGTGCCTCGAGCTCCTCGACCTCGAGGAGGAAGTTCGACTCCGGCGGGTACAGGGACTGCGCGTGGGCGGTACTGCCGGCGAGCAGGCGATCGATGCCCGGCTCGCGGGGCGACTCGATGGAGATCGACAGCGGTGTGGTCACGGCGAGAGCGTACGCGATCCGCGTTACCGGGTCGTTACGTTCCGTCATCGCGGGTGGGCTGCCGGGCGGATTCACAGGAGCACCTCCGGTACCCTTGGAAGGTCGGTTCTGGACACCGCGCCGTGCGCGGATGGGTTTGTGAGTCCTGAGGGCCGGTTCCGCTGCACTCCGCGGCGGATAGTCACATGTATGTGAACGGCCCCGGTCGACGACTGCCCGGGTTCTCAGTCAGGTCGCGCCAGCGTGCCCGGCTGCCATGTACACGAGTACAACCCAGGAAGCAGCCATGCCCAAGAACAAGAAGCCCGCCGGCGGACGCCCCGCCCGCAACTTCGACCCCTCGTACGCGAAGGGCGGCCGCTCGGGCGGCTCGGCGCAGCGCAAGCCCGGCTCGCGCAGCCCGGGCCACCGCGGCTACCGCCCCGAGGAGGCCGAGGCGCCGCGCAAGGCGCGCTGGAGCCGTGAGGAGCGCGTCGAGTCCGGCCGCACGCCGCACCGCGCCGAGCGACCCGGTCGCGACGAGCGTCGTCGCGACGACCGTGCCATCGCCGGTCGAGGAGCTCCGCGCGGCGGCGCGTCGCGAGACCGCGACGACCGCGCGCCGCGCCGGTTCGACCGCGACGAGCGTGCCCCGCGCCGGTTCGACCGCGACGACCGCGCCCCGCGCCGGTTCGACCGCGACGACCGCGCCGCCGGTGGTCGAGTAGCTCCGCGGAGCGGCGCGTATCGAGACCGCGACGACCGCGCCCCCCGTCGCGACCGCGAGTTCGACCGCGCCCCCCGTCGCGACCGCGAATTCGACCGTCCCGGCTTCCGCGACTCTGAGCGCCGGCCCTCCTCCTTCTACCCGGCGCCCGAGCGGGCCGAGCGCTTCGCTCCGGCCGACGACGTCGTGCTCGAGCGCCTCCAGGCCGAGGCCATCCAGGCCGAGCAGGTCGACGGCATCGGCTTCGCCGACCTCGGCCTCGGCGGCAACATCGTCCGCACCCTGAAGGAGCTCGGCGCCGGGACGCCGTTCCCGATCCAGGCCGCCACCATCCCCGTCGTGCTCGAGGGTCGCGACGTGCTCGGCCGCGGCCGCACCGGGTCGGGCAAGACCATCGCGTTCGGTGCGCCGACCGTGGAGCGCCTCATGACGCTCTGGGCCGAGAACGGCGGCCGCGCCGGCGGCAAGCGCCAGTTCGGCCGCAAGCCCCGCGCGCTGATCCTCGCGCCGACTCGCGAGCTCGCCCTGCAGATCGACCGCACCGTGCAGCCCATCGCGCAGAGCGTCGGCCTGTTCACGACGCAGATCTACGGCGGCGTGCCCCAGGGCCGCCAGGTCGGCGCACTCCAGCGCGGCGTCGACATCGTCATCGGCACGCCCGGTCGTGTCGAGGACCTCATCGAGCAGGGCCGTCTCGACCTCAGCGAGGTGGCGATCACGATCCTCGACGAGGCCGACCACATGTGCGACCTCGGCTTCCTCGAGCCGGTGCAGCGGATCCTCCGCCGCACCGCGCCGGACGGCCAGAAGCTCCTGTTCTCGGCGACGCTCGACTCGGGCGTGGCGACGCTCGTCGACGAGTTCCTCGTCGACCCGGCCGTGCACGAGGTCGCCGGTGAAGACCAGGCGTCGGGCACGATCGAGCACCGCGTGTTCGTGATCGACAACCGCGACAAGCGCGACATCGTCGCCCAGCTCGCCGACCGCGAGGGCAAGACCCTGGTCTTCTCGCGCACGCGTGCGTTCGCGGAGGACCTCACGGATCACCTCGCCGACGCCGGCATCCTGGCGGTGGCGCTGCACGGCGACCTGAACCAGTCGCGCCGCACCCGGAACCTGCAGCAGCTCACGAGCGGTCGGGTCGACGTGCTCGTCGCGACGGATGTCGCCGCCCGCGGCATCCACGTCGACGACATCGACCTCGTCATCCAGGCCGACGCGCCCGACGAGTACAAGACGTACCTGCACCGCTCGGGCCGTACCGGTCGCGCCGGTCGCGAGGGTCGCGTCGTGACCCTGGTGCCGCGCAACCGCCAGCGCCGCCTGGCCGACCTGCTCGGCCGCGCCGAGATCGAGGTCGACTTCGAGGACGTGCGCCTCGGCGACGAGGTGCTCAGCGCCCTCTGACCCGTTCGTTTCTCAGGACGGCGCGCCGCACCACGGTGCGAACCCCCGCGTGTCGTCCTGAGAAACGCGGTGCACCGAGCGGCGGCTCCTGAGAACGGGAATGCCGGTCGGGGGAGTGGGTCGGGGGCGCCCGACTGGCGGATGCGGCATCCGTTCGGCATACTTACTGACTGAACGGTCGGTTGTGAAAGCGCAGCCGAGAGCGGATGCCGCGCTCGCCCCGCGCCGGCGACGGACATCCCCGACAACGTGGTCAGGAGTGGGCATGGCGGACGCGTACCTCGTCGGCGGAGTGCGGACCCCGGTGGGTCGCTACGGGGGTGCGCTCGCGAGCGTGCGACCCGACGACCTCGCGAGCCTCGTCGTGGGCGAGGCGGTGCGGCGGGCCGGACTCGAGCAGGCCGCCATCGAGGCGGGCGCGATCGACGAGATCATCCTCGGCGCCGCCAACCAGGCCGGCGAGGACAACCGCAACGTCGCCCGCATGTCGGTGCTGCTCGCGGGCCTGCCCGACTCGGTGCCGGGCATCACCGTCAATCGCCTCTGCGCGTCGGGCATGTCGGCGATCACGATGGCGGCGCAGGCGATCCGCGCGGGCGACGCCGACCTCGTCGTCGCCGGCGGCGTCGAGTCGATGACCCGCGCGCCCTGGGTGCAGGCCAAGCCTGCGAAGCCGTGGGCGAAGCCCGGCGACGCGTACGACACGTCGATCGGCTGGCGCTTCCCGAATCCGACCCTGCTCGCGCGCGACAAGGCCACCTACTCGATGCCCGAGACGGCCGAGGAGGTCGCCCGCGTCGACGGCATCACGCGCGAGGACGCCGACGCGTTCGCGCTCCGCAGCCAGCAGCGCGCGGCGGCCGCGATCGACGGCGGCCGCTTCGAGGCCGAGATCGTGGGCGTGCCGACCGGACACGGCGAGGTGCTCGTCGACGAGGGCCCGCGCCGCGACACGTCGCTCGAGGCGCTCGCCGGGCTGCGGCCGGTCGTGCGGGGCGGCTCGGTCGTGACCGCCGGCAACTCGAGCTCGCTCAACGACGGCGCGTCCGCGATCGTCGTCGCGAGCGAGGCCGCCGTCGAGAAGTACGGGCTCGAGCCGCGCGCCCGCGTGGTCGTGGGCGCCTCCGCGGGTCTCGCGCCCGAGATCATGGGCCTCGGACCGGTGCCGGCCACCGAGAAGGCGCTGGCTCGCGCGGGCTTGGGCGTCGGCGACCTCGGCTCGATCGAACTCAACGAGGCGTTCGCGACGCAGTCGCTCGCAAGCATGCGCCGGCTCGGGCTCGACCCCGAGATCGTCAACGCCGACGGCGGCGCGATCGCGCTGGGCCACCCGCTCGGCTCGTCCGGTGCCCGGCTCGTCGTGACGCTGCTCGGGCGCATGGAGCGCGAGGGCTCCCGCTACGGGCTCGCCACGATGTGCGTCGGCGTCGGGCAGGGTTCGGCGCTCATCGTCGAGGGAATGCGATGAACGCGCCGGATGTCGCGGTAGGCCCCGAGACGCCGGAGCCGGTCCTCGTCGAGCGTCGCGACGACCGCGTCGTGGCGACGCTGAACCGTCCCGACAAGCGCAACGCGATCGACCAGGCCACGATCGACGCCCTGCACGCGCTCTGCGCGGAGCTCGAGGCCGACCCGCGCATCCTCATCCTCACCGGTGCGGACGGCGTCTTCGCGTCGGGCGCCGACATCGCGCAGCTGCGCGAGCGACGCGCCGCCGACGCGCTCGCGGGCATCAACGCGAACGCCTTCGTGCGCATCAACGAGCTGCCGATGCCCGTCGTCGCGGCGGTCGACGGCTGGGCGCTCGGCGGCGGCGCCGAGCTCGCGTACGCCGCCGACATCCGCATCGCGACGCCGGACGCGCGCTTCGGCAACCCCGAGACGGGACTCGGCATCATCCCCGCCGCCGGGGCGACCTGGCGCCTGAAGGAGATCGTCGGCGAGGCCCGCGCGGCCGAGCTGCTGCTCACGGGCCGCATCGTCGACGCCGCCGAGGCGCTCTCGATCGGACTCGTCACCGGGGTGCACCCGGTCGGCGAGCTGCTCGCCGAGGCGCACGCGCTCGCCGACCGCATCGCGAAGAACGACCGCGCCGCGACCATCGCGACCAAGCGCGTCCTGCGCGCACCCCGCGCGGATCACCCGCGCGTCGACCTCGAGGTGCAGGCCGAGCTCTTCGAGAGCCCGGAGAAGCACCGTCGCATGACCGAGTTCCTGGAGAGGCGGAAGAAGTGAGCAGGTCTCGATACGGCGCTGACGCGCCTACTCGACCACCGGGCGGCGCACCCGAACGCGTCGGCGTGCTCGGCGGCGGCCGCATGGGCGCGGGCATCGCGCACGCGTTCCTGCTCGCCGGCTCCCACGTGACCGTCGTCGAGCGCGACGACGCGGCGGCCGAGGGGGCGCGCGGGCGCGTGCTCGACTCGGTCGCGGCATCCGTCGCCCGCGGCACCACCGACGAGACCGCCGAAGCGCTCGGCGGGCGCCTCGCCGTGGCGACCGAGGTCGACGGGTTCGCCGATGCCGGGCTCGTCGTCGAGGCCGTCCCCGAGGACCTCGACCTCAAGGTCGACGCGCTCACCCGCGTCGAGGGCGTGCTGGCAGCGGATGCCGCCCTCGCGAGCAACACGTCGTCCATCTCGATCGACGAGCTCGCGGGGCGCCTCGACCGGCCCGCGCGGTTCCTCGGCATGCACTTCTTCAACCCGGTGCCCGCGTCGGCGCTCGTCGAGGTCGTGCGCGGCACCGGCACCGACGGCGCGCTCGTCGAGGAGGCCCGCGGCTGGGTGCAGGCGATCGGGAAGACCCCGATCATCGTGCACGACGCCCCCGGCTTCGCCTCCAGCCGGCTCGGCGTCGCGCTGGGACTCGAGGCGATCCGCATGCTCGAGGAGGGCGTCGCCTCCGCCGAGGACATCGACGCCGCCATGGCGCTCGGCTACAAGCACCCGGTCGGCCCCCTGAAGCTGACCGACCTCGTCGGCCTCGACGTGCGGCTCGGCATCGCCGAGTACCTCGCGGGCGAGCTCGGCGAGCGATTCGAACCGCCCGCCCTGCTGCGCCGCATGGTCGCCGAGGGCAAGCTCGGTCGCAAGACCGGCGAGGGCTTCTACCTGTGGGACGCGCAGTAGTGCGGGTCTCGATACGCGCCGCCTCCGGCGGTGCTACTCGACCACCGAGGAGTGAAACCAGATGACCGAGATCCTGCCCAGCTACGTCCGCGACGCATGGTGGACGCCCGGCGACGACGCCGCGGCATCCGCTGCCGAGGTGCGCGACGCGTCGACCGGCGAGGTCGTCGCCCGGGTCTCGACCGAAGGCCTCGACCTGGCCGCGGTGCTCGAGCACGCCCGCACGGTCGGCCAGAAGTCGCTCGGCGAGCTGTCCTTCCACCAGCGCGCCGTGCTGCTCAAGCAGATGGCGCTCGTGCTCACCGAGCGCAAGGCCGAGCTGTACGAGCTGTCGGCCCGCACCGGCGCGACGCAGCGCGACTCGTGGGTCGACATCGACGGCGGCATCGGCGTGCTCTTCACCTACTCGTCGAAGGGTCGCCGCGAGATGCCGAACGGCAAGGTGCTCGTCGACGGCCCGGTCGAACCGCTGTCGAAGGACGGCTCGTTCATCGGCCGCCACGTCTACACGCGCCTGCCCGGCGTCGCCGTGCAGATCAACGCCTTCAACTTCCCCGTCTGGGGTTCGCTCGAGAAGTTCGCCCCGGCGTTCCTCGCGGGCGTCCCGACCGTCGTGAAGCCCGCGACGCCCACCGGCTACCTGACCGAGGCGTACGTCCGCATCCTCGTCGAGTCGGGCCTGCTGCCCGCCGGTTCGCTGCAGCTCGTGTCGGGCAGCGTGCCCGACCTGTTCGATCACCTCCGCCTCGGCGACCTCGTCGCGTTCACGGGCTCGGCCTCGACCGCCGAGCGCCTGCGCGCACACGACTCGGTGCAGACCGGCGGGGTGCGGTTCTCGAGCGAGACCGACTCGATCAACGCGTCGGTGCTGGGCACGGATGCCACGCCCGAGACGCCCGAGTTCGACGCCTACGTCAAGCAGCTCGTCACCGAGATGACCTCGAAGGCCGGGCAGAAGTGCACCGCCATCCGCCGGGCGATCGTGCCCGCGGCATCCGTGGACGCGCTCGTCGACGCGGTGCGCGAGCGGCTCGCCGAGCGCGTGGTCGTGGGCGACCCGCGCCAGGAGGGCACGACCATGGGTCCGCTCGCCTCGACCGGCCAGCGCGACGAGGTGCTGCGCCAGGTGCGCAAGCTGCAGGATGCCGGCGGCGAGCTCGTCATCGGCTCCACCGAGGCACCGGCGGGCGCCGCGGCCGAGGGGGCGTTCGTCGAGCCGATGCTCTTGAAGTTCGCGGATGCCACGGCGCCGGCGGTGCACGAGGTCGAGGCGTTCGGCCCCGTGGCATCCGTCATCGCCTACGACTCGATCGACCAGGCCGTCGACCTCGTGGCGCGCGGCGGCGGCTCGCTCGTGACCAGCGTGGCGACCCACGACCCTGAGGTCGCGGTCGCCCTCGCGACGGGCATCGCGCCCATGAACGGCCGCCTGCTGTTCCTCGATCGCGACGACGCGCGCTCGTCGACCGGCCACGGCTCGCCCGTGCCGCACCTCGTGCACGGCGGACCCGGCCGCGCGGGCGGCGCCGAGGAGCTCGGCGGCATCCGCGCCGTCAAGCACTTCATGCAGCGCACCGCGATCCAGGGTTCGCCCGCGATGCTCACCGCGCTGACCGGCGTCTGGCATTCGGGCGCCGAGGCGCGCCCGTACCAGGCCGCGGGGCAGCCGCACCCCTTCCGCAAGTCGCTCGCCGACCTGCGCATCGGAGACCAGGTCGCGTCCGAGCCGCGCACCGTGACCCTCGAGGACATCGAGACGTTCGCGAACTTCACGGGCGACACGTTCTACGCGCACATGGACGAGGAGGCCGCGGCCGCGAACCCGTTCTTCCCCGGCCGGGTCGCGCACGGCTACCTGCTCGTGTCGTGGGCCGCGGGCCTGTTCGTGGATGCCGCGCCCGGCCCCGTGCTCGCGAACTACGGCCTCGAGAACCTGCGCTTCATCACGCCCGTGTCGCCCGGCGACTCGATCCGCGTGGAGCTCACCGCCAAGGAGATCTCGCCGCGCGAGACCGACGAGTACGGCGAGGTGCGCTGGGACGCGGTGCTGAAGAACCAGGACGACGAGATCGTCGCGACCTACGACGTGCTCACGCTCGTCGCCAAGGAGCCGACGCCCGTGCCGCAGCCGGCGTAGGCGAGCGCGGTCAGCCGCGGAGGGCGAGCGCGAACGGCAGGACGCCGGTCGCGCCCGCCTGCCGGAGGGCGCGCGCGGCAACCGTGAAGGTCCAGCGGCTGTCGGCGAGGTCGTCGACGAGCAGTACCGGGCCGGCGGGCACCTCGAGCGCGTCGGCGGAGAAGCGGTCCCACACGCCCGCGAGGCGGAACGCGCTGTTGCCGCCGGGCGCGCCGGACGGCCCGCCGTCCGCGGGGGCGAGCGCGCCGAGGTACGGCAGGCGACCGACCTCGGCGAGCCCGCGGGCGAGCGAGTCGACGAGCTGCGGGCGCGAGCGGGACGGCACGGATGCCACGGCGACGGGCCGCTCGGCCCAGCCCCAGTCGGCGAGCACGCGTACGCACGCCGCCATGACCTGCGGCGGGACCGGTCGGTCGCCGGCTCCCGCCGCGAACAGCTCACGGAGCGTGCCGCCCCAGCCGAGGTCGGTGAGCCGCGCGAGCGCGCGCCCCTCGGCGGCCTGCTCGCCCGCAGCGATGCGGCCCTTCACGGGGACGCCGAGGCGATCGGCACCGGTCGGCCACGCCCGGCGCGGCTCGATCGGCACGCCGACGCGATCGAGCGCGGCGGCCGCCGCCTCGGCGGCTTCCGAGTCGAGCTCGCCCGGGTACCACGCACCGGCGCAGTTGTCGCAGCGGCCGCACGGCCTCGCGGTGTCGTCGTCGAGGGAGCGCTGCAGGAACTCCATGCGGCATCCGTCGGTCGTCTCGTACTCGATCATGTGCTGCTGCTCGGCCTCGCGCTCGGCGGCGATGCGCGCGTAGCGGTCGGCGTCGTACGACCACGGCAGGCCCGTGGCGACCCAGCCGCCCTGCACGCGCCGGACGGCGCCGTCGACGTCGAGCACCTTGAGCAGCAGCTCGAGCGGGGTGCGCCGGATGTCGACCCGCGCCTCGAGCGCCGGCGTGGACAGCGGAACGTCGGAGAGCTCGTCGATGACGCGCCGCGCGCGGTCTTCATCGGGCATCGACGCGGTGGCGAAGTAGTGCCAGATGGCGCGGTCCTCGGGGCCGGGGAGCAGCAGCACGTCGGCATTCTCGCTCGCACGGCCGGCGCGGCCGACCTGTTGGTAGTAGGCGACGGGGGACGACGGCGCCCCGAGGTGCACCACGAACCCGAGGTCGGGCTTGTCGAAGCCCATGCCGAGCGCGCTCGTCGCGACGAGCGCCTTCACCTCGTTGCGCTTCAGCAGCCCCTCGGACTCCTCGCGTTCCCCCGGGTCGGTCTGGCCGGTGTACGCGCGCACGTCGTGGCCGCGCTCGCGCAGCAGCCGGGCGGTGTCGTTCGCCGCCGAGACCGTGAGCGCGTAGATGATGCCCGAGCCCGGAAGGTCATCGAGGTGGCTGAGCAGCCAGGCGAGCCGCGTCGGCGCGTCGGGCAGGCGCAGCACCCCGAGTCGGAGCGAGGTGCGGGCGAGCGGGCCGCGGATGGTCAGGACGTCGGCGCCCGACCCGAGCTGCTCCGCGACATCCGCCACCACCCGGCTGTTCGCCGTGGCGGTGGTCGCGAGCACCGGAACCCCAGTCGGGATCTCGGCGATCAGGTCGCGCAGCCGCCGGTAGTCGGGGCGGAAGTCGTGCCCCCAGTCGCTGATGCAGTGCGCCTCGTCGACCACGAGCATGCCGATGCGCCGCACGAGCGACGGCAGCTGCTGCTCGCGGA
Organism: Agromyces indicus; assembly: GCF_031432295.1. NCBI lineage: Bacteria > Bacillati > Actinomycetota > Actinomycetes > Micrococcales > Microbacteriaceae > Agromyces > Agromyces indicus. The sequence continues at coordinate 527,277 of NZ_JAVKGS010000003.1, read as the reverse complement.
ACGCCGGGTTGTTCAGGCGCTCGGGCGAGACGAGGAGCACGTCGACGGCGTCATCGGCGAGCCGCTGCTGCACGTCGGCCCACTCGTGCGGGTTGGTCGAGTTGATGGCGACGGCGCGGACGCCGGCGCGTTCCGCCGCGGCGATCTGGTCGCGCATGAGCGCGAGCAGCGGGGAGACGAGCACGGTCGGCCCGCCGCCGCGACGGCGCAGCAGCAGCGTCGCGACGAAGTACACCGCCGACTTGCCCCAGCCCGTGCGCTGCACCACGAGCGCACGGCGCCGCCCGTCGACGAGCGCCTCGATGGCCTCGTACTGGCCCTCGTGGAAGTCGGCATCGGGGCGACCGACGAGGTCGCGAAGCGCGGCGAGCGCCTCGGCGCGGGTGGCGGAGGGCGCGTCGACGGAGGTCATGGCTCCACTCTGGCGGATGCCGCCGACAGCCGCGCGGGCGGTCCGACCGGATCAGCCCGGCCCGGTTTCGCGATGCGCAACCCCCCTGAGCGCGTCCGGAAGCCGCGAGTAGAATGCATCCGCATGCGCCCCCCGGACCCTGGGGCACACGGACGATACGTTCGAGGAGGCGCGACATGGCGCAGCGGATCACCTACGCCGGCGGCGAGTTCATCGTCGCCGACATCGTCGCCGACGCGCTCCTCGACTACGCCCTCACGCTCGCGCGTCGCGCGCGGGTCGATGTCGTGCACGTGCGGACCCGCCGCATCGACGGTTCGGTCGGCCGCATGCGGCTCCTCATCGGCGACGGGATGCCGCTGGCCAGCGAGGCGAAGTGGGAGGAGTCGACGGCCATCGACTCGCACCCCGACGACGAGGCGGCCGCCGCGCTCATCCGGCACCGGGCGGCGGCGTTCGGCCGGAGCCCGACGATCCGGTTGGACGGCGAGGGGAACGGGCACTCCGACCTGCTGAGCGCCTACGACGAGTTCTGACCGACGCCCCCGGCGCGCAGCTCAGAAGATGAGCTCCCGGTGCACGACCCGCTCGGCGACGACGCCGAGCGGCAGGCTGTGGCTCCGGGCGTGGGTGCGCAGGAGCCCGAACGCCTCCTCCGGGGAGATGTCGTGGGTGTGCGCGAGCACGCCCTTCGCCTGCTCGATGGTCACTCGCGAGTTGAGGGCGAGCTGCAGCTGCCGACGCGTCAGGTCGCTCGCGCGCAGCGCGCGTTCGTGCAGGATGCCGATGGTCGCGACGTCGGCGAGCGCCTGCGCCGTGCGGAGGTCGAGGCGGTTGAGCTCGCCCGGCTCGGTGCGCAGCAGGTTGAGCGAGCCGATCGTCTCCTCGCGCAACCGCATGGGGATGCCGTAGGCCGACGCGAACCCGCTGTGCAGCGCCGCCACCTTGAAGCCGCGCCAGCGCTCCGGCGCCGAGGCGATGTCGGGCACGTGCACCACGGACGTGGTCCGGAACGCCTCGATGCAGGGGCCGTCCTCGGCGGCGAGCTGGATCGTCTCGACGAGCTCGCTGTCCTCGCCGGTCGAGGCCATCACCTCGAGGTTGCCGTCGGCGTCGGCGAGCAGCAGTCCGACGGCCGAGACGTCGAGCAGCTCCTGGCAGCTCTCGACGAGCATCTGCAGGAGCTCGACGGTGTCGTAGTCGTCGACGAGGGTGTCCGCGAGGGTCGCGAAGACCTCGAGGAGTCGTTCCTGGCGCGAGGTCTTCGTCATGATTCCTCCTCGATCCGGCCGTCATCCGTCGTGAACGACAGGCGGCGATCGATGATGTCGTGGGCGATCTCGTTCATCGTGCGGCCCTGGGCGAGCGCCTGGCCCTGGATGAGCAGGTACGCGTCCTCCGGCGGGAGCCCGAGCTGGGCGATCACGAACCCGGTCGCCTGGTGGACCACCCGGCGCGCGTGGCGGTGCTCCGACGGGTCGGGCTCGCCGGCCAGCCGCAGCGCCCGCCGCATCACGTACCGGCTGATCAGCGTGGCCATGGCTGCGGCGCGACGCGTTTCCTCGTCGCTCAGCTCGGCCGGCCCCTCGTGGTAGAGGTCGAGCGCGCCGATGCGCAGCGTGCCGATCGACAGCGGGAAGGCGAAGATCGCTCCCACGGGCTCGTCCTGGATCGCCTCGATGAACGCCGGCCACCGGTGACGGGGGCGGGTCTGGATCTCGGGCTCGAAGATCGGACGGCCCGCCGCCACGACATCCCAGCACGGCCCTTCGCCGAGGTCGAACTGCAGTTCGTCGACGCGCGCGGCGATGGGGTCGGTCGACGAGATCGTCTCCTTCTCGAGGATGCCCCCGAGCGTCGAGACGGAGGCCCCCGTGACCGGGACCGCGCGGAGCACCGTCGACGCCAGGTCCGCCTCGGCGGCGCGGCGGTCCGCGAGCCCGTCCATGGCCGAGTCGAACGCGTCGTCCACCCGATCACCCCTTCGGCGCGTGGTGCGCCTCCGTCCCACGGTACTCCGCCGATCGGGTCGCGTCAGGGGGCGTCGGAGTCCGTTCCGCTCTTGCGGGCGTGAAATGTTAGTCACTAACATGGCGACGTGACCACGACCTCGACCGCCCCGACCGACCGCCGGGCGCGCACGCGCCGGCGCCTCATCGATCACGGGCTCGACCTCATCGAGCGGCAGGGGTATGAGCAGACCACCGCCGCGCAGATCGCCGCGGCCGCGGGCGTGACCGAGATGACCTTCTTCCGGCACTTCGCCACCAAGGAGCAGCTCGTCCTCGAGGACCCGTACGACCCCTTCCTCGCCTCCGGCATCGGCGAGCAGCCGCGCGAACTGCCGCCGCTGCGGCGCGCCGCGGCGGGCATCCTTGCCGTCTGGCGCTCGCTGCCCGAGCCCGAGCAGCCGGAGATCCGGCGACGGGTCCGCATCGCGGCGCGCACGCCGGCACTCCGGGGGGCGATGTGGCGGAGCACCGGCAACACCGAGGCGGCGATCGTCGCGCAGCTCGTCGACGACGGCGCCGACCCGCTCGATGCCCGCGTCGCGGCATCCGCGGTGCTCGCCGCCCTCGTGACGGGACTGTACGCGTGGGCCGAGGGCGAGGTCGAGGCCCTCGGCGCGGCGATCGAGCGCGCGCTCGCCGTGGTGGGAGCCGACCGTGACTGAGGCGACGACCGCGGTGCGACTCGAGGCGCGGGGACTCGTCCGCCGGTTCCGCGGCGATGCCGGCATCCGCGGGATCGACCTCGACGTGGCGGCCGGCGAGATCCACGCGCTCGTCGGGCTCAACGGCGCCGGCAAGACGACCCTGCTGCGGTCCCTCCTCGGCATGCTCCGGCTCGACGCGGGCCGCGTGCGCCTGCTCGGCCACGACCTGGAGCTCGCGCCGCCCGAGGCGTGGTCGGCGGTCGGTCACCTCGTCGAGCAGCCGTTCGCCTATCGCGAGCTCGACGTGGCGACGAGCCTCGCTGCGGTCGCCCGATTGCGGGGCGTGCCCCGCGGCGACGTGCGCGAGGCCGTCGAGCGCGGCATCGCGGCCCTCGGCCTGCAGGGCCTCGAGCGTCGACGCGTCGGCGAGCTCTCGCTCGGCAACCGCCAGCGCCTGGGGCTGGCCGCGGCGCTGCAGCACCGGCCGCGGCTCGTCGTGCTCGACGAGCCGTCCAACGCGCTCGACCCCGCGGGCGTCCTGCTGCTGCGCGCCGAGCTGCTCGCGCGCGCCGCCGACGGCGCGGGCGTGCTCGTCTCGAGCCATCACCTCGACGAGGTGGCGCGCGTGGCCGACCGCATCACCGTCGTCAACGCCGGCCGGGTGGTGGGCGCTCTCGACCCCGCTGGAGCCGACCTCGAACGGGCGTTCTTCGCGCGGGTGCACGCGGACGACCTCGAACGGAGCGGGACATGACCGGCTCGCGACCCCTGCACGGGATCGGCACCGCGATCGCCGTCGAGGCACGGAAGGCCGTCGCGTCGCGGGCGCTGCAGGGCATCACGGCGTTCCTCGTCGTCGGCATCGTCGTGCTCGCGGTCGGAGCCGCGGCGGGCGCCGCCTCCGGCGACGAACGGCTCGCCGCGAAGCTCGGGCCGCTCGCGGGCGCGGGCGGCTGGAACGGTCTCGTCGGGGTCGTCGCGCAGGTCGAGTCGGCGGCCGCGCTGCTCGGCTTCGGCGTCGCCCTGAGCTGGCTCGTCGGCCGCGAGTTCGCCGACGGCACGGTCGCCGGGCTCTTCGCCCTGCCGATCCGGCGGTCGACGATCGCCGTCGCCAAGCTCGTGGTCTACCTCGCGTGGGCGGCGACCGTGGCGGTCCTCCTGACGGGCGCGGTCGCGATCGCGGGGCTCGCGCTCGGGCACGGCGTGACGGATGCCGCCGCGTCGCTGCTGCGCATCCCGGCCCTCGCCGTCCTCACCGCGCTCATCGCGACCCCCGCCGCGTGGGCGGCGACGGCGGGCCGGGGCCTGCTCCCCGGCATCGCCGCGACGGTCGCGCTGATCGCCGTGGCCCAGGTGCTCGCGGTCGTGGGCGTCGGCGGCGCCATCCCGTTCGTCGCTCCCGCGCTCTGGGCGATCGAGCCGGATGCCGCGACCGGCTGGGGCCTCGCGCTCGTGCCCGTCACCGCCCTCGCCTTCGCGGGGCTGTGCGCGCGGGCGTGGTCGCGATTGCAGCTCGACCGCTGACGGGGCTCAGCCGGCGTACGACTCGATGACCGCGGCGAACCGCGCGGCGATGAACGCGTACCCGGCGTCGTTCAGGTGTAGGCCGTCGCCCGCGTCGAACCGGACCGAGTTGCGCTCGTTGATCCACGCGTCCGGCAGCTTCGGGTCGACGAAGGTCGCGCCCGCCTCGTCGGCGCCCTCGCGGATCGCGGCGAGGCGCGCGCTGCGCTGCACGCCGAGCGCGAGCGGCTCGAGCGGTCCGAACACCACGATCGCGGCATCCGGCCAGCGCTCGCGGGCGGCCTCGACGGCCTGCTTCGTCGCGACGACCTCCTCGCGGTGCGGGGCGAGGAAGTCGTTGAGCCCGCCCTGGAGCACGATGACGTCGTACTCCGCGCCGGTCGCCGCATGCGCCTCGATCCGGTCGCCGAACGCCAGGCCGGTGCGACCGTCGGAGGCGACGCCCTTCGTGAAGCCGGTGCCGCCGACCGCGTCGATCGTGGCGCGCCACGACAGCGCGTCGGAGGCCGTGCGCGCCCAGCCGGCGTCGGGCTTGGAGGCGCCGACGCCCTCCGAGAACGAGTCGCCGATGATCAGCGCGGCGGGCTGGTCGGGCAGCGTCGAGAGCGGATCGACGGGCGCACGTTCCTCGGGCGGCAGCTCCGACGAGGCGAGCGGGTCGGCCACCACAGCCACCCCCACGCCGGCGCCGAGCATGGCCCCGATCACCAGGGTCGCCGCGATCCGGGTGATCGCGAGCGCGCGCGATCGTACGGGGCGGGGCTGGTCGGGCACGGATCGATGGTAGAGCACTCGGCCGGGCGTCAGCCGCCCAGCACGGCCCCCCGCTCGGCGGCGGGGACGCGGAGCCCGTCGAGCGCGACCGCGATCACGTCGTCGGCGAGCCGGGCCGCGTCCTCGCGGCCGCCGGGCCGGTACCACTCGACGATGGAGTTGATCATGCCGAACAGCAGGCGCTCGACGATGCGGCCGTCGATGTCGGTGCGGAGCGTGCCCTCGGCCTGCGCCGTCTCGACGAGGGCCATCACGCGGCGGTCGAACGCGCGCCGGCGGGCGAGGGCGGTCCGCTCGATCTCGGTGTTGCCGCGCACGCGCAGCAGCAGCGTCACGTACGGCAGCTGGTCGACGAGGACATGCACGGCGCCGCGCAGCACGTGGTCGAGCCGGTCGGCCGCGCTGCCCTCGGACGCGCCGGGCTCGTCGAGGACGCCCTCGAGCGACCCGAGGGCCTGGTCGAGCGCGCGCTCGAGGATCTCGTCCTTCGAGGCGAAGTGGTGGTAGATCGCCGACTTCGACAGGCCGAGGCGGTCGGCGAGCACGCCCATCGACGTGGCGTCGTAGCCGTACTCGTTGAACGCGGCCACCGCGACCTCGAGGATGCCCTGCTGGTCGTACCCCGGCCGTCCGCGCCGCGCCCCGTTCTCCGTCATCCGCTTCAGTCTCGCATCACCGGGGCTCGCGCAGGTCGTACACGCGCTTGTACTTGCCCTCGCTGCGGGGGAGGGCGCCCGGCTCCTCGAGCTGGACGCGCACCGACGACCCGACGAACTCCTTGATGCGGCCCGCGAGCACGACCGTGGCGGCCTGGCACGCCTCGACGGGCAGGTCGGGGTGGCGCTCGATCCGCACCGTCATGTCGTCCATGTGGCCGGTGCGGGTGAGCTCGAGGATGAAGTGCGGCGTGAGGTGCTCGATGCCGAGGACGAGCTCCTCGATCTGCGTCGGGAACAGGTTCACGCCGCGCAGGATGATCATGTCGTCGTTGCGGCCCGTGATCTTCTCCATGCGGCGCATGCCCGGGCGGGCGGTGCCGGGGAGCAGCCGGGTCAGGTCGCGCGTGCGGTAGCGGATGACCGGGAAGGCCTCCTTGGTCAGCGACGTGAACACGAGCTCGCCGCGCTCGCCGTCGGGCAGCGGTTCCCCCGTGTCGCCGTCGATGATCTCGGGCAGGAAGTGGTCCTCCCAGAGGTGGGGTCCGTCCTTCGCCTCGACGCACTCGTTGCCGACGCCGGGGCCCATGACCTCGCTCAGCCCGTAGATGTCGACGGCGTCGATGCCGAGGCGCTCCTCGATCCGGCGGCGCATCTCGTTGGTCCACGGCTCGGCGCCGAGGATCGCGGTCTTCAGGGTCGTCGAGCGCGGGTCGATGCCCGCCTCCTCCATCGCGTCGGCGATGGTGAGCAGGTAGCTCGGCGTGCACATGATGGCGTCGGGCTCGAAGTCGCGGATGAGCTGCACCTGCCGCGCCGTCTGGCCGCCCGACATCGGGATCACGGTCGCGCCGAGCTTCTCGATGCCCGCGTGCGCGCCGAGGCCGCCCGTGAACAGGCCGTAGCCGTAGGCGTTGTGGACCTTCATGCCGGGCCGCACGCCGCTCGCGCGGAGGCAGCGGGCGACGAGCGTCGCCCAGCGGTCGAGGTCGGCGTGCGTGTAGCCGACGACCGTGGGCCGGCCGGTCGTGCCGGAGGACGCGTGGATGCGCGCCACGCGGTCCATCGGCACGGCGAACATGCCGAACGGGTAGGTCTCGCGCAGGTCGGCCTTGGTCGTGAACGGCAGCTTCGCGACATCCGCCAGCGTTCGGATGTCGTCGGGGTGCACGCCGTGCTCGTCGAACTTGCGGCGGTACAGCGGCACGTTGTCGTACGCGTGGCGCACGGTCCACTGCAGCCGCTCGAGCTGGAGCGCCTCGATCTCGGCGCGCGACATGCGCTCCTCGGGGTCGAGCTCGTCGGGCGACGCGGGCACGAGGCCCGACACGGTGGGGCGGGACTCGGCGGGGGTCTGCGGAAGGGTCGTCGTCGACACGGTGGCTCCCGGGTGGGTCAGAGGGTGCGGTTGGTGGTGATGGAGCGGCCGCGGAACTCGGCGACGGCGTCGCCCTGCTCGTCGACGACCGTCACGTCGTAGAGGCCCGTGCGGCCGCTGCGTGCGCGGCGCACGGCGGTCGCGGTGAGCGTCTGCCCGGCGACCGTGGACTTCAGGAAGGTGATGTCGGCGCCCGCGGCGACCGTGACCTGGTGGTCCTCGTTGCAGGCGATCGCGAAGGCCGTGTCGGCCAGCGTGAAGACGAGCCCGCCGTGGGTGATGGCGAAGCCGTTCGTCATGTCCTCCCGCACGCGCATGGACACCACGGCGTGGCCGGGGTCGTCGCGCTCGACGACCATGCCGAGCGACGCCGAGGCGAGGTCGCGCTGCATCATGGCGCGGTTCAGGCGAGCGGATGCCGCGGCATCCGCTCGCTCGCCCGCCGGCCGGCCGGCGTCGTGGCGTTCGGTCGCGACATCCGTCATGCGCTGCTCCTCGTCGAGTGCGTGGGGATCGCCGTCGGTCATGTTGCCGAGGCGCTGGACACGAGCTTATACTAACTGAACGATCGGTTGGTAATGTCGGACGCCACGGCACCCGCCGCCGCCGGTCCCGAGAGCATTGGAGTCGACGATGACCGCACCCGCCGATCTGAGCGTGGTCGAGGACGAGGCCGCGCAGGCCCGCTTCGACGAGCTCATCGCCCAGGACTCGCGCATCGAGCCGCGCGACTGGATGCCCGACGCGTACCGCAAGACGCTGATCCGGCAGATCAGCCAGCACGCGCACTCCGAGATCATCGGCATGCAGCCCGAGTCCAACTGGATCTCCCGCGCGCCGAGCCTCAAGCGCAAGGCGATCCTCATGGCCAAGGTGCAGGACGAGGCGGGCCATGGGCTCTACCTCTACTCGGCGGCCCAGACGCTCGGCATCGGCCGCGAGGAGATGATGCAGCAGCTCATCGAGGGCAAGGCCAAGTACTCCTCGATCTTCAACTACACGACGCCGACGTGGGCCGACATGGGTGCCATCGGGTGGCTCGTCGACGGCGCCGCGATCTGCAACCAGGTGCCGCTGTGCCGCGCCTCCTACGGCCCCTACGGCCGCGCCATGGTGCGCATCTGCAAGGAGGAGTCGTTCCACCAGCGGCAGGGCTTCGAGATCCTGCTCGAGCTCATGCAGGGCACGCCCGAGCAGCGCCGGATGGCGCAGGACGCGGTCGACCGCTGGTACTGGCCGAGCCTCATGATGTTCGGCCCGCCCGACGACCAGTCGCCGAACTCGGCCCAGTCCATGGCCTGGAACATCAAGCGCTTCTCCAACGACGAGCTGCGCCAGCGCTTCGTCGGCATGCTCGTGCCGCAGGCCGAGGTCCTCGGCGTCACCCTGCCCGACCCGAACCTGAAGTGGAACGAGGCGGAGCAGCGCTACGACATGAGCGAGATCGACTGGACCGAGTTCCACGAGGTCCTCGCCGGCCGCGGCCCCGCCAACGCCGAGCGGCTGCGCCGCCGGCGCGAGGCCCACGAGGAGGGCGCCTGGGTGCGCGAGGCGGCCGCCGAGTACGCCCGCAAGCAGGCCGCGAAGCAGAAGGCGGTGGCGTGATGTCGACCCCCGGTGAGACCGGCACCGAGGCCTGGCCCCTCTGGGAGGTCTTCGTGCGCGCCAACCGCGGTCTGAGCCACGTGCACGTCGGATCGCTGCACGCACCCGACGCCGACATGGCCGTCCGCAACGCGCGCGACCTCTACACCCGCCGCAACGAGGGCGTGTCGATCTGGGTCGTGCCCGCCGACGCGGTCACCACCAGCGACCCCGACGCCAAGGGCGCGTTCTTCGAGAGCCCGGCCGGCAAGAACTACCGGCACGCGGTGTACTACACGAAGTCCGAAGGGGTGAAGCACCTGTGAGCGGCAACGCTGGTCGAGTCGGAGCGGAGCCCCGTACCGAGACCGACCTCGACCCCCACGGCGAGGTCACCGTCGACCGCGTCGCGCTCGTCGAGGAACTCGCGGGCGCCGAGGCGAGCGCCGGCCACGCGGCATCCGCCGACGTCGCCGAGGTCGCCCTGCGCTACGGCGACGACGCCCTCGTGCTCGCCCAGCGCCTCGGCGACTGGATCACGCGCGCCCCCGAGCTCGAGGAGGACGTCGCCCTCGGCAACATCGCCCTCGACCTGCTCGGCCACGCGCGCTCGCTGCTGCACTACTCCGGCACGCACGACGGCCGCAGCGAGGACGACCTCGCGTACTTCCGCGACGAGCCCGACTTCCGCAACGCGTGGCTCTTCGAGCAGCCGAACGGCGACTTCGCGCACACCATCGCGCGCCAGCTGTTCGCGTCGACCTACCTCGTCGAGCTCTACCGGCACCTCGAGCAGTCGACGGATGCCACGCTCGCGGCGATCGCGGCCAAGGCCTCCAAGGAGGTCGACTACCACCGCGACCACGCCGTGCAGTGGACCCTGCGCCTCGCCGGCGGCACCGACGAGTCGCGCCGCCGCATGATCCGCGCCGTCGAGCAGACCTGGCCGTACGTCGACGAGCTGTTCCGCGACGACGAACTCGCCGAGCGCCTCGCCGCCGAGGGCGTCGCGCCGCTGCCGTCGTCGCTGCGGCCCGCGTTCGACGTCGTCATCGACCAGGTCTTCGCCGAGGCCGAGCTGGCGCGCCCCGAGGGGCGGCTCGCGTTCGTCGTCGGCGGCCGCGGCCGCCAGGGCGGGCACACCGAGCACCTCGGTCCGATGCTCGCCGAGATGCAGGTGCTCGCCCGGTCGCACCCGGGGGCGTCGTGGTGACCGGGACCCCCGAGGCATCCGTCGCCCGCCCGGTGCCGAGCGACCCGGCCTCGCGCGCCGCGTGGGAGGTCGCCGCCACGGTGACCGACCCGGAGGTGCCGGTGCTCACGATCGAGGACCTCGGGGTGCTCCGCTCGGTCGCCGTCGACGACGACGGCGTGCACGTCGAGCTCACGCCCACCTACAGCGGCTGCCCCGCGATGGACGCCATGCGCGACGACGTCGTGCTCGCGCTCACGCACGCGGGCTACGACCACGTCGACGTGAAGCTGGTGCTCTCGCCCGCGTGGACCACCGACTGGATGAGCGAGTCCGGCAAGGAGAAGCTCCGGACCTACGGCATCCAGGCGCCGTCGGGACACGCGCCCATGCGCGAGGGCGGGCCGATCCGCCTGCAGATGGCGGTCAAGTGCCCGCGCTGCGACTCCCTGAACACCCGCGAACTCGCCCGCTTCGGCTCGACGTCGTGCAAGGCGCTCTACGAGTGCCGCGACTGCCTCGAGCCCTTCGACTACTTCAAGGTGCTCTGATGGCCGCGATCAACCTGGGCTCCACCGGAGCCCCGACCCGCCCTGCCGGCAGCGTCGCCGGCGCCCTCGAGACGGATGCCGCGATCGCCGACGCGTTCCTCGCGAGCGCGGTCGGCGGCGACACCGCCCCGAAGCGGCGCCGCGCGCGGTTCCACTCGCTCGAGGTCGCCGAGGTGCGGCCGCTCACGGACGACTCGGTCGAGGTGACCTTCGCGGTGCCCGACGAGCTCGCCGACGACTACACCTACCTGCCCGGCCAGTACGTGGCGCTCCGGCGCGAGTTCGACGGGCACGAGCTGCGCCGGTCGTACTCGATCTGCCGGCCCCCGGTGCGCGGCAGCGTCTCGGTCGCCATCAAGCGCGACCTCGGCGGCCGCTTCTCGACCTGGGCGAACACCGAGCTCGCCGCGGGGGACCGCATCGACGTGATGAGCCCGCAGGGCACCTTCACCTCGGGCCTCGCGTCGCTCGACGGCAAGCACGTCGTGGGCATCGCCGCGGGCTCCGGCATCACGCCGCTCATGGCGCTCGCCCACACCGTGCTCGCCCGCTCGGATGACTCGCGGTTCACGCTCGTCTACACGAACCGATCGACGCGCGACGTGATGTTCCTCGAGGAGCTCGCCGAGCTGAAGGACCGCTACCCGTCGCGGCTCGCGCTGCACCACGTGCTCTCGCGCGAGCAGCGCACCGCGCCGCTGCTGTCCGGACGCATCGACGCGGAGAAGCTCGAGCGCATGCTCGACGCGCTCATCCCGCCGGCGACGGTCGACGAGTGGTTCCTGTGCGGGCCGTTCGAGCTCGTGCAGCTCGCGCGCGACACCCTCGAGGCCCGCGGCGTGCCCGTCGGCCAGGTGCGCTACGAGCTGTTCACGACCGACGCCGACCGTGCCACCGAGCCCCGGCAGGGCCGTCCCGTCGTGGTCGAGCGCGGCGAGAAGACGGTCGAGATCGAGTTCACGCTCGACGGGCTGTCGTCCACGGTCGAGAGCCCGGTGAGCGCCAACGAGTCCATCCTCAACGCGGCGCTGCGGGTGCGCGGCGACGTGCCGTTCGCGTGCGCGGGCGGCGTGTGCGGCACGTGCCGCGCGCGGGTCGTCGACGGCAGCGTCAACATGACCGAGAACTACGCGCTCGAGCCCGACGAGCTCGAGCGCGGCTACGTGCTCACCTGCCAGTCGCACCCCACGTCGGACCGCGTCGTGGTGGACTACGACGGGTAGCCCCGCGACATCCGCTGCCCGCACCACCCGCACCACCCGCACCACCCGCACCACCCGCGACCGCGCGATTCCGCGACGAGTGCGCAGGCCCGCACCCGCGCCACCGTCGCGGAACCGCGCACTCGATGAGGAGGAGAGAGACACGATGATCGAGCTCGAGATCCAGGACGGCGTGGCCGAGGTGGTGCTGAACGCGCCCGCGAAGCTGAACGCGCTGGGCGAGGCGGCGCTGCGCGACCTCTCCGACGCGTACGAGCAGGCCGAGTTCGCGGGCGTCCGCGCGCTCGTGCTGCGCGGCGAGGGGCGCGCGTTCTGCGCCGGCCGCGACATCGCGGGCGTCGACCCGCGCGACGACGACGTGCAGGGCTACCTCGGCGGCATCGTCGAACCCCTGCTGAAGCGGATGTCGCGCTTCCCCGCCCCGACCTTCGCGGTCGCCCACGGCGCATGCCTCGGCGTCGGCCTCGGGCTGCTCATCGCGAGCGACATCGTCTACGTCGCCGACACCGCGAAGATCGGCTCGCCGTTCAAGAACCTCGGCGCGACGCTCGACTCAGGGGGCCACGCACTGTTCTACGAGCGCCTCGGCGCGCACCGCACCATGGACCTCATCGTGACCGGACGCCTCATGTCGGGCGCCGAGGCCGTCGCGGCCGGCCTGTTCTCGCAGGTCTTCCCGGCCGACGAGGTGACGGATGCCACGCGCCGGGCCGCCCACGAGGCGGCATCCGGCCCCACGCAGGCCTTCATCGCGTCGAAGCGGCTCATCGCCGACCTGCGCGACCACCGGCACGGGCTCTGGTCGTCGATGTCGGACGAGAAGCGCGCCCAGGCGGCGCTCTGCGACACCGACGACTACCGCGAGGGATTCGCCGCGTTCCAGGAGAAGCGACCGCCGCACTTCACCGGTCGCGGCTGACCGTTTCCCACCCCGTTCTGGGGGAAGACCGGGCGAAACAACCTCCGTAGCATCGCGAAGACGGCACGGCCGCCCGAGTCGGGCCGACACCGGAGACCCGACCGCCATGAAGTCCTTCGTCGCATCGCTCGCCGCGATCATCATCACCGCCGCCACCCTCGGCGCCGCGCCGGTCCCCGCACCCGCGCACGCCGGTCCTGCCGAGGCGGCCGGTCCGCTCGCCGCGGTCGCCGGGCCGCCGCCCGTGAATCGGATCGTCCGCGAGAACCGGTTGGCGGGGCACTCGTCCTGGCAGATCCCGTGGTCGGGGTATTCGCTGTCCACCGACCGCGACCTCGCCGTGAAGGCGTACGCGACGAAGGTCAGCATCGACAACGGCGAACAGGTCGACTTCCGGGTGCACGTCGCGTCGCCCGGGTCGGTGCGGTACGACGTGTACCGACTGGGCTGGTACCAGGGCCTCGGCGGACGTCGCGTCACGGGCGGCACCTTCAACGGCATCTCGCAGCCGGCGTGCACGACCGCCATGCCGGTGGGCATGGTCACGTGCGACTGGCGCACCCTGCTCACCCTGCAGACGACGGAGGACTGGACGAGCGGCGTCTACGCCGTCGTGTTCACGCGCGGCACCAAGCAGACGTACGCCTCGTTCGTGCTCCGCGACGACGGGGCGACCGGCAAGCTCGTGCACGTCCAGCCGTCCTTCACGTACCAGGCGTACAACAACTTCCCCGACAACGGGAGCACCGGCAAGAGCCTGTACAGCTACAACTCGTACGGGGCCACGACCGCCGCCGGGTCGACGGCGGCAGCCAAGGTGAGCTTCGACCGACCGTACGCCAACGCCGGCGCCTCCCTGATCATGGCCGAAGAGGCGCCGATGATCCGCTACGCCGAGTCGCGCGGTTTCGACATGACCTATGCCACCAACCTCGACCTGCACCGCAACCCGTCCCTGCTCAACGGGCAGCAGGGCATGGTCTCCGTCGGCCACGACGAGTACTGGACGAGCGAGATGTTCACCGCCGCGGAGAATGCCCGGGACGCCGGCGTCGACCTCGCCTACCTCGGCGGCAACAACATGTACTGGCAGGTGCGCGTCGAGCCCTCGGCCTCCGGCGCGGCCGACCGGGTCGTGGTCTGCTACAAGAGCGCCTCGCTCGATCCGGTGAAGGGCGCCACGAGCACCGTGCTCTTCCGAGCCATCCCCCGACCCGAGCAGCCGGTGATCGGGCAGATGTGGCCGACCGGCGACGGTACCGGCCTCGTCGGGCCCAACGCGTCGTGGATCGTCCGCACCCCGGAGCACTGGCTGTACCGCGGCACCGGCCTCACGAACGGCTCCGCCATCCCCGGGATGGTCGGTATCGAGGCGGATCGGCGGCACACCCAGTACCCCGCGCCCACCGTGAAGAGCGGGACCACGCAGGCGGTGCTCGCGCAGTCGCCGTTCACCGCCCGCAACGGCCAGCGCGGCCTCCACGAGTCGACGCTCTACCAGGCGCCGTCCTCGGCGATCGTCTTCTCGGCCGGGACCCTGAACTACACGGGCGGTCTCATGGGCGGCAACATCAGCCCCCAGCCGACGGTCCGCACGATGACCACCAACCTGTTCACCCGCTACAGCGGCATGGCCCTCGACGCGACGACCGACCGGGCCGGCGGGAGCGACCGGTACGCCACCGCGGTCGCCCTCGCGCAACGCGGCTTCCCGAACACCGGGGTCCCGGTGGTCTACCTCGCCACCGGCGCGACGTTCCCCGACGCGCTCGCGGCCGGCGCGGCCACGCGCGGCGAAGGCCCGGTGCTGCTCGTCCCCGGCACGAGCATTCCGCAGAACGTGCTCGACGAGCTGGCGAGACTCAAGCCGGCGAAGCTCGTGGTCGTCGGCGGGCCGACGATCGTGACGGACGCGGTCGTCGCGCAGGCCTCGGCGGCCGCCGGCGTCACCGCCGTCCGCGACTCGGGTTCCGACCGCTACGCGACGGCCGCGAAGGTGTCGCAGCGCGCGTTCTCGCCGGGCGTTCCGGTGGCGTACGTCGCCTCGGGCGCCGACTTCCCCGACGCGCTCTCCGCGGGCGCTGCTGCCGCGCAGCTGGGCGGTCCGGTGCTGCTCACGGCCTCGACGTCGCTGCCCGCCGCGACCAAGACCGAGCTCGATCGGCTGAACCCGCAGCGCATCGTCGTCGTCGGCTCGACCGGTGCGGTCTCCGAGAGCGTGCGCACCTCGATGACGGCGTACGCGTCCCAGGTCATCCGCCTCGGCGGTTCCGACCGCTACGAGACCGCGGCCGCCGTGGCGCGTGACCTCGTGGCCGCGGGCGGGGCGAACATGGTCGGCGTCGCGACCGGCCTGAGCTTCCCGGACGGCCTCGCTGCCGGTCCGGTCGTCGCGGCGAACGGCGGCGTGCTCATGCTCGTCGGGTCGGCGCTCACGCCGACGGTCGCCGAGGAGATCGTCCGTGGCGATCCGCGGGTCGTGCTCATCGCCGGTTCCGAGGGCGTCATCTCCGCGTCGGTCGCGTCAGGCATCGCCGGCCTGTTCTCACCGCCGGCGATGAGCAGCCCGAACGTCGCCCTGAAGTCGGTGCCGAACGACCCGAGCGTGCCCGACACCGGTCCGCAGGACGAGACCATCGTGTCGCCGGAGCTGCGACCCGAGCTGCCGTGGCTCGACACGCCCGCCGCCGAGCATCGGCCGGAGCAGGCCGGCGGCGGCGGCTGACCCGCAACCGACGCTGACGAGCGCGGCCGTCGCGAGTGACGGCGGATCGCGCCGTCAGCGTGCGGGGCCGTCCTCGCGCAGTTCGTCCGACTCGGGCGCGCGCTCGAGTTCGTGCTCGTGCTCGTCGATGTCGCGACCGAGGTCGTCCTCGATGAGCAGGTCGCGCCGCACGTGGTCGCTGCGGTAGGCGGCGCGTCCGAGCATGTGGGCGGTCATGGGCTGCGTGAGCAGCTGGAACGTCATGATGAGCACCGCCGTCGACACGACGCCCCACGTCGGCACGCGCAGCACGATCGCGAGCAGTACGACCGCGAGGCCCAGCACCTGCGGCTTCGTGGCGGCGTGCAGGCGGGTGAGGACGTCGGGGAAGCGCAGGATGCCGATGCCGGCGGCCATCGACAGGAACGCGCTGAGCAGGATCAGCCCGCCCACGCCCAGCTCGAACGCGGTCATGAGGCGTCCTGCTTCGCGACGAACCGGGCGATCGCGATCGAACCGACGATGGCGAACATGGCCAGCACGAGGAGCACCACGAGCGTGTCGGTGTGCCGGTTGATCGCCATCTCGGCGGCGAGGCCGCACATGGCGATCGCGAGCAGCACGTCGGTCGCCAGGGCGCGGTCGAGGATCGACGGGCCGCGGATGATGCGGACGATGGCGGCGATCGCGCCCACGCCGAACATGGTCGCGGCGGCGAGGCCGATGATGGCGAGCGGGGTCACGGCATGCCTCCGTTCCGGTCGGCGGCGTCGCCGCGGTCGCGGTCGACGTCGCGGGTCTCCGACGCGGCGTCGTGCTCGGCGACCGGATGCCGCGGCGCGGTCTGGGACGGCGTGACGTCGCCGGTCGGCACCGTGGGCATGGCCCCGGTCTCGCCGGCCCGCCGACGTCGACGCGCCTCGTGCACGGCGCGCGCCTGCGCGCGGGTGCCGATGGCGAGCACGATGCGCTCCTCGGTGCGGAGGATCCGCTCGCGCGCCCGGTCGATGTCGGCCTGGTCGCGTGCACCGAGTTCGTGGCAGTACAGCAGCCCGCGCTCGCGGTCGATGTCGACCACGACGGTGCCGGGGACGACCGAGATCGCCTCGGCGGTGAGCGTCGTCACGAGGTCCGAACGGGTGAGGAGCTGGACGTCGATGATCGCGTTCATGGGCTGCCAGGTCGGCCACACGGCCTTCGTCGCGACCTGGATGGAGGCGACGACGACGTCGAACATCATCCGGAGCCCGAGCAGGAGGGCGCGCCACACGTTGAAGCGGCCGCTGAGCAGTACCGGCGGCAGGTAGAGCAGCCGGGTCACGGCGATGGCGAGCAGGATGCCGGTGGTGACCGTCAGCACGTCGATGTGGTCCCACAGGAAGATCCACAGGGCGACGAGGCCGAGCAGGAGCGGCAGCTGTCGCCAGACCGCCTCCCACCGGGAGAACTCCTCCGGCGCGGGGGTCCGGCGCTCGCCGGCGGCATCCGTCGTCATCGCACCCCCTCGGGGAAGACCAGTGAGACGTAGACGCTCGCATCGCGGAGGTTCTCGGCCGCGCGCCCGGCGAGGTCGTACAGCGGACCGGCGAACACCGTCAGCGCGACCGTCAGCAGGACGAGGGCCGTCGTGGCCGCGACCATGAGGCGCGGGGTGGTGCGCGTCGCGACCAGGGTGGCGCCCGCCGGTGCCTCCTGCATCGAGTCGATCATCGCCGAGCGGTACCCCTCGACATCGCCGGTGGGACGCCAGAACGCGAGGTTCCAGAACCGCGCCAGGGCGTACAGCGTCACGAGCGAGGTCGCGGTGCCCACGGCGATGACGACCCAGATCAGCCAGGCCGGGCCCGTCGACGAGGTGCCGAGGGTCTCGGAGGCGGCCGTGCCGTTCGCGGCGTCGGCGCCCGCGACGAACAGGCCGACCTTGCCGAGGAACCCGGAGAACGGCGGGATGCCGCCGAGGTTCAGCGCCGGGACGAAGAACAGCACCGCGAGCACGGGTGACGCGCTGCGGAGCCCGCCGAGGCGCGTGATGGAGGTCGCACCGCCGAACCGCTCGATGAGGCCCGTCGTGAGGAACAGCGTCGTCTGCACCGTGATGTGGTGCACGACGTAGTAGATCGTGGCCGCGAGCCCCGCGATGCTCGCCAGCCCGATGCCGAAGATCATGTAGCCGATGTGGCTCACGAGCGTGAACGACAGCAGTCGCTTGATGTCGGCCTGCGTGAGCGCGCCGAGGATCCCGACGGCCATGGTGAGGCCGCCCACCACGAGGAACAGCGTCGTCAGGTCGCTCTCGGGGAAGATGACGGTCTCGGCGCGGATGATCGCGTACACGCCGACCTTGGTGAGCAGGCCCGCGAACACCGCCGTGACCGGCGCGGGGGCCGTGGGGTACGAGTCGGGCAGCCAGAACGACAGCGGGAACACCGCGGCCTTGATGCCGAACGCGATGAGCAGCAGCAGGTGCAGCATGAGCTGCACGTCCTGGGGGAGTTCGGCGATGCGCACCGACAGCTGGGCGATCGTCGCCGTGCCCGTGGCGCCGTAGATCAGCGCGATCGCGCTGAGGAAGAACAGCGACGACATCAGGCTGACGATGATGTAGGTGATGCCCGCGCGGATCCGTTCACCCGTGCCGCCCAGGGTGAGCAGCACGTAGCTCGCCGAGAGCAGGATCTCGAACCCGACGTAGAGGTTGAACAGGTCGCCGGCGACGAACGCGTTGAAGACGCCCGCCGACAGGATCAGGTAGGTCGGGTGGAAGATCGACACCGGCGTTTCGCGGTGCTGGTCGGCGATGCCCTGCCCGACGGCGTACACGAGGACGCCGAGCAGCATGATCGCCGAGATGATGATCATGATCGCGCTCAGCCGGTCGACGACGAGCACGATGCCGAACGGCGCCGGCCAGGCGCCCACCTCGACGGCGATGCCCGAACCGGACGCGTCGACCTCGGCGAGCAGCACCACGGCGATCGTCGCGACGGCGGCGAGGACACCGGTGCTCACCGCCATCTGGGCGCGGAGGTGCCGGCCGAGTATGAGGGCGGTCGCCGCGCCGAGCATCGGCAGCAGCACCATGAGCGGCACGAGCGCGTCGGTCATCGGCGCACCTCCTCGTCGCTCGCGTCGAGCACGTCCTGCACGGCACGGTCGTCCTCGGCGGTGCTGCGGATGAGGCCGGCGGTCTCCACGGCGTCTTCCTCGGCGTCCTCCTCGTCGCCGATGATGTCGCCCTGCGCGCCGAGCTGCGCCAGCCACCAGGTGCGGTAGACGAGCGCGAGCATGAACGCGGTGAGCCCGAGGTTGATGACGATGGCCGTCAGGACGAACGCCTGCGGCAGCGGGTCGGACAGCGCGGCCTCGTCGACGCCGTCGACGAGCAGCGGCGCGAGGCCGGGAGCGCCGGCCATCGAGAACATGAACAGGTTCACGCCGTTGCCCACGAGCAGGAAGCCGATGAGCACGCGGGTCAGGCTCCGCTCGAGCATCACCGCCACACCGGCGCCGAACAGCACCGCCGCGACGATCACGAGCACCAGGGTCGGGGTCATGCCTCGGCCCTCCCGGGTCCGGTCGCGCCCGCGGGGTCGGCGGGCAGGTCGGGGTCGCCGACCGGTCGCGTGGGGTCGGCCGGCTCGGCGGGGTCGGCGGGGACCGCGTCCTCTCCGGCCTCGTCGATCTGCCGGTCGATCTCCGCGCCGAGGGTGCGCAGGATGTCGAGCACGAGTCCGACGACGATCAGGTAGACGCCGATGTCGAACAGCGTCGAGGTGCCGATCGAGAGCACGCCGAGCACGGGCACCTCGGTCTCGAACCACGTCGACTCGAACACGGTCGCGCCGTACAGCAGCGGCATCGCGGCCGTGCCCGCTGCGAGGAGGAGGCCGGCGCCGAGCACGCGGCCGGCGTCGACGGGCAGCGCCTCGCCGAGTTCGTAACGGCCGCCCGCGAGGTAGCGCGCGACGAGGGCGAGGCCGGCCACGAGCCCGCCCGCGAACCCGCCGCCGGGGGAGTTGTGTCCGACGAAGAGCAGGTAGACCGACACCACGATGGCCGGATGGAACAGCAGCCGCACGAGCACCTCGATGAGGATCGAGCGGTTGCGCGGAGAGATCGTGCGGCCCGCGAGGAGCCACGTCTGGCGGGTCGCGGCGGCCTCGGCCGCGGCATCCGTCTCGTGATCGACGTCGGCGAGTCGACGCCGCGCCGAGCGCATCGTGTCGGCCGGCTCGGGCAGCGGGCGCAGCCGGTCGCGGGGCGCGCCGAGGTCGAGTCGGGGGGCGCCGCCCGTGCGACCCGAGACGAAGATGAGGCTCGCGACGCCGGTGGCGACGGCGACGAGCACCGACACCTCGCCCAGGGTGTCCCACGCGCGGATGTCGACGAGCAGTCCGTTCACGATGTTCTTGGCGTGCGCCTCGAGCGCGAGCGGCGGGTACCCCTCGGAGATCGTCGGCTCCTGCCGTGCGCCCAGCGCCACGAGTCCCGCTACGGCCATGACGAGTGCGGCGAGCGTGCCGATGACGGCGCGCACCGGGGCGCTCACCGTCGATCTCCGGCTCTGGATGTTCCGCGGCAGCCGGCGCAGCACGAGCACGAACACCACGATCGTGATCGCCTCGACGAGGCCCTGCGTGAGCGCGAGGTCGGGCGCGCCGCCCACGCCGAACAGCACCACGAGCCCGAAGCCGGTGACGCCCGCGAGCAGGGCCGCCGCCAGGCGCTGGCGGAGGACCACCACGGCGAGGGCGGCCACGATGATCACGAACCCGACCACGGGCTGCGCGGGCTCGTCGGCGAAGCGCACGTCGGAGGGCCAGCTGTCGTTCATCAGCGCCGCGCCGCCGACGCCGAGGATGAGCACGCTCACCGTCACGGCGAGGTAGCCGGGCAGGCCGCCGGACTGGATGAAGGTGGTGAGCCAGGCGGCGAACCGGTCGACGCCGCGCACGATGCGCAGGTAGCCGCGACCGGCCTCGAACGTGTCGGGCAGCGCCGCCTGTGCGCGGGCGACCGCGGCGCGGCGCCACACCATGAGCGCACCGAGCGCGTAGACCCCGAGCGAGATGAACAGCGCCGGCTCGAACCCGTGCCAGAGCGCCAGCTTGTACTCGGTCGGGCCGGGCAGGCCGACGGATGCCGCGGCGATGAGCGGCTCGATGGCGGCGACGCCGATCGAGGCGGCGAGCGAGGTCACCGCGAGCACGCCGGGCGCGACCGCGATGAGCGGCGACTCGCGGTGCAGCGGCGGCTCGGGCACGCCGGGCTTGCGTCCGAAGGCGCCCATCACGAACCGCGCGCTGTACGCGACGGTGAGCACCGAGCCGATGATCGCCGCGACGAGCCCCACCCACGCCCACGCGCCGCCCTCGGCGCCGTACTCGAGCTGCGCGTGGAACACCGTCTCCTTCGCGACGAACCCGAGCACGGGCGGCAGGCCGGCCATCGAGGCCGCGGCGACGGTGGCGATCGCCGCGATCCAGGGCATGCTGCGGCCGAGGCCCGACAGCTCGCGCACGTCGCGCGTGCCGGTCGCGTGGTCGATGATGCCGACCGTGAGGAACAGGGCCGCCTTGAAGAGCGCGTGCGCGAGCAGCAGGGCGCCGGCGGCGAGCTGCCCGTCGCGGGTGCCGATCGACGCGACGAGCACGAGGAAGCCGAGCTGGCTCACCGTGCCGTAGGCGAGCAGCAGCTTGAGGTCGGTCTGCCGCAGGGCGCGCCATCCGCCGACGAGCATGGTGAACGCGCCCAGGCCGATGAGCAGCGGATGCCACACGGCGAGCTCCGCGTACCCCGGCGCGAGCCGCATCACGAGGTACACGCCCGCCTTCACCATCGCCGCGGCGTGCAGGTAGGCGGACACGGGCGTGGGGGCGGCCATCGCGGCCGGGAGCCAGAAGTGGAAGGGGACGAGCGCGCTCTTGGAGATGGCCCCGACGAGTACCAGCGCGATGCCGACCTCGCCGGCGACCCCGACGACCGGGTTCGCGATGAGCTCGGCGAGCGACGTCGTGCCGCCCGCCACGGTGAGCACCACGAGGCCGACGAACATCGTGAGGCCGCCGAACACGGTGACGGTGAGGGCCTGCAGCGCGGCGCCGCGGCTCTCGCGCTTGCCGGAGTCGTGCCCGATGAGCAGGTACGACAGCACGCTCGTGAACTCCCAGAAGGTGAAGAGCACGTACACGTCGTCGGCCGTGACGAGGCCGAGCATGACCCCCGCGAAGCCGAGCAGGAGGGCCGCGAACCGCCCGAGGTTCGGCTCGTCGTCGCGGAAGTACCAGGTGCAGTAGAGCAGCACGAGCGCGCCGACGCCCGTGACGATCAGCGCGAGCAGCAGCGAGAGCGGGTCGAGCCGGAACGACAGCGAGATGTCGAGCGCCGGGATCCACGGGATGCGCTCGGTGACGACGCTGCCCTCGGCGGTCGTGGGCACGTGCCAGAGCAGCCACGCGAACACGCCCGCGGGCACCAGCGCGATGACCGGGAAGATGCGGCGACCCAGCGCCCGCGCTGCGAACGGGGTGACGACGGCCACGAGCCCGAACAGCACGAGCGAGAGGATCATCCACCCTCCAGCTTCGCATCGACCGTTCCAGTCCGGTCATCCTATCGAGGGCACGTGAACGGATGCCGGGAGCCCTCCGGACTGCGAGGATGGCCGCATGCACGTGCTCATCGACGCCGCCGAACTCGCCGCCCGGCTCGACGACCCCCGTACGGTCGTGCTCGACGTGCGATGGACCCTCGCCGAGCCCGACGGACGCGACGCGTACCGCGCGGGGCATATCCCGGGTGCCGTCTACGTCGACCTGGACACGGAGCTCGCCGACCACTCGGCGACCGGCGAGGGGCGGCATCCGCTGCCCGGCGAAGCCGCGTTCACGGCGGCCATGCGGCGCTGGGGCCTGCGCGACGGCGACCTCGTCGTGGCGGTCGACGATGCGGGCGGCATGTCGGCGGCCCGGGCCTGGTGGCTGCTGCGGTACGCCGGATGGCGCGACGTCCGCCTGCTCGACGGCGGCCTCGACGCGTGGCGGGAGGCCGGCCTGCCGCTCGAGACCGGCGACGTCGTGCCGGAGCCGGGCGACGCGACCGCCCGCTTCGGCGGGATGCCCGTCGTCGACCTCGACGAGGCCGACGCGCTCGCGTCCGCCGAGGCCGGGGTGCTGCTCGACGCCCGCGCGGCCGAACGGTACCGCGGCGAGGTCGAGCCGATCGACCCGCGCGCCGGGCACATCCCCGGCGCGGTGTCCGCGCCGACGACCGGGAACCTCGGCGCCGACGGGCGGTTCCTGCCCGCCGAGGTGCTGCGGGAACGGTTCGCGGCGCTCGGCGCCGACGGGCGGCATCCGCTCGCCGTGTACTGCGGGTCGGGGGTGAACGCGGCGCACCAGGTCGCCGCGCTCGCCGTCGCGGGACTCGACGCCGCCCTCTACCCGGGGTCGTTCAGCCAGTGGTCGAACGTGCCGGAGCGGCCGGTCGCGACCGGATCCGAGCCGGGCGGCGACTGAGGCCGGTCACTCCGGAGGTCGGTGGCCGACGGCGATGAGCGTGGTCAGGTCCACCGTGGCGGAGCCGCGCGACAGGCCCGCGACGTAGCGCTCGCGGACCGCCTCGCGCGTCTCGTCGTCGAGTCCGCCGATGAACGCCCGGAAGCCCGTGCCGGTCACGAGGCGCCAGGCCAGCTCGGGATCGAGGTCGAGGTGGCGCGGCACCACCTCGGCGCGCACGTCGGCGAGGCCGCGCTCGGTGAGCCAGTGGGCGAAGTTGCCGGCCGTGTCGGCGCCGACGATCGTGGCGCGGCGCGCGTCGTCGAAGCTCGGCACGCGCTCGTCGTCGGTCGGCAGCGCCTCGGCCAGGAGTTCGCCGATGCGGTCCATCGCGCCGGCCGCCCACACCGTGAACACGGCGCGGCCGCCGGGTCGCACGCACTCCACGAGATGCCGCGTGCCGGCCGCCGGATCCTCGAAGAACAGGATGCCGAGCACGCACTGCACGAGGTCGTAGCCCGTGTACGGCCACGTCGTGACGTCGCCCACTTGGGGGCGCAGCTGCGGCATCCGCTCGCCCGCGCGCTCGCGCATGATCTCGACCAGCGGCTCGGCCAGGTCGACCGCGTCGACCACCCCGCCCGGCCCCACGAGTTCGGCCGTCGGCACGGCCGACGCGCCGTCGCCGGCGCACGCGTCGAGCACGCGCTCGTCGAAGCGGGGCTGGGAGCGGAGCACCGTCGCGCGCGAGATCGGGTTCCAGATCACCTCGTCGAGTTCGGCGAACGCCTCCCATCCGCCCCGGAACGACGTGATGAAATCGGGCTCGGCCCTGACATCCCCCATGTGCACATTGTGGTGCCCACCGGCCGATCCGTGAAGACTCAGCAAACGGAAAGCGGATTGCGTGCAGACTGGAGGGCGACTTCGCTCCCCGATCGAAACGAGAACCCCTCATGAACCGTGCCCTGCGTCGAGGTGCGCCCATCGCGCTGGCCTCCGTGACCGCCCTGCTCCTCGCCGGTTGCGCCGGAGACCCCGCCGAGCCCGAGCCCACCGCCTCCGAGGAGGCCGCCGCGTGCCTCGAGGTCGACGCGGGCGAGCAGAGCGACGCCGTCGAGGTCGAGGGCGAGTTCGGCGCCACCGCGACCGCCTCGTTCGAGACGCCCCTCGAGGCCGAGGAGCTCCAGCGCACGCTCGACATCGAGGGCGACGGCGACGTCACGGCCCCCGGCGACGAGGTCTCCGTCGTCGTCACCGCCTTCAAGGGCTCGACCGGCGACCAGGTCTTCTCGCAGCCCACGTCGCTGACCATCGGCGACGGCTCGCTCTACGAGGGCTTCCTCGCGGGCGTCGACTGCGTGCCGATCGGATCCCGCGTCGTGACCGTCGCGCCCGCGGCATCCGTCTACGGCGAGCAGGGCAACGAGTCGATCGGCGTCGAGCCCGGCGAGACGCTCGTCATCGTCACCGACGTGCAGGACGTCGTCGAGGCCGAGGACCTGCCCACCCCGAGCGAGTGGACCGAGAACGTGCCCGAGGTCGAGTTCGACGGCGACGGCGTGCCCACCGTGACGATCCCCGACACCGAGCCGCCGGCCGACTACCAGCTCAAGGTGCTCGAGGAGGGCGACGGCGACACCGTCGAGGCCGGCCAGGTCGTCTCGCTCCACTACCAGGGCCTCAACTGGGCGACGAAGGAGATCTTCGACCAGAGCTTCGGCAACGCCGATCCGGCGCGCTTCGGCACGGGCGACGTGATCCCCGGCTTCGGCGGCGCGCTCGTCGGCCAGAAGGTCGGCACCAAGCTCATCGTCACCATCCCGCCGGCGCTGGGCTACGGCGAGGAGGAGTCCGCGAACGGACTCGGCGGGCAGACGCTCGTGTTCGTCGTCGACATCCTCGAGGTCCGCGACAACTGACCTGACGCCACCCCGACGCCGCGCCCGCGGCATCCGTTCACTGCAGCGGATGCCGCGGGCGTCGTCGTTCGCGACCCGGCTCGCAGGTGCGCCACAGCGATATCCCCGCGGGTATTCAGGTGCAGCCACGAGGCTGGGAATGCCCCGGTCAGGGGTGATGTTGTACCTGTATCCGGGACCGACCCGACCTGACCCGGTTCCGGCGATTGGAGGACACGTGGGCATCAGCTACGTCGAGTTCGAGGACGAAGCCGGCATCCTGCGTCGCTACCGCAAGCACGTCAACGGTCGTGGCCTCGTCGCCACGACCGCGAAGGTGGATCCGACGGCGTTCGTCGACCCGACCGCCTACGTCGATCCGGGCGCGCAGGTGCAGCGCGGAGCCGTCATCTCGCACGGCGCCTGGATCGAGCAGGACGCGATCGTCGCCGAGAAGGCGACCATCGGCGTGAACGCGCACGTCGGACGCGGCGCCGTCGTCGGACGCTTCGCGGTCGTCGGGCCGTACGCGGCCGTCGGTGCGAACGCGCGCGTGCAGAACGGTGCGCGGGTCCCGCGCGAGGCGCACGTCGCCGAAGGCGGCGAGCACCGCGCGTCGGGCGACGACCTGCGCCGGCTCGGCCTCGCGGCCTGACCCGCCGCGGCGCGGCGCGCCACCGCCGCACCGCCGCCCCCCGACCCACCCGATGCCCCGGGCCCCGCGCTCGGGGCATCGTCATGTCCGCGCGGTGCTTCGGAGGACGTTCCGCGATCTGCAGGACGCGATCCGGCGTTCGCGTCCGGCATTCCGCCGAACGTCCTGCACTGCGGGGTGACGTCGGGGCGCCCGGCTGGAAGGATCGGGGCATGGGGAACGAGATCGCACCCGACTGGTGGAAGTCGGCCGTCGTGTACCAGGTGTACCCGCGCAGCTTCCAGGACTCCGACGGCGACGGCGTCGGCGACCTCCGCGGCATCATGCAACGGCTCGACCACCTCGAACGCCTCGGCGTCGACGTGGTGTGGCTCTCGCCCGTCTACCGATCGCCGCACGCCGACAACGGGTACGACATCAGCGACTACCGGGACATCGACCCGGCGTTCGGCACCCTCGCCGACTTCGACGAGCTCCTCGCGGCGATGCACGCCCGGGGCATGAAGCTCGTCATGGACCTCGTCGTCAACCACACCTCCGACGAGCACGCGTGGTTCGTCGAGTCGCGGTCGAGCCGCGAGAACCCCAAGCGCGACTGGTACTGGTGGCGCCCGCCCCGCGAGGGCACGCAGGGCGGCGACCCCGGTGCGGAGCCGACGAACTGGGAGTCGTTCTTCTCCGGTCCCACCTGGGAGTGGGACGAGGCGACCGGCGAGTACTACCTGCACCTGTTCGACGTGAAGCAGCCCGACCTGAACTGGGAGAACCCGGAGGTCCGGGAGGCCGTCTACGAGATGATGCGCTGGTGGCTCGACCGCGGCGTCGACGGCTTCCGGATGGACGTCATCAACCTCATCTCGAAGCATCCGTCACTGCCCGACGGGCCCGTTCGGGACGGCAAGCGGTACGGCGACGGCGGCGCGTCGTACACCAACGGCCCGCGCCTGCACGAGTTCCTGCAGGAGATGCACCGCGAGGTGTTCGACGGGCGCGACGGGCTCATCACGGTCGGCGAGACGCCGGGGGTGACGCTCGATGAGGCGATCCTGTTCACCGACCCGGCCCGCCGGGAGGTCGACATGGTGTTCCAGTTCGAGCACGTCGGGCTCGACCACGGCATCAGCAAGTTCCGGCCCCGGCCGCTCGAGCCCGGCGAGCTCGCGGCATCCCTCGTCAAGTGGCAGGAGGGCCTGCACGACGTCGGCTGGAACAGCCTCTACCTCGAGAACCACGACCAGGCACGGTCGGTCAGCCGATTCGGCGACGCCGACGAGCACTGGTACGCCTCGGCGACCGCGCTCGCGACGATGCTGCACCTCATGCGCGGCACGCCGTACGTCTACCAGGGCCAGGAGCTCGGCATGACGAACGCGCCGTTCTCGGTGATCGACGACTACCGCGACGTCGAGTCGCTGAACGCGTACGCCGAGGAGGTGGCGAGCGGCACGGCCGTCGCCGACGCGCTGTACGGGCTCAGCCTCATGAGCCGCGACCACGCCCGAACACCCATGCAGTGGGATGCGACGACCAACGCGGGCTTCACGTCGGGCACGCCGTGGCTCGCCGTCAACCCCAACCACGACCGCATCAACGCCGCCGTGCAGCTCGGCGACCCGGGCTCGGTGTTCGAGTACTACCGGCAGCTCATCGCCCTGCGTCACGAGCGGGCGGTGGTCGCCCACGGCTCGTTCGAGCGAGCGGATGCCGGGCACCCGGCGATCCTCGCCTACGAGCGCGTGCACGGGGCCGAACGGCTGCTCGTCGTCGTGAACCTGACGTCGGTCGAGCACGACCCCGTGTTCGCCGACGAGGTCGCGGCGCGCTGGGGGACGGGCGCGGGGGAGCCGGGCGACGTGCCGATCCTGACCAACACGATCCCGGACTCGCCGGCCCCGTTCGACGCGCCGCTGGCGCCGTGGGAGGCCCGCGTTTACGCCGCCGGCGCCTGACGCGTCGCGCCGGAACCAGCTTGTCGCTGCGGAACCACTCCGTGAGGTGGTTCCGAGGGCGGAAGGTGGTTCCGGTGCGCCGGCGCCGGTGGATCGGCGGTGGCGGAGCGCCGGAGCGCGCCGGGGCTAGGCGGCGAGGCGAGCGGCGAGCAGTTCGAGGGTGAGGGCGCGGCCGGATGCGGCATCCGCCGGCTCGTCGGCCCGTGCGCCCGCGACGGGCGCGATCATGACCTCGTCGACGCCGTGGCGTTCGGCGAGGGTGCGCACAGCGGATGCCGCGGCATCCGCGTCGGCGATGACCCAGCGGGGTCGCATGCGCGCGATGACCTCGTCGGCGTCCGAGTCGCGCGGCGCCGCGAGCGCCTCGTCGACGGTCTCGAGCGGGCGCATGGGCCGGTTGAGGCGCAGCCGCGCCATCGATCGCAACTGGGGGAGCGCGAGCTGCTCGGCCTCGTCGGCGGTATCGGAGACCACCGCGTTCAGCGTCAGGATCGTCTGCGGTGTCGGATGCCGCTCGCTCGGCCGGTACTCGGAGCGATACAGCTCGAGCGCCCGCTCGAGCCCCTCGCCCGAGAAGTGGTTCGCGAACACGTACGGCAACCCCAGCTCGGCCGCGAGCCGCGCCGAGTAGTCCGAGCTGCCGAGCAGCCACAGCTCGGGCACCGACGTCGCCGCGGGCGTGGCCTGGATCGGGTACTCGCGCCCGCTCGTCAGCCGCAGCGTCGCCCCGTCGGGCGAGAGCAGGCTCAGGATGTCGGCGACATGGTCGGGGAAGCGGTCGACGTCGGCCGTCGGCCCCGAGATGCGCAGCAGCTGCGTGATCACCGGGTCGCTGCCGGGCGCGCGCCCGATGCCGAGGTCGATGCGCTCCGGCGCGAGCGCCTCGAGCGCGGCGAACTGCTCGGCCACCACGAGCGGCGCGTGGTTCGGCAGCATCACGCCGCCCGACCCCACGCGGATCCGCTCCGTGCGCGCGGCCGTCGCGGCGATGAGCACCGGCGGCGTCGTCGAGGCCACCGCGGGCATGTTGTGGTGCTCGGCGAACCAGTAGCGGGTGAAGCCGAGGCGGTCGGCGACCTGAGCCAGTGCGACGGATGCCGCGACGGCATCCCCCGACGACTGGCCGCTCCGCACGGGCACGAGGTCGAGCACTGAGAGACGGGGTGTGAGCATCCCTCTCCCCAACCGGGCCGGTCGCGCGGGTATTCCGGACGGCGAACCGCGACCGGAAGCACGGGATAACCCTGAGCCGATCCGGGGGATGACCCTCTGTCCCGACCGCCCCGCACGTCATTGGATGGAACCCGTCGTGAGCGCCCCCGGCAACCCGGGCGGCCGTCGGAGCAAGCGCCCTACCTCGGCCCGGCCCGCGACCCACGCACCTGAAAGGAACCACCCGTGAACTCCCTTGCCTTCGACACCGTCGCGCTCTCGCTGCGCGAGGCGTTCGCCATGCTCGACGAGCGGCTCGACGGTCGGCTCCACCTGCCCGGCGACGCCGACTGGGACGCCGTCCGCGCGGCCTGGAACCTCGCCGTCGACCAGCGGCCCGCGGCCGTCGTGGTCGCGGCATCCGTCGCCGACATCGCCACCACCGTGCGCGCCGCACGGGACCTCGGACTCGCCGTCGCCCCGCAGGCCACCGGCCACAACGCCGCGCCCCTCGTCGACGGCCACGGGCTCGCCGACGCGATCCTGCTCCGCACGCATGAGCTCCGCGGCGTGGAGGTGCGCCCCAACCAGCGCATCGCCCGCGTCGAGCCCGGCGCGCTCTGGGGCGACGTGGTCGCCGCCACCGCGCCGCACGGACTCACCGCGCTCGCCGGATCGTCGCACGACGTCGGCGTCGTGGGGTACACGCTGGGCGGGGGTGTCTCGTTCCTCGGACGCGCCCACGGGCTCGCGGCGAACCACGTCGTCGCGGTCGAGCTCGTCACCGCCGACGGCGAGTTCCGCCGTGTCGACGCCGAGCACGAGCCCGAGCTGTTCTGGGCGGTCCGCGGCGGCGGCGGCGACTTCGGCGTCGTCACCGCCCTCGAGTTCGGCCTGTTCGCGATCGAGCAGGTGATCGCCGGGGCGCTGTTCTTCCCGATCGACCGCGCCGGCGAAGTCCTCGAGACCTGGGCCGAGTGGACCGCGTCGGTGCCCGACACCGTCACGTCGGTCGGGCGGGTGCTGCGCTTCCCGATCATGCCCGAACTGCCGCCGTTCCTCTCCGGCCGCTCGTTCGCGCTCATCGAAGCCGTCGTGCAGGAGACGCCCGAGGTCGCCGACCGCCTGCTCGCGCCCCTGCGCGCGCTCGCGCCCGAGATCGACACGATCCACCCGCAGGCCCCGGGCGAGCTGCTGCAGCTGCACATGGACCCGCCCGGACCGACCCCCGGCCACGGCGACGCCATGATGCTCAAGGACCTGCCCGTCGAAGCCGTGCGCGCGTTCATTGCCGCGGTCGGACCGGAGTCGGACACGGCGCTGCTGTCGGCCGAGATCCGCCACCTCGGGGGAGCGTTCGACCCCTCCGCGGCCGTCGAGCTCGCCGCCGAGCGGGACCTGCCCGCCCCCGGTGCGATCGCCGGGTTCGAGGGGCGCTACCTCGTGTTCGGCGTCGGCATCGCCGCACCCGACACGATCGACGCGGTCGTCGCGTCGCTCGGACGCCTGCTCGCGCGCATCGAGCCGTGGCGTGCCGCCGAGGAGTACCTCAACTTCACCGAGCGTCCCGCCGCCGGTGAGCGCTTCTTCGGCGACGACGGGCGACTCGCCCGGCTGCGGGCGCTCAAGGCGGCGATCGACCCCACGGGCGTCATCCGCTCGAACCACCCCGTGCGCCGCTGACGGAACCACGCGGATACGGACCCGGCCGGACGGCCGGGTCCGTTTTCCATGTCCCGCTGGGTCTGTCGGATCGGAGCCGAGGTTCCTAGGCTGGGGACACGCGACGGCGAGGTCGTCGTCGCCGGAATCGGAGGAGGACGAATGACGGTCCACTACGAACTGCCCACCCCGAGCGACTTCAAGACGCTCGCCGGTGAGCACCATCCCGCGGTCACGATCTACGCCTCGACGGCGCCGATCGTCAGCGAACGGGAACGCGCCGAGACGGCGGTGAAGAGCGCGTTCGACGAGGCGCTCGACCGGCTCCGCGCCGACGGGGAGGAACCGGCCGCCATCGACGCGCTCAAGGTCGAACGGGACCGGGTGCTCGCCGACAAGACCGTGTGGGGGTCGCTCTCGCGCTCGCTCGCCGTGTTCGCGGCACCGGGAGCCACCGAGGTGTACGTGCTGCCGAACCGGCTCGACGACGCCGTGCACGTCGGATCGCACTTCACGCTCGGACAGCTGCTGCGCGCGCCGAGCCAGGACCAGGAGGCCTACGCGGTCACCCTGTCGTCGAACGAGTGGGCGCTGTGGCACGCGCTGCCCACTGCGCGCGCCGAGGAGATGCCGCTCGACCCGAACCTGCCGAAGAACCTCGAGGAGGCCGTCAACCGCGACCTGGGCGAGCCGATCCGCAAGAAGGGGGCCGGCCACGGCGACCGCGGCACGCCCGAGCAGGACCGCCGGCCCGAGATCCAGGACAACTACGCCAAGCAGGTCGCCGATGCCGTCTGGCAGGCACTGCACGCCGAGGACCCCGACGGCCGCGTGCCGCTGTTCGTGTTCGCGGCCGAGCCGCTGCTCACGTCGTTCATGGAGCGGGCGCACAACGGACGCCGCGTCGTGGCCGTCCCGGGCGGCGCCGACCGCCTGAACGCCGCCGAGATCGACGAGGAGCTCCGCCGCCAGCTGGCGTCGCTCAACGTGCACGAGGCGAAGTCGGCCCTCAAGGGCCTCGCCGACGGCAGCGCCGGGCGCGTCGAGCGCGACCTCGCCGCGATCGGGCGGATGGCCGCCGAAGGCGGCGTGGAGACGCTCTGGTTCGACTTCACCACCTCGGTCAACGGCACCCTCGACGCCGAATCGGGTGCGGTCGAGTTCGCCACCTCGAACGGCGGCGGACCGGCCCTCGCCGATGGCACGCGCGCGGGCGACATCCTGCCGCAGCTGGCGATGATGGTGCTCTCGCGGGGCGGCAAGGTCGTCACCGTCCGCGGCGACGACCTCCAGGACACCGAATGGACGGGGCCGGCCGTGGCCGAGCTGCGGTTCGCCCTGACGTAGGCCGGGGTCCGCGTCATGCCGCGGGGTCGCTCCGAACGGGGCGGCCCCGCCGTCTGCGTCAGGCGGTGGCGGCCACCGGGCCGGCGCCGGCGACGGCGGCCCGGGCGGTCTGGAGTGTGCGGGTCGCGGCATCCGCCATCGCCCGGACGAGCGTGGAGATCGGGGCGAGGCGGCGGTGCGCGTCGGGCCGTGAGGCGCGGGCGCCGGCGCCGAAGCCGGGGACCGCCTCGAGGACCGGCACGACGACCGCCGGCTGGCACTCGAGGTGAACCTCGATCTCGCGCGTGCGGGGATCCTCGATGATGGCCTCGAACGCGACGCGCGCGCGACGGACGCGTCCGCGGCGGCGTGGCGGCGTCGAGCGGATGCCGAGCCGGAGCCGTTCGGGCGACGTGCCGACGCCCGCGGACCCGGCGGGGACGAACTCGACCCGCCACAGCTCGCTCGGGCACTCGGCGACGCCGGCGACGTGGATCAGGCGAACCCCGCCGGACGTGATCGCCACAGCGGAGAGCTGGTCCGGGTGCACGTGCGCGTGATCGGTGAGGTGCGACATGTTCGCAGACGCTACGGGTGCGGCCCGGCGGCGGCATCAGGGGTGACGCTGAGATCGAGGCATCCGTTTTCCGCAACCCCTGCGACCCCCTCGCCGGCCGACCTAGGCTTGCGGGATGCGATTCGGATTCTTCGTTCCCCAGGGATGGCGCCACGACCTCGTCGGCATCGAGCCGGCCGACCACTGGTCGACGATGCACGGCCTCGCCGCGCACGCCGACCGCGAGGACTCGCCGTGGGAGTCGATCTGGGTCTACGACCACTTCCACACCGTCCCCGTCGCGAGCGACACCGAGGCGACGCACGAGGCGTGGTCGCTGATGTCGGCGTTCGCCGCCTCGACCTCGCGCGTGCGGCTCGGCCAGATGTGCACGTGCATGTCGTACCGCAACCCCGCGTACCTCGCGAAGGTCGCCGCGACGGCCGACCTCATCTCCGGCGGGCGCATCGAGATGGGCATCGGCGCCGGGTGGTACGAGCACGAGTGGCGCGCGTACGGGTACGGGTTCCCCGACGCTCCCGCGCGACTCCGGATGCTGCGCGAGGGCGTCGAGATCATGCACCAGGCGTGGACGACCGGCCGCGCGAGCCTCGACGGGGAGTTCTACCAGGTCGACGGCGCGATCGTGCAGCCGCAGCCGCTGCAGCCCGGCGGCATCCCCATGTGGGTCGCCGGCGGCGGTGAGAAGGTGACGCTGAAGATCGCGGCGAAGTACGCGTCGTACACGAACTTCTTCGGCAGCCCCGAGGAGTTCAGCCACAAGAGCGAGGTGCTCCGCGGGCACACCGACAGGCTCGGCCGCGACTACGCCTCGATCGTGCGCAGCGCCAACTTCAACACCGTCATCGGCGAGGACGAGGCGGATGTCGCGCGGCGCCTCGAGGCGATCGAGTCGCGCGTCGCCCCGTACCTCGGCCCTGAGGTGACCGAGCGGTTCATGAACGACTACCGCGGGCCGTCGGCGATCGCCGTGGGCACGCCCGAGCAGGTCGTCGAGCGGCTCCTCGACATGAAGGCGCGCGGCCTGGGCTACGCGATCCACTACTTCCCCGAGCTCGCGTTCGACCGCACCGGGCTCGAGCTCTACGAGCGCGAGGTGCTCCCCGCCCTGCGCTGACTGAGCGGGTGCCGTTTTCAGGAGTTATCCGGCGGGTCGTGTCGGTCAGCGGCGTGTCGTCCTGAGAACGGTGCCGAATCGGCGAGACCTCCTGAGAAGCGCAGGCCGAGCGGATGGCG
>NZ_JAVKGS010000003.1:0-493650 GCF_031432295.1 Agromyces indicus | reverse complement strand
CGGGCCGAGCGGATGGCGCAGGCCGAGCGGATGGCGCGGGCTGAGCGGATGGCGCGGGCTGAGCGGATGGCGCGGGCCGAGCGGATGGCGCAGGCCGAGCGGATGGCGCGGGCTGAGCGGATGGCGCAGGCCGAGCGGATGGCGCGGACCGGGGCAGCGCGAAACGGCCCCCGCCCGGGTGGGCGGGGGCCGTTCGGCGTCGGGGCGACGGATGCCGCGGCTCAGGCGGCGGCGGAGTCCGCCTCGATCTCGTCGAGCTTCGCCGCGAGCGCAGCGTCGGACGGCTCGGTGAAGTGGGTGCCGTCGGGGAACACGACGACGGGGATGTTCGTGCGGCCGGAGATGGCCTTCGCGCGGGCCGCGCCCTCGACGACGACCTCGAGGTCGACGTACTCGTAGTCGACGCCGCGGCGATCGAGCAGCGCCTTCGAACGGCGACAGTCGCCGCACCAGTCGGCGCCGTACATGGTGATGCGGTCGGGGTTCACGTCGGTCGAGGTGGTCATGCGGATACCCTACGTGGATATGCTGTGAGGAATTCTCAGCGACGGTCGCCGCTGGCTCGCACGGGCAACGCGTCCGGCGCGTTCAGCGGACCGGGGCGCGGTCGAGCGTCGGCAGTTCCACGCCGACGAGCCGGGCGAAGGCACTGAGCTGCGCCACGCCCTGCGGGGTCCGCGGCAGTGCGTCGAGCAGGCCGGGGGAGTACACCAGGAAGGCCGCGACCTGCGCCCGCGAGATGGCGACGTTGAGGCGGTTCTTGAGCAGCAGGAACTCGATGCCCCGCGGCGCGGCGGCAGCCGAGGAGGCGGCGAGCGTCACGATGGCGACGGCCGCCTCCTGCCCCTGGAACTTGTCGACCGTGCCGACGGGCACGTCGCGGAGCCCGGCGCGGTCGAGCGCGTCGCGCACGAGCGAGAGCTGGGCGTTGTAGGGCGTCACCACGATGAGGTCGGCCTGCGTCAGCGGGCGCGCGTCGGCGGGGCCCGAATCGGTTCCGCCGCTCGCATCGGTGTAGGTGCGGCCGATCAGGGACGCGGCGATGCGCACGACCTCGGCCGCCTCCTCGGGCGACTCCGTCGTGTTGCCGTCGTGGACGACCGGGACGGGGGTGAGTCCCGGGTCGACGCCCTCGATCGAGCGGAGCGCGGCGCACTCGTGCGACTCGAGCTCGCCCTCGTACGACAGGTGGGAGACGGGCGCGGCGAGCGCGGGGTGCATGCGGCGGCTCTGCGCGAGGAAGTAGCCGAGCTCGTCGGGGAGGACGTCGTGCCCGTCGGCGATCCAGCCCAACGCCGACATGTCGACCGGCTCGGGGTGCGTGCCCTGGCTGACCTGGGGGAGCTGCTGGGGGTCGCCGAGGAGCAGCAGGCGTCGCGCCGCGACCGACGCGGCGATGGTCGACGCGAGGGAGAACTGCCCGGCTTCGTCGATCACCAGCAGGTCGAGCGCGTGTCGCCCCACCCGACCGGCGTTCGCGAAGTCCCAGGCGGTGCCGCCGTAGACGAACCCGGTGGCCGCGTTCGCTGCCAGGTAGGCGGACGCGCCGTCCTTCTCGATCGTGGTCCACGGTCGGTCGACGCCGTCGTCGCGGTCCTTCGGCGCCTTCGCGACGAGGCGGGGATCGAGCCCGGCGGCGACGACCGCGTCGAGCAGGTGCTCGACGACGGCGTGCGACTGCGCGACCACGCCGATCTTCCAGCCGTGGTGGCCGACGAGTCTCGCGATGACCCGCGAAGCGACGTAGGTCTTGCCCGTGCCGGGCGGCCCCTGCACGGCGAGGTAGGAGTCGTCGAGCTCGCCGAGCGACCGCGCGACGGCGCCGACGTAGTCGTGGTCGGGCAGCGGAGCGAGCGATCCCGATCTCGTGCGCGGCGGGATGCGGCGCAGGAGGTCGACGGCCGGGTCGCGCGGCCAGTCGGGCTGCCGATCGACGATCGGGCGCGCCCATTCCGCGATGGCGTCCTTCTGGCGGCCCGCGGGCGGCGGATTGCCCGGCACGAGCGCCGACGGCAGCTCCCGCCACGTCTCGCCGGCGACCGAGCGCTCGCACACGAGCACGCCGTCGGGCGCGGCCTCGAGCACCGTGGCGCGCGTGCTCGCGCGGGACCCGGGACGCCGCACGTCGGACGGGAACGGCGCCGGCCATTCGTAGAGCAGATGGAGCTCGGCGCCCGGACTGAAGCGCGATCCGGGGGCGATCCGGCCGCGCAGGAGCAGCTCGCGGCGATCCTGCTGCTGCCGACCCTCGCGATACCAGTCCTGCGTCACCCGGGTCTGCGCCGGGTCGACGACGAGGACGTCGCGGTGGTCCTCCCAGGCTTCGAGCGGTTGCTCGACGCGGAAGAAGTGCCCCCACCAGAAGCTCTTCATCTCCCGGTCGTGGTAGTCGATCGCGGCCGCCGCCATGGCGAGCGCCCGGCGGTCGGGATCGGCGGCGCGCTGCTCGGCCGGACCGGCGAGCCGCTCGAGCTCGACGGCGAGCGGACTGGCCACGTACTGCTTGCCGGTGGGCTCGGCGAGCAGCAGCGCGGGAACGGGCGCGATGCCGCGCGTCCGCGCGAGCCCGAGGAGCCAGTCGCGGAGGCGCAGCGTGGACACGCAGTCGTAGCGGTTGTACTCGGCCAGGTCGTCGAGCACGTGCTGTGCCGCGGCCTCGCCGGACAGTCCCGTTGCGGGGTCGAACCCGCCGGTCTCGCGCAGTTCGCGCGCCCGCACGTACTCGAGGATGGAGTCGCCGCCCGACTTCACGTCGGCCTCGCGCAGCTCGTCGCCCATGTAGAGCGGCTCGAGCTTCTTGATCGAGTACGAGCGGCTGCCGACGCGAACGGCGCGCTTGACGACGGGGTACAGGTCGACCAGCACGCCGTCGGCCAGCAGCTGGTCGACCTCGGCCTCGCCGACCCCGTGCCGTGCGGCGATCGAGGTCAGGTGCGTGCGCTCGTAGCTGGCGTAGTGGTAGATGTGCAGGTTCGGGTACCGCTGCCGCCGCTCGCGGACGAACGCGAGGAAGCGCAGGAGCGCCTCGCGTTCCTCGTCGAAGCTGTGCGCCCAGATGGGCGTGAACCGCTCCTCGACGTCGATCATGCCGAAGAGGTAGTCGAGGCCCCACTGCGTCGCGGCGCCCTCGGTGTAGAGCGGGTCGCCCTCGAAGTCGAAGAAGAGGTCGCCGGGGTCGGGCTCGGGGATCGCGGCGAGCGCGCCGGGCTCGCGCACCTCGACGGGCGGCGGCAGCGGCGGGTCGTCGGGGGTGCGGGTGCCGGATGCCGCGGCGTCGAGTTCGGCCGCCTCGGCCGCGAGCTGCAGCCGCGCCTGCACGCGGAGCCCGTCGAGCGTGGCGTCGAGCACACCCTCGACGGGGCCGGAGGAGGCGGCGAGCTGGTCGATCGTCGTGATGCCGGCGTCGACGAAGTGCGCCCGCTGCGTGGTGCGCATGCCGGCCACGAGCAGCAGGTCGCGGTGGGCCTGGACCTCGAGGTCGCAGGTCGGGCATCGCCCGTCGAACGTGTAGCGCGGGTCGCCCCACGCCACCGGCGCCTCGTCGGCGAGGCGCTCGTCGACGATCCGACGGAGGCGGTCGCAACGGAGGAGGTAGACGGGCTCGATGTCGTCGAGGCGGTGGGAGCTGGTGGTGCCGTCGCCGAGCAGCAGCTCGACGGTCTCGGCGCGCGGGATGCCGAGCCGGTCGAGCTGGGCGGCGTACGCGGCGAGCTGCAGGAGCGCGGTCACGCGCGCTCGCCGCGCGAGCTTGGAATCCTGCACGAGGTAGCGCCCGTCGGGCTGTCGCACGATGAAGTCGGCGAATCCGACGAACCCGTCGTCGACGAACGTCGCCTGGAAGACCACCGGCGCGCCCGACTCGAACGCCGCTCGCGTCGCCTCGACGGCGGCGTCGAGCTGCTCGGGGTCGCGCAGGTCGGGTCGCGCGATCTCGACCACGCCGACCCCGAACTCGTCGCGGTAGTGCTGCAGCACGCGTTCCTCGTGCGCGTCGCCGAGCCGGCCGGCGCGTTCGAGCATGGCATCGGTCGCGGGCTCGAAGAGCGTGTCGCGGCCGAGCTTGACGTCGAGCTCGCGGAGGAAGGCGAACTCGCAGTCGGACGCCTTCTTGAGGTCGCTCGCGCTCGTGACGACCGTGTCGCCCACCAGGTACATCCGAGCCTCCCGACCTCGTCGTGCGATCAACGCTAGCCGCGACATCCGACACCGGCGCACGCGCACGCGACGGCCGGCACGCCGGACGCGCCGGCACGCCGGACGGGCCGGCACGCCGGACGCGCCGGCCGCGACGGGCCGACGGCTGCCCGGCGACGGCGACCGCGACGGCGCGGCGCCCGCGTCACGCCGAGCGCTCGCGCGCCTCCGCCATCCGCGCGAGATCGACGCGGTTGGCCGCCCCGGTCTTCCGCAGCAGGTTCGAGATGTGCGAGCTCACGGTC
Source organism: Agromyces indicus (assembly GCF_031432295.1). Lineage (NCBI taxonomy): Bacteria > Bacillati > Actinomycetota > Actinomycetes > Micrococcales > Microbacteriaceae > Agromyces > Agromyces indicus. Next base: position 489,211 of record NZ_JAVKGS010000003.1, on the reverse strand, counting down.
TTCTCGCTGATCGTGAGCAGCGCGGCGATCTCGGCGTAGGTGCGGCCGTCCACGATGTACGGCAGCAGTTCGCGTTCGCGTCGGGTGAGGGCGACCCCGCTCAGCGTCTCGAGGCCGTCGGCGTCGAGGGCCGCGGCATCCGTCGTCTCGTCGTCGTACAGGCGCACGCGCGACCACAGCGCGAGCGATTCGACCTCGTCGAGCAGCGCATCGGCCTCGAGTCGCCGAGCGAGCGTCGCCGCGCGCCGGAGCAGCTCGCGGCCCCGCGCCGGCTCGCCGCCGTCGCCGGTCAGGTCGGCCTCCGCGCCGCGGCGGCACGCGTACGCCTCCTCCCATGCGAGGTCGGCGGCCCCGCACGCCTCGGCCGCGGCTGCCCACAGCACGCCGGCGCCGGCCGTGCGCCTGGCCCGGGCGCGCTCCGCGGCGGCGACCGCGTCGAGCGCGACGAGGTCGGCCGGGTACGAGACGCCGAGCGTGCGCGCGAGCACGTGCGGGTGCTCGGCGTCGAGCCGGTCGAGGCGGTCGAGCACCTCGGAGGGGTCCTCGTGCCGGTCGCGCGCCTCGTCGGCGAGGTCGGCGAGGGCCCGGACGGCGAGCGGGATGAGCCACTCGCACGAGTTGTCGCCCGCGCGGGCGTCGACGAGCGGCATCACGGCCGCGAGCGCCCCGGCCGCGTCGTTGCGCGCGAACCGGGCGAGCGCCTGCGCGTGCGCCATCGACGATCGCGTGTAGGCGGGCGGCTCGTGGAAGCGCTCGACGGCGCGCCTGAGGTGCGCCTCGGCGTCGTCCGCGCGGCCCTGGAACGCGGCGAGCAGCGCCGACGCGGTCCGCAGCCCGAGGTCGATGAAGCGCGGCGGATCCTCGGCGCGCACGTGCCGGAAGGCGGCGCGGGCGGCGGGGATCTCGCCGATGGTGATCCGGGTGCGCGCCTCGGTGAGGGCGACGGTCGCGGTGACGACGTACGGCGCTCCCGCGGCCTCGAGGTCGGCACGGATGGCGCTCAGCGTGCGTGCCGCGGAGCGGTAGTCCGGTTCGGCGTACGCCTCCCAGAACGAGGCGAGCATCGCCGACCAGAAGTGCCGCGCGGGCAGCGCGATGGCGCGGGTGCGCTCGGCGAGCTCGCGGGCGCGGGGGAGGTCGCGCATGAGCGCCGCGACCTGGCCGGTCGTCGCGAGCGCGGACGAGAGCACCGCGGTGTCGCCGAGCGCCGTGGCCCGCTGCACCGCCTCGGCGGCGTGGACCGCGCACGCCGGGTCGCCCTCGAGGATCTCGGCGTGCGCGAGCTCGACCAGGGCAAGGGCGTACTCGCGGCTGTCGGGGTGGTCGGACGCCAGTCGCAGGGCCTCACGGGCCGGGGCGGAGTCGGCGAGGTCCCCGCCGACCCGGAAGCGCAGGTGCTGGCGGCGCAGCAGCAGCGCGGCGACGTGCAGCGGCTCGGTGTCGGCGTCGGCGTCCTCGAGCATCTCGGAGACGGCGGCGTACTCGTCGTCGCTGTCGCCGGCGTCCGCCGCGGCATCCGCCCACTGCTCGAGCAGGTGGCGCCGCTCGGCGGGCGCCGCCGCGTGCACGTCGGCCGCCTGGAGGTCGACGCAGCGGCGGAGCAGGCGCAGCCGGGTGGCGTGGTCGCCGGTGCCGGCGAGCGCGTCGACGGCGCGCAGGCTCGCATCGCGGCATCCGTTCGGGTCGCCCGCCGCGGCCAGGTGGTCGGCGAGGTCGACGAGCAGGTCGACGGATGCCTCGCCCGAGTCGATCACCCGCTCGGTGCTCCGGGCGAGCTGCCGGTGGCGGTCGCGTCGTTCGGCCTCCGGGATCTCGGCGACGAGCACCTCGGCGATGAGCGGATGGTGGAACCAGAGCCGTCCGGCGTCATCCTGTTCGAGGACCCGGGTGGCGAGCGCGGGCCGCAGGTCGCGCTCGGCCTCGGCCCAGGCGGGGTCGACGGCGGCGAGCGCGCGGGAGCGGACCGGCTTGCCGTGCAGCGCGAGCATCACGCAGAGGTGCTGGGTGGACGGCGGCAGCTGCGACCAGGCCTGCAGGACGGCCGAGCCGAGGTCGGGCGCGACGGTCGCGGGCGCGGTGGCGGCGGCGGGGCCCACGCCCTCGAGGAGGAGCCGGGCGTGGTACGGGTTGCCGCGCGTCCGTTCGAACACGTCGCTCACGAGGGTCTCGTGGGGCGTGCCGCCGATGACCGCGGCCACGAGCTCGCGCGTCGCGGCGCGGTCGAGGGGGTCGAGGTCGAGCGCCCGTGCTCCGGGCAGGCGGAGGAGGTCGGTGGCCCAGCGGTCGACGGGTCGTCCTGCACCGGCCCGCACGGTGGCGAGGATCGCGAGCGGGCGGTCCTCAGCGCCCCCGGCGAGGAACATGAGCGCGTCGAGGGTGCTCGGGTCGGCCCACTGCAGGTCGTCGATGGCGACGATGACGGGTCCGTCGGCGAGCAGGCGATCGACCGCGTCGTCGAGCGCGAGCGGCGCGGGCCGGTGCGCGGCGTCGGCCCGCTCGAGTTCGCCGGCGTGCTTGAGGAGGGCTCGCACGGCGAGGTTCGGCACGCGCGTGGTGAGGGGGAGGTTCCGTGTCGTGAGGACCGCGGTCGAGTCATCGGCCCCGTCGGCGGCGTCGGAGGCCGCCTGCATGAGCGCGGTCTTGCCGACGCCCGGCTCGCCCCGGATCAGGACGGTGCGTGCGGATCCGCGGGCGGCGGCAGCCAGCTCGTGTCGGAGGGACGAGAGTTCGCGCTCCCGGCCCACGAGCTGGGTCGCGTCGCGCGGCACACCCCCAGTGTGGCATTCATCTGAGGGAACCTCACGGGATTCTGAGGATCTCCCCCTGATGTGGGGGCGCGTCCCGCGCGGCACGGTGGCCCCATGGACCGCATCATCTTGACCGTCGTGCTCGTCGGAGGCTACCTGGCACTGGTCGTCGCGGCGAACGTCGAAGCGCCGGCTCCCCAGCAGGCGACCGCCGCGGCGTTCGTCGCGTCGCCGGCCACGGCCGACGCCGCGGAGTACTGGAGCGCCGCCGCGGGCGGCACGGGGGCGTCGCTGACCGCCGACGCCGCCGAGCGCACGCTCACCTCGTCGTTCGACCGGCTCCCGAAGCCGAGCGCGCCGCGCTGAGCGCCCCGCGCGGCAGCCCGAGCAGGCCCTCCACCGCTCGGTGGATGAGCGAGCCCCGGTCGCCAGCGTCGCCCCAGCGCACGAGCGCCTGCGCGTTCAGGCCGTCGATCATGCCGAGCAGCTGCCAGGCGGTGGCGGCCGCGTCATCCGTCTCGAACCCGGCCTCGGCCACGCCCTGCTCGATCACGCCCTGCACGACGACCTGCCACGCGTCCATCTGATCGCGAACGGATGCCGCGAGCGCGTCGTTGCGCCGACCGAGCGCCCACGCCTCGACCCAGACCACCGTCACGTCGTCGCGTGCGCCGTCGAGGAGGGTGTCGAGCAGGGTGCCCAGGCGGCGGCGCGGTTCGGGTTGCGCGGCGATGAGCCGGGCGACCTCGTCGGTCTCGGCGCCGACGATCGTGCTGAACGTGCTGGCGACGAGCGCGTCCATGTTGGGTTCGTAGTGCGCGACGAGCGCGGGCGCGACGCCGGCCCGCGCGGCGATCGAGCGCAGCGTGACGGCGGCGAGGCCCTGTTCGAGTGCGACGCCGCGCGCGGCATCCGCGATCTCGGCGGATCGTTCGGCCGGGCTCTTGCGCGACGCCCTCGCGCGGGCGGGTGTTGACATCGTGCGGCCAGTCTATGTAACCTCCTGCACTATTGATCAACTGATCAATAAGTTTCCGGACGACGAGGTTCGCATATGACCCCCACCACCCCGCCGGGCGCCCCGGCCGCCGACCGAGTCGGCCACGTCGAGACGCACGGCATCGAGCACATCCCCGCCAGCGAGCGGCACGGTCGCCCCTCGGGCCTGTTCTGGGTGTGGATGTCGGCCAACGTCGGCTACCTCTACTTCGTGGTCGGCGGCGTGCTCGTCCTGCTCGGCCTGCCGCTCTGGCAGGCGCTCGTCATCACCGTCGTCGGCAACCTCTGGTGGGCGCTCGTCGGTTGGCTCGCCGTCAGCGGCCCCGCCGCGGGCGCGCCGAGCGTCACGATCATGCGCGCGATGTTCGGCATCCGCGGCAACAAGGTCTTCGGTGCGGGGCTCGGCGTCGCGATCGGCATCTTCTACGAGATCATCAACGTCGCCTTCGCCACCCTCGCGGCGATCGCCCTGCTCGCCCACTTCGGCATCGGCCTGCCGCCCGGCGGCGAATGGGCGGTGCTCGCCGTCGTCGGCATCCTCAGCTTCATCATCGGCGTCTACGGCCACGCGACGATCCTCGCCCTCGCCCCGTGGTTCTCCGCGGCGCTCGCCGTGGTCTTCGTCGTGCTCGCCGGGTTCGTCCTGGGCGCCGCCGACTGGTCGTACGAGGTCGCGCCGCTGCCGGTCGCCGACCACTGGGCGCTCGTCATGCTCGGCTTCGCGATCGTCGCGTCGAGCCCGCTGTCATGGGGGACCGGCGCCGACTACGCGCGGTACCTGCCCGCCGACGTCTCGAAGCGCAAGGTCGCCTGGTACACCGCGCTCGGCGGCTTCATCCCCGCGGTCCTCATCGGCGCCCTGGGGGTGGTCGCCGGCACGGCGATCGACATGACCGACCCGCAGCTGACCATCGGCGAGATCGTCCCCGCGTGGTTCACACCGGTCTTCCTCGGCATGATCGTGCTCTCGAGCATCACGAACAACGTGCTCGTGGCGTACTCCACCGGCTTCTACGCCCAGGCGCTCGGCGCCCGCATCTCGCGGGCCGCGGTCACCGTCGTCACCGGCGTCGTCGCGACGGCCGCCGCGGGATGGGTGCTCTTCCTCACGCCGAGCTTCCTCGACGCCCTGAGCGCCTCGCTCGAACTGTCGGTCACGGTCTTCGGGCCGCTCGTGTCGATCTACGCCGTCGACATCGTGCTGCGCCGCAACCGCTACGACGGTCGCTCCCTCGACGACACGACGCCCGCGAGCCCGTTCTGGTACCGCGGCGGCGTCTTCCCGGCCGGCGTCGTCGCCATGGTCGTCGCGGTCGTCGTCGCCGTCCTCTCGGCCAACACGACCCTGTACGTCGGCCCGATCTCCGGGGCGCTCGGCGGCGCCGACCTCTCCGCGATCGTCGGGCCCGTGCTCGGCGGCGGGCTCTACGCGCTGCTGTGGCTGACCACGACCCCGTACCGCGACCCGGCGCGACGGCCGGGTGCGGCATCCGCTCACCCCGCTGCCGAGACCGAGACGGATGCCGCGGCATCCGCTCCCACCACCCAGGAGGTGCCCGCATGACCTGGCGCATGCCCGCAGAGACCGCCCCGCACGAGCGCACGTGGATGGCGTTCCCCCGAGAGGGGATCACCCTCGGCGAGGGCGCCGCCGAACGCGAGGAGGGCTACGCGGCGTGGACCGCGGTCGCCCACGCGGTCGCCGAGTTCGAGCCCGTGACCATGGTGGTCGACCCGACCGAGCTCGACCGCGCCCGGCGCATGCTGTCGTCGGAGATCGAGATCCTCGAGGCGCCGCTCGACGAGTTCTGGATGCGCGACTTCGGCCCGACCTTCGTGCTCGACGACGAGCGGCCCGGCGTCCTCGGCGCCGTCGACTGGATCTTCAACGGCTGGGGCGCGCCCGAGTGGGCCGAGTGGCGGGTCTCCGCCGAGATCGCCCGCTTCGCGGCGGCGCACGTCGGCGCCGAGCTCGTGAGCTCGGTGCTCGTCAACGAGGGCGGCGGCATCCACGTCGACGGCGAGGGCACGGTGCTGCTCACCGACACGGTGCAGCTCGACCCGCGCCGCAACCCCTACGCCGACCGGGCCCGCGTCGAGGCCGAACTCGCGCGCACGATCGGCACGACCAAGGCGATCTGGCTGCCGCAGGGGCTCACGCGCGACTACGACGACTTCGGCACCAACGGGCACGTCGACATCGTCGCGACCATCCCGTCGCCCGGGCGCCTGCTGCTGCACCACCAGCCCGACGCCGCACACCCCGACCACACGGTGACGCGCGAGCTGCGCGACCTGCTCGAGGGGCAGACGGATGCCGCGGGCCGGACCTTCGAGATCGTCGACCTGCCCGCGCCCGCGACGCTCCGAGACGACGAGGGCTTCGTCGACTGGAGCTACGTGAATCACCTCGTCGTGAACGACGGCGTCGTCGCGTGCGGCTTCGGGGAGCCCGAGGCGGACGCGCGGGCGGCGGCGATCCTCGCCGACGCGTACCCGGGCCGCCGGGTCGTGACGGTCGACTCGCGGCCGATCTTCGCCCGCGGCGGCGGCATCCACTGCATCACGCAGCAGCAGCCCGAGGTGGAGGCGACCCGATGAGCACGACTGAGCCGTTCGACGTCGTGGAGGCGTCGATCGCGGACCTGCGTGCGGCGCTCGAGGACGGCCGCACGACCGCGGTCGAACTGGTCGAGGCCTACCTCGCGCGCATCGACGCGTACGACGGGCCGGACACCGAGACGGCCCTCAACGCCGTCGTCGTGCGGAACCCCGACGCGCTCGCCGAGGCGCGCGCCTCCGACGAGCGGCGCGCGCGCGGCGAGACGCGCGGCCCCCTCGACGGCATCCCGTACACCGCGAAGGACTCCTACCTCGTTCGCGGGCTCACCGCGGCGGCCGGCAGCCCCGCGTTCGAGCGCCTGGTCGCGCAGCGCGACGCGTTCACGATCGAGCGGCTGCGCGAGGCGGGCGCCGTCTGCCTCGGCCTCACCAACATGCCGCCCATGGCCAACGGCGGGATGCAGCGCGGCGTCTACGGCCGCGCCGAGAGCCCGTACGACGCCGGGTACCTGACCGCCGCGTTCGGCTCAGGCTCGTCGAACGGCTCGGGCACGGCGACGGCGGCGTCGTTCGCGGCGTTCGGCCTCGGCGAGGAGACCTGGTCGTCGGGCCGGGCGCCGGCGTCGAACAACGCCCTGTGCGCCTACACGCCCTCGCGCGGCGTCATCTCGGTGCGCGGCAACTGGCCGCTGGTGCCCACGATGGACGTCGTCGTGCCGCACACGCGCACCATGGCCGACCTGCTCGAGGTGCTCGACGTGATCGTCGCCGACGACCCGGAGACGCGCGGCGACTTCTGGCGGGCGCAGCCGTGGGTCGAGCTGCCTGCGGCATCCGCGGTCCGCCCCGAGTCGTACCCGGCGCTGCAGGTGACGGATGCCGCCGCGGCCCGCACTGCACTCGCGGGCCGGCGCGTCGGCGTGCCCCGCATGTACGTGAACGCCGACCCGGAGGCCGGCACCGCGGAGCCCGGCGGGAGCGTCGGCATCGGCGGGCCCACCGGGCAGCGCATCGACACGCGCGAGTCGGTCATCGAGCTGTGGGAGGCGGCACGCCGCGACCTCGAGGCGGCCGGCGCCGAGGTCGTGCTCGTCGACTTCCCCGTCGTGTCGAACTACGAGGGCGACCGCCCCGGAGCGCCGACGATCGCGACGCGCGGACTCGTCACGCCGGAGTACCTGAAGCGCGAGATCGTCGACCTGTCGGCGTGGGGCTGGGAGGACTTCCTGCAGGCCAACGGCGACCCGGCACTGCACTCGCTCGCCGACGTCGACGGGGCACGGATCTTCCCGCAGCCCGAGGGCGCCCTGCCCGACCGGTACACGGGCTTCGACGACGACATCGCCGAGTACCCGGCCTGGGTGCGCGCGAACGCGGGCGCGTCGTTCACCGACATGCCGGAACTGCCCGAGGGGCTGCGCGGGCTCGAGGAGACCCGCCGCATCGACCTCGAGCAGTGGATGGACGGGCTCGGTCTCGACGCCGTCGCGTTCCCGGCGGTCGCCGACGTGGGGCCCGCGGACATGGACGTGAACCCCGCCTCCGCCGACCTCGGCTGGCGCAACGGCGTCTGGGTCGCGAACGGCAACCTGGTGCCGCGGCACCTCGGCATCCCGACCGTGACGGTGCCCATGGGGCTCATGGGCGACATCCGGATGCCGGTGGGCCTCACGTTCGCCGGACGCGCCTACGACGACACGGCCCTGCTGCGTCTCGCCGCCGCGTTCGAGGCCCTCGCGCCGCGCCGCGTCGCCCCGCCCCGGACCCCGCCGCTCGCCTGAGCGGGCTCCGGCTCGCGTCGCGTCTCGCGTCACAGCGGGCGCGACAGTTCGAGGGCCGTCCGGCGGGACGCCGGCGCGAACCGGCGCATCGTCCTGAGGCACAGCACCTCGACGTGGACGTGGAGCAGGTCGGACGCGATCCGCGAGAGCCGCATCGCTTCCCCTGCCCCGCTCATCAGGGGATCCGTCTCGGCCAGCAGGACGAGGTCGGAGGCGCCCATCGACTCCGGTTCGAGTTCCGCGACGCGGATCCCGGTGGCGTTCCGGGCGGCGAACGCGCGGATGAGTTCGCCACGGCGTAGCGCGAGCCGGTCGAGCGGTGCGAGCTCGAGCATGGTGGGACGCTCGGGGCCGGCCGCCATGGCGGCTCGAACGGAGTCCGCCTTGGCCGCGTACTCGGCGACGGCGGCCGCGACGATGGACTTCTTCGTGCAGCGGAGGAAGAACGCCAGTTCGGTGACGACGCGATCCGTCGCCTGGTCGACCTTGATCGGCTTCTCGGTCACAGGGGTCCTCGGGAGTGGGCGAGCGGGTGGGGGGCGTGGGATGGCGGCTCCGCGAAGCATCGTTTCTCGTCGCACTTCGGTACCGAAGTACCGAAGTACCGCGTCCCCGCGAGAGGAACGCTCGCATCCGATCGGGCACGCGCCTCGGACGAGGGCACGACCCGGGGAAAGCCGGGCGCGGGACCGATAGGGGAGGACGGGTCGGCGGCTCGGCGCGGGAGGCCGGGTCAGCGCACCTCGACGCGGCGCTCGTGCAGTCCGGTGGCGCCGTCCGGCGCGACCGGGGCGACCTCGGCGGTCTGCACCTCGCCGTCCGCCGAGTTGGCGCGGACGCGGAGGGTGTGGGGGCCGGACGCGGCATCCCACTCGAAGCGCCACTGGACCCAGGTGTCGGCCGAGACGGCCGTGGCGAGGGTCGCGGGCTGCCAGTCGCCGTCGTCGACCTGCACGTCGACCGCGGCGATCCCGGTGTGCTGGTGCCACGCGACCCCCGCGACCACGACGCGGCCGGCGTCGACGGTCTGCCCCTGCCGCGGCACGTCGATGCGCGACGACAGCTTGACGGGGCCGCGCTCGCTCCAGCCGCGGTCCGACCAGTAGGCGCGGTCGCGGTCGAACCGCGTCACCTCGAGGTCGACCACCCACTTCGTCGCCGAGACGTAGCCGTACAGGCCCGGCACCACCATCCGGACCGGGAAGCCGTGCTCGAGCGGCAGCGGCTCGCCGTTCATGCCCACGGCGAGGATCGACTCGCGGCCGGGGTCGGTGAGGGCCTCGAGCGGCGTCGAGGCGGTGAACCCGTCGATGCTGCGCGAGAGCACCATGTCGGCGTCGGCGGACGGACGCGCCTCGGCGAGCAGTTCTCGGATCGGGTACCCGAGCCACACGGCCGTGCCGATCAGGTCGCCGCCGACCTCGTTCGACACGCACGCGAGGGTGGTGATGCTCTCCGACAGGGGCAGGGCGAGCAGGTCGTCCCACGTGAGCTCGACCTCGCGGTCGACCATGCCGTGGATGCGCAGCCGCCAGTCCGCCGGGTCGACCTGCGGCACGTTCAGCGCCGTGTCGATGCGGTAGAAGTCGCGGTTCGGCGTGATCACGGGCGCGAGGCCGTCGATCCCGAGCTCAGCGGATGCCGGCACCGCGGCGCGGCGCACGGGCGCGGGCAGCCGCAGCGCGTCGCGCACCGCGACGACCGCGCGCGACCCCGCGGTGAGCACGGTGGCGCCGATCGCGGCGAGCACGCCGACCGCGGCCGCGCCGCCGGCCCACGCGAGGAATCGCCGGCGATCGAGCGCGGCGGGAGCCGGAGCGACGTCGGCGGCCTGCGGCGCGGCACCCGTCGCCGGCAGAAGACGCAGCAGCAGGGTGAGCGCCGCCATGGCCGCGATCGCGCCGAGCGCCGCAGGCAGGATCGCGAGCATCGACGCATTCGCGCGCGTGGCGGCCGCGAGCGCGCCGAACACGCCGGCGAACGCGAAGAGCCCACGTCCCCAGCGCGGATGCCGCACCTCGAGCACGCCCGCGAACGCGCCGAGCGCCGCGAGCACGACACCGATGCCGATGAGCAGCGCGAGCTTGTCGCCCGTGCCGAACAGCGCGATCGCGGCATCCTTCGCCCAGGGGGGCGCGAGGTCGATGAGCAGCGACCCGATCGAGGCGAACGGCGACGCGGCCGGCGCGATCACCGCGGCGGCGAGTTCGCCCACCCCCGCGCCGACCGCCGCCGAGGCGATGCCCGCGACGGCGGGCAGCGCCCAGGCGGGCATCGGTCGGCGGCTCGGCGCGGGCATGGCCTCAGGCTACGTCCGCGTCCGGGCCCACCGGGCTCCGGCGGCCGAAGCGTCACCAGACCGTAAGGAGTTCCGAGGAGTGCGCGATCCGCCGGGGGTCGCAAGGCCCTGTCGGGTCGGCGCCGTCGCGCCTAGCGTGAGGGTGCGACGACGGATGCCGGTGGCATCCGTCACCCCACCTCGAATCGACAGGAGACGACTCATGGCCCAGTACGACGTGGCCGACCGTTCGGCGATCGTGACCGGAGGAGGCAGCGGCATCGGCCGAGCGGTCGCGCTGCTGCTCGCCGCCAACGGAGCATCCGTGCTCGTGAACGACATGAACGGCGACCATGCCGATGCGGTCGTCGACGAGATCCGCACGGCCGGCGGCGATGCGGAGGCCTCCGTCGGCGACGTCACCGACCCGACGTGGATCGAGGCGTCCATCCACGCCGCGAATGCGCTCGCGCCGCTGCGCATCGCGGTGAACAACGCGGGCATCGGCGGGCCGGCCGCGCCGATCGGCGAGTACCCCGTCGACGGTTGGGACAAGGTCATCGCCGTCAACCTCAGCTCCGTGTTCCACGGCATGCGCGCCCAGCTTCCCGCCATCGTCGAGAACGGCGGCGGCGCCGTCGTGAACATCGCCTCGATCCTCGGCAGCGTCGGATTCGCGAGCTCGTCCGCCTACGTCAGCGCGAAGCACGGCCTGGTCGGCCTGACGAAGAACGCGGCGCTCGAGTACGCCACGCAGGGCGTGCGCGTGAACTCGGTCGGACCCGCGTTCATCAAGACGCCGCTCATCGACGCGAACCTCGACGAGGCGACGCAGGAGTTCCTCGTCGGCAAGCACCCGATCGGCCGGCTCGGGCAGCCCGAAGAGGTCGCGGCGCTCGTCGCGTTCCTCGCGAGCGATGCCGCGAGCTTCATCACCGGCAGCTACCACCTCGTCGACGGCGGGTACACGGCCGTCTGAATTCGCGCGGGCGCGGCGGAACCACCGCGCCCGCGCGGACTGCCCGCCGCAGAGCGATCAGCCCGCCGGCCACCACGGCATGGCCGGGAGCACGTCGTCGACGAGCACCGCGAAGCCCTGCGTGACCGCGCCCATCACCCAGCCGAGCAGCACGCCGACGGCGGTGACGATCCACGCGATCATCTGCTCCTGCCGGGTGCCCATCACCCGACGTCCGTCGCCGTCCCTCTGCGAGTTCGTGAGCGTCAGGACCAGGTCGACGAGCCACCAGATGCCGAAGCCGCCGATCGTGAGCAGCTTCAGGATGCCGGTGCCCACCTTGCCCAGGTAGAAGCGGTCCACGCCGAGCACCCCCAGGAGCCACGCGAACAGCCACGTCGCGATGAACGAACGCGAGGAACTGCTCTCGGCGGCCGCGCGGGCGACCTGCGGATTCACGTATCCGGACGTCCCGGACGGGTCAGCGGTCATGGCGCACCTCCTGCGGACGATGCTGCCGCAGCACGGGCAGCGCAGCGGGGCCGAAGGTCCCCTCAGCCGGTCGCGTGCGCTGCGACGAACGAGGCGACGCGCGGAGCCAGGCCCGCGCCGACCTCGGCGGGCGGGCGACGCGCGCCCTTCACCTCGAACGAGTGGTTGCCGCCCTCGATCCAGTCGAGCACGGCCGGCTCGCCGATCCGGCGGACCAGCTCGTCGAGCTGCTCGTTCGGGATCGCGAACGGGTCGTTGCGGCCCTGCAGGAACAGCATCGGGACGCCGGCGAGCGCGGCGAAGTGCTCGTCGCGCGGCTTGTCGGGCTTTCCGGGTGCGTGCAACGGGTAGCCGAGGAACACCAGCCCGGCGGCGGGCATCCCCTCGGCGACGGCCATCGACGCCATCCGCCCGCCGTACGACTTGCCCGCCGCCCACACCGGCTCCCCGTCGCGCGCGTGGGCGGCGGCGACCGCCGCCGCAGCGCGCCACGTCGCGATCGCCGCCGGCGGGCGGTCGGGGAACCGGCGCCCCGCCTCGCGATACGGGAAGTCGAAGCGCAGGGTCGCGACGCCGAGGTCGGCGAGCGCCCGGCAGAACCCGGTGATGAACGGATGCTCCCGCCCGGCGCCCGCGCCGTGCGCGACGACCACGGTCGCGCTCGACCCGTCGGGGCGCAGGAGTACCGCCGAGACACTGCCGAGGTCCTCGCCGACCTCGACGCGGAGGAGCCGTTCATGCGGGCGCATCACCCCATGGTGCCCGAGGCAGCGCCGTCCGCGGACACGACGGAGCCGGGGCGACCCGAACCACGCCCCGGCTCCTCGTGCTGCGCCCCCGCGCAGCGTCCCCCGGGGTCAGGTCGTCGCGCCCTCCGCGACGGAGGAATCGGTGCGGCCGGCATCGCCCGCGGGACCGGCTCGCATCGCCAGGAACCGGGCGCCGAGCGTCGCGAGGACGACCACGACCACGGCGACGACGGCGGCGATGCCCGTGGTCGTCGATTCCGGTTGGTCGGTGAGTCGCGCGACCGCGACCCACGACAGCCCCCAGCACAGCGACAGCATCGGCGCGATGCGCCCGCGGCCCCACACCGCGAGGCCGACGCCGACGGCGGCCGCTGCGGCGATCACGATCACGGCCCACGTCTCGTGGGGCAGGCCCCATCCGGAGAAGTCGGCGGCGGCGAGCACGGCGGTCGCGTTCGCCGCGGTGGCGACCACGACCCAGCCGAGGTAGAGCCCGATCGACCCGTCGGTGACGATGGTGTCGACGAGGTTCTTCGGCGGCATCCGTCGCAGCTGCACGAAGAGCCACGCGAGCACGGCCAGCAGCACGACGATGACCGGCAGGCTCATCCCGAGCAGGTCGAGCTGCACGACGCCGATCCACAGCGCGTTGAGCACGAGGGACGCGACGACCGCGTACCCGATCCGGCGGTGCCGGGCGTCGGTGCGCTGCGCGGGCAGCAGTTGCCAGATCGCGTAGGCGAGCATGCCCGTGTAGATCACGCTCCAGATCGAGAACGCCGGGCGGCCGGGGGCGATGAGCGTGGAGTCGGCGTCGAGCCATCCGCCCGCCGCCTGCTGGATGGGCGTGCCCACGAACGCGCCCGAACCGATGAACGCCGCGACGATGGCGAGCACGCTCGTGACGAGCACGACCACCTGCCGGACGGTGTCGGCGGGCCCGGCGGGTCTCGTCTCGGTGCGGCGGGCGGTGTCGGTCGTGGCGTCTCGGGTCGTGCTCATCGGATCTCCTCGTGGTCGACCTCCTGGCTGGCTCCACCGTAGGCACGCCGCACGACGCGACGCCTCAACCGTTCGGTTGAATCAGCGGATGCCGCCCGCGAGCCGCTCCACGTCGGGCGCGGGTCCCCGGCCGCCGCCCACCGCGGCGGTCGACCGCGTGATCGAGGGTGCGGTGATCGTCGACGCGTACAGCCGACGGAGCCCGGCGATGCCGTTGCGACGCCACGCGGCGACCTGCCGCGCCGCGCCCGTGCCGTCGCGCAGCAGCCGGTCGATCAGCTCGTGCACGATCTCGCGGTCGCCCATGCGCTCGAGGGGCTCGGCGAGGTGGCGTTCGAGGCGACGCACCAGGTCGACCGCGGGCACGAGGCATCCGCTCACCGGGTCGAACGCCGTGTCCGACAGGCCGGTGTGCGCGGAGTGCACCATGGCCGCACTGAGCAGCTCGGGCGGCACGTCGAGGTCGGGTTCGCCTGCCGGCCGAACGGGTCGAACGGGCCGCACGCGGGCGGCGGAGGCGAGGCCGTCCCGTTCGACGTCGTCGATGGCGCGCAGCACGAGCGCGCGGCACAGGGCGGTGACGAGCAGCGTGTCGTCGGTGGTGAGCTGCGCGTCGGACATGCGGAACTCGATCGTCGGCGCGTGTTCCGAGAGCCGCACGTTCCAGGCGATGAGGGCCACATCGGTCACGCCGCCGACGCCGACGAGCTGGTGGATGCGGCGGTCGTAGTCCGCGGCATCCGCGAAGCGCGGCGGACAGCCGGCGGTCGTCCAGCGACGCAGCTGCACCGTGCGCCAGCTCTCGTAGCCGGTGTCGTGCCCCCGCCACAGCGGCGAGTTGCCCGACATCGCGGTGAGCAGCGGCAACCACGGCCGCGCGGCGTTCATCGCGGCGACGCCGTGCTCGCGGCTGGGGATGCCGACGTGCACGTGCAGCCCGCACATCTGGTGGTCGGCGATCACCCCGGCCATGTCGCGCACCACCCGGTGGTAGCGGTCGACGTCGGCGATCGTCGGAAAGGCCTGCGCGTCCGGCGTCGTGCCGATGCTCGCGACGCTCACGCCGTGGCGTCCGGCGTCGGCGTCGATCTCGCGCCGGAAGCCGAGGAGCCCTTCGGCGGCGTCGCCGAGGTCGGTGAACACCGCGCTGGCGTGCTCGATCTGCGAGGCGAGGAACTCCCGGTGCACGAGCGGCGCCCAGGTCGGATCCTCGGAGAGTCGCCCGTAGACGTCCTCCGCCATGTCGGCGGGAAGCATCCGGTCAGGAGTGAGGAAGAAGAACTCCTCCTCGATGCCGAACGTGGTCATCGCCGCCCCCCTCGCGCGGGGCGGTCCGGACCCCGTCGCACGTGGTGGCAGGTTCCGATGGGAGGCGAGCGGCTGTCAAGGCCCTTCCCGAGAGCCGTCGTCCATGCATTCGGGCGGGGGCATCCGTCCCGAAGTCACCCGGCGGGCGCCGCCTCGAAGACGGGCACGCGATCGGCGAACCCCTTGAGTTCGATCGGTCCGACCTCGCGGAACGCCAGTGACGGATCATCGGCCAGGTCGACCACCGAGCCGGTGACGAGCGTCTGACCGGCGGCGGCGGCTCCCGAGATGCGCGAGGCCAGGTTCACGGCGCGGCCGAAGTAGTCGCCGTCCTGCGTCACCACGGGGCCGGCGGCGATCCCCGCATGGGCGGGCAGCCCGATGACCGGGGCCGCGGACACCATCTCGACTGTGGCGCGCACGGCGTCCCCCGGGTCGCGGAAGTGCACCATCACGCCGTCGCCCAGCCACTTGACCGGGGTGCCGGCGTGGTCGGCGACGATGCGGTCGACCATCGAGCTCAGCTCCCGGGCGAGGCGTGCGGCCTCGGCGTCGCCCTGCTGGTCGGTGATGGCGGTGTATCCCGCGAGGTCGATGAACGCGAACGCCGGCGGTCGCGCGGGTCCCGCGTGCGCGCCCGACGCCTCCACGGCGCGCTCGATCCCCTCGACGATGCCCTCGGTCCAGCCGCGCTCCTGCTGGCGGTGGTACACGGCGAGGAGCATCCGATCCATGTGGGGCGTCATCCGGGCGGCGAGCCACGTCGAGCGTTCGAGCGCCTCGCCGTAGGTGAGCCCGGTCTGCATGAGCCCGCCCACGAGGTGGGTCTGGAACAGTTCGGCCTCGGCATCCGCGACCCGGCGGAGCGCGTCGACGTAGACCCGCCCGATGCGCATCACGGCGTCGAGGTCGGCCCAGGCCGCGACCATGCCCGTCGGCGTGTAGAGCGCGTCGTCGTCCGCCCGCGTCCGGTCCTCGGGCGAGACGTGCCGGTTGACGAGCACCGCGCCGATGCGCTGGATCACGTCGAAGGGGATCCCCAGGCGTTCGGCGAGCTCGTCGAAGGTCTCCTCGCACAGCTCGGACCACCGGTACTGGGGGCCGTCGAGGAAGTCGAGGCTGAGGTGACCGGATGCCGCGGCGGCCGAGACCACCTCGACCCCGATGCCCGCGCGGTCGCACGCCTCGATGAGGCGCACGCGCTGCACGTCGCCGCCGCCGAAGCGGTCGTCGGGGTCGGGCGTCACGAGTCCGAGCGCGACGAGCCGTTCGACGAACGCGCGGTCGACCCCCGATCGGGACACGAGCTCGTCGAGCGGGTACCGGCCGCCCGTTCCGTCCACGAGGCCGAGCGTAGCCCTCGTCGGGCGCGGTGGACAGTGCCTCGCGTGGCCCGGCTACCAGCCCTCGGTCAGCACCCGATCGAGCATGTCGACGAAGAAGTCGGCGCTCTCGCGCGTGACGATGAGCGGCGGCTTGACCTTGAGCACGTTCTGGTGGTCGCCGGTGGGCTGCATGATCACGCCGAGGGCCAGGAGCCGGTCGCAGATCGCCGCCGTCTCCTCGGTCGCGGGCTCGAGCGTCGCCCGATCGCGGACGAACTCGACGCCGAGGTACAGCCCGAGTCCGTGCACGATCCCGATGAGCGGATGCCGCTCCGCGAGCGCCTCGAGGCGGCCCTTCAGGTAGGCGCCGGTCTCGGCGGCGTTCTGCTGCAGCCGCTCGTCGCGGAACGCGTCGAGCACGGTGAGTCCCGCGACGCTCGACGCGGGGCTGCCGCCCGTCGACGAGAAGAAGTACCCCTGGGTGCGGTACCGCGCCGCGATCTCGCGCGTCGTGATGACCGCTCCGAGCGGGTACCCGTTGCCGGCGGCCTTCGCGACCGCGATGACGTCCGGCACCACGCCCTGCTGCTCGAAGCCCCAGAACCAGTTCCCGAGCCGGCCGTATCCGGCCTGCACCTCGTCGGCGATCGCGAGCCCGCCGACCTCGCGCACGGCCGCGTAGACCTCGGTGAGGTACCCGTCGGGCAGCGGGATGCCGCCGGCGTTGCCGGAGAAGGTCTCGGCGATGAACCCGGCGGGCGGGCGACCGGATGCCGCGAGCCCGCGGATGCGGTCGGCGGCCTCGGGCGCGTAGCGCGCGGCATCCGCCCCCCGGTGCACGCCGCGGAACGGGTTCGGCGCGTCGATCGGGTGCACCCAGTCGGGCCGGGTCGCGAGCGCGTTCGGGTTGTCGGCGACGGATGTGCTGACGGCGTCGGACGCGTAGGTCCAGCCGTGGTAGGCCTCGAGGAGCGACACGATGTCGCGACGGCCGGTCGCCGCCATGGCGACGCGGATCGCGAGGTCGGTCGCCTCCGAGCCCGAGTTCACGAGGAACACCGTGTCGAGCGGGTCGGGTGCGAGCGCGGCGAGCCGCTCGGAGAACTCCACGACGGCGCCGTAGTTGAAGCGCGAGTTCGTGTTGAGCGTGCGGAGCTGCTTCGCGACGGCGGCCGCGAGCCCGGGATGTCCGTGCCCGAGCGGCGTCACGTTGTTCACCATGTCGAGGTAGACGCGGCCGTCGGTGCCGACGAGGTGCTCGCGCCAACCGCGCTCGATGCGCGGCGGGGCGGCGTAGTAGTGCTCCTGCACCTCGGCGAAGGCGCGCTCGCGACGGGCGACCAGCTCGGACGCGTCGGCGCCTCCGGTGGTCGAGTAGCCGCGCACCGGCGTACCGGGGCCCGCGTCCTCGAGGCCCATCGCCGCCGCCGGATCCTCGGTGAGCGCGAGCCACCCCGGCGCGTACTCCGGGCGGACGAGGTGCGGCACCCGCGGCGCGTCCGGCATTTCGAGCCGGATCCGGGCGCGCTGTCGCGACGGCACGGTGCCGTCGAGGATCGTCGCGCCATCCGTCGTCTCGATCACGAGGCGGGCGTCGTCGCCGACCGACTGGAGGTGCTGCGCCTCGGCGAACCAGACGTCGACGCCGGTCGGGACCGTGGCGGTCGACCCGGCCGAGCGGATGCGGCTCGCCGAGAGGCGCGGGGTGCCGCGCTCGAGCCAGGCCACGGAGGCTCCGGCGTCGAGCGCGCGGAGTGCGAGCCGATCCTCGAGCTCGGGGTCGAGCCAGGCGCCCGCATCGACGTCGTCCGAGGTGATCGACACGTCGAGGCGCGCGGCGCGGGCGGGGTCGAACCCGGGGGAGGTCTCGATACGGTGCGCCTTCGGCGCGCCTGCTCGACCACCGAGCGGCACGCCGAGCGCGTCGGCGATCACACCGGTCATCACCTCGGACGGCACCGACGTCGCCTGCTCGAACATGCGCCATTCGCGCTCGACGCCCGCCGCGGCGTACGCGTTCGCGCCGCCGTCGATCTGCACCTGCTGTTCGCCGCTGACGACGAGCACGGCACCGCGCAGCACGACGAGCGGCCAGAGCGCGGCCACCTCGACGGGCGACAGCGGTCGCAGGCCGTGGAAGGCGCGCACCGCCGGCAGCACCGACGCGGGCTCGGCACCGGCGTGGTGCAGCACCGACGAGATCGTGATCGCGAGCTCCGACACGGCCCAGCTCGCCGTGACGTCGCCGAAGTCGATCATCCCGTCGGGCATGCGGATGCCGCGCTCGGTCGTGCAGACGACGTTGTCGTCGGTCAGGTCGAGGTGCACGGCCTGCACGGGGAGGTCGGCGGCGACGGCCTGCACGTCGGCCCAGGCGCGCGCCGCGGCATCCGTCACCATCGCCCGCTTGGCCTCGTCGGGGTGGTAGTGCGCGAGCAGGTCGACGACGCGGTCGGCGTGGCGGAGGTCCCACTGCAGCACCCGGTCGAGGCCGGGGTGCTCGAAGCCGGCGAGCGCGAGGCTGGCGTGCCCCGCGAGCTCGCCAATGCGGGCGACGACCGCGGGGGAGAGGTGCGCGCCGCCGGTGAGGGTGCCGCCGGGCAGGTACTCGAGCAGGCGGATCGCGAGCGGGCCCTCGCCGGTCTCGGCGACGACCGAGCGAGGGGTGCCGTCGCCGGCGCGCGTGGTCGTGGCGATGCGCAGCTGCGGCGCCGCGGCGGCGATGCGGGAGGCGGCGTGGTCCTGCGCGTCGAGCTCGGCCGCGGTGAACGCCGGGTTCGTGATCTTCACGACGCCGACCGGCGTGCCGCCCGCGGTGGCGAGGAAGTTCTGGTCCTGCTGGCTGCCGAGCGGCTCGAGGGCGACGTCGAGTCCCCAGTGCTCGCGCACGATGGCGGCGACCTCCGCCGCGGGGAGGTTCGGAGCCGGCAGCTCGCCGGCCGAGAAGAAGTCGAAGCCGCTCGCGCGCACCGTTCCCGTCATGGCGCACCCCTTTCCGCCTCGACCCTAGCCACCGCGGATGCCCCGGCCGACCGCCGCCGTGTCGAGGTGCCGACCGTCCGTCCGCCGTGCGGGCGACGCGCGGGCCGGATCCACCGGATGTCGGAGGGCTCACCTACCGTGATGGCCATGACGAACCAGACGCATCCGACGCTCGAGCCCGACGTGCTCGACGAGCCCTGCCTCCGCTGCGGCTCCGCCGCGGTGCGCGTGATCGTGTACGGCCCCCTCGACTTCGAGGTCGAGGCGACGGACGCCCCGTCCGCCGGCGCCCACGCCGACGACCCGATCTTCGACTGCCGCGACTGCGGCTTCGAGTGGGGCGAGTCGATCCGCGACCTGCTCAGCTGACCCCCAGGCCGATTCCGGCTCTCCCCGACGTCCGGTGAGGGTGGCCGAACCGTCAGAACCCGGCGGCGTCGGGCGAGACCTCGTCCTCGAGGAGTTCCTCGCGGATGCGACGCAGGTCCTCCATGAGCGAGCCGACGAGGATCCAGTGGTCGGACTTGGGCGGCGAGATCACGAGCGGCGACGTGAGCGCCGGCACGGCCGAGGTGAGCGGCTGCGGCTCCACGTCGGCGAGGTGCACCGCCAGCCGCACGTCGTGCGCGGCACGGCGGAGCTGCTCGGCGATCGCGCGCACGGTGGGCTCCTCGTGCAGCCCGTCGTCGTAGTGGTCGACGAAGGCGCGCGTCATGCCGACGACCTGGGTGACGATCGGGCTCAGCCGATTCAGCAGCTTGCGCTGCTCGGCGAGGTCGCCGCGGTGCGCCGAGCGCCGCGGGTTGAGGGTCAGGGACTCCTCGGCCTCGGCGATGGCGGCATCCGCGGCGTCGCGCATGGGGCGCATCAGCCGCGCCTCGATCATGAGGCCGTTCAGGTCGGCCGGCTGCTGCGGCGTCTCGAGGGCCGTCGCGAGACGGTCGACGGATGCCGCGAGCTCGCCGCCGAGCCGGGCGAGGTGGTCGCGCGACGGCGCCACGAGCACGGGCGGCACGATGAGGACGTTCACGACGATGCCGATCGCGGCGCCGATGAGCGTCTCGATGACCCGGTCGAGGGCGTACTCCGGGGAGGTGCCGCCGAGCGCGAGCACGAGCATCGCGCTGATCGCGACCTGGTTGGACGTACCCGTGGTCATGCGCAGCGCCCACGCGATGAGGATCGCGGCGACGATCGCGACGAGCACCACCCACCCGGCGGGTCCGAAGACGAGGCCGAGCGCCGACGCGATCACGACGCCCGCGATGACGCCGACGCTGCGTTCGACGGCCTTGCCGAGCGACTGGTTCACGCTCGGCTGCACGACGAGCAGCGCGGCGATCGCGGCGAACACCGGCAGCGGGCCGGGGATCAGCCACCCGGCGACCAGCCACGCGGCGACCGTCGCGACCGCCGACTTCAGGACCTGGAGCAGCGGTGACCGCTTCGTGGCCCGGAACCGCTCCGACACGCGGAGCCGTTCCGGGACGCGCATCGAGAACCGCATGCGCCCCACGCTAGCGGGGCGTCACCCGGCCTGCGCCGTGTCGCGCTTCGGCAGCTTCCAGTCCGGGCGCACGAAGTGGCAGGTGTAGCCCCAGGGGATGCGCTGCAGGTAGTCCTGGTGCTCCGGCTCGGCCTCCCAGAACGCGCCGGCCGGGGCGACCTCGGTCACGACCGGGCCGGGCCAGATGCCCGACGCGTCGACATCCGCGATCGTGTCGATCGCCGTGTCGTGCTGCTCGGCGCTCGTGGGGTAGATCGCCGACCGGTAGCTGGTGCCGATGTCGTTGCCCTGGCGGTTCTTCGTGGTCGGGTCGTGGATCTGGAAGAAGAACTCCAGCAGCTCGCGGTAGCTGAGCTTCGCGGGGTCGAACACGACCTCGATCGCCTCGGCGTGCGAGCCGTGGTTGCGGTAGGTCGCGTTCGGCACGTCGCCGCCCGAGTAGCCCACGCGCGTGCCGAGCACGCCGGGCATCTTGCGGATGAGCTCCTCCATGCCCCAGAAGCAGCCGCCCGCGAGGACGGCGGTCTCGGCTCCGGGCAGGGTCGTGATGGCGCCGGGGGTGGTCATGCGCGGTCCTCGCTCTCGGTGGTGGTGCGGGCGGATGCTGCGGCATCCGCCGTCTCGAACAGGTGGCGGTACTCGCCGTAGCCCTCGGCCTCGAGGTCGTCGAGGTGGACGAAGCGGAGCGCCGCGGAGTTGATGCAGTAGCGCAGGCCGCCGGCCTCGGTGGGGCCGTCGTCGAAGACGTGGCCGAGGTGGCTGTCGGCGCCCGACGAGCGGACCTCGACCCGCTTCATGAACAGCGAGCGGTCGACGTGCTCGGTCACGGCGCCGTCGTCGATCGGGCGGGTGAAGCTCGGCCAGCCGGAGCGGCTGTCGTACTTGTGCACGCTGGCGAACAGCGGCTGCCCCGACACGACGTCGACGTAGAGCCCCGGATCGTGGTTGTTCCAGTACTCGTTGCGGAACGCCGGCTCGGTCGCGTCGTCCTGGGTGACCTTGCGCTGCAAGGGGGTGAGGCGGGCGATCGCCTCGGGAGTGCTGCGGTAGTCGTGGGACACGGTTCCTCCTCCTGGACGCCATGGTCGCCGCCGGCTGCGGCGCCCGAACGCGACACTGCACGGGGCGGTGTCGTGGCGTCATCCGGAACAACCGTCGAGCGGGCCGGGCTGTTCCGCGATCCGGCCCGCCTGGCTGTGGGTTCGCTGTGACAGGATCGCCCCATGGCCGATCGTCTGATGCTGCTCGACACCGCTTCGCTGTACTTCCGTGCGTTCTACGGCGTGCCCGACTCGATCCGGCGCGCCGACGGCACGCCCGTGAACGCGGTGCGCGGGCTGCTCGACATGATCGCGAAGCTCGCGAGCGACTTCGAGCCGACCCATCTCGTCGCCTGCTGGGACGACGACTGGCGGCCGCAGTGGCGGGTCGACCTCATCCCGAGCTACAAGGCGCACCGTGTGGAGGAGGTCGTGGCGGGCGGGCCCGACGTCGAGGAGGTGCCCGACCCGCTCGAGGCGCAGGTGCCGATGATCCGCGAGGTGCTGGGCCTGCTCGGCATCCCGGTGGTGGGCGTCGCCGAGCACGAGGCCGACGACGTCATCGGCACGATGGCGACGCAGGCGACGATGCCGGTCGACGTCGTCACGGGCGACCGCGACCTGTTCCAGCTCGTCGACGACGAGCGCGGGATCCGCGTGATCTACACCGCGCGCGGCATGAGCCGGCTCGAGCTGGTGACCGGCGAGTGGGTCGTCGCGAAGTACGGCATCGAGGCGTCGCAGTACGCCGACTTCGCGGTGCTGCGCGGCGACACGTCCGACGGCCTCCCGGGCGTCGCGGGCATCGGCGAGAAGACGGCCGCCGGGCTCCTGGGCGACTTCGGCTCCCTCGACGCGATGCTCGTGGTGGCGTCGGGCGATCCGGATGTCGCGGACGCCGCCCCGCGGATGTCGGCCACCATGCGCGCCAAGCTCGCGGGCGCCCACGACTACCTCGCGGTCGCGCCCCGGGTCGTGAACGTCGTCCGCGACCTCGAACTCCCGTCGGCCGAGGAGGCCGGCGCCCGCCTCGCGCCCCCGGCCGACGGGCCCCGTGAGGCGCTGCTCGCGCTCGCCGACGAGTGGAACCTCGGCGGCGCGGTGCCCCGCGTGCTCGCCGCGCTCGACCGCACGAGCTGAACGGCGGCCGCGGCGCCTCCGGCCGGTCCGGTGCGCGCGGGCGCGCCCTCGGGCCGACCGCCCTGCGGCGCCGTTAGCCTGCGGAGATGAACCGGACCACTCGCATCGGACCAGCGCCCGCCGTCACGCTCCTGGCCGGCGCGGTCGCGCTCGCCGGCCTCCTGGCCGGGTGCGCCCCCGGGGACCCCGGCCCGACCACCACGCCGAGCGCGCCGCCGACGACGAGCGAGCCCGCCGAGACGACGCCGCCCGCCACCGAGACCGCGCCGCCGTCCGAGGAGCCCGCCGCCCGCGGCGCGGGCAGCTCGCTCGAGGCGATCGACGCGTACGCGCTCTGCCGCGCCCAGACCGGCCGCTTCTACGGCGACCCGGGCCGGACGGTGTTCGCGCCCTTCGACGCGGCGACGGTGCTGCAGCGCGACGACGGGCTCTGGTACGTCTACATGGACGTCGAGGACCCGAGCCAGGAACCGGAGCTCGTCGACGTCGCGGGCAGCGAGTGCATCGTCGGCGGCACCATGGGCGAGCCGCAGTGGGAGCTGTTCGGGTCGATCGCGCGCGACGTCGCCGACGAGTCGATCGCCGACTACAACCGACCGCTCGGGGGAGCCTGACCCGCGGCATCCGCTCGCATCAGGTGGGGACGCCGGGCCGCGCCGGTGCCGACGCCGGCAGCCAGTGCTCGGGCGCGGGCAGCTCGACCCCGCCGGATGCCGCGACGATGACGACGAACGCGTAGGCCGCGACGAGGATGGCGAGGCCGCCCAGCACCATCGCGGCGGGCACCGCCCACGAGATCCGGACGCCCTCCCGGCGGTACCGCGGCGCCGCCATGCCGGCGACCCAGATCGCCACGGTCCCGAAGCCGGCGATCCACACCGTGCGGAGCGCGTCGCCCTCGAGCGGGGCGAAGACGGCGATGCCGAGCGCGCCGACGCCCATGAAGAGGGCGGCCCAGGCGAACAGGCGGGCCATGCCGAGTCCGCCGACATCCGTCTGGTCCTGCCACCACGGGGTCGGATCGCGCGGGTCCTGCTCGGCCGGCTCGCTCATGGGTCGATCGTACGCGGGCGCCGCACCCATCGGTCGGCGGGGGTGGACGGCGGTCCGGCCCCGCCCTGAGAATGGGCGGGGCCGTCGCGCGACGGCGACGAGGGGGAGCGGCATGGGCAAGCGGATCTGCGTCACCGGGGCGTCGGGCCTCGCCGGGCGGGCGGTCGTGACCGACCTGCTCGAGCACGGCTACGAGGTGCTCGCGACCGACGTGGTGGCGCCGTCACCGCTCCTGCCGGCGCGGTGGTCGCGGCCCGACCTGACCTACACGCAGGCCGACCTGACCGATGCCGGCGATGCGTTCGAGGTGATCGACGGGGTGGACGCGGTCGCGCACCTCGCGGCGATCCCCGCGCCGTCCATCTTCACGCCCGCCCGCACGCTGAACGTCAACAACGCGGTGAACTCGAACGTCTTCCTCGCCGCCGCACGCGCCGGGGTCGAGCGGGTCGTGTGGGCCTCGAGCGAGACGACGCTGGGCCTCGACTTCACCCGGGACGCCCCGCCGGCCTACCTGCCCATCGACGAGGACCACTACCCGCGGCCGACGACGACCTACTCGCTCTCGAAGGTGCTCGGCGAGACCATGGCCGAGCACATCTCGGACTGGTCCGGCATCCCGTTCGTCGCGCTGCGGTTCTCGAACGTCATCGACCCGGACCGCTACGGCGAGTTCCCCGGGTTCGAGGAGGCGCCCGAGTCGCGGCTGTTCAACGCGTTCGGCTACATCGACGTGCGGGATGCCGCGGCATCCGTTCGCCTCGCCCTCGAAGCCGACGTGACCGGGGCCCGCAGCTACGTGATCGCGAACCGCGACACCGTCATGTCGCGGTCGACGGCGGCGCTCATCGAGGAGTTCTTCCCGGGCGTCGAGCTGCGGCGGGAGTTCGGCGAGCACGAGTCGCTCTTCGCGATCGACCGGGCGCGGGCCGAGCTCGGCTTCGAACCGCAGCACGGCTGGCGCGACGCCTGACGACTTCCGGCCTCAGCTCCGCGGCGGCGCGATGGACTCGCGTTCGACGAGGCGCTGGGGCAGGACCACGTGCTCGGTCGGCGCGCCGTCGCCGGCGATGCGCCGGATGAGCAGCCGCGCGGCCTCGGCGCCGATCTCGTGGATGGGCTGGGCCATGACGGTGATGCCGGGGGCGGACAGGCTGGTCCAGTCGGCGTCGTCGAACGCGACGAGCGACACGTCGTCGGGGATCCGGCGCCCCAACGTGCGGAGCTCCCGGAAGGCGGCCTGCGCGATGAGGCTGTCGGAGGCGACGATGGCGGTGATGCCGTCGTCGACGAGCGCACGGACGACCGCCGGCACGCCGTCGCGCGCGTTCAGGCGGACGAACCGCGCGGGATCGTCGACGCCCGCGTCGGCGAGCGCCCCGACGAACCCGCGCACGCGGTCGTCGACCGAGCTCGAGCCGAGTCGATCGCCGACCCGGTACTCGTCGGCGTGCGCGATGGTCGACACGAACGCGATCCGGCGGTGTCCGGCGTCGAGCAGCAGCTGGGCGAGTCGTCGCGCGCCCGCGAGGTTGTCGGCGACGACCGTGTCGACGTCGAGCCCGTCGGCGACGCGGTCGAACAGGACCATCGGCCGGGCCCGCTCGACCGCCTCCCGCAGGCTCGACGGGTCGGTGGTGGAGGCGGGCGCCACGAGGATGCCGTCGACGCGCTTGGCCAGCAGCACCGAGATCGCGTTCTCCTCGGCGACGGCGTGCTCGTCGGAGTTCAGCAGGATCAGGTCGTAGCCGGCGGCCTTCGCGACATCCGCCGCCCCTCGCGTCGCCTGGGCGAAGAACGGGTTCTCGATGTCGCCGACGATGATGCCGATGGAGTTGGACCGGCCGGTGGTCATCGTCTTGGCCAGGGCGTTCGGGTGGTAGCCGAGCTGCTCGGCCGCGGCCTGGACGCGGTCGCGCACGGCCTCGCTGGCGGCGCCGTAGCCGCCGAGGACGCGGGCCGCCGTCGCCTTCGACACCTTGGCCGCGGCGGCGACGTCGCTGACCGTGACCTCCCTGCGGCCGTTCAGCGGATCCACCGGCATTCGAGCACTCCTCGGAAAAAGTTGTTGACGGATGTCTCGAGCGACGGTTAGTGTGCCGGAAACGCATTGAGACCGGTCTCAATCTACGCGATTGAGACCGGTCTCAACAAGAGCCGGGCCGCACCAGCCCGCCCCGCGTCCGCACCACCCGAGCACCACCCGACCAGCACCACCACCCACATTCCGAACCGAAGGAACGCACCGTGAAGCAGCGCACCCTCCTCCGCCGCACGGCCGTCGCGGCCGTCGCCGCGGCCACCGCCCTCGTCCTGTCCGCCTGCGCCAGCGGCGCCGCGGGAGACCAGGCGACCGACGCGGCCGACGACAACCCGTACGGCCTCATCACCCCCGGCCAGATCCGCGTGGCGAGCCTCGGCGACGCCAAGCCCTACACCTTCACCGACGAGAGCGGCGAGTTCACCGGCTTCGACGTCGAGCTGTTCACCGACGTCGCCGGCCGCATCGGCATCGACGACGTCGTGTTCACCGGCCAGGACTTCTCGGGCCTGCTCGCCGCCGTCGCCAACGGGCAGTTCGACGTCGGCGTCGCCGCGATCGGCATCACCGAGGAGCGCCAGCAGACCGTCGACTTCTCCGACGGCTACCTGGCCGGCTACCTCACCGTCATGGCGAGCCCCGACGCCGACATCGCCGACGAGGACGACCTCGCCGGGAAGCGTCTCGGCGTCGTGCAGGGCACCCTGCAGGAGGCGTACGCGGTCAAGAACTTCACCGAGACCGAGCTCGTCCGCTTCCCCGACAACAACGCGGCGATCTCCGCGGTGAACTCCGGCGCGGTCGACGCGCACTTCCTCGACTACGAGGCCGCCAAGGAGTACGCGGCGCAGTACGGCCTGGAGAACGCCATCGACATCCCGTCGTTCGACGCCCCCGCCGGCTTCGCCATCGCCAAGGGCAAGCCCGAGTTCCAGGAGGCCCTCAACGAGGCCCTGCACGAGGCCATGGAGGACGGCACCTGGAAGGAGCTCTACCAGAAGTGGTTCCCGGGCTCGCCCATGCCCGAGCAGTACCTGCCCTCGAGCGAGCAGGGCGAGTAGCCCTCGCCTCGCGTCCCGGTGCGGGCCGCCCGCAGCACTCCCGCGGCCCGCACCGGACCACCACCCGAACAAACGGAGCACATCATGGACTGGCTCGACAACCTCGTCGCCACCTTCCTCGACTTCGACGCGATGTGGCAGGTGTTCCCGCAGCTGCTCGGCGTCGGCCTCGTGAACACGCTCGTCATCTCGATCGCGGCCACCGTCATCGGCGTCGTGCTCGGCATGATCGTCGCGATCATGGGCATCTCGCGCTCGCGCTGGCTGCGCGTGCCCGCCCGCATCTACACCGACGTCTTCCGCGGCCTGCCCGCGATCCTCACCATCCTGCTCATCGGCCAGGGCTTCGCACGGATGAGCCAGCAGATCTTCGGCCCGTCGCCGTACCCGCTCGGCATCCTCGCCCTCAGCCTCATCGCGAGCGCGTACATCGGCGAGATCTTCCGCGCCGGCATCCAGAGCGTCGACCGCGGCCAGCTCGAGGCGTGCCGCGCGCTCGGCATGAGCTACGGCAGCGCCATGCGCCTCGTGGTCGTGCCGCAGGGCGTGCGCCGGGTCCTGCCCGCGCTCGTCAACCAGTTCATCGCGATCGTGAAGGACTCGAGCCTGGTCTACTTCCTGGGCCTGCTCGTGTCCGAGCGCGAGCTGTTCCGGGTCGGCCAGGACGCCGCCGTCCTCACCGGCAACCTGTCGCCGCTCGTGATGGCCGGCCTCTTCTACCTCGTGATCACCGTGCCGCTGACGCACCTCGTGAACCACTTCGACGAGCGGTTCCGCACCGGCCGACGCAAGGCGGCGCCGCCCAAGAGCGGCCTCGACGAGGTCGAGGAGCAGCAGACCCCGCCGACCGCACTCACCTACGGGAGCAACACATGACGTACACGTCTCCGGTGCCGATCACCGACGGGCACCTCTACACCGGCTCCAGCCTCGAGCTGCGCGGGCTCACCATGGCCTACGGCGACATCGAGGTGCTCCGCGACGTGAGCCTCACCGTCGAGCCGGGCACCACCACGTGCATCATCGGCCCGTCCGGTTCGGGCAAGTCGACGCTGCTGCGCGGGGTGAACCGCCTGCACGAGCCGAGCGGCGGCGACGTCCTCCTCGCGGGCGAGAGCGTGCTGCGCCAGAAGCCCGACGTCGTGCGGCGACGGATCGGCCTGGTGTTCCAGCACTTCAACCTGTTCCCCGACCACACCGCGCTCGAGAACGTCGCGCTCGCCCTGCGCAACGTGAAGCGGATGTCGCGGGCCGAGGCGAACCGCATCGCGCACGAGCGGCTCGCCGAGGTCGGGCTGGCCGAGCGCGCCGACCACCGCCCGCGCGACCTGTCCGGCGGGCAGCAGCAGCGGGTGGCCATCGCCCGGGCGCTCGCGATGGAGCCCGAGGTCATGCTCTTCGACGAGGCCACCAGCGCGCTCGACCCCGAGCTCGTGAAGGGCGTGCTGAGCCTCATGGCCCAGCTCGCCCAGCGCGGCATGACCATGCTCGTCGTCACCCACGAGATGGGCTTCGCCCGCCGGGTCGCCGACCAGGTCGTGTTCATGGACGAGGGTCGCGTCGTCGAGCACGGCCACCCCGATGACCTCTTCGACCGCCCGCAGAGCCCGCGCCTGCGCCGCTTCCTCAGCGAGGTGCTGTGATGACGGATGCCGCATCCGCCCACGTCGGCGACCCCATCCGCACCGCCGTCGTCGGCTTCGGCACCAGCGGGCGGGTGTTCCACGCCCCGTTCCTCGATGCCGATCCGGCGTACTCGCTCGACGTCATCGTGACGCGGGACGGATCCCGTCGCGCGGCCGCCGCGGCGCGGCATCCGTCGGCGGCGACCGTCGCCACGGTCGACGACCTGTGGGCGGCCGCCGACCGGCTCGACCTCGTCGTGATCGGCTCGCCGAGCGGCACGCACGCGGCGCTCGCCGACGCGGCGCTCGATGCGGGCCTCGATGTCGTCGTCGACAAGCCGTTCGCCGTCACCGCCGACGAGGGCCGGGCGCTCATCGCGAAGGCGGCGCGGCTCGGCCGGACGCTGACGGTGTTCCAGAACCGCCGGTGGGACGGCGACTTCCGCACGGTGCGTCGACTCGTGGAGTCCGACGCGCTCGGCGAGGTGCGCCGGTTCGAGTCGCGCTTCGAGTGGTGGAAGCCGCAGCCGCCCGCCTCGTGGAAGACCGAGGCGACGCCCGCCGACGGCGGCGGCATCCTCTACGACCTCGGCACGCACCTCGTCGACCAGGCCGTGCAGCTGTTCGGTCCGGTCGCGGAGCTGACCGCCGAGATCGATCGCCGGCGCCCCGGCGCTGCGGCCGACGACGACGTGTTCGTCGCGCTCCGACACGAGTCGGGCGTTCGGTCGCACCTCTGGATGAACGCCGTCGCGCCCGTATTCGGCCCGCGCTTCCACGTCCTGGGCTCCCGCGCGGGGTACACGAGCTGGGGCCTGGACGGCCAGGAGCCCGCGCTCATCGCGGGCGCGCTGCCGACCGACCCCGGCTTCGGCGAGACGCCGGGGGCGCGGTGGGGCGTGCTCGGCGTCGACGGCGCCGCCCGGCCCGTCCCGACCGATCGCGGGGACTACGGCGAGTTCTACCGCCTCCTCGCCGCCGCGATCCGCGACGGCGCGCCCGTGCCCGTGGACCCGGCCGACGCGGTCGCCGTGCTCGAGCTCATCGAGCAGGCGCACGCCGCGGCATCCGTCACCGCCTGACCGCGCAACGCACCGATCACCCGAACCACCTGGGAAGGAACCCCACCCATGTCTGCAATCGAACCGAAGCCCGTCGTCGTCATCGGCGGCGGCATCCTCGGCGCCTCGACGGCCGCGCACCTCGCGCGGGCCGGCGCGCCGGTCACCCTCGTCACTGCCGGTGCGCTGGCCGACGGCGCGTCGGGCCGTTCCATCGCCTGGCTGAACTCGTCCGGCGACCGCTCGCCGGCCTACCACTACCTGCGCCTGCTGGCGCTCGACCGGTACCGCACCTGGAGCGTCCGTCACCCGGAGAGCCGCAGCTACCTGCGGTTCGACGGCGCGATGAAGTGGGCGGGCCCGGGGGAGAGCCTGCGGCAGACCTTCGCGTTCGAGCGCGCGGGCGGCTACGACGCCCTCTGGGTCGAGCGCGACGACGTGGCCTCGGTCGCGCCCGACGTCGACCCGGCCTCGGTCGCGGAGGAGGGCGCGATCTTCAACGCCGGCGAGGGATGGGTGAGCCTGCCCGACCTCATCGCGGCACTCGTCGAGGAGGCCGTCGCCGACGGCGCCACCGTGGTCGAGCGCGCCGGTGACGTGCGCGTCGACGTGCGGGACGGCGCAGCGGCGGGCGTGATCCTCGGCGACGGCACCCGGGTGCCCGCCGAGCGGGTCGTGCTGGCCACGGGCGGCGACGTGCCGGCGCAGCTCGCGGCCCTCGGCGTCACCGTGCCGGACGCCACGCCGGCCGCCTTCGTGCTGTTCACCGATCCGGTCGCCGTCGAGGTGCGCACCGTGCTCAACACGCCCCGCGTGGCCGTGCGCCCCACGCCCGACGGCCGGCTCGTGCTCGACGCCGACTGGGCCGAGAAGTCCGTCGCGGTCGCCGACGACGGCACCGTC
Source organism: Agromyces indicus (assembly GCF_031432295.1). Classification (NCBI taxonomy): domain Bacteria; kingdom Bacillati; phylum Actinomycetota; class Actinomycetes; order Micrococcales; family Microbacteriaceae; genus Agromyces; species Agromyces indicus. Next base: position 458,597 of record NZ_JAVKGS010000003.1, on the reverse strand, counting down.
ACGGTGCCCGATGAGGCCGTGCAGGGCCTGCTCGACGCGGCCTCCGAGGTGCTCGCGGGCAACCCGCGCCTCACGGCGGAGCGCGTCGGCGCGGGACTCAAGCCGATCCCGGGCGACGGCGAGCCGGTCGCCGGTGCGGTCCCCGCCATCCCGGGCCTCTACACCCTGTTCACGCACTCCGGCGCGACGCTCGGCCTCATCCTCGGGGAACTGCTCGCCGAGGAGATCCTGACGGGAACCCCGTCGCCCGTGCTCGCGTCGTTCCGCGTCGACCGGTTCGCGGCGATCGACGCGACCGAGGCGGTCGGCACGGGTGCGTGGGCGCCCGTCACGGCCTAGCCGCGTCCCGTTCCCAGAGTGCGACGGGGGCCCGCCGTCATGGCGGGCCCCCGTCGGCGTTCACTCGTGCACGCCCGTGACGTCCGGGTCCTCCTCGGGCTCGAACGTGTTCTTCTCCTCGGTGACGCCGACGCCGACGCCGTCCGGCGCGTCCGGGATCGTGCCCTGGCTGCCGGCGCCGTCCTGGCGGTCGTCGCCCGCGGTGCCCGTGCGGTCCTCGCGGTCCTCCTCGGGTGGGATGTCGCTCATGGTCGCTCCTCTCCTCCGTGGTCCCTCCACGCTCGCAGCATCCGTTCGTCGCGGCCAGCGCTTGACAATCCCAGCGCGCACCCAGCCGCCACGTAATCGACACGTGTAGATTAGACGCGTACCCGGAGCCATCCGACCCCGGGCCCAGAAGGCAACGGATGCCGCGGGCCGATCGCCCGCGGCGAGACAAGGAGCGTCAACATGGCACGCGTCAGCGGCAAGGTCGCACTCATCAGCGGTGGAGCACGGGGCATGGGGGCGTCGCACGCCCGCCTGCTCGTGGCGGAGGGCGCGAAGGTGGTGATCGGCGACCTGCTCGACGACGAGGGCGCGGCGCTCGCGGCCGAACTCGGCGACGAGCACGCGCGGTACGTGCACCTCGACGTGACCGACTACGCCCAGTGGGAGTCGGCCGTCGCGGCGGCGACCGAGGCGTTCGGCCGGCTCGACATCGTGGTGAACAACGCCGGCATCGCCAACTTCGGCCCGATCGAGGAGTACCCGATCGACGCCTGGCAGAAGATCATCGACATCAACCTCACCGGGGTGTTCTACGGCATCAAGGCCGCGATCCCCGCGCTGAAGGAGTCGGGCGCCGGCTCGATCATCAACATCTCCTCGACCGCCGGCCTGCAGGGCTACGAAGCGCTGCCCGGCTACAACGCGGCGAAGTTCGGCGTGCGCGGCCTCACGAAGAACGCCGCCCTCGACCTCGGGCGCTACAACATCCGCGTGAACTCGGTGCACCCGGGCGTCATCCGCACCCCGATGACCGAGGAGCTGGAGACGCCGCAGAACCACGTGGCGCTGCACCGCGTCGGCGAGCCCATCGAGCTGTCGAACCTCATCCTGTTCCTCGCGAGCGACGAGTCGAGCTTCTCGACCGGCGCCGAGTTCGTCGCCGACGGCGGCGAGACCGCGGGGCTCGCGCACTACGAGAGCTGAGCCGGCGCCCGATGCGCCCCCTCGAGCGGATGCCGCGGCCTCGCGTCGCGGCATCCGCTCGCCCGTTCGATGCCGCCCAGGGCGGACCGGGGTCAGGGGCGGACGAGCCCGAGGTCGACGAGGCTCCGCGCCGCGGCCAGCACGGCCTCCTCGCGCGGGAGCGGCGTCCAGCCGAGCAGGCGGGTCGCCTTCTCGTGCGACGCGTCGACGCGCCGGCCGAGTTCGGCGGCGATCGTCCGCGCCTCCCCGACGAACGGGGCCGCGGCGCGGACCACCCAGTCGGGCAGCACCCGCGTCGTCGCACGGCGGGCCCGGTCGCCGAGTTCGGCGCGCATGAGCAGCGACAGCTCCCGGTACTCGAACGCGTCGCCCGACACGGCGAGGAACCGTTCGCCCGCGGCATCCGGATGCCGCATCGCGCGCACGTGCAGGTCGGCGACGTCGCGCACGTCGACCGCGTTCACCGTGCCGCGCGGCACCGCAGGGTACTTGCCGTTGAGGAGCGCGAGCAGCAGCTCGAGCGAGGCCGATAGGTCGGTGCCGATCGCCGGACCGAAGATGCCGACCGGGTTCACCGTCGCCAGTTCGAGGTCGCCGCCCTCCCGGCCCACGAAGTCCCACGCCGCGCGCTCGGCCAGCGTCTTCGACCGCACGTACGGCGTGATCGTTCGCGAGGACGGGTCGGTCCAGTCCTCCTCGGTGAACCGGCGGCCGGGATGCGTCCCGTAGCCGATCGCCGCGAACGACGACGTCAGCACCACCCGCCGCACTCCCGCATCGCGGGCCGCGCGCAGCACCCGCAGCGCCCCGTCGCGGGCGGGCACGATGAGCTCGTCCTCGTCCTTCGGCTGGCGCGCCGGGAACGGCGAGGCCACGTGGAGCACGTGCGTGGCCCCCTGCACGCCCGCCGGCCAGCCCGCGTCGTCGAGCAGGTCGGCCGTCGCGACCTCGAGTCCGGCCGGATCGGCCCCCGCGAGCCGCACCAGCGCACGCAGGTCGTCGGCCCGCTGCGGGTGCCGCACGGTCGCCCGCTCGCGCGTGCCATCGGCGAGGAGTCGCACGATGCAGTGGAGGGCCACGAACCCCGTGCCGCCCGTCACCAGGACCAGTTCGTCGTCCATGCGCACCTCCGGGACGGACTCTACCGGGCGGTCCCGAGCGTGCGGCGAGCCGCGGATAGGGTGACGGCATGAGCGAGACCGGCCCCGACCCGACGCTCGACGACCCCCGGCAGCGGCGCACGCGGGCCGCGCTGACCGACGCACTGCTGCGGCTGCTCGAGCACGACCCGCTCGACGCGATCACCGTCGCGCGCCTCTGCCGCGAGGCGGGCGTGCACCGCACGACGTTCTACGCGCACGCGCCGAGCGTGCACGCGTTCGCGCTCGCCGTCTTCACGCAGGACCTCGACCGGCTCACGGCGGTCGACGTCGAGCCCGCCGGTGAGACGCCCGAGCACGTCGCCGAACGCTACCTCGACTCGCTCACGAGGGTGCTCGACCACGTCGCGGTCGAGCGTGCGGGCTACCGGGCGCTGTTCGGCTCGGCGAGCCGCGGCGTGTTCCGCACGGCCCTCGACGAGCGGATGCGGCGGCGCGCCCGGCTCGCGCTCGAGGTGTGGCGCGCCCAGGGCGTGCCCGGCGCGCCGGTCGCCGCCGCGGCGATCGACGAGGCGGCCGCATACGTGGCCGGCGGGCTCGTCGGGGCGATCGAGACGTGGGCGATGGGCGACGAGACGGATGCCGCGGCATCCGCTGCGCGCATCGCGACGCTCATGCCCGGCTGGTGGCCGCAGGCGCGCTGACTCCCGCTGCGGGATCCTTGCGGTCGGTGGCATCCTTGCCACATGACGAGGACCAACCACCGCGTCGCCGTGCTCGTGCTCGAGGGGGCGAAGCCGCTCGACGTGGGCATCCCGGCGCAGACCTTCACCACCCGGGCGAGCATGCCCTACGAGGTGCGCGTCTGCGGCGCCCGCCCGGGGCCAGTGACCGGCGGCGACGGGCTCTCGTACCACGTCGCCGACGGGCTCGAGGCGTTCGAATGGGCCGAGACGATCTTCATCCCGGGATACCGGCATCCCGACCGCGAGGACCCGCCGGCCGACGTCGTCGACGCGCTCCTGGCCGCGCACGCCCGCGGCGCGCGGATCGCGGCGATCTCCACGGGGGCGTTCGCGCTCGCCGCGACCGGGCTGCTCGACGGGCGGCGGGCCACGACGCACTGGCACTACACGCGGGCGCTGCGGGCGCGGCATCCGCTCGTCAACGTCGACGAGAACGTGCTGTTCGTCGACGAGGGGCAGGTGCTGACGTCGGCCGGCGCGGCATCCGGCATCGACCTCTGCCTGCACCTCGTGCGACGCGACCATGGCGTCGCCGTGTCGAACCATGCCGCCCGCCGTCTGGTCGCGGCGCCGTACCGCAGCGGCGGGCAGGCGCAGTACGTGCCGCGGGCGCTGCCCGAGCCGCTCGGCGACGTGTTCGCGGCCACCCGGCAGTGGGCGCTCGAGCACCTGCACGAGCCCATCACGCTCGAGGACCTCGCGCGCAACGCGACCGTGTCGCCGCGCACGTTCTCACGGCGCTTCGTCGACGACACCGGCTACACGCCCATGCAGTGGATCCTGCGGGCGCGCATCGACCTCGCGCGCGAGCTGCTCGAGCGCACCGACCTCGGCGTCGAGCAGGTCGCGGCGCAGGTCGGGCTCGGCACGGGCGCCAACCTGCGACTGCACTTCCAGCGCATCCTCGGCACGTCGCCGTCGGAGTACCGTCACACGTTCGCCGCCTGAGGCGCTCGCGCGCTCGCGGCCGTCGTCGCGTCGGCGTCGCCGTCGGTGTCGCCGGCGCGGTCGCGATCGGCGTCAGGAGGTGCGCTGCGCGCGGGCGCGCGCCGGCGACGGCGACGAGAACGCGCCGGCGAGCGCCGCGACGCCCCGGGCGATGAGCACGCCGACGAGCGCGCCGCCCGCGTTCGCGACGACGTCGCGCGGGTCGGAGATGCGGTCGACCATGCCGATCTGGGTGAGCTCGATGATCACGCCGAGCCCGACCGCGACCGCGGTCACGACGAGCAGCGGCGCGCGGCGCATGGTGCGCGCGAGGAGCGCGCCGAGCGGCACGAACATGAGCACGTTGAGGATGAACTCCGTGCGAGTGCCCGACGTCCACGTGTCGGCGTCGAACCAGATGCGCCAGTCGAGCACGCCGTCGGGAGCCTGGTAGCCGTGGCCCGCCCACGGCACCGGGCCGAGGGTCGCCCAGAGCACGAGCGCGACGTACAGCACGAGCAGCACGGGTGCAGGTCGGAGGGGGCGCATTCGCGACATTCTTCCCAACCTGCCTGAAGCACCGCTTGAAGTCGGCTCAGTGGGTCCGGTGTGCCGCCGGTGGACTCCATGATTGGCGAGATCCTTTCGAACGTTGTCGTGCAAGCCACTGCCGCTTGGCGGGCTCCACGGCGAAGGTGGACTCGGACATCTCGCGGATGAGAAAGGAACACCCCGCAAATGACCCGCATCGCCGTCAACGGCTTCGGACGCATCGGCCGCAACACCCTGCGTGCCCTCCTCGAGCGCGACTCGACCCTCGAGGTCGTCGCCGTGAACGACCTCACCGACCCCGCCGCGCTCGCGCGGCTGCTCAAGTACGACACCGTCGGCGGCCGCTTCGGCCGTTCGGTCGAGGTCGACGGCGACGTGCTCGTCATCGACGGTCACCGCGTGAAGGTGCTCGCCGAGCGCGACCCGGCGAAGCTGCCCTGGGGCGAGCTCGACGTCGACATCGTGCTCGAGTCGACCGGCCGCTTCACCGACGCCGAGGCCGCGCGCGCCCACCTCGCCGCGGGCGCGAAGAAGGTGCTCGTGAGCGCCCCGTCGAAGGGCGCGGATGTCACGCTCGCCTACGGCGTGAACACCGACGCGTACGACGCATCCGCTCACACCGTCATCTCGAACGCGTCCTGCACCACCAACGCGCTCGCCCCGCTCGCGAAGGTCCTCGACGACCTCGCCGGCATCGAGCACGGGTTCATGACCACGATCCACGCGTACACGCAGGACCAGAACCTGCAGGACGCCCCCCACTCCGACGCGCGCCGCGCCCGTGCCGCCGCCGAGAACATCGTGCCCTCGTCGACGGGTGCCGCGAAGGCCATCGGCCTCGTGCTGCCGCAGCTCGACGGCAAGCTCAACGGCGACGCGATGCGCGTGCCCGTGCCGGTCGGCTCGATCGTCGAGCTCAACGCGACCGTGTCGAAGGACGTCACGCGCGACGAGGTGCTCGCCGCGTACCGTGCGGCCGCCGACGGCGAGCTCGCGGGCGTGCTCGAGTACTCGGAGGAGCCGCTCGTCTCGAGCGACATCGTCGGCAACCCGCACTCGTCGATCTTCGACGCCGAGCTCACCCGCGTCGACGGCAAGCACGTCAAGGTCGTCGCCTGGTACGACAACGAGTGGGGCTTCTCGAACCGCGTGATCGACACGCTGGAGCTGCTCGCGGCCTGACGTCGGGGTCGAACGCGAGAACGGATGTCGCGCCGGTGGGGGAGTGGAGCCCCCGCCGGCGCGATTCGCGTCCGCGCCCCGCGCGGGGTGCGCCGCGCTGGAACCACGTTGTCGCGCCCGAACCCTGCTCCGCCGTGGTTCCGCGGCGAGAACGTGGTTCGAACGCGAACTCGACGCGCGTGTCGATTCCCGGCGGTGCCGTTCGACGTCCAGAGTGAGGGGGCGGACGGACCGCCCCGGACCGATCCCGAATGGAGACCGCCATGCGCACCCTCATCGTCACCGAGTTCATGACCCTCGACGGCGTGGTCGACTCGCCCGGTGGTGGCGAGCACCCGCGGGCGGGCTGGACCTTCAACGAGGTGCCCTTCGTCGAGGAGATGTACGACCTCAAGGGCCGCGAACAGGACGAGGCCGGCGCCATGATGCTGGGCCGCGTCAGCTATGACGAATTCGCCCCGGTCTGGCCGACCATGGACGAGTTCGACGTCTACAACGCCATGCCGAAGTACGTCGTCTCGTCGACCCTCACCGACCCCGAGTGGAACAACACGACCGTGCTTCGCTCGCTCGACGAGGTCGCCGCCCTCAAGCAGGGCGACGGCGAGGGCACCATCATCGTGCACGCGAGCCTGACGCTCGCGCAGGGTCTCGCCGAGGCGGGTCTCGTCGACCGGTACCACCTGCTGGTGTTCCCCGTCGTGCTCGGCGAGGGCAAGCGCCTCTTCAACGGCCGCGAGCAGGGCTCGCTGAAGCTCGTCGAGCACGAGGTGTACTCGAACGGGGTCGTCAAGCAGGTCTTCGACGTGATGCGATGAGCGAGCGGATGCCGCCGGCCGAGCCGGCCACGCCCGCTCCCGCGGTGCGTCGGGAGTGGTGGTGGCAGCGCCGTCCACCCGCCGGCCACACCCCTTTCGCGCGAGGTGTGTGGTGGGCCGGGCATGTGCAGCTGCCCATCGCGGCGGTGCTGCTGGTGGTGTGCCTGCCCGCGCTCATCGTGACGTCGCTGCCCGGCGTCGCATCCGGTGCCGGCGCCGCGGCTCTCGCGTGGATGGGGCTCGCCATGGCGGGACCGTTCGCCGTTTCGGGGGCGATGCTCCGGGCAGGCAGCGACTGGCGGCTGTACTGGGCTCCTCCCGTGGGCGCGCGGCTGCCCGGGCGACTGCTGGGCCTCGCGGCGTCGGTGCTCGGGATCGCGACGCTGTCGGTGTTCCTCACGATCGTGGCCGTGTGGGTGCTCTTCTTCGTCGCGGCATCCGTCGGCGCCCTGCTGGGCTGAGCGGCGGCTGGGGATTGGAGCGGATCGGCGCGGATCGGGAAGAGGACGGCCGCGGCATCCGTTGCCTGACACCATGACCACACTCGGAATCATCGGAGCAGGCAACATCGGCAGCCAGGTCGCGCGCGCGGCCGTGGCGAACGGGTACGACGTCGTGATCGCCAACTCGCGCGGGCCGGAGACGCTCGCCGACCTCGTCGCGGAGCTCGGCCCCCGGGCGCGGGCGGCCACCGCGGAGGAAGCGGGCGCGGCGGGCGACGTCGTCGTCGTGACCGTGCCGCTCAAGGCGTACCGCGACATCCCGGTCGAGCCGCTCGCGGGGAAGATCGTGATCGACACGAACAACTACTACTGGGAGCGCGACGGCCGCATCGCCGCCATCGACGAGGGGCGCGCGACGGTGTCCGGCCTCCTGCAGGAGCACCTGCCGACCAGCCGCGTGGTGAAGGGGTTCAACCACATCATGGCGAAGGACATCACGACGGATGGCGCCCCGGCGGGCACGCCCGGACGTCGCGCCCTCGCCACCTCGAGCGACCACGACGACGCGGTCGCCTTCGTGACCGAGCTGTACGACCGATTCGGCTTCGACACCGTGAACGTGGGCCCGCTCGCGGAGAGCTGGCGGGTCGAGCGCGACCAGCCCGCGTACGTCGTGCCGCAGACCCGCGACGAGCTGGTGGCGAACCTCGCCCGAGCCGAGCGCCTCGCCGCCTGAGCGGCGCGCCGGCCCTTGGCACGGACCGCTCCGGGGCGGTATGTTCTCGTCTCACCGGTTGACGACGGCGTCATGATCGCTCCGAAGGCCGAGAAGAGGAGACCATGATCTACGAAGACCGGGACCGCCTGAAGCGCGCCCTGCAGGCCACGACCGAGGGGCGCCACCGCGAGGTCGAGCTCGATGAGGCCGCGCGCGAGTGCGCCGAGGCCCTGCTGACCGGGTCGATCGACCTGGCGCAGGTGCATGCGCAGCGCTACTCCGAGTTGAAGGGCGAGCCGGCCGGCGCCTGACCCCGCACGCCGCAGGCGTGGTGGGACGACGCCGCGGCGGGTGGAACCCGGCCTGCCCGGCGAGGTCGGCGTGGTCGAGGGAGTATGCCGCCGACTCCGACGCACGACCTGAGAATCCCTCGTGTATCCGGTTCGGCGGGTCGCCTCGCGCGTAGCCTGAAAGCGGCGGGTCAGAGTGCACCCGAACGTCGAGGAATCCCGGGTCGCCCACGCACGAGGTCGTGCGGGGAAGCAGGTCCGGAATGGCCAAAACATCACCTGCCGCGGCATCCGCGGCCACCATCGCGACGAAGGCGCGTCGAGGTGACCGAGCCGCGGCGAACAGCGACTTCACCGACCTGGCGCGGCTCGTGAAGTCCGCCGGGCTCATGCGCCGACGATACGGGTACTACTGGACGAAGCTCAGCCTGATTCCGCTCGCCTACATCGCCCTCGTCGCGGCGTTCATCTGGATCGGCGACACCTGGTGGCAGCTGTTCACCGCCGTCGTCTTCGCGGTGCTGTTCACGCAGACCGCGTTCCTCGGGCACGACGCCGCCCACCGGCAGATCTTCCGGTCGGGGCGCTGGAACGACTGGATCAGCCTCATCCTCGGCGACTTCTTCGTCGGCATGAGCTACGGCTGGTGGCAGCACAAGCACACGCGCCATCACGCGAATCCGAACCAGGTCGGCGTCGACCCCGACATCGACCTGCCCGTGATCGCCGTCACGCCCGACCGGGCAGCGAAGGCGCGGACGCCGCTCGTGCGGTGGGTCATGTCGCACCAGGGCGCGTTCTTCTTCCCGATCCTGCTGCTCGAGGGGCTGTCGCTGCACGCGTCGAGCGTCCGCCGCGTCTTCCAGCGCGCGCCCGTCGCGCGCCGCCCCGTCGAGATCGCGTTCCTCGGCGTGCGGATCGTCGGGTACGTCGCGCTCGTCTTCCTCGTGCTGTCGCCGGGCGTCGCGGCGGCGTTCCTCGCCGTGCAGCTCGGCGTGTTCGGCGTCTACATGGGCATGTCGTTCGCGCCGAACCACAAGGGGATGCCGCTGGTGCCGAAGAGCCTGAAGCTCGACTTCCTCCGGCGACAGGTGCTCATGAGCCGCAACATCCGCGGCAACCGGGTGCTCGACTTCATGATGGGCGGCCTCAACTACCAGGTCGAGCATCACCTGTTCCCGTCGATGCCGCGTCCGCATCTGCGTCGCGCCGCGCCCCTCGTCGCCGCGTACTGCCGTGAGCGCGGAGTCGCGTACACGGTCACCGGGCTCTGGCAGAGCTACGGGATCGTGCTGCGGTACATCAACCGGGTCGGCCTCGGCGAACGCGACCCGTTCACGTGCCCGCTCGTCGAGCAGCGCGCGAGCCTCACCCGATAGCTCCCCGGTCGGCCCGGCGACCGCGGCCCCCCACGCGGTTGCCGGTGTCGGCGGGGCACGCGAGCATGGCCGAATGGATGCCGCGCCCGACCCGATCACCCCGAAGCAGTTCCACGACGCCGACGGCACCGACGACTGGCGGGTGCTGTACTGGGGCGCGCACGCGTTCTTCCGAACCGGGTCGTATGCGGCGGGCGCCCGATTCGTCGCGGCGATCACCGCGCTCGACGAGGTGGTGCGGCATGAGCCCGACATCGACCTGCGGCACGAGGGCGTCGCCGTGAAGCTCATCAGCCGCGACATCCGGAACCTCAGCACCCGTGATCTCGACGTCGCACGGCGCATCTCGGCGGTGGCGCGCGAGCACGGGCTGGCAGCGGATGTCGCGGCCCTCCAGGTCGTGCAGACCGCGGTCGCGTCGCCCGAGTCGGCCGACGTGACGCCGTTCTGGCAGGCGGTGCTGGGGTACGTGCGTCCGAACGACACGCACCTCGTCGACCCGCTGCGGCGGAGCTCGTCGGTGTTCCTGCAGCCGACGGACGCGGTGCGTCCGAACCGCGGACGCATGCACGTCGACGTCTGCGTGCCGTACGACCTCGTGCAGGCCCGCATCGAGGCGGCGCTCGCCGCGGGCGGTCGCCTGGTCGACGACTCCGAGGCACCCGACTGGTGGACGCTCGCCGACGCCGAGAACCACAAGGTCGACGTCACGGCGTGGATCGGCAGGGGCTCGGTGCGTCTCGAGGAGGAGCGTCCGGTGTAGCGTGCGGCGGCGCGTGCGGCGGCGACGCGGCAGGATCGGAGCATGACCCGTTTCTCCCGCACGATGCTGAAGTCGAAGATCCACCGCGCGACCGTGACCCACGCCGACCTGCACTACGTCGGCTCGATCACGATCGACGTCGACCTGCTCGAGGCCGCCGACCTGCTGCCCGGCGAGCTGGTCACGGTGGTGAACATCAACACCGGAGCACGCTTCGAGACGTACACGATCGCGGGCGAGCGCGGCTCGGGCGTGCTGGGCATCAACGGGGCGGCGGCGCGGCTGGCGGCGCCGGGCGATCTCGTGATCGTGATCTCGTGGGCCTCGGTCGAGTCGACGGATGCCGCGGGCTTCGCGCCGCGCATCGTGCACGTCGACGCGGCGAACCGCATCGTCGAGCTCGGCGACGACCCGGCGGCATCCGTCGTCGAGGGGCTCGCGACGCCCCCGCACGCGCTCGTCGGGCGGTGACGGCCGCGCTTGCCGCGTCTCCCTTGGCGGGCGGTGTCCACGGCGGTGCGCACGGTGGAGGCCGGCGCCGCTAGGCGCGCGGAGCGGCCACGGGGCGGGCCAGCGCGGCGCCGAGCACGCCGAGCACCGCGCTGCCGAGCATGAGCGCCGCGATCGGCCACCAGTGCCCGGTCGCGGCGAGCAGCGCGGTCGCCGCGAGCGGGGCGAGCCCGCCGCCGACGATCGACGCGGCCTCGCGCCCGATCGTGATGCCCGAGTACCGCACGCGCACGTCGAACAGCGACGCGAACCACGCGGGCTGCACCCCGTCCGCCGCGGCGTTCACGAAGCCGATCGCGAGCGTGACGACGGCGATGACGAGCGCCGCCGACCCCGTGTCGAGCACGACGAACAGCGGCACGGCGAGCACGCCGAGTCCGCCGAGCGCGACGAGCACGACCCGGCGCGGTCCGACGCGGTCGCCGAGCGCGCCCCACAGCGGGCAGAGCACGGCCGCGACCGTCGCACCCGCGAGCAGCGCGGTGAGCGTCACCCATCGCGGCATGCCGAGCACGGTCGAGGCGTAGCCGAGGCAGAACACCGAGATGACGTAGAAGCTCGTGTTCTGGCCGAGCCGCACGAGGAACACGGCGAGCACGTTGCGGGGCCGGCGCACGGCCTCCACGAGCGGGCGCCGGGCGCGGCGTCCGTCGCGGAGGACCGCGGCGAACTCGGGCGACTCGTCGACGCGCCAGCGCAGGTACGCCGCCACGGCGAGGAGCACGAGGCTCGCGACGAACGGCACGCGCCATCCCCACGCGAGCAGCGCCGCCTCGTCGAGCACCGCGACGAGCACGACGAACGCGAGGTTGCCGAGGATCAGCCCGACGTACACGGCGCTCGAGATGAACCCGCCGCGAAGCCCCCGCCGGCTCGGGGCGTGCTCGAGGGCGAGCAGCACGGCGCCCGACCACTCGCCGCCGGTCGCGGCGCCCTGCACGAGCCGCAGCCCGACGAGCAGCATGGGCGCGAGCGCCCCGACCTGGGCGTGCGTGGGCAGCAGCCCGATGAGCGCGGTCGCGGTGCCCATGACGAGCAGCGTCGCGATGAGGGTGCGCCGTCGGCCGATGCGGTCGCCGAAATACCCGGAGACGAGTCCGCCGAGCGGCCGGGCGACGAACCCGGTCGCGTAGACGGCGAACGAGAGCAGCACGGCGGTGAGCGGGTCCTCGCCGGGGAAGAACAGCACCGGGAACACGAGCGCCGCCGCGGTGCCGTAGAGGAAGAAGTCGTACCACTCGAGCACCGTGCCGAGCGACGCGGCCGTGACCGCACGCCGGGTGCTCGCCGGGTCGCGCGGCGGCTCGGTGGGGTGAGCGGATGCCGCGGGCCGGCCGGTCGCGGTCGTGGCGCTCATGCGGGCACCTCCTCGCCCGGCGCAATGGCCGATGTCGTGAGGGGCGCCGCGAAGAACGCGAGTTCGTGCTCCGACGAGCGCCGGTGGGCGCGCCGCATCCGCTCGCGTACCTCGGGCGTCGCGTGCGCCGCGGTCGCCGACACCAGGTCGATCGCCTGGCGGTTCGCGACGGCGAAGCCGGGGTCGGCGTAGGTCGCGAGCCACGACGCGTACGGGTGCGCGGGGTCGAGCGCCGCGGGGCCGAACTCGCCCGCCGCGAGGCGCGCGCCGAGGTCGGCGTACAGCTGGAAGCACGGCAGCAGCGCGGCGATGAGCACCGGGTAGTCGACGCGCGCACCGGCCGCAGCGAGGTGGTCGAGGTACGCGGTCGTCGCCGGTGCCGGGTCGGGCGGCGCGGTCGTCCGGCCGAGCCAGGACCGGTGCAGCTCGAGCTCGCCCGCGATGGCGCCCTCGGCCGACCTCGCCCAGAACGCCTGCGCCGTGGCATCCGGTGCCAGCGCCGCCGCCACGGCGAGCACGCGCGCGTAGTCGCGCAGGTAGAGCGCGTCCTGCGCGAGGTAGAACCGGAACGGCTCGCGCTCGAGCGTGCCGTCGGCGAGTCCGCGGATGAACGGCAGTTCGTCGATGCCGCGGCGCACGTCGGCGATGCCGTCCCACCAGTCCGCCTCGACCTCGGCGGGCGTCGGGGCGGTGGCGAGTCCGCCGCGCTCCCACAGCCCGGCGAAGTGGTGCACGGGGCCGTGGCCGCCGCCGACCCGCAGGGTCTCGCCGTGGCGGAGCGACTCGCGCAGCCAGCGGCGCGCCTCGGCGACGGCGGTCTCCCAGTCGCCGGTCGCGGCGCGTCGCGTGGCGATCGCCGACGACAGCGAGCAGCCGGTGCCGTGGGTCGCGGTCGTCGCGATGCGCTCGCCCGGGTACTCGACGAGGCGAGCGGATGCCGCGTCGACGAGCGCGTCGGGCGCGTCGGCGCCGCCCAGGTGCCCGCCCTTCGCGAGCACCCGCACGCCGGTGGTCGCCGAGAGCGCCTCGGCCTGCGCGATCGCCTCCGACCACGTGCCGGCCGGGGCGTCGGCGCCCGCGAGCACGGCGAGCTCGGCGAGGTTCGGCGTGACGAGGTCGGCGTGGGGGAGCAGGTCGCGCAGCGCCGCCTCGGCGTCGGCGTCGAGGAGGCGGTCGCCGCTCGTGGCGACCATGACGGGATCGAGCACGACGACGGGCGGGCGCGTGCGCGCGAGCCAGTCTCCGACCGTGCGGATCACCTCCGTGTTCGCGAGCATGCCGATCTTGACCGCGTCGACGGCGATGTCGTCGGCGATCGCGTCGAGCTGCTCGGCGAGGAACGTCGCGGGCGGCACGTGCACGGCGCGGACCCCGCGGGTGTTCTGGGCGGTGAGGGCCGTGATCACGGCCATGCCGTATCCGCCCGTTGCGGCGATCGCCTTGAGGTCGGCCTGGATGCCGGCGCCGCCGGAGGGGTCGCTGCCGGCGATGCTGAGCACGCGCGGCACCGTCGCCTGCGGTGGTCGGACCGCACCGGACGCGGCCGGGCGCCGCTCGCGATTCGTCCACGCGCGCGCGAACTCCTGCGCGGCGGCCCGCGGGTCCGCGGCGGCGCAGACGGCCGACACCACGGCCACGCCCGCCGCGCCCGCAGCCCGCAGGTCCGCGACGTCCTCCGCTCGCACTCCGCCGATCGCGACGCACGGCAGCGGGTTGGCTGCGGCGATCCGCGCGAATCCCTCGATGCCGAGTGCCGGCGGGTGGTCGGGCTTGGTCGCGGTGGGGCGGATGACGCCGACGCCGAGGTAGTCGACGGTGCCCCGCGGCATCCGCTCGACCACCTCGAGGTGCGCGGCCGTGTTCGCGGTCAGGCCCACGATCGCGTCGGCGCCGAGCACGTCGCGTGCGCGGAGCACCGGGACGTCGCCCTGGCCGAGGTGCACGCCGTCGACGGGCAGTCCGGCGCGGCGGGCGGCCGCAACCACCTCGAGCCGGTCGTTGACGAGCAGCGTCGCACGGCCGTCGATCGCGTCGGCGAGCGCCTCGAGCTGCCGGAGCACCTCGGTGTCGGAGGCGGCCTTGTCGCGCAGCTGCACCGTGCGCACGCCGCCCGCGACGGCGTCGGCGACGACGGATGCAACGCCGCGGGCGCCGCACTGCGCGGCATCCGTGACGAGGGTGAGGGACAGGTCGAGCGCGCGGCGGGCGCTCACGTGCGGGCTCCGGCCGCGACGGCGGCGAGCGCGGGCGCGGCGTCGGCGTGCGCGGCGGCGCGGGTCACCGTGAGGTGCGCGCGGGCCCGCAGGTCGGCGGCGTCGACGGTGGCCAGGGCGTCGAGGAAGCGGACGCCGAACGTGCCGGGACCCACCGGGGCGCTGCCATCGGCCCGCCCGGAGGCGAGTTCGGCGGCGACCGTGTAGACCGCGGTGGCGGCGACGGTCGCGTCGAACGCGTCGTCGCCGGTCGTGCGGGCCGTCGCGAGGAACGCCGCGGTCACGGCGCCGAGCGCGCACCCGCCGCCCGTGATGCGCGTGAGCAGCGCGTCGCCGTTGGCGATCCGCGCCGTCCGGACGCCGTCGGTGATGAGGTCGACCGGCCCCGAGACCGCCACGACCGACCCGTGCGTCGCAGCCAGCTCCGCGGCGGCGTCGGCTGCGGCATCCGTGCGGTCGGCGGCGTCGACCCCGCGCCCGCCCGCGCCGGCCCCCGCGAGGGCGAGGATCTCCGACGCGTTGCCGCGGATCGCCGTCGGCCGTGCCGCGAGCAGTTCCCGGGCAAGCGCCGTCCGCACGGGCAGCGCGCCGACCGCGACCGGGTCGAGCACCCACGGCGTGCCCGCCGCCGCGGCGGCGGCGACGGCCTCGCGGCCCGCGTCGCGCTGCTCGGGGTGCGGCGTGCCGAGGTTCACGAGCAGGCCGCCCGCGACGCGGGCGAACGCGCCGGCCTCGCCGGTGAGGTCGACCATCGCGGGCGCGGCGCCGATCGCGAGGAGCGCGTTGGCGGTGACGTTCGTCACCACGCTGTTGGTGATGCAGTGGGTGAGCGGCGACTGCTCGCGCAGGGCGCCGAGGAGGCGTGCGGCGGTCTCCGCCGCGGTCTCGTGGGCCGTGGCATCCGCGTCGGATGCCGGCACGGCCGACTGGTGGGCAGGGTCGATGGACAGACGTGCGCGCATGGCGACATCCCTTCGCTAGTCCGAACTAGATCAGGTTCGACGGGTGTGATCTCAGCCGCTCCGGCCCGCTCGGCGGGTGGGGCGGCACCCCGTGTCACTGCCGGCGAGCCTAGCGGCCGGCGAACGGATGCCGCGAGCACGCGTTCATTCCGCGACATCCGCGTCGCGACGTCGTAGCATCGCTCCTGCGGGCCCCCATCCCGCCACCCCGATCCGCTTCCCACCCCTCCGCTCCGCACACCCCCGCTGCCACCAGGAGTCCGGATGACCGACCTCGCCGACGACGACCTCGCCCCGACACCGGGCGAGCGCGCGGACGCGCCCGTGCCCGTGATCCCGTCGCACGCCGAAGGCCGGACCGGCGCGCACGCGCAGCCGATCGAGGTGCCGAGCGTGCCCGCCCGCCGGTCGGTCGTCGACCGGCGCCGGTACTTCCTCAGCAGCGTCGAGCCGAGCGGCGAGTTCGACGCGGTCATCATCGCGGTGACGGATGGCGCGCGCCGCCGCTACTTCACCACGCGCGACGGCGTGCGGATGGACGAGGTCGACCACGACTGGTTCGACCGCCGCAGCAGCGAGGGCGGCCGGTCGCTCCTGGAACTCGACGACCGCGAGCTCGGCGAGCTCGAGGCGGAACTCGGGTTCGTGCGGCCCGTCCGCGGCCGCGACCCGATCGCGGAGGCGGAGGAGGAGGCCGGAGACGACGTGGACGAGCACCCGCAGCCCGAGCGGGACGATGACGCGGAGGGCGTGACGGAGGACGCGGAGACGACCGCCTCGGAGTCGCGACGCTCGACGTTCGTGCACGCCGCGCCCGTGGCGTCCGTCGACGAGTCCGAGCCGGTGGCATCCGTCGACGAGTCCGAGCCCGCGGCATCCGTCGACGAGGCCGAGCCGGTGGCATCCGTCGACGACGCGGAACGCGAGACCGCACCCGACCCCGACCCGGAGCCCGAGCCCCAGCCCGCTGCCGCGGAACCTCCGACACTGGCCGGCACGGAAGCCGTCGAGCAGGTCGCGCTCGCGAAGGGCATCGCGTTCGTCGCGCACCGCGGGCAGCTCGACCGGGGCGGCGCGCCCTACATCGATCACCCGGGTCGCATGGCCGAGCGGTTCGACCCCGCGACGCACCCCCTCGAGGCGGCGGCGGCCTGGCTGCACGACGTGCTCGAGGACACGCCGGTGACCGCGCACGAGCTCTTCGAGGCCGGTGTCCGGCCCGACGTCATCGAGGTCGTCCGGCTGCTGACGCGCTCGCCGGGGGTCGCGGCCGAGGAGTACTACGCGCGTATCCGCGCCCACGACGCGGCCCGGCGGGTGAAGCTCGCCGACATCGACGACAACACGGCGCGCTGGCGACTGCGTCGGCTCGACTACGAGACGCAGCTCCGCCTCGTCGAGAAGTACCGGGTGGCCCGCCGCGCGCTCGGCGGGTGACGGCGCGGCGCGAGGGCCATCCGGTCGGGGGTCAGCGCAGCACCGACACCCCCAGCGTGGCGAGCACGCCGAACACGACGCCCCACATGACGATCGAGATCGTCTGCCAGAGGATCACCGCGTTCTTCGACGCGCCGAACGACACCATCGCGGCCGAGGTGATCTGGCTGGGCAGGATCGTCTGCCCGAGCAGGCTCACGCCGGGCACGCCATAGCGGTCGAACCGTTCCCGGAGCCGCCGGCGTCGCGGCGACTCCTCGACCGGATCGCCGCCGAGGTCGTCCCCGCGGCCGGCGGCGACCCGGGTGCGCACGCGGTGGGCGCTCAGCACCACGACGACCATGGAGACGAAGTTGCCGACGATCGCCGCGATGATCGCGACGACCGGGTTGAGCCCGGCGAGCACGCCGATGACGGCGCCCGCGTACGACTCGACGAACGGGATGGCGGCGGCGAGCATGACCCCGAACCACTGGAGGAAGACGGGGAGGGAGGAGGTGAAGTCCTGGAGCGCTTCGATCATGCCTCCAGCCTCGCGTCGCGCGCCGCTCCCGCCCAGTGTCGCGGCGTCACCGGTTGCCGGGTGATCGCGCACGCAGGACCGTGACAAATGTCATGGGCCTACGCTCGGGGGCATGGCTCCACCACGCGACTCCGCCCGCGGAGTCCACGCCACCTGGCTCTACACGCTCAGCTCGATCGTCTTCGTGCTCATCCTGCTCGACGGGTTCCTCCTGCTCGCGCTCGCCGAGGCGATGGCGGACGGAGCGGATCCGGCGACCGTGGCGCTCGTCGTGGCGGTGCTCCTGTCGGTCGTGGTGCAGGTGCGGTACGCGTGGTTCCTGCGCGTCGGCCGCGGTGGCGGGCTGCCCGCGACCGGGTGGACGGTGGCGCTGCTCGCCCCGGCGGGAGCCGCATGGGTGATCGGCCTCGTCGCCCCGGGAGGGTCGCTGCTCGGCGCGCTGCCGCTGTGGGTCGCGATCTGCCTGGTCGCGGCCCTGCTGCCGAAGTCGGCGCGCTGGGCGCTGCTCGTCGGGGGCGCGGCACTCACGGCGTGCCATCCGCTGCTGGCGGGAGTGATCGGCCGCGGCGTCCAGGCGGGCGCCGGGCCGGGCACCGGCGTGCTCGTGTTCTACTCGGCGTTTCTGCCGTTCATGGTCCTCACGAGCCTCTGGTGGTGGCAGATCGTGGTCGAGCTCGACCGTCACCGCCGCGCGGCCGCCGAGCTCGCCGTCGCGCAGGAGCGGCTGCGGTTCGCCTCCGACCTGCACGACATCCAGGGCCACCACCTGCAGGTCATCTCGCTGAAGTCGGAGCTCGCCGAGCGGCTCCTCTCGATCGATCCGGATGCCGCGCGCGAGCACGTGCACGAGACCCGCCTGATCGCGAAGCAGGCCCTCGAGGAGACCCGCCGACTCGTCGCCGGCTACCGCGAGGTCGCCCTCGATGACGAGCTCGAGAACGCCCGCGAGGTGCTCGCCGCCGCGGGGGCCCGGTGCGAGCTGCACGTGGGCGACCTGCCGACGGATGCCGCGACGCGGACCGTGCTCGCATCGGTGGTGCGCGAGGCGACGACGAACATCCTGCGGCACAGCGAGGCGTCGCAGGTGCGGATCGCACTCGCGGCCGCGGACGGCCGGGTGACGCTCGAGATCGAGAACGACGGCGTCGCCGACCCCGCTCCGGACCCCGCTCCGGACGGCGCGACGGCCGAGGCGGTGACGGATGCCGCGCGGCGGGTGCCGGGCAGCGGACTCGCCGGACTGCGGGACCGACTCGCCGCGGTCGGCGGACGCCTCGACGCGGGGCCGGTTGCGACGGGCGAGCGGTTCGTGCTCCGGGCGACCGTGCCCGTCGCGGTCGGCGCCACGGCCGGGGTGGGCGAATGAGCACCGGCGCGGACGCGGCGGGTGGCGGCATCCGTCTGCTCATCGCCGACGACGAGCACCTCATCAGGGGCGCGCTCGCGGCGCTGCTCGGCCTGGAGCCGGACATCGAGGTGGTCGCGAGCGTCGACAACGGCCTCGCGGCGATCGAGCAGGCGGCGGCGACCCGGCCCGACGTGTGCCTGCTCGACCTCGAGATGCCCGGCGCCGACGGGATCGAGGCGGCCACGCGCATCCTCGCGACGGTGCCGACGCGCGTCGTGATCGTGACGCGGCACGCGCGGCCGGGCGTGCTGCGACGCGCGCTCGCGGCTCGCGTGTCGGGGTTCGTGCCGAAGTCGACGCCCGCCGAGGAGCTCGCCCACGTCATCCGCGATGTGGCCGCCGGCCGCCGCTACATCGACCCGGAGATCGCCGCGACCGCGCTCACCGCCGAGCGGTGCCCGCTCACCGACCGCGAGCTCGACGCGCTCCGCTTCAGCCGCTCGACGATGAGCGTGGTGCAGATCGCCGATCGGCTGCATCTCGCGCCGGGCACCGTGCGCAACTACCTCTCGTCGGCGATGACGAAGCTCGGCGCCGCCTCGCGGCACGAGGCCGCCGAGATCGCGTGGCAGCAGGGGTGGATCTGATCGGGACGGGCGGGGCGCGCTGCGCCGCGCCCGCCCGGACGGGCAGCGCGCGCCGCGCCGCGGCCGCTCAGGCGAGGTCGGCGAGCGCCGCGCTCTCGGCCGACGCCGAGGCGCCCGGCCAGCCGCCGCGGTGCCGGCAGGCAGCCGCGGCCCAGCGGGCGCCGCGCTCCAGGGCGACCTCCTGCCCCAGTCCGCCCACGCGGGCATCGACGTAGCCCGCGATGAAGGCGTCGCCGGCGCCGGTGGTGTCGACGACGTCGGTCGGCATCGCGTGCTGCGCGAACCACGCCGAGCCGTCCGTCGCGACGGCGCCCGCGGCGCCGCGCGTCACGACCGCGAACCGGGCGCCGCCCTCGAGGGCGGCCACGGCCCAGGCGCGGGCATCGCCGTCTTCGCCGACCGACCCGAATGCGACGTCGAGGTCGGTGAAGCCCGCGGAGACGGCGCAGTCCTGGCTCACGATCGGCCCGCTGCCGCGGGCGTCCCGCCGCCAGCGCAGCTGCGCGCGGAGCTCGTCGGCTCGGGGCAGCATGCCGACGTGCACCCAGCGGGCCCCCGCCAGCCGCTCGAGCTGCGCATCGCTCGGGAAGTAGTCCGCCGTCACCCCGAAGTCCTCGTGCTCGAAGACGCGGTCGCCGTCGGTGACCCGGATGGTCGTGACGGCGGTCGCCCCGGGCAGGGTCACGAGGCCGGCCGGGTCGATCCCGGCGCGATGGAGACCGCGCGTGATCGTGCGCGCGTGTGCGTCGGCGCCCACGGCACCGAAGTACGCGACGGTGCCCCCGCGCATCGCGAGCTGCGCGGCGACGTTGAACGCGTTGCCGCCCGCGAACCGGGCGGACTCGTCGCCGACGTACCGGTCGATCGTGTTGTCGCCGACCGTCGCGACGACGAGGCCGCTCGATCCGCGGGAGGCGCGCATCATGCGGTCGGTCTCAGTACTGCAGCTGCCGGTAGTAGCGGCGCGTCGTGAGCGGGTGGTCGCGGAGCACCTCGAGGTGGGCGCTCACCCGCTCGAGGGCGGTCGCGAGCAGCGCGGGCGCCAGGAGCGCGCGCACCTCCGGGGTGAAGCCGAGCAGCTCGAAGTCGGCGGTGTCGATCACCTGCAGGGTGTCGGTGATGCGCGGCACGAACGCCTCGACCCGCTCGACGAGGGCGCGGCCGGCATCCTCGCCCTTCAGTGCGATGACGCTCACGCCCGGCTCGAGCAGCTCGAGCGTGCCGTGGAAGAAGTCCGACGCGTGGACGGGCCGCGTGCGGATCCACTGCATCTCCTCGAGGATGCACATGCCGTAGTAGAACGCCTCCGGCCAGCTTGCGCCGGCGCCCGTGATCACGTGGTAGTCCGACCCGGCGATGACGCGCGCGAGCTCGGCCGCGCGCGGCTCGAACGAGCGCTTCACGCCGAGCAGCGCGTCCGGCAGGGTGGCGAGCTGGGCGAGCACGGCGTCGTAGTCGTCGAACTCGCCGCGGGCGCGCATGATCGACAGCGCGATGAGCAGCGACTGCACCGTGAACGTCTCGCTCGAGGTGTCGTCGGCGGCGAACGTCGTGAGGTTCCGGTCGGCCCGCTCGGCGAGGGGCGTGTCGGCGTGCCCGGTGAGGGTGAGCACGGTGGCGCCGCGCTCCTGGGCGTACTCGAGCACGCGGATGCTCTCGGCGGTCGTGCCCGAGAGCGACGGGATCACGACGATCGAGCCGGGACCGAGGTGCACCGACCCGGTCTCGACGAGCTCGGCGGGCATCTCGTGGAACGTCGGGAACGTGGACCGGGTCTGCAGCAGCCGCACCGCGGGCTGCATGAGGATCCCGGCACCGCCCGAGCCGAGGAAGAAGACGTTCGCGGCCCCGGCGTCGAGGCGTTCGCGGATGAACGCGTCGATGGGTCCGGCGAGTGCGACGGCGCCGGCCTGGATGCCCAGGAAGCGGGCCTCGTCGAAGTTCAGCATGGTGGTCCTTTCGTGGTGGTGGGGTCGTGGCGGTGCCGCCCGGATGGCGCGGCGCCGCGAGGTCAGGCGGCGGAACGCGCCGCGAGCTCGCGCTCCACGGCGGCGAGGCACTGCTCGAGCGCGGGCCGCGGGTCGAACGCGTAGGTGCCGTCGCCGAAGAGCTCGAACGTGGCGAAGCCGTCGTAGCCGCGGCGGGCGAGGGCGGCGAGGATCTCGCCGAGCGGCAGGTCGCCGTCGCCCCAGGCGAGGTGCCCGGCCGGCGTGCCGTCGACGAGGTGCACGTGGCGGATCCGGTCGCCGAGGGCGTCGAAGTAGCTGTCGACGGTGTCGCCCGCGACGGCCATCGCGACGGTGTCGAGCGCCGCACCCAGGTTGGGCGCGCCGATCTCGTCGAGCATGCGCGCCAGCGTCGCGGCGTCGTTGACGAGGTTCGACTCGACCCGCTGCAGCGGTTCCAGCACGCACTCGAGCCCGAGCGTGGCGGCATAGGCGGCGATCTCGCCGATCGCGTCGACCGAACGCCGCCACGCGGCATCCGTCGGCTCGTCTTCGAAGCCCCGCCCGGGCGTCAGGAACAGCATGGGCGACCCGAGTTCGCCGCACAGCTCGGCCGCGCGACGGAACATCGCGATGCTCGACGCCCGCAGCCACGGCACCGGCGAGGCGACGTTCACGGGGTAGATCACCTGCTCGGGCGTCAGGCACTGCACCGCGAGGCCGCGTTCGGCGAGCCGGCGACGGATGCCGCGGGCCTCCTCGGCGCTCACGTGCGGCACGTGCAGGTGCGGCGCGATGCCCCACAGCTCGACGCGCTCGCGGCCGAGGTCGACCATGTCGTCGAGGAACCGGTCGAACGGCAGGTGCTGGTACGAGAAGTTCGACCCGGTGATCCGGTCGAGGCGGATGCCGCTCACTTGCCGATCCCGTCGGCGAGGCCCTTGATGAAATACCGCTGGCAGGCGAAGAACAGCACGACGACGGGCAGCGCGGCGATGACCATGCCGGCGAACACGACCGGGTAGTCGGTGCCGTGCTTGCTCATGAGGCTCGTGAGTCCCACCGGGAGCGTCTGCATCTCGGTCCCGCTCGTGAACACCATCGCGAACAGGTACTCGTTCCAGGCGAACAGGATGTGCAGGATCACGACCGAGATGATGATCGGCCGGCACATGGGCAGGATGACGCGCCAGAACGCGGTCCACCGGCTGGCGCCGTCGACCTCCGCCGCCTCGTCGACCTCGCGGGGGAGGTCGATCATGTACGCCCGGATGAGGAACGTCGTGAACGGGATGCGGAACGCGGTGTAGAGGATGAGCAGCGCCCAGAAGGTGTTGTACAGGCCCATCGACTGGAACATCTTCACGAGCGGCACGAGCGCGACGGTCGGGGCGAGCATGAGCCCGCCGAGGATGACGGCCGCCCACGTCCGCGACAGCGGGATGTTCACCCGGGTGAGGCCGTACGCCGCCCACGCGCTGATGAACACGGTCGCGATCGTCGAGGTGACCGTGACGAGGATGCTCGTCGTGAGGTAGTTGCTGACGCCGCGGTTCCAAGCGGCCGCGTAGTTGTCCCAGCCCCACTGCAGCGGCAGCGCGAACGGGTTGCCGAACAGCTCGGCGTTGGTCTTGAAGCCGTTCAGCACCATCCAGGTGAGCGGGTAGACGACGACCACGACGAGGCAGAGCAGGAAGCTCCAGACGAAGACGCGACCGACCGTGCCGGCGAACGAGAGACGGGTCACCATTCCACCCTTCTGCGGCGGTTGATCCAGAGCTGCACGAGCGCGATCGCGAGCGTGACGACGAAGATGACGGTCGCGATGGCCGCGGCGTAGCCGAAGTCGTTGCGCACGAACCCGTTGCGGTAGAGCCAGGTGCCGAGCACCTGCGTGGAGTTGTTCGGGCCGCCCGAGGTCATGACCATGACCTCGTTGAAGACCTGGAACGCGCCCGAGATCGTGACGATGATCATGAGCCCCGTCATCTCGCGCACGAGGGGCAGGGTGATCGTGAAGAAGCGGCGGATGGTGCCGATACCGTCGATCGCGGCGGCCTCGTAGAGCTCGGAGGGGATCCGCTGGATCGCGACCGCGAAGAGCAGCGTCGAGTAGCCGAATCCCTGCCACTGGCTCATGGCGATGACGGCGACCATGGCGGTGCTCTCCTGTCCGAGCCACGGCTGCGCCCACGCGGCGAGGCCGATCTGCTCGAGCACGTGGTTGAGCAACCCGAGGTTGGGTTCGTAGATGAAGTAGAAGAGGAGCCCGGCGACGGTGAGCGAGATCGCGGACGGCACGAAGTAGATCGCGCGCAGGCTGCGGCGCCAGCGGTCGCTGCGGATGCCCTCGATGATCGCGGCGAGCACGATCGCGCCGAACACCTGGAAGGCGAGCGAGATCACCGCGTAGAGCACGTTGTTGCCGAGCGACGACCAGAAGATCGGGTCGCGCACGAGCTTGGCGTAGTTGTCGGCCCCGATGAACTCCTGGCTGCCGCTGTAGATGTCCCACTCCATCGTGGAGAACCCGAGGTTCTGCACGAGCGGCAGGTACACGAAGACGGCGAGGACGACGAGCGCCGGCAGGATCCACGCCAGGCCGGCGAGGCGACGGATGCCGCGGCGTGGGAGTCGGACGCGGCGGCCCGGCGGGGTGCCGGCGGCCTGGGCCACCGGCACCGCGCCGACGCGCTCACTGGGCTGCGTCAGAAGCATTCCGCACGCTCTCGAGGATCTGCTCGGGCGTCGAGCCGCCGCTGATGAGGGCCTCGCCGCCGGCGAGCCAGGCGTCGGCGACCTCGGGCACGGTCACGGTGTCGAGCCAGATGACGAGGTCGGAGGCCTCGTTCACCTTGGTGATGCCGTCGTAGACGGCGACGCTCGACGTCTCGGGGGTGACCGCGCCGACCACGGTGCTCGGCTGGCCGTAGGGCGGCGACGAGAGCGTCGTGGCGTTCTCGAGGGTGGTGGCGAACTTCATGAAGTCCACCGCGAGGGCCGCGCGGGGCGACCTGGCGTTGATGAGGTAGCCCTCGGGGGAGCCCTCGATCGCCTCGGGGTCGCCCTCCGCGCCCTCGGGGACGGGCAGCGGGAAGATGCCGAACTCCTCCGGCGTCAGGGTGTTGCCCTCGGCCGTGACGGTGTCGAACTCGAGGATCTCCTGGTAGTACATCGCGGCCCGACCGCCGGCGAGGGCCTCCTGCGCGGTGGTGTAGAGCACGCCGTTGGTGCCCGTGCCGGTGTCGGTGCACTCGTCGACGAGCGTCTTGAACTGCTCGAGCGAGGCGACGTAGCCCGGGTGGTCCAGGGTCGCGGTCGCAGGCGAGAAGTCGTCCTGCAGCACGTCGGCGGGCACGTTGTACGCGAAGAGCTGCTGCAGGTAGTGCAGGGCCGGCCAGCCGTCCTTGTTGCCGAACGCGATCGGCTCGTAGCCGGCGGCGCGGAGGGGCGCGCAGCTCTCGATGAGCTCCTCGAACGTGGTGGGGACCTCGATGCCGACCTCCTCGAAGATCGCCGTGTTGTAGCCCATGAACTTGCCGTTGTTGTAGAGCGGGATGCCGTAGTACTTCCCGTCCACCTCGAAGGCGCTGAGCGAGGCCTCGCCGAAGGTGTCGCCCCACTCGGTGCCGGGGGCGATGACCTCGGTCAGGTCGGCGGCGAGGCCGCCGTCGATGAAGTTCTGCGCCCAGTTGCCGGTCCAGGTGAAGTAGATGTCGGGCAGGGCGCCGGATGCGGTGAGCGTCTTCGTCTTGTCCTTGACGCTCTGGTCGGTCTCCTGGATGAGCTCGACGGTCACGTCGGGGTGGAGCTCCTCGTACTCCGCCGCGAGGGTCTCGAAGTACGGGCCGAGCGGGTCGCCGCCGAACTTCGTGAGGATGCTGAGGGTGCCGGAGTACTCCGGCTCGGCGCTGATGTCGGCAGCCGGGGCGGCGTTGCCCCCGGCGCATCCGGCGAGAGCGAGCGCGGATGCCGCGGCGAGGGCGGTGACTGCGGTGATTCTCGGTGCGTGCATGGTCTTCCTTTTGGTCGAGGCGAAGGTCGGACCAGACCGGAGGTGGACGCTCCGGCGACCCGCCGTTGGATCGAGGTGTGACGCGGACTTGCTTGGTGGGGCATGACTTTACACAGAATCTGATACCGGTACCAGAGTTTTTCTCGGGCGAATCGAGATCGATACATCGCCGTAACGGTTCGGCGGGTGCGAGTGAGCGATATCTGCACATATAAAGCGCCGATCAAAGGCAATTATGGCGACCCGCGACCCGGGCGGGACCCGCCGATGTTGTTGACGCCCCGATCGGCGTATGTCAGCATGATGCCGACCTGATACCGGTACCAGATCACGACGACCTGCCGGTTCCGCATCGAAAGGACCACCATGCTCGAGACCACGCTGCTCGGCTTCGACGAGACCACCTTCCGAGCGCAGACGGCCAGCGCCGTCGCGCTCCGCCCGCAGATCGAGGAGGTCGTCGACCGCCTCCGCGCCGAGGGCTTCGCCAACCTCTTCCTCATCGGCGCCGGCGGCACGTACGCCGCGATGTGGCCGTACGAGCACCTCGCCCGCCGCAGCTCGACGCTCCCGGTGCGCGCGGTCATCGCCGCCGAGCTCATCGAGTCCGGCGACGCGACGCTCGGCGCCGACTCCGTCGCGATCTTCACGTCCGTGTCGGGCACCACCGACGACAGCCTGCGCGCGATCGAGTACTGCAAGCAGCGCGGCGTGACCACGATCGGCTTCACGGGCTATCCCGAGTCGCCCATCGCGCAGGCGGTCGACATCGCGCTCGTGTCGGAGCCGAAGACCTGGCCGTTCGACATGCAGATGCTGCTGTTCATGACCCGCCTGCTCTCGGAGCGCGGCGAGTTCGAGGGCTACGAGCGGTTCGCCGACGAGCTGCAGGTGCTGCCCGACGTGCTCGTGCAGGTCGCCGAGCAGGCCGAGCCCGCGGCATCCGCCTTCGCCGAGGCGCACGCCGGCACCGACTACCACTTCCTCGTCGGCGGCGGGAACCTGTGGGGCTTCACCTACCTCTACTCGATGTGCATCCTCGAGGAGATGCAGTGGCTGCGCACCACGCGCGTGCACAGCGCCGAGTTCTTCCACGGCTCGCTCGAACTGCTCGAGGAGGACACGAGCGTCATCGTCTTCCAGGGCGAGGACGAGACCCGCGCGCTCACCGACCGCGTCGAGCGGTTCGCCAAGCGCATCTCGAAGGACGTGACCGTGTTCGACACGAAGGACTACCCGCTCGAGGGCATCAGCCCCGAGTTCCGCGGGCTCCTGGCGCCGCTCGTGCTCGACACGGTCATGGGCCGGGTGTCGAAGCACCTCGAGCGGGTGCGCGAGCACTCCCTCGACCTGCGTCGCTACTACCGCGTGCTCGACTACTGAGCCGCACCGACGGATGCCTCGTGGCCGCTGACCGCGCCGCGAGGCATCCGTCGACCTCGACCACCCCCTCGACCACCCCGTCCTCAGGAGACGCACATGCGCGTACTCGGCTTCGGCGACAACATCGTCGACCGCTTCCTCGACCGCGGCCTCGACTACCCCGGCGGCAACAGCGTCAACGTCGCCGTGTTCGCCCACCGCCTCGGCGCCGACGCCGGCTATCTCGGCGTGTTCGGCGACGACGAGGCGGGCGAGCTGCTGCGCGAGGCGATCGCGGCGGAGGGCGTCGACGTCGGCCGGTGCGTCGTCCGGGCGGGGGAGAGCGGGGTGTCGACCCTGCGCGTCGAGGACGGCGAGCGCACGTTCCTCGGCTGGAACGGCGGCGGCGTCACCGTCCGCTCGCCGCTCGAGCTCGACGACGACCTGCTCGCCTACGCGGCGAGCTTCGACCTCGTGCACTCGAGCGTGTACTCGCGCAGCGAGTCGCAGCTGCCGAAGCTCGCGGGCACCGGTGCGCTCGTGTCGTTCGACCTGTCGAGCGAGGACGAGTTCCGGACCGACGCCTACCTCGACCTGGTGGCGCCGCACGCCGACCTGGTGCTGCTGTCGTGCTCGCACCTCGGGCTCGACGAGACGGAGGCGCTCCTCGCGCGGGCCGTCGACCGCGGGGCATCCGTCGCCCTCGCGACCCGCGGTACGGACGGCGCCGTCGTCACCGACGGCACGCTCACCGTCGCCGCCCCGGCGCGGCTCGTCGAGGACCCGGCCACGATCGTCGACACCATGGGCTGCGGGGATGCGTTCCTCGCGGGGTTCGTCGTCTCCCTGCTCGGCAGCGGATGGACGCGCGCCTCAGCGCCGTCGCGTGATCGGCTCGCGGCCGCGCTCGCCGCCGGGGCGGATGCCGCGTACGACCAGTGCTTCGTCGAGGGCGCGTTCGGTCGCGCGCGCCCGTCCGGCCCTCCCGTCACCCTCGCCGCCGAGCCCGTCGCGGCTACCATGGCGACAGTCGAGGCGCACGGGTGAAAGGGCGGCACGGGAGCATGGCGGAACGCGAGCGAACACCCAGCCCGCCCACCATCTCCGAGGTCGCCGCGACCGCGGGCGTCGGCCGCGCGACCGCCGCCCGCACGCTCGGAGGCTACGGCTACGTGAGCCCCGAGCTCCGCGAGCGCGTGCTCGCCGCGGCCGAGCAGCTCGGCTACCGGGCGAACGCGCTCGCGCGCAGCATGTCGACGGGCGTCACGCACACACTCGGCGTCATCGTCGCCGACATCGGCAACCCGTTCTTCGCCGGCGTCGTCCGCGGCATCTCCGACACGTCGCGGGAGCGCGGCTTCGACACGATCGTGCTGAGCACGCACGAGTCGCTCAGCGAGGAGATCGCCGCCATGAACGTGCTCATCGACAAGCGCGTCGACGGCGTCATCGTCGCCTCGGCGGCGGTCGAGCGAGCGGATGTCGCGCACCTCACGGCGGCGATCGAGCGCGGCATCCCCGTGGTGCTCGTCGACCGCGAGGTCTCGCACCTCGACCTCGATGCGGTCGTGATCGACAACCGCGAGGCGGCCCGCGAGGCCGTCGATTCCCTGATCCGGGCGGGCCACACCCGCATCGGCTTCGTCTGGGGCCCCACGACCGAGGGGCGGCCGGCGACCCGCCGCGAGCTGCTCGCCGCGGCATCCCGCAACCTCTGGACCGACGCGGAACGCCTCCGCGGCTACCTCGACGCGCTCGACGACGCGGGGATCCCCTTCGACCCCGACCTGGTCATGGTCGGCGAGAAGACCGAGTCGCGGGCCACCGACGAGGTGACGCGCATGCTGGCGCTGCCCGAGCGGGCGACCGCGGTGTTCTGCACCGAGACCGACGCCATGACCGGGTCGCTGCGCGCGGTGCGCGCCGCGGGCCTCGCCTACCCGGCCGACGTGTCGCTCATCGGTTTCGACGACAGCTCGTGGGCCGCGGTCATGGATCCGCCGCTGACGATGATCGAGCAGCCCATGCACGAGCTCGGCGAGACGGCCGCCGCGACCCTGCTCTCCCTCATCGACGGCAAGGCCACGCCGCGTTCCCGCCACACCCTCGAGACCAAGCTCATCTCGCGGGCGTCGGTGTCGGCGCCGCCGGTCGCGGATCGCTAGCAGCCGGTCGGGGCACCGGCAACCTCCTTGCCCGGCGGCGACGCGGGTCGAAGACTGGCGCGGACCGCCGAGCCGGGGAGGACCCATGCCGAGTGACCGCGGTGCCGCACCCGCGGCGCGCACGACGACGGATGCGGCGCCCGAGCGCGCCCGCGGCCGGAACCTCGCCTCCGGCGTGCTGCTCGGCATCGGGGTGGCCGCGTTCATCGACGAGGCGGTGTTCCACCAGCTGCTCCACTGGCACCACTTCTACGACCGGTCGACGCCCGACATCGGGCTGGTCTCCGACGGGATCTTCCACGCGTTCGGCTGGTTCGCGACGGTGGGGGGACTGTTCCTCCTCGCCGACCTGTCTCGTCGGCACTCGGTGCAGTGGATGCGCTGGTGGGGCGCGGTGCTGCTCGGTTCCGGCGGCTTCCAGTTGTTCGACGGCACGGTGCTCCACAAGGCGCTCGGGGTTCACCAGATCCGGTACGGCGTCGACCTGCTGCCGTACGACCTGGTGTGGAACGGCGTCTCGGTCGCGCTGATCGTCGTCGGGGCCCTCCTGCTCGTGAGTGCACGGCGGCGCGGCGATGCCTGAGCATGCGGCGTCGTCGGCGTGGCCCGGCGAGCTGATCCTCGTTGCGGTGCTGCTGGCGGTCGGCGGATGCTACGTCGCCGCCGTCATCCGCTCGCGCCGCCGTCGGCCGTGGCCGCTCGCGCGGACGGCGTGCTGGCTGCTGGGGCTCGGCGCCGTGTACGCGGGGCTCGCCGGTCTGGTCGCGGGGGCGGGCGGTTCGGCGTTCGTGGCGCACATGGCCGGGCACCTGCTGGTCGGGATGGTGGCCCCGTTGCTGCTGGTGCTGGCTGCGCCGGTGACGCTCGCGCTGCGCTCGCTCGCGGTGGTGCCGGCGCGGCGCCTGTCGGCGCTGCTCCGTTCACGGCCGGTTCGGTTCGTCGCGCATCCGGTGACCGCGACGGTGCTGAACGTCGGCGGACTGTGGGTGCTCTACACGACGGACCTGTTCGTGCGGATGCACGCGAACCCGTTCCTGGCCGCGGCCGTGACTGCGCACGTCCTCGTCGCCGGCTACCTCTTCACAGCGTCGATGATCGGACGGGACCCGGCGCCGCACCGGCCGGGTCCGGCGTTCCGTACCGTCGTCCTGCTCGTCGCCTTCGCCGGGCACGGCGTGCTCGCCAAGTGGATCGCGGCCCACCCGCCCGCGGGGGTGAGCGCGGCGCAGGCGGAACTCGGCGCCGCGGTCATGTACTACGGCGGCGACGTCGTCGACGTCGCCATCCTGGTGATCCTGCTCGCGGGCTGGTACCGCGCCATGGCCCCGGGCCCGCGGGCGTCCGCGCCGTCGGCCGGACGGTGGTCGCCGTCCGCCGCCTGATCGCCGCGGCGCGCCCCGCTGGAGTGCCGTTCGTGCGATGGAGCCCGCTCGTCTGGCGGACTCCATCGGCGAAGCGGGACTCGAATCGGTCAGGACTCGTCGTCGGCGGGCAGCCGCGTCGGCTCGCCGCCGATCCCGGTGCCCTCGCCCGAGGGCGCGTCAGCCGTGGTCGTGCGGTGCTTGGCGACCTCCTCGTCATCCACCTGCGTCATGGGGATGCGGTCGCGGTCGGCGTCCTTGTTGTCGCCCGGGTCCTGGAAGCCCGTCGAGATGTCGGTCACGGTGTCTCCTTCCGTTTCCTCCACGCTCGCACGCGGCCGCGGTGCGGCGGCAGGCGGTTGACAGCACGGATGCCGCGGCCGTGGCATCCGCATGCCGCACTCGCCGGTCACGCGCAAGGCGCTGCCGAACCACAGGAGGGCCGCCGATACTGGCGGCATGGCCATGCGCGGAGTCGTCGAGCGGCCGGCCGGGCTGCGGTACCAGGACGACCTCATCACCGAGGGCGAGGAGCGGACGCTCCTCGAGCGGTTCGCGGCGCTCGACGTCACGCCGCTGGTGCTGCACGGCGTGCCGTCGCGGCGGCTGACCCGTGCGTTCGGTGTGGGGTACGACTTCGACTCCCGCAGCACCTCGGAGGTCGAACCGATCCCGGAGTACCTCTTCGGACTGCGCGAGCGCGCCGCCGAGTTCGCGGAGGTCGACCCGTCGACGTTCGTCGAGGCGCTCGTCACGCGGTACCCGCCGGGCGCCACCATCAGTTGGCACAAGGACGTGATGGTCTTCGGCGCGGTGGTGGTCGGCGTCTCGCTGGGATCGGCGAGCGTCATGCGGTTCCAGCGGACGGCGGCCAGCGGCGAGCGCCGGGTGTTCGAGCAGCCGCTGGCGCCGCGGTCGGCGTATGCGCTCACGGGCGCAGCACGGTGGGCGTGGCAGCACTCGATCCCGGCCGTCCCGGCGGAGCGGTGGTCGGTGACGTTCCGGCAGCTCGCGGAGCGGCGAGCGCGCGACGACTGAAGGGCCGGCGGAACCGCGGTGGTCCGGTACTTCGGTACTCCGGTACCGACTTCACGACCGAGACCCTGCTCCGATGCCGGTCGGCGAAGCGGGCTCTCAGCAGCCGCGACCGAGGAAGCGAGCGGGTGTCAGCCGTCGGCGCCGCCCCCGGCGTCCGACCCGCCCCCGGCATCCCGCCGCACGAGCTCGGCCGCGACATCCGGCACCGAGTTCGTCCACGCCCGGGGCGGGCGCTCGTACCCACCGGCGGGCGGCCGCCGCGGGATCACGATCGGCTCCCACTCCACGGGCTCCCACGGCACCTTCGACAGCAGGTGGGAGATCATGTTGATCCGCGAGGCGCGCTTGTCGTCGCTCTCGACCTCGTACCAGGGCGCCTCGGCGATGTCGGTGTGCACGAACATGGTGTCCTTCGCGCGCGAGTAGTCCTCCCACTTCGTGATCGACATCACGTCGTTGGGGCTGAGCTTCCAGCGCCGCATCGGGTCCTCGAGCCGCGAGCGGAACCGCTCCTCCTGCACCACGTCCGACACGCTGAACCAGTACTTCAGCAGGATGATGCCGTCCTCGACCAGCATCCGCTCGAAGATCGGCGCCTGCCGGAGGAACCGCTGGTACTCCTCGTTCGTGCAGTACCCCATCACGCGTTCGACGCCGGCGCGGTTGTACCAGGAGCGGTCCATGAGCACGATCTCGCCCGCCGCCGGCAGGTGCGGCACGTACCGCTGGAAGTACCACCGGGTCTTGTCGCGCTCGCTCGGCGTGGGCAACGCGACGATGCGGGTGACGCGCGGGTTCAGGTACTCGCTGACGCGCTTGATCGCGGAGCCCTTGCCCGCGGCATCCCGCCCCTCGAAGATCACCACGACCCGGGCGCCGGTCTTCTCGACCCACGCCTGCATGTCGACGAGCTGCGCCTGCAACGCGCGCAGTTCGCGCTCGTACAGCGCCTTCGGCATCCGTCTGGTCATCGGGCACCCCTGACCAGAGCCTAGAGCGGATGCCGCGGCACGGCGCTGCACGCGGCATCCGGCGCGCTGCGCCCCCACGCGCGCCCCGG
Source organism: Agromyces indicus (assembly GCF_031432295.1). Classification (NCBI taxonomy): domain Bacteria; kingdom Bacillati; phylum Actinomycetota; class Actinomycetes; order Micrococcales; family Microbacteriaceae; genus Agromyces; species Agromyces indicus. Next base: position 426,202 of record NZ_JAVKGS010000003.1, on the reverse strand, counting down.
GAGGAGTACGCTCGCGGCCAGCAACACCTCGTGCGCTGCGGACTGCAGCGCCCGGGCAAGCGGCCTCGGTCGCGGCGAGGAGGCGGAGATGACGGTCCCCGAGATCAACTACTGGGCGGTGCTGCTGGCGACGCTGTCGAGCATGGTCGTCGGCACGATCTGGTACGCGAGAGGCGTGTTCGGCACGCGCTGGTCGAAGCTCGCGAACGTCGACATGGACCGGCCGGGTTCGAGCGCCGTCGGCCCGATCGTGGTCACCGTGCTCGTCAGCTTCGTGACCGCGTGGGTGCTCGCGGGCGCGGCGACGATCGCGTGGCACTTCTACGGCGGCAGCTACCTGATGGCGGCGATGTTCACCGCGTTCATCCTGTGGGCGGGCTTCACCGCGGCGCGGTTCATCACGCACGACGCGTTCGAGGGCCGGCCCTCGGCGCTCACCACGATGAACATCGGGCACGAGCTCGTCACGGTGGTCGTGATGGGCCTCATCATCGGGGTGTGGCCGCCGGCGGGGACCGTCTAGCCGCGGTCCGCCGCTCCAGCCAGCGCGCTCCCAGCAGCGCCCCGATCCGCCGACCGTAGGATCGTCACATGGCCGGGTTCTGGGGCAAGCGCAAACGGGAAGAGCAGCAGGAGCTCGACGCGCAGGACGCCGATCTCGCAAAGCGCGCCCGCTCGGCGCTGGTCGCCGCCGACGAGCGGATCCGCGTGACGTCCGACGAGCTCGTGTTCGCCGAGGCCGAGCTCGGCGCCGACGCGACGAAGCCGCTGACCCAGGCGCTCACGACCGTGCGCACGCACCTCAGCGAGGCGTTCCACCTGCACCAGCTGAACCACGACGAGATCCCCGACACCCGCGAAGAACTGCGCACGCGCAACGCGCGCATCGTGCAGCTCTGCGAGTGGGCCGAGGACGTCATCGACGACCAGACGTCGGCGCTCGCCGAGCGCATCGCGCGAGCCCGGCGCGCTCCCGAGATCATCGCCGGGGTGCGGGGGGATGTCGCGCTCCTCCGCGAGCGCCTCCCGACCGCACGCGACACGGTCGACCGGCTCGCGGCCCGGTACGCGCCCGAGGCGCTCGCCCAGGTGGAGGCGAACCCGGCCGAGGCGGAGCAGCTGCTCGGGTTCGCCGAGCACGGCGTCGGCGTCGCGGAGCGGCGCCGCGAGGCGGGGCAGCGGGAGCAGGCGAACCTCGCGATCGAGGCATCCGTCGAGTCGGTGCGTCGTGCGGCGACCCTGCTCGACGCGGTCGAGACGTTCGAGGTGGAGGCGCTGCGGGCCGAGTCGACGCTCGCGGCGATCGTCGAGGACTCGCGCGGCGACATCGCCGTCGCCCTCAGGGAGCCGCACTCGCCCGGCGTCGCGAAGGCGATCGGCGAGCTGCAAGCCGCGCTCGCCGCGCTGCCGGCCGCGGGCGTCAACACCGACCCGTTCACGCACCTCGACCGCCTGCGGGAGGCGAACGCGGGGCTGGATGCCGCGATCGCCGCCGCTCGCGAACGCGCGGCACGTCCCATCCCGCCGCTCGACCACGTGCACCACGCGATCGACGACGCCGACCGGCAGCTCGCCGTCGCCCGCGACGTCATCGCCGGGCACCGCGGCTGGATCGGCGCCGACGCGCGCACCCGCCTCGCCGAGGCCGAGCGCACCCGCCTCGACCTCGACCGCTTCCTCGGCACGCCCGCGGCGACCGCGAGCGTCATCGACGAGGACCACCGCGAACAGGCCATGCTCATGGCCCGGCGAGCGGCGCAGCTCGCGGGGGAGGCGCTGCACCTCGCGCGGCGCGACATCGACTCGTCGCGTCCGCAGGGGTACGACCAGTGGGGCGGCCCCGGCGGTCCGGGCTGGGGAGGCGGCCGCCGCGGCGGTGGCGGCGACATGATGGGCGGCATCCTCGGCGGCCTCGTCATCGGCAGCATCCTCGACGGGTTCTTCGACGGCTGACCGGGCGAGGGGCGAGCGGATGCCTCGCGGCCGGCGCCCGTCCTGATCCCATGGTGCGCGCAGACGCTCGCGCCTACCATGGACTATGGCCGGGTTCCGGGTCAGCCGCCGACGGAGTGCGCGCGACATCGAGGTCCACGACGCCGAGCTGGCGAAGCGGGCCGGATCGGCCCTGTTCGCCGCCGACGAGCGCATCCGCGCGGTCGCCGAGGAACTCGGCTTCGCCGAGGCGGAGCTCGGAGCGGATGCCGCGGCCCGACTCGGTGCCGCCCTCGAGATGGCACGCCGGAGCCTGAACGAGGCGTTCCGCCTGAACCGACGGAACCGTGACGCGGATCCCGGGTCGTCGGCCGAGAGTCGGGCGCGCTCGCTCCAGGTGATCGAGCTGTGCGAGTCGGTGGAGCGCGTGCTCGCCGAGCACACGGCGGCCGTCGCCGAGGCCGCTGCGCGGCTGCGACGCGCGCCCGAGATCTTCGCCGGGGTGCACGCCGACGCCGAGCAGTTGCGTGCACGCCTCCCGCACGCGCGCGAGACGCTCGAGCGGCTGGCCGCAAGGTACGCGCGGGCGGCGCTGGCGCCGGTCGCCGCCAACGCGGCCGAGGCCGAGCAGCTGCTCGCGTTCGCCGAGCACGGGGTCGCCGTGGCCGCGCGGCGGCGGGCCGCCGGACAGGTGGATCCGGCGAGCGTCGCGCTCGAGGCATCCGCTGCCGCCGTGCATCGGGCCGCCGCGCTGCTCGACGCCGTGGACGACTTCGAGGTCGAGGCGCTGCGCGCCGAAGCGTCGCTCGCCGGCGCCGTCGACGAGGCCCGTCGGGCGCTCGCCGCGGTGCCCGCCGAGCCGCATCCGTACCGGGTGGCCGAGGCGATCGCCGAGCTGCGGGCCGCACTCGCCGACCTGCCTGCGGTGGGCGTCAACATCGACCCGTTCGCTCACCTAGCGCGCGTGCGCGAGGCGCATGCCGCGCTGGATGCCGCGCTCGCGCCGGCCCGCGAACGCGCGACGTCGCCCGTGGCATCCGTGCACCACCCGCACCACGTGCACCACGCGATCGAGGACGCCGACCGCCGCCTCGACGCCGCGCGCGACGCGATCGCCGGTCACCCCGGCTGGATCGGCGCCGAGGCGCTCACGCGCCTCGCGGAGTCCGAGCGCATTCGCACCGCCCTGGCGCACTGCCTCGGCAGTCCGACCGAGACGGTCGCGGTGATCGACGCGGACCACGGCGCGCGCGTGCTGGCGATGGCGCGTCGCGTCGCCTCGCTCGCGAGCGAGGCCGTCGACCTGGCGCGCCGCGACGTGGAGGCGTTCCGCGCGCAGGGGCGGGTCGCCGCGGCATCCTGATCGGTCGCGCCGGCTCAGAACGGCCAGATGAGCGGAACCCAGAGCACCGCGATGACCACGTAGGCGAGGGCGAGCGGGGTGCCGAGGCGCCAGTAGTCGCCGAAGCGGTACCCGCCGGGCTCGAGCACCATGAGGTTCACCGGCGTGGCGATCGGGGTGAAGAAGGCAGCCGCGCCGACGACGGTGAGCGCCATCATGAACGGCTGCACCGAGGCATCCAGGGTGGCGGCGACCGAGACGGCGATCGGGATCATGACAAGCACCGTGGCCGCGTTGCTGATGACCTGACCGAGCAGGAGCGTGAGCAGGCAGATTGCCAGCAGTGCGAGGTGCGGACTCGCCGTGCCGACGAGGTCGAGCAGCCAGCCGGCGACGAGCTCTGCGGCGCCGGTCTCGATGAACGCGGTCGACAAGGGGATCAGCCCGGCGATGAGCACGACCGTGCTCCACTGGATCGAGCGCCACACCTGCGGCAGGTCGAGCACGCGCAGGAGCACGAGCGCGCCCGCTGCGAGGAGGCCGGCGACGACGGCCGGCACGAGTCCCGACGCGAGCAGCACGACCATGGCGACGAGCACGCCGATGGCGCGCTTGGCGCCGCGACCGAGCGGTACAGCCCGGCGCAGCGACTGCGGCTGGGTGACCGGGATGATGCCGGGCAGGCGGACGTAGCGCTCGAGGGCATCCCACGGGCCTCGGACGAGCAGCGAGTCGCCCGGGCGCAGCGCCTCGGGTTCGGTCTCGTCGGTGGTTGCGTGACGCTCCCCGTTCCGCTTGATCGCGATGATGACGAGGTTCTCGCGCAGGGTGGTCATGCCCGGGAAGACCTTGCGCCCGATGTACTCCGACCGCGGGGTGATCATCACCTCGGCGACGCCCTCGTCGGGCGTGTAGAAGGTGCCGGTGTCGTGCGTCAGGTCGTAGCTGCGGCGGAACTCCCGGGCCATGGCGGCCGGATCGGCGGGTGCGGTGTCGAGCTGGTCGGCATTCCGTTCGGGCAGCAGGCGGTCGCCGAACGTGACGAGGATGGCGACGGTGATCGCGAGCAGCGGGAGGCCGGCCAAGGCGAACTCGAAGTACCCGAACCGTTCGCCGCCGGCGTTGGCCGCGGCATCCGACACGAGCACGTTGACCGGGGTGCCGGTCAGCGCGAGCAGCGAACCGGCGTGCGACGAGAAGGCGAGCGGGAGCAGCAGGCGCGACGGGGCGATGCCCGCGTTGAGCGCCACGACGACCACCACGGGCAGCAACGCGGCGACGGCGCCGTTCAGGCTGATGAACGCGGTCAGCACCGCCACCATCAGCGCGATGACGACGGTGAGCTGCCGCCGGCCGGTGCCCGCCCGGCCGATCACCTGCTGGCCCGCCCACGCGGTCACGCCCGTGGCATCCAGTGCCTCGCTCACGACGAACAGCGTCGCGATGAAGATGACCGTCGAATCGCCGAACCCGGCCAGCGCCTGGGGGAGGGTGATCACGCCCGTCGCCCACAGCGCAAGCGCCACGCCGACGGCGACGAGCGCGATCGGGACGCGGCCGCTCACGAACCCGACCATCGCGAGCGCCAGGATGACGAACGTCGCGACGATGGGGTCGACCATGGCTCGACGTTAGTGGGCGCGGGGCGTCGCCGCACCGAGGATTCTGGGCTTGGTCTCGAGGGTCCCTGTTCGGTCGCGGTGTCGCCCGGGTTTCACTCCGAGCGGCGGGTCCCGCAGTTCCAGCACGTGCCGCCCTCGACGAGCGCTCCGCACTCGGCGCAGGTCGCAGCGAGCCAGCAGACCGCGCCCGTCGCCAGGCCCGGGTCGGTCTCGGCGTCGGATGCCGCGTCGCGCTGCTCCACGAGCCCATTCTCCTCTCGGCCGCCTCGGCGCGGGGAAGTGCGGGCACCGGAGCTTGTGGGCGCCGCTACCTGATCCCGGCCAGCAGCTCGGCGAACACCTCGCCCGCATCCTTGCGTACCGCGGGTCGCCCCGACTGTCCCATTCACAGCCCCTGCAGGTCGCCGCGCCCGACCCGCACGGCCCTCGGCGCGGAAGCCTCCCGTGATCCAGTTCTGCATCGGGAACGGCGCAGTGCCGCCGGCGGCGGTCAGTTGTCGTACCGCGCGATTCGCCGCGCCGCGCGCGAGCCGCCCCGCTGATCGAGCTGATGGCGGCGACGCGGTCACGCTGCCACCGCACTCGCCGCGAGGAACAGCTCCATAGGCATCTGGTACTTGAGCCGCCAGGTGAAGGCGATCGGGCGATCGCCTTCATGCGAGACGTACTCGGCCGGCCCAAGGAAGACATACGGCGACGTCCCCAGATCGTTGTCTTTCGCCTCGCGGACGAAGATCAAGATGTTCGTGCCGCGTTCTCGGTGCTGGATGTATCGCTGACCTGTCTTCGAATCGACGGAGGTCGTCGATTGTGACTCCCAGTGGAACATCGTCGGGCTTAGGGCATAGTCGCGGTACAACGTCGTCGACGAGTACTCGCGCTCCGACTTCTTCAGCGTCACGAAGAACGCGTCCGACTGCAGCTCGTCGATCCAGACGACGCCCTCTCGGAAGTTATTCGGCGTCCGCCCTTTCCGCACCCATCCGAGGCCCGCCAGAATCTCTTCGCGCTGGTACTGGGCGTGGACTCGAAGGGGCGTGTTCGGCAGCTCCGCAGGCACGCGGGTGAGTCGGCCGGTCTGATCCATGCTGAGCTCAACCACCTCTGCGATTTCGGCGCGGGCTGCGGGCTCGTTCTGAAGCGCCTCCAAGCCCGCCGCTACGTCAGAGAATCCCCCGCCAGAAGGCCAGATCGAGTAAAAGAACATCCCGGCGTGAGCTTCCTGAAGCGGAGTCAGCGTGCCAGGCGAAAGCTGTCCGCGCAGCAGCCGCACATACGTGTCAGCGCGCTCCGGGTCATCGACATGGGCGAGCGCACGGACTCGCTTCAAGACCGTCTGCTCAATTGGCCCAGCCGGCGGCGTTGGAAGACCCGCATCGCGCTTGATCGTGGTCCAGGTGCGGGGCGGCGTGCCCGATCGCAGGACATCGCTGAGCTCAAGTCCGTTTGCGGTGAGGAAGTCGCGGAGGCTGTTGCGGTCGGTGGAGCGAGCCTCCGAGATGAGCTCCCGTGTCGAGAGCGAGAGCTGGTTGCGGATGCTCTGAAGGACGAGTTCCCTGCTCACACGGTCGAGTACGATTTGGGAGCCAGCCGGAAGGAAGGGGAACCCCGCTTCAACCTGCGGGCGGATCCCGGTTCGGTTGGCGCCGGTGAGTGCACGAAAGCGCTTGTCGAAGCGAAACTCCTTTCGATGCATTCCGACAAAGTCGAGTGCGGTCAATACGGCCTTCGAATCGCTGTGGCGGAGTCCGCGACCGAGTTGCTGGATGAACACGGTTGCGCTTTCGGTGGGGCGCAGGAAGAGGACGGTGTCGATTTCGGGGATATCCACGCCTTCGTTCAGCACGTCGACAGCGAAGACCGCGTTCAGCTTCCCACCGCGGAGCTGACGCAAGATCGACGCGCGCTCTTCTGCTGGAGTGTCTCCGGTGAGGGCTGCGGAGGAGATGCCTGCGTCGCGGAAGACGCGGGCCATGTAGTGCGCATGGTCGACGCTGACGCAGAAGCCCACGGCGCGCATCGCGTCCAAATCGCCGACCTTGTCCCGGACCTGGTTTAGTACGATTCGAGCGCGAGCATCGTTACCGGTGAAAAGGCTGCTCAGCTGGGCTTCGTCGTAGCGTCCGCGCTTCCATTCGATGTGCGTGAGATCCGTCTCGTCTGCGATCCCGAAATAGTGGAACGGCACCAGCAGGTCGGCGTCAAGGGCATCCCACACTCGAAGCTCGTGTGCGCTGCGTCCCCCAAAGAATTGCCGAACGTCGTAGCCGTCGGTCCGCTCTGGCGTCGCCGTGAGCCCGAGCAATTCCTTCGGCTGCAGGTGTTCGAGAAGCCGTCGATACGTCGACGCGGCCGCGTGATGAAACTCGTCGACCACTACGACGTCGTACGCATCCGGGCGGATCCTGGTGAGATCCAGCCGAGAAAGTGACTGCACTGAGGCGAACACGTGACGCCAGCGAGTCGGCATCTCGCCGGTGTGGTACGGCTCACCGAAGCTGCCGTCCGAGAGGACCTCGCGATACGTGCGCAGCGATTGCGTCAGAATCTCGCCGCGGTGAGCGACGAACAGGAGGCTCAGGTCCTTTCCACCTGCCTGCTCACGAAGCCGCCGGTAGTCCAGAGCCGCGACCACCGTCTTCCCCGTTCCGGTGGCCGCTACCAGCAGATTCTCGTGGCGGTCGTGAACCTTTCGCTCGGCGTCGAGCGCTTCGAGCATCTCGGTCTGGTGAGGATATGGGCGCACATCCAGCCCGGAGAGCGAAACCGTCACGCGGTCAGTCGTGCGTCGTCCGGACGCCTCCGCGAGTGCGCCCCTGAGACGATCCTCGTCACGGTCTGGGTCGTAGGGCTCGAACGACTCATCCGCCCAATAGCTGTCGAAGGTGGCACGGAACTTCGAGATCAGGCCCGGCGTCGCAATGCTCGAGAGACGCACGTTCCATTCCAGCCCTTCCAGAAGCGCCGCCTTCGAGAGGTTTGAGGAGCCAACATAGGCGGTGTCGAAGCCGGTGTTTCGCTGAAATAGCCAGGCTTTCGCATGAAGGCGGGTGCGCCTGATGTCGTACTGGACTTTCACCTCAGCGCCGAACTGCTCGACCAATCGCCGGAGTGCGTGAGGGTCAGTCGCACCGATATACGTCGTTGTCACGACACGCAGTCCGGCGCCCCGTTCGCGCAGCCGCCTAAGCTGTTCCTCGAGCACCCGCAACCCGTGCCACTTCACAAATGCGCAGAGCAGGTCGACCTTGTCGGACGTGTCGATCTCTGCCCGGAGTTCGTGCCCGAGTTGTGGTTCATCTCGTGCATTCGTCAGGAGAGCCGTCTCGCCAAGGGGAATTACGGGACGGACATCGGGGTAGGTGATCACGCCGGGGCCCGATTCGGGTGCGAGCCGCTGAAGCATCCTTAGTTCGGGTTCGAGGACTTCCTCGAGTAGGCCGAGCTCTTCCAGAATTCGATTGACCACACGTACGCGGTCCTCCGTGCTGTGGAGGTCGACGAGTGCGCGCTGAGTAGCGCGGGTCACGTGCTGCACTAGAAGCTCGGAGGCCTCGGGATCCGCTACACGCGAGACGCGCTGCTGCGACGGTGGCAGCGTCTCAAGCTGCTGCCGCAGCCGGACACTCAGGGGGCTCTCTAGAGGCCATTACGCATTTGTGACGCGTCAAGCGCTACTGGCGAGTAGCTGGCTTCATCGTGGGGAGGGGCGCTCACGGACGATTGAACCTCTCGATTAGGGCGAACACCGCAGGCAGATCAGGCGCCGCCCAACCAAGGTCGGCAAGCTCGTCGACCCGGAGCCACATCAGCTGGTCGTGGTCGGTGCTCTCGCCTGGCCGCGGGCCAAGGAGCGTGGCGTCATAAGTCGCAAGGTCGATGACCAGGTCCCCGACCAGCGTGCGCGACCGGTCCAGTAGCTCGCCCACCCGAACCTCAACGTTGAGCTCCTCGAGGAGCTCACGCCGAAGCGCCGCGCGCGGGTCTTCGCCACCTTCGACTTTGCCGCCGGGAAACTCCCACTTGCCGGCCGCGGCCTTGCCTTCGGCGCGACGGCAAGCAAGCACGGCCCCGTCGTCGATGATCGCGGCCGCCACCACTTCCAATTCCGCCCTCGCGATCCCGAACTCCGTCGTCATAGTGGCGAATCTATCGGTGCCCGGTGACGCGGCGTCGGGATTGTGGAGCTCGGGTTGCACGGCGCTGGACATCCTCACCCCACAAGAAGCGAGGCGAGGGCCGCCGACCACGTCGTGACGAAGGCCACAGGCATCGCTGCGACGGCCGTGACGACGATCGCCGCCACCCAGCCCTGGCTGCGCCGGCGCGACCGCCGGATCGCCGCACGCAGCCGATCGAACGCGGCGTGGTCGACGGTCTCGGCTTGCGGCATGGTTCCCGACAGATCGGTGACCAACGTCTGCACCTCGCTGTGGCGGCGAGGAGAGCTGTTAGCCCGCCTCCTCAAGTGCGTCTCTGACCTCGGCGATGAGGTCCACGAGTGCCTCGTCCACTCCGCTGCGGCGGGGGCCCTTAGGCCAGCGATCGCGTCCCGATGAGCTTAGAACGGGTCGCTCCGCACTGCGAGGGCCAGCTCAGTCAGTCGCACAGTCACACCTGTTTGGTTGGCGACGCGGGCTCAGAGAGATACGCTGTCGATCGGGCCAGAGGCTCAAGCGCGAAGTACGACAAGCTCTAGCCCACCCGAAGGTTGTGGATACACCGCACTGCTTGCCGTTGCGCCAGTACGTTGAGGTCGTGGGCGACATCATTTTCGTGGACTTCCGAGTTGACTGGCTCGGGTCGCCGAGCTGCGAGCTCTGTCTTCACAGGACTGAGCCCCACTCGCGCCGCGGCGGTGTTATCGCTTGGCGCTGTGTCCATTGCGGCCACTCTCACGACTAGTGAGCGGGCCCCGCCCCGCCCTCCCCGGGGCAGCGGCCCGCTCCGCGTATAGCGGCTGCCATCGCTTACGAGTCTTCGAGTCGACCGGACCATCGATGCGCTCTCTGCCGCTCGAGGATGGCAGGCGCACGCATCCTCGGTCGCGGGCCCGCTCGCGATATTCGGTGACTGCGTCACGAGCCGCCGCGCGCAGATCTCATTCGCTTGAGCAGGCCAGAATGATCGAGTTCATGGCCGGCGATTAGGCGTCCGACGTCCTCGGGCTTCGACCAGCCCGTCGTGACTAGACCTACGCTGAACTGGCGCACGGCCACTCGAATCTCTGCGAGGACTGACTCGGTGATCACCCTCGTGCCGGAAGGCGCGGTCGCGTCCTTGTAGAACTCGTACGCCGGATGCACCATGATCGGGGTCGCGGATTCGGACGCTATGTATCGCTTGCCGAACCACTCCATTGATATCGCCAGCTGTGCAGCATCCGTCTTCCCAACTTTGCTGCTCTTCGCGCCACTTTTCGCCTCGATGACCCAGTAGTTGCCGGGTGCCACGGCCCAAAGGTTGTCAGGGCCCGACTTAGTCTCCTGTTCTGGGCGTTGCGAGCCGAAGCCCAGGAAGAGACCCAACTCGAGCATCGCTTGTTCGAACTCCTCAGTCGTCTCAGGATCAAACTTCAGCTGCTCGAGCAGTTCCTCAACTGCGACGCGCATTCGTTCCGGAGTTCCGTACATACTCGTGAGGCGCTGAGACACCACATCGGCTTGGCTTCCCGCATAGGAGATCGGCTCGTACGTGATCCCGCTGAGCGGACGAACCACATAAGGGTTCGTCGAACGTCCAATCGCAACGAGCGTTTGAGCCTGTGCGGGGTCGTATGAGTGTGCGTACGCTGCCGCCTGCTCGTAGAGTCGGCCCTTAGTTCGAAGATCTTCGCAGGCGTCAGCCGCCTCCGTGAGAATGGCGACGGCCTTGCTGCGCTGGTTGTCAAGGGCGCGGTCGAACGCTTCGCGCTCGGCTGCGGCAATCGGGTCCACCCTGGCCGGTGAGTGCGCCAGATTGCGCAGCGCTCGCTTCGCGACCTTGGTCCAACCCTCGTCCCGATCTAGAGCCTGCTGGGTCGTCTCGAGTATCTTCGTAAGCGGTGTATCGGCCATCCGCTTCGCCAGCGTTCTGGAGAGCTTGAGCTGGGCGGCAGTCGCTGGGCTGAATCGTGCCAAAGTCTTCGGATCCACGGTCAACTGTGCCAGTCGACGTCCGAGGAGGAACACCACACAGTGATCCTCGTTACTCCGTACAGCGCGCCCCATACCCTGCTCGAGACGCTGAATCTGGCGATCGTCGATTCCTCCCGTGGACCGCGTCATCAAAGATTCGAGGCGTTCGTCGCCGCTAAATGCCTGCGGCAGGCCATCGAGTACAACAATCCGACAAGCGTCTTGCGGAAGGTCAATGCCGTCGTACTTGTTGGCCGCTACGACGAGCCCAACGTGGCCCGCGCGCATGGCTTTCACGACGTCCGACAGATTGCCAGCGTCAGCGCGAACCGCGGAGGTGCCCCACCGGTCCATCGCTGCTGTGCTGGGGACCAGTGCCAGAACGTTGTGCTTACTACTCAGCGCGACGATCGCCTGTCGAACCTCGTCCTCAGAGATGCCCGGGTTTATCTCCTGCGGAGCCAGGATCATTCGTTCGCCAATGTCTCCCGCGGTCTTGGGTTGAATTGGCTTAGCCACCTGATCGGGATCCGCATCGAAGTTACCCACGAGGACGCTGTCGTTGGCGAGGGTCGCCGTGAGATAGATCCGCCGTTGGGCCTCGGCGAAGCTAGTCACGCGGTTGATCGGAGGACAGGGAGGCACGATCGTAACTGCAGACGGAGTAAAAACAATCCGGCAGAAGGGCAAGACGTCCCTGATGGCATCAAGGCGACCGTCGCGCTCGTCCGCTGGCTTGTACTTGCGGAGCGCCTGCCTCAGATCGTCGATCTTATTCTCAACCGCCCAGAAGGGAACGCGCGCAAAGCTGTTACCGACTTTCGCTCTGATGTCCAGCAAGACGTCGGGCGCTTGGTCCTGGAGGTCCTCCTCGAAGAGTTCCAGGAGAGCTTGGTAGCCATCGTTGGCCGAGTCGATGACAAGTGAGAACTGCGATCGAAGTGTCGCGATGGCGACATGAGCATCGTCAATCACTACCGCACCGATCGGAACTTGTGGTTTGGATGGACGATTCTCCGAGAAGATCGTTCGACCGTTGAAGAGCCGAGCCGCTGTGACAACGCCGATCGCCTCGCCAGCGAGATACTCGCTCGATTCTGGGTCGGTGGTGACCTCAAGACCCAGATTGCCGGCCTCCCGGACAACCTGATCGACCAGATACTTGTCTGGGGCTACGTACAGCGCGGGGACGATTCCCTCATTGAGGTAGCTCTGCAGTATCACCAGCGCGTCAATGGTCTTGCCGCCCCCGGTGTTCACCTTCACGACCAGGTCGCGTTCGTCCCGACGGTCGTGCCAAGGCTCAAGCACTTGCGCCTGAACGTCCCGGAGGTAGCCATAGCCTGGAACCTTGGCTTCGAGCTGCTCGTAGAGTTCCCGAGGCTCGGTTGGGTTGTCTGCATCGGACTCGCGAAGCAGCGCGTCGAAATCCATCAGTCCTCGTTCCTCGGAGGGCGTACTCCTCGGGCGATCATCGGTCCGAGGCCTCGGCCAGTATTCCGGAGAACACATGCCGTATCGGTGAGACAGCGCCGTAAGAGATCAAAGAACACGAGCGCCTTCGGCGCGCGATCAGTCGAGCCCCTCCTCGTCGTCGTCGGGCCCTTCCACCGTGCCGTCACCCTCGCCGTCGAGCAGGCTTGCTGATAGATGGATGCGAGCGTCAACAAGGACGCTACGAAGTTCGAAGCCGGTTCGCTCGGACGCGGTCCTTGTCCTGGTCGGAAGCGCCGCGACGCGACTCAGCTCGGTTGGCGTATTCCCCAATCGCACCGCGACAAACCACCCTGCTGAGCACTCTGCACTCGTCAGGTAAGAGACGAGCTGATCCTCCAGCCCGTTCCAGAACTTCCCATTTCGGAGCTTCTTGACTTCCATGAGGACCCGTTGAGTGCTGGCGGTGAAAATGAAGTCGACTGGCCCACGTCCAAGTTCGACCTCGCGATCGAGGTGAACTTGATGTGCCTTGCAGTACGACTCCACGACGCCCTTGTAGAGCAACTGGATGGAGGTTTCCCTCTTGGGCGAGTTGGTGTCGTCGTTGCGCAGAAGACGCCAACCTCCTTGCTCCTCAACGAAGTGGCGAAACCGCTCATTCACCTTTCTGATGAAGTCGTTCAGATTCTCTTCGTCGACACTCGGAAAATCGATCGGCAAGTCCTCGCTGACCTTGGCCGTCTCCCGCTGCCAGTTGTGAAGACCCTCGGGATCGCGTTCCACATCATAGGGCTTGGCGTTGAAGGACTCACGCGCCGCGCTCCACTGACGAACAAGGTGCGGATGACTTCTCGCTAGGGCAACGATGCGCGCTTTGGGAAGCCGCGACCCGATGTCCAAGTTCAAGTCCTCGCGCAGTTCAGGCTCGACGTAGTTCCACCAGTCGTCCGCGTTGAGTGTTGGCAGCTCGCGAAGGAACCGTTTCGGTGTAAGGAGAACCGGCCCACCAGTGACAGGGTTCGTCGGCAGATCATGATCCTCCGGCACCCAGCGCTTCCGATACGGGTCCAGAGCCGCATTGGCTACCCGGTGAATTTCGAGCGGCACGTCATGCGTTCGCGCGACCTCCTGCGTGTACTCGATGAATCTGCGCTTCAACACATTGCAGGTGATGTCCGAGATCCGATCCCGACCAATCCGCTCAACAAGGAGGCCAAGTTCCTCAAAGTGATGAAGGTCCTGAAGGCCGTTCTCGATCGCTAATGCCATTGCACCAACGATCCGTTCGGCGAAGCCGCGCCCGGTCCCAGAACCGGCCGTTCCTGTCGACGCGACTCCGAGCCCGAACTCGCGCGGCTCGGGGAAGAGCATCAGGTCGACGGTCTTCTTGTACTGCTGGCTTCGAGGATTCGCCTGGTGACCGGCAAGGATAGAGAATCCCAATTCGAAGTGACCAGCCAGAGCATCGGCCGCACCTGTCCACTGTCCGGCGTCCTCCCGGTAGATCAAGAAGGGGTCAACGAACAAGGGCGTGTCGATCTCCATGAGCGGATCGAACCAATCATGTGGCGTTTCCCCAGCAGGAATGCCAAACGCTTCACTGAAGTACATGCGCTCCCCTCGACCTCACCAACATATGGGGTGTCGGTTGCTTGACGGGTCATTGAGCAAAATCGAGCCACGGAGGTAGCGAGACTTTGGCCGTCGCACGACTCATACGAGCGGTAAAGGGAGGTCATCGCCGGTACCGACACGGCTCGACGAGCCGGTTCTCTAAAACGGGTGGTGCGTACGGAAGAATCCAAGGATGAGCTACCCACGGTGGAGCTTCTTTCCGCATAACGAGAGGCCTCCCGAGTGGGCGCTTCAGCTTGTCGGGGTTGTGCATGAACATCGGAACGTCATTGGTGCCGAGCCGGTCCGTGACGCGAAGAGGTACAGCTGACGAGTGACTACGTGCTTGCCGTGCTCCGGTGGGCGTGGAAGCGCCCGGGTACTTGGTCGAGTCAGGCAAGCTCGCCGCCAGCGGATAGAGCGGCCCGTTTTCTGCGGCGAGAGCGGGATCCCTTCGGTCACGTATGGGTCGAGCACGACGCGCAGGGCGCTCGACACCGCCTCGTCGAGGGTCACGCGGTCGAGCGGGTCGGCCGAGGCATCCGATGTCGCCGCACCGTTACCTGCCGGCGACCGTCCACCGAGATTGGGCGTGAGCTCAGTGTTACGCTCCGACCGTGTTCGACGATAGTTTGCGGGGCGCATTGAAGAAGTTCGTGGAGGAACGGAACTGGGGGCAATTCCACTCGCCGGAGAACCTGGCGAAGAGCATCTCCGTCGAGGCTGCCGAGTTACTCGAGTGCTACCAGTGGGGAGGCGAAGCGCCGACCGACCGCGTCGCCGGTGAGTTGGCCGACGTGCTCACGTATTGCCTTCTGCTCGCCGATCGCCTTGGACTCGACCCGGAGGAGATCGTCATGGAGAAGCTCGAGGTCACGCGGCAGAAGTATCCCGTCGAGCGTGCGCGGGACAGGAGCGCGAAGTATGACGAGCTTTAGAGTCGAGCAGCTCCCGTTCTCTCCTGGCGCCTTGAAGACGTGGTCCGACCCCAACGGTCGACACACGAACTGGCCTGTGGTGTACACCCTCAACGGTGCCCAGGAGATCTACGTCGGCGAGACGTTGAACGCCGCCGTGCGGATGCGCCAGCATCTCGAATCGGCCGAGAAGCGGCACCTGCAGGCCGTGCGCATCGTCATCGATGAGACCTTCAACAAGTCCGCGTGCCTCGACCTGGAGTCGTACCTCATTAGGCTCTTCGCCGCTGACACCCGGTTCAAGGTCCTGAACCGGAACGAAGGAATCACCGACTCGGACTACTACGACCGAGACCGGTATCGCGACGCGTTCGAGCGGATCTTCGAGGAACTGCGGACGCAGGGCATGTTCACCCGCTCGCTCCCAGACATCGAGAACAGTGACCTGTTCAAGCTCTCCCCGTTCAAGGCGCTGAATCAGGATCAGGCCGTCGCCGTCGAGGACATCCTGGAGGGTCTGTTCGCCGATCTTGCAGAGGGGAATCGGAGCAGCATCGTCATCCAAGGGGAGCCGGGAACGGGCAAGACGATCGTCGGGATCTTCCTCACCAAGCTGCTGCGCGATATCCAGTACTCGAATCCGCACGAAAAGCTTGATTCGGAATCGTTGTTCTCGGAGTTCTTCGCTGAGGGCTACCCCGAGATGCTCCGAGACTTCAAGATCGGCCTCGTCGTGCCGCAGCAATCGCTTCGCAAGTCCATCGACAAGGTATTCAGGCGGACGCCCGCCTTGGGCAAGGGACTCGTGTACTCGCCGTTCGACATCGGCGAGAGCCAAGAGCACTTCGACCTCCTGATCGTGGACGAGACCCATCGACTCAGCCAACGGGCGAATCAGCCGTCGGGGCCGCTCAACAGGAAGTTCGCCGCCATCACGGAGCGTCTTTTCGGCCGAGATGATCTCTCCAAGACGCAACTCGACTGGATTCGTGCGAAGAGCACGCATCAGTTGTTCCTGCTCGATACGTCGCAAAGCGTCCGGCCTGCCGACCTGCCAACACGCGTCCTCGACCAGCTCGTCGACGAGGCGCGACGACACTGGCGCTATTACCCGCTGTCATCGCAGATGCGTGTGCTCGCGGGGTCGGATTACATCGACTACGTCCGCGGCATCCTCACCGGAGCCGAGGTCAATCCGACTCGATTTCCCGGCTACGACTTGCGATTGTTCGATGATCTGGGACGGATGCGGGACGAGATCCGGCGGCGTGACGCAGAATACGGCCTGTCGCGGCTCGTCGCGGGCTATGCCTGGCCATGGAGGAGCAAGGCCGCCCCGACGGCGTTCGACATCGAGGTAGACGGGTGTCGCCTCCGCTGGAACAGCGTGCCCGTTGACTGGATCAATTCGCCCGGCTCGGTCGACGAAGTCGGATCCATCCACACGGTGCAGGGCTACGACCTCAACTATGCCGGCGTCATCATCGGCCCAGATCTTCGATACGACCCGCGATCCGGTCGGCTCTTCGTCGATCGTGATTCATATCACGACAAGAAGGGAAAGGAGAACAATCCCACGCTCGGTCTCGTGTTCTCCGACGATGATCTATTGCGCTTCATCGCCAACATCTACGCCGTCCTCATGACCAGAGGCGTACGCGGCACTTACGTCTACGCGGACGACCCCGAACTGCGAGCGTATCTGGGCCGATTCCTGACGCCGATCGATGACCCCAGAGATGGGGGCTATCGTTCAACAATGTAAGGCCGATAGCCTCGGCGGGCCGCTGACGCGAGAGGACCCTACGCCTAATGACCAATGCACCTTCCGGGTGGTACGACGACGGATCCGGTCGGGATCGGTGGTGGGACGGAACGGCATGGTCTCCCGTATACCGGGACCAGCACGAGGCGCCCCGAAGCACCCCCTTCCGCAAGCCGCGAGCCTATTCGAAGCCGCCGCGAAAAGGAGGCTGGAAGCGCGGCGTGCTCATTGCCGCCCTCGTCCTCCTGATCGTTGTGGCCGCCAGCGGCGGGTGGGGATCGCTGCTGCTTGTGCTCGGAGTAGGGGGCCTTGTAGCCGGCATCGTTGCGCTGGCGAAGGGTGCGGCGCCGGCGGTCGGCATCCGGTCACGCGCCGTCGGCTCGGTGGTCGTCGCATCCGCGGTTATCTCGATGGCCTTCGGCAGCGCGTTCCTGGGAGGGGCGAGCGCAACGTCCACGGCCGGATCGGCGAACTCTTCGGTCACGGTCGATCGATCCGACGCGACCCCGAAACCGACGCCGACTCCGACGCCGACGCCGACGCCACGACGAACCGTTGAGATGGAGGAAGTGCGCGAACCCATTCCTTTCGAGACCCGCGAGGTCGAGGACTCCTCTCTCGACCTCGGAACCCGGGTACTCGCGACCGCCGGAGTCGACGGAGTCCGCCGGATCACGTACGAGGTGGTTTACGAGGACGGCCGTGAGGTCAGTCGCACTGAGGTCAGCAACGTCGTCAGCGCGCAGCCCGTTCACGAGGTCACTGCGGTGGGAACATGGGTCGAGCCGCCGCCGCCCCCCGCGCCAGAGGCCTCTGGTTCCGGCAGCGGATGCGACCCGAACTATTCCGGTGCCTGCGTTCCTATCGCGTATGACGTCGATTGCGCAGGTGGAAGCGGAAACGGCCCCGCCTACGTGGGGGGCCCGGTCTATGTGGTGGGCTGGGACATCTACGACCTTGATCGAGATGGCGATGGGGTCGCCTGCGACTGATCACCGCGAGCGGAGCAAGGAGACCAATGGGCGCTGCCCCTACGCCGCCTGCCGGATGGTACCCCGACCCGACGAATGCATCACTGCAGCGCTACTGGGATGGTGAGTCCTGGGTTGAGCGTCGCGCCGCAGCGATCGTGGCCGGGCCATCCGCTGGCAACGCCCCGCGGGGCTGGTTCGCCCCACTGACGCTGCTTTCATGGGTCGTCATCGCGGCCCTGTCCCTCCTCACGGTGATCGCGTTCGCGAGCACCGGGGTCGCTGGTGGGTTCATCATGATCGGGTTGATCGGCTTGGTCACAGGCACCTATGCGGTTGTTGCTGGCCGCGGGTCATGGGCCCGCACAGCCAGCCGTAAGGGCGGCGCAGCGGTTCTCGTCGGAGGCCTGCTGACCACCATCATCGGGAGCGCCCTGTATGGCGCAGCGACTCCCGGGGCCTCACCGTCCGTCGCTGGGGAAACAGGTGAGCAGTCTCTGTCCCCGACGCCTGCGGAGCGCGATGCCCCAGAGCCGGTCGCGGCGACGGTCGAAGGGCAGTCCGTTGGCGCGAGCGACGGGCCGGCCACTGAGATGACGGCGCTTCAGCTCCTCGAAGCCATTCCGATCAAGGGGCGGGCCCCGAAGACCGGGTTCGACCGTGCGGAGCAGTTCGGCACCGCTTGGCTCGACGTCGACCGGAACGGCTGCGACACCCGCAACGACATCCTCTCCCGCGACCTGGAACACGAGGTGACGTCGGGGCCGTGCAAAGTCATTTCCGGGGCCCTCCTCGACCCGTACACCGGCAACAGGATCCAGTTCGTCCGCGGCAATGAGACGTCACGCGCGGTTCAGATCGACCACGTCGTCTCACTCATGAACGCCTGGGAGACCGGCGCCCAGCAGCTCACTCAAGCCCAGCGAATCAGTTTCGCGAACGACCCGATCAACCTCTTCGCGGTCGATGGACCAACCAACCTGCAGAAGGGGGCTGGCGACGCCGCGACCTGGCTTCCACCCGAGAAGAAATTCCGTTGCACCTATGTCGCCAGGCAGGTGTCGGTGAAGGCCACCTACGGACTCTGGGTGACGCAGGCAGAGCATGACGCGATGGCGAGGATTCTCGGTACCTGCCCCGACGAGCCCGCGGTCACATCGGACTTTGCGCCCATCGTGGCGCCCCCGACGGCCACCGAACCTCCTTCGCCCCCCGCCCATACACCGGCGCCAGAACCGGAACCAGCGCCGTTCCCTGCGCCGGAACCGGCACCCAGTGTCGATTTCGCGAACTGCACCGAGGTCCGAGCGGTCGGGGCCGCGCCCATTCGTGCCGGAGATCCGGGCTACAGCCGTCAGCTCGACCGGGATGGGGACGGGGTCGCATGCGAGTAGTGCACGCCCTCGACCCACGGCCGTCGTGATGCTGATGCCGTGCAATCGCCGAGGTAGTGGTGACAGGCGCGGCTTAGCGCGGCCGGGACGCCCGGATCGGTTCCATCTTTCAGGGAGCCGAGCGGCGGGACTCGGCGATGGGTCAAGCGGGCCCTGAGGCCCGCCACGCCCCCAACTTCTCCGGGTTCATCACGATCCACACGTCCGCCACCCGCCCGTCGACGACCCGCAGGTTCACCACCCCGATCACCGCACCGTCGCGGCGGACGGCGAAGCCGGCGCCATCCGTCGTCTCGAGGGGTTCGACCTGGTCGTCGGGGTACTTGGCGAGCAGGCCGACCAGGAAGCGGGCGACGTTCTCGGCGCCCGATACGGGCTTGCGAGCCGCACTGACCAGTCCGCCGCCGTCGGAGCGCAGCACGACGTCGGGGTCGAGCACCGACACGAGGGCCGCGAGGTCGCCGGATGCCGCGGCGGCGCCGAACGCGGCGACCACCCGGTCGTGCTCGGCGCGGGCCACGGTGTGTGAGCGCGAGTCGGCGACGCGACGGCGAGCGGAGGTCGCGAGCTGGCGCACCGCCGCAGGGGAGCGGCCGACGATCTCCGCGATCTCCGGGAACGGCACCGCGAACACGTCGTGCAGCACGAACGCGACGCGCTCGGCCGGCGTCATCGACTCGAGCACGACGAGCAGGGCGCTCGACACGGCCTCGTCGAGGGTCACGCGGTCGAGCGGGTCGGCCGTGGCATCCGTCGTCGTGTCGGTTCGGGGCCGAGCGGATGCCGCGGGGCCGGCCGAACCCGCGCGCGACGCGAAGAACCCCGCCGGCAGCGGCTCGGGCAGCCACGGCCCGACATACCGCTCGCGCCGGGCCCGCGCCGTGCCGAGCATGTCGAGGCACACGCGGCCCGCGACGCGGGTGAGCCAGCCCTGCGGGTTCTCGATCGCGGCGCGCTCGGCGTCCGACATCCGGTACCAGCGCACGTAGGTCTCCTGCACGGCGTCCTCGGCCTCGCCGGTGGTGCCGAGCATGCGGTACGCGAGCGCCAGCAGGCGGCGGCGCTCGGCGGCCACGTCGGCGAGCTCGTCATCGGTGCGCACGGCACCCATCGTGTCATCCGTCATCGTTCACCCCTCACGAAGAGCATGACGAAACGGATGCCACGAGTGTGAGGCGCGCTCGCTCAGCCGCGGCCGCGGCCACCTCCGGTGAACTGCAGGTTCGCGGTGCGCTCGCCGCCGTTCGGCGTGCTCACCGTGACGGTGCCGCACAGGCCGGACCACGACCGCTGCGTCTTGAGGTCGACCTGGTAGCTGCCGTCGGTGCGCAGGCGCAGGGCGGGGCCGGCCGCGAACGAGAGGTCGACCACGGGAGTCGAACCGCCGCACTGGGTGAGCAGCACCGACAGGGAGACGTCGGTCCCGGTGAGGTCCGTGATGCGCTCGCCCGTGTCATCCGTCACCGTGAACCGCAACGGCAGGGTGTCGCCGGCCGTCAGGCGGGTCGTGCCCGGCTGGTTGGTCACCGGCTTCCCGAAGGGCGAGACGGTGTACACGACGGGGTCCGTCTCGACCTCGACCTCGACGGCGCCGATGTCGCACTTCGGGCCCTGCGGGCGGGCGATGCCGCGCTGGTCAGTGACCAGGTCGGACCCGGCCGACGTCGCAGCCGGGCAGGCGAGCTAACCCGCGGCGGTCGCGTCGATTGCCGGGGAGCCCTGCGGCAACATCGTTCCCGCGGGGCCGCCGTTCTCGGCGAGCGCCCCGAGCAGCGGGTCGACGATGCCGCCCCACGCCGAGCCCGACGGGGCCGTGAACCCGGGCCGACCGGCGGAACGCCGACTCGTTGTGAGGTGCCGCCTGATCGCAGGGTAGGAGCGGAGACGCACCCGCCGCACCCCCGATTCGGGCTTCCGCGGTACGGCGGTCAGCCGCGAACGCGGTCGAGCACCGCCCGAAGCTCGGCGAAGCTCCGATCGACCGTCACCCACAGCGCGTCGGCGTCGACCCGATCGTAGTGGTGCACGACGAAGTCGCGATTGCGCGCGGCCTGGGACCAGATGGGATCGCTGAACCGCGCCGGATCGGCGGCGACGAGACGCTTCGCCAGGTCGCCGACTCGGTTCGAAAGCGCCTCGAATGCGAGCGGGATGGCGGCATCGCGGTCGAAGGCGTCGCGTCCGCGGGCCACGAGCGCGGCCGCGGTGTCGAGCGTCGCCGCGAGGTCGCCGAGCCAGCGGTCGACACGGTCGGACGGTCTCACAACTCGACGGCTTCGTTCAGCAGGGTTCGATCCCGTTCCGGATCGAGCGAACGGCGCGACACCACGTCGACCGGGCGCTCGAGCAGCGCTTCGAGGTCGAGCTCGAACTGGGCGAGGTCGAACAGCGAGGCATCCGGTTCGGGCTCGACGAGCAGGTCGATGTCGCTCTCCGCGGTCTCATCGCGGCGAGCCACGGAACCGAACACGAGGACCGAGCGGATGCGGTTCGCGCGCGCCAGTCGCTCGATGAGCGACTTCCTGCGCCGGAGGAGGTCGAGGGCTCGGGGTGCCGCGCCGGCATTCGCGGCCGAGAGCGTTGCGAACGTCTCGTACGGGAGGAGCACCGCCTCCGGCCGGCGATGCGATCCGATCACGACCGGCCGCGCCCCCGTGCCTCGCGCCCGGAAGTCCCGCAGCACGCCGGAGAGCCCGGCGCGCGCCTCGGCGACCGGCACCACGACAGCGGCGCCGGCGAGGTCGCGGGGCATGGAAGACATGATCTGAAGTCTAGCGAATATGTACATAATTCTGTACAGATTTATCTCCACCTCACACTTCGCCCACCCGCGTCGTCAGTACGGGTATGAACAGAATCCACACGGCCGCGCTCGCCCTGACCGCGGCCATCGCGTTCTTCGTCGGCGGGTGGGCGTCGTTCGCGCCCGCCTCGTTCTACGGCTCGTTCCCGGGCGCGCTCGGGCAGTGGGTCTCCACCGACGGACCGTACAACGAGCACCTCGTGCGCGACGTCGGCGCGTTCTACCTCGCCCTCGGTGCGGCATCCGTCGCCGGGTTCGCCTGGCGCAGCCCCGCCGTCACGCGCGTGCTCGGCCTCGCCTGGACGGTCTTCGGCGCACTCCACCTCTGGTACCACGCCACCCACCTCGACCACCTCGAAACGGATGCCGCGATCGGCACCGCCGTCTCGCTGACGCTCAGCCTCGGGCTCGGCGTCCTGCTGCTGATCCCGGCGCGCGGGGGCGGGGCCGGGGCCGGGGTGGCCGGGACGGCCGGGTTCGCCGGTGCCGCCGGCCTCGCGGCATCCGCTCGCCCCGATGCCCGCCGCGCGCACGAGGAGGTGGCCCGATGAGGCTCGCCGTCGCCGGGGGAACCGGCGCCGTCGGCCGCCACGTCGTCGCCGCTGCCGAGGCGCGCGGACACGACGTGCTCACCCTCACGCGCCACGACGGGCACGACCTCGAGACCGGCACCCGACTCGCCGCCGCGCTCGCCGGAGTCGACGCCGTGGTCGACGTCGCGAGCGTTGTCACCCTGTCCGGACGCCGGGCCCGCGAGTTCTTCAGGAACGTCACCGGCAACCTGCTGCGCGCCGAACGCGCCGCGGGCGTCGCACACCACGTCGCCCTGTCGGTCGTCGGCATCGACGGCGTCGACGACGCGCACTACGCCGGCAAGCTCGCGCAGGAGGCCCTCCTCGCCGACAGTCCCGTGCCGGTCACCATCCAGCGGGTGACGCAGTTCCACGAGTTCGCGGCGCAGGTCGCGGCGACCGCGACGTACGGACCGGTGACGATCGTGCCGAAGGCGCTGATCCGGCCGGTCGCGGCGCGCGAGGTCGGCGCGCGGCTCGTCGAGCTCGCCGAGGGCACGCCGGTCGGCGGCCGCGCCCGCGACCTCGTCGGGCCGCGCGACGAGCGGCT
This sequence comes from Agromyces indicus, assembly GCF_031432295.1. Lineage (NCBI taxonomy): Bacteria > Bacillati > Actinomycetota > Actinomycetes > Micrococcales > Microbacteriaceae > Agromyces > Agromyces indicus. The sequence continues at coordinate 403,167 of NZ_JAVKGS010000003.1, read as the reverse complement.
CGCCGACCTGGTGCGGCGGCTCCACGCCGTCGAGGGCGTGCGACGCGGGGTGCTCGAGGTGCGCTTCCCGGGGCCGTTCGGGCGATCGCTCGCCACCGGCGCGACGCGGGGCGGGGCGGATGCCGCGCGCGGGCGCATCACGTTCGACGAGTGGCTGCGGTCGGGCGACCGCGCGGCGGTGCGGGCGCCGCGCGAGGGGGCGGGCGCGCGCGAGTGAACGGATGCCGCGGCATCCGCTCACCCGGACCGCGGCGCGCGCACCGCGAGGGGACGCGACGCGCCTCGAGTGACGGATGCCGCGGCATCCGCTCACCCGAACCGCGGCGCGCGCCCCGCGAGGGGACGCAACTCGCCGTCGGGTCGTGCCCGCGCGCGGCGTGCTGCGTCCCCTCGGGAACAGGCCGGAGCTGCGGGCGCGGCACGCGCCGTTCGAGGGGACGCGACGTGCCGTCTGGTCGTCGTCGCGCGCGGCGTGTTGCGTCCCCTCGGGGAGCCAGCGGGCGTGATCGGCCCCGGCTGGCGGTCGCCGGTACGCGGGGGCGGCACGCGCCGGCCGGGCGGGCGCAACCCCGTGCGGCAAGCGGCGCGGCGACCTACCCTGAGCGCATCGACGAACCGGAGGACCGCATGAGCGACGACACCGACCGCGACCTGGGACGCCGCAGCGACGACGACCTGCCCGACGACCGCGCCTACGCCGACAGTGCGCGCGAGCAGGCGCGGCTCAAGGCCGAGCACGACCGCGAGCTCGGCGTCGACCCGTTCTTCGAGGGCGCGAACATCACCGAGAGCGATGGTCCCGACCTCGAGGCGGGCCCCGACCTCGACACCGGCGGCGGGCACCGCACACCCCGCGACTGACGGCACTCGGGCGTACGCGGCATCCGCTCGCCCCCGCCAACCGGGCCGCGCGCAGTGCGCGCCCCGTGTCACGCCGGACACGAATGGTCGGAATGCGCACGGCATTCCGACCATTCGAGTCCGACGCGGCCGGGGCACCGCCCCACGCAGGCGCGCGGGCGCCCGACGAACACGGAGAATCCGCCGGATGCGCGCCCCAGGGCGCCCATCCGACGGATGCTCATGCAGCAGTGCGCGCGGCGCCGAACGCTGCCGCGCCGGCCTCACTCCTCGACGCCGGGCTCCCCGCCGTCGAGCCCGCCGTCGGTGGACTCGCTCATCGGGTCGGCGTTGTCGGGCGCGCCGGGCGTCTCGGGCGACTCGGGGTCGCCGGGCTGCTCGTCGCGGTACTCCTCGTCGGGGACGTTCGTGTCGCTCATCGCTCGCTCCTTCGTGTCCGGGCGTCGGTGCCTCCACCCTCCCGCGTGCGGGGGCGCGCCGTCACCGGGTTGACAGGCGCGCGGGGCCGTCCACGTCCGATTCCCGCGACATCCGCTCGCCCGCCTGCGCCCGCCGCGGGTGAGAATCGACGCATGACCCGCCGACACGCGACGCTGCCGACCGCGCTCGGCGACCTGCTCGTGGTCGCCAACGACGGCGCACTCGCGGGCGTCTACTTCCCCGACCACTGGCATCCGCCGGCCCCGGGCACGCTCGGCGCCGAGGGCGACGCCGCGCGCGACCCGCTCATCGCGCGGTTCGCGGCCGAGCTCGACGAGTACCTCGACGGACGCCGCACCGCCTTCGACCTGCCGCTCGCGCCGGTCGGCGACGACTTCCAGCAGGCGGTGTGGCGGATGCTGCGCGACATCCCGTACGGGCAGACCGTGACCTACGGCGAACTGGCCGCGCGGCTCGGCGACCGCAACCTCGCGCGCCGCGTGGGCAACGCGGTGGGGCGGAACCCGATCAGCATCGTCGTGCCCTGCCACCGCGTCGTCGGCGCCGACGGGTCGCTCACCGGCTACGCCGGCGGGTTCGAACGCAAGCACCGCCTGCTCGAGCTCGAGGGCGCCGCGGTCGTGCAGCGTCGGCTGTTCTGACCCGGCGCACTCCCGGCGCACGAAGCGGCGGACCGGTCGCGATTGCGTCCGGTCCGCCGCGGTTCGGGGAGCTGCTCAGTCCTCGGAGATCTCGGCGACCGTCTCGCCGGTCGCGCCCGCCGAGAGCGATCGGGCGATGTCGGCCTGGCTGATGATGCCGACGAGGTCGTGTCCGTCGATCACCGGCAGACGCCGCACCTGGTGCTGCTGCATCATCTCGAGCGCCTCGCGGATGTCGTCGTCGGCGCCCACCGTCACGGGCTTGCCCTCGGCGAGGCTGCCCGCGGTCACGCTCGACGGGTCGCCGCCGTCGGCGATGCACTTCACGATGATGTCGCGGTCGGTGAGCATGCCCTTGAGGCGGTCGTCGTTACCGCAGATGGGCAGCGCCCCCACGTCCAGGTCGCGCATCTTGCGGGCGGCGTCGACGAGGGTCTCGTCCTCCTTCACGCAGGTCGGGTCGGGCGTCATCAGGTCACGTGCGACGGTCATGGGTACGTCCTCTCTCGTGCTCGTGTCGCCACGGTAGGCACGGGCAGCGGATGCCGCACGGGGGTTGACGCGCCCGGCCCGCCTGCGGCATCCGCTGCTCGTACCCGCAGCGGCACCCGGTGCTCGCCCTGGCCGCGGCATCCGTCGCTCGCCACTCGCCTCGGACGCGATTCGTCGCTCGGCGCGGCCGATTCCGACGATTCACGTCCGCGGAGCGCCCGGAGCGCCACGAGCACCCCGAGAACCACGCCAGCCGCGAGCGCTACGCGACCGGCCGCGACTCCGGGAACGCCCACGACCCGTCGACGACCTCGGCCCGCGGCCGGTACAGCCGCACGACGTAGTTCCAGCCGTCCATGATCCCGAGCCGGTTCGGTCGACCGTCGTCCGGCCCGCCGAAGTGCACCGCGACCGTGCCATCCGCGTTGCGATCGGCCGTGACGCTGTTGACGCTGACGAGCCCGCCGGCGTCCTCGAGGTAGCCGTCGGCGTTGTAGACCGTGACCGACCAGAACGCGTCGACGGGCACGTCGGCGACCGTGAGCGCGTACTCGCCCACCGGCAGCCGCGGCTCGACGTTGACGTAGAACGCCTCCGAGGTCGGCAGCCCGCCCCAGCCCGCCGCCGTGCCGATCAGGTGGTGCACCGGGTCGACCTCGTCGCGCCGCCCGAACGCGCCCGCGAACCCGCCGAGACCGCGGGCGAGGGTCAGCAGCGCCTGCCGCGTCTCGGTGAGCGTGGCCTCGTCCCACTCGGGCATGGCATAGGGCTCAGCGGATGCCGCGTCGAGGGCGAATCCGTCCTGCAGGGCGTTCACGGCCGCGACATCCGCTTCGTCATCGGGGTCGACGAGGATGCGCGCCGCGAGCAGCACGTACCGCGACCCGAGCTCGTCGGCGGAGAGCCGATGCTCGCCCGGTTCGTGCAGCACGAGCGGGATGTAGTGGTCCTCGGTCACGACCATGACCGACAGGTACCGGCCGCCGGAGTCGGAGATCGTGAGCGTCGCACCCAGCGACGCGTCGACGAGGACCGTGCTGTAGAGCGTGTCGCGGTTCTGCCGGATCACCGGCTGGTTGTCGAGCGGAGTGGGCGTGCGGTTGTGCAACCACTGCCCCGTGCCGCCCGCCTGGCCGGCGATGGCCGCGAACATGCGGCTCGTCTCGGCGCGCGCGAAGTTGTCGACGTTGACGTGCTCGGCCATCCGGGTTCCCCTCGATCCGTCGGCGATCCTGCGATCACCATAGCCACGGGCGGGCCCGCTTCGCGAGGGGACGCAACACGCCGCGCGGCCCGCGCGCGCGACGGCGTGTTGCGTCCCTTCGGCGGGCGCGAATGGTCGGGATGGGGCGCGCGGAGCGACCATTCGAGTCCGGCGCGGGGTGAGGTGGGTCCGCGAGGCGGCGGGCCCGTTCGCGAGAGGACGCGACATGCCGCGCGGCTCCCGCGGGCGGCGGCGTGTTGCGTCCCCCGGCGGGCGCGAATGGTCGGTATGGGGCGCGCGAGGCGACCATTCGCGTCCGACGCGAGGGCGGCCGCGCCGGCCTGCGGCATCCGCAAGCCCCATGGTGCGCGCCACGCGCCCGCATAGAGTGACGCGTATGGACGAGCAGGCCGCCCTCGAGGTGACCGCCGCGCGCGCCGTCGAGACCGGCGAGCGCGACCGGGTGCTGTGGTCCGACGCCGACCGCGAGTGGGCGAGCCGCGCGGCCGCCGCGATCGTGGGGGAGCGCGCGAGCGCCGACGCGTTCCTCGCCCGGCGCGCGCAACTCGTGCTCGAGCGCATCGGCACGCGCCAACCGGGCGTGACGCGCACGGTGCGCGGCATCCGTTGGCGCCCGTGGGTGGGCGTCGTCACGGTGCTCGGCGCGTTCGTGCTGGGCGTCGTCGTCGACCGCATCGGCGGCGGGTCGAGCATCAACCTGCTCGCGCCGCCGGTGTTCGCGCTCGTCGCGTGGAACCTCGTGGTGTACGTGTGGCTGCTGCTCCGGCCGGTGGTGCTCCGCGGTGGTGCGGTCGGTCCGGTGCGGGCGGTGCTGATCCGCGCGGCGGCCGTGCGCGGTGCGGTCGACGGATGGCGCGGCGACGGCGCCGTCGCCCGCCGGTCGGTGCTCACCGGCCTGCCCGGCGAGTGGGCGCGCATCGCCGCGCCGCTCTACTCGGCCCGCGCCGCGCGCGTGCTGCACCTGGCGGCCGCGGCGACGGCGCTCGGGGTGATCGCGGGCCTCTACACGCGCGGCCTCGCGTTCGAGTACCGGGCCTCGTGGGAGAGCACATTCCTCGGCGCCGAGCAGGTGCACGCGCTGCTCGCGGTCACGCTCGCGCCCGGTTCGCTGCTCACGGGCATCCCGGTGCCGGACGTCGCCGCGATCGAGGCGATCCGCGCGCCCGCGAGCGAGAACGCCGCACCGTGGATGCACCTCATGGCCGCCACCGTCGTCGCCGTCGTCGTCCTGCCGCGGCTCGTGCTCGCGCTCGCCGCGTGGCTCGTCGAGCGTCGTCGGGCGCGCCGCGTGGCGCTGCCGCTCGGCGACCCGTACTTCCGCCGGCTCGTGTCGGCGTGGGTGGGCGAGCCGACGCCGGTGCGCATCATCCCGTACAGCTACACGCTCGCCGCCGACGCGCGCGCCGGCCTCGAGGCGGTGCTCGCGCGCGCGTTCGGCAACGCAACGGCCGCCATCGAGCGGTCGGTCGCGTGGGGCGACGATCTCGGCGACGCGAGCGGCGGCGGGGCGACGGCGACGGATGCCGCGGGCCCGGCCGGCCTGCGCCTGCCCCTGTTCTCGCTGACCGCGACCCCCGAGGAGGACGCGCACGGGCGGTTCCTCGACGAACTGGGTGGGGTCGCGACATCCGCTCGCCCCGCCGCCCCCGGCCGCCCTGCCGCCCCCGGCCGAGCGGCCGCCGCCCGCTCGGCCGCCGCCCGCCCCACCGACCCCGGCGCCACCACCGTCGCCCTCATCGACGAGTCCCCGTTCCTCACCCGCTGGCCCGACGACCACGCCCGCCGCGAGGCGCGCCGCGCCGCCTGGCGCGAGCTCGTCGAGGCGCACGGCGGCACCGCCCTGTTCGTCGACCTCGCCGACCCCGATCCCGAGCGGGCGGCCGCGCAGCTCGCGGAGGCGGCATCCGTCGACGCACCCCGCCCCGACGGGCGGAGCCGGCGATGACCGCCGCCGACGTGCCGGGCCGCGACGCGGGCGCCGTGTCGCTCTCGCTCATCTCGCACACGAACGCCGGCAAGACCACGCTCGCGCGCACGCTCCTCGGCCGCGACGTCGGCGAGGTGCGCGACGCCCCGCACGTCACCGCCGAGGCGACCCCGTATCCGCTCGTGCAGACCACGTACGGCGACCTGCTCACTCTCTGGGACACGCCCGGCTTCGGCGACAGCGTGCGCCTCGTGCGCCGTCTGCGGCAGGACCGCAACCCGATCGGCTGGTTCCTGTCGCAGGTGTGGGACCGCTACCGCGACCGCGCGCTGTGGCTCAGCCAGCTCGCGGTGCGCAACGTCGCCGAGCAGGCCGACGTCGTGCTCTACCTGGTCAACGCCGCCGAGGAGCCCGACGACGCCGGTTACCTCGGCCCCGAGCTCGAGGTGCTCGAGTGGATCGGCAAGCCCGTGCTCGTGCTGCTCAACCAGACCGGCCCGCCCCGCGAACCGGCGGTCGAAGCCGCGGATGCCGCGCGCTGGCAGGCCGCGCTCGCCGACCGGCCGCACGTGCGCGGCGTGCTCGCCCTCGACGCGTTCGCCCGGTGCTGGGTGCAGGAGTTCACGCTGTTCGACGCGATCGACGACCTCGTCCCCGACGGGTCGCAGGCGGCCTTCGGGCGCCTCGCCGCCGCGTGGCGCGACCAGCGCATGGACGAGTTCGAGCGGTCGATGGCGGCGCTCGCGGGGCCCATCGAGCGGGCCGCGGCCGACCGGGTCGTGCTGCCGGCCGAGCCGCTCTCCTCGCGCGTCGGCGGGTCGTTCGGGTTGCCGAACCCGGCACGGTCGCAGGCGCGAGCGGATGCCGCGGAGCGGATGTCGGCCCGACTGCGCGACGACCTGCGGGCGAGCACCGACGAGCTCATCGCCATCCACCGGCTCGAGGGGCGCGCGACCGACGCGGTGCTCGAGCGCGTCGCCGACGACGTGCACGTCGATGCGCCGCTCGACGAGGGCCGGACGGCCGCGCTCGGCGGCGTGGTCTCCGGGGCGCTCACCGGGCTCGGCGCCGACCTCGCCGCGGGCGGGCTCACATTCGGCGCGGGCATGGTCGCGGGCGCGATCGTCGGCGCGTTGGGCGGCGCGGGCCTCGCGCGCGGCGTGAACGTGTACCGGGGCCGCAGCGACGCCAGCCTGCGTTGGGAGGACGCCTTCCTCGACGGACTCGTGACGTCGTCGCTGCTGCGGTACCTGGCGGTCGCGCACTACGGCCGCGGGCGCGGCGCCTGGACGGAGGGGGAGTACCCGCCGTTCTGGCGCGAGCTCGTCGTCGAGGCCGTCGTCGCCGAGCAGGAGCGGCTCGCGGTCGTGTGGGCGCAGACGCGCGAGTCGGCCGGGTCGCGCGGCGACGACGAGCGGATGCGGCAGGAGCTCGAGGCGGTGCTCCGGTCGCTCGCGCTCGGCCTGCTCGACCGCCTCTACCCGGGGGCGCTCCGCGAGGTCGAGTTCAGGGGCTGAGCGGCGTCGGGGCGGCGCCCGCCGCCCGCGAGCCGCGGCATCCGTCGACGCGCGGGCTTGCTCAGGATGCGCGGCGGGATGCCGCCGGGCCGGTGCTCCACAGCGCCCAGGCGACGAGCACCGGCTGCAGGAACAGTCGCAGGAACCGCGCCCGGTCGGTCCGCATGAACGGCACCGATCGCCCGCTGCGCCAGTGGTGCACGTTGCCCGGGAACACGGCGACGAAGAACGCGGCGACCGCGGCGCCGACCGTGCGACGCTCGCGCGCCGGGGCGACGGCGGTCGCGGTGCCCAGCAGGATCTCCGCGATGCCCGACGTGACCACCACGACGTCCTTCCCGGCGCGGTCGGATGCCACCCAGTCGGGCACCGCGATGCGGAACCCGCGGCGTCCCCAGCTCAGGTGCGCGACCCCGGCGAAGACGAGCAGGCCCGCGAGCAGCCAGCGCGCGACGGTGCGGACGACCGAGGGGCGGGCGGGGCGGGCGGGAGGGCCGGCAGGGCGGCGACGGCGGGGCATCGCCCCAGTCTCGCAGGCGGCCGCTGCGCCGCAGCCGCAGCCTGCCCGAATGCAGCAGGATCCGCGTCACAGCGCCCCAGTGGCATCCGTCGCCCGGATTCTCATGCATCGCGGCGCGCGCGGACCCGCGTGGGTCAGTCGAGCGGCTTCTCGAACCAGAAGTCGGCGTAGCGCTCGCCGTTGAAGTCGTCGATCTCGACGTACCCGTTCGCGCGGTACAGCGCGATCGCCTCGGTGAGCGTGCGGTTCGTGTCGAGGCGAACGGATGCCGCGCCGAGCCGCCGCGCGGCCGCCTCGACCTCGCGCAGCAGCCGTGCCCCGAGCCCGATGCCGCGCGCGTCGGGCGAGACCCAGAGCCGCTTGATCTCGGCGTACTCGTCGCCGTGGCGCCGCTTCACCCCGACGCATCCGACCGCGGTGCCGTGCAGGAACGCGACGAGGAACGCGCCCTGCGGCTCGCGAAACTCGTCGTCGCTCGTGGGCCGCGACTGCCCCGGGTCGAACCCGACGTCGAACCGCGTCGCGAGCTCGGCGAAGTACGCGTCGATGCTCGCTCGCGCGGCCGGCTCGGCGGGGTCGACGACGCGCACCTCGACGGCCGACGCGGTCATGAGGCGTCGCACCTCGTCCATCGCGTCGAGCAGGCGGGTGCGCTGCCGGTCGGTGAGGGGGTCGAGGATGCCGCGGGCGAGGTCGTCGGATCCGCGGTCGAGTTCGGCGCGCTCCGCGCGGCCGGGCTCGGTGAGCCGCACGACGCGGACACGCGAGTCGTCGGCGGCGGGCTCGACCCTCACGAGCCCGTCGGCCTCGAGCCCCCGGAGCTGCCGGCTGAGGTATCCGGAGTCGAGCCCGAGCCGCTCGCGGAGGTCGCGGAGCTCGGCGCCCTCCGGCCCGGCGGCGCCGATCTCCCACAGCAGGCGCGACTGGCCGAGGGGGCGGCCGCGGGCGAGGTAGTGGTCGTCGAGCGCGCCGATGCGCTCGGTCACGGTGCGGTTGAACTCGCGGACCCGGGTGATGCCGTCCATATCTCTGACTTTAGTCAGAGGATTTGCGGGGATCAAGCACGGGCCTGGCGGACTCAGGGCCCCCACCCGTCCGGGTCTCGGGTCACCACGGATGCCGCGACCGCGCGATCGCGCGACCCTCGACGTATCCATCACCGACGGGCCCTATCCCGCAGCATCCGACCACCGGAGGGATCGAGACCATGGACCTCGCGAACCACCACCTGGCCCAGTCGACGCAGGCCGCCGACGCCCGACACGCCGAACGCGTCAACGAGTACCGACGCATCGCCGCCGAGCGCCGCACCGAGGAGCGCACCACCGCGACCGGCGCCACGACGTCGATCAGGCAGCGGATCTGGCACGCGGTCGTCGAAGCCGCCACCCTGCAGCACTCCCGGGCCCACCGCCTGTCGCACTGAGCGGCCGCGCACGCGACGCGGCACCGCCGCAACGCGACGCGCCACGGCCCGCGAACGCGAAGCGGGCCCGCTCCGAGTGGAGCGGGCCCGCCGCGTCATCCGCTGACGCCGGTCGCCGGCCTTACGGCTGGACCCCCGGGTTGGTGACGCGCACCGTCATGACGCCGCCGGTCTCCTGCGTGAGCACCGTGACGTCGACGCCGTGCCCGGCGACCTTCACGCCGCCGAGCGGGTTCGACGCGTGGAAGTACGCGTCGACCACGCGGTCGGTGAACGTCGCCGTCTGCCGGTCGTTCGGCGCCGCGGCGCCGACCTGCTGCACGGTCTGCGACTTGCCCTTGCCGACCGTGACCTCCTTGTGGAGCACCACGCCGTCGGCGTCCTGCAGGCCGAAGGTGGCGTCGAGCGGCTGGCGCCGGTTGCTCGGCGCGGTGCCGTCGGCGTAGGTGAACTTCGCCGGCCGGGCGTCCACCGGCAAGGCCAGGCCGTGGCCCGGGTGCTCGATGGTGTTGTTGTCGCTGTACGCCTCGTCGACCGCCCACACGAGCATGCCGTCGGCGAACGGGAAGTGCTCGACCTTGTCGGGCGCGGTGAGTCCGTAGCTGAACTGGTACGGGCCCGTCTGCAGCGTGGTGTCGTAGTCGACGTAGGTCCGGTTCTCGACGAGGTAGTAACGGTCGCCCTCGCTCGTCTCGGTGCCGGTGCTGCGCGTGAACCCGTTCGCGGTCCAGCCGTTGTCGCCCGACTCGACGTCGTCGGCGAACAGCGTGGTGCCGCCGTTCTTCACGACGATGTCGTCGAGGAACGCGCCGGCGTAGTGCACGCCGCCGTCGGTCTGGTAGCGGAACCGGAAGTCGACCTCGCCGCCACCGGGCACGGTGAGCCGCAGGCTCGACCACTTGCCGCTCGTCGAGCCGTCGATGGGCTTGCCGATGCGGATCCAGTCGGTGGTGCCCGCCGGACGGTACTCGGCGTACAGGTAGTCGTAGCCGGCCTCGATGTCGTACCACGCCTTCGCCGTGACCGTCGCCGAGCGGATGCCGGTGAGGTCGAGGCTGCGCGTGAGCGTGGTGTTCAGGTCGTCAGCGCTGCCCGACCACCAGGCGTACGAGCCCGAGGCGGGCGTGGTGTACTCGGTGGTGATGCCCGCGTCGGGGACGTCGACCACGAGCGCCTGCTCCTGGCCGTCGACCTGCCGGGCGGCGGGGCTCAGGGTGAACTCGCCGGACTCGCCCGGCGAGACCACGGCGTAGTCGAGCCAGCCGAGCTGCAGCTTCTCCCACGGGCCCATGTAGTTGGGCTTGTTGCCGATGGAGCCGTCGCCGTCGCCGAGCCACGAGCCGCTCGACATGAGGGTCCAGAACCCGGTCGAGTTCTCGCCGCCCGCGGTGTCGTAGAAGTCGGGCAGGCCGAGGTCGTGCGCGTACTCGTGCGCGAAGACGCCGAGGCCGCCGTTCTCGGGCTCGGTCGTGTAGTCGCCGATCCAGATGCCGGTGTCGCCGATCTGCGCGCCGCCGAACTTCACCTGGGTGCCGTCGACCGTGGGTCCGGTCTTGCCGAAGTCGGTCGAGTTGACGTACCAGCGGTGCGACCAGATGGCGTCCTCGCCCTGGGCGCCGCCGCCGGCGTCCTCGCCCTCGCCGGCGTGCACGGCCTGGAAGTGGTCGAGGTATCCGTCGGGCTCGTCGAAGTCGCCGTCGCCGTCGTAGTCGTAGCGGTCCCAGACGTCGAACTCGGCGAGTTCGGCGCGGATCTCCTCGACCGTCTTGCCCTTGGCGCGCTGTGCCTGGTACCAAGCGTTGCCGGAGTCCTCGACGAACTGCCACGCCCCGCCGTAGTCCTCGACGGAGTTGTCGCCGTAGGTCGACGCGTTGCCGGGCACCTTGACCCACTCGGTGACCGCGCCGTCGACGGTGTAGTTGCCCGCGGACTGCTTGGAGTAGAAGTCGGCGAACGACTCGCCCTCGCCGAAGAAGAGCTCCTCGTAGTATTCGGTGCTGAAGTCCTCGGTCCAGAACGTGCTGTTGTTCTTCGCCGGGTCGGGCTTCGCGATCTGGTTGTGCAGCGGGCCGGGGACGGTGCCGAGCTTGCCGCTGCCCTGCTCGCCGAACTCGGCGAGGATCGTGAAGAGGCGGCCGGTGCCGGTGACGGCGGCCTGGTAGTACTTGTCCTCGGCCAGCTGGACGACGCCGTCCTCGCCGGGGGACGCCTGGCCGGACAGGATGAGCTGCTGCGCGGCCTTGCGCCGCTCGTTCTGCCGCTCGGTCAGGGGGCCGGGGCGGTTGTCGGGTCGTGCCGCGGCGGCGGTCGCCGGCGCGGTGTTCGGGTCCTTCGCGGGTGCGGCGAGGGCGGCGGGGCCGAACGCGGCTCCGGCGACCATCGTCGCGCTCGCTGCGACGGCAGCGAGCAGTCCGCGCGTGCGTGTTCTCACGTGCTCTCCTTCAGGGAATCGCCCGGGGGTCCGGGCAAAGGTGAAGGGAAGCTAACACGCACCCCCGTCCGAGGAGAAGCGTTTCAAGGGTGTTGACTTAACCTCAGCATTCGAGCTGAACGGATGCCGCACTCCGGGCCCCGCGGCTGCCGCCCGTGTTCCCGCGAGGGGGCGCAACACGCCGCGGCCCGCCGGCCCCGCGCGGCGTGTTGCGTCCCCTCGGCGGATCTGGGGGGCGCCACCCCTCGCGCCGCGCGCGACCGTGCCCCATGCTGGGGAGCATGGACTCGCCGGACGCCGTCCCGTCGCACGCCTCGGTCGCCCTCGGGGCGCTCGCCGAACTGGTGCGCGACGCGCTCGCCGCGGCATCCGCCCATCGGGTCGTGATCGGCATCACGGGCAGTCCCGGGGCGGGCAAGTCGACGTTGGCCGACGCGCTCGTCGCCCGACTGAACGAGACGGATGGCGCGGGGCTGGCGGTGCACCTGCCGATGGACGGGTTCCACCTCGCGAACGCGACCCTCGACCGGCTCGGCCGGCGCGACCGCAAGGGCGCCATGGACACGTTCGACGGATGGGGCTTCGCGGCGCTGCTCGCGCGCGTGCGGTCGGAGACCGACCACGTCGTCTACGCGCCGGGCTTCGACCGTCGCATCGACGAGCCCGTCGCGGCTGAGATCGCGATCGAACCCGACGCCCGCATCGTGGTCGTCGAGGGCAACTACCTGCTCGTCGACGAGGAGCCGTGGCGGCAGGTCGACGAGCTCGTCGACGAGGCGTGGTTCGTCGAGGCGACCGAGGAGGATCGGCTCCGCCGGCTCGTCGCCCGGCACACCGAGTTCGGCCGGACCCCCGAGGCGGCCCGCGCCTGGGCGGTCGAGGTCGACGGCGCGAACGCCCGGGTCATCGAGCCGACGGTCGCACGCGCCGACGTCGTGGTCTCCGGCGCGACCTGGGACGTCGCGGTCAGCGGCTGACACGCGCCCGTCGTCGGCGGCGGGTGCGAGCATGGGTGCATGCCCGAACCCGAGTCGCCCGCGTCCGGTGCGCGCGGCGCGACGGTCGCCGCCGCGACCGATGGCACGGACTGGCGCGCCCGGCTCGAGGGCCTGACCGGCGCCCGCGCCGACGCGGCGGTCGCCGGCGAGCGTCCGCTCGGGCTGCAGTTCGAGCTCCGGCGGCGCGTGCTGCGCCGGCCGGGCCAGTTCCAGGGCGCGCGCGACGAGCCGGCCCGCCGTGCGGCATCCGTCGACCGACTCGGCGTGCGCCCCGTCACGCGCGGGTCCCGCGGCGCCTGGATCAAGGCGGGCCTCACGTGGCAGAACATCGCCTACCAGGGCGAGTCGGGCGGGTACGACCCCGCGCAGGCACGCTGGTTCGCCCAGTTCGCGGCGCTCAAGGGGTCGCCCGCGGGCGGCATCCCGACGTGGGGGTCGGAGCTCATCACGGTCGACGAGTACGCGTCGCCGCTGTTCTGGGCGCTCCTGGCTGAGGCGCGGCGACTCGGCGTGCACCTGGTGGGGGCGGATGCCACGCCCGACGTCCGGCTCGCCGCGGCGGCGTGGGTCGGGCTCGAGGCGACCGTCGACGCCGAGGGGGCGCTCGCCCTCGTGCCGACGGTCGACGTGGACGGTGCGGCCTCCACGGTCGAGCACGCCCGCGCGGTCGGCGAGCACGGCGTGTACCGCTTCGACTTCGACACGGGGGTGATCGAGCTGGCACCCGTCGCAGGCGGCGCGACCTCGGCGCAGCTCGCGCTGCTCGGCGGCGCCGACGTGCTGCACGTGCCCGCCGCCGACCTCGACGAGTTCCTCCGCGCCCACCACCGCGTCCTCGCCCGAACCCTCCCGATCCGCAGCAGCGACGGCAGCTTCGCGCCGCCGCCCGCCCCGCCGGCCGACCTCGTCCTGACGGCGACGCACGCGCCTGCGGGGTCGCTCCGGCTCGCGTGGGCGTGGGACCACGGCGACGGCCGGACGAGCCCGCTCGCGGCATCGGTCGACCCGGTGCGCTTCGACGGCGAGCCCGTCGAGGCGCGCGCCGCCGTGATCGCCGCCGCCGTCGGCGTGCTCGCCGGCTTCGAGGCCGACCGCGACGAGACCGCCGAGCGGGTGCGCGCGGTGCTCGAGCACGCGCGCGACGACGAGGTCGAGCTGCACGACGCCGACGCGGCCGCGTTCGCCGACCGCGTCGTGCCGCGGCTCGAGGCGCTGGGCCGCGTCCGCGTCGAGGTGGTCGGCGACCCGCCCGACTTCCGCGAGCTCACCGACCGGCCGACGTTCACCGTCACGACGGTCGAGTCCCGCCAGGCCGACTGGTTCGACCTCGGCGTGCTCGTCACCGTCGCCGGCCGGACGGTGCCGTTCATGCCGCTCTTCCGCGCGCTGTCGACGGGCGCGCGGCGGCTGAAGCTCGTCGACAACTCCTACCTGTCGCTGCGGCGCCCCGAGTTCGACGAGCTCAGGGAACTCCTCGACGAGGCCGGCACGCTCGCCGAGTGGGAGACGGGGATGCGCATCCACCGCAGTCGCGCGAGCCTCTGGGCCGACTTCGAAGACCTCGCGGATGCCGCGGAGCCGGCCGTGAGCTGGCGCGCCACCGTCGCCGGGCTCGCCGACGACGCCGCGGTCGAGCCGCTGCCCGAACCCGACGGGCTCGCGCTGCCGCTGCGCCCGTACCAGCTCGACGGGTTCCGCTGGCTCGCCTTCCTCTGGCGGCACCGGCTCGGCGGGATCCTCGCCGACGACATGGGGCTCGGCAAGACCGCGCAGACCCTCGCGCTCGTGCAGCACGCCGTCGAGGCGCAGGGGCGCGGCGCCCCGTTCCTCGTCGTCGCGCCCACGTCGGTCGCGTCGAACTGGGTCCGCGAGGCCGCACGGTTCACGCCCGGGCTTCGCGCGGCCTCCGTCGCCGCGACCGAGGGCGCCGGGCGCCCCACGATCGCCGAGGTCGCCGCCGACGCCGACCTCGTGATCACGACGTACGCCGTGCTGCGCCTCGACGCCGACGCGTTCGCGGCGCTCGAGTGGGGCGGGCTCGTGCTCGACGAGGCGCAGTTCGTGAAGAACCCCGCGACGAAGGCGCACGAGGCCGCCCGTGGCATCCGTGCGCCGTTCCGCCTCGCGGTCACCGGCACGCCGGTCGAGAACCACCTCGGCGAGCTGTGGGCGATCCTGAACCTCGTCGCGCCGGGGCTGTTCCCGTCCCGGCGCGCGTTCGACGAGCGGTTCCGCCGCCCGATCGAGGAGGACGGCAACGCCGAACGTCGCGACCTGCTCCGCCGCCGCATCCGCCCGCTCATGCTGCGCCGCACTAAGGAGGCCGTCGCGCCCGAGCTGCCGCCCAAGCAGGAGCAGGTGCTCACCGTCGCGCTCGCCCCGCGCCACCGGCGCCTGTACGACGCGACCCTGCAGCGCGAGCGGCAGAAGCTGCTCGACCTGCTCGACGACGACCTCGACCGGCAGCGGTTCATCGTCTACCGGTCGCTCACGCTGCTGCGCATGCTCGCGCTCGACGCGTCGCTCATCGACGAACGGCACGCCGGCATGCCGTCGGCGAAGCTCGACGCGCTGTTCGAGCAGCTCGACGACGTGCTCGCCGAGGGGCACCGGGCGCTCGTGTTCAGCCAGTTCACGTCGTTCCTCGGCCGGGTCGCGGGCCGGCTCGAGGCCGAAGGCGTGCCGTACGCGTACCTCGACGGCGCGACGCCGGCCCGCGCCCGCGACGAGGAGGTCGCGCGTTTCCGCTCGGGTGCGGCATCCGTCTTCTGCATCAGCCTCAAGGCCGGCGGGTTCGGGCTCAACCTCACCGAGGCCGACTACGTGTTCCTGCTCGACCCGTGGTGGAACCCGGCGAGCGAGCAGCAGGCCGTCGACCGCGCGCATCGCATCGGGCAGGACCGCCGGGTCATGGTCTACCGGCTCGTCGCGGAGGGCACGATCGAGGAGAAGGTCATGGCGTTGAAGGCGCGCAAGGGCGAGCTCGTCGCGTCGGTGCTCGACGGTGATCCGGGGGCGACGGATGCCGCGCTCTCGGCGGCCGACGTGCGCGAACTGCTCGACGGGTGACTCGGGTCAGCGACGGCGGGACGGGGCGGCGCGGCCGGCGACCGCGGCGGCGCCGGCTCAGGCCTCGACCCAGCGGGGGAGCGGGTCGGGGATCCGCACCCACGCGCCCGGCCCCTCGAGGAGCTCGCGGTCGCTCAGCACGCACGCGTCGAGCGCCGCGGTGAGCCCGGCGATGTGGAGCCTGATGCCCGTGAACACGAGGTCCTGACCGGTGCTCGCGAGTTCCGGCGACGCCTCGTCCGCCGCCAGCGGGTCGAAGGTGATCATCGAGCCGACCTGTTCCCACAGTGCCGCGCGGCCCGGACGCGTCGCGAAGCGGCAGAAGCCCGCCGAGCGGACCAGGGTGCCGTACCGGTGCCCGGAGAGGTCGCCCTCGAGCAGGTGCATCAGTCGCCCCGTGTGGAACGGCCGGGGCTGCTCGTAGCGGAAGGTGCGGACGTCGGGGTCCGTGAACACCGGATCGTGCTCGTCGTTCAGCGCGCGCACCCACCCCGGGCGGTCGCCGTACGGCGTGCGGCCCCGTCGGGTCGCCGGGACGACGACCGTGCTGCCGCGCAGGACGATGCGGGCGGTGGGGTTCAGGTGCGACAGCAGGGCGGTCAACCTGGTCAGCCGGCCGGTCGGCACGCGCTCGTGGTCGACGACGAGGACGAGCTCGGCGAACTCGAGGTGCTGGACCGTGATCGCGGCCTCGGCGACGAGCTCGGGTCCGTCCGGGGCGACCCGGTCGAGGTAGGTCTGCCGGCCGAGGCGGCTGATGATGCTCGTGGCGTCCACGACGGTGACCACGGTCGCATCTCCCGCGTCGGATGCCGCCCCGATCACGTGGGTCACGTCGACGTCGCCCGGGACGGGGACGACCGCCCGCGCGGCGGGCTGCGTGCCCTCGAGGGCGGCGACCAGGTCGGCGACCTCGGATGCCGCGGACGCATGCCCGGCGATCACCCGCGCGAGCCGCGCGCCGGTCGCGGCGGCGAGCTGCTCGGCGTACGTCTCGCGGGCCGCGGTCTCGGCGCCGAGGACCAGGGTCAGCCCGGCCGACCTGGCGACGAACGAGGAGGGGTCGAAGTGGGGCACGGCGGTTCCATCCAGTACAGTTGTTGAGAATCGTTCTCAACAGTATCGGAGATCCGCATGAAGGTCCGCGCCTCGCTCAAGTCGCTCAAGAACCAGCCGGGAGCCCAGGTCGTCCGGCGCCGCGGTCGCGTCTACGTCATCAACAAGCTGAACCCGCGATTCAAGGGCCGCCAGGGCTGACGGCGGCGCCGGGGGACCGAAGCCCCTGGCCGAGGGGGTCGACGCGGCGCAGACTGCGTGCAGACCGACCGCGAGGAGCCGTCATGACCCACGACGTGAGCATCACGACCGTGCCCGAGCGCCACCTGGCCGCCGTGCGCACGAGCACCACCTTCGCCGAGATCCCCACGTTCATGGGATCGGCGTTCGAGCGCGTGGCGGCCCACCTCGGTCCGCTCGGGCTGCTCGGCGACGGGCCCGCCGCGGCGAAGTACGGCGACATGGATCCCGCGACCGGCCGGGTCACGGTGATCGCCGGCTTCGTCGTGCCGCAGCCGATCGAGGGCGACGGCACGGTCGTCGCCGAGGTGCTGCCGGCCGGCGAGGTCGCGACGACCACCCACCTCGGCCCGTACTCGACCGTCTCCGAGGCCTACGACGCGATCGCCGCGGCGATGGCCCTGCACGGTCGCGAGCTCGACGAGTCCACGATGTGGGAGGAGTACTGGAGCCCGCCGGGCACGCCCGACGACCAGACCCGCACGGTCGTCTTCTGTCCGCTGCGGCCCGCCGGCTGAGCCCGCGGCATCCGTCACCCCCCGAAGGGGCCGAGCATCTCGCCCAGCAACCCGCCGAGCCAGAGCCCGGCGAGCGCCGCGAACGTGCACGCCACGAGCACGCCGAGCCCGTTCACGACGGCCGCGCGGGAGCGGCGTTCCTGCGCGAGCCGCACGGTCTCGACGCTCGCGGTGCTGAACGTCGTGTAGCCGCCGAGGAGGCCCACGCCGAGCGCCGTCGCGACCTCGGGCGCGAGCCATCCGCTCGCCGTGACACCCGTGACGACGCCCAGCGCGAACGAGCCCGACAGGTTCACGAGCGCGGTGCCGATCGGGAAGGTGCCCCGAGTGCGAGCCCGCACCAGCCCGTCGAGGAGGAACCGCAGCGCCGCGCCGACACCGCCGAGCAGGGCCGTCGCCACGAACAGCAGCGGCGTCACGACGACGCCCCCGGTGCAGCGCCGCCGCCGGGCCGCGCGGCGAGCGCCGCGCCGACCGCGATGCCCGCCACGCTCAGCGCCGCACCGAGCACGACCGTGCCGAGCGCGTACGCGATCGCCCACCCCGCGAGTCCGGACACGGCGAGCAGGGCCGTGGCGGTCGCGAGGGCGCTGTAGGTCGTGAACCCGCCGAGCACCCCCGTGCCGACGAGCAGGCGGAGGTCGCGGCGCCGGCCCTCGTCGGGCCCCGACCGCACGAGCACCTCGAGCAGCACGCCGAGCGCGAAGGCGCCCGCGAGGTTGATCGCGAACGTCGTGGCCGGGAATCGCGCGAGGTCGGGCGCGAGGAGCAGCAGGGCCTCCCGGAGCGCGGTGCCGACCGTGCCGCCGGCGGCGACGAGCCCGAGCGAGCGCCACCGGCGATGCGGCGGGGCCGCGGTCACGACCCGGAATCCCAGGGCAGCGCCGC
The DNA here is from genome assembly GCF_031432295.1 of Agromyces indicus. Lineage (NCBI taxonomy): Bacteria > Bacillati > Actinomycetota > Actinomycetes > Micrococcales > Microbacteriaceae > Agromyces > Agromyces indicus. The sequence continues at coordinate 384,917 of NZ_JAVKGS010000003.1, read as the reverse complement.
GTCGAACCCGACCGGCGCGAGCGGGATGATCACGACCGGTCGGTGCTGGCGGTGGGCGAGGTGCGCCGCGACCGACCCCGTGAACAGCTCGCGGAGGCTGCCGCGGAGCCCGCCGGTGTGCGTGCCCACGACGATCATCGCGGCGTCGAGCGTGTCGGCGAGCCGGGCGAGCGCGTGCGCCGGGTCGCCCGCGAGCGCGCGCGTCTCCCAGGCGATGCCCGTGGGGTCGAGCAGGCGGCCGAGGCGCGACTCGAGGTCGGGGTCGACGCGGTCGGCACCGGCGGCGCGGCCCGGGGTTCCCGCGACATCCGCCTCCGGCAGGGGGAGCTCCGGCAGCGCCAGCTCCGGCAGGCGGACGTCGGGCAGGTCGGCCTCCGGCAGGTCGGGGTCGACGGGCGCCGAGCGGATGCTGCCGTCCGGCCGCTCCTCGACCACGTACCGCCCGCGGTCCACCGTCGCGCACACGAGTCGCGCGTCGAGCTGCGCGGCGAGGGCCGCCGCCTGGATCACGACCGCGTCGGGCTGTCCGGGCACGACCCCGACGACGAGGGTCCGGTGCGGTGATGCGCGCATGTGACCTCCGGGGCCAGCCTCCCACAGACGGGCCGCGGTGGGCAGGCTCGCAGCGCGCGCGACGCGCGAGAATGGAGCCGTGAAGGATCGTGCGAACTGGCTCGTCGCCCTGCAGTTCCTGCTGATCGGGGTGCTGCTGATCGTGCCGTTCACCGTGCCCGGCGCGCCCCTGTGGAGCGGCCAGCAGTCGGCGGTGCTCGCGGTGCTGCTCATCATGGTGGGCGTCGTGCTCGCGGGTGCCGGGGTCGCCGCGCTCGGCCGCGACCTCGTGCCGTGGGTGGCCCCGCGCCCGGGTGCGCGGCTGCGTACGACCGGCGTGTACCGGCTCACGCGCAACCCGATCTACGTGGGCCTGCTGGTCGCCGCCGCGGGGTGGGTGATCTGGTTCGCCCGCATCGACCTCATCGTCGCCTGGGTGGCGCTCGTGGTGGTTCTCGCGGTGAAGGCGCGCGTCGAGCAGCACCGGCTGGTCGACGCGTTCGGCGACGAGTACGTCGAGTACGCCGATCGCACGCCGCTCATGCTCTGGGCCCGCGGCATCCGCTGACCCGCGGCAGCGCCGCAGCCCCCGCACCCGCCGCCCCAGCGGAAGCGCCCGGCGCCCGAACCGCAACCCCTGTCGGCCCGCATCGCCCCGGTCGTACGCTCGGCCCAGGAGGTGGTGTTCGATGGTGAGTTCCACGGATCCGCAGATGGACCCCCAGCAGCAGCCGCGCGGCCGCGAGGAGGGCATCCCGCTCGACCCGGGCTCGGACGGCGAGGAGACCCCGCTCGACGAGGACCTCGACGAGACGGCGCTCGATTCGGCCGAGGCCGACCGGCGCGCCGCGGAGGACGGCACGGTGGGCGAGGCCCACGACCTGCCGAACCCGGGTGCGGCCGACGGCGGTCGGGTGTAGCAGCGGGCGACGGATGCCGCGTCAGGCCGGGTCGCCCACGCGATCCGGTGCGCCCGCGGCATCCGTCGACGCGCGCAGCGGCCCGCTCTCGAGCAGCTTCGCGATCGCCCGCAGCGGGATCGGCGCCCAGTCGGGGCGGTTGCGCGTCTCGTAGATGGCCTCGTACACGGCCTTGTCGAGCTCGAACGCCGCGAGCAGGTCGCGGTATCGGGCGAGGTCCATGCCCGACGCGCCGACGTATCCGTCGATGAAGGCCTGCCGAGCGGATGCCGCCCAGGCGCGGGCCTCCTCGGCGCGCTCCGGGTGCACGAGCTCGGTCGCCCCGGCGACGTAGTCGAACGAGCGGAGCATCCCGGCCACGTCGCGCACGGGGAGGTCGGGGCGTCGACGCTCGTGCATGGGCCGCATCGGCTCGCCCTCGAAGTCGAGGATGAGCCATCCGCGCCCGGGCGCGAGGATCACCTGCCCGAGGTGCAGGTCGCCGTGGACGCGCTGCAGCTCGGGCCAGGCCCCCGCCTGCGCGCGAGCGTAGAAGGCGTCGATCGCAGCCCGGTGGGGAGCGATCGCGGGCACCTCGTCGACCGCGATGCCGAGCCGCCGCTGCCACGCCGCCGTGACCGCCTCGACGAGCCCGCCCGTCGCCGGCTCGCGCTCGAACAGCTCGCCGAGCGACAGGTGCACCTCGGCGACCGCGACCCCGAGCGCGCGGGCGTCGTCGGCGAAGTCCTGGCCGGCGGCCGCGGCGAGGAGGGCGACGCGCCACGCGTCCTCGACGCCCGGCAGGAACTCCTGCGCGAACGCGAGGTGCCCGCGGGCCCGCCCGTCGGGCCGGCCGGTGTCGTCCCACTCGCCGATCACGTCGCCCACGCTCGCGGGCACGTGCCGCGAGCCGGACGCCGCGAGCGCGGTCTGCAGGGTCACGTCCGGATTGTCGCCGTGGTGCAGCTGGCGGTAGACCTTGCAGATCACGGGCGCGGCGCCGTCGGGCCGGTAGACGATCGACGTGTTCGACTGCTCGCCGCCGAGCACGGTCGCGGGCACGCGTGCGCCGCGGGGCCCGGCATCCGTCGCCCCGGAGAAGTGGCCCGCCGCCCATGCGCCGTGGGCGACCGCCCGGCCCTCGCCCACGATGAGCTCGAGGAGCGCGTCGGTGAACGCGGGGTCGTGCGGCCCGTCGTACAGCGCGGTGCCGTCGTCGAGTCGTGCGACGAGGTGAGCGGATGCCGCCGGCACGGCCGCGCTCCGCTCCACGACGGGGACCTGGTACAGCACGGGCGGTTGCGACGCCTCGTCCATGACCAGCAGCGACCGCACGCGGACGCCCGCCTCGTCGACGGGCAGCTCCCACGACCCGATCTCACGCAGCTGCGGCGTGTGCCCCTTGCCGCCGAACCACCGCTGCTGCGGCATCCACTCGGCGATCGCGGCCACGGCGCTGTCCATGCCTGAACCCTATGGCCGCGGCCATCCCGAGTCGAGGAGCCACGCGTCAGGCCTCGGGGTCGCGCCCGCGGTCGCGTCGGCGCACGCGGGGCGCGTCGAGCCCGACGTGCACGCGCGTGCGTCGCCGCTCGATCACGATGAACAGGCTGCCGAGCAGCCAGAGCGGCACCTGCGTGAGGAACGCGAGGCGGAACGCGTCGAGCGTGTAGCGGTCGGGGGTGCCGGCGCCCTGCGCGTCCATCGCGATGCCTATCAGCAGGATCGCGAGGAGCGCCGCCAGGAACCCGCCGACGTTGGTGATGCCCGTCGCGGTGCTGAGCCGGTGGCGCGGGTTGAACGTGCGCGCGTGGTCGAAGCCGATCATCGACGCGGGGCCGCCGGCGCTCATCGCGAACGCGAGGGCGAACAGCAGCCACAGCGGCGCGGTGCCCGGCCAGGCGATGACGACGAGCCACGCGACGACCTGGATGCCGATGAGCGGCAGCACGAGCAGCCGCGAACGTCGCATCGGGTGGCGGCTCGAGAGCGCGCCGATCACCGGGCCGACGAGGACGCCGAAGACGACGTAGACCGTGAAGAGCAGCGACGCCATGCCCGTCGTGAGCCCCTGCCCGATCGTGAGGAACGGGAAGCCCCAGAGCAGCACGAACGCGGTGCCCGAGAACGGCGTCGTGAAGTGGGACCAGAACGCCAGCCGCGTGCCGGGGTGCGCCCACGACTCGCGGAACCCCTGCCGCAGGTCGGCGGACGAGCGGACCACGTGGATCGCGCCCGTGACGGTGTCGACCGAGACGTCGGCGACGCGGCCCGGGGGACGGTTGCGGATCACGGCGAACGTCAGGACGGTGAAGAGCACGCCGAGCCCGGCGAGCGACCCGAACGCGACGCTCCAGCTCGTCGCATGGAGGAGCGCGGCCAGCGGCAGCACCGCGATGATCTGGCCGGACTGGCCGACGAGCCCGGTGAGCTGCACCATGAACGGCGCCTGCCGTTCCGGGAACCAGACCGCGATGACGCGCAGCACGCTGGGGAAGACGGCGGCGTCGCCGGCTCCGAGGAGCATGCGCGCGAAGATCGCCCACCCGACGTCCGGGGCGAACGCGAGCAGCAGCTGGCCGATCGCCATGAGCAGCATGCCCGCGGTGATGACCGGGCGCGCGCCGAACCGGTCGAGCAGCAGGCCGACCGGGATCTGCATGCCGCCGTACACGGCGAGCTGGATCACGGCGAACATCGACAGCGTCGACGCGTCGGCGTCGAAGCGGACCGCGGTGTCGACGCCGACGGCCGCGAGCGAGGTGCGGTTCGTCACCGACAGCACGTACGCCGCGACCCCGACGCCCCACACCAGCCAGAGCCGCCACGTGGGGGCTGTGGGGAGGGGGGTCGGGGTCGTCACGTTGCTTCGAGGCTACCCGTCGGCACGAGCACTGACGAACGGATGCCGCGCGGGGGTCGCCCGGCCCGACGCCCGGCGGGCTAGAGCTGCTCGGCCTGGGAGGCCGCCGCCTCGCCGGCCGCCTCGATGGACTCCTCCAGGCGGAGGCCGCCGTCGGCGCGGGCGGGACGCCCCTCGGCGTCGGCCTCGAGCTCGGCGTCGACGTCGTACGCCGCCTGCTCGAACTGCGAGTTGTAGAGGCGGTAGTAGGCGCCCTTCGCCGCGATGAGCTCGTCGTGCGTGCCCTGCTCGACGATGTCGCCGTGCTCCATCACGAGGATCAGGTCGGCGTCGCGGATCGTCGAGAGGCGGTGCGCGATCACGAACGAGGTCCGGCCCTGCCGCAGCGCGGCCATGGCGTGCTGCACGAGCAGCTCGGTGCGCGTGTCGACGGAGCTGGTCGCCTCGTCGAGGATGAGCACGCTCGGCTGCGCGACGAACGCCCGGGCGATCGTGATGAGCTGCTTCTCACCGGACGAGACGTTCGACGCGTCCTCGTCGAGCACGGTGTCGTAGCCGTCGGGCAGCGAGTGCACGAACCGATCGACGTACGTCGCTCGCGCGGCGGCGATGATCTCGTCGTCGGTCGCGGTCTCGCGTCCGTAGCGGATGTTGTCGCGGATCGTGCCGCCGAACAGCCACGGATCCTGCAGCACCATGCCGGTTCGGGCTCGCACGTCGCGGCGGGTGAGCTCGGAGATGTCCTGCCCGTCGATGAGGATCCGGCCGCCGTCGAGCTCGTAGAACCGCATGACCAGGTTCACGAGCGTCGTCTTGCCGGCACCCGTGGGGCCGACGATCGCCACCGTCTGCCCGGGTTCGACGCGGAACGACAGGTCGCGGATGAGCGGACGCTCGGGCGTGTAGGAGAACGAGACGTGCTCGAACTCGATCACGCCGCGACCCTCGACGGACGCGGGCGCATCCGCGGCATCCGGCGACTGCTCGTCGGCGTCGAGCAGCTCGAACACGCGCTCGGCCGACGCCGTGCCGGACTGCACGACCGCGGCCATGCCGCCGAGCTGCGCGAGCGGTTGCGTGAACTGCTGCGAGTACTGGATGAACGCCTGCACGTCGCCGAGCCGGAGCTGGCCGCCGGCCACCATGATGCTGCCCAGCACGGCGATGCCGACGTAGGTGAGGTTGCCGATGAACATCATGCCGGGCATGATGACGCCGGCCAGGAACTGCGCCTTGAACGCCGCCTCGTAGAGCTCCTCGTTCTCGGCGCGGAACTTCTCGCTCGCGTCCCGCTCGCGACCGAAGACCTTCACGAGCGCGTGGCCCGAGAACGACTCCTCGACACGAGCGTTGAGCCGGCCGACCTTCTTCCACTGGATGCCGAACGCGGCCTGCGACTTCGGCCCGATGATGCCGAAGATCACCGCCATGAGCGGCAGTGCGACCAGCGCGACCAGGGTGAGCTGCCACGAGATCGAGAACATCATCACGAGCACGCCGATGACCGTGAGGATGCTCGTCAGCGCGCTCGAGAGCGACTGCTGCATGGTCTGGGTGATGTTGTCGATGTCGTTGGTGACTCGCGAGATGAGCTCGCCGCGCTGCGTGCGGTCGAAGTAGCTGAGGGGCAGTCGGTGGATCTTCGACTCGACCTGCTCGCGCAGGCCGTACATCGCACGGACCATGATCACGTTGATGACGTAGCCCTGGATCCAGGAGAGGACCGAGGCCACGACATACAGGAGGAGCACGATGATCACGAGCTGGCTGAGGCGGACGAAGTCGATGCCCTCGCCCGGGGTCAGCGTCGCTGCGGAGACGATGTTCGCGAGGTCGTCCTGGCCGTCGGCGCGCAGCTGCTGGACGACCTGCTCCTGCGTGACGCCCGCCGGGAGCTGCAGCGAGATGAAGCCCTCGAAGATGACGTTCGTCGCCTCGCCGAGCACGCGCGGGGCGATGACGGTGAGCACGACGGCGATCGCGCCGAGCACCGACACGAACGCGAACGACCACTTCCACGGGGCGAGCAGTCCGATCATGCGTCGGAAGCTCCGGCCGAAGTCCTGCGCCTTGCCGGGCGCGATGGCGTTCCAGTCCCCGGAGTTGACGCGGGCCTCCTCGGCGAGCTGCTGCTCCTCGAGCTCCTCGGCGGTGAGCTCCCGACCGTTCACGTCGGCGCTCATGCCTGGGCCTCCACTCCGAGCTGGGATTCGACGATCTCGCGGTACGTCTGGCACGTCTCGACGAGCTCGTCGTGCCGGCCGACGCCGACGACCCGGCCGTCCTCGAGCACCACGATGCGGTCGGCGTCGGTGATGGTGGAGACGCGCTGGGCGACGACCACCTTGGTCACGTCGGGCAGTTCACGCCACAACGCCTGCCTGAGTCTCGCGTCGGTCGTGAGGTCGAGGGCGGAGAACGAGTCGTCGAAGACGAGGATCCGGGGCCGGTGCACGATGGCACGGGCGATCGCGAGCCGCTGCCTCTGCCCGCCGGAGACGTTCGTGCCGCCCTGCGAGATGCGGGCGTCGAGGCCGCCCTCCATCTCGGCCACGAAATCACGGCCCTGAGCGATCTCGAGGGCGTGCCAGAGGTCGGCGTCGGTCGCCTCCTCGCGGCCGAACCGCAGGTTCGAGGCCACGGTGCCGGCGAACAGGAACGGCCGCTGGGGCACGAGCCCGATGGTCTTCCACAGTTCGTCGAGGTCGGCCTCGCGCACGTCGACCCCATTCACGAGCACCGCGCCGCCGGTGACGTCGAAGAGCCGGGGGATGAGCGAGACGAGCGTGGTCTTGCCGGCGCCGGTCGAGCCGACGATCGCGACGGTCTCGCCCGGGTCGGCACGGAAGGTCACGCCCTCGAGCACGCCGTGCTCGGCGCCCGGGTACTGGAAGGCGGCGTCGCGGAACTCGACGGTGCCCGGTGCGGGGAAGTCGCCGACGGGCTGCTCGGGGCGAGTGAGCGTCGACTCGCTCGCGAGCACCTCGCCGATGCGCTCGGCCGAGACCGCCGCCCGGGGGATCATGATCGTCGTGAACGCGGCCATCAGCACGCCGCTCAGGATGATGCCGACGTACTGCATGAACGCGAAGAGGGTGCCGACCTGGACCTGGCCCGCGTCGACTTCGATGGCGCCGAACCAGATGACCCCGACCACGGTGACGTTGAGCACGAGCATGAACAGCGGGAACAGCGTGATGAAGAGCGTGCCGACGCGACGGCCCACGTCCATGATGTCGTGGTTGGCGACGCTGAACCGCTGCTCCTCGATGGGCTCGCGGACGAACGCGCGCACCACCCGGATGCCGGTGAGCTGCTCGCGCAGGACGCGGTTGACCGCATCGAGGCGCACCTGGAAGGTGCGGAACAGCGGCACCATGCGACTGATGACGAGCGTCGCCACGACGAGGATCGTGATCACCGCCGCCCAGATGAGCCAACTCAGGCCCGCATCCTGCTGCAGTGCCATGAAGATGCCGAACCCCGCCATGAGCGGCGCGCTCACGAGCATGGTGCCGCCGGTCATCGCGAGCATCTGCACCTGCTGCACGTCATTGGTGTTGCGCGTGATGAGGGAGCCGGGCCCGAAGTGCGAGACCTCCCGCTCCGAGAACGCGCTGACCTTGTCGAAGACGTCGTTGCGGATGTCGCGACCGACGCGCATCGCCGCCTTGGCGGCGAAGTAGGTGGCGATGATCGCCGCGACGATCTGACCGAGCGAGATCGCGAGCATCAGCCCGCCGGTCGACCAGATGAAGGCGGTGTCGCCCTTGGCGATGCCGTCGTCGATGATCGCGGCGTTGAGCCGCGGAAGCGTCAACGTCGCCGCGACGGACAGGATCTGGAACAGCAGGACGCCGACGATGAGCCACGTGTAGGGCTTGAGGTAGCGGAGGAGGAGACGGCCGAGCACGTGCTGAGCCAACCACCGCCCGCCGACATCGGCAAGCGAGGGGCCTCAGCCCTCAGCGAACGTCACCCCGCGGCATCCGCGGACATGACGATGGGGCGCGCACCCCCGCGGTACGCGCCCCATCCGCTTCATGTCCGGTCAGGAACGGAAGGCATCCTTCACGTTCTCGCCGGCCTGCTTGAGGTTGGCCTTGGTCTGGTCGTTCCGACCTTCGGCTTCGAGGCGCTCGTTGTCGGTCGCCTTGCCGGCGGCCTCCTTGGCCTTGCCTCCGAGCTCCTCGGCCTTGTTTCCGACCTTGTCGCCTTCACCCATCGAGGTCCCCCTCTCGATCCCTTGGGTCGCATCGTGGATGCGACGTGACCCCAACGCTATGCGGCCGTCCGATGCCGCGACAGGGCCTTGCCAGCCGCGAACCGCTCTGCTATCCACTCGCCGGGGCACGACGTTCAGCGCCGCTGCTCGGGTCGCGCCGGCGCGACGATGGTGGAGGGCCGCCCGTCGGTGTCCGGCGCGGCGCCGAGCCCGAGCACCTGGCAGCGTTCGAGCCCGTGGCGGGCCCAGAGCGCGGCGGTCCAGGCGCACAGCGCGGCGTCGAGCAGGTCCTCGCGGTGCTTGTACGGGCGGTCCGCGAGGGGCGAGCGTTCGTCGAGGAGGGCGGCCGTGACCCGGTGCGACCGCAGGTCGAGGGGCGGGTCGGCGGCCGCGAGGCGCGTCATCCGCTCGATGAGGTCGTCGCATTCGCGGGCCCGGAACGCCCGGCGCTCGGCGGCGGGCAGGGCGGCGTTCGGGCGCTTGTAGCGCGGCCGTTCGCGGTCGTACCCGAGTTCGGCCGCGCCGACCAGGGTCGTGTAGGGGAAGCACTCGAACGCCGACACCGCCTCGGCGCCCGGCGGCTCGAGCCCGCTCACCACCGCGAATCCCGCGACGGATGCCTCGAGCCGGCGCCGCAGCGCCACGCCGGCGAGCCGGCGCGTGCCGAGGTTGGTCGGGTTGGCGGCGACCTTCCACCGGCCGTACCGCTGCCCGACCTCGCGTTCGGATTCGCGCATGCCGCGGTCGTTCGCGACCACGAGGGGCGCGTCGATCGCGACGACGTCGCCCGGGGACATCCGCTCGGCGAGCCAGGCCGCGACCGCCTCGACGCCGCGCGCCCAGCCCGCGTCGAGCACGGTGCCGTCGGCGCCGAGCCGCACCAGACCGGTCTCGTTGGGCGGACGGGCGGGCGTGCCCTCGCCCCACGCGAGGTCGACGCCGAAGCACGTCCGCATCCTGCGAGCGTACGACGCCGCCCGCCCGGCCGGTCCGCGAGTGCGCCCGAACGCGACGAGTGCGCGCGCGTGCACCCGCACACTCCTCGCAATCCCGCGCACTCGGCGGGAGATCAGGTGCGAGTGAGCTCGCGCGAGCGCCGGAACACCGGCTCGGCCTCGGCGAGCTCCTCGTCGGTCGCGATCCGGAAGGCCCCGGCGGGCACGGCCTCGACCTCGTGGCGCCCCTGGCCGCGCGTGGCGACGAGCGAGGCGACGATCGAGACGGTGATGATGACCGCCACCACCGCCAGCGACACGGTCGTGGGGATGTAGAACACGTCGAGCAGCGCCATCTTGGTGCCCACCCAGACCAGCACCAGCGCGAGGCCGAGCTTCAGGAATGTGAAGCGGTGGATGAGGTCGGCGAGCAGGAAGTACATCGCGCGCAATCCGAGGATCGCGAACGCGTTCGCCGTGAACACGAGGAACGGCTCGGTCGTGACGGCGAAGATCGCGGGGATCGAGTCGACGGCGAAGATGATGTCGGTGACCTCGACGAGCACGAGCACGGCCAGCAGCGGCGTCGCGACGAGCACGCCCGCACGACGGATCAGGAACCGCTGCCCGTAGTACGCGTCGGTGGTCGGTACGAAGCGCCGGAACAGCTTCAGCGTGCGCGACCGCTCGGGGTGCACGTGCTCGTTGCGCGTGACGAGCATCCGGATGCCGGTGAAGATCAGGAACGCGGCGAAGACGTAGAGGATCCACGAGAAGTTCTCGATGAGCGCGGCGCCGGCGGCGATGAAGATGCCGCGGAAGACGAGCGCGCCGAGCACGCCGAGGAACAGCACGCGGTGCTGGTACTCGCGCGGCACGGCGAACGACGCGAAGATGATCGCCCACACGAAGACGTTGTCGACGGCGAGCGACTTCTCGATCAGGTACCCGGCGAAGTACTGCTGGCCGGCCTCGGCGCCCCACGAGTTCCAGACGATGATGCCGAAGGTGATGCCCGAGAGCACCCAGACGATCGACCAGCCGAGCGCCTCGCGGACGCCGATCACGTGGGCGCGGCGATGGGCGAACAGGTCGATCGCGAGCATGGCGATGATGGCCGCCAGCACGGCGAGCCAGGCGTACAGGGGGACGTCCACGGTCTCCTCCAGTTGTCAGGTGTGGCAACCGGAGGTCTCGTCCGAGCGTCGCGCGCCGCCCGGCCGGAGCCGGGGCCGTGCGGCCCGGGTGCGCCGGAGCCCGGTGGCGGACTCGGAGTGACGACGCACCCTGCGGGGACTACTCCCCTCCGAGAACATGGAAACACATGAAGGCGACTTCATGCATCCTGATCGGGTTCGGTTGCGACATCCTCACAGCGTTCTCGAAGGCGTGCGGGGCGGATGCGGCGTCAGAGCGGCCGCGCGAACACCACCCGGTGCTCGCCCGGGCCGTCGTAGTCTCGCCACGCGAGCACGCCCTCGATCTCGGTGTCGCCGGAGGACTCGAAGCCCATGGCGCGGTGGAACCGCTGCGACGCCGCATTGCCCGGGCCGGTGATCGCGCCGACGCGGTGGCATCCGCTCGCCCGCATCGCCGCGAAGAAGCGCTCGTAGAGCGTGCGTGCGAGCCCGGTCGCGCGCAGGTCGGGCCGCACCCCGACGAAGTGGATGTAGGCGACCCCCGGCCGGGACGCCGAGCGGAAGCCGACGAGGAACGCCGCGAGGTCGCCGTCGCCGTCCTCGACGACCGTCGAGGTGTCCGCGAAGTGCTGCAGGAAGAGGCGGGGCAGGAGCAGGCCGAGGTTCGCGGTGCCGGGCAGGGCCCACCACGCGGGGATGACGCCGACCACGCGCGCATGGTCGCGCTCCTCCGGGCGGCGGAAGCGCAGCCCCGGGTGGGCGGGGTCGGGCTCGAGGCTCGGGCTGCCGAGGGCGGTCATGCCACCATGCTGGCGCAGGATGCCGCGGACGGGGGAGTGCGCCTCATCCGCCGGCGGCGGGTGCGGTGCTCCACAGCAGGCCGGGCCGGGTCGCGGGTGCGCGGCCCGCGGCGGCGCGACGCGCGAGCTCGACCGCGCCGTCGAGCGGGTTCCCGCGGGACGGCCGGAGGTCGGCGTCGGGCGCCAGGCGGGCGAGCTCCGCCGCGAGCGCCTCGGCGTATCTCGGCGCGGCGGTGAGGCCGCCCGTCGCGGCGGCCACGCGGGGGATGCCGTCGACGAGGGCGGCGGCCAGGCTCTCCGCGGCGAGTTGCCCGGCGCGATGCACGATGCCGGATGCCGCGGGATCGCCGGCGTCGGCGAGGGCGACGACGTCCGGGGCGAGCGAGGCCAGCACGCCGGCGCGGTCGTCGAGGGTGAGCAGGCGCGTCCACGTGGGCGGCGCGCCGAGCCGGTCGGTCGCGGCGGCGAGCAGCGCACGACCCGCCTCGCCCACGCCGTCGTGGGCGCGGATTGCGGCCTGCAGCGCGGCGATGCCGATCCAGGTGCCCGAGCCGCGGTCGTCGTAGAGGTGGCCCCAGCCGCCGACACGGGTCCACCGCCGGTCGAGGTCCGTGCCGAGCGCGATGGCGCCCGTGCCGACGGCGATGACCGCGCCCGGCTCGCCGCCGAGCGCCCCGAGGTGGGCGGTCACCGCGTCGGCGGCGACGGCGACGCGCGCACGGCCCGAGGCGGCGACGAGGTCGCGGAGGAGTCCGTCGTGGTCGTCGACGAGCGAGGCGAGTCCCGTCGCGCCGACGCCGACGGCCGCGGGCGGGTCGTCGGGCCAGCGGTCGCGGGCGCGGCGCACCAGGTCGACGACGACGGCCGCGACGTCCGAGCCCGTCCGGCCCACGCGAGCGCCGTCGGCGGTGAGGGTCCGGACGTCGTCGGCGCTGGCGGGCTCCTCGGACCGCGCGGGCGCGAGGCGGAGGCGGGCGCCGGTGCCCCCGACGTCGATGGCGAGGACCGTGCTCATTGCGGCCGCCGACCGGGAAGCGGACTCGCGGCATCCGCTTTGGAAAAAACTTGCAAACCTGTGCGCATTCCCGAATACTACTTCCAGCCCAGGACGGTGGGGAGCCCACCGACGATGCATTCAACGAGGAGTCGACATCATATGAAGCAGCGAGCCCTACCCATCGCCGCGCTCGGCCTGACCGCGGCGCTGGCCCTCTCCGCGTGCGCCGGCGGATCCGAGGACGGCGGCGCGAACGGCGAGGGCAAGACCCTCGACGTCTGGATCATGCAGGGGACCAACCCCAACTCCGAGGAGTTCTTCGAGGAGGTCTCCGCCGCGTTCACCGAGGAGACCGGCGCGGAGCTCAACGTCGAGTTCGTGCAGTGGGCCGACGCCCACGACCGCTTCGTCACGTCGATCGCCGGCGGCACCACGCCCGACGTCGCCGAGACGGGCACCACCTGGACCGCCGAGTTCGCCGACGCCGGCGCCCTCGCCCCGATCGGCGAGTACGTCGACGGCGAGGACCTCCGCGGCGACCTCGTCGAGGGCCTCGTCGAGTCGGGCACCTACGAGGAGGAGCTCTACGGCATGCCCTGGTACGCCGGCGTGCGCTCGCTCGTGTACCGCGCCGACGTGTTCGAGGAGCTCGGGCTCGACGCGCCCGAGAGCTGGGACGACATCGTCGCCGCCGGCGAGGCGATCAAGGCCGCCAAGCCCGAGATGATCGCGTTCGCCGTGCCCGGCGACGCCGAGTTCCCCGTCTACCCGTGGGTCTGGGGCGCCGGCGGCGAAGTCGCCGAGCAGGACGGCGACGAGTGGGTCTCCGGCCTCGACAGCCCCGAGGCGCAGGAGGGCATCGGCTTCTACACCGGCCTCGCGACCGAGCACGGCTTCTCGTCGGCCGGCGCGACCACGTGGAAGGAGACCGAGGTCCTCGACTCGTTCGCCGCGGGCGACGTCGCCATGGCGCTCATGGGCTCGTGGACCCCGTCCGCGATCGTCGAGAAGAACCCCGACCTCGAGGGCAAGTTCGCCGCGGCGCCGATCCCCGGCAAGGACGGCGGCATCGCCCCGTCCGTGCTCGGCGGGTCGCACCTGTCGGTCTTCAACACCGCCGAGGACACCGACCTCGCGTGGGAGTTCGTCAAGCTCATGACCACGGGCGAGTTCGCCGAGAAGTGGGGCTCGCAGTCGGGCTACTTCCCGGGCCAGGCCTCGCTGCTCGAGGACACCATGGCCAGCGACGACCCGCTCGTCGCCCCGTTCGCCACGCAGCTCGTCGAGGGCGGCGCCTCCGTGCCGGTCACCCCGAAGTACGGGGCAGTGCAGGCGAAGAAGACCACGAACACCGCCATCCAGGCGATCCTCTCCGGGCAGAAGACGGTCGAGCAGGCGACGGCCGACGCCGCCGCGGAGATGAACTCGATCATGAACGGCGACTGACGACGTGGTCGATCTGGTCAACCGTCCGCCGGTCGCGTCGGGGGCTCCGGCCCCCGCCGCGGCCGGCGGGCCGACGCGCCCCGTCCGGCGCCGGCGGCATCCGCTCGTCGCCGCCCGCCCGTGGCTGCTGCTGGGGCCCGCGCTCGCGGTGCTCGCCGTGCTGCTGCTGTGGCCGCTCGTACGCGTCGTGCTCTTCTCCCTGCAGGACTACGGGCTCCGCGAGATCGTCTCGGGCGAGCCCAACTGGATCGGACTCGCCAACTACGGCGAGGTGTTCACCGATCCGACGCTCTACACCGTCGTGCTGCCGAATACGGTCGGCTTCGCGGTCCTCGCCGTGGCCGGCACCGTCGCGCTCGGCACCGGCGTCGCGGTGCTCATGGCCTCGCTCGGCCCGCTCTGGCGCACCATCGTCGGCAGCGCCATCATGGTCGCCTGGGCCATGCCCGCCGTGACCGGCACCTACGTCTGGATCTGGATCTTCGACGCCGACCGCGGCATCGTCAACAGCACGCTGCAGGCGCTCGGCCTGCAGGACGACCCGGTGAACTGGTTCACCAACCGGTGGACCTTCTACGGGATCGTGCTCCTCAACGTCATCCACCACGGCTTCCCGTTCGTGGCCATCACCATCCTCGCGGGCCTGCTCGGCGTGCCGAAGGAGATGCTCGAGGCCGCCGAGGTCGACGGGGCCGGACCCTGGCGCCGGTTCTTCTCGATCATCGTGCCGAGCCTGCGCCAGGTCTTCGCCGTGGTCATCATCCTGTCGACCATCTGGGACTTCAAGGTGTTCGCGCAGGTCTACCTCATGCCCGGCGGCGCCGGCACCAACCGCGAGGCGCTGAACCTCGGCGTGTGGTCGTACGTCGAGTCGTTCGGGCAGAACCGCTACGGATTCGGCTCGGCGATCGCCGTGCTGCTCACGCTCGTGCTGCTCGCGATCACGGTCGTCTACGTGCGCACCCTGCTGAAGGAGGACGAGGAACTGTGACCCGACGCACCCGACTCGCCGCGTTCAAGGCGGTCCTCGTCGCCCTGCTGCTCGCCTTCACGCTGTTCCCGGCGTTCTGGATGCTCTCGAGCGCGTTCGACGCGCGCGCGGGCTCGGCCGGGAAGGGCCTGCTCCCGCAGGAGTTCTCCCTCGAGAACTTCGAGTACGTGCTCACCGAGGGCGGGTTCGACGTGTTCCTGCGCAACTCCGCCACGGTCGCGCTCGTGACCGTGCTCGCCTCGGCCGTGCTGGCGCTGCTCGCCTCGGTCGCCGTCGCGCGCTTCCGCTTCCGGTTCCGCACGGCGATGCTGCTGATGATCCTCATCGTGCAGATGGTGCCGCTCGAAGCGCTCGTCATCCCGCTGTTCGTGCAGGTGCGCGACCTGCAGATGCTGAACACACTGCTCGGCCTGATCATCGTCTACGTCGCCCTGTCGCTGCCGTTCGGCATCTGGATGCTGCGCGGATTCGTCGCCGCCGTGCCGAAGGAGCTCGAGGAGGCCGCCTACCTCGACGGCGCGAGCTGGGGCCGCATGTTCCGCTCCGTGCTGCTGCCGCTCGTGATGCCCGGCCTCGTCGCCACCTCGGTGTTCTCGTTCATCACCGCGTGGAACGAGTTCATCTTCGCCATGACGCTGCTCGGCGGCGCGACCGAGAACTACACGGTCGCGATCGGCCTCAAGCAGTTCTTCGGCGAGCACTCCAACGACTGGGGCGCCATCATGGCGGCGTCGACGATCATCACCGTGCCCGTGATGGTGTTCTTCGTGCTCGTGCAGCGCAAGCTCGCCTCGGGCCTCGTCGCGGGGGCGGTGAAGGGATGACGCGCTCCGCCGATCCCGCCGTCCGCGCCCTCGTCGACGGCGTGCTGTGGCCGGGATTCCTCGGCACGGCCGTCCCCGACTGGCTGCGCCGCGACCTCGACGGCGGACTCGCCGGCGCCGTGCTCTTCGCGCACAACCTCGGCGGCGACGACGAGCGCGCGGCGCTCGCGCACGACCTCCACGACCGGCGCGACGACGTGCTCGTCGGCGTCGACGAGGAGGGCGGCAACGTCACCCGCCTCGAGTCCGCCTCGGGCTCGACGCTGCCCGGTGCCGCCCAGCTCGGGCGCGTGGACGACCTGGCCGCGACCGAGACGGTCGGGGCCGAGCTCGCGCGGCGGGTCGCCGCGGTCGGCGCCAACGTGGTGCTCGCCCCCGACGCCGACGTCAACGTCGACCCGCGCAATCCGGTGATCGGCGTGCGGTCGTTCGGCGACGACGCCGCGCTCGTGTCGCGGCACGCCGCCGCACTCGTGCGCGGCATCCGCTCGGGCGGCGCCGCCGCGTGCGCCAAGCACTGGCCCGGCCACGGCGACACGCATGTCGACTCGCACCACGGCCTGCCCGTGCTCGGGATGCCGGAGCGCGAGCTCGAACGGATCCACCTCGAGGCGTTCCGGGCCGCGATCGCCGCGGGCGTGCCGGCCGTCATGACCGCGCACCTCGTCGTGCCGTCCTGGGGCGCCGAACCGGCCACCATGAACCCCGTCGCGCTCGGCCGTCTCCGCGGACTCGGGTTCGACGGCGCCGTGATCACGGATGCGCTCGACATGGCCGCAATCCGCGAGACCGTCGGCACCGGCGTCGGGGCGGTGCGCGCGCTCCTCGCCGGCGCCGACCTGCTCTGCCTCGGCAACCCGGCGAACCCGTGGGGCGGCGCGCCCGCCCCGGACGCCGACGTCGCCGTGCTCGCCGAGGTGCGCCGGGCGCTGCTCGACGCCGTCGACGACGGAAGCGTGCCCGTGGCGCGCCTGGAGGAGGCGGGCCGGCGCGTGCGCGCGCTCGCCGACCACGCCCGTGCCGCCGCCGATGCCGCGTCCGTCGCGGCGGCCGCCGGCCGGGCCCCGCGACTCGGGCCCGGTGCGGCCCTGGAGCTGGCCCGCGCCGCGATCGACGTCACCCGGCCGGTGCCGCCCGTCGACGGGCCCGCGGTCGTGCTCGACGTGCGGCGCCGGGCGACGCTCGCGGTCGACGCCTCGCTGGACGCGGTCGCGTCGGTGCTCGCCGCCGGCGGGCCCGTGCGCCGCGTCGACCCGGCCGAGGACCGCGGCCGCGCCCTCGTCGCGGCGGTCGAGGCCGCCGATCATCCCACGGCCGACGGCTGCGGCGTCGTCGTGCTCGTCGACCGGCTCGCCGACCCGCCGCAGGCGGCCCTCGTCGTCGCCGTCGCACGCGTACGGCCCGACGCGGTCGTCGTGAACGTCGGTGCCGCCGACGGCGCGCCCGACATCGCGGCCGGCACGGACGCGCCCGCCCTGCCGGTCGTCCACGCGCGCGCCGCGAGCCGGCTCGCCGCCATCGCCGTCCGCGAGCGGCTCGAGGCCGGCACGACGCCGGCGAAGCCTGCGGCCGGCGTCCCGCTCGCGTCCGGAGCCGGCCGATGAGGATCCTCGCGCTCCAGTCCGGCACGTCGGCCGACGGCATCGACGTCGCCCTGGTCGACGTCGAGCACCGCGCCGACGCGGATGCCGGCGTGCACCTCGGCCTCGCGCCCGTCCGCACGCGGACCGTGGCCTGGCCCGACGGGCTGCGCGACCGGGTGCTCGACGTGGTGCACGGTGCCGCCCTCACGGGCGCGGAGTGGTGCCGCCTCGACACCGAGCTCGGTCGCGCGTTCGCCGACGCCGCGGCATCCGTCGCCCCGGCCGGCGAGGCCGACCTCGTCGTCTCGCACGGGCAGACCGTGCACCACTGGGTCGACGGCGGTCGCGCGCAGGGCACGCTGCAGCTCGGCTCGCCCGCGTGGATCGCCGAGCGCATGGACGCGCCCGTGGTCGCCGACCTGCGGACGGCCGACATCGCCGCGGGCGGCGAGGGCGCCCCCCTCATGGCCGTGTTCGACCGGGCCTGGCTCGGCGCCGAGGCGCGCGAGTCGGGCCGGCCCATCGCCACCGCGAACCTCGGCGGCATCGCCAACGTGCAGGTCGTGCATCCCGACGGCGAGGTCGAGGCGTTCGACACCGGCCCGGCCAACGGGCTGCTCGACGCGGCCGTCGTCCGCGCCACCGACGGCGCGAGCGGCTACGACCGCGACGGTGCGCTCGCCGCGGGCGGAACGGTGCACGACGCGCTCCTGCGCGAGCTCCTCGCGCACCCGTACTTCGCAGCGCCGGCCCCCAAGACCACCGGGCGCGAGACGTTCACGCTCGACGTCGTCGACGCCGCGGTGAGGCGAGCGGATGCCGCGGACCTGCCGCTTCACGACCTGCTCGCCACGCTCGCCGAGCTCACCGCGCGCACCGTCGTCGCGGCGGTGCCGGAGGGCACCGCCGACCTCGTCCTCTCGGGCGGCGGCGTGCACAACGCCGACCTCGTGCGGCGGATCGGCGCGCACGCAGGGGCCCGCGGCATCCGCCCCGCCTCGAGCGCCGAACGCGGCGTCGACCCCGACGCCAAGGAGGTGCTGCTGTTCGGCCTGCTCGGCTGGATGCGCTGCCACGGCATCGCCGCCGAACTGACCCGGCACGGACGCGGCACGCCGCGCGTGCTCGGCACCCTCACCGCCGCCCGCGGCCCCGGCGCACCGCCCGGCCGCCACCGCACCGACGCACCACCGCACCGGCTCGCCGCCCTCACCGTGCAGCCGAGTCCCGCCCCGAACATGGAAGACCAGGCATGACCTCCCTCACCAGCTCCACGCCGCCCGCCGACCTGCGCGACCTGCTCGAGCAGCTCGCCACCGAGGCGGTCCGCGGCGACTCCGGCGAGCTCGACCTGCTCGACACGGCCGCGCAGCTCGCCGTGCTCGACGCGGCGAACGCCGAGGCGGTCGCCGTGGTCCGCGCGGCCGCACCGCAGATCGCCGCCGCCGTCGACGCCATCGTGCCGCGGCTCCGCGACGGCGGCCGCCTCGTCTACGTCGGCGCCGGGACCGCCGGCCGCATGGGCGTGCTCGACGCGAGCGAGATCCCGCCGACGTTCGGCACCGACCCCGCGCTCGTCGTCGGGCTCATCGCGGGCGGCGACCGCGCGCTCCGGCACTCCGTGGAGGACGCCGAGGACGACCCCGGCGCCGGTGCCGCCGACCTCGCCGCGATCGGCCTCTCGTCGCGCGACGCGGTGGTCGGCATCTCCGCCTCCGGCCGCACGCCCTACGTCGTCGGCGCGCTCCGGCACGCCCGCGAGGCCGGCGCGCTCACGATCGGCTTCGCATGCAACGCCGACTCGGAGATCGCCCGCGTCGCGGAGCTCGCGATCGAGACGGTGGTCGGCCCCGAGGTCGTCACCGGATCGACCCGGCTCAAGGGCGGCACCGCCCAGAAGCTCGTGCTGAACGCCGTCTCGACCCTCGCGATGGTGCGCCTCGGCAAGGTGCACGGCAACCTCATGGTCGACGTCCGCGCGACCAACGCGAAGCTCCGGGCGCGCGCCGAGCGCATCGTCCGGTTGGCGACCGGGGTCGACGCGGATGCCGCGGCCGCCGCGCTCGCCGCGTGCGACGGTCGCGTGAAGCCCGCCATCCTGGTGACCCTGACGGGGGTGTCGCCGGAGGTCGCGACCGAGCGACTCGCCCGCGAGGATGGAGTGCTGCGCGCTGCGTTGCGCGGCATCATCGACGAGACCCGGTGAGGAGTCCGATGACCAACGTGCTGACCGAGGTGCGGCAGGCGCTGCCGCGGCTGAGCTCCGCCGAGGCGAAGGTGGCCGAGGCGGTCGTCGACGACCCGACGCTCGTGGTCGACCTGACCATCACCGAGCTCGCCGACGTGTGCGGCACGTCGCTGTCGACCGTGGCGCGCTTCTGCCAGACGCTGGGGTTCTCGGGCTACCGCGAGTTCCGCATGGAGGTCGCGAGCGCCCTCAGCCGCGAGCAGGCCGAGCGCGATCGCTTCGGGCTCGCCGACTCCGACATCAGCCCCGACGACCCGGTCGGCGACGTCATCTCGAAGATCGCGTTCCAGGAGGTGCTCGCGATCGAGCAGACCGCGCACGCGCTCGACACGACGGTGCTCGACGCGGTCGTCGACGCGCTCGCCGGCGCGCGGCACGTCGACGTGTACGGCTTCGGCGCCTCCGGCCTCACCGCGCAGGACCTGCAGCAGAAGCTCGCCCGCATCGGCATCTCCGCGGCGTGCTCGGTCGACGTGCACGTGGCGCTCGTCTCCGCGGCGCTGCGGCGGCCCGGCGATGTCGCGGTCGCCGTGTCGCACACGGGCCTCACCGCCGAGACCCTCCAGGCCCTCGAGGTCGCGGGCGCGGCGGGGGCGACGACGGTCGCGATCACGAACTCGCCGCACTCGCCCGTGGGCCGCGCCGCGCAGTTCGTGCTCGCCACGCAGGCCCGCGAGAGCGCGTACCGCATGGGCGCGATGTCGAGCCGCATCGCGCAGCTCGCGATGGTCGACTTCGTGTTCGTGCGCCTCGCGCAGCGGCTCCACGACGAGGTCGCCGCGCCGCTGCGGCGCACCTGGGAGGTGACCGCGACCCACCGCCGGTCCGCCCGGGGAAGCGCCGCGCACGACGTCGGATCCGCCCCCGAGCACTGAGCCTCGCCAGCGCCCTGCACGCACCCGCGTCGCGCTTTGCCTACCCTTGAGGGGATGTCGTCCCCCGTGAGCGCCCCCGCGCGACCCGCCAGCACGACCCGACGCACCGTCGGGTTCGGGGTGGGCGTCGCCGCCGTGCTGCTGCTGCTCTCGGTGCGCCTGTTCGCCCCCGCCGAGACCGGCGAGGCGCTCTCCGACGGCGTGCGCGACGGCATCACGCTCGCGATCAGCGTCGTCATCGAGTCGCTGCCGTTCGTCTTCCTCGGCATCGTGCTCTCGATCGCGGTGCAGCTGTTCCTGCCGGCCGACTTCCTGATGCGGCGACTGCCGCGCACGCCGTGGCTGCGGCGCGCGGTCGTCTCGCTGTTCGGCGTGCTGCTTCCCGTGTGCGAGTGCGGCAACGTGCCGCTCGCGCGCGGCCTGGTGCTCCGCGGCCTGTCGGTCGGCGAGTCGATGACCTTCCTGCTCGCCGCGCCCATCCTGAACCCGGTGACGATCGTGGTGACGTACCAGGCGTTCGGCTGGGAGGACGGCATCCTCGCGTGGCGCATCATCGGCGGGTTCCTCGTCGCGAACCTGATCGGCTGGATCTTCAGCCGGCACCCCGATCCGATGCGACTGCTCACGCCCGGCTTCCAGGCCACGTGCGCGCACGCCGCCGACGAGCAGGCGGCGCACGGCGGTGCGCACGGGCGCGGTGCTGCGCCGGCGAAGGCGCGGCAGGCGGTCCGCATGTTCGCCGATGAGACCTCGGCGATGCTGCCGGCGCTGATGGTCGGCTCGGCGATCGCGGGTGCCATCCAGATCGCGGTGTCGCGCGACGTGCTCGTCGCGGTCGGGCAGGACGCGGTGTGGTCGGTCGTCGCCCTCATGCTGCTGGCGTTCGTCATCTCGATCTGCTCGAACGTCGACGCGTTCTTCGCGCTCGCGTTCGGCTCGACGTTCCTGCCGGGCGCCATCATCGCGTTCCTCGTGTTCGGTCCGATGATCGACATCAAGATGCTCGCGCTCATGCGCACGACCTTCACGGCCCGCACGCTCGTGCAGGTCACGGCGGTGGTGGCGCTCGCGTCGGCCGCGATCGGGCTGGGGGTGAACGCGTTTGCGTGAGTTCCTGCGCCGCTGGCAGGGCGTGCTGCTCGCCGCGATCGGCGTCATCGCGACGCTGTGGCTCGCCGCGACGAACCGCCTGGGCTTCTACATCCACCCGCGCTACTTCCTCTTCACGGTGATCATGGCCGTGATCGCGGTGGTCTTCGTGGTGGCCGCGTTCGCCGTGATCCCGGTGCTGCGACGACGGCGAGCGGATGCCGCGGGCGACGGCTCCGACGACCTCGGCCACCACGACCACGACGACCACGACCACGACGACCACGGCCACGACCACCACGGCCACGACGCCGCCGCGGCCGGCCCCGCGGCATCCGCTCGCCGTCGCCTGGGCACGGTCGCCGGCATCGCGATCGTGGCCGGCACGGCCGTGGCCCTGCTCGTGCTGCCGCCCGCGACGCTCACCACGGCGACCGCCGAGAACCGCGAGCTGAACGCTGCGGCCGTCGGGCCCGATTCGGCCGCGCCCGACCTCGTCGGCGGCGACACCTCGTCGTTCACCGTCAAGGACTGGGCCCTCATCCTGCGGCAGAACCCCGACCCGGCCGACTTCGCCGACCCGATCTCCGTCACCGGGTTCGTGCTGCCGTCGCCCGACGACGAGGACGTCTTCTACGTCGCCCGGTTCACGGTCACCTGCTGCGCGGTGGACGCGCAGCCCGTCGGCGTGCCCGTGCACCTGCCCGGCTGGCAGGACCGCTTCGCGGCCGACGACTGGGTCACCGCGGAGGGCCGGCTCGACGTCGACCCCGCCGGCGGGCCGTCGCCCGTGCTGGTCCCCGAGACGGTCGAACCGACCGAGCAGCCGGAGCAGCCGTATGTCTTCTGAGTCGCCCCTCGCCGGCACTGCCGAGGCACCGCCCGCGTCGGCGCGCTTCACGCGGCTAGTGCTCGCCATCGTCGCGGTGCTCGCGGTGCTCGTCGTCGGCCTGGGCGCGGCGAACGCCCTCCGCGGGCCGCGCGTGCTCGACACGGTCGCCGGCCTCGGCGACGCGACGCGCCTCGCGGGGACGACGATCGAGTTCCGCCTGAACCAGCCGGTCGCCGACCTCGACGCGAGTGCGGTGCGGGTCGACCCGGCGACGGATGCCACGGTCTCGGTCGACGACCGGACGGTGCGCGTCGCGTTCGCCGCGCCGCTGCGCCCCTCGCAGGACTACGTCGTCGAGGTGGCCGGCGTGCGCGCCGTCGGCGGCGGACCGGAGTCGGCGCTGCGGCACGAGTTCCGCACCGCGGACGAGGTGCTCCACGTGCTGCAGCGCCGTGCCGACGGCGACGACACGGTGGTCCGCGTCGCGACCGGCGCCGGTGAGCCCGAGGTCGTGCTCGCCGCACCGCGCATCGAGTCCTTCGCCCACGCCGGCGACGTCATCGCGGCGATCGAGCTCCTCGACGACGGCGCGAACGCGATCCGCATCGCCGCCGCCGGCCAGGAGGGACCGCCGGCGAGCCTGGCACTCCCGCAGTCCGGCGACGTGCGCAACCTGCAGGCTTCGACCACCCGCCCGCTGCTCGGATTCGTTCAGGACGGGGTCGGCGGCTTCGCGACGCTGCACGTGCTCGACGTCGCCGACGGGGTGACGGCGACGCCGCAGCCCGTGCTCGGGCTCGACGGGTCGCCCATGTCGGTGGACGACTACGCCTTCGTTCCCGGGACCTCGTCGCTCGTCGTGCGCGACCGCGACGGCGCGATGTTCCTGGTCGACGCGGCCGGCGTGCGCCCGTCGACGCCGCTCGGCTCGCACACCGAGTTGCGCGGGATCCTCCCGGGCACCAGCACGGTGGTCGTCGCGGATCCCGATCGCGGCGCCACGATCGACCTCGCGACCGGGGAGACCTCGACCCTCGAGCTGCCCCCGGCCGACCTGCCCGACGGGGCGTATCCGGGCCGGGTGACGTCGCTCGACCTCGCGGGTGCGCACCTGCTCAACGTGCTCATCTTCGACGGCTCCGACGGGGGCCAGGCATCCCTCGTCGCCCGGGCGGACGCCGACGGCACCTCGGTCGTGTTCGCACCGGCGGAGGGCTCCGCCGTGCTCGACCACTGTCTCGCCCCCGGTGGCACCCTCGTCGCCGTCGAGACGGGCGCCGTGGGCGCGCCGAACGACGGCTACGAGGACGAACCGTGGGTGGCCGACACGATCACGACCCTCGTGGAGGTCGACACCGGCCGCATCGTGCTGAGCCTCGCGGGCGGTCGCAGCGACTGGTGCGGCTGACGCCGCCGAGCCGGTCAGCCGATCAGGGCGATCGCGAGGGCGGCGCAGGCGATGACGAGCGCCGCCGCCGCGGTGATGGTGCCCGCCGGACCCGCGACGCGCACCGTGCCGCGACCGTCGTCGACCGGGCGCGCGGCGGGCGGCGTCGGGATCGTGGTGTGCTCGGCCACCGCCTCCGCGAGGCGGATCGTGCGGTGCAGCGCCGGCTCCGGCCGTCTCGGGGCAGCGGATGCCGCGGCGTCGTCGCCGCGGACGGCGACCCGCACGGCGCCCGCGCGCGCGGTGTGCGGCGTCCACCCGGAGCCGTCCCAGTAGCGCAGGAGCGCGGCATCCGTCTCGTCGGGGTGCCAGCCGGCGGCCCGGTGGCTCGGCGTCACGAGCGTTCCGAACGCCCCGCACGGATGGCGCGGACGGCGAGCTGCACGGATGCCGCGACGAGCAGCGCGGCGAACAGCCACGCCGCGACCGTCGGCGGCAGGAGGAACGCGAGGGCGACCCCGGGGATCGCGGCGAGCGTTGCGGCGGCCCCGACGATGAGGCCGTCGCGCGCGACGAGCATCCGGCCGCGGATGTTGGCGATGCTGCCCGAGATCGACGTGGGGATCATGGCCGCGAGCGAGGTGCCCTTGGCCAGGAGGTCGCCCATGCCGAACAGCGTGATGAACGCGGGCACCATGATGAGCCCGCCGCCGATTCCGAACAGGCCGGCCGCGATGCCCATCACGAACCCGAGGCCCACGTAGGCGATGCCGATGCCGAGGTCGAGCTCGGCCGGGTCCGCGGCCCGGTCCGGCGGAACGATCACGAGGCGCACCGCCACGACGAGCAGCAGGACGATGAAACCCCATCGCAGCCACCCGATCGGCAGCCGCCGGAGCAGGTGGGCGCCGATCCAGGATCCGCCGATGCCGCCCACGGCCACGAGGCCCGCCGCGGCGAGATCGACCTCGCCGTTGGCGAAGTAGGCGATCGAGCCCACGATCGCGGTCGGCACGATGGCCGCGAGCGAGGTCGCGGCGGCCCGGCGCTGGTCGAAGCCCGCGAGAACGATGAGCAGGGGGACCATGATGATGCCGCCGCCCACGCCGAACGCGCCGGAGAGCAGGCCGCCCACCACCCCGACCGCGATGAGCCGCAGCGGCGACGCCGGTCGCGGCGCGGATACGACGGGATCGGCTGGCTGGTCGGGCATCCGTCAACTGTATCGACGCGCCCGCGCCCGGCCATGGGGAGCGGTCCCCGCGAGACGTTACGCAAACGTATTGCGGACGCACAGGGAGGATGGGATAGCCTGAAGGTTCCTCCAACTTGCGGGCGCCCGCCCGTGTCACGACTGATTGCCCGGAGGCGGCACGATCCGCAGGCATGACCCGAGACCGAGGGATCGCCGCCGTAACGGCGCAGCACCCTCGGACATCGTCCACCGACATCCGTCGGCGGACTGCGGACGGCCGTCTGGCCGAACGTGACGGGCCGAACCGTTCGGCCCGGTTCGAAGCAAGGGAATACACAGCATGGCTACCGGAACCGTCAAGTGGTTCAACGCCGAGAAGGGCTTCGGCTTCATCGCCCCCTCCGACGGCAGCGCCGACGTCTTCGCGCACTTCAGCGCCATCACGGGCAGCGGCTACCGCTCGCTCGACGAGGGCCAGAACGTGGAGTTCGAGGTCGTCCAGGGTCAGAAGGGCCCGCAGGCCGAGAACATCCGCGCGATCTGAGCGCACGACGCGCATCGCGCGTCGCACCCGAACGCCGGGCCGGACTCATGTCCGCCCGGCGTTCGCCGTTTCCGGGGTCCGTGGCCGTAGCACGCGGCGCGCGCGCGGGCAACGGGATGGGGCGCCGGGGGAGCGGGTCGTAGCCTCGCCGGCATGACCCCCGCCGCGAAGCGCCCGGACGCCGGAGCCGAGGACGATCGTCCCGGCGCCGAGGCGTGGGTGCCCGCCGCGGCCGATCTCGACGCCCTCCGGTCGGCCGCTCCCGGATGCCGCGGCTGCGAGCTCTACCGCGACGCCACGCAGGTGGTGTTCTCGGCCGGTGGGGCGGGTGCCCGCCTGATGCTCGTGGGGGAGCAGCCCGGCGACCGGGAGGACCTCGAGGGCGAGCCCTTCGTCGGGCCCGCGGGACGCCTGCTCGACCGGGCGCTCGACGCGGCGGGCATCCCGCGCGGCGACGCGTACCTCACCAACGCCGTCAAGCACTTCCGATTCGAGCTGCGCGGCAAGCGGCGCATCCACGCCAAGCCGGCGGTCGGGCACGTCCTCGCCTGCCGGCCCTGGCTCGAGGCGGAGTTCGACGTGGTGCGGCCCCGCGTCGTGGTCTGCCTCGGGGCGACGGCGGCGCGTGCGGTCGTCGGCTCGGCGGTGCGCATCGGCGAGGTGCGGGGTCGGGTGCTGGAGGAGGATCGTGCCGGGCGGCCGCTCCCGGCGCCGACGGTGGTCACGGAACATCCGTCGGCCGTGCTCCGGCTGCGGGAGCGCCCGGTGCGCGAGGCGGCCTTCGCCCGGCTCGTCGACGATCTGGCCGCGGCGGCGGAGGTTGCGGAGGGGGGCTCCGCACGGTGATCGCGGCCCGTGTCGGTGCCCACCGGTCCCGCCGATCTCGCAGCTTGCCCCGATAGGCTCGCGGCCCCACCCGTGATGAAGGAGTCAGCATGCAGTGCCCCACCGACGGCGCCGTGCTCGTGATGAGCGAGCGCAGCGGGATCGAGATCGACTACTGCCCGACGTGCCGCGGCGTGTGGCTCGACCGCGGCGAGCTCGACAAGATCATCGAGCGCGCCGGGCAGGAGTTCGCCCGTGGCGCGAGTGCTCCGGTGTCCCCGCCGTCCGCGCCGCAGATGGCTCCGCAGCAGCCCGCTCCGCCGCAGCAGGGCTATCCGGCGAACCCGATGGACCTGCTCCGGCAGGCGACCGGTGGATACGGCGACCGCCGCTACGACGACCGCCGCTACGACGACCGCCGCTACGACCAGGGCGCTCCGCGGAAGAAGCGCAAGGACAACTGGCTGTCGGAGCTGTTCGACTGAGCCCTCGATCCGAGGTCGCGAGCACGTGAACGGGCCCCCGACCGCCGAGGCGGTGCGGGGGCCCGTTCCGTGCAGAGCGCGGTCGGTCTCAGCCGACGAGGGCGAGCGGCGGTTCGCTCACGTCGGTCTCGATGCTCATGCCGCCGGCGGAGTTGGCTGCGGCGACGAGCCGCTCGAGCCAGGCGCGGTCGAGCGGTCCCGACTCCTCGGCGTCGAAGACGAACCGGAGCGGGATGGCCGGCTCGATCCAGAGCGTCTCGGCGGCGCTGCCCGCGGTGGCCCCTCCGCGCAGGGTGAGTGCGAACGGCTCCCGGCGGCGGAGCTTGGCGAAGACGGCGGCGCGCAGGTGGCGCAGCGTGCGGTCGTCGATGACGTAGTGGTGGCCGTCGAACCCGTACGCGAGCTGTCCCATCGTGTCCCCTCGATCGTCATCGGGCCGGTTGTTCGGCCCGTCGTGCTGTTCGGTGTTGCGAGCGTAGCGTTTTACTAGACCGTCTAGCGAAAGATGAGCCGAACCGTTCCGATAACGGATAACCGGGCGGATCGATGCCGATCCGGCGCGCCGCTCGGCGATCCTCCCGCGCTGCCTCGCCCCTACTCGTCGGCGGTCTCGTGGTCCGCCGTGGCGGTGGTCGAGCGCACCGACGCGCGGCCGATCGCGACCATCCATTGGACGCCGTACCGGTCGACGACGAGGCCGAAGGCGTCGCCCCATGGCGTCGGTTCGAGGTCGGCGGTGACCTGGCCGTCATCGGTCAGGCGTTCCCAGTACTCCCGCAGTCGTGCCTCGTCCTCGTATCCGCCGCTCAGCGACACCGCGAAGTTCGTGCCCGCCTCGAAGGGCATCTCGTTCGGGGTGTCCGCCCCCATCAGGTTGAGGTCGCCGGAGACGAGGTGGGCGTGCATGATCTTGTCGGCCTCGACGGGGTTCTCGGCGGCGTCGAAGTCGCTGAAGGTGCTGAGCGTGAGCTCGCCGCCGAAGATCGAATGGTAGAACTCCATCGCCTCGCGCGCCTCGTCGCGGAAGCTCAGGTACGGGGTGAGCAGGATGGACAATGGGGCCTCCTGGGTGGGCTGCGGCGGGCCGTGCGGCGTGCGCGGCGTGGTGTGATTCTGCCGTGCCGACGGGTGCCGGCGCGAGGGGTGGCGGATGCCGCGGCATCCGTGGTCGCCTGCTTGACGTCGCCCACCGACCGGCGTAGCTTGTCAACCAGTGAGTTGATCAATTGATTGGTTGAATATGGATGCCGCCGACGCCGACGACCGGCTCGACCGTGCCTTCCTGGCGCTGGCCGACCCGGTTCGCCGACGGATGGTCGCCCGGCTCAGCCGCGGACCGGCCACGGTCAACGAACTCGCCGAACCGTTCGACATCACCGTGCAGGCGGTGTCGAAGCACATCCGGGTCCTCGAGTCCGCCGGACTCGTCACCCGCAGCCGCGACGCCCAGCGTCGCCCCGTGCACCTCGATGCGGCCGCGCTCGAGAAGCTCACCGAGTGGATCGACCGGTATCGCCTCATCCACGAGCGGCAGTATCGCAAGCTCGACGCGCTGCTCGCCCGCAGCGACACGAAGGAGTCGTCGTCATGACCACCGAGACCCGCAACCCCGTCACCATCACCGCCCCCGAGGGCCTGCCGTACATCGACATCGAGCGCGTGTTCGACGCGCCCGTGTCGGCGGTCTTCGCCGCCCACCGGGATCCCGAACTCGTGCGGCAGTGGCTCGGACCCGACGGGTACGAGATGCGCATCGAACGCTGGGACTACCGGACGCAGGGCGGGTATCGCTACGTGCACACCGACCCCGAGGGCAACGACTGGGCCTTCAACGGCACGTTCCACACGGTCCGCGAAAACGAGTTCGCGGTGCACACCTTCGAGTTCGAGGGCGTGCCCGACGTGGTCGCCGTCGAATCCATGACGTTCGAGGACCTCGGCGACGGGCGCACGCGCCTGCGCGGGCACTCGGTGTACCCGAGCCTCGAGGCGCGCGACGGCATGGTGCAGTCCGGCATGGAACGCGGCGTGAGCGAGGGCTTCGCCCGGCTCGACGCCCTGCTCGCGGCGGAGGTGTGACATGGACTGGACGCTCGAGGTCGTCATCGTCCCCGTGAGCGATCTCGACCGCGCGATCGAGTTCTACCGCGACCGCGTCGGCTTCGAGCTCGACCACGACACGCACGCCGGGCCGCACCGGTTCGTGCAGCTCACGCCGCCGGGATCCGGGTGCTCGATCGTCATGGGCACGCTCCCGGCGCAGTCCGAGATGGCGCCCGGCTCGCTGAAGGGGGTGCAGCTCGTGGTCGCCGACGCCGAGGCGGCGCGCGCGGAACTCGTCGCGCGCGGCGTCGACGCCGGCCCGATCCAGGTGATCGACCCACGCGACGGCGGCACGTTCTTCGGGTTCGCCGACCCCGACGGCAACTCGTGGGCCGTGCAGCAGATCCGGACGCGCGGCGAGCGGCCGCTCATCCCGCACGAGGCGCGGCAGCGCTTCGGCGCCGAGCAGGACGCGCCGGCCTGACCGGGGCGCTCCCGGCGCGGGCGGGCAGGATGAGGGGGTGACCTCCCTCGTCCTGCTCGCCGACACGCACCTGCCCAAGCGCGCACGCGACCTGCCGCCCGAGGCCTGGGCCGCGGTGGATGCCGCGGACCTGGTCGTCCACGCGGGGGACTGGGTCGACGTCGCCACCCTCGACGCGCTCGAGGCCCGGGCGGCGCGACTCGTCGGCGTCCACGGCAACAACGACGGCGCGGCGCTGCGCGCCCGCCTGCCCGAGGTGGCCCGGATCGAGGTCGACGGCGTCCGGATCGCGGTCGTCCACGAGACCGGAGCCGCCGCCGGACGCGAGCGGCGCATGCAGGCCGCGTTCCCCGACGTCGACGTCCTCGTCTTCGGGCACAGCCACATCCCGTGGGACACGACCGCGCCGAACGGCCTGCGCCTGCTCAACCCGGGTTCGCCGACCGACCGGCGCCGCCAGCCCGTGGCGACCTTCATGACGGCGACCGCACACGACGGGCGGCTCGACGACGTCCGGCTCGTCGCGATCGACCCCGCCTGGCGCGGCGCAGGCCACTGACCGCCGACTGGACCGCGACGGGCGCCGCGCCGCGCGCGACCATGGACCGGTGACCCTCGCACCGCAGATCCTCCGCTACGCCGCCTTCACGTCCGACCCCGAGGGCGGCAACCCCGCCGGCATCGTGCTCGATGCGGCCGGGCTCGACGACGCCGACCTGCTGCGCATCGCCGCCGAGGTCGGGTACGCCGAGACCGCGTTCGTGACGGGCAGCGCCGACGGCGCCCGCGTCATCCGCTACTTCTCACCGGTCGCCGAGGTGCCGTTCTGCGGTCACGCGACGGTCGCGACCGCCGTCGCGATCGCCGAGCGCGAGGGGCCGGGGCGGGTGCGCTTCGCGACGCCCGTCGGCGAGGTCCGCATCGAGACGGCCGAGGTCGACGGGGCGCTCCGCGCGGCGTTCACGAGCGTCGAGCCGCGGGTCGAGCCCATGCCGGAGCCCGTGCTCGCCGAGCTGCTCGACCTGCTCGGGCTCCGGGCGTCGCAGCTCGACGAGCGGCATCCGCCCCGCATCTCGTTCGCCGGCAACCGCCACCCGGTGCTGGTGGTCGCCGACGCGGCCGCGTTCGACGCCTTCACCTTCGATCCCGACGCCGCGCGGGCGCTCATGGCCGCCCGCGACTGGCCCGCGACGATCACGGTGCTGCACCGGCTCCCGGACGCCGCCGACGGCGGGCTGCGGTTCGAGGCGCGCAACGTCTTCCCGGTCGGCACGATCACCGAGGACCCCGCGACCGGCGCCGCTGCAGCGGCCGTCGGGGGCTACCTGCGCGCGCTCGCCGAGGTCGAGCCGCCGGCTCGCGTGCTCATCGCCCAGGGCCGGCACGTCGGCCGCCCGAGCGAGCTCGTCGTCGACATCCCCGAAGCAGGCGGCATCGTCGTGAGCGGCGGGGCCGTCGAGATCGGCTCGTGACCGGCGGTACGCGAGCTCAGTGCAGGGGATCGCGTCCGTCGTCGTCCGTGGTCCGGTCCGGCACGTCGGCCACGTCGCCGCGTGCCCGAGGGTCGTGTTCGACGAGGTCGTCCACCTCGTCGGTCGGCACGCCGCTCGATTCGGTGTAGAGCGACTCCATCGTTCGCCGTGAGGGATGCCGCGGAGGCAGTTCGTCGTCGACGTGCGTGAGCACCGGGCGCAGGGGCGGGACCGCGGCCGGACCCGACGGCTGAGGAGCAGGAGGTGTCGCCGAGGGCCGCCGGAAGGCTCGTCCGAGCCGTCGCACCCACGCGGGCCCGACGGCGCCCCGGTCGAGGGGCGCCTCGACCTCGAGGCCGTAGTACTCGCCGATCTGGTCCACCAACTGCGCACGCCGGGCCAGCTCGTACGCACGCCGCTCGCGGCTGAACGCGATGATGGTCGACCAGCAGATGAGCAGCATCACGACGCTGAACGGCAGGGCGATGATGATCGCCGCGGTCTGCAGCGCGCGCAGGCCCCCGGCCAGCAGCAGCGAGATCGCGAGCAGGGCCGTGACGAGGGTGAAGAACGTGCGGACCCACTTGCGGGGGTTGATCTGGCCGCCGGTGGCGATCATGCCCATCACGAGCGCCCCGGAATCGGACGAGGTGACGAAGAAGATCGTGATGAGGATGATCACGCCCGTCGTGAGCACCCCGGTGGCCGGCAGGAACTCGAGCAGCGCGAACAACGTGCCCTCGACGTCGACGCTGCCGTCGGCGCCCACGAGGCTCCCCGGCTCGGTCAGCTCGAGGTGGAGCGCCGACCCGCCGAGGACGCTGAACCACAGGATGCCGATGAGCGTGGGGACGAGGATGACGCCCGCGACGAACTGCCGGACGGTCCGGCCACGCGAGATGCGGGCGATGAAGATGCCGACGAACGGCGCCCAGGAGATCCACCATCCCCAGTAGAACGAGGTCCACGTCGCCTGCCACGCCTCGCCGGTCGCACCCTGGAAGGCGCTCACGTTGAACGAGAGCCCGACGAAGTTCTGGATGTACGTGCCGATCGACTGGACGAACTCGCGCAGCAGGAACTCGGTCCGCCCGAACGCCAGCAGGTACAGCACGAGGAGCCCGGCGAGCACGAGGTTCGTCGACGACAACCACTTCATCCCGCGCGTCACGCCCGAGAGCACCGAGACGAGGACGAAGACCGTGATGACGAGGATGATGACGACCTGCGTGGTCGGCGACGGCTCGACGAGGCCGATCGCGTCGAGCCCAGCACTGATCTGGAGCACGCCGAGCCCGAGGGAGGTGGCGACGCCGAACAGCGTGCCGGCGAGTGCGACGACGTCGATCACGTTGCCCCACGCGCCGCGCACCCGGCGACCGAGGAGCGGTTCGAGGGTCCAGCGGATCGAGATCGGGCGCTTGCGGCGGTGGATCGCGTAGGCGAGCGCCAGCCCGACGACGACGTAGATCGACCAGGCGTGCACGCCCCAGTGCAGGTACGTCTGGCTGAGTGCGGCCTGCGCGAGCTGCTCGGGGGTGCCCGAGACGCCGGGGCGCGGCGACACGAAGTGGCTGAGCGGCTCGCTCGCGCCGTAGAAGACGAGCCCGATGCCCATGCCGGCGGCGAAGAGCAGCGAGAACCAGGCACCGAGCGAGAACTCCGGCCGGTCCTCGTCGGCACCCAGCCGGATGTCGCCGTAGCGGCTGAACCCGACGAACAGGCTGAAGGCGACGAAGAACGCCGCGATCAGGACGTAGTACCAGTTGAACGCGTTGACGATCGACGTCTGAACGGCACCGAACGCCGCCTCGGCCGCCCGCGGCGCGAGCAGGGCGAACCCGCTCATCGCGAGGACGACGACGGCCGCCGGCCAGAACACCCAGCGTTCGATGCTCGTCCTCGGCAGCCGGAACCGTCGGGGTTCGGCGCCGCGAGCGGGGGCATCCGTCCCGTCACCGTCCATGCCGTTCACGATACGCGGGCGACTAGGCTCGCACGAGGAATCCGTTCTGAGGAGCACGCATGCAGACCCGCACCCTCGGCCGCACCGGCCGCACCGTCTCGGCCATCGGACTCGGCACCTGGCAGCTCGGCGCCGACTGGGGCGAGGTCGACGAGGCCGACGCGCTCGCCGTGCTCGACGCGTCGCACGAGGCGGGCGTCACGGTCTTCGACACCGCCGACGTCTACGGCGACGGGCGTTCCGAGTCGCTCATCGGCCGATGGCTCGCGGCGAACCCCGACGCGGGCGTCACGGTCGCGACGAAGATGGGCCGACGGATGCCGCAGGAGCACGACAACTACGTGCTCGAGAACTTCCGCGCCTGGACCGACCGGTCGCGGCGCAACCTCGGCGTCGACACGCTCGACCTCGTGCAGCTGCACTGCCCGCCCACGTCGGTCTTCGTGGACGACGCGGTGTACGACGCGCTCGACACCCTCGTGGCCGAGGGCGCGATCGCCGCGTACGGGGTGAGCGTCGAGAAGGTCGACGAGGCGCTCGCGGCGATCGCGCGGCCGAACGTCGCGACGGTGCAGATCATCCTCAACGCCTTCCGCCTGAAGCCGGTCGACGAGGTGCTGCCGGTCGCGGAGCAGTACGGCGTCGGCGTCATCGCGCGCGTCCCGCTCGCGAGCGGCCTGCTGTCGGGCCGGTACACGCTCGACACCGAGTTCGCCGAGAACGACCACCGCAGCTACAACCGCCACGGCGAGGCGTTCGACGTCGGCGAGACGTTCTCGGGCGTCGACTACGCCACGGGCGTGCGCGCCGCGTCCGAGTTCGCCCGGCTCGCCCGCGAGGCGGCACCGGATGCCACGCCAGCGCAGGTCGCCCTCGCGTGGGTCGCCCGGCAGTCCGGCGTCTCCACGGTGATCCCCGGCGCCCGCAACCCCGAGCAGGCCCGCGCGAACGCCGCGGCGGGCTCGCTCGAGCTGCCGGACTCGTTCGACGCGGCCGTGCGCGACCTGTACGACCGGGAGATCCGCGCGTCGGTGCACCACCGCTGGTGACCCCGGCTCGCCATCCGTGATCGAGATCCTCACGGGCTTCGCCGTCATCGGCCTCGCGGTCTTCGTCGGGTGGCTGGCCGCGCGGACGGGGGTGCTCGGGCCGAGCGCCCGCCCCGTCCTCGCGCGCCTGAACTTCAGCGTCCTCGCGCCGTTCCTGCTGTTCTCGGTGCTCGCCACGGCCGACGTGCGACGCCTGTTCTCGTCGCTGCTGCCGGTCTCGGCGATCGCGGCGGTGACCATGATGCTCGTCTTCGCGCTGGTCTCCGCGACCCTGTTCCGCCGCGGCCTCGCGCGGACCACGATCGGCGCGCTGAGCGCCGGGTACGTCAACAGCAACAACATCGGCATCCCCATCGCGCTGTACCTGCTGGGCGACGCGGCGTACTCGGCGCCCGTCGTGCTGCTGCAGCTGCTCGTGTTCGCGCCGATCGTCCTGGTGCTGCTCGGCATCGCCGCGGAGGGTCGACCCTCGGCCCGCGGCATCCTGCGTTCGACGCTGCTCAACCCGATCATCGTCGGCTCGCTGCTCGGCGTGCTCGTCTCCGTCACCGGGCTCGAGCTGCCGCCGATCATCATGGACCCGGTGCAGCTCATCGGCCAGGCCGCGGTGCCGCTCATGCTCATCGCCTACGGGCTCTCGCTGCACGGCCAGCGGATGTTCGAGCCCGGCACGGGGCGACGCGACGTGCTCCTCGCCTCGGCGCTCAAGCTGTTCGCGATGCCCCTCGTCGCCTGGGCGGTCGGCGCGTTCGTGTTCGGCCTCGATGCGCGCGAGCTCTACGCCGTCACGGTCCTCGCGGCCCTGCCGACGGCCCAGAACGTGTTCGTGTTCGCGCAGCGCTACGAGACCGCCGAGGTCACGGCACGCGACACGGTGTTCCTCACCACCGTGGGGTCGGTGCCGGTGCTGTTCGCGGTGTCGCTGCTGCTCGGCTGACGCCGGGGCACGGCAGGATGGGCCGAGACCCGAAGGAGGCCGCATGCCCTTCCTGCGCGACGACGGCGCCCCGCTCGACGAACTGCGCCTGGCGCAGCGACCGGCCGACGGCCCCCGCTTCGAGCTCCGCGATGCCGTCGTCTACGTCGACCCCGTGTCCGGACGCCGGTACCGCGCGCCGGCGGCGGGGGAGGGGCCGCCGCCGTCGGGCGTCACCGACCTCGCCTCGGTGCCGAGCCCGCTGTGGGGGTTCATCGCGAGCTACGGGCGCCAGTCGGCGCCCGCCGTGCTGCACGACGCGCAGTCGCTCGCGGCCGAGGCGCTCGGCGATCCGAGGCGAGCGCTCGCGCAGCGGCGCGAGGACGACCTCGTGTTCCGGCGGGCGCTGCTCGAGCAGGGCGTCCCCCGGATGCGCGCGTGGCTGATGTGGGCGTGGGTGTCGGCCGACCGGGAGCGCGCCTACGCCGGTGCGGCCGGGTGGCTGCTGCTCGGGCAGGTCGCGCTCGGGGTGCTCGTGGTCGTGGCGTCCGTCGTGCTCGCGGTGCTGTGGGGTCCGTGGTGGCTCGCGCTCGCCGCGGCACCGGCGCTCGCCGCACTGCCGTGGCGGTCCCGCGCGTCGCTCCTCATCACGCTCACCTATCCGCTGGCGCTGTTCGGCCCGATGCTGCTCGTCCACTTCCTTGCGCTCGTGCCCTTCCGCCTGATCGAGGCGATCGTCGAGGTGTTCACCGGGGGCGACCCGGCGGGGGTAGTCCGGCCGACGGTGGCCCGGCCCGACGCGGAACGGCCCTGATTCAGGGTTGACCCTGAGGCAACCGCGGCGCGGCATCCGTACCGTTGACCTCGGTCGCACACCACGGACCGCAGGGGGAACTGTCACCGTGGGTCCGACCGGAGAGCCGGCCCGCGCAGGTCCGTCCCGAACCGGCGGCGCCGGCCGGCTCCCCCATCAACCGGCCGCGAGCGGCGGGCGCCTTGGGGGAGGCGCTCGCCGCCCGGCTTCCGGTTCCCCCGTTCGCCGCTCCCGGCCGCATGGGGCAGACTCGGACGGATGACCCCCAGCCTGCTCGACGCCGTCCCGAGCCCGTACGACGCCGACGCCATGTACGACGCGTTCGTGACGTGGGCCGAGGGTCGCGGCTTCGCGCTGTACCCCGCGCAGGACGAAGCGGTCATCGAACTCGTCTCCGGGGCGAACGTGATCCTCTCGACCCCGACCGGGACGGGCAAGTCGCTCGTCGCGGTGGCGGCGCACGCGGCATCCGTCGCTCGCACCGCGGCCGACCGCGCCGCCGGCCGCCCATGGGGTCGCACCTACTACACGGCGCCCATCAAGGCGCTCGTGAGCGAGAAGTTCTTCCAGCTCGTCGAGATCCTCGGCGCGCAGAACGTGGGCATGGTCACGGGCGACAGCTCGGTCAACCACGACGCGCCGATCATCTGCTGCACGGCCGAGATCCTCGCGAACCTCGCCCTACGCCAGGGGGCCGACGCACCCGTCGACCAGGTGGTGATGGACGAGTTCCACTACTACGGCGACGGCGATCGCGGCTGGGCGTGGCAGGTGCCGCTCATCACCCTGCCGCACGCGCAGTTCGTGCTCATGTCGGCGACGCTCGGCGACGTCACCGCCATCGCGGACGACCTCAGCCGCCGCACGGGCCGCGACACCGCTCGCGTCACGGGCGTGGAGCGGCCGGTGCCGCTGCACTTCTCGTACGCCCGCACCCCCGTGCAGGAGACCGTGGAGGACCTCATCGGCACGCGCCAGGCGCCGGTGTACATCGTGCACTTCTCCCAGGCCGCCGCGATGGAGCGCGCCCAGGCGCTGTCGTCCATCCGGGTCGTGACGCGCGAGCAGCGCGACGAGATCGCCGAGGCGATCGGCGGATTCCGGTTCACGACCGGGTTCGGCAAGACGCTGTCGCGGCTCGTCCGCGCCGGCATCGGCGTGCACCACGCCGGCATGCTGCCGCGCTACCGCCGGCTCGTCGAGACGCTCGCGCAGCGCGGCCTCCTCCGCGTCATCTGCGGCACCGACACGCTCGGCGTCGGCATCAACGTGCCCATCCGCTCGGTGCTCATCACCGCGCTCTCCAAGTACGACGGGCAGCGGATGCGCCAGCTGAGCGCGCGCGAGTTCCACCAGATCGCCGGCCGCGCCGGGCGTGCGGGGTACGACACGGCGGGCACCGTCGTCGTCCTCGCGCCGGATCACGAGATCGAGAACGAGACCGCGATCCGCAAGGCCGGCGACGACCCGAAGAAGCTGAAGAAGGTGGTGCGCAAGAAGCCGCCGGCCGGGTTCGTGACGTGGGGCGAGGGATCCTTCGAGCGACTCGTCGCCGCCGAACCCGAGCCGCTGCAGCCGCAGCTGAAGCTCAGCGCGGCCATGCTGATCAACGTCATCGGGCGCGGCGGCGACGTCGCCCGCGGCATCCGCTCGCTCGTCTTCGACAACCACGAGAGCCGCACACGGCGGTACGAGCTCGCTCGGCGCGCACTCGAGATCCTCCGCACGCTGCGCGACGCGGACGTGGTCGAGCTCGTGCCGACGGATGCCGCCGACCGCCCACTCGGCGTCGACCTGCGCCTCACGGTCGACCTGCAGCCGAACTTCGCGCTCAACCAGCCGTTGTCGCCGTTCGCGCTCGCCGCGATCGAGCTGCTCGACCCCGAGACGAGCGAGCAGGGCACCGGCCACTACTCGCTCGACGTCGTGTCGATCATCGAGTCGACGCTCGACGACCCGCGCCCGATCCTGTCGCAGCAGCAGTACAAGGCCCGCGGCGAGGCGGTCGCCGCGATGAAGCGCGACGGCATCGAGTACGACGAGCGGATGGCGCTGCTCGAGGAGGTCACCTGGCCGAAGCCGCTCGACGAGCTGCTGGCCCACGCGTTCGAGACGTTCGCGGCGAGCCAGCCGTGGGTGCGCGACTTCGAGCTCAGCCCCAAGTCGGTCGTGCGCGACATGTTCGAGCGGTCGATGTCGTTCGGCGAGTACGTGTCGTACTACCAGCTGCAGCGCAGCGAGGGGCTGGTGCTCCGGTACCTGTCCGACGCGTTCCGCGCGATCCGCCAGACGGTGCCCGACGAGGCGAAGGACGAGGACCTGCTCGACCTCATCGAGTGGCTGGGCGAACTGGTGCGGCAGGTGGACTCGAGCCTGGTCGACGAGTGGTCCGAGCTCGTCGACCCGCGCTCGCACCTGCCCGAGGACGAGGCGCCCGTCGTGCCGCCCGCACCGCCGTCGGTCGTCACCAACCGGCGCGCGTTCACGGTGCTCGTGCGCAACGAGCTGTTCCGGCGCGTGCAGCTCGCCGCGCTCGACCACGACGACGAGCTGGTCGTGCTCGACCCCGGTCCCATGTGGCCCGAGGCGCTCGATGCGTACTACGCCGAGCACGACTCGATCGGCACCGGCGGGCCGGCGCGCTCGCCGAGGCTCGTCGCGATCGACGAGACGGATGCCGCGGACGGCGTGTGGCGCGTCGAGCAGACGATCGACGATCCGGCCGGGCACCACGACTGGCGTATCCGCGGCGAGGTCGACCTGGTCGCGTCGGCCGAGGAGGGCACCGCGGTCGTCCGCGTCACCGAGGTCGTGCGGCTGTAGCCCGACCGCGCGGGTCGCCCGCGCCTCAGGCGAGCGCGAGCATGCCGGCCGCGGCGAGCGCGAGCACGAGACCGGCCCACTGCACGGGCGCGATGCGCTCGCGCAGCACCGCGGCGGCGAGCAGGATCGTGCCCGCCGGGTACGTCGCCGCAAGGACGGCGGCCACGGCGAGGTCGCCCGCGCGGATGCCGAGCAGGATGAGCACGTTGGCGAGCGCGTCCAGGAGGCCGCAGCCGATCGCGATGGCGAACCCGACTGCGAGGCCCTCCCGAGCCGGGGTGCGCGCGTCGGACCGACCGGCGGGGGCGGGCCCGGGGGCGGCGTTCGCGACCGGGTCGGTGGGGGATGCGGCGGCCACGGCCGCGGCATCCGTTCTCGGGGTGGTCTCGCGGACCGCCTCGAGCGCGGGCGCGGGTGACGCGCGCCGGGCGACGAGCACGAGCAGGCCGAACACGCCGAACATCAGCACGGTGTTGACGATGCGGCTGAAGATGAGCGGCACGACCCCGGAGTCGTCGGGCGTCTGGGAGATCAGGATGTAGAAGGCGCCGATGGCGAGGCCGGATCCGGTCGCGAACGCGAGGCCGCGCGCGCTCGGGCGGACGGCGCCGCGCTCGGGAACGAACCCGACGAGCACCACGGCGAGGAGCGCGAGCCCGAGCGCCCAGGCCGCCATCGGGCCGAAGCGCTCGCCGCCGACGACGGTGCCCCAGATCATGGGCGTGATCGCCGAGACCAGGGCGGTGAGCGGCGACAGGATGCTCATCGGCCCGATCGCGAGGCTCGCATAGAGCAGCGAGATGGCGACGGCCCCCACGAGGCCCGAGAGCGCGCCCCAGGTCGCGGCCTCGGACGACCACGCCCCGCCCGTCACGGGGAGGGCGATCGCGAGCAGGACGAGGCCCGACGCCGCCGAGACGGCCGTCGCGAGGACCGCGCCGAGCCGGCGCGCGGCGA
Organism: Agromyces indicus; assembly: GCF_031432295.1. NCBI lineage: Bacteria > Bacillati > Actinomycetota > Actinomycetes > Micrococcales > Microbacteriaceae > Agromyces > Agromyces indicus. Next base: position 345,659 of record NZ_JAVKGS010000003.1, on the reverse strand, counting down.
GTCCGCCGAGGAAGTCGGCGGCGCCGTAGACGAGGGCGCCGGTGAGCGAGAGGACGGCCGTGAGCATGGTGGATCCCAGCGTAGCCACGAGCGATCCATGCTCATTCGAGCAGAGATGAGGGACCTTCATGCACGGATGCGCACGGTTTGTAAACGATTGGTGTCGGATGCGGAATGAATGACCCCGCACCCCTTCCCAGCGCCCCGGGCCGAACATATGCTGCCAACGTCCTCCGTGCCCTGCACGGGGGACGCGCATCGCCGGGGACCGCAGCCGACGCACCCTTGGCGCCACTCGCAGAGGAGACAACGGAATGCAGCTACGTTCCCCCGGCGCGGACCCCCGCAGCGCCGCAGCACGCACACGTTCAGGCAGGCGGGCGGCCGGAGTCGTCGCCGCCCTCACCGCCTTCGGGCTGGCCTTCGGCGGCGCCGCGAGCGCCCAGGCGGCGCCGCCCACCGACAAGCCCAAGCCGCCGAAGCCGCCGGTGGTGGCCGCGAAGACGGTCGTGGACATCAACCTCGTCACGGTCAACGACTTCCACGGACGCATCGAGCAGTCCGGCACCGCCGCCGGAATCGCCCGCCTGTCGTCCGCGGTCAAGGAGATCCGCGCGCAGAACCCGAACACCGTCTTCGCGGCGGCCGGCGACATGATCGGCGCCTCGACCTTCACGTCGTTCATCCAGCAGGACAAGCCCACGATCGAGGCCCTCAACGCCGCGGGCCTCGACGTGAGCGCGGTCGGCAACCACGAGTTCGACCAGGGCTTCGCCGACCTCACCGACCGGGTCATGCCGCTCGCGCTCTGGGAGTACCTCGGCGCGAACGTCTACGACAAGGAGACGGGCGAGCCCGCCCTGCCCGAGTACTGGGTGGAGACCTTCGACAAGGTCCGAATCGGCTTCGTCGGCGCCGTCACCGACGAGCTCCCCTCACTCGTCAGCCCCTCCGGCATCGAGGACATCACCGTCGGCGACCCGGTCGAGGCGGCCAACCGGGTGGCGGACCAGCTGAGCGACGGCGACGACGCCAATGGCGAGGCCGATATCGTGGTCTTCCTCGTCCACGAGGGCGCGGCGACCACGAGCGTCGAGTCGGCGACCGACCCGAACACGCCCTTCGGCGACATCGTCCTGAACGCGAACGACAACATCGACGCGATCGTCTCGGGTCACACCCACCTGCCGTACAACCACGTCATCGACGGTCGTCCGGTGATCTCGAGCGGCCAGTACGGCGAGCGCTTCAGCAACATGGAGATCACCTTCGACCGCAAGGGCAAGAAGATCACCAAGATGCAGAACACCATCTACACGATGGCGCTCGCGACCGACGCCAACGGCAACGTCACCCAGTGGTACGCCCAGCCCGACCCGGAGGTCGTCCCGATCGTGACCGAGGCCACCAAGGTGGCCGACGTGCTCGGCAGCGTCGAGATCGGCATCGCCGACGCGGCGTTCAATCGCGCGCAGCAGCCCGGCATCGTCAACGGCCAGCCCGCGCTCGTCGAGAACCGCGGCGGCGAGTCGACGATCGGCAACTTCGTCGCGGACGTGCAGCTCTGGGCGCTGAACCAGAACCGTCCGGCCGGCTCGCAGGTCGAGATCACCCTCATGAACCCGGGCGGTATCCGCGCCAACATCGACGCGGGCAGCACCACCTACCGCGAGGCCGCGAACGTGCAGTCGTTCGCCAACACGCTGGTCACGCTCGACCTCACCGGTGCCCAGGTCAAGCAGATCCTCGAGGAGCAGTGGCAGCCCGCCGGTGCGTCGCGGCCGTTCCTGAAGCTCGGCGTGAACGAGGCGCTGTCGTACACGTACGACCCGACGGCGGCCGCCGGTTCCCGCATCACCGAGATCACCCTCGGCGGCGAGCCGCTCGACCCGGCGCGCACCTACAAGGTGGGAGCGAACTCGTTCCTCGCCTCCGGCGGCGACAACTTCGTCACGTTCCGCCAGGGCAAGAACTCGGCCGACAGCGGCAAGGTCGACCTCGAGGCGATGGTCGACTACTTCCGCACCTTCGGCAACGCCGCTCCGGACTACGCCCAGCGCGCCGTCGGCGTCGACGTGGTCGGCCTCAGCGGTGGCGTCGCGACCGTCAAGCTGTCGTCGCTCGACTTCAGCACCGCCGCCGACCCGAAGGCGGGGACCGTCACGGTCTCGGCCGAGGGCATGGAGCCGGTGACCGTCGCGGTGGACTCGGCGTTCCCGACCCCGTCGGCCTTCGACGAGATCGGCCGCGCCACGGTGACCTTCCCGGTCCCGGCGGGCGCGACGTCGCAGACGCGGTTCACGATCACGACGCCGACCGGCACGACGAGCTCCTTCGTCCTGCCGATCAGCTGACCCCCTGACGACGGAGGGCCGGGCACGTGGTGCCCGGCCCTTCGCGCTGCCCGCGGCGGTCCGGTCGGCCCGGCGCGGCGGTTAGGCTGATGGGGTGAGTCCCCGGGGTGCGCGCGCGATCCGCGGAGCGGCGATCGCCGCGTTCGCGACGCTCGTCGCGTCCCTCGCGCACACGATCGGCGGGGGCACGCCACCGGGCGTCCTCGCGCTGGCGCTGGCGATGGCGTTCTCGGCGCCCCTCGCGATGGTGATCGCGGGCGAGCGGATGTCGCTGCCGCGCGCCGCGGTCGCGGCCCTCGTGGCCCAGGCCGCCCTGCACCTGCTGTACTCGATCGGCACGCCGGCCCGCGGTGCGGCATCCGTCGTCGCCCACGCGCACGGGTCGGGCGTCCCGCTCCGGATCGACGCGGGCGGTCTCGCGGTCGTCGTCGACCACGGGCACGCGCTCGGCATGCCGCTCGCACACGTCGCCGCCGCTGCGGCGACCGTCGTCGCACTCGCCCTGCTCGGCCGCGCGGCCCGCGCGGTCTCCGTCGCGTTCGGCACCGCCGTGCGCGGCATCCGCCTGCTCGTCTCGGTGCTCGCCGGCGCGCCCGTCGCGACCAGCGTGCGCCACGTGGTCCCCGCGGCGCGCAGGCAGGGGCCGCCCGCGCTCGCGCTCGTCCTCCTCTCGTCGTTGCGGCATCGCGGTCCGCCGGCGTCGTGGCTCGCCGCCTGAGCGGCGCACGACCCCGACACCCCGCAGTACGCGGGCGCACGCGACACCCAGCCGTCCACCGGCCGTGCGCTCGCACCCACACGAGAGAAGACCCATGCGACCCATCACCCGTTCCGCCACCCTCGCTGCGAGCGCCCTCGGCGCGGGCGCCCTGCTCGCGCTCGCCGCGCCCGTCGCGGCGCACGCGCACGTCGTCGTGACACCCGGCGAGGCGGCCGCCGCCTCGTACACCGTGCTCGAGTTCGCCTCGGGCCACGGCTGCGACGAATCGCCCACCACGTCCTTCACCGTCGACATCCCCGAGCAGATCCTCTCGGTGACTCCCAACCTCAAGGAGGGCTGGACCATCGAGAAGGTCATTGAGCAGCTCGACGAGCCCGCCGAGGGTGCGCACGGCACCCAGGTGACCGAGCGCGTCGCCCAGGTCGTCTACACCGCCGCGACGCCGATCCCCGACGGCTACCGCGACTCGTTCGAGGTGCAGGTGTTCCTGCCCGAGGAGGTCGCCGGCGAGCGGCTCGAGTTCCCGGTCCTCCAGTCGTGCGTCGAGGGCGAGACGAACTGGAACGAGTCGCCCGGTGCCGACGGCGCGGAGCCGGAGCACCCCGCTCCGGCGATCGTGGTCGGCGAGGCCGCGTCGGACGGCCACGGCCACGGCGACGACGGCCACGACGACTCGGCCGAGACCGCGTCGGCGACGTCCACCGCCGCCTCGGACGCCTCGGTCGACGTGCTCGCCCGGGTGGTCGGCATCGCGGGCCTCGCGGTCGGCGTCGTCGGCGTCGTGATCGCGCTCGCCGCCCGACGCGGCCGGAAGGCCTGACGTGGCCCCCGCCACCGTCCGACGCGCGGTCGCCGGAGCGGCGTCCGCCCTCGCGCTGGCCCTCCTGGCGGTGGCGGGCCCCGCCGCGCCAGCGTTCGCGCACAACACCGTGATCGACGAGGGGCCGGCGGCGGAGTCCACCGTCGCCGACCAGCCCGGCGAGGTCTGGATCGAGACGAACGACGTGCTGCTCGACCTCGACGGCGCGACGGCCATGGATGTCGTTGGCCCCGACGGGCGCCACTACGCCACCGACTGCCCGGTCGTCGACGGGCCGATCGCGAGCGTCGCCGCCGAGCTCGGCCCGGCGGGCGAGTACACGGTCGCGTACCGCGTGGTCTCCGCCGACGGCCACCCGATCACGGGCGACCACACCTTCACGTGGCAACCGGCCGACGGCGCCGCCGTCGCCGAGGGCACGGCCGAGCCGGTCTGCGGTGCGGCCGCCACCGCGGAGCCCGGCGCCGGCGCCGATGCGGGCGACGAGTCGACGGATGCCGCGGCATCCGTCGGCGGCGACGTCGTGTGGATCGCGGCGGCGGTCGTCGCCGTCCTCGGGGCGGGCGTCGCGGCGTTCCTGCTCACCCGTCGACGCCCCGCGCCGGCGGATCCCGCCGACGCGCCCGCCGCGGACGCCGATGCGGGACCGCGCGCGGACCACGCGTCGGACGACCGCTGATCGGTCGCCGGGCGCGTTCGGCGGGATCAGGTCCCGGTGAACGCGCCCGGCGGCAGCGCGGTCTCGCCCTCGGCGATCGCGCGCACGAGCCGGTCGGCGACGGCCGCGGGGTCGTGGCCCGCGGGGAACTTCGGCGCGGTGCCGAACAGCGGCCGGCCGGCCAGGCCGGTCTCGGTGTGGCCTGGTCGGGCATCGAGCAGGCGGATGCCGCTGCGGCGGAGTTCGCGGCCCGCGGCGGTGAGGTACGCCGCGAGCGCCGCCTTCGACGCCGAGTAGCTCCCGAGGCCGGCGGTCGGCAGTTCGGCGACGATGCCGGTGAGGGCGAGCACGACCGGTTCGCGTCCGGCCTCGGCGGACTCGCGGAGGGCGGGGAGCGCCGCCGAGACGATGCGCATGGGCGCGAGCGCGTTGACCGTGAAGAGCGTCTCGAGGTCCTGCTCCGCCGTCTCGGCGACGGAGTCGAACCCGACGACCCCGGCCGCGAGCACGATCACGTCGAGCCCGCCGAGCGCCTCGGTGGCCCGGCCCACGATGGTCTCCGGCGCGGTCTCGTCGGTGAGGTCGACCGCGATGCCGGTGCCCTGCCCGGCTCGTTCGTCGAGCCGGGCGGCGTCCCGTCCGCTGAGCGCGAGCGAGGCGCCGCCCTCCGAGAGCCGTTCCGCGATCAGCGTGCCGAGCACGCCGGTCGCGCCGATGACGAGTGCGCGGCTGCCGTCGATCCGGGTCATGCAGCGAGCGTAGGTCGAGCGGATGCCGCACCGCGGGCGTTCCCAGCACTCTCGCACCGGCTCCCCACCGTTCCTCCACATCCGGCCCGTCACGCGGCCCGCCCCGGCCCCGCGGATGCCCGCACGGGCGTCCGAGGCGGCGGGTAGGGTCGACGAGTGACCTGGAACGACGAGCCCGCTGCGGAGTTCGCCCCCTCGTGGGAGGACCCGCCTTGGGATCCCGATGAGCTGGTCCCGCCCGACGACGAGTGGGCTCCGCCGCCCCCGGTCGAGCCCGGTCCGCCGGGCGCGGGCGCGTCGGCCGCGGCTGCGTCGGCCGCGACGGCACCGGCCGCGGCGCCCGCTCGATTCGACTCGGCGCTCGAGGCGCTGCGCACCGTCTACGGCTACGACGGGTTCCGCGGCGAGCAGGCCGCGATCATCGAGCACGTCGCGGCCGGTGGCGACGCGGTGGTGCTCATGCCCACGGGCGGCGGCAAGAGCCTCTGCTACCAGATCCCCGCACTGCTGCGCGAGGGCACGGGCGTGGTCGTCTCGCCGCTCATCGCGCTGATGCACGACCAGGTCGACGCGCTCGTGCGCAACGGGGTCCGTGCCGGCTACCTGAACTCGTCGCAGTCGCCCGCCGAGCGCGCGCAGGTCGAGCGGGCGTACCTCGCCGGCGAGCTCGACCTGCTCTACGTCGCACCCGAGCGGCTCGGGTCCGAGCAGACCAAGCGGTTCCTCGAACGGGGCGCCATCGCGCTCTTCGCGATCGACGAGGCGCACTGCGTCGCGCAGTGGGGCCACGACTTCCGTCCCGACTACCTCGCGCTCGCCGAGCTCGCCGAGCGCTGGCCCGACGTGCCGCGCATCGCGCTGACCGCCACGGCGACCGAGGCCACGCATCGCGAGATCACCGACCGGCTCTCGCTGGGCCGGGCGCGTCACTTCGTCTCGAGCTTCGACCGGCCGAACATCCAGTACCGCATCGCGCCGAAGATCGACGTGCGGCGCCAGCTGCTCGACTTCGTGCGCACCGAGGGACGCGACGCCGACGGCCGGCCGGTGCCGGGCATCGTCTACGCGCTCTCGCGCGCGAGCACCGAGAAGTTCGCGTCCTTCCTCGCGGCGAACGGCATCGACGCGATGCCGTACCACGCGGGCCTCGACGCGGGGCTGCGCCGGCGCACGCAGGAGCGCTTCCTCCGCGAGGACGGCGTGGTCGTCGTGGCCACCATCGCCTTCGGGATGGGCATCGACAAGCCCGACGTGCGGTTCGTCGCGCACGTCGACCTGCCGAAGTCGGTCGAGGGCTACTACCAGGAGACGGGTCGCGCGGGACGCGACGGCCTCCCCGCCACCGCGTGGCTGGCGTACGGCCTGCAGGACGTGGTGCAGCAGCGCCGCATGATCGACGAGAGCCCCGGCGACCTCGCCCACCGGCGCCGGCTCGCCGCGCACCTCGACGCGATGCTCGCGCTCTGCGAGACCGTGCAGTGCCGGCGGCAGAACCTGCTCGCCTACTTCGGCGAGTCCAGCGGCCGGTGCGGCAACTGCGACACGTGCCTCGAACCGCCGGAGTCGTGGGACGGCACCGTGGCGTCCCAGAAGCTCATGTCGACGATCGTGCGGCTCCAGCGCGAGCGCGACCAGCGCTTCGGTGCCGGGCACCTGGTCGACATCCTCCGCGGCAAGCGCACGCCGCGCGTCGAGCAGTACGGGCACGACCGGCTCGCGACGTGGGGGATCGGCGACGACCTCTCCGAGCAGCGGTGGCGGGGCGTCATCCGCCAACTGCTCGCCCAGGGGCTGCTGCAGTCGGTGGGCGAGTACGGCGTGCTGACGCTGACGGATGCCTCGGCGGCGGTGCTCGCGGGCGACCGCTCGGTCGCGTTCCGCACCGAACCCGAGCGCCCGGTCCGCGCCTCGCGGTCGGCGCGCGCGGCGACCCCGGCGGCGGCCGACCTCGAGCCGGCGGCGGCCGAGCTGTTCGAGGCGCTCCGCGCGTGGCGCGCCGGAGAGGCGCGCGAGCAGGGCGTGCCCGCGTACATCGTGTTCGGCGACGCGACCCTGCGCGCCGTCGCGGTCTCGCGCCCGGCGGCCCTCGCCGAGCTCGACGGCATCCCGGGGATCGGGGCGAAGAAGCGCGAGGCCTACGGCGAGGCGCTCGTCCGCGTCGTCGCCGAGCACGTGCGCTGACGGGACCTTCGGCCCGTCGCCGCGCGGGGGAGTTGCTAGCGTCCTCCCAGACGGACGCACCGTCGGGCGAAGGGGGACGCCATGTCGACGATCCAGGGCAATCGACCGGTCACGATCACCATCATCGGCGTCCTCGCCTTCATCGCCGGACTCATCGACCTCGTCTCCGGAGTCATCCTGTTCTTCCTGCTGCCGAACGAGGAGGTCGTCGCGGGCTTCGGCGGGTCCGGCGGCCTCATCGCGGCGGCCATCGGGTCCATCATCGTCGGCCTGATCACGGCGGGGCTCGCGGGCGGACTCCTGCGCGGCAGCAGCGTCGCGCGGATGATCGTCACCGTGCTGCAGGTGCTCTCGCTCATCGGGTCGCTGTTCATGGCCGTCGCCTACCTCGGCATCCCGGTCGGGGAGTGGCTCGGACTGGCGGTCTCCGCGGTGGTCCTGATCCTGCTCTGGACGCCGAAGGCCAGCGCGTTCTTCCGTGACTGACGCCCAGCGGCGTTGTCGATCTCCCAAGGCGCGGACCCGCTCTGCTTGTATGGTTCCACAGGGGCGATCCGAGGGCGGCCCGCCCGGTTTGTAGGGCCCTGACGCACTTTTTCGGCGCCCGGAACGCGCGCCATACCGTGGAAGGGAAGCCCCGTTTCCCCGACGAAGGACGTACCGACGATGGTCGACACGGCATCACGATCCGACACCACCCCCGCGCCCAAGGTCGAGCGCCCGGCCACCCCGGAGCGCGCGGCCGAGGCCGCTCCCGCGCACACCCCGATCGACGGCCAGTCGGCACCGGTCGTCGACGTCGCCGCGCTCGGCCGGCAGCTGCTCGGCACCTGGGCCGACATCCGGCTCGAGGCCCGGGCGCGCGCCGCCCGGCCCGAGTACCAGCGCATCGAGGGCCAGCCGATGGCCGAGCACCGCGAACGCGTCCTGGGTCAGCTGAAGCTCCTTGTCGACTCCGGCGCCATCGCGAAGGCGTTTCCGAAGGAGCTCGGCGGCGCTGACGACCACGGCGGCAACATCGCCGCCTTCGAGGAGCTCGTGCTCGCCGACCCGAGCCTGCAGATCAAGTCGGGCGTGCAGTGGGGCCTGTTCGGGGCCGCCGTGCTGCACCTCGGCACGCGGCCGCACCACGAGAAGTACCTCCCCGGCATCATGTCGCTCGACGTGCCGGGCGCCTTCGCCATGACCGAGACCGGGCACGGCTCCGACGTGGCCTCCATCGGCACCACCGCCACCTACGACCCCGACACCGAGGAGTTCGTCCTCCACACGCCGTTCCGCGGCGCGTGGAAGGACTACCTCGGCAACGCGGCGCTGCACGGCATCGCCGCCGTCGTCTTCGCGCAGCTCGTCACCAAGGGCGTGAACCACGGGGTCCACGCGTTCTACGTGCCGCTGCGCGACGAGCAGGGCGAGTTCCTGCCCGGCATCGGCGGCGAGGACGACGGGCTGAAGGGCGGCCTCAACGGCATCGACAACGGCCGCCTCCACTTCACGAACGTCCGCGTCCCGCGCGAGAACCTGCTGAACCGCTACGGCGACGTCGCCCCCGACGGCACCTACTCCAGCCCGATCGCGAGCCCGGGCCGCCGGTTCTTCACGATGCTCGGCACGCTCGTGCAGGGTCGGGTCTCGCTCGACGGCGCCGCCACCGCGGCATCCGCCATGGCCCTCGACATCGCGATCACCTACGGCACCCAGCGTCGCCAGTTCAACGCCGGCAGCGACACCGACGAGGAGGTGCTGCTCGACTACCAGCGCCACCAGCGCCGGCTCCTGCCCAAGCTCGCCACGACGTACGCGCAGTTCTTCGCGCACGACGAGTTCCTCGTGAAGTTCGACGCGGTGTTCTCGGGCGCAGCCGACACCGACGACGACCGACAGGACCTCGAGACCATGGCCGCGGCGCTCAAGCCGCTGTCGACGTGGCACGCGCTCGAGACGCTGCAGGAGGCGCGCGAGGCGTGCGGCGGCGCCGGCTTCCTCGCCGAGAACCGCCTCGTCGGGCTGCGGCAGGACCTGGACATCTACGTCACGTTCGAGGGCGACAACAACGTGCTGCTGCAGCTCGTCGCCAAGCGCCTGCTGACCGACTACTCGGCGCAGTTCCGCAAGGCGGGCGCCGGCGTCATGGCCCGGTACGTCGCCGCCCAGGCGGCCGACCGCGCCATGCACGGCGTGGGCCTGCGGCGCCTGGCCCAGACCGTCGCCGACTTCGGCTCGACGGCACGGTCGGTCGTCGACCTGCGCGACGAGGAGACGCAGCGCGAGCTCCTCACCGACCGCGTCGAGGCGATGATCGCCGAGATCGCCGGTCGCCTCCGCGACGCCCGCAAGCTGTCGAAGGCCGAGGCGGCCGCGGTGTTCAACCGCAACCAGAACGAGCTCATCGAGGCCGCCCGCGCCCACGCCGAGCTGCTGCAGTGGGAGGCGTTCACGCGCGGCCTGCACCGCACCGAGGACGAGGGCACCCGCCAGGTCCTCACGTGGCTGCGCGACCTGTTCGGCCTCGGACTCGTCGAGAAGCACCTCGCGTGGTACCTGATCCACGGTCGGCTCTCGTCGCAGCGCGCGCAGGCCGTCACCGCGTACATCGACCGGCTCATCGAGCGCCTGCGCCCGTACGCGCTCGACCTCGTCGACGCGTTCGGCTACGAGCAGGCGCACCTCCGCGCCGCGATCGCGTCGGGCGCCGAGCAGGAGCGCCAGGACGAGGCGCGAGCGTACTACGCGGCCCAGCGCGAGGCGGGCACGCTGCCCATGCCCGAGAAGGCGGTCAAGAAGTAGCGAGCGGATGCCGCAGACGGGCCGGACGCGGACGCGTCCGGCCCGTCGTCGCTCCCGGCGTCATCGGCGCGGCGGCGCGTCGTCCTCGCCGGGCGGCTTCATGATCGCGCCCGCCGCGAGGCCGACGGCGATCCCGGTGGCGAGCCAGAGCCAGAACCCCGTCCACAGGCTGATGCCGAGCCCGACGAGCAGGCCGACGACGAGGCCGACGATGAGCTGCCGTCGACGGGCTGGGGACATCGGTTCGCGCGCGGCCATGCGACCAGCGTAGGCGTCGGGCGGCGCCATCCGTTCGCCGTCGGATCAGATCAGCCCGAGCGAGCGGACCGCCTCGCGCTCGTCGACGAGTTCGGCGACCGACGCGTCGATGCGCTCGCGCGCGAACGCGTCGACGGCGAGTCCCTCGACCACGCTCCACGTCCCGTCCTGCGACGTCACCGGGAACGAGGAGATCACGCCCTCGGCCACGCCGTACTCGCCGTGCGACCACAGCGCGGCGCTCGTCCAGCCGCGGTCGCCCGTGCCGAGCACCCAGTCGCGCACGTGATCGATCGTCGCCGACGCGGCCGACGCCACCGACGACGAGCCGCGGACCTCGATGATCTCGGCACCGCGCCGCGCCACGCGCGGGATGAACTGGTCCACGAGCCAGTCGTGCGCGGCCTCCGTGCCGCCCATCCGAGCCGCCAGGACCGTGGGCACGGGGTCGCCGCCGGCGGTCGCGTGCGCGACATCCGGGAACTGCGTCGCCGAGTGGTTGCCCCAGATGGTCACCCCGCGGATGCCGCCGACCGGGGTGCCGAGCGCCGCCGACAACTGGCCGAGCGCACGGTTGTGGTCGAGGCGCGTGAGGGCGGTGAAGCGCTCCCTCGGCACGTCGGGGGCGTTCGACGCCGCGATGAGCGCGTTCGTGTTCGCCGGGTTGCCGACCACGGCGACGCGCACGTCGTCGGCGGCGTGGTCGTTGATCGCGCGACCCTGCGGCCCGAAGATGCCGCCGTTGGCCTGCAGGAGATCGCCGCGTTCCATGCCGGCGGTGCGGGGCCGCGCACCCACGAGCAGCGCGACGTTCGCACCGTCGAACGCGACCGCGGGATCATCGGTCACGTCGACGTGCGCGAGGAGCGGGAACGCCGAGTCCTGCAGCTCGAGGGCCGCGCCCTCGGCCGCGCGGAGCCCCTGCGGGATCTCGAGCAGGCGGAGGCGCACCGGGGTGTCGTCGCCGAGCATCCCGCCCGACGCGATGCGGAACAGCAGCGCGTAGCCGATCTGCCCGCCGGCGCCCGTGATCGTGACCGTGACCGGAGTGCGACCCATGCGCCGAGCCTACGCCGGGCGCCGGGGCGCGGCATCCGCTCGCCCCTCACCAGCCCATGCTGCCGGGCACGCCCTTGAACGGACCGGCGAGGTTCGACGTCACCCAGCCCCCGTAGAACGAACCGGGCTGGGGTGTGACGCGCTCGCCGTCGACGGTGCACGCGTCCATCGGTCCGGCGTACACCGCGACCCGGTCGCGGAGCACCTCGAACCCCGGCGAGGGCGACGGGTACGTCCACGCGGCCCGCTCGGCCGTCCGGCCGCCGCCGTGGACGCTGAAGTACCGGGCTGCGCCCTTGAACTCGCAGAACGAGGAGCCCGACGCGGGCCGCAGCGCGCCCTCGGCGAACGCCGCGACGGGCAGGTAGTACACCGGCGGGTGGCTCGTCTCGAGGACGCGGACGACATCGCGCGTGTCGACGATGCGCTCGCCGCCGAGGTTGATCCCGACGCGCACGTCGACGGGCTCCACGCGAGGCGGACGCGGATAGTCCCAGACGGACTCCTGTCCGGGGCCGGGGGGCTCGGGAACCGGTCTCATGCGCCACACGGTAGGCGGCGATACTGAAAGGGTGCCAAGTCGGGCCGGCGCGACGCGGGGCGCGGCGCGCCGCCCGGATGCGGCATCCGCCGATCGATAGCGTGACCGGCAGGGGGGAAGCATGAGGGACCTGTATCCGGAGATCGAGCCGCTCGAGACGGGCATGCTCGACGTTGGCGACGGCCAGCACATCTACTGGGAGGTGTCGGGCAATCGCGAGGGCAAGCCGGTCGTCTTCCTCCACGGCGGACCGGGCGGCGGCACGACGCCCACCCACCGGCGCCTGTTCGACCCGGCGAAGTACCGCATCGTGCTGTTCGACCAGCGCGGCTGCGGATTCTCGATCCCGCACGCCTCCGAGCCCGGCGCCGACCTGTCGGCGAACACGACCTGGCACCTCATCGCCGACATGGAGCGGCTCCGCGCCCACCTCGGCATCGACCGCTGGCAGGTGTTCGGCGGATCCTGGGGCAGCGCCCTCGCCCTCGCCTACGCCGAGACCCACCCCGAGCGCGTGACCGAACTCGTGCTGCGCGGCATCTTCACGCTGCGACGCCAGGAGCTCGACTGGTTCTACGAGGGCGGCGCCTCGGCGGTGTTCCCGGACCTCTGGGAGGACTTCCTCGCGCCCGTGCCGCTCGGCGAGCGCGCGCACCTCATCGAGGCGTACGGGCGGCTGCTGTCGCACCCGGACCCGGCGGTGCACCAGCCCGCGGCGATCGCGTGGTCGCGCTGGGAGTCGTCGACCATCACGCTGCTGCCGCAGGCCGAGACGATCGCGCGCTTCACGTCGCCCGAGTACGCGACCGCGTTCGCCCGCATCGAGAACCACTACTTCCGCCACGGCGGGTGGTGGGAGGACGGCCAGCTCATCCGCGACGTGGGGCGCATCCGGCACATCCCCGCCGTGATCGTGCAGGGCCGCTACGACATGTGCACGCCCATGATGACGGCGTGGGACCTCCACCGGGCCTGGCCCGAGGCGGAACTGCACCTCATCGACGACGCCGGCCACGCGTTCGACGAGCCGGGGATCCTCGCCGCGCTGATCGGCGCGACCGATCGCTTCGCCGAGGCGGGCGGGGCGTTCGGAGCGATCGACGACGACGCCGGCCTCGGGACGGCCGGCGACGATGACGAGGACGACGACCTCGAAGTCGAGGAGCGGGTCGACCTCGATCAGGCGGATCGGGACGACGTCGACGACGAGGACGACGACGACGACGACGATGACGACGACGACGACGACGATGATGACGACGACGACGAGGTCGATGGTGACGACGACCAGCGCGAGGACGACCAGATCGAGGACGACGAGGACTCGTCCGAGGACGACGACGCCGTCATAGCGGATGCCGAGGGTCGACGGAAGGCGGATGCCGCCCGCAGCGGCGCGGAGTAACGTCATCGCATGACGTTCAATCCGAACTCCGACATCAGCGGGGGCAGGGCCTCCCGGCGCGGACGGAACACCGGCATCGCCGTCGGCGGCGGACTCGGAGCCATCGCGCTGTTCCTCGTCGCGCAGTTCCTCGGGGTCGACCTGTCGGGGCTCGTCGGCGGCGGGCAGGGGCCGGCGCCGTCCGATGCCGCGCTCGAGCAGTGCGAGACCGGCGCCGACGCGAACGAGCGGATCGACTGCCGCATGAAGGGCGCCTCGGCCTCGCTCGAGGAGTACTGGCAGGACGCCGCTCCGACGATCGGGCTGGAGTACACGCCCCCGCAGGACTTCATCCTGTTCGAGCAGGCGGTGGCGACCGGGTGCGGGAACGCGTCCTCGGCCACCGGGCCCTTCTACTGCCCGCCCGACCAGACCATCTACATCGACACGAGCTTCTACGACCAGCTCGAGTCGCGATTCGGCGCCGAGGGCGGTCCGCTCGCCGAGATGTACGTCGTGGCCCACGAGTGGGGGCACCACATCCAGAACATCGCGGGCGTGCTCGACTCCACGCGCGACGGGCAGACGGGGCCGGCCTCCAACGCGGTGCGCGTCGAGCTGCAGGCGGACTGCTTCGCGGGCGCGTGGGCTGCGGCCGCGTCGAGCACGGAGGACCCGGAGGGCCAGCCGTTCCTGCAGCCGATCTCGCCGGATGAGTACGAGCAGGCCATCGGCGCCGCGGCCGCGGTCGGCGACGACCGCATCCAGGAGGCCACGCAGGGCCAGGTCGACCCGCACACGTTCTCGCACGGCACGAGCGAGCAGCGCGTGCGCTGGTTCGCGACCGGGTTCGAGCAGGGCGTGGGCGCCTGCAACACGTTCGAGGTGAGCGGAGACCGGCTCTGATGCGCCGCGTCGGTGCCGTGCTCCTCGCGGTCGCCGGTGTCGTGGTCCTCGTCGTGGTCGGCTTCCTCGTGTACGCCGGCCTGGTCTTCGAGGGCGACCGTGAGGCCTCCCTCGACGCGTGGCGCTCGAACGGCGTCGAGATCACGGGCACCGACCGGTCGATCGTGATCGAGCCGACGACCGGCGGGATCGACGCGGGCCTGGTGTTCATCCCCGGCGCGAAGGTGCAGCCCTCCGCCTACCTCTACAAGATGGCCGGGATCGTCGAAGCGACGGGCATGACGGTGGTCATCACGGAACCCACGCTGAACCTCGCGTTCTTCGACACGCGGCCGCTCTCGGAGTTCACGGCCGACGCACCGGAGGTCGAGCGGTGGTTCGTCGGCGGCCACTCGCTGGGTGGAGTGCGAGCCTGCCAGCTCGCGGCCGACGGCACTCGCGACGACGCCGACCCGGCGGTCGAGGGCCTCATCCTCTTCGGCAGTTACTGCGTCGACGACCTGTCCGGATCGGACCTCGAGGTGCTCTCGATCGTGGCCGAGAACGACGGACTGAGCACCCCGGACGAGGTGGCGTCCCGAGCGGGCAACCTGCCGGATGACACGGTGACCGTCACCATCGAGGGGGCGAACCACGCCGCGTTCGGCGATTACGGCGCCCAACCCGGTGACGGCACGGCCACGATCGACCGCCAGACGGCGCGGGCCGAGATCTCCGACGCCGTGGCCGCCTTCATCGAAGAGCTCGAGCCGGCGCGCTGACCACCCGCCCTCGAGCGGTCAGGACGCGAGCGCGTCGGCGAGCACCCGCCCCAGCTCGGCGGGGCGCGTGAACTGCGGCCAGTGGCCCGTGGGCAGGTCGACGTAGGCGACGTCGCGGTGGGCGGCCAGCTCGCGGACGAACGGTACGCCCGCCGCGATCCACTCGTGCACCTGGGAGCTCGGGAACTCGCAGCACACCACCGTCGTCGGGACGTCGTGACGACGCTCGTCGTGCAGCCGGAGCGGATCGCTCGCGGCGGCGGCCGGATGCGGCAGGGCGCGCGAGCGGAACCGGTCGCGCAGCGCGTCGTCGAGATCGACGAGGTCGGCCGCCTCGAACACCGACCAGTCGGGAAGCGGGACCTCGTCGCCCACGACGGGCAGCTCGTCGTTGACGCAGTCGCCGTCGGCGATGGGCGCGGCATCGACGAACACGAGGCGGGCGACCCGATCGGGTCGACGGTCGACGACGCCCTGGGCGACCGCGCCGCCACCGGAGTGGCCGAGGATCGCGACAGGGCCGTCGAGGCCGTCCAGCAGTTCGACCACCGCCGCGATGTGGTCCTCCAGCCCGATCCCCGCTCGCGGCGCGTCGGCGGACTCCAGGCCGGGGAGGGTCACAGCATGCACTCGGTGGCCGGCGGCCTCGAGCTCGGGTGTCACCTCGTTCCACGAACTCGCGTCGAGCCAGAATCCGGGGATGAGGATGACGTCCATCCTCCGAGGCTAGGCGCGACCTCCGACATCGATGGGCTGCCGCCGCGGCATCCGTCGACCGCTCGCGACCGCGAGCAGCACGATGCCCGACGCGAGCACGAACAGGCCCGTGATCGCGGTGCCCGGCAGTTGCTCCTGGAGCAGCAGCACGCCGAGCAGCGTCGCCGTCAGCGGTTCGGCGAGGGTGAGCGTCGACACCGTCGCGGGCGTGAGGCGGCGCAGCCCCGCGCCGAACAGCAGGTACGCCCCGGTCGTCGTCACGAGCCCCAGCCAGAGGGCCATCGCGAGCCCCTCGGGTGTGGTGATCCACGCGGCATCCGTGGCGAGCAGGACGGGCAGGCTGACCGCGGCGGCGACGCCGAACATCGCGCCCATGCTCGCCGAGGCGGTCCAGCCCCGGTCGAGCAGGTGCTTGCCCGCGAGCGTGTACACGGCGTACGAGGCGCCGGCGCCGACGGATGCCGCGACGCCGAGCGGGTCCACGGCCGAGGGGCCGGTGCCGGTCGCCGCAGCGAGGATCGCGACGCCGGCGGTGGCGAGCGCGGTCGCGACGATCCATGCGCGACCCGGGAAGCGCCGGCGCAGCACCCAGTCGAGCACGCCCGTGAGGACGGGGGCCGAGCCGAGCGCGACGACCGTTCCCACGGCGACGCCGTTCGCGGCGGTGCCGGCGAAGAACGCCGGCTGGTAGGCGAGCACGCCGAGCGCGCCCAGCACGACGGCGGCCCAGGGGCCGAAGCGGGTGCGGGAGCGGGGGCCGAGGTCGCCGGCTCCGCTGCCGCCGGACGTCGGGGCGACGGATGTCCCGGTCGCGTCGTCCCGGCGTCCGGCGACGTGCACGGCGAGGGCGATCGCGGCGAGCGCGCCTCCGCCGATGAAGATGCGTGCCGCCCCGAGCGAGAGCGGGTCGGCGTCGGGGCCGAGCGCCTGCGCGGTGCCCGTCGTGCCGAAGCAGACGGCGGCGGCGAGCACCAGGAGGACGGAGCGCATGGGGGCATTGTTCCACAATGCGTCGACGTGTTTCCGCGCGTGACGGCGATAGGATTCCGGAGGCCGCCTCGCCGCGGCATCCGTCACGTCATCGCCGAGGGGGCGCGCGACCCGGCGCACGGTGCCCGAGGGCGGCGGCCGGCCCACCACCCCGAGGAGGACCTGTGCGCGCCGTCATGTACCGCGGCTTCGGCGAGGAGCCCGAACTCGTCGACGTCGACCCGCCCGCGTGCCCGCCCCGCGGCGCCGTCGTGCGCGTGCGCGCGACGGGCCTGTGCCGCAGCGACTGGCACGGCTGGATGGGCCACGACGACACCATCGCGCTGCCCCACGTGCCCGGCCACGAGTTCGCCGGCGAGATCGCCGAGCTGGGCGCCGAGATCGACGAGGCGAGCGGATGGCGCGTCGGCGACCGCGTCACGGCGCCCTTCATCTGCGCGTGCGGCCGCTGCGACGAGTGCCGTTCGGGCAACGAGCAGGTCTGCGACGACCAGCGCCAGCCCGGGTTCACGCACTGGGGCTCGTTCGCCGAGTACGTCGTGGTCGACGAGGCCGAGCTCAACCTCATCCGCCTGCCCGACTCGCTCGGCTTCGTCGAGGCCGCGTCGCTCGGCTGCCGGTTCGCCACCGCCTACCGCGCGATCATCGCGCGCGGCCGGCTGCACCCAGGCGAGCAGGTCGCGGTGCACGGATGCGGCGGCGTCGGCCTCTCCGCGATCATGATCGCGGTCGCCGCCGGCGTGCGCGTCTACGGCGTCGACGTGTCCGACGCGGCGCTCGACGCCGCCGCGACGCTCGGCGCGATCCCGGTCCGGGGTGGTGAGGGCGCCGCCGAGCGCGTCCGCGAGGCCAGCGGCGGGGGCGTGGACCTGTCGGTCGACGCGTTCGGCAGCCCGCAGACGTCCTTCGCCTCGGTGCGCAGCCTGCGCAAGCGCGGGCGGCACGTGCAGATCGGGCTGCTGCTGGCCGACGACGCCGCCGCGGCCATGCCGATGGACGCCGTCATCGCCGGCGAGCTCGAGATCCTCGGCAGCCACGGGATGGCCGCGCACGAGTACCCCGACATGCTCGGCGCCGTCGCATCGGAGGCGTTCCGCCCGATCGAGCTCGTCGGGCGCACGATCGCGCTCGACGAGGTGCCCGACGCGCTCGCGGCGATGGGCCGCGCGGGCGGATCGGGCTCCGGCATGACCGTCGTCGAGCTCTAGCGGGCTACGCCGACGCGCGCGGCACCAGCTCGACCTCCTGGCGGGGCCGCACGGGCTGCGGCCGGCCGTCGAGGGCCGCGGTCACGCACGCCGCGAGGTACGCCGCCTGCAGGTCGAGGGACTGCCACACGGTGGTGAGCGGCGGCGACGCGAGGGCGGCGACGGGGATGTCGTCCACGCCGACCACGGCGAGGCCGTCGGGCACCGCGACCCCCTCGGCGCGCGTGCCCGCGAGCACCGCGAGCGCCACCTCGTCGTTGTAGGCGGCGACGCCGTCGACGCCGGCGGACCGCCACGCCCGCACCGCCTCCGCGCCCGAACGCTCCGACAGGTCGACCTCGACGACGAGCGGCGGCTCGAGCCCGAGTGCGGCGCACGCCTCCCGGACGCCCGCGAGCCGTCCGCCGGCGAACGCGGCGACCCGGGGGTCGGGCGTCGTGGCGTAGCCGATCCGGCGGCAGCCGCGCCCGGCGAGCCGCTCGGCCTGCGCGAGGCCGATGCGCCGTTGCGGGTCGTCGGCTGCGGCATCCGTCGTCGCCCCGGGGCCGGATGCCACGTCGTCGAAGGTGCTCACGACGCCGATGCCCGCCTGTCGCATGGCCCGGACGTCGTCGGGATCGAACGGGGCGAGGCCGACGACCGTGTGCGGCGTCACCGCGCGCAGCAGGTCGGTGAGCGGGCGCTCGCCGCGCACGTGGTGCACCAGCACCGACATGCCGCGCCCGGCGAGCTCGTCGGCCAGCCGGTCGATCATCGCCTCGACCGCGGGACCGACCGGCCAGTCCGGCAGCACGCACAGCACCAGGTCGCTGCGGCCGCGTCGGAGCGTGCGCGCCGCCGCCGACGGCGCGTACCCGAGGCGCGAGGCCGCATCGAGGACCCGTCGCCGCGTGGCATCCGACACCGAGACGCCCTGGGTGGCGTTCAGCACGTAGCTCACCGTCGTGCGTGAGACTCCGCTCGCGCGCGCAACGTCGGCGCTGGTCACCTTCGCCACCGGCCCTCCATTCCCTCGTCTGCACCCTAATCGCAGGCGGAAGGCGGAGTGTGCGGCGGGCCGGCGCCGGTGTTCCCCCGAGCCCGGCGCGGACCCGGCCGCAACATCACTGTACGCCCGGTCGCGCCGGTTGGCACGTGAACTGGGGGATCCGTGCCGATGGCGGATACTCAGCCTCCGGGTCGTATGCTGTGCAGACCCGGCGCGGACGATGCGCCGATGATAGGAACCGCCTTGCCCGGACTCGACCGGTCCTCGTTCGTGACCGCCGACCCCGAGGCGGCGCGCGAGGCCTTCGCCCCCCTCGTACCCCGCCTGCAGTTCGGGCGCGTGGACCCGGATGCGTTCCGCGTGCGGCTGCGGTCCCACGCGACGCCGGGGATCCAGATCGTCGACTACGCCTTCGAGGCGGCGGCCGCGGTCGAAGCCGGTGCCGACCAGGTCCTCGTCGTGTCTCCCACGGGGCAGGGCATCGAACTCCGGCACGGGGCGAAGGCGGTGGACGTGTCACGCCCGTACATCAACGCCAGCGAGGGGATCACCGCGCACTGGGAGCGCTTCGCCGCGAGGGCCGTCGTCCTGGACCGCGCGCGTGTCGAGGCCGTCGCCCGGGCAGCCGCCGACCATGACGACATCCGACTGGAGCCCGACGAGCTCGCCGCCCGCACGCCGGCCCTCGGCCGGTACTGGGACCGCGAGGTGGCACGGGTCACACGCGCCATGTCGCTCGCCCCGGAGGCGTTCGGCGAGCCCCTCGTGATGGAGGCCGTCTTCCATCGACTCGCGGTCACCTACCTCAATGCGTTCCCGCTGGCGTGGGTCGACCCTCTCGGCCGTCGCCGATCCGTCGGCCCCCGATCCGCCATCGTGCGCGCCGCGCTCGAGTACCTGCACGCGCACGCGGGCGAGCCGATCACGGTGCAGCACGTGGTCGAGGCCGTGCACATCTCGCCCCGGGGGCTGCACGCGGCCTTCGTGCACGAGACGGGCCGTTCGCCGTCCGAGCACCTGCGCGGGCTGCGGCTCGAGGGCGTCCGCGACGAACTCCGGTTCGCGCCGCCGGTCGACACCATCGCCGTCATCGCCCGTCGCTGGGGGTTCGTGCACCTGCCCCGGTTCGCCGAGGCGTACGTGCGGGCATTCGGCGAGCTGCCGTCGGAGACCCGGGGCCGTCGCCGTCGCGTCGCCTGAGGACGGGCCGTCACGCCGGTTCCGCGATCCGCGCGAGGTGCACGGCGGCGGACGGGATCACCGCGTCCACCGCGGCCCCGGGCAGGAGCGGGAGCCGCCGCGCGTCGTGCCGGGTGAGCAGGCAGTCGAGGTGGAACCCCGCGTCGAGCCGAACCCGCAGGAGCTCGGCGGACTCCTCCACCGCCCGCACTCGCGCGGGCACGACGTTCGTCGCGTCGTCCGGACGCCGCGACCCCGGTGCGGCGATGCCGAGGTCGGCCGCGCGGAGGCAGACCGCGACCTCGCGGGGCAGATCCGTGGCGTCGACCTCCGCGACGAGCCGGATTCCGCCCACGTCCACCGTGCCGGCGGGCCCGCCGAGCCGAGCCGGCGCGATCGTGTCCATGCCCACGGCGGCGGCGACGCGCGTGTCGGCGGGCCGGTCGAACACGACGGCGGGGGAGTCGACCTGGCGAACCCGGCCGTCGATGAGCACCACCAGCCGGTCGCCGAGCGCGATGGCCTCGTCGCGGTCGTGGGTGACCACGACGGCCGGAACACCGGTCGTGCCGACGAGCTCGCGCAGTTCCGTGCGGAGTCGCACCCGGGTCGGCTGGTCGAGGCCGGTGAACGGCTCGTCCAGCAGCAGCAGGCGGGGATTCGGGGCGAGCGCGCGGGCGAGCGCGACGCGCTGCGCCTCGCCGCCGGAGAGCTCGCGCACCGACCGTCGCCCGAAGCCCGGCACCGCGCACGCGGCGAGCACCTCGGCGATGCGACGGTCGCGCTCGGCGCGCGGCATCCGCTGCAGTCCGTAGGCGACGTTGGCCGCCACGTCGAGGTGCGGGAAGAGCGCGCGGTCCTGGAACAGCACGCCCACGCGCCGCAGCCGGGCGGGCACGACCCGGCGGCCGCCGTCGTCCCACACGACGTCGTCGGCGCGGATCTCGCCGCCCTCGATCCGGTCCAGGCCCGCGATCGCCCGGATGACGGTCGTCTTGCCGGCACCCGACGGGCCGAAGAGCACCGTCACGTCCGGCTCGCCGAGTGCGACCTCGAACGCGGCGCGCACGTCGCGGAGGCGCAGGTCGACGTGCAGCGCGCCGGCCCGTGGCATCCGCTCGCCGGCCGTCATCGCCGCACCAGCAGCCCGGCGCCGTGGCGCTGGATCGCGTACGTGGCCGTGAGCACGACGAGCGAGAACGCCAGGAGCACCAGGCTCGTGCGGCCCGCGGTCTCGTAGTCGAACGCCTGCACCGCGTCGTACACCGCGACCGACACGGTGCGGGTCTCGCCCGGGATGCTGCCGCCCACCATGAGCACGACGCCGAACTCACCCACGGTGTGCGCGAACGTGAGGACGGCTGCGCTCGCGAGGCCCGCGCGCGACAGCGGCAGGACGACGCGGAACAGGGCGTGCAGCCGTCGCCTGCCGAGCACCGCCGACGCCTCGAGCAGGCGGCGGTCGACCCCCGCGAAGGCGGCGAGCAGCGGCTGCACGGCGAAGGGCATGCTGTAGAGCACGGATGCCACGAGCAGGCCGGTGAACGAGAACGCCAGCGTGGTCCCGGTCGTCTCCTGCCACCACCGCCCGAACGGCGACCCCGTGCCGAGCGCGACGAGCACGTAGTAGCCGAGCACGGTCGGCGGCAGGACGAGCGGGAGCGCCACGATCGCCTCGACGACGACCGCCCAGCGGCGCCGGGTGAAGGCCAGCCAGGCGGCCAGCGGAACGGCGATGACGAGCAGGATCGCCGTGGTCGCGAGGGCGAGCCGGATGCTGACCCCGATGGCCTCCCAGTCCATGCGGACCCCTCAGCCCTCGTCCGTTGCTCCGGGCAGCGAGAACCCGTACCGGGCGAGGACGTCCGCACCGTCGGGGCTCAGGATCGCGTCGCGGACGAGCGCGGCGGCCCCGGGGTCGCGGGCCGATCGGAGGACGACGCCGCCCTGGTCGAGTCGCGGATACGCGTCGAGGGGGACCTCCGCCCAGGCGCCGATCCCGCGGAGCGGATCGGATCGGACGAGCGAGAGCGCGACGATTCCCGCATCGGCGTTCCCGGACTGCACGAACTCCGCCGCCTGCGCGACGTTCTCGCCGTAGACGAGCTTGCCCTCGACCTCGTCGAGGACGCCGGCGCTCCGGAGCGCCTCGACGGCGGCGACACCGTATGGCGCGTGGGCCGGGTTCGCGATCGCCACGCGCCGGACCTCGTCCGAGGCGAGGGCGGGCAGCCCGTCGGCCGGATCGAGGCCGCCCCCGTCGCCGGCCCAGAGCACCAGGCGCCCGACCGCGTACGGGAACACGTCCTCCTCGTCGGCGAGCCCCTCCTCGACGAGCTGCCGCGGGTAGGCGAGGTCGGCCGAGAGGAACACGTCGAACGGCGCACCGTTGGAGATCTGCGACAGGAACGTGCCTGAGGAGCCGTACGTCGTCGTGATCCGGACCTCGGGATGCCGCTCCTGGAGCAGCACCACTACCTCCTCGAGCGCGAACTTGAGGTCGGCGGCCGCGGCGATGCGGACCTGTGCCGTCGTCGCACCGTCGCCGGCGCCGTCCGACGCGGGGCCGCCGGCGCACCCGGCCAGCGCCAGACCGACGGCGAGGGCGGCCGCCATCGCCCGAGCCCCTGCGGCACGCCTGGTCACTGCGCCTCGCCGACCGGCGAGCGCTCGACGACCACGTTCGTCGCCTTCACGACCGCCGTCGCCGGGACTCCGGGCTCGAGGCCCAGGTCATCGGCGGCTTCGCGCGTCATCATGGACACCACCCGGAAGGGGCCTGCCTGGATCTCCACCACGGCCACGAGGCCGTCGCGCTGCACCTCGGTGACGATGCCCTCGAGGCGGTTCCGCGCCGAGCTCACCGCAGGACCGTCATCCGTGGCCCGACGTCGAGCGACCACGAACCGTGCCACATCGGCGCCGTCGACCAGGAGGCGACCGCCCGGGCCGCGGTCGGCGGGCAGGCGGCCCTGGTCGACCCAGCGCCGCACGGTGTCGTCGCTCACCCCGATGAGGCGGGCGACGTCGGGGATCCGGATTCGCTGCATGACAGCGCAGTCTACGCCGCATCCGCGGCGGGTGCGTCGATATCGTGCCGCAGATGCGACTCGGCGATCACTCGGTCGGCGGCTCCATGATGGGGCGGGCGGTGGCTCGGATCGTCAGCACGTCGGCCTCCCGGCCGGTTGGCGCGGGCTGGTCGTGCTTCGGCACGAACCGTTGCCATTCCGTGCGCGGCAGTCGCTGGTGCTCGCCGTCGACGTCGAGCAGCCAGTCGGCGTCATCCGGGCCCAGGTACCGGCCGGCCCGGACCTCGCTCACCCACCCCGCATCGGATGGGGCCCAGCGGATCAGGTGGATCCGCTTGCCGGGCGGGGGGTGGTTCACGTCGGACTCCATGCCTCGTTCGTACCGGGGCGGGGAAGATGCGGCGACCCCCTTGCGCTCCCCGCGACGGCGGGTTCCGGTCACCCGTCCCGGTCCGCGCGCAGCCGATCCAACGCGGCCTCGAGCGCAGCGTCCAGCGTGGCGAAGGTGGACCGGACTCCCGGTCCGGGACGCATCCACAGCATCTCGTACCCGTCGCCCAGGTCGGCGAGGTAGCCGACGATCTGACGGCGGTCGCCGTCCGCATAGGCCGGATCGACCACCCGCCAGTTGCGCTCGTCGAGCGGCACCAGCCCTACCGGTGCGGGAGTCGTCCGCACCCGCTCCTGCTGCGACATGATGCTCCCTCCGCGTGATCGATGCCACCACGGTCGCGGTCGGCTTCTCCGTACGGCAGACCCTTGACTTCGACCCGCCGACCTGCATCCGGGAGCCGTCGTCGCGCCCGCGCGCACGGAGCGCGTTCCGCCCGGTATGTCAAGGGTCTGATCCCCGCGAAGCGGGCCCGTCACGCTCGATGGAACACGGCGCTCCGGACGGCACGTCGTCCGACGAGGAGTGAATGATGCGATACCAACGGCGGCGCCCGCTCAGCGCAGCGGGACTCGGGGTCGTCCCCGACATGCTTCAGGCCGCGTGCGTGCGTGCGCACCCCGAGGTGGCGTGATGACCCGCCTCGAATCGGCCCCGACGTTCACGACCTCGGCCGGCCGGCCGATCCGGCAGCGACGGCGCGGCCTGCTCGCGAGCCTCCTCACGTCGACCGACCACAAGGTGATCGGCTACCTCTACCTCACGACATCCTTCCTGTACTTCTGCCTCGGCGGCGTGCTGGCGTTGATCATCCGCGCGCAGCTCTTCGAGCCCGGCCTCGAGATCCTGCAGACGAGGGAGCAGTACAACCAGCTGTTCACGATGCACGGCACGATCATGATGCTGCTGTTCGCGACGCCGCTGTTCGCCGGCTTCGCCAACGTGATCATGCCGCTGCAGATCGGAGCTCCGGATGTCGCGTTCCCCCGACTGAACGCGCTGTCGTTCTGGCTCTTCTTCTTCGGTTCACTCATCGCGGTGGGCGGCTACCTGACACCGCAGGGAGCGGCCTCGTTCGGGTGGACGGCCTACACGCCGCTGTCGACGGCGACGTTCTCACCCGAGCTCGGGGGGGATCTCTGGGTGCTCGGCCTGGCGCTCACCGGATTCGGCACGATCCTCGGCGCGGTGAACTTCATCACGACGATCATCACCATGCGTGCACCCGGCATGACGATGTTCCGCGTGCCCGTGTTCAGCTGGAACATCCTGATCACCTCGATCCTCGTCCTGATCGCCTTCCCGATCCTCGCCGCCGCGCTCTTCGCCCTCGCCGCCGACCGGATCTTCGAGGCGCACGTCTTCGATCCGGAGACCGGCGGGGCCATCCTGTGGCAGCACCTGTTCTGGTTCTTCGGGCACCCCGAGGTCTACGTCATCGCGCTGCCGTTCTTCGGCATCATCTCCGAGGTCGTCCCCGTCTTCAGTCGCAAGCCGCTGTTCGGCTACAAGACGATCATCTACGCGACCATCGCGATCGCCGCGTTGTCGGTGTCCGTGTGGGCGCACCACATGTTTACGACGGGAAGCGTCCTGCTGCCGTGGTTCTCGCTGATGACGGTGCTCATCGCGGTCCCCACGGGCGTGAAGATCTTCAACTGGATCGGCACCATGTGGCGGGGGTCGATCACGTTCGAGACGCCGATGCTGTGGGTGATCGGGTTCCTCGTGACATTCGTCTTCGGCGGGCTGACCGGGGTGATCCTCGCGTCGCCGCCGCTCGACTTCCACGTGCACGACACCTACTTCGTCGTGGCGCACTTCCACTACGTGGTGTTCGGGACGGTGGTCTTCGCGATGTTCTCCGGATTCTACTTCTGGTGGCCGAAGTGGACCGGGACGATGCTCGACGAGACCTTGGGCAAGTGGCACTTCTGGATCCTCTTCATCGGGTTCCACATGACCTTTCTCATCCACCACTGGCTGGGCGTGGTGCGGATGCCGCGGCGGTACGCCTCGTACCTGCCGGAGGACGGCGTCACATGGATGCACCAGCTCTCCACGGTGGGCGCGTTCCTGCTCGCGGTGTCGATGTTGCCCTTCTTCGCGAACGTGTACCTGACTGCTCGGCGCGCGCCGAAGGTCACGGTCGACGATCCGTGGGGATACGGTCGCTCCCTCGAGTGGGCGACCAGTTGCCCGCCGCCGCGGCACAACTTCACCTCGATCCCGCGGATCCGCTCGGAGTCGCCGGCGTTCGACGTGCACCACCCCGAGGCGGGGATCCCGGTGGGCATCGGCGGCCCGCATCTGCGGGACGCGCCCGACGCACCCACGCTGGAGGCGACGGACGACACGGTCCGGAGCCGCGCCGGCGAGGAGCGCGGGACGGAGTCACGGTGAGCCACCTCGGAGAAGCGAACGACCCCCGGGCGATGCGGACGTTCGGCGTCGAGGAGGAGTTCCAGTTCCTGCATCCCGGCACCTTGCTGCCGGCGGATGCGGGCGCCGCGGTGCTGCGTCGGCTGGCCAGGACGCCGTGGGCCGCGGTGGCGCACCGCGAGTTCCTCGCCTCGCAGATCGAGCACGCCTCCGTCGTGCTGAGCTCGCTCGACGAAGGCCGGTCGGCCCTCGTCGGCTTCCGGCGCGCCGTCGCCCGGTCGGCGAGCCGTCTCGGACTGGTCGCGGCCGGCGTCGGGACGGCCCCGGACTGCGTGACGGACCCTGGTCTCACCGACGACGTGGTCCGATACGGGCGCATCGCCGAGGACATGCTCGGGATCATCGCCGATCACCAGGTGAGCGGCCTCCACATCCACGTCGCCGTACCGGATCGCGCTGCGGGCATCCGGGCCCTGAACGCCGCCCGGCCGTGGATGCCGTTGCTCACCGCGTTCGCGGCCAACTCGCCGTTCTGGCGCGGCCGGGACAGCGGCTACGACAGCTGGCGGACGGTGCTGCTGCGGCGCTGGACCACCGCGGGCTGCCCGCCGGTGTTCGCCGACGCCGAGGACTACGACCGCCGGGTCGACGCGCTCATCGGCGTCGGCGGAACCTTCGACCGCGCACTCATCATGTGGAATCTGCGCCTGTCGGATCACCTGCCGACGATCGAGTTCCGGATGGCCGATGCACAGCTCGACGCGGAGTCGTCCCTGGTCGTGGCAGCGCTGTGCCGTGCGCTCGTGACGCGGTCCCTCGAGTCGACGGCGGCGGCGATGGAGCAGGAGGCCCCTCCCGGCGAGCTGCTCAGCGCGGCGATCCTCCACTCCGCACGGCACGGGCTCCGCGAGACCGTGTACGATCCGTCCGCCGGCGCGCTCGTGCCTGCCGAGGGGGCGGTGCGCGGGCTGGTGCTCGCCCTTGCCGACGACCTCGCCGCGGCCGGCGACCTCGACGCGGTCGTCGACGGGACGGAACGCATCCTCGCGGACGGCACCGGGGCCGAACGGCAGCGCCGGGCGTTCCTCCGGGGAGGAGCGCCGGCACTGCGGAGGCTGCTCGAGCGGGAGCTCGTCGCGGAGGAGCCGCAGCCCCGCGATGCAGGCGCCGGCGTGGGCACGCTGTCGGGTCCGATCGGCATCGTCGATCCGATCGCCGAGGTGCCCGCCATCCTGCCGGCGAACCCGTCAGGAGGTGTGCGTGTGCGGGATCACGGGTGAACTGGCCTTCGGCGGCGGGCGCGCCGATCCGGAACGGGTCGATCGCATGTCGACCGCGCAGGCGGAACGCGGGCCCGATGGCGACGGTCTCTGGCACGACGGCTGGGCTGCACTGGGGCACCGACGGCTGACGGTCATCGACCTGTCGGACCAGTCCGCCCAGCCGATGGTCGATGAGCCGAGCGGACTCGCGCTCGTCTTCAACGGCTGCATCTACAACTACCGCGAACTGCGCCGAGAACTCGCAGCGCATCACCGCTTCCGGACGGACGGCGACACCGAGGTCGTGCTCCGGGCGTACCAGCACTGGGGCGAGGAGTTCGTGGACCACCTCATCGGGATGTTCGCGTGCGTTCTCGTCGACCGGCGGCGGGGCGTGGCGGTCCTCGCGCGGGATCGCCTCGGCATCAAGCCGCTGTACCTTGCCCGCACCGGTGACGGCCTCCGGTTCGCGTCGCACCTGCCGGCCCTGCTCGCCGGGGGAGGGATCGACACGTCGCTCGACCCGACCGGCCTGCACCACTATCTGTCCTGGCACTCGATCGTCCCGGCCCCGCAGACGGTGCTCGCCGGCGTGGAGAAGCTGCCGGCCGCGACGATACGGGTCGTCTCGCAGGACGGACGGTCCCGCGATCGCCGCTACTGGCAACCCGCCTACGAGCGGGATCCCGCGCGCGGGGGCTGGACGGACGAGGAGTGGACGGACGCCGTGGCCTCAGCGCTCCGCACGGCGGTCGCGCGACGCACGGTCGCCGACGTGCCGGTCGGCGTGCTGCTCTCCGGGGGTCTGGATTCCAGCCTGATCGTCGCCCTGCTCGCCGAGACGGCGGGCGATCCCGTACGCACCTACAGCATCGGGTTCGAGGGCGTCGGAGCCGAGCGGGGCGATGAGTTCCGCTACTCCGATGCCGTCGCCGAGCGCTTCGCGACGGAGCACACGCGTCTGGAGATCGGGAGCGCGGGGCTCGCGAGCACGGTCGAGTCGACGGTCGCGGCCATGACCGAACCGATGGCGTCGCACGACCTGCCGGGGTTCTTCCTGCTCGCCGAGGCGGTCGCCCGCGACATCAAGGTCGTCCAGAGCGGGCAGGGAGCGGACGAGGTCTTCGCCGGCTACGGGTACCACGCCTCCGTGGCCGAGGCGTCGACGGACGCCGCCATCGAGGTGCTCGCGGACGTGTTCTTCGACCACCGGCATGCCGACCTCCTGCGAGTCACACGAACGGGCGCGATTCCCCGCGACGACGTCAGTCGCGAGCTGGCCGTTGCCCATTTCGCCAGGCACGGCGTCGAGACCGCCCTCGACGCCGTGCTGCGCCTGGACACCCACCTCCTCATGGTGGACGACCCGGTGAAGCGACTCGACTGCATGACCATGGCCTGGGGTCTCGAGGCGCGAGTCCCCTTCCTCGACCACGAACTCGTGGAGCTCATGGCTTCGTGTCCGCCCGAGCTCAAGCTGGCCGACGGCGGCAAGGGCCCGCTGAAGCGCCTGGCGCGACGGATGCTGCCCACCGAGGTGTGGGACCGGCCGAAGGGATACTTCCCGGTACCCGCGCTCAAGACCCTCGATGGGTCCGTGCTCGAGTTGGCCGAGCGGGCGCTGCGGCCACGGCACGCCCGGATCCGGACGGCCGTGGACGGACAGTGGCTCGATCGGATGCTCGACCGTCCGAACGACTGCTTCACGCCGGTCGGCGGGAACGCGTTGTGGCCCTTCGTCGTCCTGGAACTCTGGCTGCAGGAGCACGGAGCCGGGTGAACCGAGTCGTGCTCGTGTCGCCGGCGCGTCAGGAGCGCGTGTCGTGCTCGTCCGACTCCCGCGTCGGCGGAGGCGGCGGTGACGGCGCGGTGCCGTGGCCCTCCACGACGGCGCGGGTCGCCGCCGGCACCACGCGCGTGTGCCGGTGGAGATCGGCGGCCTCGATCGAGATGCCGGAGACCGAGTTCGCGGCGATCATCAGTCGGTCGAGCCAGAGCCGGTCGAGATCGGGCGGACGGGGCAGGTCGTACGACGCGAGCACGCCGGCAGACGGATGGACCCACACCTGCTGGGCGTGTTCCCCGGTTCCGGTCCATTCGAGGAGGACCGGCTCATTGCGACGCAACTTCGCCACGAGCACTGCGTGCAGGTGCGCGGTCAGGTCGTCATCGAGTTCGATGGTTGCGAGCCCCGCGATCGTCAGGCATCCCATATCAGTACTCACCGCCCCCCAGCTGGCCCTAGCAACATTGTGCGTCTGTCGATTCCGTTGGCGATAGGGCTTGACGAGCGGCCTCTGACGCGAGTCGGGGTGTGGCTTGCGCCGGCCTTCCTCGGCGTCAAGCCCGTGTGCAATCGACGCGACAGGAGTAAGCAGGACACCATGGACCGGCTCTACTACGCAGGGGATTCCGTGCTCACGGGGTCGGCGATCGCGAAGGCACTGATCGACTACGCCGGTGCGCTCGCCGACGTGCGGGAGTCCGCGACCATCCGGATCCCGACGCGCCGAGCCGACGGGTCGCTCGGGCACTCCACGGTGCTCATCGGCCCGGCGAGCGAGCTCATCTCGGATGAGGAGCCCGGCGAGCACGAGGAACTGGTCGACGACGAGCTGGTCGCGTACATGGCCGCGGAGACCAGGAAACTCCGCAACATCGCGGTCGTCGGCGACGTCGACGAGGAGGAGTACGACGACTACTGAGCTCCCCGCGGCTCAGCTCGCGTTGATGGAGTGTGCCGACTGGTCGACCTCCTCCACGCCCAGGGGGACGTCCTCGGCCTGGATGATGAGGCCGCCGCCCTTGGACGCGAGATCGGCGAGGCGCTCGGCCCAGGCCATGTTGAGCTCCACCGGCACGGAGGCGTCGTACTCGCAGTGGATCGGCACGCCGTTGTCGACCCAGACCGCGTGCCGGCCGAGCCCGCTGGAATCGGCAGCGCGCCAGCTCATGAAGAAGTTCTCACCGCGGCGGAGCTTCACCCCGATGATGAGCTGGAGATGCGCCAGCAGGCGGTCCTCCATCTCGAACGACGAGTCGCCGTAGTACAGCTTGCCCATGTGGTCCTCCCGCGTGCTCTGAATCACGGTAACGCGACCGGCCCGTCACCGGTCAAGACCTGCAGCGGGCTTGATGGACGCCATTCAGGTCTGCTAGTCGCTTCGGCGTCAGGTGATGTCGAACGGGTCGAACCAGGAGGGCTCGACCGGGTCCTCGCGGAGATCCGACGCCCGCAGGGCCTCCTCGGAGGCACGCACCTCGATGGCCAGGCTCATTCCCGGCGACACCAAGACGGTGAGCGTGCGGCCCGGGGCATCGACGAGTTCGACGAAGCCGCCGCCGGCGCGGACCTGATCGGTGATCCGCGTCATGATCCCCGCGACGTCCTGGTCGGCCGGGAGGACGTACTCCCGCCCGTCGACGATGATCCTGATCACACGCATGGCGTCCCTTCGGCTTCATCCGAGGCTAGTCTCCGACGTCGCACCGGCATTCGAGAACACCCTTGACGCTGCACCCGTCCGACTGCAAGTCTGCGCACCAGCGGTGCGGTGCATCCGGCACCGGAAACGCGAAAACCCCCGGCGAACCGGGGGTTTCCTAACGATGTGGCTCCGACCGGCATCGATCCGGTGACCTTTCGATTTTCAGTCGAACGCTCTACCAACTGAGCTACAGAGCCTCGCGGCATCCGCCCGACGAATCGGGAACCGGTGCCTCGATAAGGAGAAAGCCCCTTCTCTCGAAAGGGAAAGGGCTTGTCGCCTGAGCGACCCTGACGGGACTTGAACCCGCGACCTCCGCCGTGACAGGGCGGCACGCTAACCAACTGCGCCACAGGGCCTCGTAAAGAAGCTGTTCAATTGTAAACCCATCGCAGGGTGACCCCAACGGGATTCGAACCCGTGCTGCCGCCGTGAAAGGGCGGTGTCCTAGGCCGCTAAACGATGGGGCCGGAGTGTCATACCGGGGCATGACCGCCGAGAAGACAGCATACGCATTCGGCGGCCAGATTCCAAAACGAGCCGCCGAACCGCGCCACGCGGGGCCGAAATCCCCGGAGGCGACCCCCGGCGCGCCTACGGTGACATGGCCACTGCCCGCACGGACGACACGAGCGCGGGTCCTGAACGGGCCGCGCGGATGAGGGGATCATGTCGCGAGACGCAGAGCGCCGAGCACCCGGCCGCGCCGGGTCGAGGCTGCGCGCCGTCGCGGCGGCCATCGTGCTCATGTTCGCCGCGACCGGTGGCGTGGTGGCCGACCCCGTGCCCGCCTCTGCCGCCGACTACCCGACCTGGCAGGAACTGCAGAAGGCGAAGGCCGACACGCGCGCCGCCGCCAGGGCCGTGGACCAGATCATCGCCCTCATCGCGCAGCTCGAGGAGAACGTGGCCGTCGCCCGCGCCGAGGCCGAGCGGCGGACCGAGGAGCTCCTCGTCGCCCAGCAGGAGTACGACGACGCCGCCCGCCGGGCCGAGGAGATCCAGTCGCAGGCCGACGCGGCCGCCGCCGAAGCGGAGGCGGCGGAGCGCAGCGCGGGGCAGGTCGCCGCGCAGCTCTACCGCACGGGCAGCACCGACCTCGGCGTCAACATGCTCATCGACGCCGGCGACGCCCGGCGCACCGACGAACTGCTCGCCCGCCTCGGTTCGATGGAGAAGCTGGTGGAGCGCACCGGCGACATCTACGCGCAGGCCAAGGAGGCCGGCAATACGGCGCAGTCCCTCGCGGACCAGGCCGAGGTGGCCCGCGCCGAACGCGAGAAGCTCCGCATCGCCGCCGAGAAGGCCCTCGTCGCAGCGCAGGCCGCCCAGGCCGCGGCCGAGACGGCGCTCGCCGAGTCCGAGTCGAAGAAGATCGAGCTCGACCAGCAGCTGAAGTTCCTCCGCGACACCGAGGCGAAGACGACCGCCGCGTACGAGGAGGGCGAGCGGAAGCGCAAGGAAGAGGAGGAGCGGCGCCGCAAGGCCGAGGAGGAGCGCCGCAAGCGCGAGGCGGCGCCCGCCGCCTCGGCCGGTGGTGGCGGCGGCGGAGGCGGTGGCGGCGGCGGCTCCGGCTGGTCGAAGCCCGCCTACGGCTACATCTCCGGCGTGTACGGCCCGCGTCAGGTGATCTGCAGCGGCGGGTACTGCACGAACCCGTTCCACTACGCGACCGACATCGCCACGGGCTGCTCTGCGCCCATCTACGCCGCGACGAGCGGCCGCGTGGTCTTCTCGGGCTACTCGGGCAGCTACGGCAACTTCATCAAGATCGACCACGGCGGCGGGATCTCCACCGGGTACGCCCACATCCGGCCCGGCGGCCTCTTTGTCGGCTACGGACAGTGGGTCTCCTCGGGCCAGGTGATCGCGTCGAGCGGCACCACCGGCGCGTCGACCGGATGCCATCTGCACTTCGAGGTCTACAGCGGCTGGAGTCGCATCGACCCGCAGCCCTTCATGGCCGCGCGCGGCGTCTACCTCGGCTGAGGCACGGCACACCGAGGCGACTCGGGGACGCGACGAGGGGGCGAGCCGAATCGGCTCGCCCCCTCGTGCGTGCAGCGGATGCCGCGGCATCCGCTCGGTGCTCAGTGGCCCGGGTACGCCTCGATCGCCTTGGCGATGAGCGACTCGGCCTCGGCCGCGTCGGCCCAGCCCTCGGTCTTGACCCACTTGCCGGGCTCGAGGTCCTTGTAGTGCTCGAAGAAGTGCTCGATCTCCTTCTTCGTGTACTCGGGGATCGAGTCGACGTCCTGGATGTGGTTCCAGCGGGGGTCGCCCGCGGGCACCGCGATGACCTTCGCGTCGCCGCCGCCGTCGTCGGTCATGTGGAACACGCCCACGGGACGGACCTTCACGCCCACGCCCGGGAACAGCGGGTACTGGGTGAGCACGAGCACGTCCAGCGGGTCGCCGTCGTCGCCCAGGGTGTTCTCGAAGAAGCCGTAGTCGGTCGGGTAGACGAAGTTCGTGTAGAGCACGCGGTCGAGGAAGACCCGGCCGGTCTCGTGGTCGACCTCGTACTTGTTGCGGCTCCCCTTGGGGATCTCGATGACGGCGGCGTACTCGCCCATGCTGTTCTCCTCGTGTGGCGGATGGCGCGGCCCGCGCCCGGATGGCCGGAATAAGGTTACGTGATGGCCTCCGAGCGACGACCACGGCTGACGCCGCCGATCGCCGACGTGCGACGCGCGGTGCGCCGGGTGCTGGAGCGGCGGGAGGACGCGCCGCTCCTGCTCGTCGCCCTGTCGGGCGGGGCCGACTCCCTCGCGCTCGCCGCGGCCGCCGCATTCGAGGCGCCGCGGGCCGGATGGCGCGCCGGGGCCGTCGTCGTCGACCACGGCCTGCAGGCGGGGTCGTCCGAGCAGGCGGATGGCGCGGCATCCGTCGCCCGCGACCTCGGGCTCGACCCGGTGCTCGTGCGACGCGTCGACGCGACCGCCGCCCCCGGCGGCGACGGCCCGGAGGGCGCCGCGCGCGCCGCCCGGTACGCCGCCCTCGACGCCGCCGCCCGCGAGGCGGGCGCGGAACTCGTGCTGCTCGGCCACACCCTCGACGACCAGGCCGAGACGGTCCTGCTCGGGCTCGCCCGAGGGTCGGGCGCGGCCAGCCTCGCCGGAATGGCGCCGCGCAACGGCCGGTACGCACGGCCGCTGCTCGGCATCCGCCGTGCCGACACCCGGCAGGCGTGCCGCGACGCGGGCCTCGTGCCGTGGGACGACCCGCACAACGCCGACAGCGCCTACGCCCGAGTGCGCGTCCGGGAGCGCGTGCTGCCCGTGCTCGAGGCCGAGCTCGGCCCCGGCGTCGCCGAGGCGCTCGCCCGCACCGCCGAACAGCTCCGCGAGGACGAGCAGGCGTTCGCCGAGCAGATCGACGAGTTCATCGAGGAGATCTGCGAACCCGCCGAGGCCGGCATCGCCGTGAGCGCGGCCGTCCTCGCCGCCAACCCCGCCGCGCTCCGCCAGCGCATCATCCGCCACGTCGTCGCGAGCGAGTTCGGCGTCGCCCTCACGCGGCGGCAGACCCTCGAGGTCGCCCGGCTCGTCACCGACTGGCACGGACAGGGCCCCATCGACCTGCCCGGCTGCCGGGCCTCCCGGGCGGGCGGGCGCATCGAGTTCACCGCGCGCTGACGACTAGGCTCGTGGCATCCGTTTCGCCCAGGAGCAACAGGAGGAGCCGGGAATGGATTCGCGCGAGATCGAAGCCGACCTGACCGAGGTGCTGGTCACCGAGCAGCAGATCCGCGACAAGCTGGCCGAGCTCGCCCGGCGCATCGAAGCCGACTACGCCGGCCGCGACCTCCTCCTCGTCGGCGTGCTGAAGGGCGCGGTCATGGTCATGGCCGACCTCGCCCGCGAACTGCGCTCGCACGTCACCATGGACTGGATGGCCGTCTCCTCGTACGGCGCGGGCACCCAGTCCTCCGGCGTCGTGAAGATCCTGAAGGACCTCGACAGCGACCTCTCCGGCCGCGACGTGCTCATCGTCGAGGACATCATCGACTCCGGCCTCACCCTCAGCTGGCTGCTCGGCAACCTCCGCTCGCGCGGCGCCGCCTCCATCGAGATCTGCGCGCTGCTGCGCAAGCCGGATGCCGCCAAGGTCGAGGTCGACGTCAAGTACCTCGGGTTCGACATCCCCAACCAGTTCGTCGTCGGCTACGGCCTCGACTACGCCGAGCAGTACCGCAACCTGCGCGACGTCGCCATCCTCGCGCCGCACGTCTACAGCTGATCCGGGCGCTGCGCGCCCTCAGCGGCAGCGCGAATGGTCCGCTTCGGGCGCTGCGCGCCCACAGCGAACACACGGATCGCGCCCAGTGACCAACCGGTAGCCTTGCACCACCATGAACATGAAGAAGATCCTGCGCGGGCCGGTCATCTACATCCTGCTGGCCATCGTGGCGGTCTGGATCGGGTCGAGCCTCATCACCCAGTCGGGCTTCCGTGAGGTCTCCACCCAGCAGGGCCTGGAGCTGCTCGACGAGGGCAAGGTCCAGGAGGTGAAGATCGTCGACGGCGAGAACCGCGTCGACCTCACCCTCGCCGAGGCCGAGGAGGACCTCGGCACCCAGGTGCAGTTCTACTACGTCACGCCCCGCGGCGAGGACGTGCTGGCCGCGGTCGACCGCGCCGACCCCGAGAACGGGTTCGACGACGAGGTCCCGCAGCCCAGCTGGTTCCTCTCGATGCTCGGCATCCTGCTGCCGCTCGTGCTCATCGGCCTCTTCTTCTGGATCATCCTCTCGGGCATGCAGGGCGGCGGGAACCGCGTCATGCAGTTCGGCAAGTCCAAGGCCAAGCTCGTCTCCAAGGAGAGCCCGAAGGTCACCTTCGACGACGTCGCCGGCGCCGAGGAGGCCATCGAGGAACTCCACGAGATCAAGGACTTCCTCAAGGACCCGGCCAAGTTCCAGGCCGTCGGCGCCCGCATTCCCAAGGGCGTGCTGCTCTACGGCCCGCCCGGAACCGGCAAGACGCTCCTCGCGCGCGCGGTCGCCGGCGAGGCGGGCGTGCCCTTCTACTCGATCTCCGGTTCGGACTTCGTCGAGATGTTCGTCGGCGTCGGCGCCAGCCGCGTGCGCGACCTCTTCGACCAGGCCAAGCAGAACGCGCCGGCCATCATCTTCGTCGACGAGATCGACGCGGTCGGCCGCCACCGCGGCGCCGGTCTCGGCGGCGGACACGACGAGCGCGAGCAGACGCTGAACCAGCTGCTCGTCGAGATGGACGGCTTCGACCCGAAGACCAACGTCATCCTCATCGCGGCGACGAACCGCCCCGACATCCTCGACCCGGCGCTGCTGCGCCCCGGCCGCTTCGACCGCCAGATCGGCGTCGATGCCCCCGACCTCAAGGGCCGCCACAAGATCCTCGAGGTGCACGCCAAGGGCAAGCCGCTGGCCAAGGGCGTCGACCTCGAGGTGCTCGCGCGCAAGACCCCCGGCTTCACGGGCGCCGACCTCGCGAACGTCCTCAACGAGGCCGCGCTGCTCACCGCACGCTCCAACGCGCAGCTCATCGACGACCGCGCCCTCGACGAGGCCGTCGACCGCGTCATCGCCGGTCCGCAGCGCCGCTCGCGCGTGATGAAGGACAAGGAGAAGCTCATCACGGCGTACCACGAGGGCGGCCACGCGCTCGCGGCGGCGGCGATGAACTACACCGACCCCGTCACGAAGATCACGATCCTGCCCCGCGGCCGCGCGCTCGGCTACACGATGGTGCTGCCGCTGGAGGACAAGTACTCCGTGACGCGCAACGAGCTGCTCGACCAGCTCACGTACGCCATGGGCGGTCGCGTCGCCGAGGAGATCGTGTTCCACGACCCGTCGACGGGCGCCTCGAACGACATCGAGAAGGCCACCGCCACGGCCCGCAAGATGGTCACCGAGTACGGCATGAGCGCGACCGTCGGCGCCGTGAAGCTCGGGCAGTCGCAGGGCGAGGTGTTCCTCGGCCGCGACATGGGCCACCAGCGCGACTACTCGGAGGAGATCGCCGAGCGCGTCGACGCCGAGGTGCGCGCGCTCATCGAGCAGGCGCACGATGAGGCGTGGCAGGTGCTCAACGACAACCGCGACATCCTCGACCGCCTCGCCGAGGCGCTGCTCGAGCACGAGACGCTCGACCACAACCAGATCGCCGAGATCTTCGCGAACGTGAAGAAGCTGCCGCCGCGGCCGCTGTGGCTCTCGAGCGAGAACCGACCGGTCTCCGACCGCCCGCCGATCCGGTTCCCGCACCAGAAGGCGCCGATCGACCAGGGCGCCGTGGACGGCGGCGTCGACTCGGGCGCCCCGGTCGAGGAGGCCAAGGCGTCGCGCACGCCGAGCACGAAGCCGCGTCCCGCGACGGCCTAGCCGCCGCCGGCGCGTGAGGAGGGTGCCATGACGGGCGTCGACACGGGCCGCGTCGAACGCGCGGTCCGCGAGCTGCTCCTCGCGATCGGCGAGGACCCCGACCGGCCCGGGCTCGAGCGCACGCCGCGTCGCGTCGCCGAGGCGTACGCCGAGTTCTTCAGCGGGGTCGGCGGCGATCCGCAGCGGCACCTCGCCGACTCGGTCCCGACGGGGTCGACGGATGCCGGTGAGCCGGCCGATTCCGACGTCGTCGTGCTCCGCGACCTCGGCTTCCGGTCCATGTGCGAGCACCACCTGCTGCCGTTCACCGGCGTCGCGCACGTGGCGTACCTGCCCGGCGAGAAGATCGTGGGCCTCAGCCGGATCCCGGCCGTCGTCGACACGATCGCGAGCCGCCCGCAGGTGCAGGAGCGCCTGACGGAGCAGATCGCCGACGCGCTCGACGCCGGGCTCCGGCCCCGCGGCGTCCTCGTCGTCCTCGACGCCGAGCACGGCTGCGTCACCGCCCGCGGCGCCAGGCAGGAGCACAGCTCGACGGTCACGGTCGCGAGCCGCGGGGCCCTCGCCGAACCGGCCGCGCGCGCCGAGGTCATCGCGCTCATCGGATCGGGCCGCGGTGACTGAGACGCTCATCATGGGGGTCGTCAACGTCACCCCCGACTCCTTCAGCGACGGCGGGCGCTGGTTCGACGCCGACGCGGCGATCGCGCACGCGCTCGAGCTGGCCGAGGCGGGCGCCGACCTCCTCGACGTCGGCGGGGAGTCCACGCGCCCCGGCGCCGCGCGCGTCGAGCCCGAGGAGGAGCTGCGCCGCGTGGTCCCGGTGATCCGCGAGCTCGCGGGCCGGGGGCTCCGCGTGAGCGTCGACACCATGCGTGCGACCACCGCCGCCGCGGCGGTCGAGGCGGGGGCCGAGATCATCAACGACGTGTCGGCGGGACTCGCCGACGAGGCCATGGCCCGCATCGCCGCCGAGAGCGGCGCCCGGTACGTGGCCATGCACTGGCGCGGCCACTCGGACCGGATGGACGAACTCGCCCGGTACGCGGACGTCGCGGCCGAGGTCCGGGACGAGCTCGCGGCGCGCGTCGACGCGCTCGTCGCCGCGGGCGTCGCGCCCGACCGGCTGATCCTGGACCCGGGCCTCGGGTTCGCCAAGCGCGCCGAGCACAATTGGGAGCTCCTCGCCCGCCTCGACGTCCTGGCCGGGCTCGGGCTGCCGCTGCTCGTCGGCGCCTCGCGGAAGCGGTTCCTCGGCGCACTGCTCCCGGAGGGCGCGCCGGTCGAGGACCGCGACCTGCCGACGGCCGTGGTGAGTGCCCTGTCCGCGCAGGCCGGCGCCTGGGGCGTGCGCGTGCACGACGTGCGCTCCACGCGCGTCGCGCTCGACGTCGCCCGTGCATGGCAGAGTGGACGACGTGGCTGACTCGCGCGATCGGATCGCAGTGACCGGCATCCGCGTGCGCGCGCACCACGGGGTGTTCGACTTCGAGCGCGAGCAGGGGCAGGAGTTCGTCATCGACGTCTCGGTCGCCGTCGACCTCGCGGCCGCGGCATCCGGCGACGACCTCGCGCGCACCGTGCACTACGGCGAACTCGCGGTGGCGGTCGCGCGGGCCGTCGAGCGCGACCCCGTCGACCTCATCGAGACGGTCGCCGAGCGCGTCGCCGGCGTGGCGCTCGGCTTCGCCGGCGTCGAGGAGGCGACGGTCACCGTCCACAAGCCGCAGGCGCCGATCGAGGTGCCGTTCGACGACGTCGCCGTCACGGTCGTGCGGAGTCGCGCATGAGCCGGGCCGTCGTCGCGTTCGGGGCGAACCTCGGCGACCGCGAGGCGACCATCGGCGCCGCGGTGCGCGAGCTCGCCGACGCGCCGGGCATGCGCCTGGTCGCGGTCTCACCGGTCTACGAGACCCCGGCGGTGAAGCTCGACGGCGTCGACCGCGACGCGCCCCGCTACCTCAACGGCGTGGTCGTCCTCGAGACCGACCTCGAGCCGCACGCGCTCCTCGACCTCCTGCAGCGCATCGAGCACGAGCACGGCCGCACCCGCGACGAGCGCTGGGGCGACCGCACGCTCGACCTCGACCTCATCGACGTCGACGGCCTCCGGATCGCCGACGAGCGGCTCGAGCTCCCGCATCCCCGCGCCTGGGAGCGCGCGTTCGTCCTGCAGCCGTGGCTCGACGTCCAGCCCGACGCCGAGATCGCCGGGCGCGGGCGCGTCGCCGACCTCCGTGCGGCGGCCACCGACGAGGTGGTGCGGCGATGAAGCGCACGCACGCCTCGACCCTCGTCGCGTTCGGCTTCGTCGGCCTCGCCGTGGGGTACCTCGTCGAGCTGGCACTGGTCAGCGCCGGCGCGCAGGCCGTCGTCCCGCCGTTGTCGCTCGCGATCACCCTGGTCGGCGTCGGAGCGCTCGTGCTGGCGTTCGCCTGGCCGATCCGTCAGGCGGTGCGCGGCACCGCCACGCGCCGGATCGATCCCTTCCGGGCCGCGCGCACCGCGGTCCTCGCCAAGGCGAGCAGCATCACCGGGGCGCTGGTGCTGGGCGCCGGCGTCGGCATCACGGCGTTCCTCCTGACGCGCAGCGTCCTGCCCGCGGCATCCACCGTGTGGACGGCCGTGGCGACGGCCGCCGGCGCCGCGCTGCTGCTCGCCGCCGGCCTGGTCGCCGAGCACTTCTGCACCATCCCGCCCGACGAGCCCGATGAGGAGGGCGCCGCGCGTGCCTGACCACGACCAGCCGATGACCGGACCGGCCGAGGCGGACGAGCGTCCTCCGGCGGTGCCAGGGCCGCCGGCGCCCGCCCCGGCGGCGCCAGAACTCGCGCCCCCGGCGATGCCGCCCTCATCCCCGGCGATGCCGCCCGCACCGCCACCCATGCCGCCCGCGCCGCCGGCCGCGCCCCGCGAGATCGACTCCGACTGGCGACGCGTCTCGCCCAAGCACGTCGTCGTCGAGGTCGTGGGGTCGGTGATCGGCTCGGGCATCACCGTCGCCGTGCTCCTCATCGCGGGAACCTGGCTCGACCTGCCCGTCCTGTGGTGGGCCGCGGCCGCGATCGGTGCGATCGCGCTCGTCGCCATCGCGCTCGAACCGCGCCGGGTGCGTTCGATCGGGTACCGGCTCCGCGCCGACGACCTGGTCTTCCGGCGCGGCATCATGTTCCAGCGGCAGGTGGCGGTGCCCTACGGCCGCATGCAGCTCGTCGACATCACGCGCGGTCCGGTCTCGCGTGCCCTGGGCCTCGCCGACCTGAAGTTCGTCACGGCCGCCGCCGCGACCGCCGTCACGCTGCCCGGCCTGCCGCTCGAGGAGGCGGAGCGGCTGCGCGACGAACTCGTCGCCCTCGCCGAGACGCGCCGGGCGGGGCTGTGACCGGGACCGGCCCCAGGACGCCGGTGCGCGACCTCGCCGACGGCGAGTGGCACCGCCTGCACCCGGCGAGTCCGCTCCTCCGCGGTGGACTCGTCTTCCTCGCCGTGCTCGGATTCGTGATCGCCAACCTGCGCGAACGCGTCGTCGAGGTCTTCCTGCTGCTGTTCGCGCCCGTCGCGCCCGATGACCGGTTCGAGCCCTCCGCCGGATGGAGCGGCGACTGGGCCGAGGACCCGATCGGCGGGATCGTGGTCAACGGGCTCATCGGCTGGGCGCTCGTGGCCCTCGCGGTCGTCATCGTCCTCGTGATCGCCGGATTCCACCTCGCGTGGCGCATGCACACTTTCCGCGTGACCTCCGAGGCGCTCGAGGTCCGCAGCGGCATCCTGTTCCGCTCGCACCGCAGCGCCCGGCTCGACCGCGTGCAGGGCATCAACCTCAACCGACCGCTCTTCGCGCGGCTGTTCGGCACCGCGAAGCTCGACGTGTCGGTGGCCGGGCAGTCGGGCAACGTCGACCTCGCGTATCTCGGCTCGGCGCAGGCGGAACGGCTCCGGGCCGACCTGCTGCGCCTCGCCTCCGGGGCGCGGGGCGTCGGGGCGACCGGGTCCGACCCCGCGACCGACGTCGAGGCGGAGGCCGGGGAGCCGGGCACGCTCGCAGCCCGCGCCGGCCAGCTCGTCGGCCGCCGCGTCGACGAGTTCCGCGCGCCCGAGCTCGACCCGTCGCTCGCACCGCCGGAGTCCATCGTCCGGCTGCCGCTGCCGCGCGTGATCGCGTCGGCGCTCCTCGGCGGCTCGATGATCTGGTTCGCCGTGCTCGTCGTGGTGATCACCACGGGTGTGGTCAGCGGCGCGCCATGGGTGCTGTTCACGTTCGTGCCCGCGGCCATCGGCCTGATCAGCTACCTGTGGTCGCGCATCACGAAGTCCCTCCGCTACTCGATCGCCGGCACGGCCGACGGCGTGCGCATCGGCTCGGGCCTGCTGTCGACCGCGAACCAGACGATCCCGCCGGGGCGGGTCCACGCGATCGAGGCGACCCAGTGGCTGCTCTGGCGTCCGTTCGGCTGGTGGAGCATCCGCATCAACGTCGCCGGGCAGTCGCTCGCCGCCGGCAACGACGGGATCCAGCGCACCCTGGTGCTCCCCGTCGGCACCATCGACGACGTCCGCCGGGTGGTGGGGCTGTTCGTGCCGGATGCCGATCCGACGCTCGACCACCTGCTGCTCGCCGGCATGACCGGCTCCGGGCGGACCGCGGGCTTCCTCGTCGCGCCGGGACGGGCCGCCTGGATCCGGCCGTTGTCGTGGCGCCGGATCGGGGTCGCCGTGCACGGCGGGCTCGCGCTGCTCCGACGCGGACTGCTCGTCCGCAGCGCCGTGCTCGTGCCGCTCGCGCGCATGCAGTCGGTGGCGATCGCGGCGGGTCCCGTCCGGCGCGCCCTCCGCGTCGCCTCGCTGCGCATCCACACCGTGATGGGGCCCGTGACCGCCGAGGTGCCCGCGCTCGACCGGGCCGATGCGGATGCCGCGTTCGAGGCGCTCGCCGCCGAATCCGTCGCGCGCGCCCTCCGGGACCGCACCGACCGCTGGGGGGTGACCGCCGATGGTCGCTGACCGACGGGCGGGCCGCCTCGGCGTCGGCACGATCGGGGCCGGCCGGGTCGGCGCGGTACTCGCCTCGGCGCTCGCAGGCGCCGGCCACGCGCTCACCGGCATCTCCGCCGTGTCCGACGCGAGCCGCGAGCGCGCTGCGGCGATGCTGCCCGACGTCCCCGTCCTGCCCATCCCCGAGATCATCGAGCGCAGCGAACTCGTGCTGCTTGCGGTGCCCGCCGACGAACTGGCGCCCCTCGTCGAGGGCCTCGCCGCGGCGGGAGCCTGGCGCCCGGGTCAGCTCGTCCTCCACACGGCCGCGCGCTACGGCGTCGACGTGCTCGCCCCCGCGCTGCGCTCCGGGGCCATCCCGCTGGCGATCCACCCGGCCATGACGTTCACGGGCACGAGCATCGACCTGACGCGGTTGGCCGGCACGTGGTTCGCGGTGACGGCGCCGGCGCCGGTGCTGCCGATCGCCCAGGCGCTCGCGGTCGAGATGGGCGGGGAGCCGTTCGTCGTGGCCGAGGAGGACCGCGGCGCGTACGCGGACGCGGTGGACACCGCCGTCTCGTTCTCGAGCGCGATCGTCGACCAGGCGGCCGGCATCCTCGAGGGGATCGGCGTGGCGCGGGCGGGCTCCGTGCTCGCGTCGCTCGTGCGCAGCTCGGTCGAGAACGCGCTCGCGCGGCACGACCCCGGTCCGACGGTCGACGGCGGGGCGACTACGATCGACGGGGCCGACGACGCACGGCCGTCCGGAGGTGACAGGTGAGCGAGCGCAGGGTCGGCGGGGGCCGGGCGGGTGGCACGGCGGCATCCGTCGTCGTCGCACCTCGGGTGGTCGACACGGTCGCCGGGATCCGCGACGAGGTCGACGCGCACCGCGCCGCCGGGCGCCGCGTGGCGCTCGTGCCGACGATGGGCGCGCTCCACGACGGGCATCTCGCGCTTGTGCGCCGCGCCCGCGAGGTCGCCGACGTCGTCGTGGTGTCGATCTTCGTGAACCCGCTCCAGTTCGGCGCGGGGGAGGACCTCGACCGGTACCCGCGCACGCTCGAGGCCGACCTCGCCGCGCTCGGCGCGCACGGCGTCGAGCTCGTCTTCGCGCCATCGCCCGACGAGATGTACCCCGAGGGGGCCGTCGAGACGCGCGTGACGGCCGGCCGCATCGGAGAGCTGTACGAGGGCGCCTCCCGCCCCGGGCACTTCGACGGCATGCTCACCGTCGTCGCGAAGCTGTTCAACATCGTCCGTCCCGACCACGCGGTGTTCGGTCAGAAGGACGCCCAGCAGGTGTTCCTGGTGCGCCGGATGGTGCGCGAGCTCGACGTGCCGCTCGCGATCGAGGTGGTGCCGACCGTGCGCGAGCCCGACGGGCTGGCGATGTCGAGTCGCAACCGGTACCTCGAGGGCGACCAGCGCCGCGCGGCGCTGCTGCTGTCGGAGTCGCTCGCCGCAGCCGAGGCCGTGGGCGCCGAGGGGCTCGACGAGGTGCTCGCCGAGGCGGCGGCCGCGTTCGGTGACCACGACGGCGTCGAGCTCGACTACCTGGTGGTCGTGGACCCCGACACGTTCCTCCCCGTCGGGGAGGAGGCGCGCGGCGAGGCGCTCGTGCTCGTCGCGGCGCGCGTGGGCTCGACGCGGCTCATCGACAACGCGGTCATCTCGCTGG
Organism: Agromyces indicus; assembly: GCF_031432295.1. Classification (NCBI taxonomy): domain Bacteria; kingdom Bacillati; phylum Actinomycetota; class Actinomycetes; order Micrococcales; family Microbacteriaceae; genus Agromyces; species Agromyces indicus. The sequence continues at coordinate 301,818 of NZ_JAVKGS010000003.1, read as the reverse complement.
GCTGAACGCCGCAGCATCCGGGCACCGGTCAGGCTCGGCCGGGGGCGGCGGGCTACGCTGTTCTCTGGCGTCCGCGAACGGATGCCGCCTCCCACGCCCCCGCCGACCGATTCCGGAGTCCACATGGCCGACGAGACCACGCACGAGCCGACCGCCGAGGAGATCTCGGAGCAGAAGGCCGTGCGTCTGGCCAAGCGCGAGCGGCTCAACGCGGCATCCGACGACCTCGGCGCGGGCGCCTACCCGGTGAGCCTGCCGATCACGTCGTCGATCCCCGAGGTGCGCGACCGGTTCGTGGGTCTCGGCGTCGACGAGCGCAGCGGCGAGACCGTTGGCGTCGCGGGGCGCGTGGTGCACCTGCGCAACACCGGCAAGCTGTGCTTCGCCGCGCTGCAGTCGGGCGACGGCAGCCGCATCCAGGCGATGGTCTCGCTCGGCGAGGTGGGCGAGGAGTCGCTCGCGGCGTGGAAGGAGCTCGTCGACCTCGGCGACCACGTGTTCGTCGCGGGCGAGGTGATCACGAGCCGCCGGGGCGAACTGTCGATCATGGTGAGCGAGTGGCGGATGGCGGCGAAGGCCATCAACCCGCTGCCGAACCTGCACCACGAGCTCTCGGAGGAGACGCGGGTCCGAAGCCGCTACCTCGACCTGATCGCGCGCGATCAGGCGCGCCGCAACGTGCTCGACCGGGCCGCCGTCAACGCGAGCCTGCGCCGCACGTTCACCGAGCTCGGCTTCGTCGAGGTCGAGACGCCGATGCTGCAGGTCATGCACGGCGGCGCGTCGGCGCGGCCGTTCGTCACGCACTCGAACGCGTTCGACACCGAGCTGTACCTGCGCATCGCGCCCGAGCTGTACCTGAAGCGCGCGGTCGTCGGCGGCATCGAGCGCGTGTTCGAGATCAACCGCAACTTCCGCAACGAGGGGGCCGACTCGACGCACAGCCCCGAGTTCGCGATGCTCGAGGCCTACGAGGCGTACGGCGACTACCACTCGATCGCCGACCTCACCCAGCGGCTCATCCAGGACGCCGCGCACGCCGTGTCGGGTTCCCACGTGGTGACGTGGTCCGACGGCACCGAGTACGACCTCGGCGGCGACTGGGAGCGGCTGTCGATGTACGACTCGCTGTCCGATGCGGTCGGCGAGCGGATCACGCCCGAGACGCCGATGTCCCGCCTGCAGGAGCTCGCCGCAGCGGTCGACATCGAGATCGACCACCCGCTGCCGGGCAAGTACGTCGAGGAGCTCTGGGAGCACCACGTGAAGCCGGGCCTCGAGCGCCCGACGTTCGTGATGGACTTCCCGCTCGACACGTCGCCGCTCGTGCGCCAGCACCGCAGCATCCCCGGCGTCGTCGAGAAGTGGGACCTCTACGTCCGCGGCTTCGAGCTCGCGACCGGCTACTCGGAGCTCGTCGACCCGGTGGTGCAGCGCGAGCGGTTCGTCGAGCAGGCGCGCCTCGCCGCGGGCGGCGACCCCGAGGCGATGCGCCTCGACGAGGAGTTCCTGCGTGCGCTCGAGTTCGGGATGCCGCCGACGGGCGGCATGGGCATGGGCATCGACCGCCTCCTCATGGCCATCACCGGGCTCGGCATCCGGGAGACGATCCTGTTCCCCCTCGTGAAGTGACCGGCCCCGAATCGAACGGATGACGCGATGAACGACTACCTCCCCAAGAAGGAGCTCGAGCCCGAGCGCGACCCGCGGCAGCCCTCCTTCGCGCGCATCGCGATCTGGGTCATCGTCGGCGCGATCGGCCTGTACCTGCTCGGCTCGGGGATCTGGGGCATCGTCACCGGAGGCTGACGCCGCGGCATCCGCTCGCCGTACCCCGAGCTGGGGCGGCCCGCACCCAGCGAACCCGAGGAAACCCCCGTATTCTGGAACGGCTATGGACGAATTCTGGGCGAACGCCATCTGGTCGGTGGCTCCGACCGTGCTCATCGGACTCATGTTCTGGTTCGTGATGCGCGCGGTCGTGCGCGCCGACCGCCACGAGCGCGACGCCTACGCCCGGATCGAGGCCGAGGAGCGCGCGAAGCGCACCGGCGAGCACCGGGCCGCGTAACCGGGGATGACGCCGGCGCAGACGACGGCCCTCATCGGCGGCATCCTGCTGCTCATCGACCTCGTCGTCCGGATCATCGCGATCATCGTCGTGCCGCGCAACCGGCGCCCCACGGCGGGCATGGCCTGGTTGCTCGCCATCTTCTTCATCCCCTACATCGGCATCCTGTTCTTCCTGCTCATCGGCAACCCGAAGCTGCCGAAGGCGCGGCGCGACAAGCAGGAGCAGGTGGACCGGTTCATCCGCGAGAGCACGCACGGCGTCGAGCGCGTGAGCGACAGCTCGGCCTGGCCGGACTGGTTCGAGGGCATCGTGCGCCTGAACCGCAACCTCGGCGCGATGCCGCTCATCGGGCAGAACGGCGCGAGGCTCATCGGCGATTACGAGGCGTCGCTCGATGCGATGGCCGACGCGGTCGACCGGGCCACCCGGTACGTGCACGCGGAGTTCTACATCTTCGCGTACGACTCGACCACGGCCCGCTTCATCGACGCGCTCGGCAGCGCGGCCGCGCGCGGCGTCGAGGTCCGCGTGCTGCTCGACCACATCGCGTCCCGGCGCGTGAAGGGCTACAAGCGCACGCTGCGCCGCCTCACCGACTTCGGCATCGAGTGGCAGCTCATGCTGCCCGTGCAGCCGCTCAAGGGCCGGTACCAGCGACCCGACCTGCGCAACCACCGGAAGATCCTCGTCGTCGACGGCGAGATCGCCTACATGGGCTCGCAGAACGTCATCGACCGGAGCTACCACAAGCGCAGCAACCTCCGGCGCGGACTCAAGTGGCAGGAGCTCGTCGCCGAGGTCGAGGGTCCCATCGTGTCGGGCCTCGACGCGATCTTCGCCACCGACTGGTACCTCGAGACGGGCGAGGCGCCGTCGCGTGACGAGCTGATCCCGTTCGAGCAGGAGTCGGAGCTGCAGAACCTCGACTGCCAGGTCGTGCCGAGCGGGCCCGGCTACCAGAACGAGAACAACCTCAAGCTGTTCCTCGCGCTGCTGTACGCGGCCAGGGAGCGCATCATCATCACGAGCCCGTACTTCGTGCCCGACGAGGCGATGCTCCGGGCGATCAGCGGCGCGACGCAACGCGGCGTGCACGTCGAGCTGTTCGTCTCCGAGATCGGCGATCAGGCCCTCGTGTACCACGCGCAGCGGTCGTACTACGAGGCGCTGCTGCGGGCGGGGGTGCGCATCTACATGTACAAGGCGCCGTTCATCCTGCACGCCAAGCACTTCACGATCGACGACGACGTCGCGGTGATCGGTTCGAGCAACATGGACATCCGGTCGTTCGAGCTCAACATGGAGGTGTCGCTGCTGGTGCGCGGGGCGTCCTTCGTGCGCGAGATGCGGGCGGTCGAGGACGGCTACCGACGAGACAGCCGCGACCTCACCCTCGACGAGTGGATGCAGCAGCCGCTGCGGTCGACCATCCTCGACAACCTCGCCCGGCTCACGTCGGCGCTGCAGTAGCGCGCGGTGCGCGTGCGCCCGCGTCCGAGACGGGGGACATGCGCCGGAAACATGCCACCGCATAGGCTCGCTGCAAATGCGCGCCGCCCCGGCGATCCTCAGCGTGCCCGCTTCGCGCCTCCGCGCCACGATCGCGCAAGAATCTTGATCAGAACGCAACGTTCCGGTCTGGAGGACGCCGCCGCCGCATGACAAGGTGAGTGGCACCGCTTTCCCGCGCACGATCTCACCACCCGGTCGTGCGCGGCTCGCGTGCCCCCGGCGATCCTCCTGGGGCCCGCGGGTCACCGAGGTCCCGCAGAAACGGAGCAGTATGTCGTTCCACCGCACCATCGCGGGCGCGAGCATCACGGCCGTCCTGGCCGCGACGCTCGTCGCCGGTTCCGTCCCGGCGGTCGCGCTCGAGGGCGCGCCCGCCGCCCCGATCGTCACGCCGGTCTCCCCGCTCGTCGCGCCGCCGACGAGCTACCCGTACCAGCCGGTGCTCGAGACGGTCGCCGACAATCCCAACGACGTCTCGATCAACCGCGGCGTCATCCCCTACGACGAGATCGCCCCGAAGCTGAACTCGCTCATGGCCGCCAGCGACCGCATCTCGGTCCAGGTGGTCGGCAAGTCGGCGCAGGGCCGCGACATCCATCTCGTGACGATCACCGAGAAGGAGAACCGCGGCCAGACGACCAAGCAGGCGCAGTTCCGCGAGATGGTCAAGGAGAACCCGGCCGCCGCCGCCAAGAACGCCGCGCTGCTCAGCCAGTACAAGGTGCCGATCTGGTTCAACGCGAACATCCACGGCAACGAGTGGGAGGGCACCGACTCCGTCCTGCAGTACATCGAGCACCTCGCGACCGCGCCGTACAGCGAGGTCAAGGAGCTGCTCCAGGGCTACCGGCTCTACTTCACGGTGACCAACAACCCCGACGGCCGCGCGCTCGGCCAGCGGGCCACGGCCGACGGATTCGACGCCAACCGCGACATGATCACGGGCGCGACCGCGGAGGCCCGCATCATCCGCGACCTCACGGGCGTCATCCAGCCGACGTTCTACGTCGACCTGCACGGGTACACGAGCGTCCTCCAGGTCGAGCCCTGCGGCCCGCCGCACGGTGAGAACTACGAGTACGACCTGTTCCTGCCGCACGCGTACTCCGCCGCGCTCGCCATCGAGCGGGCCGTCGTCGACGCGAACATCCCGGGCAACACGTACCTCGCCCCGAACGGCAGCGCGACGACCACGAACACCGGCAAGATCAAGATCCCCTACCGCGACATCCGTTCGGGTTGGGACGACTGGCCCCCGATCTTCACCCCGCAGTACATCGCGTACCAGGGTGCGATCACGAACACCGTCGAGCTCCCGCTCGGCCGCGTCGAGCAGGTGTCCAACCCGGCGAACGCCGCTGCGAACAGCGCTCGCGCCGCGGTGAACATCCAGGTGTCGAACGTCGTCGTCGAGACGTCGGTCGACTACGTGGTCGACAACCGCGACGCGCTGCTGTCGAACCAGATCGAGATCTTCCGGCGCGGCGTGGCGGGCGAGCCGATCGAGCCGATCCCGGCCGACATCGACCCGGCCTCGGTGCCGGCGCCGAACGAGTGGGCCGAGATCTGGGATGAGACCGACGTCTACCCGACCGAGGTGCCGCGCGCGTACGCGATCCCCGTGGGTGACATGCAGCGCTCGACGACGGATGCCGCGAGGCTGGTCGACCAGCTCATCGCGAACGGCGTCAAGGTGCACCGGGCCAAGGCGGCGTTCTCGGCCGGCGGCACGGACTACCCGGCCGGGTCGTACGTGGTCGACATGCACCAGCCGCTGCGCGGCATGGCCAACGTGCTCCTCGCCGACGGCAGCGACATCTCGACGCGGGTGCCCGACATGTACGACATCTCCGCGTGGAGCCTCGCGCTCCTGTGGGGTGCCGACGTCGACGCGATCGGCGACACCACCGACCCGGCACTGCGGGTGAAGCTCGAGCAGGTCTCGAAGGCGGCCCCGACGGGCTCCGTGCCCGCGACGGGCGCATACCTCGAGCTCGCCACGAGCGGCGTAGCCGAGTACCAGGCGATCAACGCGCTGCTCGCCTCGGGCGTCGCGGTGTCGGCCTTCGAGGACGGCTCGGTGATCCTGCGAGCGGATGCCGCGGGTCGCGCCGCCGCCGCCGAGGTGGCGACGCAGTACGGCGTGGCCTTCGCCGCGTCGGACGGGTCGCGTCTCACCACCGAGGAGAGCACGGGCCTCGACCAGCTCCGCGTCGCGTACACCGGCGGCGCCGAGGAGGTCGTGACGCTCCGGCGCCTCGGCTTCCACGACGTCCTGAACGTCACGGCGGCCGGGCTGCAGAGCGGCGCGGTCTCGCTCGACGGCGTCGACGTGCTCTGGATCGGCGGCACGCTGAGCTTCAGCGGCGCCCAGGCCGCCGGCCGGGCCAAGGTCCAGGCGTACCTCGACGCCGGCGGCGGCGTGGTGGGCGAGGGCACGGCGATCGCCGCGTTCGCGAACACCTTCGGCCTGGTCACGTCCACGGCGGTCTCGGGCACGAGCGGCTCGAACGGCATCCTCGACGTCGACCCGGTCGAGGGCGGCCTGCTCGGCACCTACCCGATGGAGACGTCGTTCGGGTACCCGGCCGTCTGGTTCACCAACCTCGGGGCCAACGCGGTCGTCGAGCAGCGCTACGACGCGGCCGATCCGTTCGTGGCGGGCCACTGGCGCGACTCGAGCGGTCGCTCGCAGGCGAACGCCGCCGGCCAGGCGTCCGCGGTCTCGGCCGAGACCGCGTCGGGCAGCCGGGTGCTCATGTTCGGCTCGTCGATGAACTTCCGCACGCACCCGGTCGGGCTCTACAGCCAGATCGCGCGCGGCCTGTTCTGGGCGGGCAGCGAGGGCACGGAGGTGCCGGCTCCCTAGCGAACTGAACGAGGTCACGGCGCCGGTCGGAACGCGAGTTCCGGCCGGCGTCGTCGTGTGTCCGCAGTCGCAAATGTCTGTTTGTGTGGGAATTTCTGCGAAATGCTTGCATTCCACGAGAATGGCGAGCTAAACTCACACAACCGCAGAGAAGCAGGCAGGATCACAGGCAAGGAGGCCACGCCATGTACGCGATGGAGCGACACGAGCACATCCTCGCCGCCCTCGGCCGCACCGGCCGGGTCTCCGTCGCCGACCTCGCCGACGAACTGCGCGTCACGCCCGAGACCATCCGCCGCGACCTCGACGCCCTCGAGCACGCCGGCCACGTGCGCCGCGTGCACGGCGGAGCGGTCAGCGCCTCCCGCGCCAGCATCGCCGAGACGACCGTGCTCGAGCGCTCGAGCCGGGCCACCGACGCGAAGCGCGCGATCGCCCGCGAGGCGCTCGCCCTGGTGCCGCCCACCTTCACCGGCTCGATCCTCATCGACGCGGGCACGACGACCGGCGCGCTCGCCGACGCCCTCGCGGCCTGGCGGCCCGACCCGGGCGTGCCGCCGCTCACCGTCTACACGAACTCCATCCCCATCGCCGCCGCGCTGCACGGCAACGCGAACCTCGTCGTGCGCATCATCGGCGGCACGGTGCGCGGCATCACGAGCGCCGCCGTCGGCCCCGCGGCCGTGGCCCAGCTCGCCGAGATCCGTCCCGACATCGCGTTCCTCGGCGCCAACGGCGTGAGCGCCGACTTCGGGCTCTCGACGCCCGACGAGCTCGAGGCCCAGATCAAGCGCGTCATGGTCGACCGCGCCCGGCTGGCCGTCGTGCTCGCCGATGCGTCGAAGCACGACGACGAGGCGCTCCAGCGCTTCGCCGCCCTCGACGAGGTCGACGTGCTCATCACCGATGCCCCGCCCGGCGGCCGGCTCGCCGCCGCGCTCGCCGACGCCGAAGTGGAGGTGCGGGTCGCATGATCGTGACGCTCACCGTCAACCCGTCGCTCGACCGCACCGTCGAGCTCGACCACGAGCTCCGCCGAGGCGAGGTGCAGCGGGTCGTGCGCGACGTGGAGGAGCCCGGCGGCAAGGGCGTCAACGTGACCCGTGCCCTCACGGCGTCCGGCGTCGACTCCGTCGCCGTGCTGCCCGGGCGTGCGGACGACCCGCTCGTGGCCGCCATCCGCGCGGCGGGCGTGCCCGTGTCGACCGTGCCCATCGCCGCCCGGCTCCGCTCGAACATCACGATCACCGAGCCCGGGGGCGTCACCACCAAGCTCAACGAGGCCGGGCCCGAGCTCACCGCGGCCGAGCAGTCCGACCTCGTCGCCGCGGTGATCGAGCAGTCGACGGATGCCGCGTGGCTGGTGCTCGCCGGCTCGCTGCCGCCCTCGCTCGCCCCCGACTTCTACGTCCGCCTGGTGCGCGAGGCCCGCGCCGCCGGCGTCGCCGCTCGCGTCGCCGTCGACACCTCGGGGGCACCGCTCGCGGCGCTGCTCGACTCCGGCGAGCCGATCGACCTCATCAAGCCGAACGGCGAGGAACTCGCCGAGCTCGCGGGCGAGCCCGACCCCGACGCCCTCGAGGCCGACCCCGCCCGGGTCGCCGAGGTCGCCGCACGGCTCGCGCCCCGCGGCATCCGTTCGTCGCTCGTCACGCTCGGCGCCGTCGGCGCCGTCCACGTGCAGGGCGAGCACGCGTGGTTCGCCCCCGCGCCCCGGATCGTGCCGCGCAGCACGGTCGGCGCCGGCGACAGCTCGCTCGCGGGCTTCCTGCTCGCACTGACCGAGGGGGAGGGGCCCGACCGGGCGCTCGCCCAGGCGGTCGCCCACGGCGCGGCCGCCGCGTCGCTCCCCGGCTCGGCGGTGCCCCCACGGGACCTCGCCGACGCCTCCGCCATCACCGTCACTCGAATCCGGGGCGCCGTCGCCCCGGTCGTCTCCTAGGAGGAACCCACGATGTCCGACGTCATCGAACCGCGGCTCGTCAGCCTCGACGAGCCGCTCGGCGCCGACAAGGCCGCCGTCATCCGCGCCCTCGCCGGCGCGGTCGTGGCCGCCGGCCGCGCCACCGACACCGACGCGCTCTTCGCCGACGCCTGGGCCCGGGAGGAGAAGGACTCGACCGGCGTGCCCGGCGGCATCGCCATCCCGCACGCGAAGTCCGACGCCGTGACCGTGCCGACGCTCGCCGCGGCGCGCCTGCCCGAGGGCGTCGACTTCGGCTCCTTCGACGGGCCGGCCGACCTGGTGTTCCTCATCGCGGTGCCGTCGGCGTCGACGCAGGACCACCTCGCGGTGCTCTCGACGCTCGCCCGCTCGCTCATCCGCGAGGACTTCGTCGCGTCGCTGCGCTCCGCGCCCGACACCGCGACGTTCGTCCGGCTCGTCGACGAGGCGCTGGCGCCCGAGCCCGAGGCGACGCCCGCCCCCGTGCCCGCCGCGGCCGCCGCGGGTGCCGCCGGCGCCGCGCCGGCCGGGTCGACGGATGCCGCGGCATCCGCTCACGGCGGACGCCCGGTGCTCGTCGCCGTGACCGCCTGCCCCACCGGCATCGCGCACACCTACATGGCCGCCGACGCGCTGCGCGCCGCGGCCGACCGCGAGGGCATCGAGCTGCACGTCGAGACGCAGGGCTCGTCGGGCGCGACGCCGCTCGCGCGCGACGTGATCGAGCGTGCCGACGCCGTGGTGTTCGCGGTCGACGTCGACGTCCGCGACCGCTCCCGCTTCGCCGGCAAGCCGGTCGTGCAGGGGCCCGTCAAGCGCGGCATCGACGACCCGGCGGGCATGATCCGCGAGGCCGTCGCCGCGTCCTCCGACCCGAACGCGCGCCGCGTGGCCGCCGAGCCCGGCGCCGCGAGCGCCGCCGAGTCCCAGGCCAACGAGCACCTCGGGCAGAAGATCAAGCGCGTGCTGCTCACGGGCGTCAGCTACATGATCCCGTTCGTCGCCGGCGGCGGCCTGCTCATCGCCCTCGGCTTCCTGTTCGGCGGGTACGACATCACCGACAACGCGCAGGAGGTCGTGCTCGGCAACTCGCTGTTCAACCTGCCCGACGGCGGGTTCCTCGAGTACCTCGGCGCAGTGTTCTTCACCATCGGCGCCATCTCGATGGGCTTCCTGGTGCCGGCGCTCGCCGGCTACATCGCCTACGCGATCGCCGACCGGCCCGGCATCGCGCCCGGCTTCGTCGCGGGCGCCGTCGCGGGCCTCATGGGCGCCGGCTTCATCGGCGGCCTCGTCGGCGGCATCCTCGCGGGTGTCGTGGCGCTCTGGTTCGCCCGCCTGAACGTGCCGCGCTGGCTCGCGGGCCTCATGCCCGTCGTGATCATCCCGCTCATCGCCTCGATCGCCGCATCCGGCCTCATGATCGTCGTGCTCGGCGGCCCCATCGCGAGCCTGTCGACCGCGCTGAACGACTGGCTGTCGGGCCTCACCGGCGCCGGCGCGATCGTGCTCGGACTGATCCTCGGCGCGATGATGGGCTTCGACCTCGGCGGTCCCGTCAACAAGGTCGCCTACTCGTTCGCGGTCGCCGGTCTCGGCGCGGGCTCGATCGACAACCAGGTGCCGTGGACCATCATGGCCGCGGTCATGGCGGCCGGCATGGTGCCGCCGCTCGCGATGGCCCTCGCCACCGTGCTCGACCGCCGCCTGTTCACGCCGGTCGAGCGCGAGAACGGCAAGGCAGCGTGGCTGCTCGGTGCCGCGTTCATCTCCGAGGGCGCCATCCCGTTCGCCGCGGCCGACCTGTTCCGCGTCATCCCGGCCTCGATCCTCGGCGGCGCGGTCGCCGGCGCGATCTGCATGGGCGCGGGCGTGACCTCGCAGGCCCCGCACGGCGGCATCTTCGTGTTCTTCGCGATCGGCAACCTGCTCATGTTCGTCGTCGCGATCCTCGCCGGCATGGTGGTGGCCGCCCTCACGGTCATCGCCCTCAAGCGGTGGGTGCGCCGCCGCCCGGTCGAGGTCGAGCAGACGGTCGCGGCCCCGCAGGTCGCCGTGGCCTGAGGGCTGCTCGAGTCGACGGCCGGTACCGCCCCGCGCGGTACCGGCCGTCGGCGCGTCAGCGCCGCGGTCGCAGGCGCACCGTCGGGAGTTCGGGCGCGGGCAGCGGGGCTCCGTCGTATTTGGGAACGGTGCCGAACGGGCCGTCCGGGTCGTTCCGGTCGATCACGTCCGACTCCCAGCGTCGCCGGAACTCCACGACCTCCTCGTGCGAGCGGCCGATGAAGTTCCACCACATGACGATCTCCTCGCCGAACGGCACGCCGCCGAGCAGCACCACGCGCACCGGGTCGGCGTCGGCCCGCAGGCGGACCCGGTCGTGGCCGGGCTCGAGGTAGGCCAGCTGCGCCCAGGGGACCTCGGTGGCGGCATCCGCGCCCGGGAGCCCGATCGAGACCGGCCCGGCGTCGACGAGCACGCCGTGCTCGAACGTCGGATCGAGCGGCAGGTCGACGACGCCGCCCGCCGGCAGGTCGACCTGCGCGCCGAGCAGCGGGCTGAACACCGTGACCGGCGAGGCCGCGGCATCCGTCGCGTCGGCGGCCTCGGGCCGGCCGTTCGCGAGCTCGCCCGTGAACACCCGGACGGTCGCATCCCCCACCTGGAACGGCGAGGTGTCGGCGTGCTCGAAGAACGGCGCCACGTGGCGCGAGTCCTCGGGCAGCACCGTCCAGAGCTGCACGCCGTGCAGCCGCGTCGTGCCCGGCGTCGACACCTCGGAGTGCGAGATGCCGCGCCCTGCCGTCATGAGGTTGACCCCGCCGGGACGCACCAGCTCGTGGCTGCCCGTCGAGTCGCGGTGCTCGATCTCGCCCTCGAACAGCCAGCTGACGGTCTGCAGCCCGGTGTGCGGATGCGGCGGCACCACCATGCCGCCGGTCTCGGCGACGTCGTCGGGGCCGTAGTGGTCGGCGAAGCACCACGCGCCGATCGTGGTGCGGCCGCGCTGCGGGAGCGTGCGCCGCACGGGCATCGCGCGCGGGCCGCCGAGCGGCACCTCGCGGTACTCGAGCACCTGCACCGCCGGCCCCTCGGGCGCCTCGGGCGGGCAGAGCAGTTCGACGGGATCACGCTCGAGGTTGCTCATGCTGCGAATCCTACGCTCGGGTTCCGAGGCGATTCCCGGCGTGCGGCACTGCCGACGACGGATGCCGCGGGGCTAGCATGTGCGCATGGCCGCCCCGCAGCTCGCCGTCCGCCGTCTTCCGCTCGCCGTCGCCGCGATGGCGTCGGTGCTCCTCCTTGCCGGGTGCGCGCCCGGGTCGGGGCCCATCGAGGACTACCCGGGCCTGCCCGTCATCGAGGAGGAGACGGACGAGGGCGCCGACGTCGAGTCGGAGGACGAATCCGGCGCCGAGGGCGAGGAGGAGCCCGAGGAGGAGGTCGCCGAGCCGCCCGGGGACGAGCCCTACGTCATCTGGCTGCGCGACGGCGGTCGCCTGGCGATCACGATCTGGGGCTCGTCCACGTGCCCCGTGGTGCCGACGGAGCTCCTCGTGACCGCCGAGGCGGGGGAGGGCAACGCCGTCGAGGCCGTGCTGCCCGAGCAGCCGAACCGGCCGTGCACCATGGACTTCGTGCCCCACACGACCGTGTTCTCCACGCCCATGGACGTGACGACCACCGAGCCGCTCGAGGTGACGATCGGCGACGCCGTGGTCATCGTGCCCATCAAGTAGACGCGGGCCGGCCCGCGCGGCCGCGGGATCAGTCGATCGTGAGGTCGACGAGCAGGCGCGCGGCGAGCTGCTCGAGCTCGTCGCGCACGGCGACGGGCTCGGTGCCCGTCGGCACGCGCGCGACGATGTGCGCCTCGAACAGCCGGCCGCCGGCCATGGGCGCATCGCGCCGCTCGGTGCGCATCGTCTCGATGCTCACGCCGTGCCGGGCGAGCGCCGACGACACGTCGCGCACGATCCCGGGCTGGTCGCTCCCCACGAGGTCGATGCGGAGCTCAGCCCATCCGTCGGGCGCGGACTCGCCGGCCTCCTCGACGCCCGGGTGCGCCGTGACGTCGAGGAGCCCGTCCAGTCCCGCGAGCGCCGAGCGGAGCGCCTCCTCGCGGCCGTCGGGCACCGACACGACGACGATGCCCGCGAACTGGCCCGCGAGCTCGGCCATCTGGCTCCGCTCCCAGTTGCCGCCGTGGGCGCCGATCGTCTCGGCGAGTGCCTCGACGAGGCCGGCGCGGTCGTCTCCGATGACGGTGAGCACGAGTCTGGGCATGCGTGCATCCAACCACGCGGGCTCGGGGTGCGTCGAGCCGGTCAGCCGGCGCGCACCGCGTCGACCGCCGGCCCCGCGGCATCCGCTCGGCGCAGTACGAGCAGGTCGCCGATCTCGCAGTCGAGCGCCCGGCAGATCGCCTGCAGCGTCGAGAAGCGGATGGCGCGGGCGCGGTCGTTCTTCAGCACGCTGAGGTTCACGACGCTCACGCCGACCAGTTCGGCGAGCCGGGTCAGGGTCAGGCCGCGTTCGGCGAGGAGCTCGTCGAGCCGGCAGTGGACGTCGTGGACCTCGTCGACCTCGGCGGGCGCCATCAGACGAGCCCCTCGGTGTCGCGCTGGAGGCGTGCGCCGACCTGGAACGCGGCGCCGACGGCGCCGAGCGCGAGGATGGCGAAGGGGACGGCCCAGTCGGTGCTGAAGGTGATGCCCTCGTAGGTGTAGTCGCTGACCGCCGAGAGCGCGCCGTTGACGGTCATGTTCGTGAGGATGCTGCCGAGCAGCCACCCCGCGGCGAGCACGCCGGCGCCCCAGAGCACGATCCGGACGTTGCCGCGCGAGAACGCCCGGCCGCGCGCCAGGTTCCAGCAGAAGAGCGCGAAGAGGGCGATGCCCGCGACGACGGTCGCGCCGTGGACGAGCGGCTCGGCCACCAACGCGAAGCCGGTCGCCGCGGCCGGTTCGGGTACGGTGACGACGGCCTGGTCGACGCCCACCGCGACGGGCGCGCCGTCGGGGCCGATCGGGAGTTCGGCACGCTCGTCGAAGAACGGCACGAGCACGGGGACGTCTCGGAGCGGCAGGACCTCCGCGAGCCGGATCGCCACCCGCCAGATCGTGGCGATGACGGCGACGAGGGCGATGCCGACGGTCGCGTACATGCCGATCGTGTCGCTGCGGTCGAGGCGGGTCGTGGCGTCGGGGGCGGTCATGGTTCCTCCGGGTCGGGTCGAGTGGTGCTTATCGATATTCGTTGTTATCGAAGCTCGATATGTTACGGATGGCGCCCACCCCGGTCAAGCCACGGTGCGCCCACGGCGAACACGGGCCCGTGGCCGAGTCCCGGTGGTTACCGTTGATGTATCGACGCCCCGACCGCGTCGACGAGGAGATGATGATGTTCGAGAGATTCACGGACCGAGCCCGTCGTGTCGTCGTCCTGGCCCAAGAAGAGGCCAAGATGCTCAACCACAACTACATCGGCACCGAGCACATCCTGCTCGGCCTCATCCACGAGGGTGAGGGCGTGGCCGCGAAGGCGCTCGAGTCCCTGGGCATCTCGCTCGATGCCGTCCGCGAGCAGGTCCAGGACATCATCGGCCAGGGCCAGCAGCAGCCGACCGGGCACATCCCGTTCACGCCGCGCGCGAAGAAGGTGCTCGAGCTGTCGCTGCGCGAGGCGCTGCAGCTCGGCCACAACTACATCGGCACCGAGCACATCCTCCTCGGCCTCATCCGCGAGGGCGAGGGCGTCGCCGCCCAGGTGCTCGTGAAGCTCGGCGCCGACCTCAACCGGGTGCGCCAGCAGGTCATCCAGCTGCTCTCCGGCTACCAGGGCAAGGAGCAGGTCCAGGTCGGAGCCAACGAGCAGCAGGCGCCGCAGGGCGGCTCGCAGATCCTCGACCAGTTCGGTCGCAACCTCACGCAGGCCGCACGCGAGTCGAAGCTCGACCCGGTGATCGGCCGCGAGAAGGAGATCGAGCGGGTCATGCAGATCCTCTCGCGCCGCTCCAAGAACAACCCCGTCCTCATCGGCGAGCCCGGCGTCGGCAAGACCGCCGTCGTCGAGGGCCTCGCGCAGGCGATCGTCAAGGGCGAGGTCCCCGAGACGCTGAAGGACAAGCAGCTCTACTCGCTCGACCTCGGCTCGCTCATCGCCGGCTCCCGCTACCGCGGCGACTTCGAGGAGCGCCTGAAGAAGGTCACCAAGGAGATCCGCACGCGCGGCGACATCATCGTCTTCATCGACGAGATCCACACCCTCGTGGGTGCGGGTGCCGCCGAGGGCGCGATCGACGCCGCGTCGATCCTCAAGCCGCTGCTCGCCCGCGGCGAGCTGCAGACCGTCGGTGCGACCACGCTCGACGAGTACCGCAAGCACTTCGAGAAGGATGCCGCGCTCGAGCGCCGCTTCCAGCCGATCCAGGTCGCCGAGCCGAGCCTGCCCCACGCGATCAACATCCTGAAGGGGCTGCGCGACCGCTACGAGGCGCACCACAAGGTGTCGATCACCGACGGCGCGATCGTCGCCGCGGCGAACCTCGCCGACCGCTACATCAGCGACCGGTTCCTTCCCGACAAGGCCATCGACCTGATCGACGAGGCCGGCGCCCGCCTGCGCCTGTCGATCCTGTCGTCGCCGCCGGAGCTGCGCGAGTTCGACGAGAAGATCGCCGTGGTCCGCGCCGCGAAGGAGACCGCGATCGAGGAGCAGGACTTCGAGAAGGCCGCGTCGCTGCGCGACGAGGAGAAGAACCTGCTCGGCGAGCGGCTCCGCCTCGAGAAGCAGTGGAAGTCGGGCGACGTCAAGACCACCGCCGTGGTCGACGAGGGCCTGATCGCCGAGGTGCTCGCCCAGGCCACCGGCATCCCGGTGTTCAAGCTCACCGAGGAGGAGAGCTCGCGACTGGTCTTCATGGAGAAGGCGCTGCACGAGCGCGTCATCGGCCAGGAGGAGGCGATCTCCGCCCTGTCGAAGACGATCCGCCGCACGCGTGCGGGGCTCAAGGACCCGAAGCGTCCCTCGGGGTCGTTCATCTTCGCCGGCCCCACGGGCGTCGGCAAGACCGAGCTGGCCAAGGCGCTCGCCGAGTTCCTCTTCGACGACGAGGCGGCCATGATCTCGCTCGACATGTCGGAGTACGGCGAGAAGCACACCGTCTCGCGACTGTTCGGCGCCCCTCCCGGGTTCGTCGGCTTCGAGGAGGGCGGCCAGCTCACCGAGAAGGTCCGCCGCAAGCCGTTCAGCGTCGTGCTCTTCGACGAGATCGAGAAGGCGCACCCCGACATCTTCAACTCGCTCCTCCAGATCCTGGAGGAGGGCCGCCTCACCGACGGCCAGGGTCGCGTCGTGGACTTCAAGAACACCGTCATCATCATGACGACGAACCTCGGCACGAAGGACATCTCGGGCGGCCCCGTCGGCTTCCAGGTCGAGGGTGACACCCGCACGGGCTACGACCTCATGCGCGCGAAGGTGAACGAGGAGCTGAAGAAGCACTTCAAGCCCGAGTTCCTGAACCGCGTCGACGAGATCATCGTCTTCCCGCAGCTGTCGAAGGAGGAGCTCCTCCAGATCGTCGACCTGTTCATCAAGCGACTGGGCGAGCGCATGCTCGACCGCGACATGACGGTCGAGCTCACCACCGCGGCCAAGGAGCGGCTCATCGAGGTCGGGTTCGACCCGGCCCTCGGCGCCCGCCCGCTGCGTCGCGCGGTGCAGCACGAGGTCGAGGACCGCCTGTCCGAGAAGATCCTGCACGGCGAGCTCAACTCGGGCGACCACGTGCACGTCGACTTCCGCGACGGCGAGTTCGTGTTCACGACCACGCAGCGGGCCCTGCCCGTCGGCGTCGGGGTGAACACCGGCGCGGCGATCGGCACCGGCCCGGCCACGCCCGACCTGGCGGCCGGCCAGTAGCCACCCGGTTTCGAAGGGGCGGATGCCGCGGCATCCGCCCCTTCGCCGTCCCCGCGGGCGCCGAATGCGAGACGTCGGGCGCTGCGCAATACGATGAGCGGATGACGCAGCCGCCCTTCACCGTGCGCAAGGCGCGCACGCGCGACATCCCCACGATCGTCGAGCTCGTGGAGCCGCTCGTGGCGCGCCGCATCCTGCTCGGCAAGGAGCGCGTCGACCTGTACGGCGACGTGCAGGAGTTCCGCGTCGCCGAGGCCGCCGACGGGTCGGTGGTCGGGTGCGGGGCGCTCCACGTGATGTGGGAGGACCTCGGCGAGGTGCGCACGCTCGCGGTGCGCGACGACTGGCTCGGGCGAGGCGTCGGGCACGCGCTGCTGGACGCGCTCGAGGGCGACGCGCGAGAGCTCGGCCTCACCCGCCTGTTCTGCCTCACGTTCGAGGTCGCGTTCTTCGGCCGCCACGGCTTCGAGGACATGGACGGCGAGTCGGTCGATCCGGCCCTGTACGCGGAGCTCGTCCGCTCCCACGACGAGGGCGTCGCCGAGTTCCTCGATCTCGCACGCGTGAAGCAGAACACCCTCGGCAACACCCGGATGCTGAAAGTCCTCTGAGCGTTCCTCATCGCCCGTCCGGCGCGCCGGGCGACCGTCGGTCCGAGGCCGGCGGGCGGCCGTAGCCTGTGGCCATGTCCGAGAATCGCACCACGCAGGGGCGCCTGCCCGCGAGCGTCTACCGTCGCCGCCGGGCGATGGTGCTCCTCGGTCTCGTCGCGGTGATCATCGCGATCGTGCTCGTCATCGTGCGCCCGGGCGCGAGCCAGGGCGACGAGGTCGCGCAGACGACGCCCGCGTCCCCAGAGCCATCCGCCCCGGTCGCCACGGCACCGCCGTCCGACGACCCCGCCGCCACGCCCGAGCCGGCCGTCGAGCCCGTCGACGGCGCGCCCTGCACCGACGCGCAGATCACCGTCGAGGCGGTGACGGATGCCGCGGTGTACGCCACCGGCGAGCAGCCACAGCTGTCGGTGACGATCACGAACACGGGGCCGAACGTCTGCGTGATGAACGTCGGCACCAAGGCGCAGGCGTTCACCGTGCAGAGCGGCGACGAGGTGTACTGGTCGTCGACCGACTGCCAGGTCGAGCCGGTCGACGCGGTCGTGTCGCTCGAGCCGGGCACGCCCGTGTCGTCGAGCACGCCGCTCGTGTGGGACCGGACGCGCTCGAGCCCCGACACGTGCGACGCCGAGCGCGCCGCCGCCCCGGGCGGGGGAGCGTCGTACCACCTCGGCGTCACGGTGGACGGGTTCGCGTCCGAGACGACCAAGCAGTTCCTGCTGTACTGATCCGCGATCGCCGCGGAGGCGGCGGCTCGCGCGGTGCGCGGTGTCCCCTGAAGTGCCGACAGGACCGGGGGCGGGGCCTTCGATAGATTCTACGTGGGTCGCGCACGCGCGGCTCCGGGAACGGCCCGGTTCCGTTTCCGGGTGGGGGCGCCGGCTCGCATCGCCCTTGCGAGCAGGAAGACACCATCAGTGCACCGTCTCCCGTCTTCGGGTGACGGGAGGCGGTGCGCTCCCTCTGCGCCTCGCGCGCCGCGGCCGGTTAGGCTCGTCGGATGGCCGGTGGAAAGCGTGCGAAGGGCGGCGAGCCCGTGGAGTTCCGTTCCCAGGCGCTCGCGGAGGCGCTCGAGCGGCAGGACATGGCGGCGGTGGCGCTCGCGCTGCGGCACGGCAACACCGTGGTGCCGCTGATGAAGCCGGGTCCGCGCGACAAGCCGCTCGACGGCGGCGAGGTGTGGACCTACCGCGATCCGCGGACGGGCGAGGTGGCGCTGCTGCTGTTCAGCGACGCGGCGAACAAGCCGGCGAACCTGCCGCCCGCGGTGGGCCTGCAGAGCCCGGCGTGGCTCCGCACGTTCCTCAAGCGGTACGAGTCGACGATCACCACGGTGTTCCTCGACATCGCCGGCCCGCACCCGATGCAGGCTTCGCCCGCCGAGCTGCTGAAGGCGCTCGAGGCGTAGGTTCGCGGGGCGCCGGCTTCGCGCGGAGACGGGAACCGCGTCGGCGCGCTCCGATCAGAACGCGGCGTCGAGCTCGCGTTCGCGGGCGCCGGTCGCGACCATCATGGCCCGCTCGACCGCCGCCCGGACGCTGCCCAGGTCGTCGTCGAGCAGGTCGCGGTAGCCGAGGCGACGCGCCTCGGAGCCACGCTGCTTCGCGGACGTGACGGGTCGCACCTCGCCCGCGAGGCTGATCTCGCCGACGGCGGCCAGGTCGTGCGGCACCGCCCGGTCGCGCATGGCGCTCGCGATGGCGATGGCGATGGCGAGGTCGGCCGCGGGTTCGACGAGCCGCACGCCGCCGACCGTGGAGACGTACACGTCGTGCTCGCCGAGCTGGCGGAGGCCCGCGCGGCGTTCGAGCACCGCGATGATCATGGCGACCCGCGACGGGTCGACGCCGTTCACCACCCGGCGGGGCTGCGGCGCCTTCGTGGCGACCACGAGCGCCTGCACCTCGACGGGGAGCGCCCGTCGCCCCTCGAGGGCGACGGTCACGCAGGTGCCGCTCACGGCGGTGCGGGATCGGCTGAGGAACAGCGCCGACGGGTCGGGCACCTCGGCGATGCCGTCGCCGGTCATCTCGAAGCAGCCGACCTCGTCGGTCGGGCCGAAGCGGTTCTTGAGCGCCCGGACGAAGCGCAGCGCGGTCTGGCGGTCGCCCTCGAACTGGCAGACCACATCGACGAGGTGCTCGAGCAGCCGCGGGCCCGCGATCGTGCCGTCCTTCGTGACGTGGCCGACGAGGAGCACGGGCAGCTGCCGTTCCTTGGCGACGCGGATGAGGGTCGACGCGACCTCGCGGACCTGGCTCGGCTGGCCCGGCAGGCCGTCGGAGAGCGAGCTCGACACCGTCTGCACGGAGTCGACGATGAGCAGGTCGGGCTGCACCTCGTCGACCTGGCCGAGGATGCTCGCCAGATCGGTCTCGGCGGCCAGGTAGAGCTCGTCGTGCAACGCGCCGGTGCGGCCGGCCCGCAGGCGCACCTGCGCCGTCGACTCCTCGGCGCTCACGTAGAGCACGCGGCGCCCGGTCGCCGCGACCCGCGCGGCCACCTCGAGCAGGAGCGTCGACTTGCCGACGCCGGGTTCGCCCGAGAGGAGGATCGCGGCACCGGCGACGATGCCGCCGCCGAGGACCCGGTCGAACTCGCCGATGCCGCTCGGGCGGTGGGCGCTGTGCTCCGCCTCGATCTGCCCGATCGGCCGTGCGGCCCTCGCGGAGGACGGCGCGACCGGCTGCAGGCTGCGGGTGATGCCGGTCTCGGTGCCCGACTCGACGACGGTGCCCCACTGCTGGCACTCGGCGCATCGGCCGACCCACTTGACGGTGCTCCAGCCGCACTCGGTGCAACGGAACGCGGTTGTGGGCTTCGGCATGCTCGAAGCCTAGGCGCGGCCCCCGACATCCGCGGGGACCCCGGCCGCGGCATCCGTCTCGTCGTCGCCCGCGGGGAACCGCTCGGCCAAGGTGGCGAGCACGGCCGGCCGGAACGCGTCGGCCCACACCCGGTACCCGTGGTCGTTGGGGTGGAACCAGTCGTTCGCGAAGTGGGTGAAGATGCGGCGGAAGCCGCGCAGGCGCGTCTCACGGTGGAGGCGCACGAGCGCGAGGTTGCGCTCGTCGACGAGCCGGCGCAGGATCTCGTTCGCCACGGCGACCTTGCGCTCGTTGTGCGGGAAGTAGAAGAACGGCAGGTCGGCGACGAGCGCGTGCGGGGGCACCGCATCGAGGATCGCCCGCAGGTTCGCCTCGAACGCCTCGGCGTCCCACTTCGCGATGTCGTTGGCGCCGATCGACACCGTCATCACGTCGGGGCGGTACTTGGCGAGCTTCGGCAGCTGGTCCTGCACGGCGAGCGCCGTCGTCGCGCCCGAGACGCTGAGGTTCACCACGCGCACCGTCCGCCCGGTGGTGTCGCGGATGAGCCGAGCGAGCACGCCGACGTAGCTGTGGTCCGGCCGGCTCGCCCCGATGCCCTGCGCCGCGCTGTCGCCCATCGCGACGTAGAGGATCTCGCCGCGGACCTTGGCGTGGTCGCGCCACCACTTCGAGTGGACGGGCAGCGTCTCGTTGAGGATCAGGCTGTTGCGCGTGATGCTCGCACGGAACCGCCGCCACGCGGCGCGGGCGGCGAGCACGGCACCGCCGAGCACGGCGACGGTGACGACGGCGGATGCCGCGGCGGCGCCGGGCGGACGATCGGGTTGCTGTGGCACGCGGCGACGCTATTGCCGCGGGCTGAACGACCGCTGAGCGCCGGCTGGACGCTTCGAGGGGCTACCGGCGCCGCGGCGCCCGGCCTACGCTGGCGCCATGCTGGCGGACACGGACGTCCTCGTCGTCGGCGCCGGGCAGGCGGGCCTGGCGGTGAGCCATCAGCTGATGGCGGCGGGCGTCGATCACGTCGTCGTCGACCGCGAGCGCGCCGGCGCGGCGTGGTACCTGCGGTGGGACAGCTTCACGCTCGTCACGCCCAACCACACGATCCGACTGCCCGGCGGCGGCTACGACGGCGACGATCCCGGCGGCTACCTGACCCGGGAGGGCATCATCGCCCACCTGCGCCGGTACCGGGGCTCGTTCGGCGCCCCCGTCATCGAGCACGCCGGCGTCGAAGAGCTCCGGGCCACCGATCGCGGCTTCGTCGCCGAGACCGAGGGCGGGCCCGTGCGCGCCCGACGCGTGGTCGCGTGCACGGGCGCCTACCACCGGGAGCGCCGCCCCGCGGTGGTCGACGACCTCGCGCGCCACGTGCCGGTGATCGGCTCGACGTCGTACCGCTCGCCCGCGTCGCTACCCGACGGGCGCGTGCTCGTGATCGGCGGCGGGCAGACCGCGGGGCAGCTCACCGAGGAGCTCCTCCTCGCCGGCCGCGAGGTCGTGCTGTCGGCCGGGCGTGCACCGGCGATGCCGCGGCGCGTCGGCGACCGCGACGGCATCGACTGGCTGATCGACGCCGGCTTCTTCGAGCAGACCGCCGCCCGGCTGCCGACCTCGGCCGCCCGGCTCTCGCCGAACCCGCTCGTCACCGGTCGCGCCGGCGGCCACGACCTCAACCTCCGCACGCTCGCCGCCGCGGGGGCCGAGCTGCTCGGACACATCGTCGGCGTCGACGACGGCCGCCTCGTCGTCGCCGACGACCTCGCCGAGTCGGTCCGTGCCGGCGACGAGGGCTGGGCGGTGATCTGCGGCCTGATCGCGCAGACGGCCGAGCGGATGTCGGTGCCCGTGCCCGACCTTCCCCGGATGCCGCCGGGCAGCGTGCTGGCGTCACCGGCTCCGCGCCTCGCGGAGTTCTCGGCCGTCGTCGTCGTCGCCTGCGGGTTCCGGCCCGACTACCGCTGGATCGGCATCCCGGGCGTCGTCGACGAGCTCGGCCTGCCGATCCAGCACGACGGTGCGAGCACCGTCGCGCCCGGACTGTACTTCGCCGGCGTGCCGTGGATGCGGACCCGCAAGTCGCCGCTGCTGCTCGGCGTCGGCGAGGACGCGGCGGTGGTCGCCGCGCAACTCGCGGCGTAGCGGCATCCGCTCGCCCCGTCGCCCGCCGGCTCGTTTTGGACCGCGCGGACGATCCGGCTATCATCGATCCCGGTACCGTGTCCGAGCGGCCTAAGGTGCAACTCTCGAAAAGTTGTGTGGGTGAAAGCCCACCGTGGGTTCAAATCCCACCGGTACCGCCACATGACCGAAGCCCCTCCTCGCGGAGGGGCTTCCGTCGTCTCGGGGTCAGGCGCGGGTCGCGTCGTCCTCGGAGTGCAGGCCGCTCACGGGCGGCACGACGATGGTCGCGCAGCGCGCGTTGGTCACGAGGGCGTGGCTCACCGAGCCGAGGAACATCCGCCGGACCGTGCCGAGCTGCCGGGATCCGACGAACACCGTCGCGTGCTCGCGGGCGCGACGGAGCAGCGCGGGCGCCGTCGGGCCCGAGTCGACGTGGCGCTCGACCGCGAGATCCGGGTGGTCGGCGAGTGCCGGCGCGAGCGCGTGGTCGACGACCTCGGTGTCCTGGGCGACGTCGTGCGTGCGGGCGCCGACGTGGACGGCGTGCAGCGTCTCGCCGCGCTTGGCGGCGTAGTCGGCCGCGAGCCGGCAGAGCCGCTCGGCCGCGGCGCCGTGGTCGACGGCGACCATGACGCCCGAGCGCTCGAGCACGTCGCCGACCGGGATCACCGCGACCGGGCCGTCGGCGGCTCCGGCCAGGCGCGGTCCGAGGCGCGAGCTGTGCCAGTACTCGTCGGTGCGCCCGTTCTCCGCGCCGACCACGACGAGGGAGTCGTCGCCCGTGCGGTCGGCGAGCACGTCGCCGGGCTCCCCGCGGACGGCGGCCGCCTCCACCTCGAGGCCGGGATGCTCGGCCCGGATCCGTTCGGCGCGTTCGGCCACGTCGACCTCGGCCCGCTGCAACTCGGCGCGCGTCTCGTCGTCGTCGCCCGCGAGCCCGGTGTCGTCCACGGCCCGGACCAGGCGCAGCCGTCGTCGGCCCTCCGCCTGCATCTCGGCCCGCGCGATCGCCCACTCCAGCGCTCGCTCGGCGGTCTCGCTCGCGTCCCAACCCACCACTGTCGTCTCGTGCATCTCATCCTCCGGTCGACCCTCGTGCCTCCACCCTCTCGCATGGCCGCGCGGGGCGTCGAGGCGAACGTCCCGCGGCATCCGGACCGACCCGGCGAGGGGACCTTCGCCACTCGCGCCGGTCCCGGCGATGTGGTCGGCTGAGGGCATGGCCGACGCCCCGACACGCCGACCCGGACCCGACGTCCTCCACGACCTGCCCGATCCCGGCGTGGGGCTCCAGCCCGACGAGGCGGCGCGCCGCCTGGCGCAGTACGGCCCCAACGTGCTGGGCGTGCACCGGGCCGCGAACCCGTGGCGGATCCTGCTGCGGCAGTTCCTCAGCCCGCTGATCTTCCTGCTGCTCGTTTCGGCGACGGCGACGGCGCTGCTGCAGCGCTGGATTGACACCGTCTCGATCCTGCTGGTGCTCATCGGCAACGCCGCCATCGGGTACTGGCAGGAGAGCAAGGCCGAACGCGAGGTCGCGGCGCTGCAGTCGCTCACCGCGCCGCGCGCCCGGGTGGTCCGGGCGGGCGTGACGTCGATGGTGGATGCCTCGGCGCTGGTGCCCGGCGACGTCGTGCTGCTCGAGAGCGGCGACAAGGTGCCCGCCGACCTGCGCCTCGTGCAGTCCACGGGGCTGCGCGTCGACGAGTCGATGCTGACCGGCGAGTCCGTCGCGGTGTCGAAGGCGGCGGGCGCGGAGGCCGGCGACCGCGAGCTCGCCTTCGGCGGCACGCTCGTGGCGACGGGACGTGCCCGCGGGTTCGTCATCGCGACCGGGGCCGCCACGCAGCTCGGCGAGATCGACCGGCTGGTGCGGAGCGTGCGCACCCAGACGCCCCTGCAGCTCATCATCGACCGGCTCGAGAAGCGCATCGGCTGGGTCGTCGGGTTCGTCGGCCTGTTCGTGCTCGTCGCCGGACTCGTCGTCGGCCTCACGCCGGGCGACGCGCTCCTCACCTCGATCGCGCTCGCCGTCGCGACGATCCCCGAGGGCCTGCCAGTCGCGCTCACGGTCGCGATGAGCATCGGCGTGACCCGGATGGCGCGCAAGCACGCCGTCGTCCGGTCGCTGCCCGCGGTCGAGACGCTCGGCTCCACGACGGTGATCGCCTCCGACAAGACCGGCACGATCACCGAGAACCGGCTGACCGTCGAGCAGGTGTGGAGCCCGGTCGGCATCCGGTCGGTCGGGGCCGCGGCGCCGAACCTGCCGCCGGACGCCCTCGACGTGCTCCGCGCGGGTGCGCTGACCAACGAGGCCCACCTCGACCCGGGCGACGGGACCCTCACGGGCGACGCGGTCGACGTGGCCATCGCCCGCGCGGCGATCGACGCCGGCGCGGTCGCGGCGGCCGAGTTCGCCGCGCCACCCGCCGCGCACCTGCCGTACGAGCCCGAGCTGCGCAGCTCGCAGTCCGTCCGCGTGCGCCCCGACGGGACCCGGGTGCTCTACGTGAAGGGCGCACCTCGCACCATCCTGGACTGGTCGACGGCGATGGCGGCCGCGGATGGCGGGGGAGCGGCATCCGTCGACCCCCGTGCCGTCGAGGCGGCCGAGCACGCGCTCGCCGAGGCCGGCCTGCGCGTCATCGCGTGCGCCGCGCGCGAACTCGCCCCCGACGAGTCCCTGCCCGCCGATCTCGGCGTGCCGGCCGGCCTCACCTTCCTCGGCCTCGTCGGCATGGTGGACCCGCCGCGACCCGGCGTCGCCGACGCGATCCGCCGGTGCCGGTCGGCGGGCATCGCGGTGAAGATGCTCACCGGCGACCACCCGAAGACCGCCGCATCGATCGGGGAACGGGTCGGGATCGAGTCGTCCGGTCCGCCCATCACCGGCGCGGAGATGGCGGAGATCAGCGATCACGAGCTCGTCGCACGGCTCCAGGAGACCTCGATCGTCGCCCGCGTCACCCCGCAGGACAAGCTCCGCATCGTGTCGGCACTGCAGCAGCACGGCGAGATCGTCGCCGTGACCGGCGACGGCGTCAACGACGCGCCCGCGCTGCGGCTCGCCTCGCTGGGCGTCGCGATGGGCCGATCCGGCACGGACGTCGCGCGCGAATCGGCGGACATGGTCCTCACCGACGACGACTTCGTCACCATCGTCGACGCCGTCGAGCAGGGCCGCGTGACCTTCGGCGCGATCCGCAAGGTCGCGTTCTTCCTGCTGGCGAACGCCGTCGCGGCGCCCCTCGCCGTCGCACTCAACCTGTTCACCGACACCCCGCTGCTGTTCCTCCCCGTGCAGGTGCTGTGGTTCAACCTCGTGCTGAACGGACTCCAGGACGTCGCGATCGCGTTCGAGCCGGGCGAGGGCGGCGAACTCGACGCGGCGCCCCGCCGCCGCGACGCGGGGCTGCTCTCGCGCGACGTGTGGACGCGGATCGTCGTCACGGGGGTGTGGATGGGCATGTGCGTGCTCGTGACCTTCCACGTCGCGCTCGACGCCGGCTACGAGATCGAGCACGCGCGCACGCTCGCGATGACGGTCTTCGCGTTCCTCAACTTCTTCCAGGCCGGCACCGCGCGCTCCGAGCGGCGATCGGTGTTCGCCCTGCGCCCGTGGGCGAACCCGCTGCTGCTCGGCGCCGCCGTGCTCGCCGTCGTGCTGCAGGCGCTCGCCGTCTGGACGGTGCCCGGCCAGCAGATCCTCGGCTTCGTGCCGCTGTCGCTCCTGGACTGGCTGACGGCCTTCCTCGTGGGTGCGACGGTGCTCGTCGTGGCCGAGGTCGACAAGTGGATCCGTCGACGGCGCGAGGCGTGAGCCGGCGGCCCCGAGCTCACCATCCGCTACGGGTCGGGGTGTGTCCCTCGCGCGCACCATCGGGCATCGGCATCTCGGCGCGCAGCCCGAGCAAGCGGATGGCGCGACCGGGCTCGATCCGGTCCTCGGCGAGCTGCAGCATCCGTGCCGTCACGTCATCGCGATCGGAGCTCGCGGGGATGCGGCGCTGGTACGTCTTCGTGACGAACGGCGCGTAGCGCACCTTGAGGGTGAGGCCGATGACGGGCCGGCCCTCGGCCGCCACGTCGTCGAGCACCCGCGCGGCGAGCTCCCGCAGCGCCGACTCGACGTCGGCGGGATCCTCCAGGTCGCGCTGGAAGGTGGTCTCCCGGCTGTGGCCGCGCGCGACCCACGGCGTGTCGTCGACGACCCGGGCACCCTCGCCGCGCCCCAGCTGCCCGTACCACGGCCCCATCCGCGGCCCGAACTCGCCCGCGAGCACGGCCTCGTCGGCCGCAGCGAGCTCGCCGACCGTCCGAATGCCGTGCACGGCGAGGCGGCGCGCCACCTTGCTCCCGACGCCCCACAGCTCGATCACCGACCGGTCGCCCATCACGGCCGCCCAGTTGTCGGCCGTGAGCCGGAACACGCCGGCGGGCTTGCCGAACCCGGTGGCGACCTTCGCCCGCACGAGCGTGTCGCCGATGCCAACGCTGCAGTGCAGGCCGGTTCGCGCGAGCACGGCGGCCTGCAGCTCGCGCGCGTCGCGCTCGGGGTCGTCGGAGTCGAGGCCGACGAACGCCTCGTCCCAGCCGAGGACCTGCACGGTGGCGCCGGGGTGCGCTCGCAGCGTCGCCATGACCTCAGCGGATGCCGCGGCGTAGGCCTCAGCGTCGACCGGCAGGATGACCGCATCGGGCACCTTGCGCGCGGCGATGCGCAGCGGCATCCCGGACCCGACGCCGAACTCGCGCGCCTCGTACGAGGCGGTCGACACGACCGCCCGCTCGGTGGGGTCGCCCCGACCACCGACGATGACCGGGCGGCCGGCGAGCTCCGGGCGCCGGAGCACCTCGACCGCCGCGATGAACTGGTCGAGGTCGACGTGCAGGACCCACAGGTCCGGACTGCCGCTCACCCGGCCTGACTACCGCGTCCGGGCGGCCGAGCGCAAGCGTCGCCGTCGGAAACCGCAGCGGGAGACCCCCGACGCCCGCAGGCGCCGAGGGTCTCGGGCAGCGGCGACGACGCCGACTAGCAGGAGTTCGGCGCGCCCTGGCTCTTCGGCGGGTTGACCGTGCAGAAGCTGTCGAGGTCCTGCGGCTCCGGGCTGGTGTTCTTGGTGTTGCCCTTCGTCTCTGTGGACGACGTGGACCCGACGCCGGCCTGGTTCTTGCCGGGGCCCTCGAAGGTCGTGCACGTCACCGTGCCGCGATCCTTCGTACAGTTGTCGGGCAGCGGCGCGCCCTGGGCCGCTCCGACGGCGGCACCGCCGACGAGGAAGCCGGTGAGCGCGAGCGTTGCGAGTACCTTTCGCATGGTGTTTCCCCCTACTGGATTCCGGGCCGGCTGCGCCCGGGGACGTGAGGGACGTCGGATTCCGTCCCCCGTCCGCGCAGCATGGAACACCGCGTCACTACTCGGGTTCCCGAGTACCGGGGTGTACTCGGAATGTCTCGGGTGATCTCGGATTTCGGCGCGGCACCCGGAGGCCGCGTGGATGTGGGCACGCTATGACGCGGGCATTCCAGCGACAAGGGACTTGACGAGGATTCCTCGATTTCGGTAGGAGTAGTGATTGCCCACTTCTCCATGGCCGACGACTCCCGGATCCGCCCCGCGAATAGCGCCTCGCGACACGCGAGCGCAACCACTTGCACTCAGGAGGTTCTCAGGAGGACAGTTGGGCTCACACAAGAGAAGGAGTGTGCACATGGGTTTCCTCGCTTTCCTCCTCCTCGGCCTCATCGCCGGGGCGATCGCCAAGCTCATCCTGCCCGGGAAGCAGGGCGGTGGATGGCTCATCACCTTGCTGCTCGGCGTCGTGGGCGCCCTGCTCGGTGGCTGGCTCGGCAGCGTGCTGTTCGGTGTCGGCCTCGAGGAGTTCTGGAGCATCCAGACGTGGCTGCTCGCCATCGGCGGCGCGATCATCGTGCTGCTGATCTACGGCCTCATCGTGAACCGCAACAAGCGCACCGCCTGATCTGCGGCGCAGCTCCGGGGGCCCGGTCGACCATCGTCGGCCGGGCCTTCGGCATGTCCGGGCCGACGGACGCGGGGCGGCTCAGCCGCCGGCGAGCTCGACGAACCGGCGCAGCATCCGCTGCGGTTGGGTGACGGATGCCGCGGCGAGCCGCTCGCTCACGGCGCGGAGCTCACGCGCGGGGAAGTAGCCGTGGTGGCGGTACACCTCGGCGCGGGCGATGAAGTCGGCGGTGGACACCTCGGGGTGGAACTGCGTCGCATAGACGTTCCGGCCCACGCGGTAGACCTGCACGGGGCAGCCCGCCGACCCGGCGAGGTGGACGGCGTCCGAGGGCAGCCGATCCGTGGCCTCCTTGTGGCCGACGAGGGCGTCGAAGCGCTCGGGCAATCCGCTGAGGAGGGGATCGGCCCGACCCTCATCGGTCAACGTGATCTCGACCGCGGCCGCCTGCTCGCCGTACGTGGTGCCGACCTCGCCGCCCAGTACGAGGGTGAGCACGCCGATGCCGTAGCACGTGAACAGCACCGGATGATCGGTCTCCAGCGCCTGTTCCGCCAAGCGCGCCAGGTCGGCCTCGACGCGGCGCTGCACCGGATGCTTGTGCTCGTGGGGGGTGGTGACGTTGTACGGGCTGCCGCCGACGATCACCCCCGCGAACCGCTCCGGCACGGCGTCGCCCAGCGTCTCGACGTCGATCCGGTGGTGCTCGAGCCGACCCGCGTCGAGGCCCGTCGCGCGGCGCACGGACTCGTACTCGGGTCCGACGGCCTCGACCTCGGGGCGGGCCGAGATGAAGAGGAAGGGACGGCTCACCGGCGCCGACCGCCTCGCCGCTGCTGGCGGCCTCCGCGGGCGGTGCCGCCGGACCGGCCGCCGGAGCGGGGGGCGCCGGCCGGCTGCCGACGGGCGCGCGACGCCGCGGCCGCCTTCGCGGGCGGGGCGGCGGTCTCGTCGGGCTCGTCGGCGCCGCGCGAGCTCCGGGCGGTGCGGCCGCGCACCACCCCGACGAACTCCTGGATGTCGGCGTCGTCGCGTTCGACGCGCCACACCAGCGCGATACGCGTCGGCGCGGCATCCGTCACCGGGATCGCGACGACGTCGCGGCGATGGTGCAGGCGCGCCAGGCTGTGGGGCAGGATCGCATAGCCGGTGCCCGCGGCGACGAGCTCGAGGGTCATGGCCGGGTCGTCCTGCTCGGGTGCTCGCGGCTCGTCGGCGAGGTCGGCCAGTTCGAGGTCGTCGGCCTCGGCGAGCGGATGGTCCTTCGGGAGGGCCGCGACGGCGAGCTCCTCCCACAGCAGGATGCGATGCAGGCCGGTCTCATCGACCGGGAGCCGCACGAAGGCGAGATCGGCCTCGCCGGCGCGGAGCCGATCGCACTGCGCGGATTCGTCGACGCGCTCGGCCTCGAGCGGCAGGTCGGGTCGCCGGTCGGCCCACGCGCGCAGCCACTTCGCCGGGCTCACGCCCGCGACGTAGTCCAGCCGCAGCGCCACGCCAGCCCCCTTCCGCCGCGCTCCGCGGCCCTCTCAGGGTAGTCGGCGCCTGCGGCCGGTGACGAAGCCGACTACCGTGGAGGCGTGAACGAGTCGAAGCCGCGCCCCTCCCAGACGATGAAGCCCGAGACGGCGGCGAAGAAGCTCGGCATCCTGCTCGACGCCGCGCCCGAGGAGTTCCGCTCCGGGGAGGTCAGCCGCGCCGAGCTCGCCGCACTGCAGGCCGACCCGCCCGAGTGGCTCGCGACCCTCCGCCGCGAGGGCCCGCACCCGCGCAGCGTCGTGGCCGCGAAGCTCGGCGTCTCCAACTCCGGTCTCGCGCGCGCCGGCATCGACCAGCCGCTCACCACGGCCGAGATCAAGGACCTGCTCGCCGCGCCGCCCGCCTGGCTCGTCGAGGAGCGCGCGCGCCAGGCCGGCGTCCGCGCCGAGAAGCGCCGCATCGCCGAGCGCGACGCCGCCCGCCGGGAGGCCGGCGGCGGAGGCGGCGGCGCCGGCGTCTGAGACGCCCCGCCGCGGCTCAGGCCGCGTAGCGCGCCGCGAGGAACGCCGTCACGTCGGCGAGTTCGCGCTCGGAGACCGAGTGGCCGAGGCCCTCGTACACGCGCTGGTCGACCTCCGCATGCCGCGGCAGCCAGGACTGCGTGTGCCGGACCGCCTCCGCGGGGATGACCTCGTCCGCCGTGCCGCGGCCCCAGAAGACGGGCGGCGCGAGCTGCGACATCCGCTCGTCGCCCGCGCGTTCGCCCGGCAGCGAGAACCCCGCGAGGGACACCGCGAACGAGAACCGCTCGGGCGCGCGCCGCAGCAACTCGATCGCCATGGCCCCGCCCTGTGAGAAGCCGAGCAGGCCGACGGATGCCGCATCCGGCGCCGCGCGGTCGAGCCACTCGATCACGGCGGTCGTGGCCGCCTCGGCGTCCTCGGTCGACAGCTGGTCGTCGAGCTGCTCGGGGAGCGGGAACCACGCGTGGCCGTATCCGGTGGGGATCGGCGCGCGCAGGCTCGCGATGGCCGGCTGCAACGGCAGGTAGGGGCTCAGGCCGAACAGGTCGCCCTCGTGCGAGTTGTAGCCGTGCAGCAGCACCAGGAGGGGCCGGCCGGCCCGGTCGGCCGGCGATGCCGACCACAGCACCGCGTCGTCGTCGATCCGCATCGGGGCATCGTACCCCGGCCGCCCGTGCGGGTGAGGGGCCGCGACACGCCGCCGGCCCCGCCGGCGCCGCGGCGTGTCGCGTCCCCCGCGGCGCCTCCGCGGCCTCCACGCGAGCCGGGCGCTCGTGGGGCAGAATCGAGGCATGGCCGTGCGCACACCCGACCCGGACTGGAACCCCGGCGATGAGCCGGTCGTGCAGCCGCCCGCCAACCCGGGCTGGCTGAGCGACATCGAGCTCGCCGAGGTGCGCGGTCGCCTCCCGCTGCTCTACGTCGAGGCCGTGCCCGTGCGCGTCGACGGCGTGGGCCAGGTGATCGAGGTCGGCGTGCTGCTGCGCGCCAACGCCGTCGGCGAGATGACCCGCACGCTCGTGTCGGGACGGGTCATGTACGGCGAGACCATCCGCGATGCGCTGTTCCGCCACCTCGAGAAGGACCTCGGGCCCATGGCGTTCCCGCTCCTGCCCGCGAGCCCGGTTCCCGCGGCGGTCGCCGAGTACTTCCCGCTGCCCGGGCTGTCGCCGTTCACCGACGAGCGCCAGCACGCGGTCTCGCTCGCGTACGTCGTGCCGGTCACCGGCACCTGCGAGCCGCGACAGGACGCGCTCGAGGTGACCTGGGTCACGCCCGAGGAGGCTGCGAGCGAGGCGCTCGGCGCCGAGATGGAGGGTGGCCGCGGCGTGCTCCTCCGGCGGGCGCTCGCGTCGGTGGGCGCGCTGCCGTAGTCGGCCCCGCGGGACGCGCCGGGCCGGGCCGTCGGCCTAGCGCACCATCCGGATCTCGTGGATCGTCTCGCCGAGGAACGGCTCGTCGTGCGAGGCGCCGTCGGCCGTGAAGCCGTTGCGCTCGTAGAACGCGACCGCGTGCTCGTTCGCCGACGGCACCCACAGGTAGACGGCGTCGTCGCCCACGGCCGCGTCGAACAGCTTCTGCCCGATGCCCTTGCCGTGGTGCGCATCGAGCAGGTGGATGAAGAACAGCTCGCGTTCGCGCGGCGCGTCGGCGTCGCGCGCGGGGCCGGCACCGGCGAATCCGACGATCTCGCTGTCGACGAGCGCGGCGACGTGGATGAACTCCTCGCCCTGGTTCATCCAGTGGTTCCACAGCTCGGCCATGCGGCGCGGGGAGAGGTTCGCGAGGGTGGCGGCGTCGACCAGGGTGTCGTAGTCCTCGTGCCAGCACTGCGCGTGCACGCGGCCCAACGCCTCGACGTCGGTGTCTCGGACGGGGCGGATGACGACTTCGGCAGCGACCTCGGTGCTCATGCGCCTCAGGCTAACCCGGCCTCCCGTCACCGGCGAAATCGGCGGCGGCGCTCGGGCGGAGCCGACCGGCGGGCGCTCGGAGCCGCAGCCGCGACGCGGCATCCGCTCAGCCCACGGGCGTAATCTGCGGCCATCATGAGCCCGCCGCCGCTGCCCGGTCGCCGCACCGACCCGCCCGTGGAGTACTGCGCGACCATCGTGCTGCGCAGCCCGGCGACGCGCATCGACGCGCTCGCGGTGATCGCGCTCGCCGCCGACTCGCGCGTCGAGGGCGCCGGAACCCTGCAGGCGCGGGTGCCGCTCGCCGAGGGCGCGTGGGCCGAGGTCGAGCTGCCGCGCGTCGGGGAGCCGCCGCCGCTCGCGATCGACGTCTACAGTACGGTCAGCGACGACCACGCGCGCCTCACGGCGCTCGCGCTGCTCGCCCGACTCGAGGCGTCGACCGCCTGGAACCTGCGGCCGGACTTCGTCGTCTGAGCCGGCCGAGGCGCCGAACGGCCCCGCACCGAGAGGTGCGGGGCCGTGCGGGATCGCTCGGGGCTCAGCCCTGGGCGCGACGGTTCGTGCGCGTGGAGCGCGAGGGCGAGACGAGGCTGCCGACGCGCAGCGGCGCCTTCTGGCCGTGGCGAGCGGATGCCGCGCGCGGGGCGCTCGACGACTGCGCGGCGCGGCCCTGGCCGCCCGACTGCCCCGGTGCGTGCGCCTTCGCCTCGGCGGGCCGGCCCGACCGGTCGCGACGCGGCGCGGCGGGCGCCACGTCGGACTGGCCGCCGCGACCGCGGCCGCGGCTGCGGCGACCCTGGCCGGCGGGCTGGGGCTCGCCGGCACGCGCGGCGCGCTTGCGCTGGGCGTTGGCGCCCTGCGAGCGCCCGCCGCCCTGCGGCTGGCGGGCCTCGCGCGGCGCGGGCTTCACGTACGGCGCGACGTCGCCCACGAGCTTCGCGACGGCGGGCGAGTCGGCGGTCACCTGCTGCGGCGTGACGCGGATGTCGGCCTTGCGCAGCAGGGTCTTGAGGTCCTGCTTCTGGCCGGGCAGGCAGATGGTCACCACGTCGCCCTCGCTGCCGGCACGCGCGGTGCGGCCCGAGCGGTGCAGGTACGCCTTGTGCTCCATGGGCGGGTCGACGTGGATGACGAGCTCGACCTTGTCGACGTGCACGCCGCGCGCCGCGACATCCGTCGCCACGAGCACCTTGACCGAGCCGTCGCCGAACGCGGCGAGGTTGCGGTCGCGCTGCGGCTGCGACAGGTTGCCGTGCAGGTCGACGGCGGGGATGCCCTGCTCGGTCAGCTTCTTCGCGAGCTTCTTCGCGTGGTGCTTCGTGCGCATGAACAGGATGCGGCGACCGGTGCCCGAGGCGAGCGTCTTCACGAGCTCGTTCTTCGCGTCGACGTCGTCGATCTCGAAGACGTGGTGGGTCATCGCGGCGACGGGGGAGTTCGCCTCGTCGACCGAGTGGAGCACCTCGTTCTGCAGGTAGCGCTTCACGAGCTTGTCGACGCCGTTGTCGAGCGTCGCCGAGAACAGCAGGCGCTGCCCGCCGCGGGGGGTCTTGTCGAGGATGCGCGTGACGACCGGGAGGAAGCCGAGGTCGGCCATGTGGTCGGCCTCGTCGAGCACGGTGATCTCGATCGCGTCGAGGCTCAGGAAGCCCTGCTTCATGAGGTCCTCGAGGCGGCCGGGCGTGGCCACGACGATGTCGACGCCCGCCTTCAGCGCGCTGACCTGACGGGTCTGGTTGATGCCGCCGAAGATCGTGGTGACCTTCAGGCCGTAGGCGGCCGCGAGCGGCTCGAACGTCTGGGTGATCTGCGTGGCCAGCTCGCGGGTGGGGGCGAGCACGAGGCCGAGGGGGCGGCCGGGTCGGCGCTTGCCGCCGGCGAGCGACGTGCCGAGGCGCGCCACCATGGGCAGCGCGAAGGCGATGGTCTTGCCCGAGCCGGTCTTGCCGCGGCCGAGCACGTCGCGCCCGGCGAGCGTGTCGGGCAGGGTGTCGGCCTGGATCGGGAAGGGGGTGGTCTTGCCGTCGGCGGCGAGCGCCGCGACGAGGGGTGCGGGCACGCCGAGCGCGCCGAAGGTGAGGTCCGTCAAAGGTGGTCCGTTCGGGATGGCACGGCCGGGCGCGCCGCGGAACGCGGCGGATGGGCCCGGCGGTGGGGAATGGCGAAGACGCCGGTCGGCGAATCCGTTCGCCGTATGAAGTCATCGGGCTCTCGGCCCGGGAGCGTGTCTACGACGCAGGCGGCGCGTTCGTCGCGCACGCCGACGTCAACCATAGCGGATGCCGCGGGGCCGACCCTGTGCGCGCCCTCAGCGCGGCATCCGCTCGCCGACCGGGATCTCGTCGCGGACGGTGTTGCCGGGCGGAGCGAGCGGGCACGACCATGACGGGTCGTACGCGCACGAGGGGTTGTAGGCGAAGTTGAAGTCGACGACGAGGCTGTCGTCGTCGGCGCCCGAGCCGAGGTCGGCGCCCTTCACTGTGTCGAGCAGGTAGCGTCCGCCGCCGTAGGTGCCGCCCGGCTGGCCGGCGAGGCCGTCCTTCACCGGGAGGAAGAGCCCGCCCCCGTAGGCCGTGATCCGCCAGACGTCGAGCGTGCCGAGGTACGGGATGCGGACCGTGCCGACGAGCGAGAAGGGGATGGACCCGTCGGTCGAGCTGTCGACGACCATCCGGACGGGCTCGTCGGGCCGGCGCACCTCGAGCTCGAAGCGCCAGTCGGGGTCGTACCGCGGCACGGTGAGGCCGGTGAACCGAGCCCGGTCGTCGGGCAGCAGGGGCGACTGCGGGTGACCCGCGAAGAGGTCGTCGCGGCCCGAGCGCCAGAGCTCGTGTCCCTGCGCGGGGTCGTGGGAGTTGAGGTGCCGCACCCCCGCGTAGAGGCCGAAGACGCGCCGACGCCAGTCCGCGAGCTGGAGGGCGCCGAGCGTCGCGGTCATGCCGCGCTCCCGGCTCCGGCGGCGGATGCCGCGCGGTCGGCGTCAGCCGTGCCCGGCGGGTCGTACGCCCACGTCGACGCCAACTGCTTCAAGCGCATCCCGCGGTACTGCCAGAACGCCCAGGTCGGGTACCAGAGCAGGGGCTCCAGCGCCCCGGCGCTCGCGCGGAGCTGGTCGCGGTACAGCGTCCGCCCGTCGGGCAGCGGCGAGATCGCCATCCGGTGGTCCCAGTGCCGGAACGCCGCGAGCGGGCCGGAGACGGCGCCGCCGCCGTCGCGCAGCATCTTCACGCCCGGCGGCAGCCCGCCCGGGTACGAGACGTCGATGATCTCCTCGCCCGTCGGCGCGATGCCGAACGCGAGGGCACGCAACCGGTGCGGTCCCTCCGGCCAGGTCGCGGGGAAGCCGGTGCCCTCCAGCGACTCGAAGTCGAGCCAGGGGGCGACGACCTCGCGGAGCACGGCGGGGCTGCGGATCGCGCGCCACGCGGCATCCGCATCGCAGTCGAGGGTGAGCTTCAACAGCACGCGCATGCGACGAGGCTAGGGGCGGGCGGATGCCGCGGCCAAGGCTCCGCGCCGGATTCCCGGCGGGCGCTCGGCGGGCTCCCGGTTCGCACCCGAGCCGTTCGGCGCCGAAGTGCCTAGACTCGCCGCATGGGCGGACTCGAGTGGGTGGTCCCCTCGCTCGTCGGGATCGGCGCGGCCGCACTCGTGCTGGTGGGCACGGTCGTGGGCCTCAGGCGGGTCGGCGTGCGCCGGGAGTCGGTCGACCGGCGGGCTGCACACGAGCTGGAGACGAGCGCCAAGGCGCGGCTCGTGCGCGCCGACGAGGCGGTGCGCGACGCCGACCAGGAGGTGCGCTTCGCCGAGGCGGAGTTCGGCCCGGACGTCGCGCGGGACCTCGCCGAGGCGGTCGCCCGGGCACGCGGGTGGCTGCGGGAGGCGTTCCTGCTGCAGCAGCGCCTCGACGACGCCGAGGAGCACACGGCGGCCGAGCGACGGTCCTGGAGCAGCCGCATCGCCTCGCTGTGCGACTCGATCCACCGCGCCCTCGGCGACGCCCAGCAGGGGCTCGCCGAGCGTCGGGCCGCCGAGCGCGGTGCCGCCCAGGACCTCCCCGCCCTGCGCGAGCGTGAGGCACGGGTCCGGGAACGCCACGACGCGGCAGTCCAGCTGCTCGAGCGGCTCCGTTCCCGATTCGATGCCGCCGCGCTCGCCGCGGCGGAGGGGGCCGCCGGGCGGGCCGAGCGGTGGCTCGCGGGGGCCGGCGCCGCGCTCGCCGAGGTGGAGACCCATCTCACCGAACCGGGGCGTCCCGTCGCACCGGCGCTCGCGCGTGCCGGGCACGCGCTCGAGCGCGCCGGAGCCGAGCTGGCCGCCGTCGAGCGCGTCGAGCCCGACCTCGCGGCGGCCGCCGAGGCGGGGGACGCCGAGGCGTCCGCGCTGGACGCCGAGCTCGCGGCGGCGCGCCACGAGCGCGACGCGGCCACCGATGCGGATGCGGCCTCCGCCCTCGGCGTCGCGATCGGCGACGCCTCGCCGCTCCTCGTCGGGCGGGACGCCCGCGCCGGCGACCCGTTCGCCGAGCGCGACCGGCTGCGCGCCGCACGGGACCGGCTCGAGGTCGCCCGCGCCGCGGTCCGACGCGCCGAGGACCGGCTCGAGGGCGCGCGCGGGGCGCTGCCGGGCGCGATCGCCATCGCGGAGAGCCAGATCGCGGTCGCCCGCGCCGCCATGGAGCGTGCCCGTGCCTTCGCCGGCGCCGATGCCCGCACGCGCCTCGCGGAGGCCGAGCGCCAGCTCGGGATCGCCCGGCGCGAGGCCGATCCGGTCGAGGCGCTCGACGCCGCCCGGCGTGCGGCCGCCCGAGCGAGCGACGCCGAGGCGCTCGCGCACTACGCCGCCCTGCACCGCTGAGGTGCCGCCGCGGCATCCGTCGCGAGCGGCTACTTCCCGCCGGAGATGCGGATGTCGGTCGCGGTGACGTACGACGCGTCATCCGACAGCAGGTAGGCGACGGCGCCCGCGATCTCGGGCGGCTCGCCCGGGCGGCCCATCGGGATGCCGCCCGCGCGCTCGTCGGGTGCGTTCGGCCGGCCGGCCGCCGCGTGGATCTCGGTGCGCGTCGTCCCCGGCGAGACGGTGTTCACGCGCACGCCCGAGCGGGCGAACTCCTTGCCGAGGCCGAGCGTCATCGTGTTCAGGGCGGCCTTGCTCGCCGCGTAGGGGATGTAGGTGTCGGGTGCGCCGTGCGTGGCCGCGCCCGACGAGACGTTCACGATCGACCCGCCCGCGCCCCCGCGCTCGGTCGACATGTGCGCGATCGCCGACCGGCACAGCGCCATCGGCGCGAGCACGTTGATGCGCAGCACCAGCTCGGCCTCCTCGATCGACCCGTCGAGGAACGGCCCGATGCGACCGGTGATCCCGGCGTTGTTGACCAGCCCGGTGACCCGGCCGAATCGGCGGACGGCCTCGGGCACGAGCTCGGCGCACGCGTCGAGGTCGGCCTGGTCGAGCGGCAGCACCTCGACGCGCGCGCCCGCGGCGCGGCATCCGTCGGCCACCCGCTCGGCGTCGTCACGGCGCTCGCGGTAGGTGAGGACGAGGTCGTGGCCCTCGGCGGCCAGGCGCTCGGCGATCGCGGCGCCGATGCCGCGGCCGCCGCCGGTGATGATCGTGACGGGTCGGGCGTCGACATGCGAGGTCATGCACCCACCCTACGAGCGCCGCCGTCGCGTAGCCTGTCGCGGTGAGCGAGACGACCCCGGCCGCGCCCGCAGCGCAGGCGAAGTACCAGGTGCGGTTCGACCAGGGCCCCGACGCCGTGCACCGCATCGCCGACGGCGTGCACGTGGTCGTCTGGGTCGACCAGACGACGGACGCCGCAGCCGACTCGCCTGGCGACGCGCCGATCGTGCCGCGGGCCGTGCTCGACGCGGCCCCCGACCGCGCCGCGGTGCTCGCCGCGAACCTCCGCGATGCGGCCGCCGCCGCCGCGTGGGTCCTCGCCGAGCAGGAGCGCCTTGGACGCCGGGCGTACCTCGCGATCGTCGCGGCGGGCCGAGCCGACGGCGGGTTCGCCGCCGACGACGTGCTCGCCGCCGGCGCCGTCATCGACGCCCTCATCGAGCTCGGCATCGACGACACGTCGCCCGAGGCGGCTGTTGCCTCCGCCGCGTACGCCGGGCTGCGCCGGGCGGTGGCGCACCTCGCGACCGCGTCGGCCGAGGGACGCCGCGCGATCGAGGAGGGCGTCGAACCGGGGTCGCTGCGACGGGAGGCCGCTCGCGATGCGTCGGCGAGCGTGCGCGTGGCCCGCGAGGGCGCGCCGGCCTAGGCCGCGGTCAGCTGCACCTTGCCCGACTTGCGGGCACGGTGCGCGCGCACCTTCGCGCGGTTGCCGCACCGCTGCATGGAGCACCAGCGGCGACTCGCCGCCCGCGAGGTGTCGAGGTAGACGATGCCGCAGTCGCCCGCGCACACGCGGACCCGGCCGTCGTTCGCCGCGCCGAAGCAGTCGACCGCGTCGCGCGCGATCGTCGAGAGCGCCTGGGCGACCGTCTGCACGGAGCGACCGGCCTGGCGCGAGCCGCCGTCGAGCGTGGGCGGGATGTCGGGCGTGGCCGCGTAGAGGTTCACGACGTCGACGTCGGCCGAGCGGAGCTGCTCGCCGCGCCCGGCCGCGAGGGCGAGGCGGGCGATCGCGTCGCGCAGCGCGACCGCGTCGAACAGGTCGCGCGACCGCGCGGTGCCCACGGCCATCGGGAACCGCTCGCGCATCCATGCGCTGAGGTCGTCGGGCGCGTGGAGGCGCTCGGGCGCGACGGCGACGGGCAGGCTGCCGGTGTAGGCGAAGTCGAGGGCGAACGAGCCGGAGTCGAACCACCACCGGCCGCTGTCGTCGGTGAACCACTGGCCGACTGGGATCGAGACGGTCGAGACGGGCACCGCACCAACCTACCCGTTCGCGCGGGCTCGTTTCCTCGCGATCCCCAGACGGATGCCGCGCCGCGCATGCGTCGGCCGACGATCCGCTCCGCGCCCCGGGCTACTCGGCGGCGGCGCTCGCCGCCGCACGCCGCATCGCACCCGTGATCTCGCGCCGACGCCACACGATGAGGTTGGCGCGGTCGAAGCCGCGTCGGCACAGCCCGCAGCTGAGCGGCCGGGACGGAGCCCGGTAGCGGTAGTGCTCGTGGCCGGACGGGCAGTGGCCGACCCACGGGGCGAGCTCGTCGGCGACCGCGCCGTCGTGGGTGCGGCGCCCGACGTAGCCGAGCGAGGCGGCGGTGCGCGCCCACTTCGGACCGTGCCCGGCGCGCGGCCCGGCGATCGCGTGGGCGACCTCGTGGAGCAGGATCTGGTGGATCTCGTCGTCGTCGTACCGGGCGGCCAGGTAGCGGGAGACCGAGATGCGCTTCTCGGAGTAGTTGCACAGCCCGGCGCGCTTCTTCGCATTGTCGAACTCGAACGACCACACGGACGGGTCGAGGTGCAGGGCGATGAGCGCCTCTGCCCAGACCCGAACGCGTCGGAGATCCGCCATGCGAACGACAATAGCGCCGACCTCCGCGATCGCCACCGATTTCGCCCGGCCCCGCGTGCGGGCGCGGTCAGTCCGCCTCGGACACCCGGATGCGCAGCAGCCGGTCGTCGCCCTCGCGCGGCGAGCCCCGTCCGTCGGTGTTGTTGGTGAGGGCCCAGAGCTCGCCGTCGGGTCCGGCGATGACGTCGCGGAACCGTCCGTACTCGCCGGCGTACGTGTCGACGACATCGGTCGGCGACGTGATCGCGGGGGAGGCCCACCAGAGCCGTTCGCCCCGGAGCGCGGCGACCACGACCGTGTCGCCCACGACCGCGATACCGCTGGGACTGGCCTCGCTCGTCGGCCATTGGACGGCCGGGTCGGTGAACCGGGTGTCGTCGGCGCGGCCCTCGACCTCCGGCCAGCCGTAGTTGCCGCCCGGCACGATCCGGTTCAGCTCGTCCCATGCGTTCTGGCCGAACTCCGCCGCCCACATGCCGCCGGCGGCATCCCAGGCGATGCCCTGGACGTTGCGGTGACCGAACGACCAGACGAGCGAGTCGAACGGGTTGTCGGGCGCCGGCTCGCCCTCGGGCGTCATGCGGAGGATCTTGCCGCCGAGCGACTCGAGGTCCTGCGAGGAGTCCCGGTCGCCCGCGTCGCCCGTCGTGACGTACAGCAGGCCGTCGGGGCCGAACGCGAGCCGGCCGCCGTTGTGGTTGCCTGCCCGGGGGATGCCCGTGAGCACCGGCTCGGCCCGGCCGAGGCCGAGTTCGCCGGTGACGCCGGTGAGTGGCATCCGCACCACCCGGTTGTCGGAATCGGACGTGAAGTAGGCGTACAGCGATGCGGCGTCGTCGGCGTCGCCCGGCCGGTGCGCGAGGCCGAGCAGGCCGCCCTCGCCGCCGGCCGCGACGCCCTCGACCACGCCCGCCTCGCGGAGCGTGCCGTCCTCGAGCACCTCGACGATGCGGCCCGAGTCGCGCTCGCTGACGAGCACGCCGCCGGCGGGCAGGCGCACCACCGACCACGGCGCCTGGAGCCCCTCCGCGATCACCTCGGGCGCGCCCGTCGGGGCCACCGCCGCCGGGCTGGTGGGCGCCGGTTCGGTGGGCGAGGGGACCGAGGTCGCCGAGGGCGAATTGACCACCGGCCCCGACCCGGGGCCCGGCGCGCACCCCGCGAGCAGCACGACCGACGTCGCCGCCGCGAGAACCCGTGCGCGCATGCCGCCTCCCCGGTCCAGTCTGCGCGACGCGACGGCAGAATGGGAGCATGGAGCGGGCCATCGACCTGAACGCCGACCTCGGCGAGGGGTACGGCGCGTGGCGCATGGGCGACGACGACGCGATGTTCGCCCTCGTCACGAGCGCCAACGTCGCCTGCGGATTCCACGCGGGCGACCCGCTGACGATGGCGCGGAGCGCCCGCCTCGCCGTCGAGCACGGCGTCGCCCTCGGAGCCCACCCCGGCTACCGCGACCGCGCCGGGTTCGGGCGGCGCGAGCTCGCGGTGACCCCCGAGGAGGCGGCCGCCGAGGTCGTCTACCAGCTCGGGGCGCTCGCGGCGGTCGCGCGCACCGCCGGCACCGCGGTGCGGTACGTCAAGGCGCACGGCGCGCTCTACCACCGGCTCGACGCCGACCGGGCCGCCGCCGTCGCGGTCCTCGAGGCGCTCGCCGCCTTCGATCCGGCGATCGTGGTGCTGGGGCCGCCCGCGGGCGGACTCGAGCGCGCGGCGGGGGAGACCGGCATCCGCTACGCCCGCGAGGCGTTCATCGACCGCGGCTACCTCGCCGACGGCCGACTCGTGCCGCGCACGCATCCCGGTGCGCTCGTGCACGATCCGTCCGCCGCCGTCGACCGCGCGCTCGAGCTCGTCGAGACGGGCGGGGTCGCGGCCCATGACGGGAGCCGGGTCGAACTCGAGCCGGACTCGCTGTGCCTGCACGGCGACACCCCCGGGGCGGTCGGCCTGGCGCGCGCCGTCCGGGCCGCGCTCGACGCCGCGGGTCACGAGCTGCGTCCGTTCGCATGACCGGCCGGGTACGCCTCCTGCCCTCCGGACCGGGGGCGCTGCTCGTCGAGGTGCCGTCGGCGGCCGACGTGATCGCGCTGCGCGAGGCGCTCGCCGCATCGGCTCCCGAGGGGGTCGTGGAACTCGTGCCGGCGGCGCGCACCCTGCTCGTCGTCGTCGATCCCGCGAGCCTGCCCGTCGAGACCGCGGCGAACTGGGTGCGCCGCGTCGCCGAGTCGCCCGACGACGCGCGGGCCGCGGCGGCCGCCGGCTCGGACGGACCGGCCGTGGTGGTCGAGGTGGACTACCGCGGCGACGACCTCGCCGACACCGCCGACCTCCTCGGACTCTCGCCCGAGGCGCTCGTGGGTCGGCACGTGGCGACCGAGTGGCGGGTCGCGTTCATCGGCTTCGCGCCGGGCTTCGCGTACCTCATGGCCGACGACTGGCCCTTCGACGTGCCGCGCCTCGACGTGGCCCGCACGCGCGTTCCGGCGGGCGCGGTGGGGCTCGCCGCGGGCTTCTCGGGCGCCTACCCCCGCGAGAGCCCGGGCGGCTGGCGCCTGGTGGGGCGAACGGATGCCACGCTGTGGGACCCGCGCGCCGACCCGCCGGCGCTCCTCGCACCCGGCCGCACCGTGCGCTTCCGGGCGGTCGGACCGTGACCGCGCTCCGCGTCGAGGCGGCGGGGTCGGTGC
This sequence comes from Agromyces indicus, assembly GCF_031432295.1. Lineage (NCBI taxonomy): Bacteria > Bacillati > Actinomycetota > Actinomycetes > Micrococcales > Microbacteriaceae > Agromyces > Agromyces indicus. The sequence continues at coordinate 259,829 of NZ_JAVKGS010000003.1, read as the reverse complement.
TCGTCCAGGACCTGGGCCGGCCCGGGCTGGCGCACCTCGGCGTGGCCGGGTCGGGGGCCCTCGATCGCGGCGCGCTCGCGCTCGCGAACCGGCTCGTCGGCAACCCGGACGACGCGGCGGGGCTCGAGGTGGTGCTCGGCGGGTTCCGCGCGGTGCCCGACGCCGACGCGTGGGTCGCGGTGGCGGGCGCGTGGGGGCCGATGAACGTGGGCGGCCGGCCGGCGTGGCCGTACCGCGCGCATCGCGTCCGCGCGGGGGAGGTGCTCGAGCTGGGAACCGCCGAGCGGGGCCTCCGGTACCTGCTCGCCGTGCGGGGCGGCATCGACGAGCCGCCCGTGCTCGGCTCCCGGAGCCGCGACACGCTGGCCGGGCTGGGGCCCGAGCCCGTGCGCGCCGGGCGCGTGCTGCGCGTGGGCGCCGAGCCCGCGGCATCCGTGCCCCTGCTCGACGAGGACGCCGCCTACCCGCCGCCGGCGGGCCCCGTGACCCTGGGCCTGCTGCCCGGGCCGCGGGCCGACTGGGTGACGGATGCCGCGCTCGCCGCGCTCTACGAATCCCCGTGGCGGCTGTCGGCGTCGGCCGACCGGATCGGAGCCCGGCTGGAGGGGCCCCCGCTCGCGCGCGCCGTCGTCGACGAGTTGCCGAGCGAGCCGACGGTCGCCGGCGGCATCCAGGTGACGGGGGCGGGTGTGCCGACGGTGCTGCTCGCCGACCGCCCGGTCACGGGCGGGTACCCGGTGGTCGCGATCGTGGAGGCCGCCTCGCTCGATCGGCTCGCCCAGGTGCGGCCGGGCCAGGAGGTGCGGTTCCGTCACGCGAGATGAGTCTGGAAATTGTTCGTCAACTCGGGCATAGTGACTGGAAGTAATTTCCGTCCCTACCCGGAGGATCGATGACGCCCTTCCGCACTCCCGAACCCGCCAAGCCCGCCGTCGGCGTCGACCGGCGCGGCTTCCTCACGCTCGCCGTCGCGGGCGCGGCCGCCTCGGCCTTCACCGTCACCATCGGCACCATGGCCGCGCCGAGCTCGACCGCGCACGCCGCCGAGGGCGCCGCCTTCGCGCCGCGCAAGCGCGAGCTCCGCGCGATGTGGATCTCGTCGGTCGTGAACATCGACTGGCCCTCGCGCACCGGCCTCTCCGCCGACCAGCAGCGCGCCGAGTTCCTGCGCTGGCTCGACGTCGCCGAGCAGTTCCGGCTCAACGCGGTCTTCGTGCAGGTGCGACCGACCGCCGACGCCTTCTGGCCGAGCCCGCTCGAGCCGTGGTCGCAGTACCTCACCGGCGTCCAGGGACAGGACCCCGGCTACGACCCGCTCGCCTTCATGATCGACGAGGCGCACGCGCGCAACCTCGAGTTCCACGCCTGGTACAACCCGTACCGCGTCTCGATGCAGGCCGACCCGGCGAAGCTCGTCCCCGAGCACCCGGCCCGGCAGCACCCCGAATGGGTCTGGGCCTACGGCGGCAAGCTCTACTTCGACCCGGGCCTGCCGGAGGCGCAGGAGCACATCCAGCGCGCCATCCTGCACTCGGTCGAGCACTACGACCTCGACGGCGTGCACTTCGACGACTACTTCTACCCGTACCCCGTGGCCGGGCAGACGATCCCGGATGCCGCGACCTTCGCCACCCACGGCGCCGGCTTCGCCGACATCGCCGACTGGCGCCGCCACAACGTCGACACGTTCGTGCGGACGATCTCCGAGCGCATCAAGCAGGCCAAGCCCTGGGTGAAGTTCGGGATCAGCCCCTTCGGCATCTGGCGCAATCGCGCCACCGACCCGGCGGGCTCGGAGACCGCGGGCTCGCAGTCGTACGACAACCAGTACGCCGACACCCGCCGATGGGTGCTCGAGGGCTGGCTCGACTACATCAACCCGCAGATCTACTGGCAGTTCGGGCTCGCCGTCGCCGACTACCTGAAGCTCGTGCCCTGGTGGGCCGACCTCGCGGCGGAGTCCGGCACGCACCTGTACATCGGCGAGGCGCTCTACAAGGTCACCTCGGGCGTCTTCACCGACCCCGCCGAGCTCGCGAACCACCTCGACTTCGACCGCGAGATCGACGCGGCCGGCACGCCCGTGCACGGCAACGTGTACTTCTCGGCCAACCACATCCCGGCCGACCCCAAGGGCTCGATGAGCCTCGTCCGCGAACGGCACTACGCGCACCCCGCGATCGTGCCCGCCATGGAGTGGCTGCCCGCGACGGCCGTGCGACCGCCCGTGCTCGCGAACGTCTCGCGCACCGACGGGGGCGTGCGGCTCTCGTGGAACGACGCCGCCCCGGGCGCCGTGCGCGCGACCTCCTTCGCGGTGTACCGCGTGGAGGGCGACGGCCCGGTCGACGTCGAGGACGCGACCGCGCTCGTCGCCACCCTGCGCGCGGTCGACGGGGTGCGCCAGACGTGGACGGATGCCGCGGCCGAGCCGGGGCGGACCTACTCGTACGCGGTCACCGCGCTCGACCGGGTGTGGAACGAGTCGGCACCGAGCGCCGTGCGCACCGTGCGCTGAGACCGCGGCCCGGGGTCGGATCGGGGGACGTCGATCGACCGGGCCGCTGCGGCGGACGAGGGGACTCGAGCCCCCTCGTCCGCCCGGGCGGGGCGGCCGCTGGGGGCCGCCCCGCTCTACCGCTTCGAGACGAAGACCGAGCGCGACGGCGGCGGGGACGGGATCGCCGTGGCATCCGTCACCACCGGCGCGCCCGCGATGAAGCGCGTGAGCTCCTCGCCCTCGACGAGCTTCGCGGGGGCCGGGTCGCTCGCGAGGCGACGGGGCAACGCGTCGAACGGCAGCGGGTCGGCCGAGGCGTACATGACGACGTTGCCGAAGCGCCGGCCCTTCAGCATGCCGGTGTCGGCGGCGATCGCGACGTGCTCGTGGACGTGGGCCAGGGTCGCCGCCTGCGACCGGGCGAACGCGAGCCCGGCGCCGTCGGCGACGTTCACCACCACGATGCCGCCCGGGGCGAGCCGCGGGGCGATGAGCCCGTGGAACTCGGCGCTCGTCACGTGCGCGGGCGTCCGCGCGCCCGAGAAGATGTCGACCACGACGACGTCGACCGTGCCGGTGAGTCCGGCGGGCAGCTTCGCGAGCACCTCGCGCGCATCGCCGTGCCGCACGCGCAGCTGCGCCCCGCGCGGCAGCGGCAACCGCTCGCGCACGAGGTCGACGAGGTCGGACTCGAGCTCGATGACCTGCTGGCGCGAACCGGGGCGCGTCGCGATGACGTACCGCGGCAGGGTGAACGCCCCGCCGCCCAGGTGCACGGCCGTGATGGGCTCGCCCGCCGGGCGCACGAGGTCGATCGCGTGGCCGATCCGCCGCACGTACTCGAACCCGAGCCACTCGGGATCCTCGAGATCGACGTGCGACTGCGGGGTGCCGTCGACGTAGAGCGTCCACGCGCCGGGGCGCGTGCGCGACTCCTCGAGGCGCGCGACGTGGCCGCTCACGGCGAGGCGTCGTTCCAGTTCCGGCACGGATGCCACGCTACCGCCGCTCGCTCAGCACGCGCCCCACAGCACGACGTCGAGGCGCGCCCCCTCGAGCAGTTCGGCCGGGAACGGACCGGCGTCTCGGAGCCGCTCCCGGACCCGCTCGGGCATGGACGGGCCCGCGACGAGCACCGCATTGCCCTCCTCGGCGCCGGACAGCACCGCCGGATCGCCCGCGACGAGCAGCGCGGCGGCGGGGTCGGCCCGGGCGACGGCCCGCGCCTGCGCGGCCAGGCGCGTTCCGCCCGCGGCGTCGGCGACGTTCACGACGAGCACGCCGCCGGGCGCGAGCCGCTCGAGGCACGCCCCGAGGAACTCCGGACCGTCGACGAAGGCGGGCGCGTCCAGCCTCGTGTAGAGGTCGACGATGACGAGGTCGAAGCGGGCGCCGTCGGCGGCGAGCCGTGCGACGGCGTCGCGGGCGTCGGCGACGACCACGTCGATGCGCGCCTGCCCGGGCAGCGGCATCCGCTCGGCGACGAGCTCGACGACGCGCGGGTCGGCCTCGACGACGACCTGCGTCGAGTCGGGTCGCGTGGCCTCGACGTACCGGGCGAGGCTCATCGCGCCGCCGCCGAGGTGGAGCACCGCGATGGGCGCCCCCGGGTCGGCGATCGCGTCGACGACGTGGCCGATGCGTCGCACGTACTCGAAGAAGAGGCGCGTCGGGTCGGCCGCGTCGACGTGCGACTGCGCGGCCCCGTCGACGAGCAGGGTCAGCCCGGTCGGCGAGAACACGTCGCGTTCGAACTCGATGCGGGATGCCACGCCTGCATCGTGGCACGGCCCGCCGGTCAGGTCGAGGCCCCGAGTCGGCCGAGCGGGGCGCGCATCGCGCGGGCGGCCTCGTCGGGGCTCACCGTGCCCTGCAGGCGCAACCACTCGATCGCACGCCGACGGTCGTCGAGGAGTCGCGTGCGCTCCGCCTCGGGGAGCGCCGCGATCGCCTCGCCGAGGGCGCGGTCGCGGGCGAGACGGTCGCCGGGGGATGCGGCGTCACGCGTCCGCGGCTGCGCGGTCCGGTGGGGGAGCACACGGGCCAGGACGACGTTCACCAGGCCCAGCGCGGCGACGGCCGCCGCGAGGCCGACCCACGCGGGCCAGGCGGGGACGTCCTGGCGAACGCCCACGAGCGCGGTGCCGATCCCGATGAGCACGGCGAGCACGGCGGTGCCGCCCCCGATGCCCGCGGCATCCGGTCGCCCGCGCAGGGCGCGGACCAGGAGCCCGAGCTGGAGCACCGCCGCGACGAGGAGCGAGACGCCAGCGACGGGGACGGCAACGGCGCCGTCGACGTCGCGCACGCCGAACGCGTCGCCCGACAGCGTCGCGAGCCCCCAGATCGGCGCCCAGACGATCGCGAGCAGGACGAGCCCGCCGAGGACGATGCCGACGCCGAGCACCGCGCGGAACCCGGGTCGCGAAGCGCGCACGCCGGATGCCGCAGGCCCCATCAGGCGGAGCACGGCCGGGTGCTCGCGCAGCACGTGCGCCTCGAGCTCCGCCCACGGCACGCGAGCCCCGCGCGGGAGGGCGCGCGCCCACTCGGCCGCGGTGGGGACCTGTCGCGGGGCGCGCCTCACCGGCCGGCCCTGCCGGGCGCCGCGGCGTCGACGACGGATGCCGCCCGGGCGGCCGCGTCGGGCCACGCCTCTCCGGTGCGGAAGCCGACCCCCTCGGGCAGCGCGGGTGCCAGCCAGTCGCCGTCGTCGCGCACGCGGCGGAGCCCGGACACGAGCTCGCGCGCGAGGTCGACCACGTGCGCCAGCACGGGCGGCGGCACCGGGTCGAGCGTGGCCAGCACGAGCTCGTCGTCGCCGGCGAAGCACCACTGCAGCCCCGCGAGCTGTTCGCCCGCGCCGCCCGGCATCGGCGCGCCGTGCACCCACTCCGCCCCGTCGCCGAGCCCGGCGCCCTCGATGCGCGTCACGAGCGCGGTTCGCGGCGCGGCCCGGAGGTCGCGCGCGACGGCCGCACGACCGGGCGACGGCAGCACCGCGATGCGCAGCGTCGCGCACGCGGGAGCGGTCGGCGAGAGGAGGAAGAGGACGAGTCCCTCGTCGCCGCGCGAGTCCAGGGCGTGCTCGAGGATCGCGGGCAGCAGCTCGACCGCCTCGGCGGGCCAGTGCGCGGCGGAGGCGGCGGCGTCGTCCGCGGCGCGCGCCAGCCACGCCGCACGCTCGTCGCCGACGAGATCCCGGGGGAGCGGGAGGGCCCAGGGGGCAGGGGCGTCGAGGAGCAGCTCGTCGTGGCGGCCGGCGGCATCCGTCGCGGTCATGTACGCCCCGCGCCCGCCGTGTCGGACGTGGACGAGCCGGGCGGCAGCCAGCGCAGCGTGGCGACGTGGGCGTCGATCGCGAACCGCGTCGCCGCGAGGAGCGGGTCGTCCTCGGGCGTGTCGGGCTCATGCGGCAGCACCGCGGTGAGGAGGAGTGCCCGCCGGCGCCGCGACCCGGGCACGGGCGTGAGGTACCGCACCGTCGTCACGCCGATGCGGACGGCCTCCTCGGTGCGCACCTCGCGCGTCTCGAGGCGGATGAACCGGCGGTCCTCGCCGAGCGGCGTCGCGCCGCGCGCGATGAGCCCGGCGACCAGGTCGTCGAGGGTGGCCCCGTCGGGACCGGTCTCGATCGCGGCCGTGACCGACGCCGGCACGAACGGGGCGTCGCCCTCGCGCTCGAGCTGCATCATCACGGCGACGCCGCCGCTGCGTCGCAACCCCGCGAACGCCCGCTCGACGGACGCGCGCGCCGCCGCCCACAGGTCGGGGCGATGCGCGGCCATGAGGCGTTCGCGCAGCCGGGCGAGCAGCAGGTCGCGCGACTCGTCGCTCGCGTCGAGCCGGGCCCACCCCTCGGGGAGCAGCATCGCGAACTCGGGATCGCGATCGGCGCCGAGTGCGGCGCGCAGGCTCTCAGTCACCACGCGAGCCTACCGATCCGCGCCCACGACGCCGTCGTAGAGGCGGCTGTACAGGCCTTCGCCGGTGCCCCACGAGAGGCCGGTGTTCACGCGGCCGAGGTGCGTCCACCAGGTGCCGATGAGGATGTCGGCGGGGCGGGCCGAGCCGAGGGAGCCCGCGGCCTTGCCCGTGAAGAACCGGGCGAGCGAGTCGACGAGGCGCCCGTCGGTTCCGTGGTTGCGCGCGAAGTGCGAGAAGCCGTTGCGGATCGCCTCGACGCCGGAACCGGAGAACCGGAACGCGGCGCTGCCCGAACCGAGGATCGTCGACACCTCGGTGCGGATGGCGCTCCGGCCGGCGCCGGTCAGCAGGCCGCCGAACACGTCGTCGGCGAACTTCGGCGTCCCGATCTTGCCGAGGCTGCCGAACGGGATGACCCCGATGGCCGCGAGGATCACCTCCTTCCAGCCGGTGTCGCCTCGGGCCTTCCGGTAGATGGTGAGGGCGAGCACGGTGATCGCGACGATCGCCGACAGGGCGCCGATCAGCGGCCCGGCGATGACGATCGAGGCGATCGCGAGCGCGAGGCCGACCCACTTCAGCACCTCGAGCGTGCCGGCGACGAAGCCGTCGACGCGGTCCCAGAAGCCGTCCTCGATGCGGCCGTCGAGCACGTCGCCGACGTTCGCGGCGGCCCGTTCGAAGGCCGCCTCCCACGTGTCGTAGTCGTCGTCGAAGGCGGTCGCCTCGTCGGCCCACGCGTCGTACGCCGCCTGCTTGGCCCGGTCGAGCCCGGCCTGGTCGGCCGCCTCCGGGCTGTCGGCCTCGGCGGCCGCGAAGGGAGGACGCTCGCCCTCGCGGAAGCCGGGGGCGCGCAGGTACGCCTCCCACAGCTCGTCGCACTCCTCGGCGTGCGCGTCCAGTCGCGGCTGGAGCTCGGCGAGGGCCTCGCCGTACGCGCGGACGACCGGCCCCGTGGGGCGGTACAGCTCGCCGGCGAGGCGCAGCTCGCGGTGCACGTCGCCGACGACCTCCGCGAGCCGGTCGACGGCGAGTCCCTGCTGGCCGGACGCCCCGTCGGCGATGGCCTGGAGGGTCGCGGCGCTCTCGATCATGTCGGTCCCGAGCTGTTCGATCTCGGTCCCGCGGCGCCGGATGGTCGCGGGGTCGCCCTCCAGGTGACGGATGGCGCGACCCTTGGGGGTGTACGGGTGCATTCCGGGTCCCCGCGTCTCAGTCGGCCGTGAGGCCGGTGGCGGTCTCGGCGTCCCACGCGCGGAAGCCCTCGAGGACCCCGTGCACGTGTTCCTGCACGCCGGCGACGTCCTCGGCGAGGTTCTGCCGCCGGTTGTTCCAGCGGTCCTCGAAGTCCTCGACGGCCTCGCGCAGCTCGTCGCGGCCGAACGGGTCGCCGATCGCGGCCTCGAGCACGTCGGCGCGAGCGGATGCCTCGCGGAGCTCGGTCGTGATGGCCTGCAGTTTCGCGTCGAGCTCCGCGAGCCGGTCGTACGTGATGAGGACGTCGGTCATGGCTGCCTCCGTAGGGTCATCGCCACGCTACGACGGCGCCGGGCGCGGGGTCGATGGGGAGCGATCCCCATGCCGACGTGGCCGGGAAAGCTGGGTTATACCCGAGATTCGCGGAGAGGTCAAGAATCGACTGGACATGGCGCGTCTCGCGTTCTATGCTTGACCTTTGCGCTCCCAGACCCACTATGCCTTCATATTGCGGTCGGCTTCTGCGTGTCGGGTGTCCCGGCATCCGCACTTCGTCTGAGGGGTCAACTCCAACCACCACCGACAGTGAACCGGCCCCCGAGGGGGCCATGGAGGTCATTTCCTTGGCTGCTGCGCGCAACGCATCCACGCCCACCCCCAAGAACGGACGCGGTGCAAGCCGCCTCTCGTTCGCGAAGGTCACCGACACCCTCACCGTACCCGACCTGCTCGCCCTGCAGACCGAGAGCTTCGACTGGCTCGTCGGCAACGACGCGTGGAAGGCGCGCGTCGAGGCGGCGGTCGAGCAGGGTCGTCAGGACCTGCCCGAGACCACCGGTCTCGAGGAGATCTTCGAGGAGATCTCGCCCATCGAGGACCTCGGCGAGACCATGCAGCTCTCGTTCACGAACCCCGAGCTCGAGCCGCCGAAGTACACGATCGACGAGTGCAAGGAGAAGGGCAAGACCTACTCCGCTCCGCTGTACGTCAACGCGGAGTTCATGAACCACCTCACCGGTGAGATCAAGACCCAGACGGTCTTCATGGGCGACTTCCCGCTCATGACCCCGAAGGGCACCTTCGTCATCAACGGCACCGAGCGCGTCGTCGTGTCGCAGCTCGTCCGCTCGCCCGGCGTCTACTTCGAGCGCACGCCCGACAAGACGTCCGACAAGGACATCTACTCGGCGCGCGTCATCCCGAGCCGCGGCGCCTGGCTCGAGTTCGAGGTCGACAAGCGCGACCAGGTCGGCGTGCGCATCGACCGCAAGCGCAAGCAGTCGGTCACGGTGTTCCTGAAGGCCCTCGGCCTGACCTCCGAGGAGATCCTCGAGGAGTTCGCCGGCTACGAGTCCATCGCCCTCACCCTCGAGAAGGACAACATCCTCACGAAGGAGGAGGCGCTCAAGGACATCTACCGCAAGCTGCGTCCGGGCGAGCAGGTCGCCGCCGAGGCCGCGCGTGCGCTCCTCGACAACTTCTACTTCAACCCGAAGCGCTACGACCTCGCCAAGGTCGGCCGGTACAAGATCAACAACAAGCTCGGCCTCGAGGCCCCGCTGACCGACTCCGTCCTCACCGTCCAGGACATCGTCGCCACGATCAAGTACCTCGTCGCCCTGCACGAGGACCGTCCGACCCTGCCCGGTCGCCGCGGTGGCAAGGACGTCGAGATCCGCCTCGACGTCGACGACATCGACAACTTCGGCAACCGTCGCATCCGCGCGGTGGGCGAGCTGATCCAGAACCAGGTCCGCACCGGCCTCTCGCGCATGGAGCGCGTCGTCCGCGAGCGCATGACCACGCAGGACATCGAGGCGATCACCCCGCAGACCCTGATCAACGTGCGACCCGTCGTCGCCGCGATCAAGGAGTTCTTCGGCACCTCGCAGCTGTCGCAGTTCATGGACCAGAACAACCCGCTGGCCGGCCTCACGCACAAGCGCCGCCTCTCGGCGCTCGGCCCCGGCGGCCTCTCGCGCGACCGCGCGGGCGTCGAGGTCCGCGACGTGCACCCCTCGCACTACGGCCGCATGTGCCCGATCGAGACCCCGGAAGGCCCGAACATCGGCCTCATCGGCTCGCTCGCGTCGTTCGCGCGCATCAACTCGTTCGGCTTCATCGAGACGCCGTACCGCCGGGTCGAGAACGGCAAGGTCACCGACCGGATCGACTACCTCACCGCGATGGAGGAGGACGACTACATCGTCGCCCAGGCCAACGCGCCGCTGAAGGCCGACGGCCACTTCCAGGAGGAGCGAGTCCTCGCCCGCAAGAAGGGCGGCGAGGTCGACCTGTTCCCGGCCGACGAGATCGGCTACATGGACGTCTCGCCGCGCCAGATGGTCTCGGTCGCGACCTCGCTCATCCCGTTCCTCGAGCACGACGACGCGAACCGCGCCCTCATGGGTGCGAACATGCAGCGCCAGGCCGTGCCGCTGCTTCGCAGCGACTCGCCGTTCGTCGGCACGGGCATGGAGGGCTACGCCGCGATCGACGCCGGTGACGTCATCACTGCCGACAAGGCCGGTGTGGTCGCCGAGGTCTCGGCCGACGCCGTCACGCTGCAGCTCGACGAGGGCGGCACGCAGACCTACTACCTGCGCAAGTTCGACCGCTCCAACCAGGGCACGTCGTACAACAACCGCGTCGTGGTCTCGGCCGGCGACCGCGTGGAGGCCGGCGAGGTCATCGCCGACGGTCCCGCGACCGACAACGGCGAGCTCGCGCTCGGCAAGAACCTCCTCGTGGCGTTCATGCCGTGGGAGGGCCACAACTTCGAGGACGCGATCATCCTCAGCCAGAACCTGGTGAAGGACGACGTCCTCTCCTCGATCCACATCGAGGAGTACGAGGTCGACGCCCGCGACACCAAGCTCGGCAAGGAGGAGATCACCCGCGACCTCCCCAACGTGAGCCCCGACCTGCTCGCCGACCTCGACGAGCGCGGCATCATCCGCATCGGCGCCGAGGTCCGGCCCGGCGACATCCTCGTCGGCAAGGTCACGCCGAAGGGCGAGACCGAGCTCTCGGCCGAGGAGCGCCTGCTCCGCGCGATCTTCAACGAGAAGAGCCGCGAGGTCCGCGACACGTCGCTCAAGGTCCCCCACGGCGAGCAGGGCACGATCATCGGCGTCAAGGTGTTCGACGCGCAGGACGGCGACGACGAGCTCGGCTCGGGCGTCAACCAGCGCGTGGTCGTCTACATCGCCCAGAAGCGCAAGATCACCGAGGGCGACAAGCTCGCCGGCCGCCACGGCAACAAGGGCGTCATCTCGAAGATCCTGCCGGTCGAGGACATGCCGTTCCTCGCCGACGGCACGCCGGTCGACGTCATCCTGAACCCGCTCGGCATCCCCGGTCGAATGAACTTCGGCCAGGTGCTCGAGACCCACCTCGGCTGGGTCGCCAAGCAGGGCTGGAAGGTCGACGGCAACCCCGAGTGGGCCAAGCGCCTGCCCGAGGTCGCCCGCGAGGCCGAGCCCGGCACGAAGGTCGCCACGCCCGTGTTCGACGGTGCGCTGGAGGAGGAGATCGCCGGTCTGCTCGACTCGACGCTCCCCAACCGCGACGGCGAGCGCCTGATCGACTCCAGCGGCAAGACGCAGCTGTTCGACGGCCGCTCGGGCGAGCCCTTCCCGTACCCGGTCTCGGTCGGCTACATGTACATCCTGAAGCTGCACCACCTCGTCGACGACAAGATTCACGCGCGTTCGACGGGCCCGTACTCGATGATCACCCAGCAGCCGCTCGGTGGTAAGGCGCAGTTCGGCGGTCAGCGATTCGGCGAGATGGAGGTGTGGGCCCTCGAGGCCTACGGCGCCGCCTACGCCCTGCAGGAGCTCCTCACGATCAAGTCCGACGACATCCTCGGCCGCGTCAAGGTGTACGAGGCCATCGTCAAGGGCGAGAACATCCAGGAGCCCGGCATCCCCGAGTCCTTCAAGGTGCTCATGAAGGAGATGCAGTCGCTCTGCCTGAACGTCGAGGTCCTCTCGGCCGACGGCACCGCGGTGAGCCTCCGAGACACCGACGACGAGGCGTTCCGCGCCGCGGAGGAGCTCGGCATCAACATCTCCGCGCGCTTCGAGTCGTCGAACATCGACGAGATCTGATCCGCCAGGTACGAGAAGACTTCAGGAATCTAGGAGAGAAATTGCTCGACGCAACCACGTTTGACGAGCTCCGTATCGGCCTGGCCACCGCCGAGGACATCCGCAAGTGGTCCTTCGGCGAGGTCAAGAAGCCCGAGACGATCAACTACCGCACGCTGAAGCCCGAGAAGGACGGCCTCTTCGGCGAGCAGATCTTCGGACCCAGCCGCGACTGGGAGTGCGCGTGCGGCAAGTACAAGCGCGTGCGCTTCAAGGGCATCGTGTGCGAGCGATGCGGTGTCGAGGTCACCAAGTCCTCGGTCCGCCGTGAGCGCATGGGCCACATCGAGCTCGCCGCGCCGGTCACGCACATCTGGTACTTCAAGGGCGTGCCCAGCCGTCTCGGCTACCTGCTCGACATGGCGCCGAAGGACCTCGAGAAGGTCATCTACTTCGCCGCGTACATGGTCATCGACGTCGACGACGAGGGTCGTCACGCCGACATGCCGGGCCTCGAGAACGAGCTCCGGCTCGAGATCAAGACCATCGGCGACGCCCGCGACGCGCGCATCGCCGACCTCATGAAGCGCAAGGAGGAGGAGCTCGCGGCCCTGGAGGCCGAGGGCGCCAAGGCCGACCAGCGCAAGCGGGCCGAGGCCGCCGCCGACAAGGAGATGGCCGGTGTCCGCAAGTCCGCCGACGAGCAGATCGCGCACCTCGAGCGCGTGTGGGAGGACTTCCGCACGCTGAAGGTCGGCGACCTCAAGCCCGAGGACTCCGTCTTCCAGGAGCTGCAGGACCGCTTCGGCATGTACTTCGAGGCGTACATGGGCGCCGAGGCGATCAAGAAGCGCCTCGAGTCCTTCGACCTGCAGGCCGAGGCCGACGACCTGCACCTGCAGATCGCCGAGGGCAAGGGCCAGAAGAAGATCCGCGCGATCAAGCGGCTCAAGGTCGTGAACTCGTTCCTGCAGACCGGCAACTCGCCGGCCGCGATGGTGCTCGACGTGGTCCCCGTGATCCCGCCGGAGCTCCGTCCGATGGTCCAGCTCGACGGTGGCCGCTTCGCGACCTCCGACCTCAACGACCTGTACCGCCGCGTGATCAACCGCAACAACCGCCTCCGTCGCCTGCTCGACCTCGGTGCGCCCGAGATCATCGTCAACAACGAGAAGCGGATGCTGCAGGAGGCCGTCGACGCGCTGTTCGACAACGGCCGCCGCGGTCGCCCCGTCACCGGCACCGGCAACCGCGCCCTGAAGTCCCTGAGCGACATGCTCAAGGGAAAGCAGGGTCGCTTCCGCCAGAACCTGCTCGGCAAGCGCGTCGACTACTCGGGTCGTTCGGTCATCGTCGTCGGTCCGCAGCTCAAGCTGCACCAGTGCGGCCTGCCCAAGCAGATGGCGCTCGAGCTGTTCAAGCCGTTCGTCATCAAGCGCCTCATCGACCTGAGCCACGCGCAGAACATCAAGGCCGCCAAGCGCATGGTGGAGCGTTCGCGCCCGCAGGTGTGGGACGTGCTCGAGGAGATCATCCGCGAGCGCCCCGTGCTGCTGAACCGCGCGCCCACGCTGCACCGCCTCGGCATCCAGGCGTTCGAGCCGCAGCTGGTCGAGGGCAAGGCCATCCAGCTGCACCCGCTCGTCTGCGCCGCGTTCAACGCGGACTTCGACGGCGACCAGATGGCCGTGCACCTGCCGCTGTCGGTCGAGGCGCAGGCCGAGGCCCGCATCCTGATGCTGGCGTCGAACAACATCCTCAAGCCGTCGGACGGCCGTCCGGTGACCCTGCCCTCGCAGGACATGATCATCGGCCTGCACCACCTGACGACCGAGAAGCCGGGCGCCGCCGGCGAGGGCCGCGCGTTCTCGTCGATCGCCGAGGCGATCCTCGCGTTCGACCAGAACCGTCCGGGCGAGCTCGCGCTCGACCTCGGCGCGAAGGTGAAGATCCGCCTCGCGGGTCTGCACTTCCGCGAGGGCGAGGCCCCCGAGGGCTTCGTGCCGGGCGAGCCGTTCCTGCTCGAGACGACCCTCGGTCGCGCCCTGTTCAACGAGGCGCTGCCGGAGGACTACCCGTACTTCAACGCGCAGGCCGGCAAGGGCCAGATCTCGGCGATCGTCAACGACCTCGCCGAGCGCTACCCGAAGACCGAGGTGGCCGCGACGCTCGACCGGATCAAGGACGCCGGCTTCCGCTGGGCGACCCGTTCGGGCGTGACCGTCGCGCTGTCCGACGTCGTCGAGCTGCCGCAGAAGCGCGAGATCGTCTCGAAGTACGAGAAGCAGGCCGCGAAGGTCCAGTCGCAGTTCGAGAAGGGCCTCACGACCGACCTCGAGCGTCGCCAGGAGCTCATCCAGATCTGGACGAAGGCCACCGACGAGGTCGCCAAGGCCATGCAGGAGGAGTTCGCGTCGAACCAGGACAACACCATCAACCGCATGGTGACGTCGGGCGCGCGTGGTAACTGGCTGCAGGTGCGCAACATCGCCGGTATGCGAGGCCTGGTGAACAACCCGAAGGGCGAGATCATCCCGCGCCCGATCATCTCCTCGTACCGCGAGGGGCTGTCGGTGGCGGAGTACTTCATCGCCACGCACGGTGCCCGCAAGGGCCTCGCCGACACCGCGCTCCGTACGGCGGACTCGGGCTACCTGACCCGTCGTCTGGTCGACGTCTCGCAGGATGTCATCATCCGCGAGGACGACTGCGGCACCGGCAAGGGCCTCGAGATGCCGATCGCGGCGACGGATTCCACGGGCACCCTGGTCCGCGACCCGAACGTCGAGAACTCGGTGTTCGCGCGGAGCCTCGCCGCCGATGCGGTGAACGCCAAGGGCGAGGTCGTGGCCGAGGCCGGCGACGACGTGGGCGACGTGCTCATCGACAAGCTGGTCGCGGCGGGCGTCGAGTCGATCAAGGTCCGCTCGGTGCTGACCTGCGAGTCGGCGGTCGGCGTCTGCGCGAAGTGCTACGGCCGGTCGCTCGCGACGGGCAAGCTCGTGGACATCGGCGAGGCGGTCGGCATCATCGCCGCCCAGTCGATCGGCGAGCCGGGCACGCAGCTGACGATGCGTACCTTCCACACCGGTGGTTCGGCCTCGGCCGACGACATCACGCAGGGTCTGCCCCGCGTGCAGGAGCTGTTCGAGGCCCGCACCCCCAAGGGTGCGTCGCCGATCGCGGAGGCCGCCGGCCGCATCACGATCGACGAGACCGAGAAGCAGCGCAAGGTCATCCTCACGCCCGACAACGGCGACGAGCCGATCGCGTACAACGTGCTCAAGCGCTCGACGCTGCTCGTCGAGGACGGCCAGCACGTCGAGCTCGGCCAGCAGCTGATCGTCGGCACCGTCGACCCGAAGGAGGTCCTCCGGGTCAAGGGCGTTCGCGAGGTGCAGAAGCACCTGGTGAACGGCGTGCAGGACGTCTACCGCTCGCAGGGCGTGCCGATCCACGACAAGCACATCGAGGTCATCGTGCGCCAGATGCTGCGCAAGGTCACCGTCGTCGACCACGGCGACACCGACCTGCTGCCCGGTGAGCTCGTGGACCGCTCGAAGTACAACGAGATCAACCGCGCGGCGCTCACCGAGGGCCGGAAGACGGCGTCGGCGCGCCAGGAGGTCATGGGTATCACCAAGGCCTCGCTCGCGACCGAGTCGTGGCTGTCGGCCGCGTCCTTCCAGGAGACGACCCGCGTGCTCACGCAGGCCGCCATGGAGGGCAAGTCCGACCCGCTGGTGGGCCTCAAGGAGAACGTGATCATCGGAAAGCTGATCCCGGCGGGCACCGGTCTGAACAAGTACCGGAACGTGACCGTCGAGGCGACCGAGGAGGCGAAGGCGGAGCGCTACCCGAACCGCATCTTCTCCGACGACGCCGCGTTCACCGAGGGCGACCTCAGCTTCGTCGACTTCGACTCGTTCTCGAGCGACGACTTCACCCCCGGCAACTACAGCTGACGCGAGTGCGGCGGCGTCCGCGCCGCCGCACGCGCACCCGAAGGGCCCCGGAGCGATCCGGGGCCCTTCGGCGTTTCGGCGACGCGTGCGTGGGCTGACCCGCCGTCGGCAGCCCCGGTCGTAGACTCCGGGCATCCCCGTCGAGAGGTTGATCGTGACCGAGACCCCGAACGAACCGACCACCCCGCTCACGCGACGACCCGTGTTCTGGCTCATCGTCGGCGCCGTCCTCCTCGGGATCGCCGTCGTGGTGGTCGTCGTCCTCGGGATGTCGGGCGGTCGCTCGCCCGAGCCGTCGCCCACGACCAGCGCGCCGACTCCGACGTCCGAGGCGCCCAGCACGCCGCCCTCCGAGCCGCCCGCGACCTCCGACCCGGGCACGCCGTCGGCCGTGGTGATCCCGACCGACTGCGCCGGGATCTACACGCGCGATTGGGCGCCCGAGCTCGGCGGCCTGGTCCTGAACCCCGCCTGGTCGGAGGACGAACCGCTGTGGGGGTCGAACGATCGCGGTGCGATCACGATGCTCGAGGGCACGGCGGAGCTCCGGTGCGCCTGGGTGCAGGAGGCGGGCGGCGGCGACGTGGGCATCATCACCAACGTCGCGGGCCTGACGCCCGAGCAGCAGGACTCCATGGCCGAGTACTTCCCCGGCGCCGGGTTCACCTGCTACGAGGAGCTCGAGGGCACGCGGTGCGTCATCGAGGAGACCACCGACGCGGGCGAGTGGGGCGAGTCCCACTTCCTCCGCGAGGGCGTGTGGATCGCGACGCGGTGGGCGAACGTGAGCCCGGAGGGATACACGCACGACATCGTCGCGGCGATCTTCGGTTGACGGCGCCGTCCGGCACGTCCTGAACGGCACTCCCAGACCATCTCGCTAGGATCGCCGGCGGTCGACCCTGCCGATTCCCCCGATCCGCGACCACGGAGTGTTCCCCCATGCCCGACCCCGCCATTCTCCTGCGCCGTCCGACGACCTGGCTCATCGCCGCGGTCGCCGCCCTCGTCCTCGCCGCCGCCGCGCTCGTCGGCGTCCTGCGAGCGCCCGCGCCCGAAGCGGATGCCGCGCCCGAGCCCACCCCGCGACCGATGCCCGCCGCGGCCGGCGAGCCGGTGCCCGTGGCGCCCGGCGGCAGCGCCCCCGCGGCCGCTCCCGCCGGCGGTGTGCCCGCGGACTGCGGCGCGGCCTACTCGAGCGACTGGACCGACGCGTTCGCCCCCGACTACGTGCTGAACCCCGCGTGGGCGACCGGCGACGACGCGCCGGTGCTCCTCGGCACCGACGACCCGGGCGCCGTGCCGACGCTCGAGCAGGCCGCGCAGCTCACCTGCGCCTGGTTGCCGGCGGAGCCCGCGGACGGCCGTACCGGCCTCGTCACGACGATCGCCTCCGTCGACGACGCCCAGCGGAGTGCCGCGCTCGGCGCGTTCGAGGCCGGCGGGCTCGACTGCTTCCCCGAGCTCGAAGGCACGCGCTGCGTCGCCGAGTGGGAGGAGGCCGCGGGTCCGGCGGGGGAGTCGCACTTCTTCCGCGGCGGCGTGTGGATCGCCACGCGCTGGTCCGGACCGGCGGTCACGGGCTACACGCACGACATCATCGAGGCCGTCTTCCCCTGACTCGCGAAGCGCCGCGGCGCTCCGCAGCCGGACGTGCGCCCGTTGCTAGAGTGGCCGCACCACGGGCAGGCGATGCTGCCCGGAAGGAGCGGACGATGAGCAGCACGACTCCCGGATCCGACCCCGAGCGCCGCGACCTCGACGGCGACGGCCGGCCCGACGCGCCGGCCGAGCCGACCCGCGATGCGGTCGGCGACGACGCGTCGACGTCGACGGCGGCCGAGGCGGACGCGCAGGCGACTTCGGCCCAGGCCGAGGTCGACCCCACCGCGCCGGATGCCGAGCACGTCGACCGGCTCGAGCCGGCCGAGGCCGCGCCGAGCGACGCGGCCGGCACCCCGCCGCTCGAGCCCGACTTCACCGGGGCCGACCAGGGCGCCGACGACCGGTCGGCGCTCGACGCCGCGGTGGAGCGGGCGCGCACCGAGCACCCGCCGGTCGCGGTGAGCCCGGATCCGGCCGACCGGACCGACACCACCGCGATGCAGCGCGACGACCTCCAGGCCGCGAGCCCCGAACCGGTGCGCGCCGAGGAGGTCCGTCGCGAGACCGGCGTGCCCGAGACGGTCGGCGCCGCGGGCGCCGGCGCGACCGCCGCGTCGAGCACGGCGCCGGCGGCGCCCGCGCCGCCCTCGCCGCAGGCCATCTACGTGCAGGCCCCGGCCGAGCCGAAGCCGCGGGGCAACCGCGGGTTCGGTGTCCTGGTCGGGCTCATCGCCACGGTGCTCTTCGCGATCCTCTACGCGGGCATCTCCTATCTCGTCCTCCTGACGCAGTACGCGCCGGACGACGCCGCCCGGGTGCTCGGCCAGTTCCTGGTGCAGCCCGTCTTCTGGATCCCGGTGATCTTCTTCTTCATCGCCTTCGCGCTCCTCGCGCTGGCGCTGAACCGGGCCGCGTGGTGGACCTGGGCGGTGTTCGGCCTGCTCGTCGCGGTCGTCGTGTACTTCTCCTACATCGGGGCGTCGCTGCTGACCGTCGGAGCGTGGCAGTTCACGCCGCAGGAGGCGGGCGACTTCATCGCCGACCGCTGGCTCGACCCGTACGCGATCATCGCCGCGATCGTCGCGCGCGAGCTGCCGATCTGGTTCGGCGGGTGGATCGCGTCGCGCGGCCGCACGGTGGGCGAGCGCAACCGCCTCGCGCGCGAGGAGTACGAGCGGCAGCTCGCAGCGGGTCCGCAGCCCATCTCGTCGTCGCGCTGACCTTCGGCCGGTCACGGCCGGCGCGCTACGCTCGGATGTCGGGTGCACACGGTGAGTGCTCCCCATCGACGTGGCACGCCCAGCCTGCTTGGGTGGCTCCCTGACCCTGCACACCCGAGGAGCGCTGTTGAGCATCACCATGCACGCCGACGAGCCGATCCCCGGCGTCGGCGCCGATGGTCGCCCGGATCCCGCGTACGCCGCCGCACTCGGCCTGCGACCGGCGCCCACCGGCCGTCGGGCGGCTGCGTTCGCCATCGACGCGACCGGCTGGGCGCTGCTGTCGATCCCGGCCGTCGTCGCCGCCGTGCAGCTCGTCCCCGTGGTGATGGCGGGTTCCGCCACGGATCTCGGCACCCTCGCCGGCCCGCTGGTGCTCGCGGCCGTCGGGCAGGTGCTGCTCACGGCGTACGGCCTCACCCAGCTCGGCCTGCACGGTCGGCACGGCATCACGATCGGCAAGGCCTCGCTGGGGCTGCGATCCGTGAACGTGGCGACCTTCGCCCGGCCCGGATTCTGGCGCGTCGTGCTGCGGGTCCTCGTCCTCTGGGCGTCGCAGGTGGTCCTGCCGATCGTCGGCCCGGCGATCTGCTTCGCCTCCGGGCTGTGGGATCCGGAGGGACGGGGACGGAGCTGGCTCGACCGCGTCGGGCGCTGCCTCGTGCTCGACGTGCGTCGCGGACTCGACCCGTTCGACGGCAAGGCGCTCCGGTTCGCCCGTCGGCAGGTCGAGTCGGCGCCGTTCGCAGAGCGTCCCGACCTGCCGTCGCTCGCGTCCGACCGCGGGGTCGACGAGCGCACGTTCATCCCCGCGGCCCGCTCGAGTTCGGGCGTGGTCGCCGCGCCGCCGGCGTCCCGGCCCGAGGCGACCGTCGGCGCGTGGACGCCGCCGCCCGTGGCCGAGGTCGCGCCCCCGCCCGCCACGACGTCGCCCGCCGCGGCGGGCCCGTCGCCGACGGCGACGCGCGCCTCGGCGACCCTCGTCTTCGGCGACGGCGCCCGGGTGGCGGCATCCGGTACCACCCTGATCGGCCGCGACCCCGCGCGCGCCGACGGCGACCCCGAGCGGGCGCTGCTGCTGCCGGTGGCCGACCCGACCATGGGCCTGTCGAAGACCCACGCCGCGGTGGTCGTCGACGAGCGCGGCGTGCACGTCGTGGACCGGTGGTCGAGCAACGGCACGGCGATCGTCGAGGCCGACGGACGCAGCCGTGAGCTGGAGGCCGGCGTGCCGCATCCGCTGCCCGCGGGCGCGTCGGTGCGACTCGGCGGGGTCGAGTTCCGGGTCGAGGAGGTGCGCGCGTGAGGCTCAAGCTCGGGTTCCGCCGGCAGAGCGGGCCGGCGGTCGACGTGGTGGTGACCGCCGACGCGACCGCGACGGTCGGCGACATGGCGCGCTCCATCGCCGATGCCGACCCGGCGTCGGCCCACCTGCCGCGCCACGGCGGACCGCTGACCCTGGCGGTGGCGCCGCCGACCTCGAGCGAGCCGGTCGTCCTCGATCCCGACACGCTCGCCGCCGACGCGCCGATCGGGTCGGGCTTCAACGCGGCCGTGGTCTCGCCGTCGTCGCGCTCGGCCGCGGCGGCGACGCCGGTCGCGGTCATGCACGTCCACTCCGGACCGGATGCCGGGCGGGAGTTCCCGCTCCGGCCCGGCCACAGCGTGGTCGGGCGCGCCGCCGACGCCGACGTGGTACTCGCCGATCCGCTCGTCTCCAAGCGCCACGCGCGCATCGAGGTCGACCAGGGCGTCGAGGTGGTCGACCTGAACTCGGCGAACGGGCTCATCGTCGACGGCGGGCCGGTCTCCCGCGTGCGCGCGCTCCCGGGCGTGCGCGTAACCATCGGCGACACGGTGGTGTCGTTCGCGATGCTCGCGGGCACGGATGCCGCGGCCGACCCCGTGCTCGAACGCGGCGGCGCGCTCATGTTCAACCGGTCGCCCCGCGTCGAGGCCCGCTACCCGGGCACCGCGCACCCGGAGCCGCGCGTGCCGAGCGAGGAGAACCCGCGGCTGTTCCCGTGGCCGATGATCATCTCGCCCGTGCTCATGGGCGTGGCCATCTTCGCGCTGACGGAGCGGCCGATGGCGCTGCTCATCGTGTTCCTGTCGCCGCTGATGCTGGTCGGCAACTACCTCGGCCAGCGGATGGGCAGCGGCAAGAAGCTCAAGCAGGAGATCGAGACGTTCGAGGTGCAGCTGGAGCGGCTGGAGGAGACCCTCGAGCGCGAGCGGCACGTCGAGCGCGAGCGTCGCCACGACGAGGCGCCGCCGGTCGCGACGGTGTACGAGCAGGCCATGCGCCTCGGTCCCATGCTGTGGACCCGGCGCCCGGAGCACTGGAACTTCCTCGCGGTCCGGCTCGGGGTCGGTCGGGCACCGAGCCGCAACTCCGTGCGCGAGTCGGAGACGTCGCAGCCCGGCATCGCCCGGTACGCGCGCCAGGTGGACGTGCTGCGCGAGCGGTACCGCGAGATCGACGACGTGCCGGTCGTCGAGCTGCTGCCGAGCGCGGGCGCCGTCGGAGTCGCCGGGCCGGCGAACCTCGCCGCCGATGCGCTGCGCGGGCTCGCCGTGCAGCTGTTCGGCCTGCATGCGCCGAACGACGTGGTCGCCGCGGCCATCGTCGACCCCGGCTGGAGCCGGGAGCTCGACTGGCTCAAGTGGCTGCCGCACGCCTCGAGCGACCGCAACCCCGTCGCGGGCGCCGCGCTGGCCGACAGCGCGTCGGCCGGGGCCGCGCTGCTCAACTCGCTCGAGGAGCTCATCCTCGAACGCCTCGACGCCGCGCCGCAGCGCCGCGGACCGCTCGCCGACGACGAGGGGTCGATGGCGCGCGGGGCGCGCGTGGGCACGCCCGGCGGCATCCGCGACGAACCGCGGCCCGACTCGGCGCTCGTGCTCATCGTCTCGGCCGACGCGCCCGTCGACCGTCCGCGCCTCGTCCAGCTCATCGAGCGCGGCGCGGAGGTCGGCATCCACACGCTGTTCGTCGCCCCGACGGTCGCGTCGCTCCCCGCAGCCTGCCGCACCTTCATCGACGTCGCCGATGGCCTCGATCGGGCCCGCGTGGGGGTCGTGCGCTCGGGCGTCGAGTACGCCGAGGTCGCGGTCGAGGGCGTCTCGATGCGGTACGCCGAGGTGTTCGCCCGGCGCCTCGCGCCCGTGGTCGACGCGAGCACGGTCGTGGAGGACGCGAGCGACCTGCCGAGGAGCGTCTCGATGCTCTCGCTCATCGGCGACGAGATGGCCCGCGACGCCGACAGCGTCGTCGAGCGCTGGCGGCAGAACGCGTCGATTCTCGACCGATCGGGCGCGAAGCTGCCGAGGCTCAAGCGGGCCGGCACGTTGAAGGCCTTCGTCGGCCAGGGCAGCCCCGATGCGATGACGCTCGACCTGCGGACGCAGGGTCCGCACGCCCTCGTCGGCGGCACCACCGGCGCGGGCAAGTCCGAGTTCCTCCAGGCGTGGGTGCTCGGCATGGCGGCCGAGTACAGCCCCGACCGGGTCACGTTCCTGTTCGTCGACTACAAGGGCGGTTCGGCGTTCGCGGACTGCGTCGACCTGCCGCACTGCGTGGGCCTCGTCACCGACCTCAGCCCGCACCTCGTGCGTCGCGCGCTCACGAGCCTCCGGGCCGAGCTGCATCACCGCGAGCACCTGTTCAACCGCAAGAAGGCGAAGGACCTGCTCGAGCTCGAGAAGCGCCGGGATCCCGAGACCCCGCCCGCGCTCGTCATCGTCATCGACGAGTTCGCAGCGCTCGCGGGCGACGTGCCCGAGTTCGTCGACGGCGTCGTCGACATCGCGCAGCGCGGCCGCTCGCTGGGCATCCACCTGATCATGGCCACGCAGCGGCCGGCGGGCGTCATCAAGGACAACCTTCGGGCGAACACCAACCTCCGGGTCGCGCTGCGCATGGCCGACGAGTCGGACTCGCGCGACGTCGTCGGCGACCCGGTCGCCGCCGGCTTCGACCCGGCCATTCCCGGTCGGGGCATCGCGAAGACCGGGCCGGGCCGGCTCGTGCCCTTCCAGTCGGCCTACGCCGGCGGGTGGACGAGCGACGCCCCCGCCGAGGCCGACGTCCGCGTCGCCGAGCTGCGCTTCGGGTCGACCACCGTGTGGGAGGTCGCGGGAGAGCGGGACGACGACCTCGACCCGGTCGACCCCGGTCCGAACGACCAGAAGCGGATGGTGCAGACGTTCATCCGGGCCGCGAACACCGCGACGATCCCCGCGCCGCGTCGTCCCTGGCTCGACGACCTGGCGACGACGGTCGCGCTGGAATCCCTGCCGCAGCGCGGCGATGCCGACGTGGTGTTCGGCCTGGCCGACGTCCCGGAGCGCCAGCTGCAGGCCCCGATGTCGTTCACGCCGGACCGCGACGGCGCCATGCTCGCGTACGGCACGAGCGGTTCCGGCAAGTCCACGCTGCTGCGCTCGCTCGCGGTCTCGATCGGCCTGCGCCCCGATCTCGGACCGGCCGAGGTGTACGCGCTCGACTTCGGCTCCGGTGCGCTGCGCTCCCTCGAGCTGCTCCCGCACGTCGGCTCGGTCGTGCCGGGCGACGACGCCGAACGGGTCCAGCGGATGCTGCGCACCCTGGATGCGCTCCTCGACCGGCGCGGCCGGGCGTTCAGCGAGGTGAACGCCGCGAGCCTCACCGAGTACCGGGAGCTCACCGGCATCCGCGAACCCCGCGTGCTGCTGCTCATCGACGGCTTCGCGCAGTTCAAGGCCGACTGGGACTCCACGACCGTGCGCATGCCCTTCTACAACGTCGTGATGCGCCTGCTCGGCGAGGGCCGCCCGCTCGGCGTGCACGTCGTCGCGACGGCGGACCGCGCGGGCGCCGTGCCGACCGCGGTGAGCGCCAACGTCACCAAGCGCATCGTGCTGCGGCTGTCCGACGAGTCGGGCTACCAGGTCCTCGGCGTGCCGAAGGACGTGCTCGACGACCGGTCGGCTCCCGGACGCGCCATCGTCGACGGCTTCGAGACGCAGCTCGCGGTGCTCGGCGGCACGGCGAACGTCGCCGAGCAGACGAAGGCGCTCGAGTCGCTCGCGACCCGGCTGCGCGCCCAGGGTGCGCACGAGGCCGAACCGGTGCGGGCGCTGCCGACGGCCTTCGCACCGGGTGAGCTGCCCGCCGAGGTGGCGGGGGAGCCGGCCCTCGGCCTCGCCGACGACACGCTCGCCCCGATCGGCTTCGAACCGGTCGGCACGTTCGCGATCACGGGTCCGCCGCAGAGCGGGAAGACGACCGCGATGCGCGCCGTGATCGACGCGGTCCGGCGGCACGACCCGGACGTGCGCCTGTTCCACCTCGCGGGTCGACGCCCGCAACTGGCCGACCACGCCGAGTGGACGCGCAGCGCGGTGACCCCCGACGAGGTGAAGGCGCTCGCGCGCGAACTCGTCGACGTGATCGGCGACCCGACGGTGCCCGGCCGGTACGTGATCGCCGTCGAGAACGTGACGCAGTTCGCCGATTCCGAGGCCGAGCGCCCGCTGAAGGAGCTGTTCCAGGCCGTGAACCGCAGCGAGCACTTCCTCGTCGGCGACGCCGACGTGGCCTCGCTGTCGAGCGGGTTCGGCTTCGTCGGCGACTTCAAGGCGGGACGCCGCGGCGTGGCGCTCCGCCCGGACGCCTACGACGGGGATGCGGTGTTCAAGACCCCGTTCCCCAAGGTCAAGCGCAGCGACTTCCCGGAGGGTCGCGGGTTCTTCGTCCAGAACGGCCGGGCGACGCTCGTGCAGCTGCCGCTGTCCGGCTGAGCCCGCCGGGCACGCCGGGTGGGGAGTGCTCCCCATGGCTCCGGCGGAGCGGCATCCGTATGGTGGTGATCACCGTCCGCAGTCGCGGGCACGCATCCCGAACGATGGAAGAGGTTTCACGATGGCCGCAGATTTCGGCGCTTCGTACGGCGAGATGGAGGCGATGGCGAACAAGCTCGCCGACGCTCGCGATGACATCCAGGGGCAGCTCGACCAGCTGAAGAGCTCGGTCGACACCCTGCTCGGCAACGACTTCAAGACCCAGCACGCGTCCGGCAAGTTCGGCCAGGGCTACGAGGAGCTCACCACGGGCCTGAAGAACGCCGTCGACGGCATCGGCGAGATGGGCGAGGCCCTGCGCGGCATGATGCAGGCGATCCAGGACCTCGACCAGCAGCTCGCGGGTCGCTGATCCCGCGCGGCCGCGACGACGGGAGACCGTCGTCGCGGCCGCTGCCGTTCGTCCCAACCCGAACTGAGAGGAACGTCCCGTGTCCGACGGCGTCGAGATCCCCTACGAGCTGCTCAACGAGCTCAACGGGTCGCTCAAGCGCATCGCGGTCGAGTTCGACCGCGCCGGCGCGCGCTCGGGCGCGCTCGAGTCCGCGATCGGCACCCCGTGCGGGCGATCGGGGCTGCGCACCGCGGCCGACCGATTCGAATCGGAGTGGGACGACAAGCGCGAGACGCTCAAGCAGGACGTCCTGGCCTTCCAGGAGCGCGTCGACGCGATCGGGCGCGCGTGGCGCGACTGGGACCGCGAGGCGGGCGCGTCGCTCGACGTCGACGCCGAGGCGTCGGCGTCCGGGTCGGGGGGTCGCTGATGGACCGGTCGCCTGCGGGCCGGGAGATCCGGCGGATCCAGGGCGATGCCGCCGGGATCGAGGCGCGCGGGGCCGAGATGGAGACGCTCGGCGCCGAGATGCGCGAGTCGGCGGCGCTGCTGCGCTCCATCGTCGACGGGGCCCGGGGCAAGGGCTACTCGATCGAGGACCTCAAGGACGACGTCGGCGACCTGCACGTCGACCTGGGCCGCGCCGGCGAGCGGTACGAGCCGAGCGGTCGGGTGCTCCGCCACTACGGGCGCACGCTCGGCGAGGTGCAGCCGACGATCGACGACGTGGTCGAGACCTGCGATGAGCTCTGGGCCCGGTACACGGCCGCCCGCGATGCCCACGCGGATGCCGCCGCCAGGCCGCCGGCGCCGGATGCCACTCCCGAGCAGCTCAGCGCGGGGGAGGAGGCGGTCGCGGGCCTGCGTTCCGATCGCGAGCGCGCGTACGACGCGTGGCTCGTCGAGGCGACACGCTACGACGCGCCCTACGACACGTGGGACGCGGCCTACGAGACCGCCCTCAGCGGCTTGGAGGACGCCAACGAGCGCGGTGTCAGCGATTCGTTCTGGGACGACGCCCTGCCGGTCATCGAGGCGATCTCGACGGTGCTCGCGGTCGCCGGGGTGGTGCTCGCCGTCCTCGCCATCGTCGTGGGCGCGCCGCTCTTCCTCCTGCTCGGTGCGATCGTCGGCATCGCCGCGCTGGCGACGACGATCTGGAAGGTCGCGCGTGGCCGGGGCGGCGCGTTCGACATCGCCATGGCGGTGATCGGCATCATCCCGTTCGGCCGGCTCGCCAAGCTCGGCCAGCTGGCCGACGGCTGGTCGGGCGCCGGGCGGTTCCTGTCGGGCTTCGGCTCCGACATGGTCGGGTTGACGGCCCTCCGGGAGGTCCGGGCGTGGCGAGGGTTCGTCGACGTGATGCGCGGCCCGGTCGTCAACTCCGCCGGCAACCTCACGCAGAGCCGCGGCATCCTGCAGCGCATGGGCGCCTTCGCCGATGACATGTCCGCGCTGCGCTACACGGGACCCTCGGGCTGGGCGGCGCGGATCGCGGGCGGCACGAGCGGCTCGATCGCCGAGGGCCTGTCCGAGGCGTACGCGCGCTCCGGCGCCGCCGTGACCAACCGCGTCGACGGCGCGTTGCGCGGCACCGTCCTCGACGGCGTGCAGCACGGCGGCTCCGGCGTCGATGCCGCCCTCAACGTGGTCGATTCGATCGGCAAGCCGCTCTACGGTGCCTACGAGCTGGGCGGGCAGGCGTTCGACGCGCTGACCGACCCGGTGGATCGCTGGAGCAGCGAGCTGGCGGCGCGATGACGGGCGGGGCTGACCGCAGGGTGATCCGGCTGGACTACCAGGCGAAGTGGTTCCTGCCCGTGCCGACGGCGTTCCCATCCGACGGGGCGGACGACGCGGGCGCCTGGGTGGACGGCCTGCTCGCCGAGCACGAGGTCATGGAACCGTGGCGCGATCCGTCGCGCCGTGCCGGACTCCGCGAGCTGCTCCTGGCCCAGCACGCCGACCTCGCGGGTCACGGCGGGATCGCCCTCTGGTACTGCCCGTTCGGTCTGCCCGCATCGGGCGTCGTCGAGATCGCGGTCGAGGATCGGAAGGATCGGCCGGCGGATCCGCACGCCGAGCTCGCCGGCCTCCGGGGCGACCTGCCGGTGCGGCCCGTCGACGTGCGTGCGCAGGGACTCGGACCGGGGGTCGGGTACGCGCGCGTGTTCGAGGCGGGCGAGCCGACGACGGATGCCGCAGCGCCCCGCATCGCCGAACTCGGCTACGTCTTCACGCCCGATGCCTGCGCCGTGGCCGTGCGCGCGCGGAGCGCCGACCCGTCGGTGGTGGGCGCCCTCTCCGAGCAGCTGTGGCGGCTCGTCGACTCGGTGGTGCTCTCGTGACCCTGCCGGCGGGCGTCGCCGAGGCCGTCGAGCGCCACCCCGAGCTGCCGCCGTTCCGACTGCTCCTCCCGGCGGGCTGGACGCGCCACCTCCCGACGGACGACGAGGAGCGCGAGCTGCTGGCGCGCATGCGCGAGCGCATCCGTCCGCTCGGGCGTCCGGACCTGGAGTTCCAGCTGACGGCCGGGACCAAGGCGGCCTTCCGCGAGCTGCGCGCGAAGGACGGCATCGCGATGTACCTGCCTACGGAGGTCGGCGAGTCGACGGCGGTGCCGATGTCGATGAGCGCCTGCCGCATCACGGGCCCGGACGGGCGGCCGCTGGACGGCCAGGTCGCCGAGCTGTTCCGACGCCACGGCGCGGAGTTCCTCGGCGACGACCGCACGATCGTCCGCTGGCGTCGCACGTTCGCGACCCTGCCCGGGCTCGAGCGCGTCGGCACCGAGCAGGTCAACCACCTGGTCCCCGTTCCCGGCACGGGCCGGCGCGTCGGCGTCCTGCTGTCCACGGCGATCGTCCGCGATCCGGGCGATCCGGTCGAGGGCATCGACCTCGACGCGCTCGTCGCCCTTGCGGACGCGATCGCGAGCACCTTCGCGTGGGCGCCGTCGCGCGGAGCCGCCGGTGATTGAGCCGGCGGACTGGGCGACGGCGACGCCCGGCGGACGCGACGCGGCCCGGGTGCTCGGCGAACTCGACGCGCTCGTGCTGCGTGATCACCCGGAGGTCCGGTCGCGGGTGGCCGAGCGAGCGGATGCCGCGGTCGAGGCCGCCCGTCGGACCGCTGCCGGCGGACGGCCGCGTCGGTCCGCGGCGGACGAGCTCGCCCGCGCTGCGAGCGCTGCCGAGCGGCTGGCCGCCGAGGAGGCCGCGGGGCTGCGTGCCGAGCGGGACGCGGCGCTCGCGATCCTCGAGCGACGCGGCGTGCTGGCGCCCGCGGTGGTCGCGGCCGCTGCCGCCGCCCCACTCGGCGCATCGGCCGCGGCCGCCGTCGTCGCCGGGTCGATCGTTCCCGCAGTCCGACCGGCGCCAGCCGACCGCGCGACGAGCACCACGGCACCGACGCGCACGGATGCCGCCGATCCCGGCGCCGTCGCGGGCGGGATCCTCGCCGCGGCACCGCTGCTCCTCGCGACGCTCGTCGTCCTCGACCTCGTCGGCACCGTGCCGGCCGCCTGGGCGGCCACGCTCTCGGCGGTCGCCGCCGCGGCGGTCCTCGCCGGGACCGGCGGCCGCGGCCGAGCCCGCGCGCCGCGGGCCGACCGGCTCCGCTCGCGGGGCCTCACCGCCCTCGCGGTCGTCTCCGGGCTGGGCGCGATCGCCTCCGGCGCCGTCGCGCTGACCGACCCCGAGACCGGGAGGGCGGTCGGGGCGATCGTGGCGCTCCAGGGGATGTCGGCGATCTCGATCGCCGCGCTCGCCTCCCTCGCCCGACGCGCCGCGCGGGTCGCGCCGGGCCGAGGCGCTCCGGGCACCCGGGCGTAGGCTCGGGACATGGCGACGAACTCGACCTCATCCTGGGCCGTCGCGGGATTCGCGGCCGCCCTGCACGTCGCGCTCATCGTCGCCGCGTTCGGGTTCGTGAGCCTGCTCGCCGACGCCGAGCCCGTCCCCGACCCCGAGGCGGGGCGGCTCGTCGCACCTCTCACGGTCGCGGCATCCGTCCTCGCCCTGCTCATCCTGCTGGGTCGGGGGCTCGGCCGCGGCCTCCGTCCCTGGTCGCTCGCCGGGCTCGCCCTGCTCGCGACGTGGGCGGCCGGCGTCGTCGGGGCGACGGTGTCGTACGCGGCCGCCACGGGCACGATCCTCGCCTCGCTGCTGTTCGCGCTGTCGTTCATGACCGTCGGCTTCGGGGCGATCATCCCCGTCACCGGGGCGCTCGTCGCCCTCCTCGCCGCGGTCACCGTGCGTGCCCAGCAGGGCGGGGTCGAGCGCCCGAAGTGGCCGTGGGAGCGCGACGGCGAGGAGTGAGGCGCGCGTCCCGCGTGACATCCGTTCGCGGGTTCGGCGCCGCGGCCGGGCCGCCGCAGTAGGGTGAACCGCGTGGAGGGTTCGGTCGAGGCTCGCGTGAGCCACGAGGTCGACCGCTGGCTGGCGTGGCTGCCGCGATGGAGGCCGGGCACGCACCGCGGTCGCGTGCGGCTCTGCACGCGCTGCTTCGGATCGCCGATCCTCGCCGCCGCCGGTCTCGACACCGACGTGCCCCACCCGGTGCAGCACGCGTTCAGCATGCGCATGAAGGGCATCATCGACGGCGCGGTCGACGACTACACGGCCCGCAACCTGCCGATGCTCCATCGCGAGATCCGCCTCGCCGAGGAGCGCAAGGCGCGCCGGCCCTACCGCGCGGGCGAGGGGCTCGACCCGGAGTTCCTCGGCCTCGACCTCGACCCCGAACCGACGCCCGGCTCGCCGTTCCTCTTCACCCTCCAGGGGCTCGAAGCGGATGCCGCGGCCGAGGCCTTCGAACCGGCCCCGCGCCCCTTCACCCCCGAGGAGAAGGAGGCCCTGCGCGAGGAGGTCCGCCTCGCCGACGAGTTCGCCAAGCAACTCGGACGCCGCATCTGCATCGAACTCGCCCAGCACCGGCAGCGGATCGCCAACGCCGTCGAGCGGCTCGTGGAGCCGCAGGTCGCCGAGCTGCTCGCCGACCTGGACCGCGAGCTCGACGCCCCCGGCTGGCCGGGCTGAGCCGGGCGGTGCCCGTTCGCTCAGGGCGTGCCCGCGGCATCCGTCGCCATTTGACCGCACCGTGACGCCCGATTACCATTGATCGGGTGTGCGCTCTGCCGCGCGCTCGTTCATGCCCGCGATCCGCCAGCCGGAGATCGGACACGAAGCGGGTTCTCATCATGGCGCACACCAGGGCTCCGGCCGCCGAGGCCGGAACGCCCCCACGGCATACCCACCACGTACGGCAGCGCCGCTCGGCGGTGCCGGTGGGTCGTGATGTGAAACCCATCAACGCTGTCACCGTGCAGCACCATCAAGGAGAAGCAGTGCCAACCATTCAGCAGTTGGTCCGCAAGGGTCGCTCGCCCAAGGTCACGAAGACCAAGGCGCCCGCCCTGAAGGCCAACCCCCAGCAGCGCGGCGTGTGCACCCGTGTGTACACCACCACCCCCAAGAAGCCGAACTCGGCGCTCCGCAAGGTCGCCCGTGTCAAGCTCTCGAACGGCACCGAGGTCACCGCCTACATCCCCGGTGAGGGCCACAACCTGCAGGAGCACTCGATGGTGCTCGTGCGCGGCGGTCGTGTGAAGGACCTCCCCGGTGTGCGCTACAAGATCATCCGCGGCGCGCTCGACACGCAGGCCGTGAAGAACCGCAAGCAGGCCCGCAGCCGCTACGGCGCGAAGATGGAGAAGAAGTAATGCCTCGCAAGGGACCCGCTCCGAAGCGCCCCGTCGTCGCCGACCCGGTCTACGGCTCGCCGGTCGTCAGCCAGCTCGTCAACAAGATCCTCGTCGACGGCAAGAAGGACCTCGCCCAGCGCATCGTCTACGAGGCGCTCGAGAACGTCGCGAACAAGTCCGGCCAGGACGCCGTCGCGGTCCTGAAGAAGGCCCTCGACAACGTGCGCCCGACCCTCGAGGTCCGGTCGCGCCGCGTCGGCGGCTCGACCTACCAGGTCCCCGTCGAGGTCAAGCCCCACCGCGCGAACACCCTGGCGCTCCGCTGGCTCACCAGCTACGCCAAGGCCCGCCGGGAGAAGACCATGACCGAGCGTCTCACCAACGAGATCCTCGACGCCTCGAACGGCCTGGGTGCCGCGGTCAAGCGCCGCGAGGACACCCACAAGATGGCCGAGTCGAACCGCGCCTTCGCCCACTACCGCTGGTAGTCGGCCGAGCGGATGCCGCGGGCCGTGCGCTCGCGGACGCCCACGCGGCATCCGCTCACCCCCACCCTTCCCTTCCTGACCATCCGGAGGAACCCCGTGGCACTTGACGTGCTCACCGACCTGAACAAGGTCCGCAACATCGGCATCATGGCCCACATCGATGCCGGCAAGACCACCACCACCGAGCGCATCCTGTTCTACACGGGCGTCAACCACAAGATCGGCGAGACGCACGACGGCGCGTCGACGACCGACTGGATGGAGCAGGAGAAGGAGCGCGGCATCACCATCACGTCGGCCGCGGTCACGTGCTTCTGGAACAAGAACCAGATCAACATCATCGACACGCCCGGCCACGTCGACTTCACCGTCGAGGTGGAGCGTTCGCTGCGCGTGCTCGACGGCGCGGTCGCCGTCTTCGACGGCAAGGAGGGCGTGGAGCCCCAGTCCGAGACCGTCTGGCGCCAGGCCGACAAGTACAACGTGCCCCGCATCTGCTTCGTCAACAAGATGGACAAGCTCGGCGCGGACTTCTACTTCACCGTGGACACGATCGTCTCGCGCCTCGGCGCGAAGCCGCTCGTGCTCCAGCTCCCGATCGGCGCCGAGAACGACTTCGTCGGCGTCATCGACCTGGTCTACATGCGGGCCTTGGTGTGGCCCGGCGACGCCAAGGGCGACGTGACCATGGGCGCGAAGTACGAGATCCAGGAGATCCCGGCCGAGCTCAAGGAGAAGGCGGAGCAGTACCGCCAGCAGCTCCTCGAGACCGTCGCGGAGACCGACGACGCGCTGCTCGAGAAGTACTTCGGCGGCGAGGAGCTCACCGAGGACGAGATCAAGGGCGCCATCCGCAAGCTCACGATCAACTCCGAGGTCTACCCGGTCCTCTGCGGCTCGGCCTTCAAGAACCGCGGCGTGCAGCCCATGCTCGACGCGGTCATCGACTACCTCCCGTCGCCGCTCGACGTGCCGCCCGTCCAGGGCCACGACGTGCGCGACGAGGAGAAGGTCATCGAGCGCCACGCCGACGCGACCGAGCCGTTCTCGGCCCTCGCGTTCAAGGTCGCGGTGCACCCCTTCTTCGGTCGCCTCACCTACGTGCGCGTCTACTCGGGCCGGCTCGACTCCGGTGCCCAGGTCATCAACTCGACCAAGGGCAAGAAGGAGCGCATCGGCAAGATCTTCCAGATGCACGCCAACAAGGA
The DNA here is from genome assembly GCF_031432295.1 of Agromyces indicus. Classification (NCBI taxonomy): domain Bacteria; kingdom Bacillati; phylum Actinomycetota; class Actinomycetes; order Micrococcales; family Microbacteriaceae; genus Agromyces; species Agromyces indicus. Next base: position 227,743 of record NZ_JAVKGS010000003.1, on the reverse strand, counting down.
GAACCCGGTCGACTCGCTCACCGCGGGCAACATCTACGCGGTGATCGGTCTCAAGGACACCACGACCGGCGACACGCTGTGCGACCCGGACAACCAGGTCGTCCTCGAGTCGATGACCTTCCCCGAGCCCGTCATCGAGGTCGCCATCGAGCCGAAGACCAAGGCCGACCAGGAGAAGCTCGGCACGGCCATCCAGAAGCTCGCCGAGGAGGACCCGACCTTCCGCACCGAGCTCAACCCCGAGACGGGCCAGACCGTCATCAAGGGCATGGGCGAGCTGCACCTCGACATCCTCGTCGACCGCATGAAGCGCGAGTTCAAGGTCGAGGCGAACGTCGGCAAGCCGCAGGTCGCGTACCGCGAGACCATCAAGCGCGCCGTCGAGCGTCACGACTACACCCACAAGAAGCAGACGGGTGGCTCGGGCCAGTTCGCGAAGATCCAGTTCAAGCTGGAGCCGCTCGAGGTCGAGGGCGACAAGACCTACGAGTTCGAGAACGCCGTCACCGGTGGTCGCGTCCCGCGCGAGTACATCCCGTCGGTCGACGCCGGCTTCCAGGACGCCATGCAGTACGGCATCCTCGCCGGCTACCCGATGGTGGGCGTCAAGGCGACGCTCGTCGACGGTGCGGCCCACGACGTCGACTCCTCGGAGATGGCGTTCAAGATCGCCGGTTCGATGGGCTTCAAGGAGGCCGCTCGGAAGGCGAACCCCGTCCTGCTCGAGCCGCTGATGGCCGTCGAGGTCCGTACTCCGGAGGAGTACATGGGCGACGTCATCGGCGACCTGAACTCGCGTCGCGGCCAGATCCAGTCCATGGAGGACGCCGCCGGCGTGAAGGTCGTGCGTGCGCACGTCCCGCTTTCGGAGATGTTCGGCTACATCGGCGACCTGCGGTCGAAGACCTCGGGACGCGCCGTGTACTCGATGGAGTTCGAGAGCTACGCGGAGGTCCCGAAGGCTGTCGCCGAGGAGATCGTCCAGAAGAACAAGGGCGAGTAGCGCCCGAACGCACGAGCCGACAGGTTCGCGTAACATAACAACACAACCCCCCGTAGCACTCCGGTCGCAATCCGGCGCCCGGTGCTGCTACACGGATCCTGAGGAGGACCCACAGTGGCTAAGGCCAAGTTCGAGCGGACCAAGCCGCACGTCAACATCGGTACGATCGGTCACGTCGACCACGGCAAGACGACGCTCACCGCGGCGATCTCGAAGGTGCTCGCCGACAAGTACCCGTCGGCCACCAACGTGCAGCGCGACTTCGCGTCGATCGACTCGGCTCCCGAGGAGCGCCAGCGCGGCATCACGATCAACATCTCGCATGTCGAGTACGAGACGCCGAAGCGCCACTACGCGCACGTCGACGCCCCGGGTCACGCCGACTACATCAAGAACATGATCACCGGTGCCGCCCAGATGGACGGCGCGATCCTGGTGGTCGCCGCGACCGACGGCCCCATGGCCCAGACGCGTGAGCACGTGCTGCTCGCCAAGCAGGTCGGCGTGCCGTACCTGCTCGTCGCGCTGAACAAGGCCGACATGGTCGACGACGAGGAGATCCTGGAGCTCGTCGAGCTCGAGGTCCGCGAGCTCCTCTCGAGCCAAGGCTTCCCCGGCGACGACGCTCCGGTCGTCCGCGTCTCGGGCCTCAAGGCGCTCGAGGGCGACGAGAAGTGGGTGCAGTCGGTCCTCGACCTCATGGAGGCCGTCGACGAGTCCATCCCGGACCCGGTGCGCGACAAGGACAAGCCGTTCCTCATGCCCATCGAGGACGTCTTCACCATCACCGGTCGTGGCACGGTCGTCACGGGTCGCGCCGAGCGCGGCACGCTGAAGATCAACTCCGAGGTCGAGATCGTCGGCATCCGCCCGACGCAGAAGACCACGGTCACGGGTATCGAGATGTTCCACAAGCAGCTCGACGAGGCCTGGGCCGGCGAGAACTGCGGTCTCCTGCTCCGTGGTACCAAGCGTGAGGACGTGGAGCGCGGCCAGGTCGTCGTGGCCCCCGGCTCGGTGACCCCGCACACCAACTTCGAGGGCACCGCGTACATCCTCTCGAAGGACGAGGGCGGCCGTCACAACCCGTTCTACGCGAACTACCGTCCGCAGTTCTACTTCCGCACCACCGACGTCACCGGCGTCATCACGCTGCCCGAGGGCACCGAGATGGTCATGCCCGGCGACACCACCGACATGACGGTCGAGCTCATCCAGCCGATCGCCATGGAGGAGGGCCTCGGCTTCGCCATCCGCGAGGGTGGCCGGACCGTCGGCGCCGGTACCGTCACGAAGATCATCAAGTAAGGTCTCCGCGACAGCGACCTCAGAAGGGGGTCGGGCTTCGGCCCGGCCCCCTTCGTCGTGTCCGCGGTCAGTGCGCCGGGAAGTGGGTCCCGTCGATCTCGGTGTCGACGTCGATGGCGCCCTCGACGCTCCGGCCCACCGTGCAGCCCTTCTCGATCGCCCGGGCCATGATGCCCACGAGCTTGGCGCGGTCGTCCGGCTCGAGCATGGACAGGTCGACGAGGACCTCCTCCGCGATGCGCTGGTAGCGGTTGGACTCCGCGTCGGAACTGCCGTGGGCCCACACCGTCATCTCGAAGTCGTCGCCGAGGCGCCGGGAGGCCACCCGGTCGACGCTGAGGCCCACGCAGCCCGCCAGCGCGAGCTTCAGCAGCTCGCCCGGGGTGAAGTGCTCGCCCTCGAGCTCGGCACCGCCGATCTGCACGGTCGCGCCCTTCTCGTTGAGGCCCACGTATCGCCGCGGGGCGACGCGGGCGACCGAGACGCTGCCCGGTCCGATCCGCTCGCTCACCTGGTGCACGTGCTCGGTCGTCTGCTCGCTCATCGCGTCCTCCTGTCGGGCGGTTCCCCTCCGATTCCACCATGGCGCGGGGGGCGCGGCATCCGCTCGGCTGGGAGGTCGCAGTGAGCCGGCGGGGCGCGACACGCCCGGGTTGCACGCACGCGGCCGCTGTGGCAAACTCTTCTAGTTCAACATTTCGAACGGCGTGCCTTGCTGCGTGCCGTTCGAATCACTGCCAGGCAGTGCATAGCCACCGGAAGGCCCAGATGGGCGAGTACGGGTCAGGCTAGGCCGCGGGCAGCAGGACACACAACCGACAACCACTTCGAGCATGGGTCCGCCATGCCCGAACGCGCGAGTGCGACACGCCCGAGCGCGGGGGTCGGTGGGGTTCGAAGGTCGAGCGTGCCGAGGCCACCGCGTCAGCGGGGTGGCTTCGACAGGCTCGATCACCGGCCTTTGACAGAAGAACAGTGGTGCTTCACACGGAGTAGCTACGCGGCGTCCGATGCCCTCGGAAGGGGTAAGACGCCTTGACAGAGAGAGAGTCAGCAATGGCGGGACAGAAGATCCGCATTCGACTGAAGTCGTATGACCACGAGGTCATCGACACCTCGGCGCGCAAGATCGTCGACACGGTGACCCGCGCGGGCGCCACGGTCGTCGGCCCCGTGCCGCTTCCGACCGAGAAGAACGTGGTGTGCGTCATCCGTTCGCCCCACAAGTACAAGGACAGCCGCGAGCACTTCGAGATGCGCACCCACAAGCGCCTGATCGACATCGTGGACCCGACGCCCAAGGCCGTCGACTCGCTCATGCGTCTCGACCTTCCGGCCGACGTCAACATCGAGATCAAGCTCTGAGGTACGACATGTCCACCACTACCAAGAACGTGAAGGGTCTGCTCGGCACCAAGCTCGGCATGACCCAGGTGTGGGACGAGAACAACAAGCTCATCCCGGTCACCGTCATCGAGATCGCCCCCAACGTGGTCACGCAGCTCCGCACCCCCGAGAAGGACGGCTACACCGCCATCCAGATCGCCGCGGGCGCCATCGACCCGCGCAAGGTCACCAAGCCGCTCACCGGCCACTTCGACGCCGCCGGCGTGACCCCGCGCCGCCACGTCACCGAGATCCGCACCGCTGACGCCGCCGAGTACTCGCTCGGCCAGGAGCTCACGGTCGACGGCACCTTCGAGGCCGGCCAGCTGGTCGACGTCGTCGGCACCTCCAAGGGCAAGGGCTTCGCCGGTGTCATGAAGCGCCACAACTTCGCGGGCGTCTCCGCGTCGCACGGTGCGCACCGCAACCACCGCAAGCCCGGTTCGATCGGCGCCTCGTCGACCCCGAGCCGCGTCTTCAAGGGCATGCGCATGGCCGGCCGCATGGGCGGCGAGCGCGTGACCGTCCTCAACCTCCGCGTGCACGCGGTCGACGCCGAGAAGGGCCTGCTGCTCGTCAAGGGCGCCGTCCCCGGTGCGCGCGGCCGTCTCGTGTTCGTCCGCAACGCTGTGAAGGGAGCCTGACCATGGCCGCCCCCACCATCGACGTCCTCGACGTCACCGGTAAGAAGGCCGGTACGGCCGAGCTGCCCGCCGAGCTCTTCGACGTGCAGACGAACGTGCCGCTCATCCACCAGGTCGTCGTCGCCCAGCTCGCCGCGGCGCGCCAGGGCACGCACAAGACCAAGCGCCGCGGCGAGGTCTCCGGCGCCGGCCGCAAGCCCTTCAAGCAGAAGGGCACGGGCCGCGCCCGCCAGGGCTCGATCCGCGCGCCGCACATGACCGGCGGTGGCATCGTCCACGGCCCGCAGCCGCGCGACTACTCGCAGCGCACCCCCAAGAAGATGATCGCCGCAGCCCTGCTCGGCGCCCTCTCCGACCGGGCCCGCGGCGGCCGCGTCCACGCGGTCACCTCATTCGCGAGCGACACCCCCAAGACGAAGGACGCCGTGGCGCTCCTCGCCGGCATCTCGCCGTCGAAGCACCAGCTCGTCGTCCTCACCCGCGACGAGGAGCTGTCGGAGCGCGTCGTGCGCAACATCCCGACCGTGCACGTCCTGCCGGTCGACCAGCTGAACGCCTACGACGTGCTCGTCGCCGACGACATCGTCTTCAGCCAGGCCGCGCTCGAGGCGTTCATCGCCGCGAAGACGGCGAAGAAGGAAGAGGTCTCCGCATGAGCGCCGCGCACAACAAGGACCCGCGCGACATCATCATCGCGCCGGTCGTCTCTGAGAAGAGCTACAACCTGATCGACGAGGGCAAGTACACGTTCATCGTGGACCCCCGTGCGAACAAGACCGAGATCAAGCTCGCGATCGAGAAGATCTTCAACGTCCAGGTCGCCTCGATCAACACCCTGAACCGCCAGGGCAAGACGCGTCGCACGCGCTTCGGCATCGGCAAGCGCAAGGACACCAAGCGCGCGATCGTCACCCTCAAGTCCGGCTCGATCGACATCTTCACGGCTGTCGGCTAAGGAGCAGAGGAAACTCACTATGGCTATTCGCAAGTACAAGCCCACGACCCCGGGTCGTCGCGGTTCGTCGGTCGCCGACTTCGCCGAGATCACGCGCTCGACGCCCGAGAAGTCGCTGCTCCGCCCGCTGTCGAAGACCGGTGGCCGCAACAACCAGGGCCGCATCACCACCCGCCACATCGGCGGTGGCCACAAGCGCCAGTACCGCGTCATCGACTTCAAGCGCAACGACAAGGACGGCGTGCCGGCCAAGGTCGCTCACATCGAGTACGACCCCAACCGCACCGCGCGCATCGCGCTGCTCCACTTCGTGGACGGCACCAAGCGCTACATCCTCGCGCCGAACAAGCTGCAGCAGGGCGACCCGGTCGAGTCGGGCCCCGGCGCCGACATCAAGCCCGGCAACAACCTGCCGCTGCGCAACATCCCGACGGGTACCGTCGTGCACGCCATCGAGCTCCGCCCCGGCGGCGGCGCGAAGCTGGCGCGTTCGGCCGGTGCGTCGGTGCGCCTCGTGGCGAAGGACGGCCCCTACGCGCAGCTCCGCCTGCCGTCGGGCGAGATCCGCAACGTCGACGCGCGCTGCCGCGCGACCGTCGGCGAGGTCGGCAACGCCGAGCAGTCGAACATCAACTGGGGCAAGGCCGGCCGCAAGCGCTGGAAGGGCGTCCGCCCGACCGTCCGCGGTGTCGCGATGAACCCGATCGACCACCCGCACGGTGGTGGTGAGGGCAAGACCTCCGGTGGTCGTCACCCGGTGAGCCCGTGGGGCCAGCCCGAGGGCCGCACGCGTCGTCCCAACAAGGAGAGCGACAAGCTCATCGTCCGTCGTCGCACCGTCGGCAAGAAGCGCTAGTAGGAGTAAGAGAAGATGCCTCGCAGCCTCAAGAAGGGCCCCTTCGTCGACGAGCACCTGCTTCGCAAGGTCGCCGCGCAGAACGAAGCGGGTTCGAAGAACGTCATCAAGACGTGGTCGCGTCGCTCGATGATCGTCCCGGCCATGCTCGGCCACACGATCGCCGTGCACGACGGCCGCAAGCACATCCCGGTGTTCGTCACCGAGACCATGGTGGGCCACAAGCTCGGCGAGTTCGCGCCCACCCGCACCTTCCGTGGACACGTGAAGGACGACAAGAAGGGCCGCCGCCGCTGACGCGGTGGCGTGAAGGAGGAGAGAAATGGTGGAGTCGATCGCACGCGTGCGTCACATCCGCGTGACCCCCATGAAGGCCCGCCGCGTCGTCAACCTGATCCGCGGCAAGCAGGCACAGGAGGCCCTGGCCATCCTGAAGTTCGCCCCCCAGGGTGCGAGCGAGCCGGTGTACAAGCTCGTCGCCTCGGCCATCGCGAACGCTCGCGTCAAGGCCGATGCCACGAACACCCACCTGGACGAGCAGGACCTCTACGTCAAGCGCGCATTCGTCGACGAGGGCACCACCCTCAAGCGATTCCAGCCGCGCGCGCAGGGTCGTGCCTTCCGCATCAACAAGCGCACGAGCCACATCACCGTCGTGCTCGGCACGCCCGAGGAGGGTACGAAGTAATGGGTCAGAAGGTCAACCCGTACGGCTTCCGTCTCGGCATCACCACCGACCACGTGTCGCGGTGGTTCTCCGACTCGACGAAGCCCGGTCAGCGCTACGCCGACTACCTCGCCGAGGATGTCAAGATCCGTCGCCTGCTCCAGACGTCGCTCGACCGCGCCGGTGTCTCGCGCATCGAGATCGAGCGCACCCGCGACCGCGTCCGCGTGGACATCCACACGGCGCGTCCCGGCATCGTGATCGGCCGCCGCGGCGCCGAGGCCGAGCGCATCCGCGCCGACCTCGAGAAGCTCACCGGCAAGCAGATCCAGCTCAACATCCTCGAGGTGAAGAACCCCGAGGCCGACGCCCAGCTCGTCGCGCAGGGCATCGCCGAGCAGCTCTCCGCCCGCGTGGCCTTCCGCCGCGCGATGCGCAAGGGCCTGCAGGGCGCGCAGCGCGCCGGCGCCAAGGGCGTCCGGATCCAGGTCTCGGGTCGCCTCGGCGGTGCCGAGATGAGCCGGTCGGAGTTCTACCGCGAGGGTCGCGTGCCGCTGCACACGCTCCGCGCGAACATCGACTACGGCTTCTACGAGGCCAAGACCACCTTCGGCCGCATCGGCGTGAAGGTCTGGATCTACAAGGGCGACATCACCAACAAGGAACTCGCCCGCGAGCAGGCCTCCCAGAAGCCGTCGCGCGAGCGCAGTGACCGTCCCCGTCGTGCGCCCCGTTCGCAGGAGCCGGCGGCCGCAGGAGTTGAGGCATAACCATGTTGATTCCCCGTCGAGTCAAGTACCGCAAGCAGCACCACCCCGGCCGTTCGGGCCAGGCCACCGGCGGCACGAAGGTCACCTTCGGCGAGTTCGGCATCCAGGCCCTGAGCCCCGCCTACGTGACCAACCGTCAGATCGAGTCCGCTCGTATCGCCATGACGCGTCACATCAAGCGAGGCGGCAAGGTGTGGATCAACATCTACCCCGACCGTCCGCTCACGAAGAAGCCGGCCGAGACCCGCATGGGTTCCGGTAAGGGTTCGCCCGAGTGGTGGGTCGCCAACGTCAAGCCGGGTCGCGTCCTCTTCGAGGTCTCGGGCGTCTCCGAGGAACTCGCTCGCGAGGCCCTGACCCGTGCCATCCACAAGCTGCCCCTCAAGGCACGCATCATCAAGCGCGAGGAGGGCGACGCATAATGGCCGTCGGATCCAAGGAGCTCGCTGTCGTCGAGCTCGACACCTTCGAGGACGAGCGTCTCGTCGACGAGCTCAAGAAGGCCAAGGAGGAGCTGTTCAACCTCCGCTTCCAGGCCGCCACCGGACAGCTCGAGAGCCACGGCCGCCTGCGTGCCGTGAAGCGCGACATCGCTCGCATCTACACGGTCATCCGTGAGCGCGAGCTCGGCATCCGTGCGACGCCGGCTCCGGTCGAGGCGCCCGCCGCCCCGGCCAAGAAGACCAAGAAGGCCAAGGCCGAGGCGGATGCCACGGCTGAGGCCGCAGAGACGAAGGAGGCCTAGTCATGGCAACCGCCAAGGAGACGAAGGGCCACGAGTCGGCCGAGCACGACGTCAAGGACGCCGACGCCCGCGGCTACCGCAAGGTCCGCCGTGGCTACGTCGTCAGCGACAAGATGGAGAAGACCATCGTCGTCGAGGTCGAGGACCGCGTGAAGCACCCGCTGTACGGCAAGGTCATCCGCCGTACCTCGAAGGTCAAGGCGCACGACGAGCAGAACACCGCCGGCATCGGCGACCTCGTCGTGATCTCCGAGACCCGCCCGCTCAGCGCCACCAAGCGGTGGCGCCTCGTCGAGATCGTCGAGAAGGCCAAGTAAGCCCCAGGGCTTGCCTCTCAGAAGGAGTACGAAGTGATTCAGCAGGAATCCCGGCTCAAGGTCGCCGACAACACGGGTGCCAAGGAGCTGCTCACCATCCGCGTGCTCGGTGGCTCCAGCCGCCGCTACGCGGGCCTCGGCGACGTCATCGTCGCCACCGTCAAGGACGCGATCCCTGGCGGCAACGTGAAGAAGGGCGACGTGGTCAAGGCCGTCGTCGTCCGCACCGTGAAGGAGACCCGTCGTCCCGACGGCTCCTACATCAAGTTCGACGAGAACGCCGCGGTGATCCTCAAGAACGACGGTGACCCCCGTGGCACCCGCATCTTCGGGCCGGTCGGCCGGGAGCTCCGCGACAAGAAGTTCATGAAGATCATCTCGCTGGCGCCGGAGGTGCTGTAACCATGGCGAAGATCAAGAAGGGCGACCTCGTCCAGGTCATCTCGGGCCGCAGCCAGGCTCGCGGCGGAGACCGCGGCAAGCAGGGCAAGGTCATCGAGGTGCTCGTCGACCAGAACCGCGTCGTCGTCGAGGGCGTGAACTACGTCACCAAGCACGTGCGCGTCGGCCAGACCCAGCGCGGCACGAAGACCGGCGGCATCGAGACCCACGAGGCTCCGATCCACGTGTCGAACGTCGCGCTCGTCGACCCCGAGACGAAGAAGCCGACCCGCGTCGGCTTCCGCAACGAGACCGTGACGAAGGACGGCGTCGAGAAGACCGTCCGCGTCCGCTACGCGAAGAAGTCAGGTAAGGACCTGTAATGACCGACACCGCAACTGCCGCGCCGGCTGGCAAGATCCAGCCGCGCCTCAAGCAGAAGTACCAGACCGAGATCACGAAGTCGCTGACCGAGGCGAACGGCTACGCCAACCCGCACCAGGTTCCCGGCCTGGTGAAGATCGTCGTGAACATGGGCGTCGGCGAGGCGGCCCGTGACGGCAAGGTCATCGACGGCGCCATCGCCGACCTGACCCGCATCACCGGTCAGAAGCCGCAGGTCACCAAGGCCCGCAAGTCGATCGCCCAGTTCAAGCTCCGCGAGGGTCAGCCCATCGGCGCCCACGTGACGCTGCGCGGCGACCGCATGTGGGAGTTCCTCGACCGCCTGCTCTCGCTCGCGCTGCCCCGTATCCGCGACTTCCGCGGGCTCTCGGACGCGCAGTTCGACGGCAACGGCAACTACACCTTCGGTCTCACGGAGCAGTCCGTGTTCCACGAGATCGACCAGGACAAGATCGACCGCGTCCGCGGCATGGACATCACCGTGGTGACCACTGCCAAGACCGACGACGAGGGTCGTGCGCTGCTTAAGGCGCTCGGCTTCCCGTTCAAGTCGACCGACAACGCGTAGTAGACTCTACGAGTTTGTGCCCGCTGGCCGGGCCTCGCCCGAGGTCCGGCCGGCACCGGCATCCGGCGGTTCGCAACCGCGTCCCGCCACCACCACAGGTCAGTCCCCGTGTAACGGGTCCTGAAACCTGGTGAACGTTAGGAACATCCGTCATGACGATGACCGACCCGGTCGCTGACATGTTGACGCGCCTGCGCAACGCGAACTCGGCGCACCACGACTCCGTGTCGATGCCCCACTCCAAGCTGAAGGCGCACATCGCGGAGATCCTCAAGAGCGAGGGCTACATCGCCGGCTTCGAGGTCACCGACGCGCGCGTGGGCAAGACGCTCACGCTGCAGCTCAAGTTCGGCCCGAACCGCGAGCGCTCGATCGCGGGCATCAAGCGCGTGTCGAAGCCCGGCCTCCGCGTCTACGCCAAGTCGACCGAGATCCCCAAGGTGCTCGGCGGCCTCGGCGTCGCGATCCTGTCCACTTCCAGCGGTCTGCTCACCGACCGCCAGGCCGAGAAGAAGGGCGTGGGTGGGGAAGTCCTCGCCTACGTGTGGTAGTTCCATGTCACGAATCGGACGACTCCCCATTGACATCCCCGCCGGTGTCGACGTGAAGGTCGACGGCCGCGCCGTCACCGTGAAGGGCCCCAAGGGCGAGCTCGCGCTCACCGTGGCGCAGCCCATCGAGGTCAAGGTCGAGGAGAACCAGGTCCTCGTCACCCGCCCCGACGACGAGCGCGACTCGCGTTCGCTGCACGGCCTCACGCGCACCCTCATCGCGAACAACATCATCGGCGTCACCCAGGGCTACTCCAAGGGCCTCGAGATCGTCGGCACCGGATACCGCGTCGCCCAGAAGGGCTCGTCGGTCGAGTTCGCGCTCGGCTTCTCGCACCCGGTCACCGTCGAGCCGCCGGTCGGCATCACCCTGACGGTCGAGGGCAACAACAAGATCACCGTCTCGGGCATCGACAAGCAGGCCGTCGGCGAGACCGCCGCCAACATCCGCAAGATCAAGAAGCCCGAGCCCTACAAGGGCAAGGGCATCCGCTACGCCGGCGAGGTCGTGCGTCGCAAGGCCGGAAAGGCTGGTAAGTAATCATGGCCGTCAAGAGCAAGTCGGCTGCGCGTTCGCGCCGCCACACCCGGCTTCGCAAGAAGATCGTCGGTACCGAGCTGCGCCCGCGTCTCGTGGTGACGCGCTCGGCCCGCCACGTCTTCGTGCAGGTCGTCGACGACAGCAAGGGCCACACCGTGGCATCCGCCTCGACCATGGAGGCCGACCTCCGCGCGTTCGACGGTGACAAGACCGCCAAGGCCAAGAAGGTCGGCGAGCTCGTCGCCGAGCGGGCCAAGCAGGCGGGCATCGAGTCGGTCGTGTTCGACCGCGGCGGCAACAAGTACGCCGGTCGTGTCGCAGCGATCGCCGACGGAGCGCGAGAGGCAGGGCTGAACCTGTGAGCGAGAACACTGTGAAGGAGACCGAGGTGACCGCAGAGGCACCCGTCGAGACGGCAGCTTCCTCGGAGCCGCAGCGCAACGAGCGCGAGGGCCGTCGTGGCGGCCGCGACCGCGGCCAGGGCCGTGACCGTCGCGACCGCGACGCCGAGAAGAGCCAGTTCCTCGAGCGCGTCGTCACCATCAACCGCGTGTCGAAGGTCGTCAAGGGCGGCCGCCGCTTCAGCTTCACGGCGCTCGTCGTCGTGGGCGACGGCAACGGCCTCGTGGGCGTCGGCTACGGCAAGGCCCGCGAGGTGCCGACCGCGATCTCGAAGGGCGTCGAGGAGGCGAAGAAGAACTTCTTCCGCGTTCCCCGCGTCGGTTCGTCCATCCCGCACCCGGTGCAGGGCGAGGCGGCCGCCGGTGTCGTCCTCCTGCGTCCGGCCGGCCCCGGTACCGGTGTCATCGCCGGTGGTCCGGTCCGCGCCGTGCTCGAGTGCGCGGGCATCCACGACGTGCTGAGCAAGTCGCTCGGTTCGTCGAACACCATCAACATCGTGCACGCCACGGTCGAGGCGCTGAAGCAGCTCGAGGAGCCCCGCGCCGTCGCCGCCCGTCGTGGTCTCGACTACGACGAGGTCGCCCCGGCCCGTCTGCTGCGTGCCGAGGCCCAGGCGGCCGAGGCCGCCGCAGCAGCGAAGGCAGGTGCCTGATGGCCAAGCAGCTCAAGGTGACCCAGATCAAGTCCAAGGTGAGCGAGAAGCAGTACCAGCGCGACACGCTCCGCAGCCTCGGACTGAAGCGCATCGGCGACTCCGTCGTCCGCGAGGACACGCCGCAGAACCGCGGTTACGTGAAGACGGTCGCCCACCTCGTGAAGGTTGAGGAGATCGACTAATGGCCGACGACAAGAAGGCAACCGAGGAGACCCCGAAGAAGGCTCCCGCGAAGAAGGCGCCGGCCAAGGCCGCCGCTGAGAAGAAGGCTCCGGCCAAGGCCGCCGAGAAGAAGGCCCCGGCCAAGTCCGCCAAGGCGGACGACACCGCGGCCGAGAAGGCTCCGGCGAAGAAGGCCCCGGCGAAGAAGGCCGCCCCCAAGGCCGCCGACGACGCCGTGCGCGAGCCCGTGCTGAAGGTGCACCACCTGCGCCCGGCGCCCGGTGCCAAGAAGGACAAGACCCGCGTCGGACGCGGTGAGGGTTCGAAGGGCAAGACCGCCGGTCGCGGCACGAAGGGCTCGAAGGCCCGCAACAACATCCGCCCCGGCTTCGAGGGCGGGCAGCTTCCGTACCACATGCGTGCGCCGAAGCTGCGCGGCTTCAAGAACCCGTTCCGGGTCGAGTACCAGGTGGTCAACCTGGAGAAGCTGGCCGAGCTCTACCCCAAGGGCGGCGACGTCACCGTCGACGACCTGGTGGCCAAGGGTGCCGTCCGCAAGAACGAGCGCGTCAAGGTGCTCGGCAACGGCGACATCCAGGTGAAGCTCAACGTCGCGGTCGACAAGGTCTCCGGCTCCGCCGAGCAGAAGATCGTCGCCGCCGGCGGTTCGGTCAAGTAAGCCGCTGCACCACAACGAGTTCGGGCCTGTCGGGACCTCGCGTATGATTCACGGGGGTCTCGACAGGCTCGAGCCGCATAACGACTGACTCCACGACGGAGCAACAGGAGGACGAGTGTTCAACGCCATCGGGCGGATCTTCCGCACCCCCGACCTTCGCCGGAAGATCGGGTTCACGCTGGGCATCATCGCCCTGTTCCGACTCGGCTCGTTCATCCCCGCGCCGTTCGTGGACTTCGCGAACGTCCAGCAGTGCCTGGCGGCGAACCAGGGGGCCTCGGGCCTCTACGAGCTCGTCAACCTCTTCTCCGGCGGCGCGCTCCTCCAGCTGTCGATCTTCGCGCTCGGCATCATGCCGTACATCACGGCGTCGATCATCACGCAGCTGCTCCGCGTGGTCATCCCGCACTTCGAGACCCTCTACAAGGAGGGCCAGGCCGGCCAGGCCAAGCTCACGCAGTACACGCGCTACCTCACGATCGCGCTCGGCGTCCTCCAGTCGACCACGCTGATCACGGTCGCCCGCTCGGGTGCGTTGTTCCCGGCGAACTCCGACCCCGCGTGCACGCAGCTCATCACCAACGACGCCTGGTACGCGATCCTGCTCATGGTCATCACCATGACCGCCGGCACCGGCCTCATCATGTGGCTCGGCGAGCTCGTCACCGAGCGCGGTATCGGCAACGGCATGTCGCTGCTCATCTTCGTCTCGATCGCCGCCACGTTCCCCGGCTCGCTGTGGGGCATCGCCGTCTCGCGCGGCTTCGACACCTTCGCGGTCGTGCTGGCCATCGGCCTCGTCATCGTCCTCGCGGTCGTCTTCGTCGAGCAGTCGCAGCGCCGCATCCCGGTGCAGTACGCCAAGCGCATGGTCGGCCGCCGCACGTACGGCGGCAACAACACCTACATCCCGATCAAGGTGAACATGGCCGGCGTCGTGCCCGTCATCTTCGCCTCGTCGCTGCTGTACCTGCCGGCGCTCATCGCGCAGTTCAACCAGCCCGCCGCCGGCGAGGAGCCGCAGCCCTGGGTCGTGTGGGTCACGAACAACCTCACGCAGGGCTCCAGCCCGCTGTACATGCTCGTGTACTTCCTGCTCATCGTCGGCTTCACGTACTTCTACGTCGCGATCACGTTCAACCCCGACGAGGTCGCCGAGAACATGAAGAAGTACGGCGGCTTCATCCCCGGCATCCGTGCCGGGCGCCCCACGGCCGAGTACCTCGACTACGTGCTCACCCGAGTGACCCTGCCGGGTTCGCTCTACCTCGGCCTCGTGGCGCTCATCCCGCTGATCGCGTTCGCGGTCGTCGGCGCCGACCAGAACTTCCCCTTCGGCGGCGCGTCGATCCTCATCATCGTGGGTGTCGGCCTCGAGACCGTGAAGCAGATCGACGCACAGCTCCAGCAGCGCCACTACGAAGGACTCCTCCGATGACGCACCCCGCACGCTCCGCCCGGTTCCTGATCGTCGGCCCGCAGGGGTCCGGCAAGGGCACGCAGGGCGTGCTCGTGGCCGAGGCCTTCGACGTGCCGCAGGTCGCGACCGGCGACATCTTCCGCGAGAACGTCAAGGGCGGCACCGAGCTCGGCAAGCAGGTCCAGGCGATCATCGAGGCGGGCGACCTCGTCCCCGACGAGCTGACGAGCGAACTCGTGCGCGACCGCCTGGCCCAGCCGGACGCCGCGGGCGGCTTCGTGCTCGACGGCTACCCGCGCAACCGCGGCCAGGTCGCGCACCTCGACGAGTTCCTCGCCGGCCGCGGCGAGGCGCTCGACGCGGTCATCGAGCTCGCGGTGCCCCGCGACGAGAGCATCGCGCGTCTGCGCCAGCGCGCCCTCGACCAGGGCCGCACGGATGACACGGAGGAGGTCATCGCGAACCGCCTCGCCATCTACGAGCGAGAGACCGCTCCGATCCTCGACGTGTACCGCGAGCGCGACCTCGTGCTCCGCATCGACGGCGTCGGCACGCTCGACGACGTCACCGGGCGGATCTTCGACGCGCTCGCCGAGCGCGGCCTGGTGCCGAACGGCGACGGCGCCGCCGCCACCGGCGCGGCCTAGCCCGAGCGCGTGTTCCGCCGCCACCCGCTGAAGTCGCCCGCCGAGCTGCGCGCGATGATCCCGGCGGGTGAGGCGACCGCGGCCGCCCTCGCGCTCGTGCGCGAACGGCTCGCCGTCGGCGCGACCCCGCTGGAGCTCGACGCGGCCGCCGAGGCGCT
The DNA here is from genome assembly GCF_031432295.1 of Agromyces indicus. Classification (NCBI taxonomy): domain Bacteria; kingdom Bacillati; phylum Actinomycetota; class Actinomycetes; order Micrococcales; family Microbacteriaceae; genus Agromyces; species Agromyces indicus. The sequence continues at coordinate 212,523 of NZ_JAVKGS010000003.1, read as the reverse complement.
CATCCGCGAGCGCGGCGGCCGCCCGAACTTCGCGCTGGTCCCCGGCTACGGCCACACGCTGTGCGTGTCGGTCGGCAGCGACGTGGTCCACGGCATCCCCGGCGACCGAGCGCTCGCCCCGGGCGACCTCGTCTCGATCGACGGCGGTGCCGAGATCGACGGATGGAACGGCGACGCCGCCTTCACGGTGGTCCTGCCGGATCCCGGGCGACCCGAGGTCGTCCGGGCCCGGCAGGCGCTCGCCGACGCGACCGAGCGGGCGCTCTGGGCGGGCATCGTGCGCCTCGCGACGGCTCGTCATCTCAACGAGGTCGGCGAAGCGATCGAGGCCTCGGTCGAGGCGTCCGGCCCCTACTCGATCATCGAGGGATACGGCGGCCACGGCATCGGGCGCGAGATGCACGAGGAGCCCACGGTCTACAATCACGCCGTGCGCGGGCGGGGGCCGCGCGTGCGGCCCGGCCTCGTCGTCGCCATCGAGCCGATGGTCGTCGCCGGCGGGCCGGACACGTTCGTCCGCGACGACGGGTGGACCGTAGCGACGTCGGACGGCGCCGACGGCGCCCACTTCGAGCACAGCGTGGCGGTGCACCGCGACGGCATCTGGGTGCTGACGGCCCCCGACGGCGGCGCTGCGGGGCTCGCGCCGTTCGGCGTGGCGCCCGTGCCGATCCCCTGAGCGCGCGGCCTCAGGGGGCCATGAGCACGGACAGCTCGGCGAGCAGTCCGGGGTAGTCGACCGCGCCGCGCACCAGCCGGCGGACGTTCTCGGGGTCGGAGAAGGCCTCGACGAACTGGTCGAACACGGCCTGGAACTCGGCCCGGCCCGACTCCGCGAACGCGATGAGCGCCACCACGTGCACGTCGGCCTCGCCCCACGCGATCGGGCGCTCGTCGATGGCGATGGCGATGGCGCTGCGTTCCGCCGTCATCGTCATCGCGTGCGGCACGGCGAGCAGGTCGGTGAACGCGGTCGACGACATGCGCTCCCGCTCGAGCACCCCCTCCAGGTAGGCGTCGTCGATCACGCCCGCCGCGAGCAGCCGGTCGCCGAGGAGGCGGATGACCTCCTCGCGTCCGCGCCCGCCGACCCCGCGCACGAACAGGTCGGGGCCGATGGTCCGCGTGAGCGTCGACGCCAGGCGCGCACGGCGTCGTCCGCGGCGGATCCGGGCGAGCTCCTGCCGCACGCGCTCGACGTCGTCGGCGGTCGGGAAGGGTGCGACGGTGACGACGCCGGGCTGCGGCACGCGCGGCGGGAGGACCGACACGACGAGGTCGGCGTCGTCACCGGATGCCGCGGGCCCCTCGAGCGGCACGGCGCCGCCGACGAGGAGCTCCACGTCGTCGTCCAGCCCGGCGCGCAGTCGCTCGAGCAGGAGGTCCCGGGCGTCGTGGTACTCCGGCGCGACCACCGCGACGCGGACGGCGTCGCCGCGGGACCGCGTCCGCTCGAGCGCGGCGCCGAGGTGCATCGCGAGGTAGGCGATCTCGTCGTCGTTCACCGTGATGCCCTCCAGGCGCCCGAGTTCCGCGGCCAGGTAGACGGCGAGGTCGTAGATCAGCGGGTAGGCGGCCTTGATCGAGGCGGTGAGCGGATTGCGCGAGTAGCTCTGCTCGGCGGCGCGCGCCGCGAGGTTGTCCACGTGCAGCGCGAGGCGCTCGAGGAACTCGTCGTCGCCGAGGTCGACGAGCCACTCCTGCGAGATCCGGCCCACGATGCCCCGGATGACGTCGATGCGGGCGGGACCGTCGCGTCGGGTGGCCGCCCGCGTGCCGATGAGTCGGGCGAGGTGCGCCAGTTCGGCGGGCGGCAGGTGGACGTCGAACTCGTCACGGACCAGTTCGTCGACGAGGGTCACGAGGGCGTCGGCGGGGGAGCCGGCCGCCGTGCCCTCGTCGCGTTCGAGGGTGCGGTCGTGCGACACGCGGTCGACCGCGATCGCGACGTGCAGCAGCACGTCGTCGAGTGCGTACTCGTTGGGCGCCCATCCGGCGGCGCGCAGGCCGTCGAGCAGCCCGCGACGGAACCCCTCGACCGGCGGGAACCCGGCGCGGAGCGTCGCGAGGTCGCGGATGCCGCGTCGGCCCTCCTCGCGGACCAGCGCGCCGACGAGCCGCCGCATCGCCGTCTCCGGCCCGCGCAGCCGGACGACGCTGCCCTCGCGCTCGAGTGCGAGTCCCGTGCCCCGGAGTCGCGCCCGGACCCGTCCGAGGTCGGACTCGAGCGTCGACTCGCTGACGTGCAGCCGTTCGGCGGCGTCGAAGACGTCGAGCCCGTCCGGCGCGTCGACGAGGTCGCGGATGAGTCGGGCCCGACGCCCCTCTGGTCCCGCGTCGGCGGCGTCGGCGGTTCGCCGCGCGCGCCGCGCCCAGGCCGCCCGGTCGAGTCGATACCCGTCCGGGCCCGAGTCCACGACGGGCTCGCCGGCCGCGTTCGCCTGCGCCGCGTACGTGCGCACCGTCCGCGTCGTCACGCCGAGCCGGTCGGCGAGGCGCGCAGCGGTGACCCAGTCGTCGTGGTCGGCGAGCACCTCGACGAGGCGCTCCCACTTCTCCGGCACGTCGACTCGCTTCCGATCGGGACTCCGCCGTGCCGCGCGCTCGCGGGGCGGTCCAGCCAGTCAACCACCCCCGGCACGCCCGGGGCAGCGGATGCCGCAGAACTTCCGGGGGTGCGGAAGCAGGTCTGGTGGCAGCGGTCCGGGGTGGGCGAGCAGACTCGGGATGTTCGCGGCATCCGCCGTGACCGATCGAAGAGGACCGGGCGAAGCCGGGCGAGGAGGCAGGCGATGCGGATCGTCGTCGTGTGCGGAGCTGGTGCGTCGAGCACCTTCGCCGCACTGCGCATCCGCCGGGCCGCCGAGGCGCGCGGCATCGACGTCGAGGTGCGCGCCGCGGGGGAGCAGACCCTCGCCGCCGAGCTCGCCGACGCCGACGCCCTGCTCGTCGGGACGCACCTCGGCGAGCGACTGGGTGGCCTCGAGCAGCAGGCCGCCGCGGCATCCGTGCCCGTCGCCGTGCTGCCCGGCGAGACCCGAGCGCTCGACGGCGACGCCGCGCTCGACCTCGCGATCGCGATCACGGGAGCCCGATCGTGAACGCCCCCACGCCGCGCAACCCCGTTCCCTGCGCGGACACCCGGGTCTATGGTGAAGTCGGGAACGGACGCCAGCGACGGAGGCCTGCAACATGGTGGAACGCACTGTTCGAGTCGGATCGAGCCACGGACTGCACGCCAGGCCGGCGAAGCTGTTCACCCAGGCCGCCGCGTCGTCGGGATCGACGGTCACCATCGCGAAAGCCGGTGGCACTCCCGTCAACGCGGCGAGCATCCTCGCCGTCATCGCGCAGGGCATCGACCACGGCGACGAGGTCACCGTGGCGGTCGACGGGGGCGACGAGCAGCGCGTGCTCGACGAGCTCGTCGAGCTGCTCAGCACCGATCACGACGAGTAGCTCGCGGCATCCGTCGCCCGACGAATCGAATCGGAGGGGCGAGTGATGGAGTTCAGAGGCACGGGGATCGGCCAGGGCGTGGCCGTCGGACCGGTCGTGCGCATGGCCGAACGGCTGCCGGAGCCGGTGGACCGGCCGAGTCACCTCGACCCGGCCCGCGAGGAGGAACGCGCTCGCGCGTCGCTCTCGGTCGTGGCCGGCGAACTGCAGCGCATGGGCGCGCAGGCCGGCGGTGCCGCGCAGGACGTGCTCGAGGCGCAGGCCATGATGGCCGAGGACCCGACGCTCGTGGACGACATCGTGAAGCGACTCGCCGACGGCAAGACCGCCGAGCGCGCCGTGTTCGAGGCGTTCGCATCGTTCCGCGACATGCTCGCCGCGATGGGCGGCTACATGGGCGAGCGCGCGGCCGACCTCGACGACGTCTCCCAGCGCGTGGTCGCGCACCTGCTCAAGGTGCCCGCCCCCGGCGTGCCGAACCCCGGCCACCCGTTCGTGCTCGTCGCCCGCGACCTCGCGCCCGCCGACACCGCGCTGCTCGACCTCGGGCAGGTGCTGGGGCTCGTCACCATCGACGGCGGACCGACCTCGCACACCGCGATCCTCGCCCGCGAGAAGTCGATCGTCGCGGTCGTGGGGGCAGCGGATGCCGCGACGCTCGCCGACGGCGACACCGTCATCGTCGACGCCGCGAACGACCTGGTCGTGCAGGACCCGACGCCGGAGCAGGTCGCCGAGGCGCGCGAGCGCATCGCCGAGCGCGCGGCCCGCGCCGCCGCGCCGGTCACGCCCGGCGCGCTCGCCGACGGCACGCCCGTGCCGCTGCTCGCGAACCTCGGCTCGGCCGACGGCGCCGAGGAGGCGGCCAGGCTCGGCGCCGAGGGCGTGGGCCTGTTCCGCACGGAGTTCCTCTTCCTCGACGCGAACACCGCACCGTCGGTCACCGAGCAGCAGGCGCAGTACACGCGCATGCTGAGCGCGTTCCCGGGGCGGAAGGTCGTCGTGCGCGTCCTCGACGCCGGCGCCGACAAGCCTCTGTCGTTCCTCAACGACGCACCCGAGGAGAACCCGGCGCTCGGGCTCCGCGGCATCCGCGCCCTCCGGCACTCCGAGGTCATCCTCCGCGAGCAGCTCACCGCGCTCGCCGCAGCGGATGCCGCGACCGATGCCGACCTGTGGGTCATGGCGCCGATGATCGCGACCGTCGAGGAGACGCGCTACTTCACGAACCTCTGCCGGGAGCTCGGCATCAAGGTCGCCGGGGTCATGGTCGAGACGCCGTCCGCGGCGCTCATCGCCGACCACATCCTCAAGGTCGCCGACTTCGCGTCGATCGGAACGAACGACCTCACCCAGTACACGATGGCCGCCGACCGGCTGCTCGGCACGGTCGCGAACCTGCAGGATGCGTGGCATCCGGCGGTGCTGCGACTGGTCGCGCAGGTCGGCGAGGCGGGCCGGGTCGACGGCCGCCCCGTCGGCATCTGCGGCGAGGCCGCCGCCGATCCGCTCCTCGCCGTGGTCCTCGTGGGCCTCGGCGCCACCAGCCTGTCGATGTCCCCGTCGGCACTCGCAGACGTCCGCGCCTCCCTCGCGCGGCACACCCGGGAGGATGCCGAGCGCATCGCCCGGGCCGCCCTGGCCGCTGAGGGAGCGGCCGAGGCGAAGCAGGCGGCCCAGGAGGCCGCCGCCGCATCCGCACCCACTCCCACCGGCACACCCGTGCCGTGACCTGCACTGGAGGCAGCAATGACGACGACGTCAGCTGAGGCGAAGCGACCCGGGGGAGCCCGAGTCCACGTCCAGCGCTTCGGAACGTTCCTCTCCGGCATGATCATGCCGAACATCCCCGCGCTCATCGCGTGGGGCATCTTCACCGCCTTCTTCATCGGGGTCGGCTGGACGCCGAACGCGGACCTCGCCACGATCGTCGGGCCGTTCATCCACTACCTGCTGCCGATCCTGATCGGCTACACGGGCGGTTCCATGGTGTACGGCATCCGCGGCGGCGTGGTGGGCAGCATCGCGACCTTCGGTGCGATCGCCGGCTCCGACCTGCTCATCGCCCAGGTGAACGCGACGCTGCCCGAGGACAACCAGCTCGGGCAGATCCACATGTTCATCGGCGCGATGATCCTCGGCCCGCTCGCGGCCTGGACCATGAAGCGGCTCGACTCGCTCTGGGAGGGCAAGGTCAAGGCCGGCTTCGAGATGCTCGTGAACATGTTCTCGGCCGGCATCTGGGGCTTCGTCATGGCGATCGTCGGGTTCTACCCGGTGGCCTGGCTGGTGAACGGCATCATGAACGCCCTCTCCGGTGCGGTGAACTGGCTCGTCGAGACGAACCTGCTGCCGCTGACCAGCATCATCATCGAGCCGGCGAAGGTGCTGTTCCTGAACAACGCCATCAACCACGGCGTGCTGACCCCCCTCGGCCTCACGCAGGCCGCGGAGGAGGGCAAGTCGATCCTGTTCCTGCTCGAGGCGAACCCGGGACCGGGCGTCGGCCTGCTCCTGGCGTTCACGTTCTTCGGCATCGGCGCGGCGAAGGCGTCGGCTCCGGGCGCCGCGGTCATCCAGTTCTTCGGCGGCATCCACGAGGTGTACTTCCCGTTCGCGCTGATGAAGCCGATCCTGATCCTCGCGCTCATCGCGGGCGGCATGACCGGCGTCACGACCAACATGCTCTTCGACGCGGGCCTGCGCGCCCCGGCGGCGCCGGGCAGCATCTTCGCGGTGATCGCGCAGACGGCGAGCGACAGCTACCTCGGCGTCATCCTGTCGGTCATCCTCTCGGCGACGGTCACGTTCCTCATCTCGGCGGTCATCCTGCGGGCCACGCGCCGCCGCGACCTGCAGGCGATGGCCGTCACGGATGACGCGTTCGGCGCCGCCGTCACGCAGACCGAGGCCGCCAAGGGCAAGAGCTCGGACGCGCTCGCGAACCTGCGCGGCGGTGCGGCGACCCAGGCGGGCGGCGGCGGCGGTCCCGCGACCGGCACGATCCGCGAGATCAGGAACGTCGTGTTCGCCTGCGACGCCGGCATGGGCTCGTCGGCGATGGGCGCGAGCGTCCTGCGCAACAAGATCAAGAAGGCCGGTATCGAGGGTGTCACGGTCGTCAACAAGGCGATCGCGAACCTCGACACGTCGGCCGACCTCGTGATCACGCAGAACCAGCTGACGGAGCGCGCACGTCACCAGACGCCCGACGCCGTGCACATCTCGGTCGACAACTTCATGAACTCGCCGAAGTACGACGAGGTCGTGGAGATGATCGAGGCCCAGAAGGGTCGGAGCTGACGATCCCGAACGGATGACGCGCCGCCCGGGTCGAGCCCTGCAGGGGTCCGGCCCGGGCGGTCGCGTCATCCGCCACCCGCATCGACCGCCCGACGTAGACCGAACCACGAGAACCGCGACGAAGAAGGAGCACCCATGAGCGACCAGATCCTGCCCGCCCAGAACGTGCGGATCGTGCCGGGCGGCGCGACCCGCGAGGACGCCATCCGAGCGGCGGGCGCGGTGCTCGTCGACGCGGGCGCGGTGGACGCCGCGTACGTCGACTCGATGCTGGAGCGCGAGGGCTCCGTGTCGACCTACATGGGCAACTGGCTCGCCATTCCGCACGGCACGAACGAGGCCAAGGACCTCATCCGGCGTTCCGCGATGTCGCTGCTCCGCTACGACGAGCCGATCGAGTGGGGCGGCGAGCAGGCGCGCTTCGTCGTCGGCATCGCCGGCCGCGGCGACGAGCACCTCGAGATCCTGTCGAAGATCGCGATCGTCTTCTCCGACGAGGAGGAGGTCGACAAGCTCCTCGCGGCCGGCTCGTCGGATGAGCTCGTCGCGCTCCTCTCCGAGGTGAACGACTCGTGAAGGCCGTCCACTTCGGCGCCGGCAACATCGGTCGCGGCTTCATCGGGCTGCTGCTGCACGACGCCGGGTACGAGGTCGTGTTCGCCGACGTGAACGCCGAGCTCATCGATGCGCTCGCGGCATCCGACCACTACACGGTGCACGAGGTGGGCGACGGGGCGCGCGACCGGCGCGTCGACCGGTACCGGGCGGTGAACTCGCAGACGGATGCCGCGGCGCTGGCCGCCGAACTCGCCGACGCGGACGTGCTGACGACCGCGGTGGGCCCGAACATCCTCCGGTTCATCGCGCCGCACGTGCTGCAGGCGCTGCGCGACCGGGCGCCGGATGCCGCGCCCCTGGCCGTCATGGCGTGCGAGAACGCCATCGACGCCACGAGCCTGCTGCGCGACGAGACGGCGAAGCTCGCCGGACCCGACGAGTGGCTCGAGCTCGAGCGTCGCGCGGTGTTCGCGAACACCGCCGTCGACCGGATCGTCCCCGGCCAGCCGGGGGAGTCGGGCCTCGACGTGACGGTCGAGACGTTCTCGGAGTGGGCGATCGAGCGTCCGCCGTTCGGCGACGCGCCGCCGCCCATCCCGGGCGCGCACTTCGTCGATCGGCTCGGCCCCTACATCGAGCGCAAGCTGTTCACGGTGAACACCGGGCACGCATCCACGGCGTACTTCGGATTCCTCGCCGGGCACGAGCGCATCGCCGAGGCACTGGCCGACCCGTCGGTCGCCGCGCGCGTGGAGCGCGTGCTCGAGGAGACCTCGGCGCTCATCGTCGCCAAGCACGGCTTCACCGCGGAGGAGCAGGCGCAGTACCGGGCGACCATCCTCGGCCGCTTCCGGAATGCGGCGCTGCCCGACACGGTGGAGCGCGTCGGGCGGCAGCCGCTGCGCAAGCTCGGCCGGCGGGAGCGGTTCATCGGGCCCGCCGCGGAGCTCGCGGAACGCGGACTGCCCGTCGACGGGCTCCTCGACGCCGTCGAGGCGGCGCTCGGCTTCGACGTGCCGGCCGATCCCGAGAGCGTCGAACTGCAGCAGCGCGTGCGAACGGATGACGCGGAGACCATCGCGCGCGAGGTGTGCGGCATCGAGCCGGGGCATCCGCTGCACGATCGCCTGGTCGCGGCCGTGACGCGCCGCACCGCAAGCTGACACGCGGCCGAGTGGCGAATCGAGCCGGATTCGCCTATAGTTGACCCTTGGTGTTTTGCACGCCCGCTTCGGCATGCCCGATGGGCCTCGTCGAGGTCGTGCATCATCATCGCACGACCGAATACCCAAACTCCAAGCGATAGTGAGGCTATGGCCAAGAAAGACGGCGTCATCGAGATCGAAGGCTCGGTCATCGAGGCACTCCCGAACGCGATGTTCCGGGTTGAGCTGACCAACGGGCACAAGGTGCTCGCCCACATCTCCGGAAAGATGCGCCAGCACTACATCCGCATCCTCCCCGAGGACCGCGTGATCGTGGAGCTGAGCCCGTACGACCTGACCCGCGGCCGCATCGTCTACCGCTACAAGTAAGGGCTGTTCGGAAAGTAACGGCCCCCGGCACCCCGCGGGCACGAGGACAGCGAACTAAGGAAACAACGACTGTGAAGGTCAACCCCAGCGTCAAGCGCATCTGCGACAAGTGCAAGGTCATCCGCCGCCACGGGCGCGTCATGGTGATCTGCGAGAACCCGCGCCACAAGCAGCGCCAGGGCTAGTCGCCCGCGCCGACGCGAACTGAATACGGCACTTCCACGAACCTCCCGAGATCTCGGTACGCGACTCCGTCGCTACTCGATCACCGGGAGGGGACACCCTCGGACGGAGGCCGAGGCACCGGAAGTGCTCCACACCTCCGACACATCCAACAGGAGAAGCCACCATGGCACGTCTGGCAGGAGTCGACATCCCGCGCGAGAAGCGCGTGGAGATCGCACTGACCTACATCTACGGCGTCGGCCGCACTCGCGCGCTGCAGACGCTCGCGGAGACCGGCATCGACGGGAACATCCGCGTCAAGGACCTCACCGACGACCAGCTCGTCGCCCTCCGCGACCACATCGAGGGCACCTACAAGGTCGAGGGCGACCTCCGCCGCGAGGTGGCCGCCGACATCCGCCGCAAGGTCGAGATCGGCTCGTACGAGGGCATCCGCCACCGTCGCGGCCTCCCGGTCCGCGGTCAGCGCACCAAGACCAACGCTCGTACCCGCAAGGGCCCGAAGCGCACCGTCGCCGGCAAGAAGAAGCCCGGCCGCAAGTAACCGCTCGCGCCAAGATCTAGGAGATTTCGAACATGGCAGCACCCAAGGCGGCTACTCGCAAGCCGCGCCGCAAGGACAAGAAGAACGTCGCCGTGGGCCAGGCCCACATCAAGTCGACGTTCAACAACACCATCGTGTCGATCACCGACACGAACGGTGCCGTGATCAGCTGGGCCTCCTCGGGCGGCGTCGGCTTCAAGGGCTCGCGCAAGTCGACCCCGTTCGCCGCGCAGCTGGCCGCCGAGTCGGCCGCCCGCCAGGCGCAGGAGCACGGCATGAAGAAGGTCGACGTCTTCGTCAAGGGTCCGGGCTCGGGCCGCGAGACCGCGATCCGCTCGCTCCAGGCCGCGGGCCTCGAGGTCGGCAGCATCAACGACGTGACGCCCCAGGCGCACAACGGATGCCGCCCGCCGAAGCGCCGCCGCGTCTAGCACTCCGTTCCCGGTGATCGAGTAGGCCGCAGGCCGTACCGAGATCGCACGGTCTCGGTACGCGCCCGGCTGCGCCGGGCGCTACTCGACCACCGGGCATCCGTTCTCTCTCACAACTCAAGATCCTCGAACTCGCAGGTGTCATATAGCGGACACCCTGCCGAAAGGAATCACACCGTGCTGATCGCACAGCGTCCGACGCTCACCGAAGAGAACATCTCGGAGTTCCGTTCGCGTTTCGTGATCGAGCCCCTCGAGCCGGGCTTCGGTTACACCCTGGGGAACTCCCTCCGTCGCACCCTCCTCTCCTCGATCCCCGGCGCCGCCGTGACGAGCATCCGCATCGACGGCGTGCTCCACGAGTTCTCGACCGTGCCGGGCGTGAAGGAGGATGTCACCGAGATCATCCTCAACATCAAGAACCTGGTCGTCTCCAGCGAGCACGACGAGCCCATCACCGCCTACCTGCGCAAGCAGGGCGCCGGTGAGGTCACCGCCGCCGACATCTCCGCTCCGGCGGGCGTCGAGGTGCACAACCCCGACCTGGTCATCGCGACGCTCAACGACTCGGCGAAGTTCGAGCTCGAGCTCACGATCGAGCGCGGCCGCGGCTACGTCTCGGCCAGCCAGAACCGCAACGAGTACTCCGAGGCCGGCCAGATCCCGGTCGACTCGATCTACTCGCCGGTCCTCAAGGTCACGTACCGCGTCGAGGCGACGCGTGCGGGCGAGCGCACCGACTTCGACCGCCTCGTGGTCGACGTCGAGTCCAAGCCCGCCATCACGCCGCGCGACGCGATCGCGTCGGCCGGTCGCACGCTCGTCGAGCTGTTCGGCCTCGCCCGCGAGCTGAACACCGCCGCCGAGGGCATCGAGATCGGCCCCGCGCCGGTCGACGCCGTCCTCTCGAGCGAGCTCTCGATCCCGATCGAGGACCTCGACCTGTCGGTGCGTTCGTACAACTGCCTCAAGCGCGAGGGCATCAACACGGTGTCCGAGCTCGTGGCCCTGTCGGAGTCGCAGCTGATGAACATCCGCAACTTCGGCCAGAAGTCGGTCGACGAGGTCAAGGACAAGCTCACCGAGATGGGCCTGTCGCTGAAGGACTCGGTCCCCGGCTTCGACGGCGCCCACTTCTACACGGGCTTCGAGGACGAGAACTAAGCAGGCCCCGGGCCGCACCAACCCCCCAACACTGGAGATACCACCATGCCGAAGCCCACGAAGGGACCCCGCCTCGGAGGCGGACCCGCGCACGAGCGCCTGCTGCTCGCGAACCTCGCCGCCGCGCTGTACACGCACGAGCGCATCACCACCACCGAGACGAAGGCCAAGCGCCTCCGTCCGCTGGCCGAGCGCCTGATCACGTTCGCCAAGCGCGGCGACCTCCACGCGCGCCGTCGCGTGCTCGCCGTGATCGGCGACAAGTCGGTCGTGCACAAGCTGTTCACCGAGATCGCGCCGCAGGTGGCCGACCGCGAGGGCGGCTACACCCGCATCACGAAGATCGGCAACCGCAAGGGCGACAACGCGCCCATGGCCGTCATCGAGCTCGTCCTCGAGCCCGTGACGCCGAAGGCGCGCGCCGCGAAGCCGGCCGCCGCGACCGCTCCCGCCGAGGAGCCCGCCGCCGAGGAGCCCCAGGACGAGGTCGTGACCGAGTCCGAGGCCGCGGTCGACGAGGCCGCCGGTTCCGAGGCGTCGGCGGAGTCCGCCGAGGCTCCGGCCGAGGAGACCGAGGCCGAGGAGGCCGCCGCGAAGTAGCCTTCGCGCTCCCGCTCGACGAGGGGCCCCGGTGCATCCGCACCGGGGCCCCTCTCGCATCTAGGCTGGGTCCGTGAACGAGGCCACCACGACCACGGGCGTCGACGGCGACGCGGATGCCGCGGCATCCGTCGTTCGACTGCGGCTCGACCTCGCCTACGACGGCACGGCCTTCGCCGGTTGGAGCCGCCAGCCCGGCCTCCGCACCGTGCAGGGCACGATCGAGCAGGCGCTCGAGACGCTCTTCCGCCGCGAGGGCGTCGCGCCCCGCCTCGTCGTCGCGGGCCGGACGGACGCCGGGGTGCACGCGACCGGGCAGGTCGCCCACCTCGACGTGGACCGGGCGGCGTTCCGGGCGGTCGCGCGTCCCCGTCGAGGCGTGGCGGAGTCGGATCCGCACGCCGATCCCGGCGCCGTGCTCGTGCGTCGCCTGCGCGGCGTCCTGGGAGCGGCCGACGACGACGTCGTCGTGCGGTCGGTGCGACCCTCGCCCGAGGGCTTCGACGCCCGCTTCTCGGCCGTCTGGCGACGGTACGAGTACCGCATCGCCGACGCGGACGCCGAGCACGATCCGCTGCAGCGCCACCGCACGGTCTGGTACCCGAGGGAGCTCGACGCCGAGGCCATGGACGTGGCCGCGCAGACGCTCGTGGGCCTCGGCGACTTCGCCGCCTTCTGCAAGCCGCGCGAGGGCGCGACGACGATCCGCACCCTGCAGTCGTTCCGGTGGCGCCGGGCCGCGGACGGCGTCCTCGTGGCCTCGCTCCAGGCCGACGCGTTCTGCCACTCCATGGTCCGCGCGCTCGTCGGCTCGGGCGTCGCCGTGGGGGAGGGGCGGCTCGGGGTCGAGCAGCCGGGCGAACTCATGCACGCGCGCACCCGGACGAGCGCTTTCAAGGTGCTCCCGGCCAAGGGGCTCACCCTGACCGAGGTGGGCTACCCGCCCGAGGAGGACCTGGCGGCCCGCGCGGAGCAGACGCGCGCACGTCGCGAATTGCACGTGGACGGCGTCGTCGGCTAAGCTTTCGCTTTGGTGCCGTCGACTGCGTCGGCATCCGATGTTGAGCCCTCCACCGTGGCGTTCTCCTCGCATCGCGAGCGAACTCCCGCCGGAGCGGGATTCACGAACCCCTCACTCGATCAGAAAGCAGCACTACTGTGACGCGCACCTACACCCCGAAGGCGAACGAGATCCAGCGCGACTGGGTCGTCATCGACGCCACCGACATCGTGCTCGGCCGTCTCGCGAGCCACGCCGCGGCGATCCTCCGCGGCAAGCACAAGCCGATCTTCGCGAACCACGTCGACACCGGCGACCACGTGATCATCGTCAACGCCGACAAGGTGGCCCTCACCGGCCAGAAGCTCGAGCAGAAGAAGGCCTACCGCCACTCGGGCTACCCGGGCGGACTCAAGGCGGTCGGCTACGCCGAGCTGCTCGAGAAGAACCCCGTCCGCGCCGTCGAGAAGGCGATCCGCGGCATGCTCCCGAAGAACTCGCTCGGCCGCCAGCAGCTGAAGAAGCTCAAGGTCTACGCCGGCCCGGAGCACCCGCACGCGGCTCAGCAGCCGAAGCCGTACACCCTCACCCAGGTCGCCCAGTAAGCCCGGCGCCGACGCGAAAAGGATTCAGAGAGACCACCATGGCGAAGATCGCAGACCAGATCGACCAGGCTCCCGAGAGCTACACCACCGAGTCCGCTCCGGCCGCCGAGGCCGCTGCCGCCCGTCCCGTGCTCAACGTCTCGGGCTCGGCCGTCGGCCGCCGCAAGCAGGCCATCGCCCGCGTGCGCGTCGTGCCCGGCGCCGGCACCATCACGGTCAACGGCCGTGAGTTCGCGGACTACTTCCCGAACAAGCTGCACCAGCAGCTGATCACCGACCCCTTCACCGTCCTCGAGCTCTCGGGCTCGTACGACGTGATCGCCCGCATCACCGGCGGCGGCCCCTCGGGCCAGGCCGGCGCCCTGCGCCTCGCGATCGCCCGTGCGCTGAACGAGATCGACCGCGAGAACAACCGTCCCACGCTGAAGAAGTCCGGCTTCCTCACGCGCGACGCCCGCGTCATCGAGCGCAAGAAGGCCGGTCTCAAGAAGGCCCGCAAGGCGCCCCAGTTCTCGAAGCGCTAAGCGCGAGAACGGGTCCCCCGTATGCCTCGGCTCTTCGGAACCGACGGGGTCCGGGGCCTGGCCAACCGTGAACTCACGGCTGACCTGGCCCTGGGCCTCGCCCAGGCGGCTGCCGCGGTCCTCACCCAGGGCCGGCACGCCGATGAACTCCGCGCGGCCGGCCGCCGCCCCGTGGCCGTCGTCGCGCGCGACCCCCGCGTCTCCGGTGAATTCCTCACCGCCGCCGTCTCCGCCGGACTCGCGAGCTCCGGCGTCGACGTGCTCGATGCGGGCGTCATCCCCACGCCCGCGACGGCGTTCCTCATCGACAGCATCCGCGCCGACTTCGGCGTGATGATCTCGGCATCGCACAATCCCGCGCCCGACAACGGGATCAAGTTCTTCTCGTTCGGCGGCACCAAGCTCCCCGACGAGGTCGAGGACCGCATCGAGTCCTACCTCGGCCGGCAGAAGCTCGCCCCGACCGGCGACGGCGTCGGCCGCATCCGTCGCTTCGCCGACGCCGAGGACCGCTACGTCGTGCACCTGCTCGCCACGCTGCCGAACCGGCTCGAGGGCCTGAAGGTCGTGCTCGACTGCGCCCACGGCGCGGCCGCCGGCGTCTCGCCCGAGACCTTCCGCGACGCAGGCGCCGAGGTCGTCGTCATCGGCGCCGACCCGGACGGCATGAACATCAACGACGGCGTGGGCTCCACCCACCTCGAGCTGCTGCAGCAGGCCGTGCGCGAGCACGGCGCCGACGTGGGCATCGCGCACGACGGCGACGCCGACCGCTGCCTGGCCGTGGACGCCGACGGCAACGTGGTCGACGGCGACCGCATCATGGCGATCCTCGCGGTGTCGATGCAGGAGCGCGGCACGCTCACCGACGACACGCTCGTCGCCACGGTCATGTCGAACCTCGGCCTGAAGCGCGCGATGGCCGAGCGCGGCATCCGCGTCGTCGAGACCAAGGTCGGCGACCGCTACGTGCTCGAGGCCCTCGCCGAGGGCGGGTTCGCGCTCGGCGGCGAGCAGTCGGGTCACGTCATCATGAGCGAGTTCGCGACCACGGGCGACGGCGTGCTCACCGGGCTCCACCTGGTCGCCGAGATGGCCCGCACCGGCAAGTCGCTCGCCGAGCTCGCGTCGATCATGACCGTGTACCCGCAGGTGCTCGTCAACGTGCGCGGCGTCGACCACCACGCGATGGCCGACGACGCCGAGATCGCGTCCGCGGTGCGGGCCGCCGAGGCCGAGCTGGGCGACACCGGCCGGGTGCTCCTCCGCCCCTCCGGCACCGAACCGATGGTGCGCGTCATGGTCGAGGCCGCCGACCAGCAGGCCGCCGAGGCCCACGCCGAGAAGCTCGCGGCCGTGGTACGCGAGCGCCTCGCCAACTGACCCGCCGTCCCACGGCGTCGCCGCGGCATCCGCTCGCCCTCGAGGTGACGGATGCCGCGGCACCCGTCACGCGTCGGACCGCGCGTCAGAGCTTGCGCAGCAGGACGCTCGAGACCGCGTGGTCACTGCCCTTGCGGAGCACGAGCGACGCGCGCGACCGCGTGGGACGGATGTTCTGGAGCAGGTTCGGCTCGTTGATCGACTGCCAGATCGACCGTGCGCGGGCGCGCGCCTCGTCCTCGCTGAGGCTCGCGAACCGGTGGAAGTACGAGCGCGGGTTCGTGAACGCGCCGCGCTGGAGCTTGAGGAAGCGCTCCTCGTACCAGCGGGCGATGTCGCTCGTGCGCGCATCGACGTAGATGCTGAAGTCGAACAGGTCGCTCACCGCGAGCTTGTGGCCAGGCGAGGCCGGCTGGAGGACGTTGAGCCCCTCGACGATGAGCACGTCCGGCCGCCGCACGGTGACCTGCGCGTCGGGGACGATGTCGTACGCGAGGTGCGAGTAGAACGGCGCACGCACCTCGGGCGCGCCGGCCTTCACCTCGCTGACGAAGCGCAGCAGCGCGCGGCGGTCGTACGACTCGGGGAACCCCTTGCGCTCCATGAGTCCGCGACGCTCGAGCTCGGCGTTGGGGAACAGGAAGCCGTCGGTGGTGACCAGCTCGACGCGGGGCGTGTGCTCCCAGCGCGCGAGGAGCTCCCGCAGCAGTCGCGCGATCGTCGACTTGCCCACGGCGACCGAGCCCGCGACGCCGATCACGAACGGGGTCGAGGCGAACCGCTCGCGCAGGAACGTGCTGGTGACCTCGTGCAGCGCCTTGGTGCCACCGACGTAGAGGTTCAGCAGCCGGCTGAGCGGCAGGTAGACCTCGGCCACCTCGACGGGGTCGAGCGGCTCGCCGAGCCCGCGGAGCTGGACGATCTCGGTCTCGCGCAGCGGCGACGGCATCGACGGGGCGAGCGCCGCCCAGTCGGCCCGGCTCAGTTCGATGAACGGGGAGATCTGGGGAGCGTGCGTCGACGGGCTCTGCGGATCCGGCACCGTGACAGTGTAGTCGCGGCCCGAGCGCGGTCGCGGGCCATCGGTCCGGCGCTCAGGAACACGCCGGTAGGATCGTGCGCATGTGTGGAATCGTCGGATACGTCGGAGAGCGCAACAGCCTCGACGTCCTCATGGGTGGCCTGCGCCGCCTCGAATACCGTGGCTACGACTCGGCCGGCGTCGCCGTCGTCGATGACGAGGGCGACCTCGAGTTCGCCAAGCGCGCCGGCAAGCTGCAGGTCCTCGCCGACGAGCTCGGCCGCCACCCGATCCACCGCGGTGGCACCGGCATCGGGCACACCCGCTGGGCGACCCACGGCGGCCCGACCGACCGCAACGCCCACCCGCACCTGGCCGACGACGACAAGCTCGCGCTCATCCACAACGGCATCATCGAGAACTTCTCCGAGCTGAAGGAAGAGCTCGTCGCCGACGGCGCGGAGTTCCTCAGCGAGACCGACACCGAGGTGGCCGCGGTCCTCCTCGGCCGGGAGTACCGCGCCACGGGCGACCTGCGCGAGGCCTTCCGCCGCACGGTTCGCCGCCTCGAGGGCGCGTTCACCCTCCTCGCGGTCCACAAGGACGAGCCCGGCGTGGTCGTCGGCGCCCGGCGCAACTCGCCGCTCGTCATCGGCCTCGGCGACGGCGAGAACTTCCTCGGCTCGGATGTCGCGGCCTTCGTCGAGTTCACCAAGCGCGCCGTCGCGATCGGCCAGGACCAGATCGTCTCGATCACCGCGGGCGAGGTCACCGTGACGGACTTCGACGGCAACGCGGTCGAGGTCGAGCCGTTCGACGTCGCGTGGGACGCCTCCGCGGCCGAGAAGGGCGGCTGGTCCTCGTTCATGGCGAAGGAGGTCGCCGAGCAGCCCGACGCCGTGGCGAACACCATCCGCGGTCGCATCGTCGACGGCGTGGTCTCGATCCCCGAGCTCGACCAGCTCGGCGACGACGCGCTCCGCTCCATCCGGCGCATCACCGTCGTGGCGTGCGGCACCGCCGCCTACGCGGGCATGGTGTCGAAGTACGCCATCGAGCAGTGGGCGCGCATCCCGGTCGAGGTCGAGCTAAGCCACGAGTTCCGCTACCGCGAGCCGGTCATCGACGACGGCACGCTCGTCGTCTCGATCAGCCAGTCCGGCGAGACGATGGACACCCTCATGGCCGTCAAGTACGCCCGCGAGCAGGGCGCGAAGGCCATCTCGGTCTGCAACACCCAGGGCGCGACCATCCCGCGCGAGTCGGACGCGGCGGTCTACACGCACGCCGGCCCCGAGGTCGCGGTCGCGTCGACCAAGGCCTTCGTGGCGCAGATCACGGCCCTCTACCTGTTCGGCCTCCACCTCGCGCGCGTGCGCGGCACCCTCTCGGAGGACGAGCTCGCGGCGCAGGTCGCCGAGCTCCAGGCGATCCCCGAGAAGATCACGACCGTCCTCGAGCAGGGCGAGCGCGTGGGCGAGCTCGCGCACTGGATGAGCGACACCCGCTCGGTGCTCTTCCTCGGCCGCCACGTCGGCTACCCGATCGCGCTCGAGGGCGCGCTGAAGCTCAAGGAGCTCGCGTACATCCACGCCGAGGGCTTCGCCGCGGGCGAGCTCAAGCACGGCCCGATCGCCCTGATCGAGCCGGGCCAGCCGGTGTTCGTGGTCGTCCCGAGCCCGCGCGGCTCGGCGGCCCTCCACCCGAAGGTCGTCTCGAACATCCAGGAGATCCGCGCCCGCGGCGCTCGCGTCATCGCGATCGCCGAGGCCGGCGATGCCGCGGTGCTCCCGTTCGCCGACGAGGTCATCCGCATCCCGCTCGCCGGACCGCTGTTCGAGCCGCTGCTGGCCGTCGTGCCGCTGCAGATCTTCGCGATGGAGCTCTCGCAGGCGAAGGGCCTCGACGTCGACCAGCCGCGCAACCTGGCGAAGTCCGTCACGGTCGAGTGACCGCTCCGTCGCGGGCGTCGGTCATCGGCGCCCGCGACGGCACGGGTACGGCAGACTCGGAAACGTGGAGTCGAGGAGGATCGCGTGATCGCGGGCATCGGCATCGACGTGGTCGACATCGCGCGCTTCGAGCGCTCGCTCGAGCGCACGCCGGCCCTGCGCGATCGGTTGTTCGCTGAGAGCGAACGCAACCGCCCTGCGCGGTCGCTCGCCGCCCGCTTCGCCGCCAAGGAGGCGCTGATCAAGGCGCTCGGAGGGCACGCCGTCATCCGCTGGCACGACATGCGCATCGTGAACGACGCCGACGGCAATCCCGACTTCGCGCTGTCCGGCGCGCTCTCCCGACACGTCGCCGACCTCGGCATCGACCGGGTGCACCTCTCCATGAGCCACGACGCCGGCATCGCGAGCGCCTTCGTGGTGCTCGAGCGAGCCGAGACCCGAGGAACCACGCCGTGACCGACCGATCCCTGCCGGGCCCCTTCCGCGAGGCGGTCATCGACCTCGATGCCGTCCGCCGCAACCTCCGCACCATCGGCGAAGGGGTGGCCCCGGCCGCCGTCATGGCGGTCGTCAAGGCCGACGCGTACGGTCACGGCGCCGTGCCGGTCGCCCGCGCCGCGCTCGAGGGCGGGGCCGGATGGCTCGGCGTGGCCGATCTCCACGAGGCGCTCGCGCTCCGCGCCGCGGGCATCGACGCGCCCGTCCTCGCGTGGCTGCACGACCCCGACGCCCGGTTCGCCGACGCGATCGAGCGCGACGTCGACCTCGGCGTCTCGTCCGTCGCCCAGCTCGAGGCGATGGCGGCTGCCGCGGCATCCGTCGACCGCACGGCGAACGTGCACCTCAAGCTCGACACCGGCCTCAGCCGCAACGGCATCGCCCCCGAGGCCTGGCCGGCCGCCGTCGAACGCGCCGCGGAGCTCGAGGCCGCCGGACGCATCCACGTGCGAGGGATCTTCAGCCACCTCGCGAACACCTCGCCGGACGCCGACGCCGAGCAGCTGGCCGCCTTCCTCCGCGGCGTCGACGAGGCGCGCCGGGCGGGCCTCCGCCCCGAACTGCGTCACCTCGCGTCGACGGCCGCGGCCCTGCGGTTCCCCGAGGCCCGGCTCGACCTGGTCCGCATCGGCATCGGGGTCTACGGCATCCCCCCGTTCGGCGACGGCACGACCGCGGCCGACCTCGGTCTGACGCCCGTCATGACCCTGCGCGGCCGCGTCGCCGCGGTGCGGCGGGTCGGCCCCGGCACGGGGGTGTCGTACAACCACGCCTGGCGCGCGGAGCGCGAGACCACGCTCGCGCTCGTGCCGCTCGGCTACGCGGACGGCGTGCCGCGGCAGGCGTCGGGTCGCGCCGAGGTCCTCATCGGCGGACGCCGCCATCCCGTGGTGGGCCGCATCGCGATGGACCAGTTCCTGGTGGACGTGGGCGACGACGAGGTGGCCGTGGGCGACGAGGTGGTGCTCGTCGGCGACCCGCAGGTGGGAGCGCCCTCCGCCGACGACTGGGGCGCCGCCGCCGACACCATCGGCTACGAGATCGTCACGCGCATCGGGCCGCGAGTTCCGCGCACCCACGTGGAGGACGCATGAGCACCCGCATCGTGCCCGACGCCGACGCGATGGAGGAGCTCGGCCGCGAGCTCGGCCGGCAGCTGCGTGCGGGTGACCTCGTCGTGCTCACCGGACCCCTGGGCGCCGGCAAGACCACGCTGACGCGTGGCATCGGCGACGGACTCGGGGTCCGCGGGCCGGTGCAGAGCCCGACCTTCGTGCTCGCCCGCACGCACCCCAGCCTCGTCGGCGGGGCGCCGCTCGTGCACGTCGACGCCTACCGCCTGTCCGGGGCAGCCGAACTCGAGGACCTCGACCTCGACTTCGACCGCGCGGCGGTCGTCGTCGAGTGGGGCGCCGGCCTGCTCGACGGGGTCAGCGACTCATGGCTCGAGGTCGTGATCGCCCGACGGCGGGGCGGCGATGCGACCGACGGAGACGACGCGGAGCACCCGGCGGACGCCGAGGAGGACCTCGAGTCCGACGAGCCCCGCACCGTGGAGCTCGTCGGGCACGGACCGCGCTGGGCGGGCACGCCCTACGCCGCGGCGGCCCGGCTCGAGGCCGGACCCGGCTCCCCGCGCGACGCCGCGAACTAGGCTGGAAGCCATGCTCCTCGCGATCGACACGTCCACGGGCACGAGCGTCGCCGTGGTCGACCGGGAGGCCGGCGTCCTCGCCGAGGCGGGCACGGCCGACACCATGCGGCACGCCGAGGTCGTCGGCGGGTTCATCCGCGACGCGCTGGCGGCCGCGGGCGTCCGGCCCGCCGACCTCTCCGCCGTCGCGGCGGGCATGGGGCCCGGTCCCTTCACGGGCCTGCGCGTCGGGATCGCCGCCGCCCACGCCTTCGCCCTCGGCACCGACCGGCCGTTCGTCCCGGTGGTGAGCCACGACGCGATCGCCCTCGCCTGGTACGTCGACGGCGGCACCGGGAGGCTGCAGGTCGTCACCGACGCCCGGCGGCGCGAGTCCGCCGTGTCCGAGTACGACGGACTCGATGCCGACGGCCTGCCCGTGCGCATCGGCGGTCCGCGGCTCGCTCCGCGGGACGCGGTGACCGAGGTCGGCGGCATCCGCCTCGACGCCGACCGCGTGTCGGCCGGCGCGCTCGGACTGCTCGCCGAGCGGGCCGACGCCACCGGGCGCCTGCCGCTCGCCGACGACGAGCCGCTCTACCTCCGCGCACCCGACGTGACCGTGTCGGCCGGCCCGAAGCGGGTGCTCGGATGAGCCTCATGCTGCGGCACGCGCGTCCCGACGACCTCGACGCCGTCATGGCGCTCGAGCGCGCGACGTTCGCCTCCGACGCCTGGCCGGAGTCGGCGATGCGCTCGGAGCTGTCGGCGCAGCACACCCACTACCTCGTGGCGATCGACGACCGGGACCCCGAGGCGATCCTCGCCTATGCCGGACTCCTCGCCCCCCGGGGCTCCGGCCAGGGCGACATCCAGACCATCGCCGTCGCCCCGTCGCGTCGCGGTGCCGGGCTCGGGCGCGCCCTGATGCACGCGCTCATCGACGAGGCGCGACGCCGCGGCGTCACCGAGCTGTTCCTCGAGGTGCGGGCCGACAACCCGGTCGCTCGCGGCCTGTACGAATCGCTCGGCTTCGTCGAGATCGACGTGCGCCGCGGCTACTACCAGCCCGACGGCGTCGACGCGGTCGTCATGCGACTGGCGGTGCCGCCGGCGGTCGCCCGCCCCGCGTCATCCGTCGCCAACGTCGACCACGCACGCGACCCGGCCCCGACGCCCACCACGCAGACCCCCGCAGGAGACGCCCCGTGAACCGCGACGCCCCGCTCGTGCTCGGCATCGAGACCTCGTGCGACGAGACCGGTGTCGGCATCGTCCGCGGCACCGAGCTCCTCGCCAACGCGATCGCCTCGTCGATGGACGAGCACGCGCGCTACGGCGGCGTGGTGCCCGAGGTCGCCGCACGCGCCCACCTCGAGGCGCTCGGCCCGACCATCCGGGCGGCCCTCGACGAGGCGTCCGTCGACCTCGCCGACCTCGATGCGGTCGCCGTGACGAACGGGCCCGGGCTCGCGGGGGCGCTGATGGTCGGGGTGGGGGCGGCGAAGGCGCTCGCGCTCTCGCTCGAGAAGCCGGTCTACGCCGTGAACCACCTCGTGGGCCATGTCGGCGCCGACCTCATCGGCGACCGCCCGCTCGAGACGCCGAGCGTTGCGCTGCTCGTGTCGGGCGGGCACACGTCGCTGCTGCTCGTGCGCGACCTCGACTCCGACGTCGAGCTGCTCGGCGAGACCATCGACGACGCGGCGGGCGAGGCGTTCGACAAGGTCGCCCGGCTGCTCGGGCTGCCCTACCCGGGCGGGCCCGAGATCGACCGTGCCGCCGTGGGCGGCGATCCCGACGCGATCCGCTTCCCGCGCGGACTCACGCGGCCCAAGGACCTCGAGCGCCACCGCTACGACTTCTCGTTCTCGGGCCTGAAGACCGCGGTCGCCCGCTGGGTCGAGCAGCGCGAAGCGGTCGGCGAGCCCGTGCCGCTCGCCGACGTCGCCGCGAGCTTCCGCGAGGCCGTCGTCGACGTGCTCGTCTCGAAGGCGATCGCCGCGTGCACCGACCTCGGCGTGCCGCGGCTGCTCCTCGGCGGCGGCGTCGTCGCCAACCGGCGACTGCGCGAGGTGGCCGAGCTGCGAGCGGATGCCGCGGGCGTGGCCCTGCGCATCCCGCCGCTGTCGCTGTGCACCGACAACGGCGCCATGATCGCGGCGCTGGGCGCGCGGCTCATCATGGCCGGGCACGAGCCGTCGGGACTCGACTTCGGTGCCGACTCGACCCTCCCGGTCACCGACATCCAGGGCTGAACGCGAATGGGGAGTCCTCCCCGATGCGCGGCGCGCGAGCGGGGCGCTACTGTGGCGTGTGCGCCCCCATGACGGGGTGCGTCGACCCGCGTCGCCGGTCGTTGACATCACCCGGTGGCGCTGCCAGCATGGCCGGGTCCAGGCAACCACACGAGGAGTCCAGCATGACCGACCCCAACGAGCCCAACCGCTCCGACGTCCCGCCGCCCCCGCCCGCGCCCGCGCCCGCCTACGGCAGCGCGCCCTCGTACGGTTCGGGTACGGAGTCCTACGGCGCCCCGGCGTCGCAGAAGACCAACGTCCTGGCGATCGTCTCGCTGGTGTCGTCGTTCTTCATCCCGCTCGTCGGCATCATCACGGGTCACATCGCGCTCAGCCAGATCAAGAAGACGGGCGAGCAGGGCCGCGGCCTCGCGATCGCCGGCCTGATCATCGGGTACGTCCTTCTGGTCGTCGGCATCATCATCGCGATCGTCTGGTTCGCCATCCTCGGCGCCGCCATCAGCAGCGGCAACGTCACCACCTACTGATCGAAGGAAGTACGAGAGGGGCTCGACATGAGCGATCCCAGGCAGCCCGACGAGCCGGCAAAGCCGCTCACGCCGTCCGAGCCGTCGGTCCCGGCCGAGCCGGTCGAGCCCACCGTACCCGCCGAGCCGAGTGAGCCGGTCGGGCCGACGATCCCCGACGAGCCGAACCCGCCGAGCGAGCCCGAGACGCCCGCCGTGCCGGTCGAGCCGTCGGAGCCCGTCGGACCGGCCGAGCCGCTCGCGCCCCCGGCTCCGCCGGCGCCTCCCGCGCCCCCGGCTCCGCCCGCCCCGCCGGCGCCGCCGGCCCCGCCCGCCTACGGCGGGGGGTCGCCGTTCGACACCGGCGCCGCCGAGTCGCCCGCCGCCGCCGCAGCGTACGACGGGACGCCGCAGTCCGCCTACGGCGCTGCGCCGAGCGCGGCGTACGGCACCGCGGCGGGCGCGCCGGACGCGGGATACGGCGCCGGGTACGGCTCCGCGCCCTACCAGCCGGCCCCGGCCAAGCCCACCGCGGTGTTCAGCATCATCTCGCTGATCGCGGGCATCATCGGCATCATCGGCTCCGGCATCGTGATCATCCCCTTCGTCGGCGGCATCCTGCAGCTGATCGTCCCCGCCGCCGCGGTCGTGCTCGGCTTCATCGGCCGCCGCAAGGAGCCCTGGGCCAAGGGCATGTGGCTGACCGGCATCGTGCTCGGCTTCGTCGGGATCGCGATCGCGCTCATCTCGATCGTCGCCTGGGCGGCGCTCTTCGCGGTCAGCGACACCTCGTACACGTACTGAGGACGGCGCGGGTGAGCGACGAGCGGATGCCCCGCGGCGACGAGCGCGCCGCGCCGGGCGGATCCCCGTCGCCGCCCGAGCCGGACGCGCTCCGCGGGATCGACACGTCCCCGCCGGAGCCCCAGCGGGAATTCGACGTGCCGTACGACACGGGCGAACTGCACGGACTCCCCACGGGGCAGCTCCTCGCGCTCGGGCGCCCGGCCCCCGAGCCGGAGTACGTCGACGAGGAGGAGCAGCGTCGGTTCTGGAGCCGGCTCTCGGCGGGCCTCGGCATCCCGGGCGCCGTCGCGTCGCTGTTCGTCGGCTGGATGCTCCCGCTGTCGATCGCGGCGATCGTGTTCGGGGTGATGGGCCTCCGTCGCGAGGAGGGCGCGCGCGTCCCGGCCTTCATCGGCATCGGCACCGGCATCGCCGGGCTCGTCTTCTCGGGCGTGTGGATCGGCTACTACGCCATCGTCTTCGGCGCGCTGCCGCGCTGAGTGGTCCCGGCGGATGCCGCGGGCGATCCTCGCCGGTCAGAGCCGCTCGACGAGCAGGGCGACGTGGCGACCCTCCTCGCGCGTCAGCACGACGGTCGCCGCGGTGTCGCCCTTCAGCTTGAGGCGCGTGCGGAGCGCCGCCGGGTCGACGTCGACGCCGCGCTTCTTGATCTCGAGCGTGCCGACGCCGCGGGAGTGCAGCGCCTGGCGGAGGTGCCGCTCATCGGCGGGCAGTCGCTCGATCACGCGGAATCCCCGGGCGAACGGGCTGTCGAACTCGCGATCGGCCGTGAGGTAGGCGATGCCCTCGCTGAGCATCCAGCCGCCGTTGGCCCGGGCGAGGTCGCCGATCAGTCGGGCCCGGATGACCGCGCCGTCGGGTTCGTACAGGTAGTCGCCGAGCGGGCCCACGGGCGCATCCTCGCTGTCGGCCGGGGCGACGAGCTCGTGCGCCGCGTCCCCGCGGATGACGAGGGCGGCGCGTCCGACGCCCGGCCGGGCCAGCGGCCCGGTCCAGACCGCGAGCTCGACCACGTCGCCGTCGACCGACACCCACTGCGCCTCGGTGCCGGCGGGGACGAGGTCGCGGTCGGTGCCGGGCCCGAGCTTCACGCCGACCGGCATCCGCTCGGCCAGGCCGAACGCGAAGTCGAGCGACGGCGAGTAGTCGGCGGCATCCGCGATCCGCTTGGTCGTGCCGCCCGCGGTGGTGCGTCGCGCCGGGTCGAGCCACGCGGCGTCGATGCCGCCGAGGGGTACCTCCTCCGCCGCGGAGTGCAGCACCTGCGCATGCGGGAACGGCGTCAGGTTGAACGCGGCGATCGCCGCGGTCACCTCGTCGGCGTCGGCGGCGGTCACCTCCAGGTCCATCGCGGCGAACGCCAGCGCGTCGCCGCCGATGCCGCAGCCGAGGTCGGCGACGTGGCGGAGGCCGGCTCGCGCGTACCGGCCGGCGTGGAGGGCGGCGACGCGGAGCCGGGTGGCCTGCTCGAGCCCGGGCTCGGTGAAGAGCATGCGGTCGGCGAACTCGCCGAACTTCGCGCGTGCCCTGGCCCGCAGACGCGACTGCGTCAGGACGGCGGCGACGAGGCCGGGGGAGTGCCCCCTGCGTCGCA
The DNA here is from genome assembly GCF_031432295.1 of Agromyces indicus. Taxonomy (NCBI): domain Bacteria; kingdom Bacillati; phylum Actinomycetota; class Actinomycetes; order Micrococcales; family Microbacteriaceae; genus Agromyces; species Agromyces indicus. The sequence continues at coordinate 186,956 of NZ_JAVKGS010000003.1, read as the reverse complement.
GGTCGGCGACCGTCTTCACGACGTCCTCGCGGCCGGTCCAGGCGGGCAGGGAGTCGAGCAGGTCGAGCCCTTCGGGTGAGAGCAGTTCGACGAGCTCGGCGCGTTCCACGCGGACACGCTAGCACCGCGGCATCCGCTGGCACTCACGTTGCACGAGTGCCAGAACCGCCCTAGACTCCTGTTAGCACTCTCATTCAGAGGCTGCTAACCCCAGTCTTCGTCAAGAAAGAGGTCAACCGTGTCGGTTTCCATCAAGCCGCTCGAGGATCGCATCGTCATCAAGCAGGTCGAGGCCGAGCAGACCACCGCGTCGGGTCTGGTCATCCCCGACACCGCCAAGGAGAAGCCCCAGGAGGGCGAGGTCGTGGCCGTGGGCCCGGGCCGCATCGACGACAACGGCAACCGGATCCCGCTCGACGTGGCCGTCGGCGACAAGGTCATCTACTCCAAGTACGGCGGCACCGAGGTGAAGTTCGGCGGCGACGAGTTCCTCGTCCTTTCGGCCCGCGACGTGCTCGCGGTCGTCGTCCGCTAGTCGGTCCGACAACCTCCGCGGCCCGGATGCCACACGGCATCCGGGCCGCGTCGTCGTCTCCGGCGGGGAATCGTCCCCGGCGCCGACCGGTGCGGGACCGCCTGCGGCGGGATGTCGACGAATTCCGGCAGTCCCCCAGCGTCGGTCGTGTCGGCCGCCGAGCGTAGGCTTTCCCGGTGAGCACCGCACCCACCGTCGCCGACGCCCGCCCCTCGCCCGCGGGCGTGAGCCGGAGCGGGCTCGTCTACGCCGTCGCGGCCTACGGGCTCTGGGGATTCCTGCCGATCTACTTCATCGCCCTGGCGCCCACGGGACCGGTCGAGATCGTCGCCTGGCGCATCCTGCTCTCGCTCGTGTTCTGCGCCCTCCTCATCGCCGTCACGAGGTCCTGGCGGGCCTTCCGCGCGCTGCTGCGCGACCGCCGCGTCGTGCTGACGATGGGGGCCGCCGGCGCGCTCATCTTCGTCAACTGGCTCACCTACGTCTTCGCCACGCTCAACGGGCAGGTCGTCGAGGCCGCGCTCGGGTACTTCATCAACCCGATCGTCACCGTCTTCCTCGGGGTGATCGTCCTGCGCGAGCGCCTCAACGCGACGCAGTGGACCGCCGTCGGGATCTCGATCGTCGCGGTCGTCGTGCTCGCCGTCGGCTACGGGCAGTTGCCGTGGATCGCGCTCGTGCTCGCCTTCAGCTTCGGCTTCTACGGGCTCATCAAGAAGCGGGTGGGCCACCGGGTCGACGCCGTATCGGGACTGACGCTCGAGACCGCATGGCTCGCCCCGTTCGCCGCCGTGCTGCTCGTGATCGTGGGCGCGACCGGCGCCATGACGATGGGAACGGCGGGGGTGTGGCACACGGTGCTGCTGCTCGCCGCCGGGGCCGTGACCGCGATCCCGCTCCTGCTGTTCGCCGCCGCATCGCGCCGGCTGCCCCTGACCTACATGGGCTTCATCCAGTACTTCGCGCCCTTCATCCAGTTCCTGGTCGGCGTGGTCGTGCTGCGCGAGCCGATGCCGCTCGAACGGTGGATCGGGTTCGGGCTGGTCTGGGTCGCCCTCGCGGTGCTCACGTTCGATCTCCTGCGGGGGGCTCGCGCCCGTCGTGCGGCGGCCGTCGAGCCCGTCTGACCCGCCCCCGATCGGGGGGTCCGAGCACGGCCGCGGGCCGGATTCCGCTTTGCCGGAAGCGTGCGCGAACCGGCTGGTCGACGCGGGTTTCGTGCGCAGAACGTCGCATGCGCGGCGAGGACGTCGCGAAGCGGTGGGTGTTACCGGGTTGTGATCCGATGTCCTTGTTTCCGCATTGGCCGGGCAATACTGTCAAAACCATCGGTGTCGCAAGGCACCGGGAAGTGTCCCAATCCTTCAGTCCCAAGGAGCAACATGAGCGTATTCGCGAAGGCACGGGCCTCGCGCTCGGGTCGCGCAGCTTGGACGGGCATCGCCATCGCCGGCGTCAGTGCCCTCCTCCTGACCGCGTGCAGCACGGGCGGCACCAGCGAGCCCGAGGAGTCCGAGGCGCCCGCCGAGACCGGCGACGCCCAGCCCATCGAGGCGGGCGAGCGCGACCTCACCCTCAAGGTCGGCACGATCCTCCCGCAGTCGGGTGCGCTTGCGTTCCTCGGCCCGCCCGAGGAGGCGGGCGTGGCGCTCGCCGCGCAGGACATCAACGACGCCGACCTGGGCCTCCAGGTCGAGGTCGTCTACCGCGACTCCGGCGACACCACGACCGACACCGCGACCGTCTCGGTCACCGACCTCCTCTCGCAGGACGTGTCGGCGATCATCGGCGCCGCCTCGTCGGGTGTGTCGAAGACCGTCATCGACCAGATCGTCGCCGCGGGCGTGGTGCAGTTCTCGCCCGCCAACACGTCGGCCGACTTCACCAACTACGACGACAACAACCTGTACTGGCGCACGGCTCCGTCCGACGTCCTGCAGGGCGAGGTGCTCGGCAACCTCATCGCCGAGGACGGCAACGCCACGCTCGGCATGATCGTCCTGAACGACGCCTACGGCACGGGCCTCGCGCAGTTCACGCGCGACGCGTTCGAGGCCGCGGGCGGCGAGGTCGTCGCCGAGGCGCTCTTCAACGAGGGCGACTCGAGCTTCGACGCGCAGATCTCCGAGGTCACGGCGGCCAACCCCGACGCGATCGCGCTGATCACGTTCGACCAGGCGAAGATCATCACGCCGGCCCTCGTCGGCAGCGGCTACCCCGGCGACAAGCTGTACTTCGTCGACGGCAACCTGTCCGACTACAGCGCGGACTTCGCGCCCGGCCTCGTCGCCGGCTCGAAGGGCACGCTGCCCGGTCTCGACGTGGGCACCCTCGGTGACTTCACCGACCGCCTGCTCGAGGTCGACCCGGCCCTGCAGGACTACAGCTACGCGGCTGAGTCCTACGACGCGCTGGTCCTCATCGCGCTCGCGGCCTACGCGGCCAACAGCGTCGAGGGCACCGACATCGCGTCGTACCTGCGTCAGGTGTCGGGCGGTTCGGGCGAGGGCGAGAAGGTCGACACCTTCGCCGCCGGTGCCGAGGCGCTCGCCGAGGGCAACCAGATCGACTACGACGGCCCGTCCGGCCCGGTCACGTTCGACGAGAACGGCGACCCGACCGAGGCGACCATCGGTATCTTCCAGTACCTGGACGACAATACGTACGAGCGCATCGGCGACGGCTGATCCACTCGCACACGAAGGGCCCCGGCTTCCAGCCGGGGCCCTTCGGCGTGTCGAGGGGGTCGGAGGTCGGAGGCGGCGTCAGGAACCTGACGCGGGGCACCACCCCACGCAGGAGGAGTGACCGGGGCGCACTTCAGCGGAGTCAGCCGCCGTCGACGGTGGCGCGCGGTGGCGGGACCGCACGCGGCCCCACAGGCCCGCACGCGCCCGCGCGGGCCCCGGCCCCGCACGCGCCCGCACGCGTCCGGGCGGCCCCGCACGCGCCCGCACGTCCCCGCACGGGGCCGCCCGGCCCGCGCGCGGGCCCCGGCCCCGCATGCGGCCACACGCGCCCGCACGGCCCCGCACGCACCGCACGCGGCCGCCCCGGAGATGTCCGCTCGTCCCCTCTCGACGCGCTCAGCGCCCCGCTGGTGGGCCCGTGAGTCCTCCGCTGGTCCCGGGTGCGACACACGGCCTCGAACGCGACGTCGGTCCGTGCGGCCTCCGTGGTGGCCCCGGTCTCCGGGCGCAGACACACGAACGGGGCGGAGGATGCCGCAGCATCCCCCGCCCCGTCGTGTGCGAGTACGGTCCTACTCGTCCGTCCCGAGCGTGCCCAGGTAGAGCCCGATCACCTTGGGATCGTTGAGGAGGTCGCGACCGGTGCCCGTGTAGGCGTCGCGGCCCTGGTCGAGCACGTAGCCGCGGTCGCAGATCTGCAGGCAGCGGCGTGCGTTCTGCTCGACCATGATGGTCGTCACTCCCGCGCGGTTGATCTCCTTGACCCGGAGGAACGCCTCGTCCTGACGCACCGGCGAGAGGCCGGCGCTCGGCTCGTCGAGCAGCAGCACGTGCGGGCCCATCATGAGCGCCCGCGACATCGCGACCATCTGGCGCTCGCCGCCCGACAGCGAACCGGCGCGCTGGCCGAGTCGCTTCTTGAGGTCCGGGAAGATCTCGGTCACGAACTCGAGCCGGTGCTTGAGGTCCTTGGGCTTCTGGAAGACGCCCATCTCGAGGTTCTCCTGGATGGAGAGCGAGGGGAACACGTTGTTCGTCTGCGGAACGAACCCGACCCCCTTGGCGACCAGCTTGTTCGCCTTGAGGTTGGTGATCTCCTCGCCCTGCAGGAAGATGCCGCCCTCGCGGACCTTCACGAGACCGAAGATCGACTTCAGCAGCGTCGACTTGCCGGCGCCGTTCGGCCCGATGATGCCGATGAGCTCGCCCTCGCGGGCGGTCAGCGAGCAGCTGTTGAGGATGTTGACGCCCGGCAGGTAGCCGGCCGTGACGTCCCGCACCTCGACGACCATGTCGCCCGTGGGCTCGAGCACCGGGCTCGCGGTGGGTTCACTGTTCGTCATCGATGAGCTCCTTGATCGCCTCGACGTGGCCGGTGTCGGTCGAGCCGAGGTCCGTGTCGTGGTGGGCGCCGAGGTAGGCGTCGATCACGGCCTGGTCCTGCATGACCTCGTGCGGGTCGCCCTCGGCGACCACGCGGCCCTCGGCCATCACGATCACCCAGTCGGCGATGTGACGGACCATGTGCATGTCGTGCTCGACGAACAGCACGGTCATGCCCTGGGCCTTGAGGTCGAGGATGTGGTCGAGCAGCGACTGGGTCAACGCCGGGTTGACGCCGGCCATCGGCTCGTCGAGCATCACGAGGGTCGGGTCGCTCATGAGCGCCCGCGCCATCTCGAGGAGCTTGCGCTGTCCGCCCGAGAGGCTCGCCGCGTAGTCGTCCTTCTTCGCGTCGAGCTTGAACCGCTTGAGCAGGTCCTGCGCCTTGTCCTCGATCTCGCGATCCTGCTTCCGCCACAGCGACGGGATCAGTCCGCGGAAGATGTTCTCCCCGGTCTGGTCCTTGGCGCCGAGCTTCATGTTCTCCATGACGGAGAGCAGGCCCAGCGACTTCGTCAGCTGGAACGTGCGGATCAGGCCCATGCGCGCGACCCGGTAGGCCGGGATGTGCGCGAGCGAGCGGCCCTCGAAGGACCAGTCGCCCGTGTCGGGCTTGTCGAAGCCGGTCAGCAGGTTGAAGAAGGTCGTCTTGCCGGCACCGTTCGGCCCGATGAGCGCCGTGATGGCGTTGCGCGGGATCTCGACGTGCTCGACGTCGACGGCCGTGAGGCCGCCGAACGTGCGCTTGACGCCGTCGGCGATGAGGATCGGGTCGACCTTCTTGACGCCCGGGGCGGGGTCGCCGACGTGGAGCCCGGTCGACTTGACGGGCTTGGCCTTGGGTGTGATTTCACTTGACAAAAGCAAGCTCCTTCTTGTTGCCCAGGATGCCCTGTGGCATGAACACCACTATCAGCATGATCGCCACGCCGACCAGGATGAACCGGAGCTGCCCGGCCTGCACCTGCGTCATGAACGGCAGCCACCCCGCCTCGACGGCTCGGGCGATGAAGCCCGAGAAGAACGACAGCAGCACCCAGAAGACGATGGAGCCGAGGATGGGCCCCAGGATGGTCGCGGCCCCGCCCAAGAGGAGGATCGCGTAGATGAAGAACGTCAGCGTCGGCTGGAAGTAACTCGGCACGACCGCGCGTGGCATCACGAAGATGATGCCGGCGACGGTGCCGAACAGGCCGCCCAGGATGAGGCTCTGCATCTTGTAGGAGTACACGTTCTTGCCGAGCGCGCGCACGGCGTCCTCGTCCTCGCGGATGCCCTTGATGACGCGGCCCCAAGGGCTGCGCATCAGGAGCCACGTGAGCAGCGCCGCGAGGATCACGACGATCCATCCGAGGATGAGGAAGAACCACGCCCGGTCGCTGAACACCCACGGGCCGAAGCCGTAGCGTCCGTCGGGGAGCGGGTTCAGCGTGAGCAGGTCGCGCTGGTACTCCGAGAGGCCGTTCGCCGAGCCCGTGACGGGGGCGAACTCGTTGGTCGTGAACGTCAACCGCAGCACCTCGGCCGCGGCGATCGTCACGATCGCGAGGTAGTCGGCGCGCAGCCGCAGCGTCGGGATACCCAGGATGAGTGCGAAGATCACCGACGCCAGCAGCGACGTCAGGAGGCAGGCCCACCACGGCCAGCCGAGCTTCAGTGCCGGGATGGCGTACCCGTAGGCGCCGAGCAGCATGAAGCCCGCCTGTCCGAAGTTCAGCAGGCCCGTGAAACCGAAGTGGATCGCGAGACCCAGTGCGGCCAGTGCATAGGCGGCGGTGGTCGGGCTGATCAGCTCGACGGCCGCGTTTCCGAAGATTGCTCCCCAGTCCATGTCGTCGCCCTCCTATCCGATTCGCTCTCGACGACCGAGGATGCCCTGCGGTCGGAACAGCAGCACCACGATCAGGATGACCAGGGCGCCCACGTACTTCATGTCGCTCGGCAGCCACAGCGTGGAGACCTCGACGAACAGGCCCACGATGAGCGAGCCGACGAGGGCGCCGAACGCCGTGCCCAGCCCGCCGAGCGTGACCGCGGCGAACACGAGCAGGAGGATCTGGAAGCCCATGTCCCAGCTGACGCCGGGGCGGAAGTAGGCCCACAGGATGCCGGCGAGGCCGGCCAGCAGCGCGCCGAGCACCCAGACGATGCGGATGACGCGGTCGACGTCGATGCCGCTCGCCGAGGCGAGGGGCGCGTTGTCGGAGACCGCGCGCGTGGCCTTGCCGATGCGGGTGCGCAGGAGGAAGAAGGCCACGGCGAGGAGCACCACGATGCTCACGCCCATGCTGACGAGGTCGACCCACGACAGCGCGACCGCGCCGAAGCGGATGTCGGACGGCAGCGTCGCGCCCGGGAGCTGGCTCGTCGAGCCGCCGTAGAAGAACTGGTACGTGTACCGGAGGGCGAGCGAGAGGCCGATGCTGACGATCATCAGCTGGATCAGGCCGACCCCGCGTCGTCGCAACGGCTTCCACAGTGCGGCGTCGAGCGTCCAGCCGAGCGCCGCGCTGAGCACCAGCGCCACGATGATCGCGAGCCACAGCGGCCACGCCAGGTTGACGCCGAAGGTCAGCACCATCAACGCACCGAAGGTGATGAGCTCCGCGTGCGCGAAGTTCGACAGTCCGGTCGTGCCGAAGATGAGCGAGAGGCCGATGGCCGCGAGCGCGAGCAGCAGGCCGAAGTTGAGGCCGCTCACCACGCGCTGGACCACCTGGTCGAAGTAGTTGACGGTGACCCGCTGGCCCTCGCCGAGGAAGAAGTTCACCGCCTTGCGCTTGGTCAGGCCGAACTCGGCGGTGACGGTGTCCTGCCCTTCGAGCACGACGACGCCTTCGGGGAGCGTGTCCTGGTCGAGGGTGACCTCGTACTCCGCCTTCTCCGGCACGCCGATCGTCCAGCGCCCATCGGCGTCGGTCTCGGTGTCGGCATCGAATCCGTTGCCCTCGACGGTGATGAGCACGCCCTCGAGCGCCTCACCCTCGAACTGCACGTTCCCGGTGAAGAAGTACTCGTACTCCTCCTCGGCGGCCGGATCGTCCGTACCCCCTTCGTCCGCCACCGCAGGGGACGCTGCGATGCCGGACAGAGTGAGTGCGGAGATCAGTATTCCGAGGAGGATGAGCCACCTCCCGCGAGAACGTGTGGGGACTGTTCGCGTGGGTTCCACTGCACCTCCAAAGGTCCCGACCGCGGGTGGGGTCGGGATCTGGCTTCCTGACGACGACGCCGTCGACAGTACGTGCCGATTATGTCCCAAGTGTTTCGCACGAGAGCACAAACGGCCCTCGATTGTTATCCGGGGAATGCCGACGGCGCAAACTCGCTTAACATCGATGTACCGCACCGACGCTCGGACCCGGCAGATCCGCCGGGTCGACGGCTCGTGCGCCCGACTCCACACACACGAAGGGGCGACATGGATCAGGCAGATCCGTTCGGTTTCACCGGGCTCACCTACGACGACGTCCTGCTCCTGCCGGGGCACACCGACGTGATCCCGAGCGAGGCCGACACGAGTTCTCGCCTGACGAAGCGGATCACCGTGGCGACGCCGCTGCTGTCCGCCGCGATGGACACGGTGACCGAGGCCCGGATGGCGATCGCCATGGCCCGCCAGGGCGGCATCGGCATCCTGCACCGCAACCTGTCGATCGCCGAGCAGGCCGACATGGTCGACCGCGTGAAGCGCAGCGAGTCGGGCATGGTGTCGAACCCCGTGACGACGACCCCGGATGCCACCGTGGCCGAGGTCGACCAGCTGTGCGCCACCTACCGCGTCTCGGGCCTGCCCGTCGTCGACGCCCAGGGCATCCTCGTCGGCATCATCACCAACCGCGACATGCGGTTCGTCTCCGACTTCGAGAAGCCGACGACCAAGGTCGCCGACGTCATGACGCGGATGCCGCTCATCACCGGACGCGTCGGGATGGACCCCGACGAGGCGATCGCGATCTTCGCGCAGCACAAGGTCGAGAAGCTCCCGCTCGTCGACGAGCAGGGCCGGCTGACCGGGCTCATCACGGTGAAGGACTTCGACAAGTCCGAGCAGTACCCCAACGCCACGAAGGACGCCGAGGGCCGGCTGCGCGTCGGCGCGGCGATGGGCTTCTTCGGCGACGCGTGGGAGCGCGCCGAAGCGCTGCGCGACGCGGGCGTCGACGTGCTCGTCGTCGACACGGCGAACGGCGAGTCGGCGGGCGTGCTCGACATCATCCGGCGGATCAAGGCCGACCCCACGTTCGCCCACATCGACGTGATCGGCGGCAACGTCGCGACCCGCGAGGGCGCCCAGGCGCTGGTGGACGCGGGCGCGGACGCCGTGAAGGTCGGCGTCGGCCCGGGTTCGATCTGCACGACCCGCGTGGTCGCGGGCGTCGGCGTGCCCCAGGTCACGGCGGTCTACGAGGCCTCGAAGGCGACCAAGCCGGCCGGCGTGCCGCTCATCGCCGACGGCGGCCTCCAGTACTCGGGCGACATCGCGAAGGCGCTCGTCGCGGGCGCCGACACCGTCATGCTCGGTTCGCTGCTCGCCGGCACCGCCGAGAGCCCGGGCGAACTCGTCTTCCAGAACGGCAAGCAGTTCAAGACGTACCGCGGCATGGGCTCGCTGGGAGCGCTCCAGACGCGCGGCAAGAAGACGTCGTACTCGAAGGACCGCTACTTCCAGGCCGACGTGCCGAGCGACGAGAAGCTCATCCCCGAGGGCATCGAGGGCCAGGTGCCGTTCCGCGGCCCGGTGTCGGCGGTCGCGTACCAGCTCGTGGGCGGCCTCCGTCAGTCGATGTTCTACGTCGGCGCGCGAACGGTCGAGGAGCTCAAGGCGAAGGGTCGCTTCGTTCGCATCACGCCCGCCGGGCTGAAGGAATCGCACCCGCACGACGTGCAGTTCGTCGTCGAGGCGCCGAACTACACGAGGTAGGTCTCGATACGCGCCGGCCTGCGGCCGGTGCTACTCGACCGCCGATCCCCGGGCCTCGGCGAGGCGCGTGATCGCCTCCGAAAGCACCTCGGGCGAGCATGCGAGGTTGAGCCGGGCGTGCCCGCGCCCCGCTTCGGCGCCGAACATCGGTCCGTTCGCGAGCGCGACGCGGGCCCGCTCGAGTGCGACGGCGGCGGGGTCGTCGCCCCAGCCGAGCGCCGAGAGGTCGAGCCACGCGAGGTAGGTGGCCTGCGGCATCCGGTACCGCACCTCGGGGAGCTCGTCGGCGAGGAGGTCGGCGAGCAGGCGCCGGTTGTCGTCGATCGAGCCGAGGACCCCGTCGAGCCAGCGGCCGCCGTGCCGGAACGCCGCGATCGACGCGATCGCACCGAACTGGCTCATCCGCCATTCCACCTCGTACGGGAACGCCGTGCGCACCGCGTCGCCGCGCTCGCTCGCGCTCAGCACCAGCGCCGCCTTGAGGCCGGCGATGTTGAACGCCTTCGTGGCCCCGGCGACCGCGACGCCGTGCTCGCGGGCGGCATCCGACACCGTCAGGAACGGCACGTACGGCGTCTCCGGCTGCGCGAGCGGCCCGTGCACCTCGTCGGACACGATCACGGCGTCGAAGCGCGCCGCGAGGTCCGCCAGCGCGGCGAGCTGCTCGCGCGGGTGCACGAGCCCCACCGGATTGTGCGGGTTGCACAGCACCATCGCGCGCGCACCCGCGGCGAACGCCGCCTCGATGCCGTCGAGGTCGAGCGCCCAGCCCTCGTCGATGCCGCCCGCGAGGGGCACCTCGACGACCGCGCCGCCCGCCTCGGTGACGAGGTCGAAGAACGGGGGGTAGATGGGCGGGTTCACGATCACGCCCTCGCCGGGGGAGATCACCTGCCGGAGCACCTCGACGATGCCCATGCTGACGTCGGCCGTGCAGGTCACGCGGGCCGGGTCCGGCTCCCAGCCCAGACGCGCCGCCGCGAACTCGGCGAACGCGTCGGCGACGGGCCGACTGCCCGAGTTGTAGCCCGTGTCGGATCGGCGCACGGCCGCGTGGAGCGCCTCGGCGATCGGCTCGGCGAGCGGGTAGTCCATCTCGGCGACCGGCAGCGGCAGCACGTCCGGGTCGTAGGAGCGCCACTTCGCGCTGGTGCGGGTGCGGAGCTGGTCGAGCGGGTCGGCGGCGACGCGATGCATGGCCCCCAGCCTGCCGCACCGGGTCGTGCGGCGACAGGGTGGCGGGCAGGCGTGCCGCGGCATCCGTCGCTGTGTATTCTGGTCGGCTGCCCGATCGGGCGCCGCGGCGGATGCCGCGTCCCGAACGGATCGCACACCCATGGGCTTCATCGACGTCAACGGCGTCTCCTTCTCGCTGCCCGACGGCCGCCCCCTGCTGTCGGATCTCGCCTTCCGCGTCACGGAAGGGCGCACGACGGCCCTCATCGGCCAGAACGGGGCAGGCAAGACCACGCTCCTGCGCATCATCCGCGGTGACGTGCGGCCCGACGAGGGCAGCGTGCAGGTCGACGGGGGACTCGGGGTCATGGACCAGTTCGTCGGCCGCGGGGAGGTCGTCGACGGCGTCGACCGCACCGTGCACGGGTTGCTCGTGTCGGTCGCCCCGACGCGAGTGCGGGCGGCGGCCATCGAGCTCGAGCGGGCCGAGAACGCGCTCATCGAGACGGATGACACGGCCGCGCAGATGCGGTACGCGTCGGCGCTCGCCGAGTACGCCGAGGCCGGCGGCTACGAACAGGAGGTGCTCTGGGACCACTGCACCACGGCCGCGCTCGGCGTGCCGTTCGAGCGCGCGAAGTGGCGCGAGCTGTCGACGCTGTCCGGCGGCGAGCAGAAGCGGCTCGCGCTCGAGGCGCTGCTGCGCGGACCGGAGCAGGTGCTGATCCTCGACGAGCCCGACAACTCGCTCGACGTGCCGGGCAAGCGGTGGCTCGAGCAGCAGCTGCGGGCCACCCCGAAGACGGTGCTGCTCGTGTCGCACGACCGGGAGCTGCTCGCGCGGGCGGCCGACCGGATCGTGACCCTCGAGGCGGGCGGCGCGGGCAGCACCGCGTGGGTCCACGGGGGTGGCTTCCGGGGCTACCACGAGGCCCGAGAGGAACGGTTCGCGCGGCTCGACGAGCTGCGCCGGCGATGGGACGAGCAGCACGTTCAGCTGAAGCAGCTCGTGCAGAACCTCAAGGTGAAGGCGACGTACAACGACGGCATGGCCTCCCGCTACCAGGCGGCGCTCACGCGGCTGCGGAAGTTCGAGGAGGCCGGTCCGCCCGAGGAACGGCCGCCCGCGCAGGCGCTGTCGATGCGCCTGCGCGGATCCCGCACGGGCAAGCGCTCGGTCGTGTGCGAGCGGCTCGAGCTGACCGGCCTCATGAAGCCCTTCGACCTCGAGGTCTGGTACGGCGACCGCGTGGCGGTGCTCGGGTCGAACGGCTCGGGCAAGTCGCACTTCCTGCGCCTGCTCGCGGGCGGCGGCAGCGACCCCGACGCGGCGAAGGGCCACGTGACGGATGTCGGCGCGACGCTCGCTCGCGTGCCGCACACGGGTTCGGCGGTGCTCGGCGCCCGCGTCGTGCCGGGCTGGTTCGCGCAGGGCCACGAGCTGCCCGGGCTGCGCGGACGCACGCTCCTCGACATCCTGCACCGCGGCGACGCGAACCGCGACGGCATGGCCCGCGAGGGGGCGAGCTCCGCGCTCGATCGGTACGGGCTCGCGGCATCCGCCCAGCAGCGCTTCGACGACCTGTCGGGCGGCCAGCAGGCGCGGCTGCAGATCCTCCTGCTGGAGCTGTCGGGCGCGACCCTGCTGCTGCTCGACGAACCGACCGACAACCTCGACCTGGTCTCCGCGGAGGCGCTCGAGGACGCGCTGTCGCGGTTCGACGGCACGGTGCTCGCGGTCACCCACGACCGCTGGTTCACGCGATCGTTCGACCGGTTCCTGGTGTTCCGCTCCGACGGCGAGGTCGTCGAGACGGATCAGCCGGTGTTCGACGAGGCGCGCGTGGCGCGCGCTCGGTAGGGTTGAACGGTGACTCAGGAGATCGAGATCGGCCGCTCCAAGCGGGGCCGTCGCGTGTACGCGTTCGACGACATCGCCATCGTGCCGAGCCGGCGCACGCGCGACCCGGAGGACGTGTCGGTGTCGTGGAGCATCGACGCCTACCAGTTCGACATCCCCTTCCTCGCGGCACCCATGGACTCCGTCGTCTCCCCGCAGACGGCGATCATGATGGGCCAGCTCGGCGGCATCGGCGTACTCGACCTCGAGGGCCTCTGGACCCGGTACGAGGACCCGGAGCCCGTGCTCGCCGAGATCCGGAACCTGCCCGACGACCGGGCGACCGCGCGCATGCAGGAGCTGTACTCCGAGCCGATCAAGCCCGAACTCGTGACCCAGCGCCTCGCCGAGGTGCGGGCGGCGGGCGTGACGGTCGCCGGGGCGCTCTCGCCGCAGCGCACGCAGGAGCTCTACGAGACGGTCGTCGCGGCGGGCGTCGACCTGTTCGTGATCCGCGGCACCACGGTGTCGGCCGAGCACGTCTCCAAGAACCAGGAGCCCCTGAACCTCAAGAAGTTCATCTACGAGCTCGACGTGCCCGTCATCGTGGGCGGCGCGGCCACCTACACGGCGGCGCTCCACCTCATGCGCACCGGGGCGGCCGGCGTCCTCGTCGGGTTCGGCGGGGGTGCGGCGTCCACGACGCGCACCGCGCTCGGCATCCACGCGCCGATGGCCACGGCGGTGGCGGATGTCGCGGGTGCGCGCCGCGACTACCTCGACGAGTCCGGCGGCCGGTACGTGCACGTCATCGCCGACGGCGGCGTCGGTGCGGCCGGCGACATCGTGAAGGCGATCGCGTGCGGTGCCGACGCGGTCATGCTCGGTGCGGCCCTCGCCCGGGCGACCGATGCACCCGGCGGCGGATGGCACTGGGGGCCCGAGGCGCACCACGCCAAGCTGCCGCGCGGCGAGCGCGTCCAGGTGGGCCAGGTCGCCCCGCTCGAGGAGATCCTGTACGGCCCGGCGCCCGGCGCCGACGGCAAGGCGAACCTCGTCGGCGCGCTGCGCAAGTCGATGGCGACGACCGGGTACTCCGACCTGAAGGAGTTCCAGCGCGTCGAGGTCGTCGTCGCGCCCTACCACCACACGGTCTGACGGCGCACCCCCAGCGGATTCCATGGTGCCCGCGCGACCGGCTCGGGTAGCGTGGGGGACGACGGGCGGCACCGCCGCGGTCCGCCCGGGATGGGGAGCGACGATGGCGAGACTGAAGTCGGTGACGCGTTCGAACAAGCTCGGACCCGAGGAGCGCGAGGCGGCGATCGCCCGCCTGAAGGACAAGGAACTCGACATCCTCGTCGTCGGCGGCGGCATCGTGGGCACGGGCGCCGCGCTCGACGCGGTGACCCGCGGGCTGTCCACGGGGCTCCTCGAGGCGCGCGACTGGGCCTCGGGCACGTCGAGCCGGTCGTCCAAGCTCGTGCACGGCGGCATCCGTTACCTCGAGCAGCTCGACTTCCGGCTCGTCCGCGAGGCGCTCATCGAGCGAGGGCTGCTGTTGCAGCGCATCGCCCCGCACCTGGTCAAGCCCGTGCGGTTCCTCTACCCGCTGAAGCAGCGGCTCTTCGAGCGCCTGTACATCGGCGCGGGCATGCTGCTCTACGACATCTTCAGCTACTCCGGCGGCGGGCACCCGGGTGTGCCGCACCATCGCCACCTCACCAAGCGGCAGGTCCTGCGCGCCGCGCCGTCGATCGCGCCGAGCGCCCTCATCGGCGGTCTCACGTACTACGACGCGCAGGTCGACGACGCCCGCTACGTGGCATCCCTCGCGCGCACCGCGTCGTTCTACGGCGCGCACGTCGCGAGCCGGGTCAAGGTCGAGGGCTTCGTCAAGGTCGGCGAGCGGGTCGTCGGCGTGAAGGCGCACGACCTGCAGACCGACGAGCACTTCGAGATCCGCGCCAAGCAGGTCGTGAACGCGACGGGCGTGTGGACCGACGACACCCAGCGCATGGTGGGGGAGCGCGGCACGTTCAAGGTGCGCGCCTCGAAGGGCATCCACCTCGTCGTCCCGCGCGACCGGTTCCAGTCGAACATGGGCCTGCTGCTGCGCACCGAGAAGAGCGTGCTGTTCGTCATCCCGTGGGGTCGTCACTGGCTCATCGGCACGACCGACACCGACTGGAACCTCGACAAGGCCCACCCGGCCGCGACGGCCGCCGACATCGACTACCTCCTCGAGCGGGTCAACGAGGTGCTCAACGTGCCGCTCACCCGGGAGGACGTGGAGGGCGTGTTCGCGGGCCTCCGGCCGCTCCTGGCGGGCGAGAGCGACGAGACGTCGAAGCTGTCGCGCGAGCACATCGTGGCGCACACGGTGCCGGGGCTCGTCGTCGTGGCGGGCGGCAAGTGGACCACGTACCGGGTGATGGCGAAGGACGCCATCGACGCCGCGGCCGACGCCCTCGACGGCAAGGTGCCGCCCTCGACCACGCAGCGCATCCCGCTGCTCGGTGCCGAGGGCTACCAGGCGGCCTGGAACAAGCGCGGCAAGATCGCGCGGGCGTTCGGGGTGCACAAGGTGCGCATCGAGCACCTCCTCAACCGGTACGGCACGATGACCGACGACCTGCTCGACCTGATCCGCGAGCGGCCGGAACTCGGCGAGCCCCTGCCGGGTGCCGACGACTACCTCCGCGCCGAGGTCGTGTACGCCGCATCCCACGAGGGAGCGCTGCACCTCGACGACGTGCTCGCGCGACGCACGCGCATCTCCATCGAGGCCTGGGACCGCGGGGTCTCGGCCGCGCCGGTCGCCGCGAGGCTCATGGCGGAGGTGCTCGGCTGGGATGCGGCTCGCGAGGCGCTCGAGGTCGAGCGGTACGAGCAGCGGGTGCAGGCCGAGATCGCGTCGCAGCAGCAGCCCGACGACGAGTCGGCCGACCGGGTGAGGCTGGAGGCGCCCGACATCGTCCAGGTCGACTGACCCACCGGTGGCCGAGGAGCACCGAGGGCGCGTACCGACACCCCGCTCGCAGGGAGCGCGCATCCGGCGCCGATAGAATCGCGCACGACATGCTCCGGATGATGCTGCGCCCGCGGTGGGTGCTCGCCCTGCTCGCCGCGCTCGGCATCGCGGCGGCGTTCGCGACCCTCGCGCAGTGGCAGGTGAGCCGCGCGGTCGAGGAGGCCAAGGTCGTCGAGCGTCCCACCGAGCAGGTCCGGCCGCTCGCGGAGGTCGTGGTGCCGGACGCCCCGACCGAACAGGCGGCCACCGGCCAGCGCGTGTCGGTGCGGGGCATGCTCGTCGCCGGCGACACCGTCCTCGTGCAGGGCCGCGTCAACGACGGCGCCACCGGCTGGTGGGTGGTCGCCCACCTCGAGGTGACGGATGCCGCGCCCGGCGGTCTCCCGGTCGCGCTCGGGTGGACGCCCGACGAGGCGACGGCTCGCGAGGCGCTCGCCGAGGTCGACGCGGCCGCGCGCTCCGGCGGGGATGTCGAGGTCGTCGGCCGGTTCCTGCCGAGCGAGGCGCCCATCCAGCCCGAGGACGACGAGGACCCGCAGGTCATGCGGACCGTGGCGGTCGCGCATCTCATCAACCTGTGGGAGGACTACGACGAGCGGCCCGTGTACTTCGGCTACGTCACGGCCGCCGAGCCGGTCGCCGGTCTCGAGGCGATCTCGTCGCCGCCGCCCGAGCAGCAGGCCGAGCTGAACTGGCTCAACGTCTTCTACGCCATCGAGTGGATCGTCTTCGGCGGGTTCGCCGTCTACCTCTGGTACCGGCTCGTGCGCGACGCGGTCGAGCGCGAGCGCGAGGAGGCCGCCGAGGCGGCGGCGGCGAGCGAGGCGGCGGCGCGGGACTGAGCGACGTTCCGCCTGCGGCGAACTCCGGCAGCGGCATCCGCTCACGGGGTGAGGATGCCGGTGTGAGCGATGACGACCGCACCCGGCTCGACGGGACCCCGGATGGCGAGCCCGCGCACGAGCACGACGAGGACCCCCTCGACGCGTACTCGCGGGTCGTGACGCGCGTGGCGCGCGAGCTGCTTCCGAGCATCGCGAGCCTCGCCGTCCGATCGGGGCGCGGCCAGGGCACCGGCAGCGCGAGCGTGGTGTCGGCCGACGGGGTGCTGCTCACGAGCGCGCACGTCGTCGCCGGCGCCGACCGGGCCGAGGCCGCCTTCGGCGACGGCACCGCCGTGACCGCCGACGTGATCGGCCGCGACCCGCTCTCCGATCTCGCGGTGCTGCGGGCGCGCGGTCCCGTGCCGCCTCCGGTGCCGTTCGGCGACGCGCGTGAGCTGCGGGTCGGCCAGCTCGTCGTCGCCGTGGGCACGCCGTTGGGGCTCGCCGGCAGCGTCACCGCGGGCATCGTGTCGAACCTCGGGCGTTCGCTGCCGACGGCTGCCGGCCGGGTCGTCGACGAGGTGATCCAGACGGATGCCGCGCTGAATCCCGGCAACAGCGGGGGAGCCCTCGCCGACGGGCGTGGTCGCATGGTCGGCGTGAGCACGGCCGTCGCGGGCGTCGGGCTCGGCCTCGCGGTCCCCATCAATCCGGCCACCCGGGCGATCATCGACGCCCTCGTCAGCCGCGGGCGCGTGCGCCGCGCGTGGCTGGGCATCGCCGGAGCCCAGGTCCGGCTGGCGCCGGAGCTCGCGGAGCGGGTGGGCTCGCCGACGGGCCTGCAAGTGACCGCGGTGGTGGCCGGGAGCCCGGCCGAGGCCGCCGGCATCCGGCCCGGCGACATCGCGGTCACCCTCGACGGCACCGGCATCGTGACGGCGACCTCGATCCAACGGCTGATGGTCGAGGACGCGATCGACCGCGAGGTCGAGATGACCCTGTGGCGCGGCGGCGCGCTCGTCGACGTCTTCGTGGTGCCGCGCGAACTGGTGGGCGCCTGATCGCCTCGGCGGCCGACCCCTCAGGCGTCGCGGCCGAACGCGGCGAGGAACTCGGGGGCGGGTTCGATCTCGGTGATCACGTCGACGAGTACGCCGCCGGGGTCGCGCACGATCACGTGGCGCTGCCCGAACGGCTCGCTGCGGAGTGGCTGGACCACGGGGACGCCGGCCGCCTCGAGTCGCGCCGCGACCGCATCGACGTCGTCGAGCTCGAGGTTCACCAGGACGCCGCGGGCGGGCGTGCCGTAGCCCGGCGGGACCGACTCGTGCGCCGGATCGAGCAGCGCGAGCTCGGTGCCGGAGCCGGGGTGCCGGAGGCTCACGTACCAGTCGGACTCGAACGTGGCCTCGAACCCGAAGTGGTCGCGGTAGAACCGCGAACTCGCCTCGACGTGCTCGGAGCACAGGACGGGGTAGGTCGATCGGAGCATCGCTTCCTCCTTTGATACATACAGTGTGTATGTATCTCAGCGTGGCTGACATACAGTGTGTATGTCAAGACGCGGGAGGACCGGGCATGGCGACCAAGGCCGAGCAGCGCGAGCGCACGCGCGAGGAGATCCTGCGCATCGCCACGCGCCGGTTCGCCGAGTCAAGCTACGCCGGGGTCGCACTCGAGGACCTCGTCGCCGAGGCGGGCCTGACCCGCGGCGCCCTGTACCACCACTTCGGCAGCAAGCAGGGCCTGTTCGCCGCCGTCGTCGAGCGGGCGCAGTTCGCCGTCGCCGAGGCCGTGGAACGCGCGGCGGCCGCCGACGTCGCCCCCCTCGAGGCGTTCCTCGCGGGATGCCGCGCGTTCCTCGAGGCGAGCCTCGCGCCCGAGGTGCGGCGCATCCTCCTCGTCGACGGGCCCGCGGTGCTCGGCTGGGGCGACTGGCGGGACGGCGACCTGGAGTCGAGCGCCCGACTGCTCGACGCCGGAGTGGCGGAACTCGCCGAAGCCGGGGTCATCGGATCGGCCTCGCTCGGCACCGTGACGACCATGATCTCCGGGGCGCTCAACGAGGTCGCCATCGCCAATGCGACCGCCGCCGAACCCGAGCGAGGCATCGACGACGCCGTGACGACCCTCGCCCGCATGATCGCGGGCCTCGCGCCCGCGGCCGACCCGGGATTCGCCCAGCCGCCCGGCCCGTAGACTGGAGGGCATGCCCCTCGAGCCCAAACCGGCTGATTTCCCGCGCATCCGCGGGGCGTTGAAGTTCTACATGATCGCCTCGGTCATCACCGGCACCATGCTGCTGCTGCTGTGCGCCGAGATGCTGCTCAAGTACGTGTGGTTCCTCGAGCTCTACGCGTTCGGCCCCAACGGCCTGCTCTCGCTCGAGCCGGTCGTCGAGACCCCCGAGGGCCTCGAGTCCACCGGCGTCGGCGTGAACCTCTCGACCGGCATCCTGATCGCCCACGGCTGGTTCTACGTCGTATACCTGTTCAGCAACTTCCGGCTCTGGAGCCTCATGCGCTGGCCGTTCTGGAAGCTGCTGCTGCTCGCCTCGGGCGGCATCGTGCCGTTCCTGTCGTTCATCCTCGAGGCCCGCATCGGGCGCGAGGTCCGCGAGTACCTCGCGAAGCGCGAAGCGGATGCCGCGGCCGCGCGTGCATCGTCCGACCCCGACTCCGAGCCCGTGGAGGCCGCCCAGTGAGCGAGACCCAGCAACGTCCCGTCCTCGTCGTCGACTTCGGTGCGCAGTACGCGCAGCTGATCGCCAGGCGCGTGCGCGAGGCATCCGTCTACTCGGAGATCGTGCCGCACACGATCACCGCCGACGAGGTGCGCGCGTTGGACCCGATCGGGATCGTCCTGTCGGGTGGCCCGTCGTCGGTCTACGAGGAGGGCGCGCCGCAGCTCGACCCGGGCGTGCTGCAGCTCGGGGTGCCGACGCTCGGCATCTGCTACGGCTTCCAGGTCATGGCGCAGCAGCTCGGCGGCGAGGTCGCCCACACGGGCCGTCGCGAGTACGGGGCGACCGCCGCGACGGTGCGCACTGACGACGGCAACGCGCTGCTCGGCGGGCAGCCCGAGCACCAGACGGTGTGGATGAGCCACGGCGACTCGGTCGCCGTCGCGCCCGACGGGTTCGAGGTGCTCGCCTCGACCGCCGACACCCCCGTCGCCGCCTTCGCGCACGACGAGCAGGGCTTCTACGGCGTGCAGTGGCACCCCGAGGTCAAGCACTCGCCGTTCGGCCAGGCGGTCATCGAGAACTTCCTCCACCGCGCGGCGGGCATCCCCGCCGACTGGAACTCCGGCAACGTGATCGCCGAGCAGGTCGCCCGCATCCGCGAGCAGGTCGGGCCCGCCCGGGTCATCGCGGGACTGTCCGGCGGCGTCGACTCCGCGGTCGCCGCGGCGATCGTCCACGAGGCCGTCGGCGACCAGCTCGTCTGCGTCTTCGTCGACCACGGGCTGCTCCGCAAGGACGAGCGCAAGCAGGTCGAGGTCGACTACGTGGCCGCCACCGGCATCCGGCTGGTCACGGTCGACGCGGCCGACACGTTCCTCGCCGCGCTCGCCGGGGTCACCGACCCCGAGGAGAAGCGCAAGATCATCGGGCGCGAGTTCATCCGCGCGTTCGAGCGCGCCGAGCGCGACCTCGTCGCCGAGGCCGCGGCTGACGGCGAGCCCATCCGCTTCCTGGTGCAGGGCACGCTCTACCCCGACGTGGTCGAGTCGGGCGGTGGCGCCGGCACGGCGAACATCAAGAGCCACCACAACGTCGGCGGCCTCCCGGAGGACCTGCAGTTCGAGCTCGTCGAGCCGCTGCGGACCCTGTTCAAGGACGAGGTGCGCGCGATCGGTCGCGAGCTCGGCCTGCCCGAGGCGATCGTGGCGCGGCAGCCGTTCCCCGGGCCGGGGCTCGGCATCCGCATCGTCGGCGAGGTCACCCGCGAGCGGCTCGAGGTACTGCGCGAAGCGGATGCCATCGCCCGGGCGGAACTGACCGCCGCGGGCCTCGACCACGAGATCTGGCAGTGCCCCGTGGTGCTCCTCGCCGACGTGCGCTCGGTCGGCGTGCAGGGCGACGGTCGCACCTACGGCCACCCGATCGTCCTGCGGCCCGTGTCATCCGAGGATGCGATGACCGCCGACTGGACCCGACTGCCGTACGACGTGCTCGCGCGCATCTCGAACCGCATCACCAACGAGGTGCCCGACGTGAACCGGGTCGTGCTCGACGTCACGTCGAAGCCGCCGGGCACCATCGAGTGGGAGTGACGTCGCGGAGGTGACGTGGGGAGGGCGCGGGCCGTGCGGTCCGCGCCCTCCGTCGTTCAGCCCAGTCCGTCGAGTTGCTGCTGCACGGCGCTGCTGACCGAGCCGGTCCCGCCGAGGATCACCACGCGTTCCGGTCGCAGGCGTTGCAGTTCGTCGACGACCGCCTCGGGGAGCGCGGAGGCCGGCGTCAGCAGGACCGGCCCGCCCTGCATACCCGCCACCGGCGCGCCCGAGAGCGCGTCGGGGAAGTTCGCCCCGTTCGCGATGTAGGCGACCGGGACACCGACATCGAAGCTCCCCTTCGAGATCGCCGCGGAGGTCTGGTAGCGGTCGGCGCCTGCGAGTCGCGTCACGCCACCGCTCGTGTACGTCCCGAGCTGCCGAGCGACGGCGTCGCTGATGGAGCCGGTGCCGCCGAGGATGACGATCCGCTGCGGATTCAGCCGGTCGAGTTCGGCCGCGATCGGGCTCGGGAGCGCCGTCGCCGTCGACAGCAGGAGCGGTCCGCGCTCCCGCCCCGCGAGGGGTGCGCCGGACAGGGCATCGGGGAAGTCCATGCCGTTGGCGACGTACACCACGGGCGGCGCGAGCGGGCTGTACTCCATCCGGGAGATGGCCACCGACGTGGCGTAGCGATCCGACCCCGAGAAGCGCGCCACGTGGTGCTGGTTCGTGAGCTCGTAGAGCTGTTGCTGGACCTTGGAACTCACCGCCCCGGTGCCGCCGAAGATGATGGCCATCTTCGGCTTGAGGCGCTTGATCTCGTCGATGACCACTTGCGGCAGGCCTGCAGCGGGCGTCAGCAGGAGGGGGCCGTTCCTCGACGCTGCGACGCCCGCGCCCGAGAGGGCGTCGGGGAACGCCGCTCCGCTCGCGATGAACACGGTGTCCACGCCGGGAGCGAACTGCGACCGGGAGACGGCGACCGACGTCGCGTACCGATC
Source organism: Agromyces indicus (assembly GCF_031432295.1). Taxonomy (NCBI): domain Bacteria; kingdom Bacillati; phylum Actinomycetota; class Actinomycetes; order Micrococcales; family Microbacteriaceae; genus Agromyces; species Agromyces indicus. Next base: position 165,328 of record NZ_JAVKGS010000003.1, on the reverse strand, counting down.
CGGACCGGACAGCCGGACCACGGGGCCCCAGTCGAGGGGCGGCGGCGGCGGTTCGACGGTGCCGGCATATGCCGTCAGGAGGACCGGCGCGAAACCCGGGGCGTGAGCCGTGATTCGGACGTACAGGCTCTTCCCGAGGTGTTCGGCCGATGGAGTGAGCGTTGGACCGGTCGCGCCGGGGATCGCCACGTACCCGGCGCCCCACTGGTAATCGAACACGACGCCCGGCGTCGGCGATGCGGCCTCGACCGTGAGCGGCACGCCCACGGATGGTGAGGAGGGGCTGAAGGTCGGGTTCCGAAGCTCGACCCGGCGGGTGGAGAGCTCGACATCCATCCCGCCCAGGACCTGGCCCTGGGCGAGCTCGAAGCGATCCACGAGATCGCACTCCGGCTGGTCGCGCCAGTACTCCCCGATGAACGTTCGCTCGTCGGGCCCGCCGTTCCAGAAGTACAGCGAATACGTGCCGGGCTCCAGTCCGCTGAAGCGGAACACCCCGCCCGCGAGGGACTGCTCCCAGAGGACGGCCTGGCAGCTGCTCGCACCGAGCAGGGCGACGACATGGCCCACGAGCGGCGCGCCATGCTCGTCGGTCAGGACGCCGGTCACCACCGCTCCGGGGCGCAACTCGGCACGCAGACCGGTGACCTGCTCGCTCGCTCCCACTCGGATGGGGACGGCCTCGGCCTGAGCTGCAGCCCCGCCCCACCACGTCTGCAGGTGATTCGACTCCCACTTCGGCGTGAACTCCAGCGTGTAGTCACCGGCAGCGAGCCCGGAGAACGAGAAGGTGCCCGTCGTATCGGTCGTTCGCGAGTTCAGAGCGATCATGCCGCTGCCGTCGATGCGGTGGAGCCTGACGGTCACCGCGGACAGCGGACTCCCGTGCACCCCGACCACGGTGCCCGCGATCCTCGCATCGGTCGCCGTCTCGGCCGCCACCACCGGAACCGCGGCAGCGGGCGTCGCGGTCCCGACGGCCGCCGTCGGCGACGCGATCGCCGTGCCGGGGGCGACCACGGCGAGGGCCGTGGCGAGCGCGACGAGGAACCATCCTCGAGCGAGACGGGCGGTCGGGCGGGACCGGGGCGCGGCACGTCCCGAGCGGTGTGAGGGCAAGAGGGCTCCGGGCGGGATTCGGGTCGACGGGTCGCCCGACGCCGGAGGATCACGCGGAGGGCTCCGGACGATCGAACCACATCGGGCGATTCCACTGCGGGCCCGTTGCCGATTCGTGACATCCGCCCGTCGGTTCGGAAGGATGGCGACATGGGTGTGGTCGAGAACGCGAAGCTGACCGTCGTCGGAGCCGGGAGCGTGGGCGCGAGCCTCGCGTACGCGGCGCTCATCCGCGGGTCGGCGCGGCACGTGGCCCTGTACGACGTGAACACGGCGAAGGTCGACGCCGAGGTGCTCGACCTCGCGCACGGCACGCCGTTCGTCGGATCGAGCACCATCGCGGGCGGCGACGACCTCGCCGTCGTCGAAGGCTCGCACGTGGTCGTGATCACCGCCGGTGCCAAGCAGGAACCGGGCCAGTCCCGACTCGATCTCGCGGGCACCAACGTACGGATCCTCGAGGATCTCCTGCCGAAGCTGCTCGAGCGCGCGCCCGACGCGATCTACATGCTCGTCACGAATCCCTGCGACGTGCTCACGGTCGCGGCGCAGAAGATCTCGGGTCTGCCGTCCAACCGGGTGTTCTCGTCGGGCACCGTGCTCGACACGGCGCGCCTGCGGTGGTTGCTCGCGAAGCGCGCTGGCGTGGCGACGTCGAGCGTGCACGCCCACATCGTGGGCGAGCACGGCGACACCGAGTTCCCGCTCTGGTCGAGCGCGAACGTCGGCACCGTGCCGATCCTCGAGTGGGCGCACGGACAGGGCTTCCGGCGCGAGGAGCTCGACCAGATCGCCGCCGAGGTGCGCGACGCCGCCTACCGGATCATCCAGGGCAAGGGCGCCACGAACCACGCGATCGGCCTGTCCGGCGCCCGCATCGTCGAGGCCCTGCTCGGCGACGAGTCGGCCGTGCTCCCCGTGAGCGCCGTGTTGGACGGAGTGCACGGCGTCGACGGCGTGGCGCTCTCGGTGCCGAGCATCGTGAACTCCTCGGGCGTCACGCCCCTCGGCGAGACCCCGTTCTCCGACGAGGAGCGCCGCAAGCTGCATGAGTCGGCCGACGCGCTTCGCGCCTCGATCGCGTCGCTGGGCATCTGACCCGGCCCGCGGCATCCGCTCGAAAGTCTTCGGCGACCGTGTCGATCGGGCGTCTTCCCGTTCGACGTCATGAATGAGAGGGTCGAACAGCGACCCGGACACGCGAGGAGCGAACCACCATGGCGAAGTACATGCTGATCATGCGGGCCACCGACGAGGCCGTGCAGGCGTACCAGGACATCCCCTTCGAGCAGGTCATCGAGGCGATGGGCCGGTACAACGAGGAGCTCATGAAGGCGGGCGTGCTGCTGGCCGGCGAGGGCCTGTCCGACGCGAGCGAGGGCTTCGTCGTCGACTTCTCCGCCGAGCCGCCGCTCGTCACCGACGGCCCCTACGGTGAGACGAAGGAGCTGTTCAACGGCTTCTGGATCCTCGAGGTCGCCTCGAAGGAGGAGGCGGCGGAGTGGGCCAAGCGCTGCCCGCTCGGCCCCGGCTCGAAGCTCGAGGTGCGCCGCGTCACCGAGATCGAGGACTTCCCGCAGGACAACGAGTGGATCCAGAAGGAGGCCGGCTGGCGCGAGGAGCAGGCCCAGCGCGCCGCGCAGGCGTGACCGGCCGCGCGACCGCGTGCCCGACGTGACCGACGAGACGGATGCCGCGACGGCCCGCCCGGTGGACCCCGAGTCCGCCCGGCGGGCCGTCGCCGCCGTCTGGCGCATCGAGTCGGCCCGCATCGTCGCGACGCTCACGCGCCTGGTCGGCGACTTCGCGCTCGCCGAGGACCTCGCCCAGGACGCGCTCGCCGAGGCGCTCGCGCAGTGGCCGGCCGGCGGCACCCCCTCGAACCCGGGGGCGTGGCTCACCGCGGTCGCCAAGCGTCGCGCGATCGACGGGTGGCGGCGCCGCGAGCGGTACGACGAGCGGCTCGCCGCGATCGCCCACGACCTCGAGCGCGAACGGGCCGAGGCGACGGATGCCGCGGGCGGCCTGCCGTACGACCCCGATGCGATCGACGACGACGTGCTGCGCCTCGTGTTCGTGTCGTGCCATCCGGTGCTCTCGCGGGAGGCACGCGTCGCGCTCACGTTGCGCGTCGTCGCGGGCCTCACGACCGAGGAGATCGCGCGGGCGTTCCTCGTGCCCGTCTCGACGGTGCAGCAGCGCATCGTGCGCGCGAAGAAGACCCTCGGCGACGCGGGCGTGCCGTTCGAGGTGCCGCCCCGGTCGGAGTTCCCCGAGCGACTCGGCACCGTGCTGGGCGTGCTGTACCTGATCTTCAACGAGGGGCACTCGGCGTCGGCCGGCGCCGACCTCATGCGCCCGGAGCTCAGCCGCGAGGCGCTGCGGCTCGCGCGCGTGCTCGCCGGACTCGTGCCCCGCGAGCCCGAGGCGCACGGGCTCGTCGCGCTCATGGAGCTGACCGCGGCGCGGTTCCCCGCCCGCCTCGACGCGAACGGCGACCCGGTGCTGCTCGCCGACCAGGACCGACGGCGGTGGGACCGCTCGGCGATCGGGCGGGGGCGCGCCGCGCTCGCCCGCGCCGATGCGCTCGGGCGCGGGCGCGGCCCCTACGCGCTGCAGGCCGCGATCGCGGAGCAGCACGACCTCGCGGCATCCGTCGACGACACCGACTGGGGTGCGATCGTCGCACTCTACGAGGCGTTGGGGGCGATCGCCCCGTCACCCGTGGTCGACCTCAATCGCGCCGTCGCGGTGGCCATGGCCGACGGTCCCGCCGCCGGACTCGCGATCGTCGACGAGCTCACCGCCCACCGCCGGCTCGCGACGTACCACCCGCTGCAGGCGGTGCGCGGCGAGCTGCTCGAACGGCTCGGGCGAACGGATGCCGCACGCGAGGCCTTCGCCGAGGCGGCCCGCCTCACCGCGAACGAGCGCGAGCGCGCGGTGCTGCTCGCGCGCGCGTCGCGCCCGACGTCGCGGTGAGGAGACGGGCGCGGGCGCAGTGGAACGCGGAACGGGCCGCCCCGAAGGGCGACCCGTTCACGTGCGAGGCATCCGCTGCTAGTCGCTCGACTGCATGATCGCGAGCATGCGCAGGATCTCGAGGTACAGCCAGATGACGGTGACCATGATGCCGAAGACACCGGTCCACGCGTACTTCTTCGGGGCGCGGTTGCGCACGCCCTGCTGGATGAAGTCGAAGTCGAGCACGAGCGAGTACGCCGCCATGATCACGACGAAGACACCGAGGATCACGCCGAGCGGGATGCCGAAGAAGCCATCCCACGAGCGGAGGCCGAACGGGTCGTCCGTCACGTTGAAGATCATCAGCCCGAAGTTGACGAGCGAGAACACCAGGTAGCCGACCATGGCGATCAGGAAGACCTTCGTGGCCCTCTTGGATGCGCGGATCTTGCCCGAGGCGAACAGCGCCAGGGTCACGCCGACCACCGCGAGGGTCGCGATGACCGCGGGAGCGACGACCCCAGGGAACATCACCTCGTAGTAGGCCGAGATGCCTCCGACGAACACGCCCTGCACCGCCGAGTAGGCGAGCACCAGACCGGGCGACGGCTCCTTCTTGAAGATGTTCACGAGCGCCAGGACGAAGCCCACGATGCCCGCGCCGATCCAGAGGAACGGGATCGACTGCATGGTGATCCAGCCGATCGCGGCGCCGACCACGAGCAGCCCGAAGGCGGCGGCCGACTTCTGGATCGTGTCCTCGACCGTCATGACCTCGCGGTCGGGCAGCGTGGCGGGCCGGTTGTAGATGTCCTGCAACTGCTGGGCGGACATGTCCTGCGCGACAGCCACCGCCCCCTGGTTGGAGAACGCCTCGTTACGTGAGAAGGCGGGGTTGTTGAGTGCCATTGCCGTGGTTTCCTCTGCTTTCGGCTTTCCGTCGGGTGGAGAAGGAAGTCCCAATCTATCGGGTCCATCCGTGTCAACGCCGAGAATCCGCGGTTGATTCCGCTGCGCCGCGGAGGCCGTGGCTACGCTGAGGGGATGCTGCCAGGGCCCGTCGAGCATCCGCTCGTCATCGGCCACCGCGGTGCGCCCGGCTACCGACCCGAGCACACCGAGGCCGCGTACCGCCTCGCGTTCGCGCTCGGCGCCGACGCGGTCGAGCCCGACCTGGTCGCCACGCGCGACGGCGTGCTCGTGCTCCGGCACGAGAACGAGATCTCCGGCACCACGGATGTCGCGTCGCGCGCCGAGTTCGCGTCGCGCCGCACCACGCGCGAGATCGACGGCCGGGCGCTGACCGGCTGGTTCACGGAGGACTTCACGTGGGCGGAGCTGTCCACCCTCCGCGCGACCGAGCGGCTCGGCGGCATCCGCCCGCAGAGCGCCACGTTCGACGGCCGCTACCCGGTCATCCGGTTCCGCGACCTGCTGAGGCTGCTCGATGCCGCGACCGAGGAGTCGCGGCGCAACATCCGCCTCGTCGCCGAGTTCAAGCACGCCACGTACTTCGCCTCGCTGGGGTTGCCGCTCGACGAGCTCTTCGCGGCCGAGCTCGCCGCCGCAGGGTGGAGTCGCGGCGACGACCGGCTCATCTCCGAGGCGTTCGAGCCGACGCTGCTCGACCGGCTCCGCGATGCCGGGATCGGCGGCACGCGCGTCCTGCTGCTCGAGGATCGCGGGGCGCCCTGGGACCTCGTGGCGGCCGACGGGGCGGCGGCGCGCACGTACGACGCGTTCGCGACCGCGTCGGGGCTCGCCGGGCTCGCGGGCGTCGTCGACGGGGTGAGCGTCGGCAAGGCGCGGCTGGTCGGCGGGCCGGCCTCGTCGACGGATGTCGCGGGCGCGGCCCGCCGAGTCCGGCCCGATGCGCCGCTGCGCGGATCGGCCCTCGTCGACGCGGCGCACGCGGCCGGGCTCGTGGTGTACACGTGGACCCTGCGTCCCGAGAACCGGTTCCTCGCCCCGCCGTTCCGCCGCGGTGCGGCACGCTCCGCCTGGGGCGACTGGCTCGGCGAGTTCACGCGCATCCTGCGGACGGGCGTCGACGGCGTCTTCCTCGACCACCCCGACCTCGGCATCGAGGCGCGGCGCGCGCTCGCCGAGGCGTGACGCCCCCCGCGCGTCGGCGCCGGACGCGAATCGTCGCTCCGCGCCCGCCCGAGCGACGATCTGCGTCCGCGGTGGGGCGGGCGCCGGCGGGCCGGCGGGGCAGTGCGCCGGGAGCGCTGTCGGATGGCGCGCCTAGACTTGACGGGACATGACGCTGATCCTCGACCCTGACGACCCGACCGGCTGGCGCGAGGCGCCCGTCTCGGCCACCGACGAACGCAGCGGGGCCGCGCACGGCGCCGGCCACGCGGCATCAGACCGGCTGACGGCCGGGCTGAACCCGCAGCAGCGCGAGGCGGTCGAGTACCGCGGTCCCGCGCTGCTCATCGTCGCGGGCGCGGGGTCGGGCAAGACCCGGGTGCTGACGCACCGCATCGCGAGCCTCATCGACGGGCGCGAGGCGTGGCCCAGCCAGATCCTCGCGATCACCTTCACCAACAAGGCCGCGGCCGAGATGCGCGAGCGCGTCGAGGCGCTGCTCGGCGAGGCCGCGGGCGGCATGTGGATCTCGACGTTCCACTCGGCGTGCGTGCGCATCCTGCGGCGCGAGGCAGAGGCGATCGGGCTGTCGAGCACGTTCACGATCTACGACTCCGCCGACCAGCGCACGATCCTGAAGCGCATCATCAAAGAACTGGATGCCGACACCCTCGGCTTCACGCCCGCGAGCGCGCAGGCCAAGATCTCCAAGCTCAAGAACGAGCTCTCCGACGTCGAGACGTTCGCGCGCAACGTGAACACGAACGATCCGAACGAGGTGATGTTCCTCGAGATCTTCCGGCAGTACACGCGCCGGCTGCGCGACGCGAGCGCCCTCGACTTCGACGACCTCATCAGCGAGACCGTCTACCTGTTCCGCGCCTTCCCGAAGGTCGCGGCGCTGTACCAGCGACGGTTCCGGCACATCCTCGTCGACGAGTACCAGGACACCAACCACGCGCAGTACGCGCTCATCCGCGAGCTGACCCGGCCCGTCGAACCCGACGTCGTCGCCGAGCTCGACGCGCACGGCGTGCTCGTGCGGGGCATGACGGATGCCTCGGGGCGCATCCCCGGCGCGAGCCTCACCGTCGTCGGCGACTCCGACCAGTCGATCTACGCCTTCCGCGGCGCCGACATCCGCAACATCGTCGAGTTCGAGCGCGACTTCCCGGGCGCCAAGGTCGTGCTGCTCGAACAGAACTACCGGTCGACACAGAACATCCTGTCGGCGGCGAACGCGGTGATCTCGAACAACTTCGACCGGAAGGACAAGAAGCTCTGGACCGCCGACGGCGACGGCGACAAGATCACCGGGTACACCGGGTACACCGCGCACGACGAGGCGCAGTTCGTCGTCGACGAGATCGAGGCGCTGCACCGAGCGGGCGTCGCCTACCGCGACATGGCCGTCTTCTACCGCACCAACGCGCAGACGCGTGCGCTGGAGGAGATCTTCGTCCGCTCGGCCGTGCCGTACCGCGTCGTCGGCGGCACGAAGTTCTACGAGCGCGCCGAGATCAAGGACGCGATGGCGTACCTCATCGCCGTCGCCAACCCGCTCGACGAACTCGCGCTGCGCCGCATCCTGAACACGCCCAAGCGCGGCATCGGCCCGGCGACCGAGACGAGCCTCGCGAGCTTCGCCGAGCAGAACGACCTGTCGTTCCGCCAGGCGATGCGCGCGGCCGACGGGCTGGGGCTCGGCCCCAAGGTGACGAAGGCGATCACCGACCTCGCGAACGTGCTCGACGAGGCGGCCGCGATGCTCGTGCCGTCGCAGAAGGGCATCGACGAGGGGACGAACGAGGGCGCCGCGAAGGTCTCCGACGTGCTCGCGCTCCTCCTCGACCGCTCCGGACTCGTCGCCGCCCTCCGCGGCAGCCGCGACCCGCAGGACGAGACCCGGGCGGAGAACGTCGAGGAGCTCCTCGCGCAGACCAAGGACTTCGACCGCGAGAACCCGGGCGCCACGCTGGTCGACTTCCTCACCCAGGTGTCGCTGGTCGCCGCCGCCGACGAACTCGACGACGCATCCGGCACCGTCTCGCTCATGACCCTGCACACGGCCAAGGGCCTCGAGTACCACGCCGTGTTCCTCACCGGGCTCGAGGAGGGACTGCTGCCGCACCAGATGTCGGCCTCCGAACCGGGCGGCCCCGCCGAGGAGCGACGCCTGTTCTACGTCGGCATCACGCGCGCCCGCAAGCGGCTCTTCCTCTCGCTCGCGATGAGCCGCGCCCAGTTCGGCGAGGTGTCGGTGGCGATGCCGAGCCGGTACCTGCAGGAGATCCCCGACGAGCTCGTCGACTGGAAGCAGTCGCCCGGCATGGCCAACAGCCGAGGGGGCAGCCAGCCCCGCGCGCTCAACGCGCGCCGCGGCGGCTACGGCGGCGCCGGCGGCGGTGCCTGGGGCACGCGCGACCGCGACCTCGAGCGGTTCAGCGTCACCAAGTCGGCCGCGACGAAGACCGAGTGGGCGAACCGGGTCACGGGCACCGTCCGCGACAACGGCGACCTCACGCTCGAGGCGGGCGACCGCATCCGGCACACCGACTTCGGCGAGGGCACCGTGCGGCAGGTCACCGGCGAGGGCAGCAAGCGCATCGCGCACGTCGCCTTCGACGCCGCCGGGCAGAAGAAGCTCCTCATCAAGATCGCCCCGATCGAGAAGCTCTGACGGCGGCCGTCCGGCACCTGCCGGAGCGACCCCGCCGGGTCGGTCAGCGCCCCGACGCGGCCCCGAGCCGCTGGCGCAGCTCGTCGAGCGCGCGATGGTACGCCGGAGTGCGCGAGTACCAGCGGTGCGTGTCGACGACGCCGACGTAACCGCTGAGGTCGATCTCCTCCGTGTACCGGTCGCGGTCGTTCCCGACCGACCCGATCGAGCGCGCGGGGAAGCCGAGGTAGTCCGTCAATCGCCACAGGCTCACCCAGGCCGACGCCGGGAACCCGCCCGGAACCGTCGAGGCCGTCGAACCGAGGTCGGCGCGTGCCCAGGGGTCCCGGGCCCACGGGCTCGGGCGGCCGCAGGGCACCGCGCCGATCACGCCCGGACCGAGCACCTCGGGGAAGAACCGCCCGAAGAATGGCCGCAGCTGCACACCGAAGGTGAGCAGGGCGATGCGGTCGCGATACGACGCCCACGCCGGATCGTTGCGCAGCGCGTAGAGCGCGGCGACGGCCACGACCGCGCCCATGCTGTGGGCGGCGAGGATCACCGAGCGCGGCTCGGGCGTGCCGTCGCGGTCGACGGGCGGCAGGTCGAGCCACCAGCGCACGCGACGCGCGACCTCGGGGACGGCTCGCTCGGCGTAGCAGGGCGCGCCGAAGGGGTGTCCGGCGCGGGGGAGGAAGCACGCGAGGTCCCACACGAGCGCGAGCGGGCGCGACGATCGGCGCCCGCCGAGGACCAGTCCGGCCGTCACGGCGAGGCCGATCACGACCCAGACGATGAGCGAGGCGTCGATCCACCGCGCGAACGCCGTCGCAACGGCCGCGGCGGTCCCCGGGGGGAGCACGGCACCGAGCAGGCCCGGGTACGCGGCCAGCGCGACCGCGAGCACGGTCGCCGCGAAGAAGGCGACCGCGAGGGCGCCGACCATCGGCTCGGCCAGGTGCAGTCGTGCGGCGAGTGCGCGCTTCTGCGCGATCTCGCGGCCGAGCAGCTCCGTGAGCGCCGCGCGGGCCGACGCGGCATCCGTCGCCGACGCCGAGTGCGGTGCCCGGGCGCCGACGTCCCGAGGGCGGATCATCATGGCGCCCACGACCACCGCGGCGACCGCGATCGCCAGGAGCGTCAGGCCGAGGAACGGCGCGGAGAACGGGCCGATCGTCATCTCCCCGGGCAGGCAGTCCTCGCCCGAGCAGTCGGGGTAGGGCTGGTCGAGCCGGTTCGCGGCGGCGGGGCCGTTCAACCAGTCGCCCGCGAGGACGTTGAGCAGCGAGCCGAGCAGGAGCTCGATGGCGAGTCCGAGCGTGAGGAACACCGCGGCCCCGCGGCCACGCCAGGCCCGTCGCTCGCGCTCGCGGGCCGGCAGCGCCCACGCGACCACGATGAGCAGCAGCGCCGCGGCGACCACGACGAGCAGGATCCGGTCCGACGCCTGTCCCATGATGCGAGGCTCCAGTCGGATGTCGCCGTGGAACCCGAGCACGACCGCCGGGGCCGCGTAGAGCACGGCGGCCGCGGCGAGCAGCGCACCGGGGATCCGGCGATCGGCGCGCGTGAGCTCGTACGGCGTGGAGTCCGTCGTGGCGACGAGCGCCGCGCACACGACCACCACGAGGACGGACGCGCCGGTGAGGAAGGGGGTGACGCCGGTGGTGTCGCTCGCGAACGCGAAGCTCGTCACGAGCGCGACGGTGGCGATGCCCGCCGCGAGGTGCAGCGTCGCGAGTCGGTCGGTCTCGGTGCGGGTGAGCCAGAAGCGGGGTTCGGCCAGCAGCGGGCGCTCGCCGTGGTCGGTCCCCGCGCCGCCGAGGATGCGGCCCGCGACGTTGTAGCGGAGGATCGACAGCCTGGCGACGAGGAAGACGGCGACGAGGGCGAGGACCGGCAGGAGCGAGAACAGGGCGACGCGTCGCTCGTCCTTCCAGGCGGCGAACGTCGCGCCGGCGTCGCCGAGGGGCGCGCACACCGTCTGTCCGCCCCGGAAGCACTGCAGCGCGAACAGGTCGATCGCCACCGAGGCGAGGGAGAGCGCGAGCACGAGCGTCAGCGTCAGGCACGCGGTGCGCACGACGGCCGCGCCGAGGCGGATGCGACGGCCGGCGGTCGGCGACGGCAGCTGCCACGCCCAGATCGCGGCGTTCGCGATGCTGAAGGGCAGCAGCAGCGTCCAGGCGGCGCGGGCCAGCACCGCGAGCACGATCCCGCCGAGGCCCGACTCGGGTGGCGCGGTCCGGACCATGCCGCCCCACGAGTACGTCTCCCGGTGGATCCCGTGCGGCACGCGCCCACGCGGCGGTTCGTCGGGATCGACGACGCCGCGGGACGTCTCGCCGTGCACCCGGTCGATCCGGCCGCGGTCGACGGCGTCGGGCGTCGGATGCCAGAAGCTGCCGAGGTCGTCGCCGAACGCGAGTTCGACGTCGCCGGGCGGCAGGTCGAGCATCTCGTGCGGCGGCGTGTTGTTGACCCCGTGGATGCGGAGCTCGAGCACGGGTTCCGATTGCGATGTCGACATCGTGCGTACCGCCTCTCTGCGGCGTGCGGGCGTCAGCCCCCGACGCGCGACATGCTAGTCCCGCGATCGTCGCCGGGCGTCAGGGATCGCCCGGAGCCGGCGCCGGAGCCGCCGCCGCGGACGACGACGCCGGCCGGGGCAGGCGCGCGATGAGGCCCATCGCGTCGTACGGCGCGCGCACCTTGATGTCGTTGTCGAAGTACAGGTAGGCGTCGCGCCCCGCCTCGAGGTGCGCGCGGGTCCACTCGGCCCAGCGGTCGAGCGACGGATCGTCGTAGCCCGAGGCGTACAGCTCCTCCTCGCCGTGGAGGCGCGCGTACGCGAAGTCCGCGGTGGTGCGGTCGAGCCGCGGGTACTTGCCCGCCGTGTCGGCGGTCACCGACGCCACGCCGTGGCGCGCGAGCAGGGCCGCCCACTCGTCGGCGGTCTCCTCGAACGACGGATGCCGCACCTCGACGGCGTACCGGATGGGGGTCTCGCCCGTGGCGCCGGCCGCGGCCGCCGGGAACGAGGCCCGCCCCGACATGCGGTCGTCGTGGCGGGCGGCGAGCGCCGCGGCATCCGCTCGGGTTCGCGGCAGTCGGGCGAGGAACGCGTCGAGCAGCCCCTCGTCGTAGCGGAGCGTCGGCGGGAGTTGCCAGAGCACGGGGCCGAGCTTGGCCCCGAGGTCGAGCACGCCCGACGCGAAGAAGTTCGCCATCGGCGCGTCGACGTCGCCGAGGCGCTTCACGTGGGTGATGAAGCGCGGACCCTTCACGGCGAAGACGAAGCCGTCGGGCGTGCCGTCGCGCCAGCGCAGCCAGCTCGCCGGACGCTGCAGGGAGTAGAACGAGCCGTTCAGCTCGATCGAGGTCATGCGCTCGGCCGCGTAGGCGAGCTCGTCGGCCTGCCGCAGGCCCTTGGGGTAGAACACGCCCCGCCACGGCCGGTACCGCCAGCCGGAGATTCCGATGCGCGCCTCGACCATGTCCACCCGCCTAGGCGACCGCGCCGCCGAGCAGCGCGCCGATCGCCCACGTCACCGCGAGCGCCAGGGCGCCCCCGACGACCACGCGCGCGACGGCGCGGCCGCGCGGCGCGCCGCCGATCCACGCGGACAGCCACCCCGTGATGGCGAGCGCCGTGAGCACGGCACCGAACGTGGTGACGACCCGCCACTCGGGCGGCGGGAGCAGGATGGCGACCATCGGCAGGATCGCGCCGGCGAGGAACGAGGCGGCCGACGCCCACGCGGAGTGCCACGGGTTCACCACGTCGGCCTCGGCGATGTGCAACTCCGCCTCGAGGTGGGCGGCGAGCGCGTCGTGCGCGGTGAGCTCCTCGGCGACCCGCGCCGCCGTCGCCTCCGACAGGCCCTTGCCACGGTAGATCTCGGCCAGCTCGGCCAGCTCCTGGTCGGGCATCGTGGCGAGCTCCGCGCGCTCCTTGGCGATGAGCGCGCGCTCGGTGTCGCGCTGGCTCGACACCGACACGTACTCGCCGAGGCCCATCGAGATCGCGCCCGCGGCGACGGATGCCACGCCCGCGACGAGGATCGCGCCGAGGTCGGTGGTGGCCGCGGCGACGCCCACCACGAGTGCGGCGACCGAGACGATGCCGTCGTTCGCCCCGAGCACCGCGGCACGGAGCCAGTTCAGCTTCTCGTGCACCTTGCCGTCGTGCGGATCGGTGCGATGCAGGGGTTCGGCAGCGGCATCCGTCATGGGGGCAGTCTCGCAGCGCCGAGGGGCGGATGCCACCGGCCGGAGGTCCCGTGACCCGGGGCGCCCGACGTGCGAGGATCGGCCGGTTCGGGCGCGTCGCGGGGGAGGGGTACCATGGTCGCGGCCCGTTTATCTCGACATCGAGGTATCTCGATGTCGAGAGGTCACCCGGGCCCCCTCACCCACCATCCCTACGCGCGAACCGCGGAACGATTGGAAGCAGAGCGTGGATCTTTACGAGTACCAGGCCAGAGACCTCTTCGAGAAGTACGGAGTGCCGGTGCTCCCGGGCATCGTCGCCGACACGCCCGAAGAGGTGCGCGCGGCGGCCGAGAAGCTGGGCGGCGTCGTGGTCGTCAAGGCGCAGGTGAAGACCGGCGGCCGCGGCAAGGCCGGCGGCGTGAAGGTCGCGAAGAACGCCGACGAGGCGGAGGAGGCCGCGAAGGCGATCCTCGGGCTCGACATCAAGGGCCACGTCGTCAAGCGCGTCATGGTCGCCGCGGGCGCGAAGATCGCCCAGGAGTTCTACTTCTCGGTGCTCCTCGACCGCGCCAACCGTTCGTACCTCTCGCTGACCAGCGTCGAGGGCGGCATGGAGATCGAGCAGCTCGCCGTCGAGAAGCCTGAGGCGCTCGCGCGCGTCGAGGTCGACCCGATCGCGGGCATCACCCCCGAGAAGGCGCGCGAGATCGCGACCGCCGCGAACTTCCCCGCCGAGCTCGTCGACCAGGTCGCCGACGTCTTCGTCAAGCTGTACGAGGTGTACGAGAAGGAGGACGCGACCCTCGTCGAGGTGAACCCGCTCATCCTCGAGAAGGACGGCAAGGTCATCGCGCTCGACGGCAAGGTCACGCTCGACGAGAACGCCGAGTTCCGTCACGCCGGCCACGCGCTCCTCGAGGACAAGGCCGCGACCGACCCGCTCGAGGCGAAGGCCAAGGAGCTCGACCTCAACTACGTCAAGCTCGACGGCGAGGTCGGCATCATCGGCAACGGCGCGGGCCTCGTCATGTCGACGCTCGACGTCGTCGCCTACGCCGGCGAGAACCACGGCGGCGTGAAGCCCGCCAACTTCCTCGACATCGGCGGCGGCGCGTCGGCCGAGGTCATGGCCAACGGCCTGTCGATCATCCTCGGCGACCCGCAGGTGAAGGCCGTGTTCGTCAACGTCTTCGGCGGCATCACCGCCTGCGACCAGGTCGCCAAGGGCATCGTCGGCGCGCTCGCCGAGCTCGGCTCGACCGCGAACAAGCCGCTCGTCGTGCGACTCGACGGCAACAACGTCGCCGAGGGCCGCCGCATCCTCGAGGAGGCGGCGCACCCGCTCGTCACCCTCGCCGAGAACATGGACCAGGGCGCCGACAAGGCCGCCGAGCTGGCGAACGCCGCGTAGTAAGGATTCGAGAGCAATGACCATCTTTCTGAACAAGGACTCCAAGGTCATCGTCCAGGGCATCACCGGCGGCGAGGGCTCGAAGCACACCGCGCGCATGCTCGCCGCGGGCACCCAGGTCGTCGGCGGCGTCAACGCCCGCAAGGCCGGCACGACGGTGCTGCACAAGGACGCCGACGGCAACCCCGTCGAGCTGCCCGTCTTCGCGACCGTGCAGGAGGCGATCGAGCAGACCGGCGCCGACGTGTCGATCGCGTTCGTGCCGCCCGCCTACACGAAGAACGCCGTCGTCGAGGCCATCGACGCCGAGATCCCGCTCCTCGTCATCATCACCGAGGGCGTCCCGGTGCAGGACTCGGCCGAGTTCTGGGCCTACGCCAAGGAGAAGGGCGAGAAGACCCGCATCATCGGGCCGAACTGCCCGGGCATCATCAGCCCCGGTGAGTCGCTCGTCGGCATCACCCCGGCGAACATCACGGGCAAGGGGCCGATCGGCCTCGTGTCGAAGTCGGGCACGCTGACCTACCAGATGATGTACGAGCTGCGCGACCTCGGCTTCTCGACCGCGATCGGCATCGGCGGCGACCCCATCATCGGCACCACGCACATCGACGCGCTCGCCGCGTTCGAGGCCGACCCCGAGACCAAGGCGATCGTCATGATCGGCGAGATCGGCGGCGACGCCGAGGAGCGGGCGGCGGACTTCATCAAGGCCAACGTCACGAAGCCGGTCGTCGGCTACGTCGCGGGCTTCACCGCGCCCGAGGGCAAGACCATGGGTCACGCGGGCGCGATCGTGTCCGGCTCGGCCGGCACCGCGCAGGCGAAGAAGGAGGCTCTCGAGGCCGCCGGCGTGAAGGTCGGCAAGACGCCGTCCGAGACCGCGCGCCTGCTGCGCGAGGTGTACGAGGCGCTGAACGCGTAGCCAGCGGATGCCGGGGCCGGGCGGGATCGCCCGCCTCGCGCACCGCACCTGACGGCCCCGTCGGCGATGCCGGCGGGGCCGTCGGCGTGGCAGCATGGTGCCATGACCGAGCCCCGCAGCGCCGTGCACCTCCTGCGGGCGAGCTTCGTCACCGAGGAGTCGGTGTACGGCGTCCTCCTCGTGTCGGGCATGATCGTCGTGGCCGGAGGCCATCGCGACAGCTCGTGGACGACGTTCGTGACCGTCGTCGTCACCGTGCTGGTCTTCTGGGCGGCGCACGTGTACGCCGGCACGGTCGCGCACCACGGCATGGACGACCACCGCATGGTCGGGCTGCGCGAGGCGTTCCGCATCTCGTTCCGACGCTCGCTGGGACTGCTCGTCTCGGCGCTCATCCCCTCGGTGATCCTGCTGCTCGGGGCGACGCGGGCCGTGCCCGATGCGGTGGCGCTGTGGGCGGCGCTCTGGGCGGGCGTGGTCGTGCTCGCGGTGCTCGGCTTCGTCGCGTTCCGCCGACGCGGCGCCAGTCCGCTCATGCAGGTGGCCGGGTCGCTCGCCACGGCCGCCTTCGGGCTGGCGATGATGCTGCTGAAGGCGTTCGTGCACTGAGCGCCGACGCGGCATCCGAATCACGGGACCATCGTCCCCTCGCGCACGGGACCGGCCGGTAGCGTCGGCGCCAGGGGACGCATGACGGGAGCACGCGATGAGCGACGCGACGGCCGCTGACGACGACCTGAGGGCGCAGATCGCCCGCCTCGAGGCTGAGAACGCACGGCTGAGGGCGGCGGCGCCGACGGATGCCGCGCCGCCGGGCGGGACACCGCCGGTCCGTCCCAGGCGTCGACGAGGGCGCACCGTCGCCGCGGTCGCCCTCGTCCTCGTCGGGCTGCTGCTCGCGCCCGTCGCGGTGGTCAGCGCGTGGGCGAGGCTGCAACTGGTCGACACCGACCGCTTCGTCGCCACGTTCGCGCCGCTCGGCGAGGACCCCGCCGTGCAGGCCTTCATCGGCGATCAGGTGGTCGACGCGATCGAGGAGCAGGTCGACATCCCGCAGCTCACCGCCGACGTGTTCGACGGCATCCGGTCGCTCGACCTGCCGCCGCGCGCCGAGCAGGCGCTCAGCCTGCTCGAGGGTCCGGCCGCCCAGGGCCTCAGCTCGCTGCTCCGGCAGACCGTCGACCGGGTGGTGACCTCCGAGGCGTTCGAGGACGTCTGGACGGCCGCCCTTCGCGGCAGCCACCGGCAGTTCATCGCGGCGCTGCAGGGCGATCCGGATGCCGCGCTCGCGATCGGCGACGACGGCAGCCTGTCGGTGCAGCTCGGTCCCATCATCGAGGAGGTGAAGTCGCGGCTGGCGGACCGCGGCGTCGACTTCGCCTCGGCGATCCCTGTCATCGAGCGGAGCGTCGTCGTGGCGAAGGTGGACTCGCTCGTGCTCGTCCAGACCGTGTACGCGCTGGCCGTCGCGGTCGGCACGTGGCTGCCGGTGCTGGTGCTGGTCCTCCTCGCCGCGGGCGTCCTCGTCGCCAAGCGGCGCAGCGCCGCCCTCGTCTGGACCGCGGCGGGCCTGGCCGTCGCGATGCTGCTCACCCTCGCGGGCTTCGGCACGGGACGGCTGTTCTTCGTCGCGACCGTGAGTCCGTCGATCATGCCCGCCGGTGCCGCCGAGGCGATCTACGGCGGGCTCACCGAGCTCATGGTCTCGACGCTCGTCGCGCTCGCCGTCCTGGCGATCGCGATCGCGCTCATCGCGTGGCTGTCGGGCCCGTGGCGCCCGGCCCGGACAGCGCGCGGCGTGGCCGACGACGCGTTCGGCGCCGTGCGGCGGGCCGGCGAACGGCGCGGGGTCACGACGGGACGGTTCGGGGTCGCGCTGCACCGGTATCGCGTGGGGGCCTACGTCGTGATCGCGGTGGTGGCCTCGCTCGTCCTCCTGTTCAACCGCCCGATCCAGGTGTCGACCGTGGTGTGGACGGTCGTGCTCGCCCTGCTGGCCGTCGCGCTCGTCGAGCTGCTGCGCCGACCGCCGGCGGAGGAGGCGGACGACGCCGTCGCCGAGGCCGCGACCACCGGCGATCCGGACGGCGAGGCGATCGCCGAGACGGACGCCGACGCCCGGGCGGCCCTGGGTCGCATCGATTCCGCACGTCCTGCGGGCTGATCCCGTCGCAGCGCATTAAGGTCGAGTGCGATGAGACGCACGACGATCGCCCTGCTGGCCGCCCTCGAGGCGTCGGTGTCGACGCTCATCGGGTACGGCGTGGCCCTCGTGCCGCTCATGCTCCTCTGGGCGATCGCGTTCGGGCTCGCCGCGCCCATCGACGTGTTCTTCCGCGTCGCCGGCGACCTGTGGCTGCTCGGGCACGGCGTCGACGTCACGGTCCGGCTCGATGCGGTGACGGCCGCGACCGTCGGGCTGCCCGGCGCCGACGAGGCGTTCACCGTGACGCTGCCGCTGCTCGGCTTCGCCGTGCTCACGTTCGCCTTCGCGCTCCGCATCGGTCGGCGGGCGACGCAGGGCGGCAATCCCGTCGTGGGTGCCGCCGCGGCCGTCGTGACCGTCGGGATCCTCGGCGGGGTCATGGGCGCGCTCGCCGCCACCGAGGCCGCCGTGCCGTCCCCGTGGCAGTCGGCGGTGCTGCCGGCCCTCGTCATGGCGGCCGGGACGCTCGTCGGCATCGCCCGCGCGTTCGCCCGCCTCGGGTGGGCGACGGATGCCACGACCAGCGTCGTTCGCGGCTGGGTGGACCGGTTGCCGCGGGTCGCGGTCGACGGCGTGCGCACCGCGGTCCGCGTCGGGGTCGGCGCGGCGTTCGGCGTCATCGCGGTCGCCGCGCTCCTGGTCGTCGTCCGGATCGTGCTCGACCACGCCACCATCGTCGGCCTGTACCAGACGCTCGGCGCGGGCGTCGACGGCGATGCGACGATCACCATGGTCCAGCTCGCCCTCGTGCCGAACCTCGTGATGTGGGCCGCGGCCTGGATCCTCGGCCCCGGCTTCGCGCTCGGCGCCGGCACCACCGTGTCGCCCGCCGTCACGCTCATCGGTCCGGTCCCCGGCCTGCCCCTGCTCGGGGCGCTGCCGCCCGGGGGCGCCCCGCTCGGGGTGCTGTGGCTCGCGCTGCCGGTGCTGCTCGGGTTCGCGGGCGCGATCGCCGTCGCGGCATCCGTCCCGGTGCACGAGGAGGCGCCCTGGTGGACGACCCTCGTCGTCGGGCTCGGTTCGGGCGTGGTCGCGGGGGCGCTGCTCGGGGTGTTCGCGGCGTGGTCCGGTGGGGCCGCCGGTCCGGGCCGGCTCGCCGAGGTCGGACCGGACGCGCTGCTCGTGGCCGCGTCGGCGGCGGCGAGCGTGGGCGTCGGGGCGCTCGCGGGAGTGTTCGCCGCGCGGGCACGCGCCCGGAACGCGATGGTCGACGCTCCGCGCGAGCCGTGGGTCGAGGACCCGTCGCCCGTCGCGTAGGTGCACGGGCGCCGGCGAGGCGGTCACGTGGCCGAGGGCGGCGTCCGCCGACCGGTACCCTCGTAGGGTGCTGAAGCTCGTCGTGCTGATCTCGGGCACGGGATCGAACCTCCGCGCGCTGCTCGAGGCGTCGGAGGACGCCGAGTTCCCCGCTCGCGTCGTCGCCATCGGCGCCGACCGCGACTGCGAGGGTCTGGGGCTGGGCGAGGAGTTCGGGATCCCGGCCTTCACCGTGCCGTTCACCGCCTACGACTCCCGTGACGAGTGGGGCGAGGCCCTCATCGAGCAGGTGCGGCGCTGGCAGCCCGACCTCGTCATCCTCTCCGGGCTCATGCGGCTCGTGCCGCCCGCCGTGGTCGACGCGTTCAGCCCGCACCTCATCAACACGCATCCCGCCTACCTGCCCGAGTTCCCCGGGGCGCACGGCGTGCGCGACGCGCTCGCCGCGGGCGTGACCGAGACCGGTGCGAGCCTCATCGTGGTCGACAACTCCGTCGACGGCGGGCCGATCATCGCGCAGGAGCGCGTGCCCGTGCTGCCCGGCGACACCGAGACCACCCTCCACGACCGCATCAAGCCCGTCGAGCGCCGCCTGCTGATCCAGACCGTGCTCGACATCGCCAACTCGCACCTCGACCTGAAGGAGCTCGCCCGATGAGCGGAGCCAGCATCGACCCGAGCCTGTACCGCGAACGCGACCTCGTCCCGGTGCGGCGTGCGCTCATCGCCGTGAGCGACAAGACGGGCCTCGTCGACCTCGCCGCGGCGCTCGTCGAGGCGGGCGTCGAGATCGTCTCCACCGGCGGCACGTCGAAGGCCATTGCCGACGCGGGCCTGCCGGTCACGCAGGTGGCCGAGGTCACCGGCTACCCGGAGCACCTCGACGGGCGCGTCCGCACGCTGCACCCGGGCGTGCACTCGGGCCTACTCGCCGACCTCCGACTCGAGAGCCACGAGCGCGAACTCGCCGAACTGGCCATCAAGCCGTTCGAGCTCGTCGTCGTGAACCTCTACCCGTTCGTCGAGACGGTCGCGTCGGGTGCTGAGCCCGACGCCGCGGTCGAGCAGATCGACATCGGCGGCCCGGCCATGGTGCGTGCGTCGGCGAAGAACCACGCCAACGTCGCCGTCGTGGTCTCGCCCGATCGCTACGACGAGGTCCTCTCAGCCGTCCGGGCGGGCGGCACCACCCTCGCCCAGCGGCGCGACCTGGCGCGCGAGGCGTTCCGCCACACCGCGAGCTACGACATCGCCGTCGCGTCGTGGATGGGCAGCGTCGTCGCACCCGACCAGGCGGTCGACGAGTCGCCGTTCCCGGCCTGGGTGGGCGCGGCCTGGACCAAGGACGCCGACCTCCGGTACGGCGAGAACTCACACCAGAAGGCGGCGCGCTACTCCGCGGTCGGCGGCCGGCCGGGCATCGCCCAGGCCGTGCAGCACCACGGCAAGGAGATGTCGTACAACAACTATGTCGACGCGGATGCCGCGGTGCGGGCGGCGTACGACTTCGAGGCGCCCGCCGTGGCGATCATCAAGCACGCCAACCCGTGCGGCATCGCCGTCGCGTCATCCGAGGCAGCCGACGCCATCGCCGATGCGCACCGCCGCGCGCACGAGTGCGACCCGGTCTCGGCGTTCGGCGGTGTCATCGCCGCGAACCGCCCGGTGACGCGCGAGATGGCCGAGACGGTGGCGGGCATCTTCACCGAGGTGCTCGTCGCGCCCGGCTTCGAGCCCGCGGCGCTCGACGTGCTCACGCAGAAGAAGAACCTCCGGCTGCTCGAGCTGCCCGCCGGGTTCGAACCGCCCGCGGTCGAGATCCGGCAGGTGTCGGGCGGCCTGCTGCTGCAGCAGGCCGACCGGGCCTTCGCGGATGCCGCCGCCTGGACCCTCGTCGCCGGCGAGCCCGCCGACGAGGCCACCCTCGCCGACCTCGCCTTCGCGTGGCGCGCGTGCCGCGCCGTGAAGTCGAACGCGATCCTGCTCGCCTCCGGCGGCGCCTCGGTGGGCGTCGGCATGGGGCAGGTCAACCGCGTCGACTCGTGCAGGCTCGCGGTCGAGCGGGCGGGGGAGCGCGCGGCCGGCTCCGTCGCGGCATCCGACGCCTTCTTCCCGTTCGCCGACGGGCTGCAGATCCTCCTCGACGCCGGCGTGAAGGCCGTCGTCCAGCCCGGCGGATCGGTGCGCGACGAGGAGGTCGTCGTCGCCGCGAAGGCCGCCGGCGTGACCATGTACTTCACCGGCGAACGGCACTTCTTCCACTGACGTCCCGCCGCGTCAAGGGTGCCCGGAGCGGCATCCGCTCGGGAGTACCCTTGGGGTGAAGGGCGCCCACGAAGCGCCCGCACCGCCGCGCCCACAAGGCGATGAACAAGGAGAACGATCGATGACGATCACGCACGACCCGGCACCCTCCGCAGAGGTCCACGCCGCACTTCCCCTCGACGCACCCGACCACGAACGCGTGCTCATCACGCGCGGTCCGCGCTCGGGCCTCACCATCATCGTCGCGGTGCACTCGACCGCCCTCGGCCAGGCCCTCGGCGGCGCCCGCGTCTGGCACTACGAGCACTGGACCGACGCGCTCGCCGACGCCCTCCGCCTCTCGCAGGCGATGACCCTCAAGAACGCCGCCGCAGGCCTCGCCCGTGGCGGTGGCAAGTCCGTCGTGTGCATCCCCGCCGGAGTCACGCTCGACGAGGCCCGTCGCCACGACGCCATGCTCGACCTCGGCGACGCCGTCGAGTCGCTCGGCGGCGCCTACATGACCGCCGAGGACGTCGGCACGAGCGCCGAGCTCATGGCCGTCGTGCACGAGCGCACCGAGCACGTGTGCGGCCTGCCGGCCGAGCAGGGCGGCGTCGGCGAGCCCGCCGACGCCACGGCCGCGGGCGTCCACGCCGGCATCCTCGCGACCCTCGACCACGTGTTCGGATCCCGCGAGGTCGCGGGGCGCCACTTCGTCGTCGCCGGCCTCGGCCAGGTCGGCGGCCGGCTGGCTCGCGCGCTCGCCGCGGGCGGCGCACGGCTCACGGTGACGGATGTCGCGGAGTCCAAGCGCGCGCTCGCGGAGGAACTCGGGGCCGAGTGGGCGGCGCCGGGCGAGGCGCATCGCGTCGAGGCCGACGTGTTCGTGCCCTGCGGACTCGGCGGCGTGCTCACCGGCCCGGTCGTCGAGGAGCTGCGGGTGCGCGCCGTCGTCGGCGCCGCGAACAACCAGCTCGCCGAGCGCGACGTCGCCCGCAGCCTGCGGGCCCGGGGCATCGCCTGGGCGCCCGACTTCGTCGTGAACGCCGGCGGCGTCGTCTACCTCGACCTCGCGTCCACGCCGGGCATCGGCCAGGACGAGCTCGACCAGCGAATCGCCGGCATCGGCGACGTCGTCGCCGCCGTCCTCGGCGACGCGGACGCGGCGGGCATCACGACGCTCGAGGCCGCGGAGCGCATCGCCGCGGCACGTCTGGCCGCCGCGCGCTGAGCCGGATCCCGACTGCCGGGGCGCCGTCGTGCGACGGCGCCCCGGCGTCCGGGTCCGCCCGCCACCGATAGGCTGGCGCCATGACGACGCCCCCCGCGATCCGCCTCCCCGCCGTCCCGGACCGTTCCCCGTCGCAGACGTCGGTGGCGCGCCGGAGCATCGCGGCGATCGCGTCCGCGGCGGCCGTCGCGGTCGTGGCGTTCGTCTCCGGCGTGCTCGCGACCTCGCTCGCGCAGGGGCAGAACCCTGCCGTGTTCGGGCAGGCCTTCGGGTACTTCTCGCTCGCCGCAGTCGTGCTCTGGGCGCTCCTGTGCGTCGCGAATGCCGCGGGTGCGCTGCGCGCGTGGTTCCTCGCCGCGCTCGCGGGGCTCACGTCGGCGGTGCTGGCCGCGCTCCTGGCCGCGAGCACGAACGTCCTCTCGCGCGGCATCGAGGTGACCGGGCAGGTCTTCTCGGTCCTCCTCGGCTCGCTCGCGGGCATCAACCTCGTCTTCATCGTCGCGGCGGTGCTCGCCGAGATCTTCCTCGCGCCCCGCGTCGAGCGGGCGGTCCTGCACCACCGGCCCCGGCGCCAGCAGCGCCGCGTGGCCCTCGTGCGCATCCCCGCCTCGAACCTCGGCGAGGGCGAGTTGACGCACCTCGAGCGGCGCGCGGTCGACACCGCGAAGGCCGACGAGCAGTGGGACGACTACTGCGCGGCGCTCGTCGCGGAGGGCTGGGACACCGTCGAGGTCGACGCGGCCCCCGACCTGCCCGACTCGGTCTTCATCGAGGACACCGTCGTGTTCTTCGGCGACCTCGCGGTCCTGGCGAACCCGGGCGCCGACTCGCGCAAGCCCGAGGTCGAGGCGGTCGAGCGCGCCGTCCGCGCGATCCCGGGCATCTCGATCGCCCGCATCACCGCGCCCGGCACGCTCGACGGCGGCGACGTCCTCAAGGTCGGCGGCACGGTCTACGTCGGCGCGTCGAGCCGCACCAACGCGGAGGGCATCCGGCAGCTGCGCGGCATCCTCGCGGTGCGTGGGTACACCGTCGTCGCGGTGCCGATGACGAAGGCGCTGCACCTGAAGAGCGGTGCGACCGCGTTGCCCGACGGCACGGTGATCGGACACCCCGACCTCCTCGAGACGACCTCGCTGTTCCCGCGGTTCCTCGCGGTGCCCGAGCCGGAGGGCGTCGCGGTCGTGCTGCTCTCCGACGAGACGCTGCTCATGTCGGCGTCCGCGCCGCGCACGGCCGAGCTGCTGTCGAACCTCGGCTACCGCGTCGTGACCGTCGACGTCAGCGAGTTCGAGAAGCTCGAGGGCTGCGTCACGTGCTTGTCGGTCCGGGTGCGCTGACCACACCGCCGGTCCGTTCGGAGGTCGCGAACTCGCTCTTGCGCGCCGACGGCCGATGCCCATAGCCTGAAGGGCTGGTCGTGCGGGGAACCATCCGCCGGCCATGGGGTTCGTTGACCACGACGCAGGAGGACGACATGCAGATCACCGACACTCTCGCCCGCACGGTCGCGGCGTTCGGTCCTGCCGTCCCGGTGTCCGCCCCGACCCAGGCCGGCTAGCTCCGACCGGGTCCACGTGCCGGCGGGTCGCCGGCTGCCCACGACCGCGGGAACGACTCCCGCCGTTCGCGCGTCCACGCGCGCGCCTCCACGTCTCCATTCGACGAGGTCCTCGCTGAGCGACCCGTCGCGCTCTCCCGGAAGGATCCGGCGTGACCGCCACCCATCCCCAGCTCCACCCTCCGCATGACCGGCGCCCCGGCACCGTGCGCGCGCTCCTGCGCCTCCGTGCCTACGCCCGCCCCGCCATCCCGTGGATCCTCGCGGGCATGGGCGCGTCGCTGACCGCCCAGCTCGTCGCCCTGTCGATCCCGCAGGTGCTGCAGGCGATCGTCGACGGGCCGCTCAGCGACGGCGACGCGGCATCCGTCGTGCCGCTGGCGCTGCTCGTGCTCGGGCTCGGCGTGCTCGAGGCGCTGCTCGTCGCGCTCCGGCGGTGGTTCGTCCTGAAGCCCGGCACGCGCGTCGAGGCGTCGATGCGCAACACGCTGTACGCGAAGCTGCAGGACCTCCCCGTGAGCTTCCACGACCGCTGGCCGAGCGGGCAGCTGCTCTCGCGCGCGGTGAGCGACCTGAACCTCATCCGCCGGTGGATGTCGTTCGGCCTCGTACTGCTCACGGTGAACCTCATCGTGATCCTCGTGGGCATCGGCATCCTCGTGTCGATGAACTGGATGCTGGGGCTCGCGTTCCTCGTCGCGTCGCTGCCGCTCTGGGTCGTCGGCTACCGCTTCGAGGGTCGCTACTCGGAGGTCTCGCGGCGCAGCCAGGACCAGCAGGGCGACCTCGCGACCGCCGTCGAGGAGTCGGTGCACGGCATCCGGGTGCTGAAGGCGTTCGGCCGCGGCAAGCACGCGCTCACGACGTTCCGCGCGCAGGCCGAGACGCTGCGCTCGACCGAGCTCGAGAAGGGGCGCCTCGAGGCGGCCATCTGGTTCTGGCTCATCGTGATCCCCGCGATCGCCCTCGCGGGCTGCCTCGTGCTCGGCGTGTGGCTCGCCGCACAGGGCACGCTCACGGTGGGCGAGCTCGTCGCGTTCTTCGCCACCGCGGGCGTGCTCGCGTGGCCGATCGAGTCGATCGGGTTCCTGCTCGCGTTCACGCTCGACGCGCGCGCGGCGACCGACCGCTACTTCGACATCATCGACAGCCGGAACGACATCGTCGACCCCGAGCGTCCCGTGTCGATCGAGCGGCCGCGCGGCGAGCTCGCGTTCCGCGACGTGCACTTCCGCTACCAGGACTCGCCCGAGCGGTTCGGCGACCTGCTCGACGGCGTCGACCTCGTGGTGCGACCCGGCGAGACGATGGCGCTCGTCGGCCTGACCGGCTCGGGCAAGACCACGATGACCGCGCTCGCGACCCGCCTGTACGACGTCACGGCCGGCGCGGTCGAGCTCGACGGCGTCGACGTGCGCGCGCTCAGCCGCGAGGAACTGCGCCGCCACATCGCGATGGCCTTCGAGGACGCCACGCTGTTCTCGGCGTCGGTGCGCGACAACGTGCTGCTCGGCCGGCCCGAGCTCACGGGTGACGCGGCAGCCGATCCCGCCGTCGCGGCCGAGGCCGAGCGCGTGCTCGAGGAGGCGCTGCGCATCGCGCAGGCGGGCTTCGCGCACGGCCTGCCGGACGGGCTCGACACGAAGGTCGGCGAGGAGGGCATGAGCCTCTCGGGCGGCCAGCGCCAGCGCCTGGCGCTCGCTCGTGCCATCGCGGCGAACCCCGCCGTGCTCGTGCTCGACGACCCGCTCTCGGCGCTCGACGTCGCCACCGAGGCGAAGGTCGAGGCGGAGCTGCGCCGCGTGCTCGCCGACACCACCGCGCTCATCGTGGCGCACCGGCCGTCGACCGTGATGCTCGCCGACCGCGTCGGCCTCCTGGAGGACGGGCGCATCACGGCGGTCGGCACGCACTCCGAGCTGCTCGCCACGAGCGAGCACTACCGCTTCGTCATCTCGAGCCTCGAGGACGAGGAACGGGGCCGCCAGGCCGAGTCGACCGACCGCATCGAGGACGCGGCCGACGAACTGGACGAACGAGAGGAGGTGGCGCGATGACCGTCACCGGTGTCGCCGGCGAGGAACGCCACGACTTCACCAAGGCCGAGTCGAAGCAGATCCGGCAGCGGTCGCTGCGCCTGCTGCGGTCGCTGCTGCACCCCGTGCGGGGAACGCTCTGGCTCACCATGGCGGTCGTGCTCGTCTCGACGCTCGCCCAGGTCGCCGGGCCCGCCCTCATCGCGTACGGCATCGACCGCGGCCTTCCCGCCCTCGTCGAGGGCGAGTGGATGCCGGTGGCCTTCGCCGGGTTCGCGTACCTCTTCACGGGCGTCGTCGGCGCGTTCCTCATCGCCTGGTACATCCGCCTCGCGGCGCGCATCAGCCAGGCGGTGCTCATCGACCTGCGCACGCGGATCTTCCTGCACACACAGAAGCTGTCGCTCGAGTTCCACGAGTCGTACACGTCCGGGCGGATCATCTCGCGGCAGACGAGCGACCTCGACGCGATCCGCGAGCTCCTCGACGAGGGCGTGAACGCGCTCGTGCGCGGCACGCTGTACATGGGGTTCACGGGTATCGCGCTGGTGCTGCTCGATCCCGTGTCGGGCCTCGTGCTCGCCGGGTCGATCCTGCCGCTCGCGCTGCTCACGCGGTGGTTCCAGCAGCGGTCGCAGCGCCTGTTCCGCCGGTCGCGGACGGCGTCGGCGAACCTCATCGTGCAGTTCGTCGAGACCATGACGGGCATCCGCGCGGTGCAGGCGTTCCGCACCGAGCGCCGCAACCGGAAGGAGTTCGGCCGGCTGGTCGAGGACTACCGCGACGTCAACGCGCGCGTCATCCAGCTGTTCGGCATCTACGACCCCGGGCTGATCCTGATCGGCAACGTCACGGTCGCCGTCGTGCTGCTCGTGGGCGGCCTCCGGGTCATCGACGGGCAGCTCGAGATCGGCGTGCTGCTCGCGGCGCTGCTGTACACGCGCCGGTTCTTCGACCCCCTCGAGGACATGGCGATGTTCTACAACGGCTACCAGTCCGCGGCATCCGCGCTCGAGAAGATCTCGGGCGTGCTCGAGGAGGACCCGAGCGTGCCCGACCCGCGCGACCCGGTCGACCTGTGGAAGGCCGACGGCCGCGTGCGGTTCGAGGGCGTCGAGTTCGCGTACACCCCCGAGCGGATGGTGCTGCCGAGGTTCGACCTCGACATCCCCGCCGGGCAGACCATCGCGCTGGTGGGTTCCACGGGTGCCGGCAAGTCGACGCTCGCGAAGCTCATCGCCCGGTTCTACGACCCGAGCGACGGCGTGGTGGAGCTCGACGGCGTCGACCTGCGGCGACTGCACCCGAAGGACCTGCGCCGCGCGATCGTGATGGTCACGCAGGAGGCGTACCTGTTCTCCGGGTCGGTGGCCGACAACATCCGGCTGGGCAAGCCGGATGCCACGCCGGAGGAGATCATCGCCGCGGCGAAGGCGGTCGGCGCGCACGAGTTCATCGAGGGCCTGCCGAGCGGGTACGACACCGACGTGAACAAGCGCGGCGGGCGCGTCTCGGCGGGCCAGCGCCAGCTCATCTCGTTCGCGCGCGCCTTCCTCGCCGACCCGGCGGTGCTGATCCTCGACGAGGCGACCTCGTCGCTCGACATCCCGTCGGAGCGCGCCGTGCAGGAGGGCCTGCAGACCCTGCTCGCCGACCGCACCGCGGTGATCATCGCGCACCGCCTGTCGACCGTCGCGATCGCCGATCGCGTGCTCGTCATGGAGCACGGCCGGATCGTCGAGGACGGCGCGCCGGCCGAGCTCATCGGCGGGTCGGGTCGGTTCGCGAAGCTGCACGCCGCCTGGCGCGACTCGCTCGTGTGACGGTGACGGATGCCGCGGGCCCCGGCTCGCGGCATCCGCTCGTCACCCCTCGGGGAGGACCACGACCGGGGTCGGGGCGATGCCGTTGAAGCCGGTCGCGGTGGCCCAGGTGTAGGCGCCCATCATGGGCGAGACCAGGAGGTCGCCGTCGGCGAGGGGCGGCAGCGGCAGCCGGCGTGCGATCACGTCGACGCTGTCGCAGGTGGGACCGGCGAGCGTGACGGGCACCCGTCGGCGCGCGGGGCGGCGGGCGGCCGGGGCGTCGGCGGGGCCGACCGGCCGGTCCGGCTCGACGCCGAGCTCCGCGGCGGTGAACACGAGCGCGTGCACGTCCTCGGCGGGGATGTTCGAGTACGCGCCGTACAGCCCCTCGTCGAGGTAGTGCCAGCGTCCGTCGGCGCGGTCGTTCGTGCCGATGACCCGGGTGACCAGTGTCATGGCGGGCGCGGCGACGAAGCGGCCCGGCTCGACGACGACGCGCACGTGCGGCGGCACGGCCGCGAGCGCCGAGCGGATGCCGCGGGCCAGCTCGCCGAGCGACGGGACGGGCTCGTCGTACGCGACGGGGAAGCCGCCGCCGAGGTCGAGCAGCTCGAACCGGATGCCGTGCCGTGCCTCCAGCGTGCGCATGAGCCGCAGGGTGGCGTCGATCGCCCGGCGCCACGGCTCCGCCGAGATGGTCTGGCTGCCGACGTGGAACGTGAACCCGCGGACGCGCAGTCGTGCGGCCAGGCATCGCTCCACGAGCGCGGCGGCGTGCTCGGGCGCCACGCCGAACTTCGACGACAGGTCGGACTTCGCACCGGGGTTCGGGAACGACAGTCGTACGAGGACGCCGACATCGCAGCACGGGAGCCCGGCGAACTTGCCGATCTCCGACGGGCTGTCGACGACGAACGTGCGGATGCCGCGGAGGTACGCGCCCGTGATGTCGGCCACCGTCTTCACGGGGTGCGTGTGGAGGCAGGCCCCGATGGGGACGCCGTGACGTTCGAGCAGGTCGACCTCGCCGCGCGAGGCGACCTCGAACGAGGCGCCGGACGCGTGCACCGCGTCGATGACGGCCGGATGCGGCAGCGACTTCGTCGCGAAGTGGATGCCGGTGCCGGGCAGCTCGCGGCGGAGCTCGTCGACCTGCGCGGCGACGCGGGCCGGGTCGAGCACGAAGAGCGGCGAGCCGTGGGTGCGGGCGAGGTCGTCGAGCCCGACGCGGCGAGCGTAGGCGGCAAGGTCGCGGCGGACGAGCTCCCGGTGCGTGGGGCGCCCGCGCGGCGGGCCGGCGTCGGTGCGTCCGTGGCGGCGGTGGGAGCGCTCGGCGGGATCGCCCGTCACGCGAGGAGTCGGGCCCGTGCGGGTGAGCAGGCTCATCGTGCCACCGCCTCGAGTTCGGCCGCGGCGGACCCGGAGGTGCGCGTGCGGCGGGTGGCCGCGGCATCCGCTCGACCGTCGGGGAGGATGATCCGGCGGCCGAGTTCGAACGACGCGATGGCGATGACGTAGAAGACGGCGTCGGCGGCGAGCTTGCCCACGAGCCACGACGTCGGGCTCGGGCCGAGCCAGGACGCGGCGGCGATGAGCAGCGCCGGACGGGTGATGAACGTGTCGAGCACCTCGGCGGGGCCGAACTCGGCCAGCATGCCGCGGAGCGTCAGCGCGATGGCGAACCCCGCGCGGCGGCCGCGGCCGTCTACGCGCCTGACGCGCGCCGAGGCGAGGTGGCCGCGGATGCCGCGGACGACGACGAGCGCGTAGTAGCCGACGGTCTCGGCGACGGTGCCGGCCACCGCAGCGACGACGATCGAGCCGCTCGCCTCGTACGCCGCCCACGAGCCCGCCACCGCGGCGATCGTGCCGAGCACCTCGAGCGGCAGGTAGCGCGCGACCCACTGCGCGACGCGACCGCGGTGCGTTCGAGGGAGGCGAGCGGGATCCGACATGCCCCGAGCCTCCCAGCGGCGCCGGCGCGACGGATCCGGATCCGCCCCTCGGATGCGTCGGGGGGACCCCTGAGATCGCCGGCTGCGGCGGGGCGGGCTACGTGAGCGACGCCCGCTGGACCCGGTCCTCGACGGGCGGCGTCTCGCGGACGAGCTCCGGCATCCACCACACGACGCCCGCCCAGGCGAGGACGAACACGCCCGCCGCGATGGTGTCGGCGAGCAGTTCGACGCCGCCGCCCGTCGCATACTCGCTGGCGAGCCAGGACGCCAGCGCCGCCACCGCGACGGCGACCACGGTCACCGACGCCCAGTTCACGCCTCGGGTGGCCGCGATCTCCCTCCGGTTCCGGCCGATCCGGAGCCAGCCCACCGTCAGCGTGAGCGTCGCGGCGATCGCGGCGACGCTCAGGACGAGCAGGTTCCAGCGCTCGTCGGGCGCGAGCCACTCCGGGAGCGTGTCGGCGAGGTCGAGCACGTACTGGGTGAGGGGCAGCACTCCGCCGAGCAGCCCGAACACGACGACCATCGCGATCGTCCGGCGGTCGCGTCCCGGGATCGCGCTGCGGCGCGCCGAACCCGCGAGACGCCGGGCGACGGCGCCGAGCACCGCCGTCACGCCGACGCAGAGGACGATGAGGAGGAGGTTGCCCTGCAGCAGCGCGATCACGAGCGGGACCACGCTCGCGGTGGCGACCCCCGCCATCACGAGCGCCCGGCGGCGCGCCATGACGCGCGCCGTCTCGGCCTCGTCGCCGA
Organism: Agromyces indicus; assembly: GCF_031432295.1. NCBI lineage: Bacteria > Bacillati > Actinomycetota > Actinomycetes > Micrococcales > Microbacteriaceae > Agromyces > Agromyces indicus. The sequence goes on along the minus strand of NZ_JAVKGS010000003.1, from coordinate 134,884 downwards.
GCGGACCGCCGAGTGCCGCGGCGATCGCACGCCAACGGCGCTGCACTGCCGTCACCGCGGCCCAGATCGAGACCACGGCGACCACGGTGACGGCCGCCACGACGATCACCCAGCCGACCGAGGGGGGCGTGATCTCCGACCACGTCAGCGGCCACGCGGCGGCCGCCACGAATCCGGCGAGCAGGGCCAGGCGCGGCGGATCGACGACCGCCGGCACGGCGACGAGGAGCGGCCGCAGCAGCGTCAGCACGGTCTGGGCCAGGACGCGCCCGGCCGTGCTCCCCGGCTGCACGAGCACGCGCACGAGCAGGCGCACGGTGCGCGACGCGATCGCGAAGCGGTACGCCGGCGCGAGGTTGAGGACGGTGTCGGTGCCCGCGCGGAGGCGGGTGCGCCGGGCTCGGGCGTCATCGCCCGGCGATCCGGCGTCGGGCGACACCGGCTCGAGCGGTGACAGCCTCGTGGGCTCGGCGACCGCCCCGGCGACGGACGCGACGGCGGGGGCGGCGGCGGCGTCCGACGCGTCCGCCTCGCGCCGCTCCTCGCGGTCGGCCTCGTCGGCCTGAGCGAGCACGGCGTCCTGCAGCAGTCGCACCGCGGCATCCGTTCGCACCGTCTCGGGCTTCAGCGACGCGAAGAACCGCGCGATGCCGGCCGAGGCGTCGAGGCGCCCCCACCACCAGTCGTTGATCCGCCACTCGCGCGCGAGGAACCCGAAGAAGTTGCCGAACCCGTACCCGGCGAGCTTGGTCTGCCGGTCGACGACGGGATGCTCGGCCGCCGCACGGACCTCGGCGGCGACCTGCGCGACGGGACGGCCCGCGGCGCGCACGCCCCGGCCGAGGACGCCGACCCGCCGCTCGGCGACGAGCGTCGCGAAGCCGCCCGGATCGGCCGGCTCCTCGTCGACCCCGATCGCCCAGTAGCGCACGTGCGACAGCGCGGCCGGGATGCCGGCGGAGTGGTAGAGCGGCGGCAGGTCCACGGCCGACAGGGTCGTCGACGCGAGCGGACGCCACGCCGACGCGACCCATGCGGGCGAGAGCGTGCGCTTGCCTGCCCGCGCCTCCGCCTCGACGCCGAGGCTCGCGATCCGCAGGAGCGCCACCGCGGTGTCGAGCTCCTTCCACTGCGCGGCGGTGTCGGCGACCCGGCCGGATGCGAGCCAGACGTCGATCCACCGGTCGATCTCGGCGGCGTCGGGCGTGGTCCCGCGCACCGCCGTCCGCTCCGTCGCCTCGAGGACCCGCGCGGTGCGCTCGTCGCGCAGGCCGATGGCCTCGGTCAGGGCCGTGTACGCCTTCGTGCGCACAGCTTCCAGCTGGAGCGCCTGGCGCCCGCCCTCCCGCTCCGGCATGGTCTCGAGCGCGCGCGCCCACCCGAGCACGCAGTTGGCGGCGTCGGCCAGGGCGAGGGGCGACTTGGCGACCTTGGCCGTGTCGGCGACGCCGAGCGTCGAGAACCGGCGCCGCAGTGCGGGGCCGAGCGCGGCGAGTCGCCCGCGCGGGATGGGTCGGTACCGGCGACGGGTGGGCAGCGACGACCCCAGCTGCCACAGGCTCGGCGTCGAGATCGTCGTCGACAGGTGGTCGGCCAGGTCGGCGCCGAGCGCCTGCACGTACGCCGCCTGGCGCTCCTGCACGGCGGCGGGGGTCCACTCGGCCGATGCGATCAGCGGGGCGGCCCCGTCGAGCCGGGCGGCGGCGACGAGCCGTTCGGCGTTGAACCGCTCGAGTTCGGCGACCTCCCGCGCGACCGATTCGCTCCGCATCTGCTTGGTGAACATGGCGCGCAGCGCGCGGAAGAACCGCGAGGCGTCGGCGTCCCATTCGGTCGCGCCGCCGACCGGTGGGTCGGGCTCGGGATCGAGGAACACCATCACCCGGTCGGCGCGCCGTTCGGACGCGCGCGACCGCGCGGAGCGCAGGGCGCGCTCGATCGGCACGTTGTCGAACACGGCACCGTCGACGATGCGGTACGGCGTGCCCGGCTGGTCGCGGTGCGCCGCGAACGCGAAGCGCATGCCCCGCGCGGTGGCATCGTCGGGGTCGCCGGCAGCGCCGCCCCACGAGTCGATCTCCGCGGGCTCGAAGCCGCCCGCCAGCGACGACGTCGACCGTGCCGCGAGCGCGAGCCGCGAGAGGCTCGCCTCGTCGTCGTCGAGCTGCGTCTCGTCCACACCGTCGTGCTTGTCGGGGATGCGGTTGTCGAGGAGGTGCCCGGGGGTGCCCACGAACCGGAAGTGCCCGCGGCCCTCGTTGGCGTCCTCCTCGTACTCGTCGTCCGCGTCGATCAGGGTCGCCGAGAGGTCGACGCTCGTGTACGGGGCGACGAGGTCCGGGTGCCGCTCCTCGGAGTGGTAGAAGTCCTTCAGCGTCTTCAGCACCTCCGGCCGGAAGTAGCCTTCGCCCTGCATGAGCGCGACGACGCCGCGCGCGCCCGGCGGATGCAGGAGCTGCCAGAACCCGCCCACCTCGCCCCAGGTGTTGAGGAGCCGGTCGAGTCCCGTGCCGGCCCGCTGCGCCACCGCGTAGACGACCGCGTTGAGCCCGCCGGCGCTCGCGCCGGCGAGCAGGTCGAACTCGACGCGGTCGTATCCCGCGGCGTCGAGCAGTTCGGCGTACGCCTGCAGGCGGGCCAGCACCGGCGGGGTGAGCGGACGGCCCTTCGCCTCCGGCACGAACGCGATCGTCTCGCCGTCGCGGTCGTAGAGGCGGATGCGACGGAGCAGGTCGAGTTCGGCGACGGCGCCGCCGATCCACACGGCGAGGCTGACGCCGCCGCGCATCGCGAGGGCGACGCGCATGGTCCGGTTGAACGAGGGCACCGCGCCGAGGTGCTCGGTCGTCTTGAGGAGGTCCTTGATCCGCTTGTCGGCCTCCACGACGACGAGCTTCACCGGACGTTCGGACTCGGTGACGGCGGAACGGTTCGGGACCATCGTGCTCCTCGGGTTCGGGCGCGGGGTGGCGCCGGGTTCGCCGGGCGGCGGGGAGGGTACCCGGCGATCCCAGCGTGGCACGAGCGTCACGCGCGCCGCACGTCTCCGGCCGTCCTCCGTGCGACTTGCCCCCAGAACGGGGACCGCGCGGGGCGCCGTCCGCACGCGGTAGCCTCACGATGGGCGGCGCATCGACGTCGACGGCTGTCGCACGCCTTCGAACGGGAGGTGGAATGGAGCAGTCCGGAGCGGATCGAACCCTTCGCGTGGCGATCGCGGATGACGCGTTGCTCCTGCGCGAGGGCATCGCGAAGGTGCTCCAGGGCGGCGGCATCGAGGTGGTCGCCTCCGTCGGCACCGCCGACGAGCTCCTCGCCGTGCTCGACGGCGACGACCTCGACGCCGCGATCCTCGACATCCGCATGCCGCCCACGCACCGCGACGAGGGCATCGTCGCGCTCGAGCGCATCCGCGAACGCGGCGACGACCTCGGCGTGCTGCTGCTGTCGATGTACGCGACGCCCGAGTACGCGCTGCGCGTCATGGGCGCCGGCAGCGGCACCGGGTACCTGCTGAAGGAGCGCGTGTCCGAGCCGCAGACACTCGTGCGCGCCGTCGAGACCGTCGCGTCGGGCGGCTCGGTCGTCGACCCCGAGGTGGTCGAGCAGCTCGTGCGCCGCACGCGAGCCGACGACCCCCTCGCCCGGCTCACCGAGCGGGAGCGCTCGGTCCTCGAGCTCATGGCCCAGGGCTACTCCAACGGGGGGATCGCCCAGACCCTGTTCCTCGGCCTCAAGACGGTCGAGACCCACGTCCGCAGCATCCTGCAGAAGCTCGATCTCGAGGAGTCGCCGGAGCACCACCGCCGCGTGCTCGCGGTGCTCACGCTCCTCGGCGAACGCTAGGGGGTGAGGCGCCCGTGATGGCGCACGGAGACCGCCGACGGGTCCTTCGCCGGACCGCGATCATCGCGGCCGCGGTCGCGTTCAGCCTGTGGATGGAGATCGCCGGGTTCATGGCCGCCCCGGCGGCCGAGCAGCGCGAGGTCGCGTACGTGACGCTGCACGCGACGGTGCCGCTCGTGTTCGCCGCGTGCGCGGCCGTGGCGTGGGCCATCGGCCCGAACGCGGTGCCGGCCCGGCTCATGATCGCGTTCGTCGTCCTGTGGATCCCGCAGGCGATCTTCCACATCATCGGCGGCATCGGATGGCTCTGGCCGATCGTGCGCGGCATCGACCTCGTCTGGGCCGTCATCTCGGGGCTGCTCGTGCTGGTGTACCCGCGCGGCTGGCTCGCCGACCGGTTCGACCGGACGATCGCGACCATCGCGGTCGTGGCCTCCGTCGTGAACCTCGCCGCGGTGCTCGCGCTCGCCGGGCCGGACGCCGCTCCCTGCAACCCGTGCGCGCCGAACGCCTACCGCATCGCCGATGCGCCGGTGCTGTTCGCGATCCTGGACTACGGCTACCGCGTCGTCGGCGTCGGACTCGCGCTCGTGATCGCCGGACGCCTGCTCGTGCGGTGGATCCGCGGCAGCGTGCCGGCGCGCGCCGTCGCGTTCCTCATGCCGGTCTCGCTGCTGGCCTGGGCGCTCGCGATCGCCGTGCAGGCCACCGGGTACATCACCTCCACCTCGACCGGCATGGTCATCGACACGGTGGCGCTGCTGGCCATGGCGGCCGTGCCGGTCACGTTCGTCGCCGGCATCGCGCACACCCGCAACATGCGCGCCCGCGTCGCCGACCTCATGCGCATCACCCGCGAGGGCGCCGACCGCGGCCTGTGGGCGGAGTCGCTCGCGCGCACGCTGCGCGACGACAGCGTGCGCGTCTACTGGTGGGACGAGGAGCGCGGACGGTACGTCGACGCGGCCGGCCGCCTCATCGACTCGCAGGAGGCCGGTCGCGGCCACAGCATCCTGCCGGTCGCCTCGCCGTCGGGCCTCCCGATCGCGCTGATCCGCCACGACCGGGTGCTCACCGACAACATGCGGCTGCTCGACGGGGTGTCGAGCGCGTTGCGGCTCTCGGTCGACAACGGCCGGCTGCGCTCGGACCTCGAACGCACCCTCGAGCAGGTCCGCCAGTCGCGCCAGCGCATCGTCGAGGCGGGCGACGAGGCGCGGCGGCGCATCGAGCGCGACCTGCACGACGGCGCGCAGCAGCAGCTCGTGTCGCTCGGGATGAACCTCCGCCTCGCGGCCAACACCGCGCGCTCGGCCGGGCAGCACGAACTGGCGTCCGAGCTCGAGGACGCCATCGCGACGCTGAACCAGGGCCTGAAGGAGCTCCGCGAGCTCGCCCACGGCATCCACCCGAGCCTCCTCTCGCAGGGCGGGCTCGCGCTCGCCGTGCCGGAGCTCGCCGGACGATGCCCCGTGCCGGTCGAGGTCGACGTGCAGGCCGACGGGCGACTGCCCGAACTCGTGGAGTCGACCGCGTACTTCGCCATCGCCGAGTCGCTCGCCAACGTGGCGAAGCACTCGCAGGCGACCCGCGCCTGGGTGCGCGCCCACGTCGAGGGCGAGACGGTCGCGATCGAGATCCGCGACAACGGCGTCGGCGGCGCATCCCTCGACGCGGGCACGGGCGTGCTCGGCATCGCGGACCGCATCGAGGCCGTCGGCGGCGAGCTCGAGCTCGTGAGCCCGCCCGGGTCGGGTACCACGGTGACGGTGCGGATGCCGCTGCACCCGCCCACCACGGACGCGCACGCCGCATCGGGCGCCGCGCTGCTCGTCGCCGCGGAGGCGTCCGATCCGGCGCCCGGCGCACCCGGTGCGGCGGGAGTGCCGGCCGGGGGAGTGAGCACGCCGCTCGACGTCTAGCGTCGCGCCGGGGCGCCCGGGGCGCGTCGGGGCGGCTCAGCCGTTCCAGCGGCAGACGGCGAGGTCGATGCGGTAGCCGTCCTCGTCGTCGACCGGTCGGAGCGGGACGCCCTCGGCCTCGTAGTGCGGTCGGGCGACGTCGCCCTTGCCCGCGGGCGGGCGGCCTCCGGCGCGGATCACCCGCCACCACGGCACGGAACCGCCGTACCTGGCCATGACCTGTCCGACGGCCCGCGCCCCGCGCGAGCCGAGCGTCGCGGCGACGTCGCCGTACGTCATGACCCGGCCGGGCGGGATGTCGCCGACCACGGCGAGCACGGCCTCGACGAATCCCTCGCCGGTGCGCGGCATCCGTGGACCCGACCCGCGCCGGTCAGCTCGCGAGCTGGAGCGACCCGATGATGTCGCCGTACTGGGTCTCGCCCACGTCGCGGAAGCCGATGCGGTGGAAGAACTCGCCCGGTCCCTCCTCGCCCGGCTCCCACAGCACGGTGATGTGGTCGAAGCCGCGGCGCTTGGCCTCCTCGGCCAGCGCGTGCGCGAGGAAGCGCCCGACGCCCTTGCCCTGCGCCTCGGCGTCGACGTTGATCCGCCAGATGCAGGCGCGGAACTCCTCGTGCTCGTTCTCGGGGTCGAAGTTGCCGTGGATGAAACCGACGACCTTGTCGCCGTTCAGCGCGACGCGCTGCCACGCGGTGGCGGGGTTGACGACCGCGGTCTCGGCGGCATAGGTCACGGGGGCGATGAACTGCTCCTGCCCGGGCTTCAGCGACAGGTTGTTCGCGGCCACCACGTTCGTCGCGTTCAGTTCTTCGAGTCGCAGTTCAGCCATGCAACGCAGCCTAACGGAGCCGTCGTTCCCCCGGGTAGCCGCGATGAGGCCGGCGGATGTCTCGATGTCGAGATATCCCGGCGAGGCGGTAAGCTTTCAGGCGGCGTGTCGGACACCCCCGAGACTTCCTCGCTTCCCAAGCAATCCCACGAGATCCCAAGGAGACCGCCCCTTGTCGAAGATCAAGGTCGAAGGCACCGTCGTCGAACTCGACGGCGACGAGATGACCCGCATCATCTGGCAGGCCATCAAGGACCAGCTCATCCACCCGTACCTCGACGTGAACCTCGAGTACTACGACCTCTCCATCCAGAAGCGCGACGAGACCGACGACCAGATCACGGTCGACGCGGCGAACGCGATCAAGAAGCACGGCGTCGGCGTCAAGTGCGCGACGATCACGCCCGACGAGGCGCGCGTCGAGGAGTTCGGCCTGAAGAAGATGTGGCGGTCGCCGAACGGCACCATCCGCAACATCCTCGGCGGCGTGATCTTCCGCGAGCCGATCATCATCTCGAACATCCCGCGGCTGGTGCCCGGCTGGAACAAGCCGATCATCGTCGGCCGCCACGCGTTCGGCGACCAGTACCGCGCCACCGACTTCAAGTTCGACGGCCCCGGCACGCTCACCATGACCTTCACCCCGCAGGACGGCTCGGAGCCGCAGCAGTTCGAGGTCTTCCAGGCGCCCGGCTCGGGCGTCGCGATGGGCATGTACAACCTCGACGAGTCGATCCGCGACTTCGCGCGCGCCTCGCTGAACTACGGCCTGGCCCGCAACTACCCGGTGTACCTCTCGACGAAGAACACCATCCTCAAGGCGTACGACGGCCGCTTCAAGGACATCTTCCAGGAGGTGTTCGACAGCGAGTTCAAGCAGAAGTTCGACGAGGCCGGCATCACCTACGAGCACCGCCTCATCGACGACATGGTCGCGGCGTCGCTCAAGTGGGAGGGCGGCTACGTCTGGGCCTGCAAGAACTACGACGGCGACGTGCAGTCCGACACCGTCGCGCAGGGCTTCGGCTCCCTCGGCCTCATGACCTCGGTGCTCACCACGCCCGACGGCCGGATCGTCGAGGCCGAGGCGGCGCACGGCACGGTCACGCGCCACTACCGCCAGCACCAGCAGGGCAAGCCGACCTCGACGAACCCGATCGCCTCGATCTTCGCCTGGACGCGCGGCCTCGCGCACCGCGGCAAGCTCGACGGCAACCAGGAGCTCATCGACTTCTCGCGCACCCTCGAGGAGGTCGTCATCGAGACCGTCGAGTCCGGCGCGATGACCAAGGACCTCGCCCTCCTCGTCGGTCCCGAGCAGGAGTACCAGACGACCGAGCAGTTCCTCGACACGATCGACGCGAACCTCAAGGCGCGAATCGCCGCCTGAGCCCCGCGCTCATCGAAGGGGTCGGATGCCGCGGCATCCGGCCCCTTCGCCGTTGCAGGCGCGACTGCCCGGCCCTCGCGCGTCATCGGGATCGGCGAGGATGGAGGGCATGGCCAGCGGCATCCGCCTCGTTCGTCGCTACCCGGTCGTCGCGCTCACCGTCGCGATCGGGCTCGTCGGCGCGGTGCTCGCGCTCGCCGGGGCGGGCTGGCTGGTCGCCTGGATCTTCACCGGCTACGCGCTCGCGATCGCGGCGTGGCAGGCCGTCGGCATGGTCCGCGACCTGCTCCGCGGCCACTGGGGCCTCGACGTGCTCGCGGTCACGGCGATCATCGCGACGGTCGTGGTGGGGGAGTACGTCGCCGCCCTCATCGTCGTGCTCATGCTCACGGGCGGCGAGGCGCTCGAGGACTACGCGGGCCGCCGCGCCAAGCGCGAGCTCGACGCGCTGCTCGCGCGGGCCCCGCAGCGCGCGCACCGGGTCGTCGACGACCACTTCGTCGACGTGCCCATCGACGAGGTGCGCCCGGGGGACGTGCTGCTCGTGCGCCCGAGCGAGATCGTGCCGGTCGACGGCACGCTGCGCTCGGCCGAGACCGCGGTCGACGAGTCCTCGATCACGGGCGAGAGCCTGCCCGTCGAGAAGCGGGCCGGCGACGACCTGCTGAGCGGGTCGGTCAACGGGCACGTCGCCGTGCAGATGACCGCGACCGCCCGTGCCGCCGACAGCCAATACCAGCAGATCGTGGCGCTCGTCGCCGAGGCTGCCGCGAGCAAGGCCCCGGTGGTGCGCCTGGCCGACCGCTACGCGGTGCCGTTCACGGCGTTCTCCCTGCTCCTCGCGGGCGTCGCCTGGTGGGTGTCGGGCGACCCGGTGCGCTTCGCCGAGGTGCTCGTGCTCGCGACGCCCTGCCCGCTGCTCATCGCCGCCCCCGTGGCGTTCATGGGCGGGATGAGCCGCGCGGCCCGGAACGGCGTGATCGTCAAGGGCGGGGGCGTGCTCGAGCAGTTGGCGCGCGCTCGCACGGCCGTGTTCGACAAGACCGGCACCCTGACGCACGGGTCGCCCGAGCTCGTCGCCGTGCGACCCGAGGCGGGCTTCGACGCCGACGAGCTGCTCGCCCTCGTCGCGTCGGCCGAGCAGTACTCGTCGCACGTGCTCGCGGCCTCGATGATCGATGCGGCGACCGAACGCGGGCTCCGCCTGTCCGAAGCGGATGCCGCACGCGAGGCGGCGACGAACGGCGTGGTCGCCCGCATCCGGGGGCGCGAGGTCGTGGTCGGCAAGTTCGCGTTCGTGCTCGAGCACGCGCCGGAGGCGCGGCGCACGCCCATCGCGCCGGGCGAGCTCGCCGTGTACGTGGCCGTCGACGGTCGGTACGCCGGCGCGCTGCTCGCGCGCGACCGGCTCCGCGACGACGCACGGGAGACCCTGGCCAGGCTCGAGGCGCTCGGGGTGACCCACACGATGATGCTGACCGGTGACGCGCAGGCGACCGCCGACCACATCGCGGCCGAACTCGGCATCGAGCGCGTCCGGGCGGAGTGCCTGCCGGCCGACAAGGTCCAGGAGGTCGCCGCGATCACCGACCGGCCCGTGATCATGGTCGGCGACGGCGTGAACGACGCCCCGGTGCTGGCGGCGGCCGACGTCGGCATCGCGATGGGGGCGCGGGGCGCGACGGCGGCGAGCGAGTCCGCCGATGCCGTGATCCTCGTCGACGACGTCTCGCGGACGGCGAAGGCCGTCGAGATCGGGCGCGACACCGTGCGCATCGCCCTGCAGAGCATCTGGCTCGGCATCGTGGTGAGCGTGGGCCTGATGCTCGTCGCGGCGTTCGGCTACATCCCGGCGACCGCGGGCGCCCTGCTGCAGGAGTTCGTCGACCTCGCGGCGATCCTCGCGGCGCTCCGGGCCATCGGCGGCCGTCGCGATGCGGCGGCGGCGGTCGCGGCGCGCGCCCGGGTCGGCGCGGCCGCCCGCTGACACCCGCGCCTGCGGGAACGAGGTCACGGACGGATAACGACCTCTTGCGCCGAGTTTGTTCGTAAGGTTTACTAACAAACGTGACCGCAACGGAGACCACCCCGGCCCAGCCGCCCCAGGCGCCCGCCACGAGCGCGACGGCTCCGCTGTTCGCGGGCCGAGCGCTCCGGGCGTCCGGCAAGGTGCTCCCCGAGCACGCCCGCAGCCACAACCGCTCGCTCGTGCTCCAGACGCTGTACACGCAGGGTGCGCAGAGCCGGGCCGACGTCGCGCGCGAGACTCGCCTCACCCGCGTCACGGTCTCCGACCTCGTCGCCGAGCTCATCGCCGAGGGACTCGTCGTCGAGCTGGGCCAGCGCGAAGACGCCCGCCCGGGCAAGCCCGCGACCCTCATCGACGTCGACCGGGCCGGATTCCACGTGGTCGCCCTCGACCTCTCCGAGCACACCCGCTTCCGCGGCGCCGTGCTCGACCTCGACGGCGGCATCGTCGCCCGCGCCGAGGTCGCGCTCGACGGCGCGACCGGCGAGCGCGCGGTCGAGCTCATCGTCGAACTGCTCGACGGGCTCCTCGCCCTCACGACCGCGCGCGTCCTCGGCATCGGCGTCGGCTCGCCCGGTGTCGTCGAGCCGAACGGCGTCGTCCGCTCCGCGCCGAACCTCGGCTGGACCGACCTGCCGCTGCAGGAGCGGCTGACCGCCGCCTTCCACCTGCCCGTGCACGTCGCCAACGACGCCAACGTCGCCGTGCTCGCCGAGCACGCGACCGCGCCCGGCGACCTCATCCTCGTGAAGGTGGGCCACGGTGTCGGCGCCGGCCTCATCGTCGGCGGCCGCCCCGTGCTCGGCGCCGGCTCCGCCGCGGGCGAGATCGGCCACGTCGTCGTCGGCACCGACGGCGGGCCGCGCTGCGCGTGCGGCAAGCACGGATGCCTCGAGTCGTGGCTCGCCGTGCCCCGGCTCACCGCCGAGCTCGAACGGCTCGGCACGACGGATGCCGCGGCATCCGCTCGCGAAGAGACCCTGCGGGAGGCCGGCCGACGTCTCGGCATCGTGCTCGCCCCCGTCGTCGGTGCGCTGAACCTCTCCGAGGTCGTGCTCAGCGGACCGACGGAACTGCTTGACGGACCGTTGCTCGAGGCGGCCGTCGAGACGCTCCGGAACCGGACCATGGCGGAACACCACCGCGATCTGAGGCTCCGGATGACGGCGCACGGGCAGGACATCGTCCTGCGCGGCGCGGCCGTCATGGTCCTGTCCGGGCAGCTCGGGGTCTCGTAGAGGCCCACCCCGCACCACGGGTGGACGCACCCCGCCCCACCCCATGTCCCATCGAAAGGAACCCCAGCAATGAGGAAACTCGGCATCGCGGCGCTCGGCGCCGCTGCTGCGCTCACCCTCGCCGGCTGCGCCACGACCGGAAGCGACGTCGCCTCCGACGAGGGCGCCGAGATCCGCGTCTGGCTCGTCGGCACCGACACGCCCGACGCCGCGCGCGACTACCTGGTCGAGACGTTCGAGGAGGAGCACCCCGGCTCCACGCTGGTCATCGAGGAGCAGTCGTGGGACGGCCTGGTCGACCGCCTGACCACGAGCCTGTCCGGCTCCGACAGCCCCGACATCGTCGAGGTCGGCAACACCCAGGCCGCGGCGTTCACCTCGGCAGGCGCGTTCCTCGACCTCACCGAGCACTACGACGAGCTCGGCGGCGACGACCTCCTGCCCGGCTTCGTCGAGGCCGGCTCGTTCGACGGGAAGTTCTACGCCGCACCGCTCTACTCCGGTTCGCGGCTCGTGTTCTACAAGAAGGACGCCCTCGAGGCGGCCGGCCTCTCGGTGCCCGGCGACCTCGACGCGTACATCGCCAACGGCGAGGCGCTCGCCGAGGCGAACCCGGGCAAGTCGGGCATCTGGTGGCCCGGCCAGGACTGGTACAACGCCCTGCCCTACATCTGGGAGAACGGCGGCGAGGTCGCAGTCCCGGACGGCGACGAGTGGGATGCGCAGCTCTCCAGCGACGAGTCGGTCGCGGGACTCGAGCAGGTGCAGCAGGTCATGACCAACGCCTCGCTCGCGCCGAAGGACGGCAACGAGACCAACCCGCAGGTCGGCTACTGCGACGGCACCACCCTGCAGCTGTCGGCCCCGAGCTGGGTCAAGTGGTCGATCCTCGCGCCGGCCGACGCCGAGACCCCGGGCTGCCCCGAGGAGGAGGCCAACCTCGGCGTCTACGCCCTGCCGGGCAAGGACGGCGGCGCCGCCCAGGTCTTCGCGGGCGGCTCGAACATCGGCATCTCGGCGAAGTCGAAGCACCCGGAGCTCGCGCTCGACGCGATGAAGATCATCCTGTCCGACGAGTTCCAGACCATCTACGGCGAGAACGGCCTCGTTCCGGCCAAGCTCTCGCTCGCCGACACCCTCGGCACCGACGAGGTCGCGCAGGCCATCGCGGCGGCCGCGGGCAACGCCAAGCTCACCCCGGCGTCGCCGAAGTGGGCCGACGTGGAGGCCGCCGGCATCCTGCAGGACCTCTTCGTCAAGATCGCACAGGGCGGCGACGTCCAGGCGCTCGCCGAGGAGGCCGACCAGAAGATCGAGGACATCCTCAACGGCTGATCCCGTCCCGACCGGGTGCGGCCGCGCAGCATGGCCGCGCGACCGCACCCGTCCTCCAGGCCCCGGGCCGGCAGCCGCCCACACACGCTGCCGGCCCGGAACCATGAGCGGGCCCCGCCCGCGGCATCCGTCGACTGCAGGAGAACCCCATGACCACCACCGACAGCGGCCCGCCCCCGGTCGTCAGCTCGGTCGACGGCGAACGGCTCGTCGCGCCGCAGCCCGCGCCCCGGCGATCGCCCCGGCGTCGTCGGCCCACGGGCGGACTCACCCCGTACGCCCTCCTCGTGCCGGCCTCGATCGTGCTCGCCGCGATCGTCGGCTGGCCCCTCGTCCAGCTGCTCGTCACGTCGATGCAGGAGTTCGGCCGGGCGCAGGTCTTCGGCGCCCCGCCCGAGTGGGTGTGGTTCGACAACTACGTGTCGGTCCTCACCGATCCCGCCTTCTACGCCGTGCTCGGCCGCAGCCTCGTGTTCGCCGCGGCGTGCGTCGTCATCACGATGCTGCTCGGCACCCTCATCGCCCTGCTCCTGCAGCGGCTGCCGAAGGGCTTCCGCCTGCTGCTCTCGCTCGGGCTGCTGCTCGCGTGGGCGATGCCGCCGCTGTCGGCGACGATCGTGTGGGGCTGGATGTTCGACACCGACTACGGCGTCGTCAACTCCGTGCTGGTGAACGCGTTCGGCCTCGAGCAGTACACGCAGCACTCGTGGCTCATCGAGCCCCTGAGCTTCTTCCTCGTCGCGGGCGTCATCATCGTCTGGGGCGCGGTGCCGTTCGTCGCGTTCGCCCTCTACGCCGGGCTCACGCAGGTGCCCGACGAGGTGCTCGAAGCCGCGCAGCTCGACGGGGCGGGCGGGTTCAGCCGTTTTCGGCTCATCGTGTTCCCGTACCTCAAGCCGATCTTCCTCATCACGACGATTCTGCAGATCATCTGGGACCTGAAGGTGTTCACCCAGATCTTCGCGCTGCAGGACATCGGCGGCATCCGCGAGCAGACGAACACGCTCGGCGTGTACATCTACCAGGTGTCGATCGCCGGCGGCGACTTCGGCACCGGCGGCGCGATCGCCGTCATCACCGCGATCATCCTCATGTCCATCTCGCTCTACTACGTGCGTCAGACCGTCAAGGAGGAGGAGCTGTGAGCGCCCTCGTCGCACCCGGGACGCAGCCGGCCGCGTCCGGCCGCCCCGCCGGTCGGGCCGCCGCGCCCCGGCGCCGCCGCATCCGCCCGTCGACCATCGGCTGGAGCGCCCTCTCGGTCGTGCTCTTCGCGCTGTTCGCGTTCCCCGTCTACTGGATGGTGAACACGTCGTTCCAGCCGAACAACGAGATCCGCGGCGCCGACATCCACTTCTGGCCCGACAACTTCACGCTGCGCAACTACGCGACGGTGCTCTTCGACCCGGGTCGCACGCCGTTCGCCCCCGCCGCCCTGAACTCGCTCATCGTGACGCTCACGACCGTCGCGGTCGCGCTGATCTTCGCGTTCCTCGCGGCCCTCGCGGTCACCCGCTTCCGGTTCAAGAGCCGCCGGACGTTCATCATCGTGATCCTCGTCGTGCAGATGATCCCCGGCGAGGCGATGATCGTCTCGATCTTCCGCGTCATCGACGGATGGCAGCTGCTGAACACCCTCATCGGCCTCACGATCGTGTACGTCGCCACGGTGCTGCCGTTCACGATCTGGACCCTGCGGGGTTTCGTGAACGGCGTCCCCGCCGAGCTCGAGGAAGCTGCGATGATCGACGGATGCTCTCGTTCCGGCGCCTTCTGGCGGGTCACGTTCCCGCTGCTCGCCCCGGGCCTCGTGGCGACGGGCGTGTTCGGCTTCATCCAGGCGTGGAACGAGTTCGTGATCGCGCTCGTGCTGAACGCGAGACCCGAGATGATGACCCTGCCGGTGTGGCTGCGCACCTTCCTCGTCGCCAACGGCACCACGAACTGGGCGGCGATCATGGCGGGCTCGACGCTCATGGCGATCCCCGTGATCGTGTTCTTCCTGATCGTGCAGGGACGCATGACGAGCGGCCTCGTGAGCGGGGCGGTGAAGGGGTGAGCACCATGACGACGGATGCCGCGATCGGCGACCTGCGCCGCGACATCCTGACCACGCTGCTGCCCGGGTTCACGGGGCCGAGGGCGCCCGAGTGGCTGCTCGGCCTGCTCGCCGAAGGGCTCGGGGGAGTGTGCCTGTTCGCCACGAACGTGCGCACGCCCGGCCGGCTCCGCCAGCTGACGGCGAGCCTGCGCGGCGCGAACCCGAACGCCGTCGTCGCCATCGACGAGGAGGGCGGCGACGTCACCCGGCTCTTCGCCGACCGTGGTGCGCCGTACCCGGGCAACGCCGTGCTCGGCCGCATCGACGACGAGTCGCTGACGCGCGAGATCGGCCGCGCCGTGGGCGCCGCCCTCGTCGAGGTCGGGTGCACCATGACGTTCGCGCCCGACGCCGACATCAACTCGAATCCGCTGAACCCGGTGATCGGCGTTCGCAGCTTCGGTGCGACGCCGGGCCTCGTCGCCCGGCACACCGCCGCGTGGATCGAGGGCGTGCAGTCGACGGGCATCGCCGCGAGCGCCAAGCACTTCCCGGGTCATGGCGACACCGCGACCGACTCGCACCTGGCGCTGCCCGTCGTCGACCTGCCGCTCGAGCGGCTCCGCGAGCGCGAGCTGGCACCGTTCCGCGCGGCGATCGCGGCCGGCACGCGCACGATCATGACCTCCCACATCCTGCTGCCGCAGCTCGACGCGGAGCAGCCCGCCACCCTGTCTCCCCGCATCCTGCACGGCCTGCTCCGCGGGGAGCTGGGCTTCGAGGGCGTCATCGTCTCCGACGCGCTCGACATGGCCGGGGCGAGCGGCGTGCACGGCATCCCCGAGGCGGCCGTGCGCGCACTCGCCGCCGGCTGCGACCTCCTGTGCATCGGCACGGGCAACACCGCCGACCAGCTCGCCGAGATCGTCGCGGCGATCGAGGACGCGATCGAGGCGGGCCGCCTGCCGGCCGAACGGGTGACGGATGCCGCGGCCCGCGTCCGGGCGCTCGCACCGGCGCCCGACGCCGAGGCAGAAGCCGACACGAGCGCCGCCCTGCCCGCCGACCTCGGCGCCCGCATCGCGTCGTCGTTCCACGAGGCGCCCGGCGCCCTCGAGCGCCTCGCGGGTGCGGGGCGCCTCGGCACCGTCGTGCGCATCGACACGGCGGCGAACATCGCCGTGGGCGAGGTGCCGTGGGGGCCGTTCGCCCTCGTCGCCGCTCCCGACCCGAGCCGCCCGGCGCCGGCTTGGCTGACGGATGCCGCGATCGTGCCGGTCGACGCGTCGACGCCGCTCGCCGACCCGACCGGCCTCGCCGGGCCCGTGCTCGTCGTGGGCAAGGACCTGCACCGCCATCCGTTCGCCGTCGACGCGATCGAGCGCCTGCGCGCGGTGCGCGACGACGTGGTGACCGCCGACCTGGGCTGGCCGAGCGACGACCTCGCGCTCGCCGACGTCGCGACGTTCGGTGCGTCGCGGTCGGTCGCCGAGGCGTTCGCCGAGCGCATCGACGGTGCCCTGCGCACGACGCCGGCGGAGGCCTCGTGAGGCTCGGCATCGACATCGGCGGCACGAAGACCGCGGCCGTCGCGATCGGCGACGACGGCGCCCTCAGCGACCAGGTGCGCATGCCCACGGGGTTCGGCGCCGATGCGGTCGTCGAGACGGCGCTGCGCACGGTCGAGCGGATGTCGCAGCTCGCGGGCGTCGACGCGCACGCGTTCCGCTCCATCGGCATCGGCATCCCCGGCTCGGTCGACAGCGCGACGGGCCGCGTCGCGCACGCCGTCAACCTGGGCCTCGAGGGCCTCGACCTGGGCCCGCGCCTGGCCGACCGCCTCGGCGTCGACGTGCGCGTCGAGAACGACGTGAACGCCGCCGCGCTCGGCGCCCACCACCTGCTGGGCCTCGCCGACGGGCAGCGGGCGCACTCGATGGCCTACCTCAACCTCGGCACCGGGCTCGCCGCGGGCATCGTCCTCGACGGGCACCTGCTCCGCGGCCGCCGCGGCGTCGCGGGCGAGATCGGTCACATCCCCGTCGACCCGGCCGGCGCGGCCTGCCCGTGCGGCCAGCGCGGCTGCCTCGAGACCGTCGCGTCGGGGTCCGCGCTCGCCGCGATGTGGCCGAGCGAGCACAAGCATCCGAGCCTCGAGCTCTTCGACCGGGCCGACGCCCGCGACGCCGCCGCGGTCGCCGTGCGCGACCGGTTCCTCACCGGCGTCGCATCGGCGGTGCGGCTGCTCGCGCTCACGACCGACGTCGACGACATCGTCATCGGCGGCGGGCTCGCCGCGCTCGGCGACCGCCTGCTCGTGGGCACGCGGCGCGTGCTCGCCGACTGGACGGCCTCGTCGCCGTTCCTCGCCTCGCTCGACCTCGCGTCCCGCGTGCGGGTCATCCCGCGCGGCTTCCCCGCCGCGGCCGTCGGCGCCGCACTCGTCGGCGACGAGCCGGCGCCATCCGGCGGAGCCGAAGCGCTCCGCACGCCCGCGATCCAGGAGGAGGTGCCCGCATGGCCGAGGTCGTGATCGTCGGTTCGGAGGAGGAGGCGGGCGAGCTCGCGGCATCCGCGCTCGTCGACCTCGTGCGCTCGCGACCCGACGCGGTGCTGGGGCTCGCGACCGGGTCGACGCCCCTGTCGACCTATCGGGCGCTCGCGCGGCGCCTGCGCGACGACGGCCTCGACGTGTCGCGCGTGCGCGGGTTCGCGCTCGACGAGTACGTGGGACTGCCGCCCGGGCACCCCGAGTCGTACCGCGCGGTCATCACGCGCGAGGTGGTGGAGCCGCTCGGCCTCACGCCGTCGCTCGTGCACGTGCCGAACGGCGACCCCGAGACGATCCGCACGGCGGCCGACGACTACGAACGCGCGATCGCCGACGCCGGCGGCGTCGACCTGCAGATCCTCGGCATCGGCCGGACCGGGCACATCGGGTTCAACGAGCCCGGCTCCTCACTCGCCTCGCCCACGCGCGTGAAGACGCTCACCGAGCAGACCCGCGCCGACAACGCGCGCTTCTTCGACTCGCCCGACGACGTGCCCGTGCACTGCATCACCCAGGGCATCGGCACGATCCTCCGGGCGCGGCACCTCGTGCTGCTCGCGTTCGGGGCGGCGAAGGCGCGCGCGCTCGCCGACGCGGTCGAGGGCCCGGTCTCGGCGAGCCGGCCCGGCTCGGCCATCCAGCTGCACCCGCACGCGACCGTGATCGTCGACGAGGCCGCCGCCGCCGAACTCGAGCACGCCGACTACTACCGGCACGCGTGGGCGAACAAGCCCGACTGGCAGGGCATCTGACGAGTACGTCGGATGACGGATGCCGGGCCCACCGGAGCCGCCGCCCGGAAGGTCGCCCGGATCCCCGGGCGGCGCACCGGCCGGATGCGGGCTAACGGGGGATCAGGGCGCTGACGGTGGCGAGGTAGGCCTCCTCGTCGAAGTCGGCGAGGATCGCCCGCTGCACCATGAAGCCGGGCGCGAGACCCATGAGCACCGGGACGACGCGCCGCGCGTAGGCCTCCGGCTCCGCGCCGGCGATGTCGGGGTGCGCCGCAGCCCACTCGGCCACGAGGCCGCGGAGCATCTGCCGCGCGGGCGCGAGGAACCGGTGCACCATCTCGCGCAGCGACGGATCGATCGCCGCCTCGGCCCACACCTGGAGGAAGAGGTTCGGCGTGATCACCTCCTGGCGCATGCCGTCGATGAGGGCGGCCATGATCTCGCCGGGTGCGAGCGGGCCGTGCTCGGCCCGGAGTTCCTCGAGCTCGACCGTGCGTGCGGACAGGACGTGCTGCGCGGCCGCCACGAAGAGCTCCTCCTTGCTGGCGTAGTGGCCGTAGATCGCACCGGCGGACAGCCCGGACGCGGCGATGATGTCGGCCATCGAGGTGCCGCGGAAGCCCTTCTCGGCGAAGCACCGCAGCGCCGCATCGGCGATCTCGGTGCGCCTGGCCTCGCGGTAGGCCTCCGTCACCTTCGGCATCGCGTCCCTTCCCTCGATGCGGATCATCCGCTTGACGATCCTACGCATTCGAGAGCATTATAAAGAACGAACATTCGTTTTAGTTACGGAGTCGTCATGGAATCGAACACCGCACCTCACGCAGTGACCTCCTTCGCCCGGGCGATCGGCATCGGTGGGGCACTCGCGCTCGTCGTCGGGCTGATCGTCCTGGCCTTCGCGTGGCCCTCCGTCGCCGCCGAGCCGAAGGACCTTCCCGTCGCGATCGCCGGGACCGACGCGGCGGTCGACCAGGTCCAGAGCCGCGTCGCGGAGCAGTCCGACGGCGCCGTCGAGTTCGAACGGGTCGACGACCGCGACGCGGCGGTCGATGCGATCGAACGCCGCAACGCGTACGGAGCGGTCGTCCTCGGCGAGACGCCGACCGACGCTCCCGAGGTGCTCGTCGCCTCGGCCGCGAGCCCGGTCGTCGCCCAGACGCTGCGCGGCGTCGCCGCCGAACTCCAGCAGGGCATCGACGCACGACTGCGCGAGGAGCTTCCGAGCCGTATCCAAGAGGCGCTGCAGCAGGCGGTTGCCGCGGCGCTGCAGGCCGCGCAGGCCCAGGCGTCCGGCCAGGCACCCGCGGCCCCTCCCGCAGCACCTGCGCCGCCGGAGCTGCCCGAAGTCACCGTCGCCGTGACCGACGTCGTGCCGCTCGCCGACACCGACCCGCGCGGCACGGGCCTCACCGCGGCGATGTTCCCGATCGTCATCGGCGGCATGCTCGGCGGCATCGCGATCTCATTCGCCGTCATCGGCGCCGTCCGCCGGATGACGGCCGTGCTCGTGTACGCCGTCGGTGCGGGGCTGCTGCTCACCGGCATCCTGCAGGGATGGTTCGGCGCGCTGCAGGGCGACTTCTGGGTGAACAGCGCCGCCATCGCTCTCGCGCTCACGGCGATCGCCGCGCCGATCACCGGGTTCGTCGCGCTCCTCGGTCGGGCCGGCATCGCGCTCGGCGCGCTCACCTTCCTGCTCGTGGCGAACCCGATCTCGGCGGCCGCGATCCCGGTCGAGTTCCTGCCGGCGCCGTGGGGTGCGATCGGCCAGTGGTTCCCGCCGGGCGCCGCAGCCACGCTGCTGCGGGACCTGTCGTACTTCCCGGCGGCCGACGCGACGTTCCCCTGGCTCGTCCTCTGGGCCTGGGCGGTCGGCGGCCTCGCGCTCACGCTCGTCGGGCACTTCCGCACCGCGGGCGGCGCCGAGACCGATGCCGAGGCGTCGCACGCCGATGACGGGCCCGCCGTGTCCGACGTCCCGCGGATGCCGACGCCGGTCGGCTGAGGGGGTCACGGTGACGGATGCCGCGGCATCCGTCACCGCGGTTAGGCTTGAACCTCGTGAACGACGCCACGCCCGACACGCCCCAGGTGGGCTTCAACGACCTGCTGCGGTTCCTGCTCGAGGTCTTCGCGATCGTGACCCTCGGCATCTTCGGGTTCGTCGCGTTCGAGCTGCCGTGGCCGGGCGTGCTGCTCGGCATCGGCCTGCCGCTCGCCGCGATCCTGCTGTGGGCCCTGTTCCGGTCGCCGAAGGCCGTGTTCCGCGTCGACCCGTTCGTGAAGGCGCTCGTGGAGATCGCCGTGTTCTCGAGCGCGGCGATCGCGTGGTGGGTCATGGGCCAGCCGGTGATCGCGGTCGTGTTCGCGGTGGTCGCCGCGGTCAGCGGCGTCATCAACGGCCGCCGCGAGTTCCGCTGAACCGACGGCGCCGGCTGCGGCCGGTGGTCGGGTAGCGCCGAAGGCGCGTACCGAGACCCGCGCGCCTCAGCGGAAGATGACGGTGCGCTGCCCGTCGAGCAGCACGCGCCGCTCGGCGAACCACTTCACGGCCTGCGAGAGCGTGCGGCTCTCCTCGTCCTGGCCGATCGCGACGAGTTCGGCGACCGAGCGCGAATGGTCCACGCGCACGACGTTCTGCTCGATGATCGGGCCCTCGTCGAGGTCGCTCGTGACGAAGTGCGCGGTCGCGCCGATGAGCTTCACGCCGCGGGCGTGCGCCTGGCGGTACGGGTTCGCGCCCTTGAAGCCGGGCAGGAACGAATGGTGGATGTTGATGCACCGGCCGGCGAGCGCGTCGCAGAGCTCGGGGGAGAGGATCTGCATGTAGCGGGCGAGCACGACGAGCTCGATGTCGTGCTCCTCGACCGCGTCGAGGATCCGGCGCTCGAACGCCGCCTTCGTCTCGGGCGAGACGACCGCCTCGGACTCGAACGGCACGCCGTAGAAGTCGACCAGGTCGCGCAGCGTGCCGTGGTTCGAGAGCACGAGCGGGATCTCGACGGGCAACTGGCCCGCGCGCTGGCGGAAGAGCAGGTCGTTGACGCAGTGCCCGGCGGTCGACGCGAGCACGAGGGTGCGCAGCGGCCGGCCCACCTCGTCGAGGTGCAGGTCCATCTGCCAGCGCTCCCGCACGGGCGCGAGGGCGGCTTCGAGCTCGGCCCGGTCGGCAGGCGACTCCACCTGCACGCGCATGAAGAACCGGCCGGTGTCGTGGCTCGCGAACTGCTGGCTCTCGGTGATGTTCCCGCGCGCGGCGACGATCGCGCCGCTCACCGCGTGGACGATCCCGGGCCCGTCGGTGCAGCTCAGCGTGACGACCCAGTGGTTCAGGTGCGTGCCCGTGGCATCCGCGGTCTCGGTGGCATCCGTGATCATCCGGACAGCGTACCCGGCGGTCGCGCGACGTTTCGGGCGTTCAGCCGACGCACGGACGCCACGCGGTAGAATGCTCGCGGTCGTGCGGTCACCGCCGGCCCCGGGCGCGCACGTGAGCGCGTAGTCGACCCGCCGCAGGCATCGCCGCGAGCGGGGAACGCCGTCGGATGAACCTCATGCCGATCACCTCATCGTCGCGCGTCGCCGCGACCCCCACCGCAGCCCTGCCGTGGAAGCCGCTCATCGCGCTCGCCTCGGCGGTGTTCCTGTCCATCACCATCGAGATGATCCCGATGGGCCTGCTCCCCGAGATGAGCGCCGACCTCGGCGTCGGCGAGCCGCTCGTGGGCCTGCTCGTCTCGGTCTTCGCGTTCGCGGTCGTCGTGACGTCCGCCCCGCTCACCGCCCTCACCCGACGGATGCCGCGGCGCACGCTGCTCACGGCCGTGCTCGTCCTGCTCGGACTCACGAGCATCGCGAGCGCGCTCGTGCCCGAGTACTGGATGCTCGTCGCCGTGCGCGTGCTCGGCGGCGTCGCCCACGGCGTGTTCTGGGCGCTCGTCGGCGCCTACCCGGCCCGCCTCGTGGCCCACGGTCAGCTCGGCCGCGCCGTGTCGACGGTGCTCGGCGGCGGCACGATCGCCCTCATCGCGGGCGTGCCGATCTCGACCGCGCTCGGGCAGGCGCTCGGCTGGCGGCCGGTGTTCGTGCTCGTGGGCGTGCTCACCCTGGCAGGCGCGCTGGTGGTGCGTGCGGTGCTGCCGACGGATGCCGCGGCGCCGGCCGCGATCCGTCCGGCGACCGGCTCCACGGCCGCGATCCGCGTCTCGGAGGCCGGCGGCATGGCGGCCGTGCTCGCGGTGTGCGTCGTCACGGCGGTCGTGATGATCGGCCAGTACGCCGCTCTCACCTACGTCGCGCCGATCCTCACCGACGTCGTCGGCGCCGCGCCCGAGGCGGTCGCCCCGCTGCTGTTCGCGTCGGGGCTCGCCGGCGCCGCGGGCCTCGTGGTCGCGGGCAGTCCGATCGCCCGCAACAGCGTGCGCGCCCTCGTGGTCGCGATGACCGCGATCGCCATCGCCTTGGTCGTGATGGCCGCCGAGCCCGGCCTGTGGCCGGCCGTCATCGCCTACACCGCGTGGGGCTTCGCGTTCGGCGCGGTGCCGCCGCTGCTGCAGACGCGCCTGCTCCAGGCCGCCCCGCCCGAGCGACGTGACGCGGCCAGCGCCCTCTACACGACCGCGTTCAACATCGGCATCGGCGGCGGCGCGCTCCTCGGCGGGCTGCTGTTCGGTGCGTTCGGCGTGGGTGCGGTGCCGCTCGCGTACGCCGTCATGCTCGTCGCGGCATCCGTGATCGTCGTCGTGTCGTCGACGCGCGCGGCGGCCGGGCGCGCGCGCGTCGCCGCGGCGACGGGCTCGATCACGCCCTCGGCCTAGGGGCCGATACACCCCGAACCGGCCTCCTCGGCCAGATCACGGAATGCTCCCAGCGGGCTCACGGGTTCCGGGAGGCAGGATGAGATCGCGGCCGGAGTTCGGGCCGGCCGCGGTCGGCACGACCCGCATCGGGGGAACGAGGCGCGGGTTCGATACGCGGGCCGGGCGAGCGGAGACGAAGGGGAGCAGGCCTCCGCCCCGGCCCGAAGCCGACCGACGCGCGCGCCGCCGCATCGCGGGGATCAGCCCAGTCGCGCGCCCGCGCCCCAGACCGCGGTCACGGCGAGGTCGTCGTCGAGCAGCACCGCGTCGGCGGCGTATCCCGCGTCGAGCCGGCCGAGGTCGTGCGCGCGGCCGACGGCGGCCGCGGGCGTCTCGGTAAGGGCGGTCACCGCGTCCGCGAGGCCGATGCCGCACTCGAGCACGGCGCGGCGGAGCGCGGCATCCTGCGTCAGCGTCGAGCCGGCGATCGCCCCGCCCTCGGCCAGGCGCGCGATGCCGTCGACCACGTCGACCTCGAGCGACCCGAGCACGTACCGGCCGTCCGCCGATCCGGTCGCCGCCATGGCATCCGTCACGAGCGCCACCCGGCCCGCCGCCCCCGCGAACGCGAGGCGCACGACGTCGGGATGCACGTGCACGCCGTCGTTGATGACCTCGAGCGTGACGTGGTCGGCGTGCATGGCCGCGACCACAGGACCCGGCGCGCGGTGGTGGATGCCGCGCATGCCGTTGAACGCATGCGTGAGGATGCTCGCGCCCGCCTCGAATGCCGCGAGGGCCGTCGCGAAGTCCGCGCCGGTGTGGCCGACCGCGACGGCGACCCCCGCATCGACGAACCGCGCCGTCGCCTCGCTCGCCCCGTCGTGCTCGGGCGCGATCGTGATCTGCCGCAGCGTGCCCGCGGCCGCGTCCAGCAGCCGGTCGACGGATGCCGCATCGGCCCGCCGCAGGCGCGCCGGGTCGTGGGCCCCGCGGAAGTCGTGGTCGAGGAACGGGCCCTCGAGGTGCGAGCCGAGCACGAGCGGGTCGGATGCCGCGACGCGGGTGATCGCCCCGAGGCGGCCCTCGAGCTCGTCGATGCCGGCCGTCACGAGCGACACGACACTGCGGGTCGTACCGTGCGCGCGATGCGTCGCGAGCACCGTGCGGATCGCGTCCTCGCCGTCGTCGGCGGCGGCGCCGCCCCCGCCGTGGCAGTGCAGGTCGATGAACCCGGGTACGAGCCACCGACCCGCGGCATCCGTCACGGTCACGCCCCCGCCGGCGGCGCCGTCGCGGGGGAGGCCGTCGCGCCATCCGTCGCCGACGCCGCGTGCGGCGACCCGGTCGCCGTCGAACCGCACCCAGGCCTCGGGCACGACGTCGCCCCCGGAGACGAGGCGGGCGGAGTGGATCACGTCGACGCGCGGGGAGCTCACCCGCTCACGTTATCCCGCTGCGCGCGTCGGCGGATGACGCACGGCGTGCGGTCGCGGCATCCGTTGGTATGCTTGCGAGCGTCGCGACTGGCGTTGAGATGGGTGACCATCGGGGAGCGACTGGCACGGACCGACCGCACGCCTGGGCCGGTACGCGAAGCCTCGGGGCGCGAGTCGCGCACGAGGCGATTTCCGCAGGTCCGCATGTCATCTTCGAAGGAGCCAGTCTTGGCCGAATCACTCTCCACCGTCGCGCCCGGCACCGCCGCCGGCGCCGACTCCGTCTTCAACAAGCCGCTCGCCGAGGTCGACCCCGAGATCGCCGAGGTGCTCGAGCAGGAGCTGAACCGCCAGCGCCACACGCTCGAGATGATCGCGAGCGAGAACTTCGTGCCGGTGTCGGTCCTGCAGTCGCAGGGCTCGGTGCTCACCAACAAGTACGCCGAGGGCTACCCGGGCCGCCGCTACTACGGCGGCTGCGAGTACGTGGATGTCGCCGAGTCGCTCGCCATCGAGCGCGCCAAGTCGCTGTTCGGCGCCGAGTACGCCAACGTGCAGCCCCACTCGGGTGCGACCGCGAACGCGGCCGTGCTGTCGGCGATCGCGACGCCCGGCGACACGATCCTCGGCCTCGAGCTCGCGCACGGCGGCCACCTCACGCACGGCATGAAGCTGAACTTCTCGGGCAAGCTCTACAACGCCGTGTCGTACGGCGTCAACCCCGAGACGTTCCTCGTCGACATGGACGCGCTGCGCGACAAGGCCAAGGAGACCAAGCCGCAGGTCATCATCGCGGGCTGGTCGGCGTACCCGCGCCACCTCGACTTCGCCGCGTTCCGCGAGATCGCCGACGAGGTCGGCGCGAAGCTCTGGGTCGACATGGCCCACTTCGCCGGACTCGTCGCCGCAGGCCTGCACCCGTCGCCCGTGCCGCACGCCGACGTCGTCTCGACCACCGTGCACAAGACCATCGGCGGCCCCCGCTCGGGCCTCATCGTCTCGCGCGACACCGAGCTGGCGAAGAAGCTCAACTCGAACGTGTTCCCCGGCCAGCAGGGCGGGCCGCTGATGCACGTGATCGCCGCCAAGGCGACCGCGTTCAAGATCGCGGCCTCCGAGGAGTTCAAGGACCGCCAGGCGCGCACCATCTCGGGTGCGAAGCTGCTCGCGTCGCGCCTCACCGCCGACGACTCCCGCGCCGCGGGCGTCGACGTGCTCACGGGCGGCACCGACGTGCACCTCGTGCTCGCCGACCTCCGCACGTCGGAGCTCGACGGCCAGCAGGCGGAGGACCGCCTGCACGAGGTCGGCATCACCGTGAACCGCAACGCGGTGCCGTTCGACCCGCGTCCGCCGATGGTGACGTCCGGCCTGCGCATCGGCACGCCCGCGCTCGCGACGCGCGGCTTCGGCGACGCCGAGTTCGCCGAGGTCGCCGACATCATCGCGCTGGCGCTGCAGCCGTCGGCGGATGTCGCGGCGCTCCGCTCGCGCGTCGAGGCCCTGACCGAGGCGTTCCCGCTCTACCCGGGGCTGCAGCAGTAGTCCCGCGGAGCTCCGGGTCCGGCCGGCCCCATCGTGGTCCCGGCCGGCCCCGGAGCCTCCGGCATCCCGTCGCAGCGAAGGAGTCCGCTCTCGACACGCCGCCCGCGGCATCCGCCCCACGGCGTGTCGGCCCGGATCTCCTTCATCCCGCTCCGCTGACCAGCTCGGAAGAGGTACCCACATGACCGCGATCACCCTTGACGGCGTCGCCACGGCGTCGGCCGTGAAGTCCGAGCTGGCGTCGCGCATCGCCGAGTTGCGCGCCCACGGGGTGGTGCCGGGGCTCGGCACGCTGCTCGTCGGCGACGACCCGGCGTCGCGGTCGTACGTGGCCGGCAAGCACCGCGACTGCGCCGAGGTCGGCATCGAGTCGATCCGCGTGGACCTGCCCGCGTCGGCGACCACGGCCGATGTGCGTACGGCGATCCGCGACCTGAACGCGGCCCGCGAGGTCACGGGCTACATCGTGCAGCTGCCGCTGCCGACGGGGCACGACGAGAACGCGATGCTCGAGCTCATCGACCCGGACAAGGACGCCGACGGGCTGCACCCCACGAACCTCGGCCGCCTGGTGCTCGGCATCGAGGGCGACCTGCAGTCCCCGCTGCCCTGCACGCCCGCCGGCATCGTCGAGATGCTGCAGCGGTACGAGGTGCCGATCCGCGGGCGGCATGTCGCGGTGATCGGCCGCGGCCTCACGGTCGGCCGCCCCCTCGGCCTGCTCTTCACCCGCAAGGGGCTGGATGCCACGGTCACCCTCACCCATTCACGCACGGTCGACGTGGCCGACGAGGTGCGTCGCGCCGATATCGTCGTCGCCGCGGTCGGCGTGCCGCACATGGTGAAGCCCGACTGGATCAAGCCGGGCGCAGCGGTGCTCGACGTGGGGATCACGCGCGTGGCCGATGAGGAGACGGGCAAGGGTCGGCTCACGGGCGACGTCGATCCCGAGGTCGCGTCGGTCGCCGGGCACCTGTCGCCGAACCCCGGCGGTGTCGGCCCGATGACGCGGGCGATGCTGCTCGCGAACGTGGTGAAGGCGGCCGAGCTCCGGCTCAGCAGCCGCTGACCGCTACCCGCATCCGGGGCTGTTCGGGTGCGTGGTGCACGGCCCGGTGACGAGCACGGTGTCGAAGTCGCCGACGAGCACCGGCTGCGGCGCGCCCTGGACGGTGAGCGTGCCGTCGATCCACCGCCAGGCCGACCCGTCGAAGCGGTATTCGGCGACGTAGGTCACGTCGAGCCGGGCGGTGTGCTCGCCCTTGCTGCGATAGACGTGGCTCGTCGGCGTCGCGGTGAACTCGCGCTGGCCGAGCTCGGCCCAGGTCGCACCGGGATCCGCACTGCCGACGGTCGCGCCGTCGGAGTACACCCAGCGGTAGCCGACCGGATGGAACCGCACCTGCACCGGTCGGGCGAAGAGCGTGCCCGATCGCGTCACGGTGCCGGCCTCGGCGACGGCATTCGCCGGCAGGTCGACGACCGCCCAACCCGCCGGCTCGGCGGTGTGCTCGTGCGGCGCCGGCTGGAACGTGGCGACGTCGCGAAGCGTCACGGCCGGCTCGCCCGCCGGCGGCGGGGTCGGCTCGGCGCCGGTGAAGAAGCAGTCGGTCGGATTCGTGGGACTGCAGATGTCGCGCGGGGGAGCGGCGGGGCGAGTGGGTTGGGTGGTGCCGCCGAAGCCGATCCCCTCGGCGACCTGGTCCGGGTCGGGGCTGTAGCCGTCGACCGGATTGTTGTCCGTGCCCGGTCGGGCGTAATCAGCTACGACTTGCGCTGCGCCCTCGCCGGATGATTGGTCGGCGTCGAAGACGGCACCGATGTCCCAGGAATCAGCGTCGTCGGCGGTAGCAGCGACTGGCCCGGCAAGCGAGAGCGTCGCAACCGCCCACCCAGCCAGTCCTACTCGCAGAATGTGATGTCGGACCATGGCTCGGTGTCCTCGACGATGAGCTTGGACGGATCGTCTGGTCGGACCACGAAGGTGGCAACCAGAGCCGATACATCGCTGGTCCTCGGCTTGGTTACGTCCGCCCCAGAGGCATTGACTATTCGAACGCCAGACACGTCTCGGCAGAAGTACGCCGAAACCGTTGTGTCTTCTCCGGCCTGTTCCCAAGACATGAGGCGCGCTCCGTAGACATTGGTTGTCCCGGTCGTACGCAGCTGAGCCTCAGCCAGAGCCTCGAACTCCTCGACGAGTTGCGAAGCGGCGTTCTCGCTGACGACCTCCGTGATCCGCTCGGGGTTGGTGCCCCCTTCTGAGGCGATCCGCGTGGACATCTCGCTATAGGCCTCATACGCCTCCACCGCCGCCGCGAGCGCTTCCTCGTCCGACGCGAAGATCGGCTGGTCGGTCGCGGCGGCGGACGGGGCGGCCGTGGAGGCGCGGGGCGCGTCGCCGTCCGGCGACGCGCAGGCGGCAGTGCCGAGCAGCAGGGCGCACGAGAGCACGGCGGCAGCGGCGCGGGGGTGCGGCATCCGTCTCGAGGGCCTGGCGGGGGAGGCTTCGGGCATGCGCTCCACCGTAGGCGACGGCGGCGCGGCGGGACGAGGTTATCCCCAGCGCACGGGGGCGCGGCGGCATCCGCTCGCTGCCTGAACGACGTCGGACGTTCACCGGGCGTGCACCGGGCGGACGAACGCCGCGCATAGCTTCGCGGCATGAGCACCGACCTCACCGAGGCGACCGCCGCCGGCGCGAGCGCGAGGGGACTCGCTCGGAACGGCTCCGGCGGGTCGGGGGACCTCGCCGGCGCGCCGGGCGACCGCGCGGCGACCGGCGGCGGGTCGGGAGTGGACGCGCCGGCGCGCACGGCCGTCGCGGTCATCCCGGCGCGCGGCGGCTCGCAGGGGTTGCCCGGCAAGAACGTGGCCCGAGTCGGCGGCGTGCCGCTCGTCGCCCGCGCCGTGCACGCGGCGCTCGCCGCGGAGCGCATCGGACGCGTCGTCGTCACGACCGACGACGACGAGATCGCCGACGTCGCACGCGCAGCCGGCGCCGAGGTGGTCGCGCGACCCGCCGAACTCGCGAACGCCACCGCGTCGAGCGAGTCGGCGCTGCTCCACGCGCTCGAGGTGCTCGACCTCGTGACGCCCCGCGCGGCCGCGAGCCGCTCGCCCCAGGCGCCGGCGCCGGCGCACGTCACGGTCTTCATCCAGGCGACGTCGCCGTTCATCGACCCCGCCGACCTCGACGCGGCGGTCTCCCGGGTCGAGCGCGGTGAGCGCGACGTGGTGTTCGCGGCCACGCCCACGCACGGCTTCCTCTGGCGCGAACGCGCCGACGAGGCCGACGGGGCCAGTGCGGTCGGCGTGAACCACGACCCGGGAAACCGCCCGCGGCGGCAGGACCGCGCGCCCGAGTACCTCGAGACCGGCGCGTTCTACGCGCTTCGCACCGACGGGTTCACCGCGGCCCGGCACCGGTTCTTCGGTCGCATCGGCATCCAGCCGGTGCACGCCGACCTCGCGATCGAGATCGACGACGCGGCCGACCTCGCCCGGGCGCGCGCGCTCGCCGCGCGCATCGACCGCCGGCTCGCCGGGGCCCTCGCCGCGGCGCAGGCCGCGCGGGCTGCCGGCAGCGGCGTGAGCGCGGCCCGCGGCGCGGCGTGGCCGGCCGACCCGCGGCATCCGTTCATCGACGTCGACGCGGTCGTCACCGACTTCGACGGCGTGCACACCGACGACACCGCCGGGCTCGACGAGCTCGGCCGGGAATCGGTGCGCGTCTCACGGGCCGACGGCGCTGGCGTGGCGCGGCTGCGCGACGCCGGCATCCCGGTGCTCATCCTCTCCGCCGAGGCGAACCCGGTCGTGAGCCGCCGCGCCGAGAAGCTCGGCGTCGACTGCGTGCAGGGGCTCGCCGACAAGGGCAGCGCGCTCCGCGAGTGGGCGGCGACGCGCGGCATCCGCCTCGACCGCATCGCGTACCTCGGCAACGACCGCGGCGACATCCCCGCGCTCGACCTCGTGGGCTGGCCCGTGGCGGTGCCGGATGCCGCGCCCGAGGCGCTCGCCCGCGCCCGGCACGTGCTGCAGCGCCACGGCGGCCACGGCGCGGTGCGGGAGCTGGCCGAGCTCGTGCTCGCCGCCCGCGAGGCCAGGGCGACCGCGGCGACGCGTGGCGGCGCGGCGCATGGCTCCGCCGCATCCGTCGACGACGACTGGCGGGGCGAACGCGACGCCCGCGCCGCCGCCCGCGAGGCGCGCGAGCTGGAGCCCGCCCACCCGACCCGGTTGCAGCGCGAGGCGATCGCCGCGGCATCCGCTCACCCGCCCGCTGCGCCGCCGGCGCCGGAACCCGCCCCCGCACCCTGAACGAGAGCGAGCCCACATGTCCGTGCGCATCGGCCACGCCGCCATCGGCGAGTACGAGCCCGTCTACGTCATCGCCGAGATCGGCCTGAACCACAACGGCGACGTCGAGCTCGCCAAGCGGCTCATCGAGGTCGCTGCGCGGGCCGGCGCGCAGGCGGTGAAGTTCCAGAAGCGCACGCCCGACCTCTCGACGCCGGAGCACATGAAGCTCACGCCCCGCGAGACGCCGTGGGGCACCATGACCTACCTCGAGTACCGGCACCGGGTCGAGTTCGGCCGCGACGAGTACGCGGCGATCGCCGACCACGCCTCGCTGCACGGGCTCGACTGGTTCGCGTCGCCGTGGGACGCGCCCGCCGTCGCCGACCTCGAGTCGTACGGCGTCGTCGCGCACAAGATCGCGTCGGCCTCGGTCACCGACCTCGAACTGCTCGAGGCGGTGCGCGACACCGGCAAGCCGGTCATCCTCTCGACGGGCATGTCGACCCTCGACGAGATCGACCGCGCGGTCACCGTGCTCGGCACCGAGAACCTCGTCATCATGCACGCCACCTCGAGCTACCCGATGCCGCCCGAGGAGGCGAACCTGCTCATGATCCCCGCGCTGAAGCGCCGCTTCCCTGGGGTCCCGATCGGCTACTCCGGGCACGAGCGCGGCCTGCAGATCTCGCTCGCGGCCGTCGCACTCGGCGCCGTGGCCGTCGAGCGGCACATCACCCTCGACCGCACCATGTGGGGCTCCGATCACTCGGCCTCGCTCGAGCCGCAGGGCCTCGACCACCTCGTGCGCGACATCCGCATCATCGGCGAGGCGCTCGGCGACGGCATCAAGCGCGTCTACCCGGGCGAGGAGGCGCCGAAGGCCAAGCTCCGCCGGGTGCTCGCGTGACGGATGCCGCGACGCGCGACGCGCGCGGGGGCCGCCGACTGCTCGTCGTCGCCGATTCCGACTCGTACGTGAAGTGGGGCGCCGCCCTCGCATCGACCCTGCCGAGCGGATGGCGCACCCGCCTGGTCGTCATCGCCTCGCCCGTGCAGCCGAGCCCGCGACAGCTCGCCGACGCGCTCGCCGGCACCGCGTTCACCACGGAGGCCGCGCACGCGCGCCACCTCGACGACCTCGACGCCGAGCTCGACGCCTTCGACCCGCACGCGGTGCTGCTCTCGCTGCGGGGACCGTTCGTCCGCGTCGTCGCACCGCGCCTGAACGCCCGCCCGAACCGGCCGGTGCTCCTCAGCGGATTCCCCGGGCTCACCATCCCGGCCGTGCCGAAGGCCGTCGTCTACCGCGAGCAGACCGACCTCGTCGTGCTGCACAGCCGCCGCGAGGTGCGCGACTTCGAGGCGAACGCGTGGGCGCTCGGCGTCGACCGGATGTTCGGGCTCGCCAACCTCCCGTTCCTCGCGACGGACGACCGCGAGGCACCCGGGCGCGAGCGCACCGATCTCGTGTTCGCCGCGCAGGCCAAGGTGCCCACCGAGCGCGCCGACCGCGTGAAGCTGCTCGCCGCGCTCGCCGAGCTCGCCCGGCGCCGACCCGAGCACCGCGTCGTCGTCAAGGTGCGCGCCCGCGCGGGGGAGGCGCAGACCCACGCCGAGGAGCACGACTACGCCGACCTGCTCGCCGACCTCGACCGCGTGCCCGCCAACCTCGTCGTCGAGGACGGCCCGATGGCCGCGCACCTCGCCCGGGCCGCCGCGCTCGTCACGGTGAGCTCGACCGCCGCGCTCGAGGCGATCGCCCTCGACCTGCCCGTGCTCCTCCTCGACGACTTCGGCGTCTCGCCGGCGATGATCAACACCGTGTTCGAGGGGGCCGGCGTGTTCGGGTCGACGACCGACCTCGTCGCGGGCCGGTTCCGGTACGCGGATGCCGCGTGGCTCGCCGACAACTACTTCCACGAGCCGCACGAGTCCGACTGGGCCCGGCGGCTCACCGCGCTCGTCGAGGCGCGGGAGATCGTGCCGCTGCCACCGCTGGAACGCCGCCACGACCTGTGGGGCGGCGCGCTCCGTGCGGCGTTCGAGCGCCGGCGCATGCTGGGCGCGTTCGACCGCTCGCTCGCCGGCACGCTCGCGTGGGGCATCGGCGTGCCGGTGCGGGCCGTCGTGCGCCGCGTCCGGCGGGCGCGGCGAGCACTGCGGCGCTGGACGGCGACGGATGCGGCGCGGGTCGCCGAGCCGCTCGCACCCGTCCGGCCGGAGGCCGCGGCATCCGCTGCGACGGCCACCGCGCCGCCCAGCCGGGACGAGACCGTCGGGGCCGGCTCGCGCGACTGATCAGTCGACGGGCGCCGTATGCCGGTCGACGTGCGCGAGGTACGCCTCGGCGTTGCGGCGGATGCCGGCCTGCTCCTCGGGCGTCAACTCGCGGCGCACCTTGGCGGGCACCCCCGCGACGAGCGAGCCCGGCGGCACCACCGTGCCCTCGAGCACGACCGCGCCGGCCGCGACGAGCGAGCCCGCGCCGATCACCGCCCCGTTGAGCACGGTCGCGCTCATGCCGATGAGGCAGTCGTCCTCGACGGTGCAGCCGTGCAGCACCGCGCGGTGGCCGACCGAGACGCCCGAGCCGATCGTGACCGGGTAGCCGGCGTCGACGTGGCAGACGACGCCGTCCTGCAGGTTCGAGCGCTCGCCGAGGGTGATCGGCTCGGCCTCGGCGCGGAGCACCGCCGTATACCAGACGCTCGACCGCGCGGCCAGGCGCACCTGGCCGACGATCACGGCGCCCGGAGCGACGAACGCGGTGTCGTCGATGTCGGGTGCGGGCACGTCGGCGATGGTCAGGATGCGGGCGGACGGGTCGGCGGCGGTCATGCGCCCCAGCCTAGGCCCGCTCCGTCAGCGACGGCGGCCCGCTCGAAGACGGATGCCGCGCACCGCCGCCCCGACCGCGAACACCGCCACGCCCGCCGCGATCGAGACGAGCGGAAGGGTCATCACGAGCACCACGCATCCGATCGCGCCCGACCACGACACCCACCGGGGCACCAGCCGTTCGGCGGCGGGCTGGGTCAGCGCCGACCAGTTCGCGACGAGGTAGTACACGAGCACCCCGAACGACGAGAACCCGATCGCGCCGCGCAGGTCGGCGACGAGGACGAGCACGATGACCGCCGCGCCGACGGTGAGCTCGGCGACGTGGGGCACGCCGAACCGCCGGTGCACCCGGGTGAGCGGATGCGGCAGTTCCCCGTCGCGCGCCATCGCGAAGCTCGTCCGGCCGATGCCGGCGATGAGGGCGAGCAGCGACCCGAGCGCCGCCACTCCCGCAGCCACGCGAACGACGGGATCGGCCCGGGCCCAGCCGGCCGCGACCACCACGTCGGCGAGCGGCGCGGGCGATCCGGCGAGGGCGACGGCGCCGAGCGACCCGAGCGCGGCGGTGCCGACCGCCGCGTAGACGACGACCACGACGCCGAACGCGATGCCGATCGCGCGTGGGATGGTGCGCGTCGGATCGCGCACCTCCTCGCCGAGCGTCGCGATGCGGGCGTAGCCGGCGAAGGCGAAGAAGATCAGGGCAGCGGACTGCAGCACGCCGTAGGCGGCGGCGAACGGCGTGGTTGCTGCGTCCGCGCCCATGCCGGTGCGGAGCTCGTACACGCCCGTCGCCGCTGAGGCGGCCGCCCCGCCCCACCCCGCCTCCGCGATCGTCGCGACGCCGGCGGCCACGACCACGACCAGCACCGCGAGCACGGCCGACACGATCACCGTCGCCGCGCGCGCGGTCCGCGTGACCCCGAGCACGTTGACGCCCACGAGCACGACGACCGCGGCGATCGCGACCGGCTTCTGCCACTGGCCGGGCACGAGGTAGGCGGCGGCGGTCAGCGCCATGGCCGCGCAACTGGCGGTCTTGCCGACCACGAACCCCCAGCCGGCGAGGAACCCGGGCCACGCGCCGAGCCGTTCCCGCCCGTACCGGTAGGCGCCGCCCGCCTCGGGATGGCGCACCGCCAGCTGCGCGGTCGATCCGGCGTTGGCGAACGCGACGAACGCCGCGACGACCAGCCCGGCGAGCAGCCACCCGCCCGCCGCCTGTGCGGCGGGAGCCCACACCGCGAACACGCCCGCACCGATCATGGCGGCGAGCCCGATCGCCACCGCGTCGCGGAGACCCAGTCGTCGGGCCAGCCGGCCGGACGGCGTTCCGCCCGGTCCGGGCTCGGGTGTCGGCTGGGGCGCGTCGCGGCTCACGGTCGCACCCTATGCCAGTGCGGTGAAGTCCCGCGGCGGGCGTGGCGGATGCCGCGACATCCGCTCGTAGGATCGACCCATGTCCGCCGAGCAGACCGCGCCCTCGCACGCCGCCGTCGACCGCGTCATCGCCGCCCTCGAGGCGCGGGGCGTCGAGCCCCGCGTGGTCTGGTTCGGCGACGCCGTGACGACGGCGCAGCTCGCCGCCGACGCGCTCGGCGTCGAGGTGGGCCAGATCGCGAACTCACTGGTCTTCACGCTCGACGACGAGCCGATCCTCGTGCTGACCTCCGGCGCGCACCGCGTCGACACCGACTGGCTCGGCGAGCGCCTCGGCGGCCGGATCGGGCGCGCGTCGAAGGAGGTCGTGAAGGCGGCGACCGGGCAGGTCATCGGCGGGGTCGCGCCCGTCGGGCACCCGGCGCCCGTGCGCACGTTCGTCGACGTCGACCTCGCCCGCTACGACGAGGTGTGGGCCGCGGCCGGGCATGCCAAGACGGTCTTCCCGACCACGTACGACGAGCTCGTGCGCCTCACCGGCGGCACGCCCACGCCCGTCGAGCCCGGGTCCGCGGACGAACCGACGCGGGAGGCGTGACCTCCGCGCGGCCCGACGCCGGAACGCGGCTCAGGCGTCGCGCCGCGCGCCCTGCGCCGCGTGCACCGTGAAGATCGCGGGCTCGCGGAAGCGGCGCTCGGCGAACGCCTCCTGCACCTTGCGGGCGACCACCGGCACGAGGTCGTCGATGACGAGCGCGATCGCCGCGCCGCCGAAGCCGCCGCCGGTCATGCGCGCGCCGATCGCGCCGTTGGCCTGGGCGGTCTCGACGGCGAGGTCGAGCTCGGGCACCGAGATCTCGAAGTCGTCGCGCATCGACACGTGCGAGGCGTCGAGCAGCGGTCCGATCGCGCCCGGGCCCTGCTCGCGGAGCGTGCGGACCGTGTCGAGCACGCGCTGGTTCTCGGTCACGACGTGCCGCACGCGGCGGAAGGTCTCGTCGTCGAGCAGCTCGCGAGCCCGGTCGAGGTCGTCGACGTCGAGCCACCGCAGCGACTCCACGTCGAGCGCTCGCGCACCCGCTTCGCACGACGCCCGTCGCGCGGCGTAGCCGCCGGTGGCATGCGAGTGGCTGACGCGCGTGTCGATGACGAGCAGCGACAGGCCGGCCTCGGCGAAGCCGAGCGGGATCACGTCGGCATCGAGGCTGCGGCAGTCGAGGAAGACGGCCGAATCCGTCTCGCCGAGGAGCGACGCGGACTGGTCCATGATGCCCGTCGGCGCGCCGACGGCGCGGTTCTCGGCGAGCTGCCCCACCTTCGCGAGCGTCGGCCGGTCGAAGCCCAGCGCCCAGTGCTCGTCCAAGGCGAGGGCGACGGCGCATTCGATGGCGGCCGAAGACGACAGGCCGGCGCCGACGGGCACGTCGGAGTCGATGTACAGGTCGACGCCGCGCGCGTGCGCCAGGTCGGCGCCGAACTCGGCGAACGCCCACACCACGCCGAGCGGGTACGCCGCCCAACCCGAGACCGCGTCGGGCGAGAGCTCGTCGAGGTGGACCTCGACGGTCCCGGGCGAGAACGTCGAGGCGACGCGCACGAGGCGGTCGTCGCGGTCGCCGACGGCGACGGTCGTGCGCCGGTCGATCGCGAACGGGAAGACGAACCCGTCGTTGTAGTCGGTGTGCTCGCCGATCAGGTTGACGCGGCCGGGAGCGGACCAGACGCCGACCGGGCGACGCCCGTACTGCTCGGCGAAGCGCTGCTGGGCGGATGCCACGGCGTCGGTCACAGTTCGACTCCTTCGATCGCGTCGCGCAGCGCGCGTGCCTGGGTCTCGGGCGGGACGTCGCCGATCCAGGCGCCCATGGCGGCCTCGGAGCCGGCGAGGTACTTCAGCCGCTCGGCGGCGCGGCGCGGGCTGGTGAGCTGCATGGTGAGGCGCACCTCGTCGCGGCGCTCGTGCACGGGCGCCTGGTGCCACGCGGCGATGTAGGGCGTGGGGGTGTCGTACAGCCGGTCGACGCCGCGCAGCAGGCGGAGGTACAGGCTCGCGAGCTCGGCGCGCTCGGCCTCGTCGGTCGCCGCGAGGTCGGGCACGTGCCGGTGCGGCATGAGGTGCACCTCGATCGGCCAGCGCGCGGCGAACGGCACGAACGCGGTCCAGTGCTCGCCGGCGATGAGCACGCGGTCGCCGCTGCGCTCCCGGTCGAGGATGTCGGCCTGCAGCGTCGGTCCGTACGCGTCGATCGAGGCGAGCAGCCGCTCGGTGCGCGGGGTCACGTAGGGGTACGCGTAGATCTGGCCGTGCGGGTGGGGGAGCGTGACGCCGATGTCGCGGCCGCGGTTCTCGAACGGGAACACCTGCTGCACGCCGGGCAGCGCCGACAGCGCCGCGGTGCGGTGCGACCAGGCCTCGATCACGGTGCGGGCGCGCGAGACCGTCTGCGTGCCGAACGACCCCTCGTGCTCGGGGCTGAAGCAGACGACCTCGCATCGGCCGTGCGACGGGGACGTGCGGTCCAGGCCGACGGCGCGCAGCTCGGCGAGGGCGGATGCCGCGGCATCCGTCGACTCGCCCCAGCCGGGCAGGTCGGGCCCGAACGACGGCGAGCGGTTCTCGAACACGGCGACGTCGTACGTGCTCGGGATCTCG
The DNA here is from genome assembly GCF_031432295.1 of Agromyces indicus. Taxonomy (NCBI): domain Bacteria; kingdom Bacillati; phylum Actinomycetota; class Actinomycetes; order Micrococcales; family Microbacteriaceae; genus Agromyces; species Agromyces indicus. The sequence goes on along the minus strand of NZ_JAVKGS010000003.1, from coordinate 98,001 downwards.
GAGGGGTTCGTCTCGGTCTGCGGCGCGAGGGGATCGGCTTCGGCGGGCGGCAGGAACGCCCGGTTCTGGCGTGCGGCGGCGACCGAGATCCAGTCGCCGGTCAGCGGGTCCTGGCGCATCTCGGCGGTCCCGGGGCGCGGGTCGAGCGCTCGCGCGTCGACGGCGCGCTCGGTGCCGAGCACGGTGTCGGCATCGTCGAAGTAGATGAGCTCGCGCCCGTCGGCCAGGGTCGAGCGGCGCACCGCGATGCGCGGGTCGAGGATGCCGGGTTCCGTCTGCTGCACGCCGACACGCTACGCGATCTTCGTTTCGGAAACAAGCGGGTTTCGTATTGCAAAGTGCGCTTCGCCTCGCGATGATGGGCCCATGGAACCCGACCGACCGCCCCGCGACGCCCGCCGCCGGCGCACCCTCGCCGCCGACCTCGTCGTCGAGCGCGGTTTCGTGCGCGTCATCGAACTCAGCGAGTCCTTCGGCGTGACGCCCGTCACCGCGCGGGCCGACCTCGACGCGCTCGAGCGCGAGGGGCGCGTGCGCCGCGTGCACGGCGGCGCGGTGCCGGCCGGAGCCGGCCCCGACGCCCCGCGACCCGACCGCGAGCCGACCTTCGAGGAGGCCCTCGAGGCCTCGGTCGTGCCCAAGCAGCTCATCGGGCAGCGCGCCGCGGCCCTCGTGCGGAGCGGGCAGAGCATCATCCTCGACGTCGGCACCACGACCCTGCAGGTCGCGCGCGCCCTGCGGGCCCGCACCGACCTCGACGACCTCACGATCTTCACGAACGGCCTCTCGATCGCGCTCGAGCTCGAGCCGGAGATCCCGCGCTTCTCGGTCGTCGTCACGGGCGGCACGCTCCGGCCGCGCCAGCACTCGCTCGTGCACCCGCTCGCCGCGTCCGTGCTCGACGAGGTCCACGTCGACCTCGCGTTCCTCGGCTGCAACGGCGTCGACGCGCGCCACGGCGTCACCAACGCCAACCTCCCCGAGGCCTCGGTCAAGGCGCTCATGCTGCGCCGCGCGCAGCGTGCGGTCGTCGTCGCCGACGCGTCCAAGCTGGGCGAGGTCCACCTCGGCCGGGTCGCCCCGGTCGACGCCTTCGACACGCTGGTGACGGATGCCGCAGCCCCGGCCGTGCTCCTCGGCGAGCTCCGCGACGCGGGGCTCGAGGTCCTCGTCGCCCACGGAGCCGAGCAGCCATAAGGTGGAGTGCATGACCCTCCCGACGGGCGAGCAGTTCGAACTCGAGACGACCACCTCCACCGGCGATGTCCGCGCGACCGTCACGGCCGTCGCAGCGGGCCTGCGCACGCTGACGATCAACGGCATCGACCTGGTGCCGTCCTACGGCGAGGACGAGACCCCGCCGTCGGGCTCCGGGATCGTGCTCGTGCCGTGGCCGAACCGCATCCGCGACGGTGTCTGGACCCACGAGGGCACCTCGTACCAGCTCGCGATCACCGAGCCCGCCCGCAGCAACGCGATCCACGGCCTGCTCCGCTACACCGAGTACACGCCCGTCGAGCAGGACCGCGACTCGGTGACGCTGAGCGCCACGATCCACCCGCAGATGGGCTACCCCTTCACCGTCCGCACCGCCGTGCGCTACGAACTCGTCTCCGACGGGCTCAAGGTCACGCACTTCCTCGAGAACCAGGGCGGCGAGTCGGCGCCCGTCGCGGTCGGCACGCATCCGTTCCTGAAGATCGGCGGCGTCCGCACCGAGGACCTCGTGCTCCGGCTCCGCGCCGCCAGCCACATCGAGGTCGACGACCGGCTGCTGCCGACGGGCGAGATCTCGGTCGAGGACACCCCGTGGGACTTCCGCGAGGGGCGCCGCGTGGGCGACCTGCAGCTCGACGACGCGTTCGGCGAGCTCGCCTCGGTCGACGGCACCGTCGAGCACACGCTGACCGCGCCCGACGGCCGCTCCGTCTCGGTGTGGGCCGACGACGAGTTCGCCTACGTGCAGGTCTTCACCACCGACAGCTACCCCGGCGAATCGATGGCGATCGCCGTCGAGCCGATGACCGCGCCGGCCGACGCCTTCAACTCCGGCAAGGGCGTGCGCTGGCTCGACCCGGGCGAGCAGTGGGAGATCAGCTGGGGCATCCGCTTCGCCGGCTTCACCGCCGAGTAGCCCCGCGGGGTCAGTTCACGCAGCTGCCGGAGTCGACCTGCTGGCTGAGCGAAGGAGCCTGGTCGGCGAGGGGTGCCAGCGCGCCCACCGGCACCGCGAAGCCCACGTTGTCGACGGTCTGCGACTTGGCGAACACCACGCCGCCGACGAGTCCGTCGCCGGTGAGCACCGGTCCGCCCGAGTTGCCCTGGTCGACGTCGGCGGCGAGGGTGACCACCTCGCGCGACGAGGTGGTCCCGTCGACCGAGATGGTGAGCGGGCCGTTGGCCATCACGCGAGCGGGGCGGAGCTCGAGCGGGCCGCCGTACGGGTAGCCGGCCACGGCCGCGTCCTCCTCGGCCGCGGGCGGCTCGGCGAGCCCGAGCGGCGTCACGCCGAGGCCGTCGGTCGCGATCAGCGCGAGGTCGTTGTCGGGGTCGAACGCGACGACGCGGCCCGCGACGGGGTTGCGGCCGGGCGCGTGCACGATCGGCTCGTCGACGCCGGCCACGACGTGCGCATTGGTGACCACGCGGTCCTCGGCGACGACGAAGCCCGATCCGGTCAGGTTGCCGCCGCATTCGAAGGCGAGTCCGGTGATGCGCACAACGGATGCCGCGGCCGCGGACAGCTCCGGATCGTCGACGCCGCCCGTGGGCAGCTCAGGCGCGACCGAGGGGCCGTCGAGGACGCCCACCAGCCACGGGATCGCCTCGCCGACGGCCGCGCCGCGCAGCTCGGCCATGAGCGACCGCGCCGGCTGCGGCGTGATCTGGTCGATGCCGCGCACCACCCACGAGTTCGCCACGGCCGGTGACACGACGGGGACGCCCATGGTGGACACTCCCGCGCCGACGAGGGCGATGACGAAGGCGGTGACCATGGTGTTGCCGATCGCGCCGAGGACGCGGTCGAGCGGACCGAGCTTCACTGCGTCGGCGCCGCGTCGCAGTCCGCGCCCGATCGCGCCGCCGAGCGAGGCCCCCGCGACGAGGAGCATGATGGCGATGGCGATGGCGACGGGCGCGCGCCACTCCGGGGCGGGGATGAACGACACCACCCACGGCATGGCGAAGTAGGCGGCGATGCCGCCCGCGATGAGGCCGAGCAGGCTCGCGGCGGTGCGGAGCAGGCCGGCGCGCCATCCGTGCACGAGCGCCCCGATGAGCACGAGCACGAGCGCGACGTCGAGGATGATGCTCCAGCCCACTCGGTCTCCGATCGCTCACCGGGAGCCTCAAGCCTCCCGCATCCGCCTCGGAACGCGCTGAAGGCGCCCGGGCCGGAGCCCGGGCGCCTTCAGCCGTGCGCGTCGGTTACTGCGGAAGCAGCACCGTGTCGACGAGGTAGACGGTCGCGTTGGCCGTCATGACGCCGCCGCAGATCACGTTGGCGTCGTTCACCATGAGCTCGTCACCCGAGCCGGTCACCTCGACGGTGCCGCCCTGCACGGTGGTCTGCGTGCCGCTGACCTCGTCCGGCGAGAGCTGGCCGGGAACCACGTGGTACGTGAGGATCGAGGTGAGCAGCTCGCTGTCGGTCTGCAGGGTCTCGATGGTCGCGGCGTCGATCTTCGCGAACGCGTCGTCGACGGGCGCGAAGACCGTGAACTCGTCGCCGTTCAGCGTGTCGACCAGGTTCACGTCGGGGTTCAGCTCACCCGAGACCGCCGAGACGAGCGTCGTCAGCAGCGGGTTGTTGGACGCCGCGACCGCGACCGGGTCCTGGGACATGCCCTCGACCGAGCCGGCGCCGTCCGGCACCTGCTCGGCGTAGTCGGCGCAGCCGGGGCCGACGAGGTTCGCGGCGGGGTCCGCCATGCTGTCCTCGGTCTCCATGGGCTCCTCGGACATCGTCGTCTCGTCGTCGGCGGCCGGCTCATCGGTCGAGCCGGCGCTGCATCCGGCGAGGCCGAGCGCGGCGACGGCCACGATCGAGAATGCGGCGAGCGTGGTGCGCTGCGTGCGGAACGTGGTTCGCATCGGTTCTCTCCTTCGGTGTGCGGCCCGCCCCTCGGGGCCGTCATGGTGGGGTTCGGGGCGGGCGACGAGACGGTTTGGTGAGGCTTCGGCCGGGCGTGTCGGCCCGGCGACGGCGAGCGGATGCCACGGCGCCGTCGCCTCGGTCAGGGTCCGTCCATCGGCATCCCATACGCTCGAACGCATGACGACGACCCCCATCGCCGCCGCCGAACCCGAACTCACCGGCCTCGCCGCGTGGGCCGTGGACCTCATGGAGACGCTCGGCGCTCCGGGCGCCGGCCTCGCGATCGCGCTGGAGAACCTCTTCCCCCCGCTGCCGAGCGAGGTCATCCTCCCGCTCGCGGGCTTCACCGCGAGCCAGGGTTCGTTCAGCCTCGTCGAGGTGCTGTTCTGGACGACGCTCGGGTCGGTCCTCGGCGCGGTCGCGCTGTACACGATCGGGCGCGTGCTCGGTCGCGAGCGCACGCGGGCCATCATCAAGGCGGTGCCGCTCGTCGACGTCGCCGACGTGGATCGCACGGAGCAGTGGTTCCTCGACCACGGGAAGAAGGCCGTCTTCTTCGGCCGCATGATCCCGCTGTTCCGCAGCCTCATCTCGGTCCCGGCGGGCGTCACCCGCATGAACGTCCCGCTGTTCCTCCTGCTCACGACCGCGGGAAGCCTCATCTGGAACACGGTCTTCGTCCTCGCCGGCTTCTTCCTCGGCGAGAACTGGGAGGTCGTCGAGCCGTGGGCCGACGCGTTCCAGGTGCTCGTGATCATCGGCGTGGTCGTCGCCGTGGCCGCGTTCGTCGTCAAGCGCGTCATCCGCAACCGCGAGCACCGACGCCGCATCGCCACGGGTGAGGACACCCCGGGCGGCATCTGACCCCGTCCGCCCGGTCCCGCCCTTCCGCCGCGGGGCAATCCTCGCGAGCCTCCGCACCGAACCACCTGCGAACCCGACCGCAGGAGCACCGATGAGCATCGCACTGGCCCCCGCGCGGATCGCGCCGGCCCCGGTGCGACGCCGCCGCCCCCGGTCTGACATGCTGGGACGCGTGGTGGACGCGCAACACGAGGCCGCGGCATCCGACCCCAGCGTCGACGACCTGCTCGTCGCCGCCGGTGCCGGTGACCGTGACGCCTTCGGCGCGCTGTACGACCGCACGTCCGCCCGGATCTTCGGGCTCGTGCGGCGACTCGTCGTCGACCCGGCCCAGGCCGAGGAGGTCACCCAGGACGTCTTCCTCGAGGTCTGGCAGACCGCGCCCCGGTTCGACCGGGACCGCGGGTCGGCGATCTCGTGGATGTTCACGCTCGCCCACCGCCGCGCGGTCGACCGCGTGCGGTCCGCCCAGTCCGCCCACGACCGCGACCTCCGCATCGGCGCGCGCGACCTCGACGTGCCCGTCGACACCGTCGCCGAATCGGCCGAGGTGCGCATCGAGCACGAACGCGCGCGCGGCGCGCTCGCGGAGTTGAGCGACCTGCAACGCGAGTGCGTCGCGCTCGCGTACTACGGCGGGCTGACCCAGTCCGAGATCGCCGAGCGGCTCGACGTGCCGCTCGGCACCGTGAAGACCCGATTGCGCGACGGCATGATCCGCCTGCGCCGGCTGTTGGGGGTGACCGCATGACCGAGCCCGAGTTCCCCGGCCGTCGAGACCCCGTGGACCCCGAGGAGCTGCTCGCCGCCTACGCGCTCGACGCCGTGTCCGACGAGGAGCGCGCGATCGTCGAACGGCACCTCGCCGCCTCGCCGGAGGCGCGCGCCGAGGTGGAGGCCTATCGCGAGGCCGCCGTCGGCCTGGCCGACGAGGCCCCGGCCGTCGCGCCGCCGCCGTCACTCAGGGACGCGATCTTCGCTCGACTCGACGACGCGCCCCAGGTCGACGCCCCCGCGCCTTCGGAGTCCGCGCCGGCCGCGCCCGCTGCGGCGACGGCTCCCGCCGAGTCGGCCCCGGCCGAGTCGATGGTGCCGCCGCCGGCGACGCCGCTCGCGCCCGTGGGACCCGCCCCTTTCGCCACGCCCGCCGATGCCATGGCACCGGTCGGTGCCGGACCGGCCGAGCGGGCCGCTCGCCGCCGCTGGTTCCAGCGGCCCGCGGCTCTGGTCGCGTCCGCGGCGGCGGCCGTGCTCCTCATCGCCGGTGCCGTCGTCGGCCTCAACTGGACCGGTACCGCCGGCTGGGGCGCCCAGCGCGAGGTGCAGGCCATCGCCGCGGCCGACGACGCGCAGACCGCCACTGTCGAACTCGCCAGCGGCGGCGAGGTCACCCTCGTCTGGTCCGAGCAGCTCGGACGATCCGCCATCCGCGCCGAGCGCCTGCCCGAGGCCGGCGACGACCGCACGTACGAGCTCTGGTACATCGACGCCTCGGGCGAGCAGCCCGCCGCGACGCCCGCCGGGCTCTTCGATCCGGACGGCGGGGCCGCGTACGTCGTGCTCGACGGCGAGTTCGAGCCCGGCCTGCTCGTGGGCATCACCGTCGAACCGGCCGGCGGCTCCGAAGCCCCGACGACCGAACCCATCGTCGCCTTCGAGACCTGAGACTCGGATGCCGCGGCGGCCCTCGGGGGATCGGGGGCGCCGCGGCATCCGTTCGCCGTCGGCTAGGGTCGTGGTGGCCCGCCGCGCGCCCCCACGCCGCGTGCCGGCCCGCCCGAACCCCACGACGACGAGGAGTGACGCATGCGCGTCGGCATGTTCCTGAACTACGCCGGAGGATTCCGCGAGGTCGCCGACGAGGTGACCGAGCTCGAGGCGGCGGGCGTCGACCTCGTCGCCGTGCCCGAGGCGTACTCGTTCGATGCGGTCAGCCAGCTCGGCTTCCTCGCCGCGCGCACCTCCCGCATGACGCTCATGAGCGGCATCCTGCAGCTCTACACCCGCACGCCCACGCTCACGGCGATGACGGCCGCCGGCCTCGACCACGTGTCGGACGGGCGCTTCGAGCTCGGCATCGGCGCCTCGGGCCCGCAGGTCATCGAGGGCTTCCACGGCGTGAAGTACGACGCGCCGCTCGGCCGCACCCGCGAGATCATCGACGTGTGCCGCATGACCTGGCGGCGCGAGCCCGTCGTGCACACCGGACGCCACTACCGCATCCCGCTGCCCGAGGGCGAGGGCACCGGGCTCGGCAAGCCGTTGAAGCTCATCAACCACCCCGTGCGCGAGCGCATCCCGATCACGGTCGCGTCGCTCGGTGCGAAGTCCGTCGCGCAGACCGCCGAGATCGCCGACGGCTGGCTGCCGATGTTCTTCCACCCCGAGCGGGCGCGCGACGTCTGGGGCGACGCGCTCGACGCGGGCCTGGCGAAGCGGGCACCCGAACTCGGCCCGCTCGACGTGTTCGCGAGCCCGGCCCTGGCGATCACCGACCGAGCGGATGCCGCGGCCGCCGCCATCGCGGCCGTGAAGCCCAACCTGGCCCTGTACGTGGGCGGCATGGGCGCGCGCGGCAAGAACTTCTACAACGACCTGATCGCGAGCTACGGCTACGCGGACGAGGCGGCGACGATCCAGGACCTCTACCTCGAGGGCCGCCGCGAGGAGGCGATCGCCGCGGTCCCCGACGACCTGGTCCGCGCGATCTCGCTGATCGGCTCGCCCGCCGAGGTCGCCGAGCGGGTGGCGGCGTTCGCCGCCGCGGGCGTGACGACGCTCACCGTCACGCCGCTCGCCCGGGACTCGGCCGAGCGGGTGGCGCTCATGGCCGCGTTCCGGCGTATCGTCGGCTGACGTCCGCGGGCTCGGCGGCACGTCGCACCGGCATTGTTCCACGATCGTCCCCCCAGTCCACCCCCAGTTCAGGGGTGTGTCATCACGCCCGGTCGGGCGCGTACGCTCGGTGCACCGCAGCTCAGGTTGCGGCAGGGGAACCATGGGGGTGGGGCTGCCGTGGCGGGGCGACGAGGCCGATGCGGCCGCGACCCCGCCAGGCGGTGCCCCGATTCGCGGCATCCGTCGAGGGGTTGCCTTCGACCGGTGGCGCGCCCGTAGCATCGGAACAGGCCGTGCGCGGGTACGCCGCGGCCGGGGGAGGACCGATGGCCCACAACGTCCGGCGGCTGGCATGCCCGCCCGAGGCCGTGTTCGAGGTGCTGGCCGAGGGCTGGCTCTATCCCGCCTGGGTCGTGGGCGCCATGCGCATGCGCGACGTCGACCGCCGATGGCCGACTCCGGGCGCGCGCCTGCACCACTCGGTGGGCATCTGGCCCATCTACCTCGACGACGTCACCGAGTCGCGTGAATGGGATCCGCCGCGGCGTGCGGTGTTCCGCGCGAAGGGATGGCCGATCGGCGAGGCCGTCGTCGCCATCGAGGCGAAGCCGACCGACGGAGGTTGCCTCGTGCGCATCTACGAGGAGGCCGCCGAGGGCCCGGCGAGGTTCGTCCCCTCGCTGATCCGGCAGCCCGTCATCCGCCTGCGCAACGTGGAGACGCTCCGTCGCCTGGCCTACCTCGCCGAGGGTCGCTGGGAGGGCAAGTGACCGACGCCGTCGACGCGATCGTCGTCGGGGCGGGCCCCAACGGGCTCGCCGCGGCCGTCACGCTCGCTCGCGCCGGACTGTCCGTCCGCGTCTACGAGGCGGCACCGACCCCCGGCGGCGGCGCCCGCACCGAGGAACTGACGCTGCCCGGCTACCTCCACGACGTGTGCTCGGCGGTGCACCCGATGGCGCTCGCCTCGCCGTTCTTCCGCGGCTTCGAACTCGAGCGCCGCATCGAGCTGCGCCTCCCGCCCATCTCGTACGGGCACCCGCTCGACGGGGGCCGCGCCGGCCTCGCGTGGCGCGACCTCGAGCGCACCGCCGAGGGGCTGGGGCGCGACGGCGCCGCATACGCCGGGCTCCTGCGCGGGCTGGCCGCGCACGACGACGCGCTCATGGACCTCATCGGCTCCTCGCTCGTACGCGTGCCGCGGCATCCGCTCGTCGGACTGCGCTTCGGGCTGGCCGTGCTCGAGCAGGGATCGTGGGCCTGGAACGCCCGGTTCCGCGAGGAGGTCGCCCCGGCCATGCTCGCCGGCGTCGCCGCGCATGCGATCCGGCCCATGCCTTCCCCGGCGACCGCCGGTGCAGGGCTCGTGCTCACGGCGCTCGCCCACGCGCGCGGCTGGCCGATCCCCGTGGGCGGCAGCGGCGCGATCGTCGGCGCCATGGTCGACGACCTGCGGGCGCACGGCGGCGAGGTGGTGACGGATGCCGCGATCGACGACCTCGCGGCCCTGCCCGCAGCACGGGCCGTGGTCCTCGACGTCACCCCGCGCGCGCTCGACCGCATCGCCGGGGATCGCCTTCCCGACCGGTACCGGAGGGCGCTGCGGCGCTTCCGCTACGGCAACGCCGCCGCGAAGGTGGACTTCGCGCTCGCCGGGCCGGTGCCCTGGGCGAACCCGGCGCTCGCCGAGGCGGGCACCGTGCACGTCGGCGGCACCCGCGCCGAGATCGCCGCGGGGGAGCGCGAGGTCGCCCGCGGGCGGCATCCGGCATCGCCCTACGTGCTCGTGTCGCAGCCGTCGATCGTCGACCCGACGAGGGCGCCGGACGGGCGGCACACGCTGTGGACGTACACGCACGTCCCCGCCGGCTCGACCGCCGACCCCACCGAGGCCGTCGTGCGGCAGATCGAACGGTTCGCGCCCGGCTTCCGCGACGTGATCCTCGCGTCCTCCGCGCGGTCGGCGGTCGACCTCGAGGCCGACAACCCGAACTACATCGGCGGCGACATCGCCTCCGGCGCGCCGTCGCTCATGCAGCTCGTCCGCCGCCCGGTGATCTCACCCGACCCGTGGCGCACGCCCCTCTCGGGCGTGTACCTCGCGTCGTCCTCGACACCGCCGGGGCCGGGTGTGCACGGCCTGGCGGGCTGGAACGCGGCACGGAGCGCGCTGCGGCACGAGTTCGGGGTCCTGTCGCCGCCCGACCTCGCACCGGAGGACCGGCCCGCGCGCGCCTGACCGCCCTCAGGCCGCCGGCAGGATCTCGGCGAGCAGCCGTTCGACGTGGGCTCGGATCTCGTCGCGGACGCGGCGGACGCCGTCGGCGTCGAGCCCCGCCGGATCCTCCAGCCGCCAGTCGAGGTACCGCTTGCCGGGGTAGACGGGGCAGGCGTCGCCGCAGCCCATCGTGACCACCGCGTCGGCGGCGCGCACGACGTCGTCGGTGAGCGGCTTCGGGAATTCCTCGCCGAGGTCGAGCCCGACCTCGCGCATGGCGTCGACGACCGAGGGCAGCACCGCCTCCCCGGGCTGCGACCCGGCGGATCGGACGTGCACCCGCCCGCTGCCGAGCTCGCGCATGAGCGCGGCGGCCATCTGCGAACGCCCCGAGTTCTGCACGCAGACGAACAGCACCTCGGGCACCGGCTTCGGGATGACGCCCTTCGACTGCGCGAGCGCGGTCAGGCGCTCGTTCGCGAACCGGTACGCGAGGCTCGGGAGGTGCGCGTCCACGCGGGCGGTCCGCTTCAGCGCGGCGTACGACTCGAAGACGACGCGCTCGGCCGTCTCGGCGCTCACGATGCCGTCGTAGTGCGAGGCGAGCCGCTCAGCGCTGCGCTGCAGCACCTCGTACGGGTCGTCCAGGGCTCGCAGCACGCTCCGGTCGGCGGATGACGCGGCCGCGCGGTCGCGCGCGTCGCTCAGGTCGGCCTCGGTCATGGCACCTCGTTTCGTCTCGCTCACTCCAACCATAGACCGCGGTCTATGGGTTGATCACTGGACTGGTGAGACTTCACCGAACGTTCACGTGCGATGGACGCGGGCAGGCGCACGGAGGGGCCCCGTGCCGTTCGTTCGGTGGTCGCGGAGTCGCGAGGAGCGTGTCGGCGGCTGGCGGTACGTTCAGGCCACCGATCCGCAGGCAGAGCACCTCCGGAGCAGCAGCGGGCGTTGAGTGGTGCCCCCGGGGAATTCCGACATCCCGACCCGCTGATTAAAAGTCAGCTGCTCTGCCTCTGAGCTACGGGGGCAAGGTGACGCAGACGAAGCAATGCGGCAGATGCAAGCAGTCTAGGCCACTGGTCGAATACAACCGACGAACGGCCTCGCGGGACGGCCTGCAGTCCTTGTGCCGCGACTGCAACCGGGCGAATGCCCGCGCCGACTATTCACTCCATCGGGAGAGCCAGGTACGGCGCATCATCGCTGGAAAGGAATCACGTCGATCCAGAGCACTCGAGTGGATCGGTCGGCATCTCCTGACGCATCCGTGCGTCGATTGCGGAGAAACCGACATCCGCGTGTTGGACTTCGATCACCGCAGTGGCGTCGAGAAGCAGGACGGAGTGATGCGGCTCGCACAAGGTGGGCACGCGATCTCGACGATCGCCGCCGAGATCGCCAAGTGCGACGTTCGCTGCCGTAACTGCCATGCCATCGTCACCTACGAACGGCTCGGCAGGAACTGGCGTTCGACCGTTCGGCTCCAGTCGATGGCGGAGGTCGATGCCTTCCTCTCGGCGGAGGACGGGAGCTGATTCCGCGGAGCGCGGAATCGGCACGGCTCGCAGGTCGCGGCGGTATCGTGGCCCGCGATGACCGCAGATTTCCACCGTCCCACGCGCTTTCCGCCGCGCATGTTCGAGGGCTACCTCGGCGCGGAGGATCCCGCGCAGGTGAGCCGAGTCGCCCACGACACCGCGGCGGCGGTGCTATCGCGCGTGCGCGCCGACCCCGATCCCGAGATCGTGTCGCGGCTGGTGTCGTACACCGACGAGCACGGCATCGACGCGATCGCCGAGCTGTGGTCGCAGGCTTCGCCCAAGAGCCTTCCGGGCGCGCTGTGGCGCATCTACCTGCTGCGCACGATGATCCGGCAGGACGCCGCGGGCGTGAGCCTCGCCTTCCAGCGCGGCACCGAGGTATCGCGCACCATCGACCAGGTCGTGGCCGGCGCCCCCACCCCGGCCGGTCCCGCAGAGGTGCGCGAGCTGGCCGACGTGATCCTTCGCGGCGTGTTCTCCGGCGACTTCGCCGCGGCCCTGGAACGCGCCTCGGCGTTCGGGCGCGTGGCCGCCACCGGCTTCACGAGCCTCGCCGACGACGCGGATGCCGCGGACGCCGTGCACCCCGATCGTCCCGGCATCCTCACGCGCCGAGCGCTGCGCCTGTCGTCCCTCGCCGAGGAGCTCACCGCCTGCGCGCGGCTCTGGCGCCACGACAGCCTCGACTGAGCAGCGGCGCAGGCTAGCACGGTCGAGCCCGACACGCCCGGCCCGCACCGGGATCGGGCGTGCGGAATAGTCCTCGGGGGCCCCTCGTTTACACTTGTCGTGGCCGGTCGCAGTAACCCCGGGCTCCAAATCTCGCCGCTTCGAGCGGCCTCGCGCCGAGAGGCGTTCTGCGGCCGGCCACTTCCATGCCCGCGGGCCCACCACGGCGCCGCGACGGCCGTGCGACCGCAGCCACGCCCGCGACGACGGCCACCGGCGTAGCATCGGAGGATGGCCGACACCGTCACGTTCCTGGTCGATCCGCTGCCGACCGACGCCTCGCCGCAGTTCCTCGAGTCGTCGTTCCGCGAGGTCGAACCGGGCGCCGACGCCCTGGCCGTGAACGACCTCGCCCCGCACCGCGGCGACGGCGTGTTCGAGACGCTCGCGATCATCGACGGCCACCCGCAGGAGGTCGAACCGCACCTCGCCCGATTGGTGAACTCGGCGCGGCTCTGCGAGCTGCCGGAGCCGAACCTCGACCAGTGGCGCCTCATCATCACCCGCGCGGCCGAGCGTGTGCCGGCCCAGGGCGAGTTCGCCCTGAAGCTGGCGCTCAGCCGCGGGATCGAGCCGGGCCCGAAGCCGACCGGCTGGGTGCACGTGACGCCCGGCGTCGACTTCACGGCGGCACGGCGGCGCGGCATCCGCGTCATCACCCTCGACCGGGGCGTCGCGCACGGCGTCGGTGACCGCGCCCCCTGGCTCCTGCTCGGCGCGAAGACCCTGAGCTACGCGGGCAACATGGCCGCGCTGCGCGAGGCCAAGCGGCGCGGCGCCGACGACGCGATCTACATCTCCTCGGACGGGTACGTGCTCGAGGGACCCACCTCGAGCGTCATCGTGCGGATGGGCGACCAGTTCGTGACGCCGCCCCCCGCAGCCGGCATCCTGCACGGCACCACCCAGCGCAGCGTCTTCGCGCACCTCGAGGCGACCGGGCGCACCGCCGAGTACCGCGACCTCACCGTCGACGACCTGCGGGCAGCGGATGCCGCGTGGCTCGTGTCGAGCGTGCGCATGGCCGCGCCCATCGTCGAGCTCGACGGCGCGACACTGCCCCTCGACGCCGAGACCACGGCCGCGCTGAACGCCTACCTGCTCTCGCCGCGCGACTGACGGCGACGGCCCGCCCCCGGGATCGGGGACGGGCCGTCGGCGGAGCGCCGTCGGGATCAGCCGAAGCGGCCCGACACGTAGTCCTCGGTCGCCTTCTGCGACGGGTTCGAGAAGATCGTCGTGGTGTCGTCGTACTCGATGAGCTTGCCGGGCTTGCCGGTGCCGGCGATGTTGAAGAACGCGGTCTTGTCGGACACGCGCGACGCCTGCTGCATGTTGTGGGTCACGATCACGATCGTGTACTCCTGCTTCAGCTCCTCGATGAGGTCCTCGATGGCGAGGGTCGAGATCGGGTCGAGTGCCGAGCAGGGCTCGTCCATCAGGATGACCTCGGGCGAGACCGCGATCGCGCGGGCGATGCAGAGGCGCTGCTGCTGGCCGCCCGAGAGGCCGGAGCCCGGGCGGTCGAGCCGGTCCTTGACCTCGTTCCAGAGGTTCGCGCCCTTGAGCGACTTCTCGACCAGGTCGTCGGCGTCGGACTTCGAGATGCGCTTGTTGTTGAGCTTCACGCCCGCGAGGACGTTCTCCTTGATCGACATCGTCGGGAACGGGTTCGGACGCTGGAAGACCATGCCGACCTGGCGGCGGACGAGCACCGGGTCGACATCCGGGTCGTAGAGGTTGTTGCCGTCGATCAGCACCTCGCCCTCGACACGCGCGCCGGGGATGACCTCGTGCATGCGGTTGAGGGTGCGGAGGAAGGTGGACTTGCCGCAGCCGGACGGGCCGATGAAGGCCGTCACGCTGCGCGGCTCGATCTCGAGGGTGACGCCTTCCACGGCGAGGAACTTCGAGTAGTAGACGTTGAGGTCGCGGACCTCGATGCGCTTGGACACGGGTTTCCTTACTGGGGGTCTGGGCTCAGCGCCCGAACTTGGGGGCGAAGAACCGCGCGACGAGGCGGGCGATGAGGTTCAGCGCCATGACGATGAGGATCAGGGTGAGCGCGGCCGCCCACGCACGGTCGAGATAGGCCGAGGCGGGCGTGCCCTGGTTGGCGTACTGGGTGTACACGAACACGGGGAGGGACTGCATGCGCCCCTCGGTCATGTCGTAGTTCATGCTGTTCGTGAAGCCGGCCGCGATGAGCAGCGGTGCCGTCTCTCCGATGACGCGGGCGATCGAGAGCATGATGCCGGTCGTGATGCCCGCGATCGACGTGGGGAGCACGACCTTCACGATCGTGAGCCACTTGGGCACGCCGAGCGCGTAGGCGGCCTCGCGGAGCTCGTTCGGCACGAGCCGCAGCATCTCCTCGCTCGAGCGGACGACGACGGGGATCATCAGCACCGCGAGCGCGACCGCCCCGGCGATGCCCGTTCGGGTGCCGGGTCCCCAGAAGATCGCGAACAGCGCGTACGCGAACAGGCCCGCGACGATCGACGGGATGCCGGTCATCACGTCGACCAGGAAGGTGATGCCGCGCGCGAGTCGTCCGCGACCGTACTCGACCAGGTAGATCGAGGTCATCAGGCCGATGGGGATCGAGATGAGCGCCGCGGTGCCCGTCATCAGCAGCGTGCCGACGATCGCGTGCAGCGCACCGCCGCCCTCGCCGGTGACGCTGCGCATCGAGTACGTGAAGAACTCCGGGTCGAAGCGGGCGAGCCCGAAGGTCACGACCGTGATCGTGAGCGAGACGAGCGGGATCATCGCGAGCAGGAACGCGCCCGTCACGAGCGAGGTCACGAACCGATCGGTGGACCGGCGCGATCCCTCGACGATCCGCGAGAGCACGGTGATCACGACGACGTAGATGAGCGCGGCGACCACGAGGGTGCCGACCCAGTTGAACTCGGCGCCGCTCAGCGCGATCACGCCGAACAGGCCCGCCGAGACCAGGAGGCTCGCCGCGAGGATCATCCACGGTGCGCCGTTGGGCAGCTTGCCGGCGGTCAGCGAGTTGCTGACGGGCGTCGCGACGCGGGGCTCCGGAGGGGTGAGCGTGGTGGTCATCAGTTCGCTCCCGAGAACTCGCTGCGGCGCGCCACGATCCAACGTGCGAGCGCGTTCACCGCGAAGGTGACGATGAAGAGGATCAGGCCGGTCGCGATCAGCACGTTGACGTTGATGCCGTAGGCCTCGGGGAAGCTCAACGCGATGTTGGCGGCGATCGTCGACGGGTTGACGGACGTGAGCAACTGGAAGGTGACGGCGCCGGTGGCCGAGAGGACCATGGCGACGGCCATCGTCTCGCCGAGCGCGCGGCCGAGGCCGAGGACGGCGGCGGAGATGATGCCGGGGCGGCCGAAGGGCAGCACCGCGGTGCGGATCATCTCCCAGCGCGTGGCGCCGAGCGCGAGCGCGGCCTCCTCGTGCAGCACGGGGGTCTGCAGGAAGACCTCCCGGGAGATGGCCGTGATGATGGGGATGATCATGACGGCGAGGACGACGGCGGCGGTGAGGATCGTGCGTCCCGTGCCGGACACGGGGCCGGAGAAGAGCGGGAACCAGCCGAGGTTGTCGACCAGCCAGGTGTAGAGGGGCTGCACCGCGGGAGCGAGCACGCCGATGCCCCACAGGCCGAAGACGACCGAGGGCACCGCGGCGAGCAGGTCGACGATGTAGCCGAGCACCGAGGCGAGACGCCGCGGGGCGTAGTGGGAGATGAAGAGCGCGATGCCGATCGAGACGGGCAGTGCGAGGAGGAGGGCGAGCGCCGCCGCCCAGATCGTGCCGAACACGAGCGGGCCGACGTACGCCCAGAAGTTCGTGTCGAGGATCGACGCGGTCTCGCCGGTCGCGAAGAGCGCGGGGATGCTCTGCACGATGAGGAAGGTCGCCACGGCCGCGAGCGTGACGAGGATCATCGACCCGGCGAAGACCGCGGAACGCGAGAAGACGCGGTCCCCCGGTCGCTGTTTCGCCCGGATCTGGGCGGGTGCGGTGCTCATCTGGCGAGTTCCTCTGGTCTGATTTCGCAACAACAGGGCTGTGCCCGGCCCCGGCTTCCTCGGAAGCGTCGGGGCCGGGCACGACCTTCTTACTGGATGGAGTCGATCGCCGCGACCGCCTGCTCGCGCAGGGTGTCGGAGATCGGCGCCGAACCGGCGTTCTCGGCGGCCACGTCCTGGCCCTCGGCGCTGGCGATGTACGAGAAGTACGCCTTCACCAGCTCGGCGGTGGCCGAGTCCTCGTACTGCTGGCACGCGATCGAGTACGCGACGAGGACGATCGGGTAGGCGGCCTCATCCGGCGTCCGGTCGAGCTCGAGCGAGAGGTCGCCGTCCGGGCGGCCCTCGACGAACGGCGAGACGTCGACGATGGCGGCGGCCGCCTCCGGCGAGTACTCGAGGAACTCGTCGCCGACCTGCACCGCGGCGGTGCCGAGGTCCCCGGCGCGCGACGCGTCGGCGTAGCCGATGGTGCCCGTGCCGTTGGTCACGGCGTCGACCACGCCCGACGTGCCCTGCGCGGCCTCGCCGCCCTCGAACGGCCAGACGCCGTCGGCCTCGTAGGTCCACACCTCGGGAGCGGCCTGGGCGAGGTAGTCGGTGAAGTTCTCGGTCGTGCCCGAGTCGTCGGAGCGGTGGACCGGGGTGATCGCCAGGTCGGGCAGCTCGACGCCCTCGTTCGTCGCGGCGATCGCCGGGTCGTTCCACTCGGTGATCTGGCCCGCGAAGATGCCGGCGATCGTGGCCGGGTCGAGGTTCAGCGAGTCGATGCCGTCGAGGTTGAAGATGACGGCGATCGGCGAGATGTAGAGCGGGAGCTGGATGATCGTCGAGTCCGGCGCGCACGCGGCGAAGCCGCCGGCGGCGATCTCCTCGTCGTTGAACGCACGGTCGGAGCCGGCGTAGCCGCTCGCGCCCTCGAGGAACGTGTCGCGCCCCGCGCCCGAACCGGACGGGTCGTAGTCGATGGTGACATCGGGGTTCGCGTTCTGGAACTCCGCGATCCAGGCCTGCTGGGCGGCATCCATGGCGGACGAGCCGGCGCCGACGAGGTTGCCGGAGAGCGTCGACTCCGAGCCGGCGTCGCCGTTCTCGGTGGCGCCGCCCTCGTTCGCAGCACAGGAGCTGAGTGCGAGCGCCGCGGTCATGGCGATGACGGCGGGCGCGCCGAAACGCTTGAGGTTCACGTGATTCCCTTCCGGGGTTGGAATGCAGGGGGTGGGCCGGTGCCGACCCGCCTGCGACGCTAACCAGCGTGCGTGACGAGCGTCCCCCACGAGGGTGAACGGCAGGTGAACCGGGGTCGACCGGCGGGGGAGCCCCAGCTGGGAGTCCGCCTACCGGATCGACTCGATCGCCTGCATGGCGCGGTCGCGCAGCGCATCCGAGATCGGCGCCGAGCCGGCGTCCTCGGCAGCGGCCTGCTGGCCCTCCTCGCTCGCGATGTAGGCGAGGTACTCCCGCACGACCTCAACGTTCTCGGGCGAGACGTACTCCTCGCAGGCGATGAGGTAGCTGACCAGCACGATCGGGTAGACGCCCGCCTGCTGGGTCGTGCGGTCGATGGCGATGGTGAGGTCGCCCTCGGCGCGCCCCTCCTCGAGCGGCGACGCGTCGACGATCGCCGCCGCGGCTTCGGGCGAGAAGGGCACGAACTCCTCGCCGACCTGCACGGCGACCGTGCCCAGGTCGCCGGCGCGCGACGCGTCGGCGTAGCCGATCGTGCCCACGCCCTTGCCGACGGTGTCGACGACGCCCGAGTTGCCCTGGGCGGCCTCCCCGCCGGCGAACGGCCACACGCCGTCGGCCTCCCACTCCCACACGTCGGGCGCGGCCGCGTTGAGGTACTCCGTGAAGTTCTCGGTGGTGCCGGAGTCGTCCGAGCGGTGCACGGCCGTGATGGGCAGGTCGGGCAGGTCCGCGTCGGGGTTCGTCGCGGCGATGGCCGGATCACTCCAGTTCACGATGTCGCCGGCGAAGATGCCCGCGATGGTGGCGGCGTCGAGGTCGAGCGTGTCGATGCCGTCGAGCCGGAACACGACCGCGATGGGGGAGATGTAGAGCGGCAGCTGGATGACGGTGGAGTCCGGTGCGCAACGGCCGAACCGACCCTCGTCGAGCTCGTCGAGCGTGTAGGCGCGGTCGGATCCGGCGAAGTCGCTCGCACCCTCCATGAAGGTGTCGCGGCCGGCTCCGGACCCGGACGGGTCGTAGTCGACGGTCACGTGCGGGTGCGCCGTCTGGAAACCGGCGACCCAGGCCTGCTGCGCGGCGCCCTGGGCCGAGGATCCGGCGCCGATGACGTACCCGTCGAGGTTCGAACCGGTGTCGTCGAGGCCCATCTCGTTGACGGCGCACGAGGAGAGGAGGAGGGAGGAGGTCGCGGCGAGCGCGGCGGACGCGAGCAGGCGCGTGCGATTCACTGGGATCCTTCGGGTGGGGGACACGGGAGCGGGGATCGACCGGCGCGGCCGATTCCGACTCGCGATCGCGTGAACAGCGAAACCCACCTCGGTGAACGGAAGGTGAACAGCCGGTGCCGAGGGCGGGTGGGGAAGCTGCGCATCCGCTGCATGTCGGTCGCGTCCGAAGGCTCAGGACTTCGGGGCGTGCGTCTCGATGGCGATGATGCCCGACGAGGGGTTCGTGGCCGACAGGTGGACGACGCTGAACTCGCCGACGTCGATGCCTGCGGCATCCGTCACGTACGAGCCGAGCGGCGTCCCCGTCGCGAGGGCGATCTCCCGCATGATCTCCGGCAGGACCGGCCCGTGGCTGCAGACGACGGCGGTCTTGCCGACCCGCACGCGCTTGCCGATGACCCGCCGGACCTCGTCGTGCCCGGCCTCCCACGCGTCCTGGCTGATGCCGTCGTCGCGCTTGACGGTGATGCCGGATGCCGCGGAGAGGGGGGTCACGGTGGTCACGCAGCGCACGGCCGGGCTCGAGACGATCTTCTTCGGCCGCCACGCGGTCAGCGTGTCGGCGAGGGCGACCGCCTGCCGCACCCCGCGCTCGACGAGGGGACGGGTCGTGTCGGGGCCGTCCCACGAGCCGCGCGCCTGGGCCTTGCCGTGCCGGAGCACGATGAGCGCGAACGTCGACGTCACTCCCTGGTCGACGAGCTTCGCGAAGTTGTCTAGGATCTCGCGGTCGGGCTCGTAGGTAAGGTAGGTGCGAGCGCGCTTGACGGTCACCCACTCGAGCGCGGCGATCTCGGCGTTCGGGCGGAACGTCGAGCGCTGGACGGCCTTCTCGCTGACGCGGGCCGCCCAGTAGTGCACGATCTTCTCGCGCCCGCTCGGCAGCGCGTAGCGCGAGACGCCGAGCGGCACCCCGAGGGCGACCGACAGTCCGGTCTCCTCCGCGATCTCGCGGACGGCGGTGCGGGGGAGGGTCTCGCCGGGGTCGACCTTCCCCTTCGGGATCGTGACGTCGCCGTAGACGGTGCGGTGCACGACGAGCACGTGCACGCGCCCGTCGATCACGCGCCAGCACACCGCGCCGGCTGCGTAGACGGCGGTCGCGACGGGGCTCATCGTCGCTTCGCCGATCGTGCGCTCCGGACCACGCGCGACGTGCGCTGCGCGACGCGCTCGATGCGCAGGTGCTGCAGGTCGGCGAGGGGCCGACCCTCGTCGTCGGTGGAGTGCCGGGTCCAGATGCCGTCGCCGTCGAGGTGCCACGAGCTCGTGCCGTCGTCCATGGCCTCGTCGAAGAGCTCGCCGATGTCGGCGACGTGGTCGGGGTCGGTGAGGCGGACCAGCGCCTCGACGCGGCGGTCGAGGTTGCGGTGCATCATGTCGGCCGAGCCGATGTAGACGATGGGGTCGCCGTCGTTGTGGAAGGTGAAGATGCGCGAGTGCTCGAGGTAGCGGCCGAGGATGGAGCGCACCGTGATGTTCTCGCTGAGGCCGGGGATGCCGGGCCGCAGGCTGCAGATGCCGCGCACCCAGATCTCGACGGGCACGCCCGCGTTCGACGCCCGGTACAGTCCGTCGATGATCGCCTCGTCGACCATCGAGTTGACCTTGATGCGGATGCCGCTCGGCCGGCCGGCCTCGGCGTTGCGGATCTCCTGCGTGATGAGCTTGAGCAGGCCCTTCCGCAGGTGCAGCGGCGCGACGAGCAGGCGCTTGAACTTCTTCTCGATCGCGTACCCGGAGAGCTCGTTGAAGAGCCGCGTGAGGTCCTTGCCGACCTGGTCGTCGGCGGTGAGCAGCCCGAGGTCTTCGTAGATGCGGCTGGTCTTCGGGTTGTAGTTGCCGGTGCCGATGTGGCTGTAGTGGACCAGCCGCCCCTTCTCCTGGCGGATGACGAGCGCGAGCTTGCAGTGCGTCTTCAGTCCGACGAGGCCGTACACGACGTGGACGCCCGCCTTCTCGAGCTTGCGCGCCCACGAGATGTTCGCCTGCTCGTCGAAGCGGGCCTTGATCTCGACGAGTGCGAGCACCTGCTTGCCCGCCTCGGCGGCGTCGATGAGCGCCTCGACGATGGGGCTGTCGCCCGAGGTGCGGTAGAGGGTCTGCTTGATCGCGAGCACGTCGGGGTCGGCGGCGGCCTGCTCGAGGAAGGCCTGCACGCTCGTCGCGAAGGACTCGTACGGGTGGTGCAGGAGGATGTCCTTGCGCGCGACGGCGCCGAAGACGTCGGCGGGCAGGTTCGGCTCGGACCGCATGAGCTGGGCGTTGGTCGCGGGCACGTGCGTGGGGTAGTGCAGTTCCGGCCGGTCGATGCGCGCGAGGTCGAACAGCCCGCCGAGGTCGAGCGGGGCCGGGAGCCGGTACACCTCCTGCTCGGTGACGTCGAGTTCGCGGACGAGCAGGCCGAGCGTGACGTCGTCCATGTCGTTCGAGATCTCGAGGCGGATGGGCGGACCGAACCGGCGGCGGAGCAGCTCCTTCTCGAGTGCCTTGATGAGGTTCTCGGTCTCGTCCTCCTCGATCTCGACGTCCTCGTTGCGGGTGACGCGGAACACGTGGTGGTCGAGGATCTCCATCCCGGGGAAGAGGTCCTCGAGGTGGTTCGAGATGAGGTCCTCGAGCGCGATGTACCGCGCATCCTCGACCGGCTCGTCGGGGTCGACCCGCACGAACCGGTGGAGCATCTGCGGCACCTTCACGCGGGCGAACTCGAGCCGACCCGTGCGGCTGTTGCGCACGCGCACCGACAGGTTCAGCGAGAGTCCCGAGATGTAGGGGAAGGGATGGGCAGGGTCGACGGCGAGCGGCATGAGCACCGGGAAGATCTGCGAGCTGAAGAACTCGTGGAGGTGCGCGTGCTCGGCCTCGTCGAGGTCCTCCCACGAGACGATGCGGATGCCGGCATCGGCCAGGGCGGGCTTGACGAGCTCCTGGTACGCGGCGGCGTGCCGCAGCTGCAGCTCGTGCGCCTTGCGGGAGATGTCGGTGAGCACCTCGTGCGGGGTGCGCCCCACGTTCGTCGGCACGGCGAGTCCCGTGTTGATGCGGCGCTTGAGGCCCGCGACGCGGACCATGAAGAACTCGTCGAGGTTCGTCGCGAAGATGGCGAGGAAGTTGGCCCGTTCGAGGACCGGCAGGCGCGGGTCCTCGGCGAGTTCGAGCACGCGCTGGTTGAACGCCAGCCAGCTGAGCTCGCGGTCGAGGTAGCGCTCCGAGACGAGCTCCGGGGCGCCATCCGTGTCGAGCGGCTCGAAGTCGTCGTCGAAATCGCTCGAGGTGCGGTCTTCGTCGAGGGTGGTCTCGGCCGTCATCCCCACATCATGCCACCGGGGTGCGACCGGGTGGTGAAGCGGGTGTCACCGGATGGTGACGTCGGCGTCGCGCTCGTCCTCCTCGTGCACGTTGAAGCGGTAGCCGACGTTGCGCACGGTGCCGATGAGGGAGTCGAGGTCGCCGAGCTTCGCGCGCAGCCGCCGCACGTGCACGTCGACCGTGCGCGTGCCGCCGAAGTAGTCGTAGCCCCACACTTCGCTGAGCAGCTGCTCGCGGGTGAACACGCGCGACGGATGCGCCGCGAGGAAGCGGAGCAGCTCGAATTCCTTGTAGGTGAGGTCGAGGGTGCGCCCGTGCACCTTCGCCGAGTAGCTGGCCTCGTCGATGACGACGCCGGAGGTCTGGATGCGCTCGGCCGGCTGGGACGCCTGCGCCCGGCCCACGGCGAGGCGGATGCGCGCGTCGATCTCGGCGGGGCCCGCGTGCTCGAGGATCACGTCGTCGACGCCCCAGTCCGGGGTGACCGCGGTGAGGCCGCCCTCGGTGACCACGAGGACGAGCGGCACCGAGAGCCCGGTGGTGCGCAGGATCTGCGCCAGCGCCTTGGCTCCCGCGAGGTTCGTGCGGGCGTCGAGGAAGACGAGATCGGACTCGGGGGCGCGCACGAGCTGGTCGGGCGACGCGGGGATCACGCGCACCCGATGGGTCAGGAGAGACAGGGCCGGGAGAACGTCATCGTTGGCTGCCGGCGTCAGGATCAGCAGCTGCGCCACGCACACCCTCCAGTAGTAAGGTGCGGTCAATACTACGGGACGCTCGAAGGGGCGCCACGGAACGAGGGACGGCATGGGCGACGCACACGGTCACACGGCACCGCCGGCCCCGGCATCGGCGCCGGCGTCGGCATGGGGGCGGTGGGCGATCCCCGTCGTGTGGGCGCTCGCCGCGGTGGGCTCGGTGCTCGTCGTCGCCGCCGCGTACTCCGGGCGCCGCGTGTGGTTCGGCGACGACGCGCCGGGGGCGGTCTACGTGGCGCTCGGCATGGTGCTCGCGGCATCCGTCATCGCATCGATGGCCCTGCAGCTCGCCTCGCGCGAGCCGCACGGGTTCGTCGGACGGGTGAGCGCCTCGATCGCGGGCGCCGTCGTGGTCGTCGCCGTGGCCGCGCTCGCGCTGCTGCCGGTCGTGCTCTGAGCAGCGGGTAGACTCGCTGCATGGATTCGCTGCTCGCCCTCGAACTCTTCTTCATCGGCCTGCTCGGGCTCGCGAGCCTCGCCATCGCCTGGGTGAGCGGCGTGGTCGTCTTCCGGCTCTTCAAGGGGCAGCGCTAGGCCGTGATCGAACTCCCGGTCGACCTCCCCCCGGAGCTCGTTCCGCTCTCCTGGCTCATCGGGGTGTGGGAGGGTTCCGGCGTCATCGACTACAAGGTCGGCGACGAGTCGGTCACGCACGAGTTCGGGCAGCGCGTGAGCTTCAGCCACGACGGCCTCCCCTACCTCAACTACACGTCGTCCACGTGGCTCTTCCCGGGTGACGAGGGTGCGGAGCCCACGCCGATCGCCGCGGAGACCGGATACTGGCGGCTCGCCCGGCCGCTCGGCGAGGGCGACCCCGGCCCCGCGCTCCTGCCCGCGACCGGACCTTCGCGGTTCCCCGACGCCGAGGCCGTCGAGACGCTGCGCAACGCTGCCGGAGGGTTCGACCTGGAGGTCTCGGTCGTGCACCCCGGCGGGGTCAGCGAGCTCTACCTCGGGCAGGTCAAGGGCCCCCGCATCGACCTCGCGACCGACGCGGTGATGCGCGCCGCCGGCGCGAAGGAGTACGCGGCCGCCACCCGCCTGTACGGCCTCGTCGAGAACCACCTGCTCTGGGCCTGGGACATCGCCGCCCTCGGGCAGGACCTCCGTACCCACGCCTCGGCGCGGCTCGCGAAGGTCGACTGATGACCGGCTCCCCCTTCCTCGCGCTTCCCGGTGCGGTGCCCGCCGAGGGCGTGGACGAGGGCGTCGCGGGTCACTACGGCAATCCCATGGTCGAGCAGCGCCGACTCGAGCAGGGGCGAGCGGTCGTCGACCTCTCGCACCGCGGCGTCGTCACCGTCACCGGCCCCGACCGCCTCTCCTGGCTGAACTCGATGGCGAGCCAGCGGCTCGACCACCTCCGCCCGGGTGAATCGGCCGAGGCGCTCTTCCTCGATGCCGCCGGCCACGTCGAGCACGCCGTGCACGTCGTCGACGACGGCGAGCGCACCTGGCTCGTCGCCGAGCGCGACGACGCGCCCGCGCTGGCGTCGTGGCTCGACCGCATGCGCTTCATGCTCCGCGTCGAGGTCGCCGACGTCTCCGCCGAGGTCGCGGTCGTCGGTGCGATGCCCGAGGGCGACGCGTTCCCGCTCGACCTGCCCGACGACGCGCTGCGCTGGACCGATCCCTGGCGTCTCGAGCTCCCGGGCGGGCACCGCTACAGCGTCGACCCGGCGCACCCCGGCGCATTCTGGCGGTACGTCGAGGTGATCGTGCCGCGCGAATCGCTCGCGGGCCTCGCCGCGGCCGTCCGGTCGGGGGCCGCCGAGCCGGCCGGGGTGCTCGCGCTCGAGGCGCTGCGCGTCGCCGCGTGGCGTCCCCGGTTCGCGACCGAGGTCGACGAGAAGACCCTCCCGCACGAGCTCGACTGGCTCCGCAGCGCGGTCGACCTGCACAAGGGCTGCTACCGCGGCCAGGAGACCGTGGCGAAGGTCGTGAACCTCGGCCGCCCGCCGCGTCGGCTCGTCATGCTGCACCTCGACGGCAGCGACACCGTCCTGCCGAAGGCCGGCGACGAGGTCGTCGGCGTCAAGGTCCGGCCGGAGCCCGCGCCCGGTGAGGAGCCCGAGCGCCGGGTCGTCGGCCACATCACCTCGGCCGCCATGCACCACGAACTCGGTCCGATCGCCCTGGCGGTGGTCAAGCGCGCGGTGCCCCCGCAGCTCGAGCTCATCGTCGAGAGCCATGGCATCGACGTGGCGGCCGCGCAGGTCGAGATCGTCCCGGCCGGCGCGGGGGCCGCGGTCGACGTGCCCCGCCTGCCGAGGCTCGGCGTCCGCCCCTAGGCGGGCACCCGATGGTGCGGCACCCGGTGGTGCGGCACCCGGTTGGGCCGGCGTTCAGCGAGCGGATGCCGCCGCGCCCGGCGCGACCGCGCCCCACGCGAGCGTGAGCTCGCCGAGTCGCCAGCGGCGCACCCCGCCGAGCACGGGCCACCCCTCGTCGCGGAGTCCGCGCGCCACCGCGATCCACCGCTGCGAGGGGCCGTAGACGGACAGCGGCGCGTGGACGCGCCATCCGCGGTCGAGCGCGACGAGGAGGTCGTGCACGCGCTCGCCGGGCACGTTCCGGTGGATGAGCGCCTTGGGCAGGCGCTCGGCGACCACGGACGGCGCGTCGAGGTCGCGCAGGCGCAGGCTGATCGTGAAGGTGCGCGGGCCGGCATCCGTCACCCCCGCCCACGCCGCGATGCGACCGAGTTCGTCGCAGGTGCCCTCGACGAGCAGCCCGCCGGGCGCGAGCCGTTCGCGCATGCGCGCCCAGGCGCCGGCCACGTCGGACTCGTCGTACTGGCGCAGCACGTTGAACGCTCGGATCACGGCGGGGGAGCCGCCGCTGCGCACGGGTACCTCGAAGCCGCCGAGCCCGAAGGAGACCGGCAGGTCCGCGGCGAAGTGGGTTCGGGCCGCCCGCACGTCGGCGAGTTGCGCCTCGGCGGTGCGCACGCGCCCGGGGTCGATCTCGAGGCCGAGCACGCGCACGTCGGGGCGCGTGCGTCGCAGCCGCGTCGCGAGCTCGAAGGCCGTGACGCCGCTCGCGCCGAAGCCCAGGTCGACGACGAGCGGATCGGCCGCGCGGCGCAACTCCGGCTGGTCGGCGATCCACCGGTCGACGCGGCGGAGGCGATTCGTGTTCGTCGTCCCCCGCGTGATGGATCCGACCGGCATGCTCCCAGTCTCGCAGGCGTGCGCGGGCGTGCGGCTCCGCTGCGCAGCATCCGTCACGCGGCGACCGCGGGAATGGCGGCGGGATGCCGCGCCGGTAGGCTGGGGCTCATGGTCTACACCCTCGTGCTGCTGCGCCACGGCCAGAGCGACTGGAACCAGAAGAACCTGTTCACCGGCTGGGTCGACGTGCGGCTCAGCGAACTCGGCAGCGCCGAGGCGCGCCGCGCCGGCGAGCTGCTCGTCGAGAAGGGCGTGCTGCCCGACGTGCTGCACACCTCGGTGCTCACGCGCGCCATCCAGACCGCGAACCTCGCCCTCGAGGAGGCCGACCGGCTCTGGATCGACGTCCGCCGGTCGTGGCGCCTCAACGAGCGCCACTACGGTGCGCTGCAGGGCCTCGACAAGGCCGAGACCCTCGGGAAGTACGGCCAGGACCAGTTCATGCTGTGGCGTCGCTCGTTCGACACCCCGCCGCCGCCCATCGACGACGACGGCGAGTGGTCGCAGGTCGGCGACCCCCGCTACGCGAACCTCTCGGACGACGAGATGCCGCGCACCGAGTGCCTGAAGGACGTCATCGCGCGCATGCTCCCGTACTGGGAGACCGACATCATCCCCGACCTGAAGGACGGCAAGACGGTCCTCGTGACCGCGCACGGCAACTCGCTGCGCGCGCTCGTGAAGCACCTCGACGGCATCTCCGACGCCGACATCGCCGAGCTGAACATCCCCACGGGCATCCCGCTGGTCTACGAGCTCGGCGACGACTTCATGCCGACCAAGCCCGCCGAGTACCTCGACCCCGAGGCGGCGGCGGCCGGCGCCGCGGCGGTGGCCGCGCAGGGCAAGAAGTAGGGTCGACGCCCCGACACGAGCGAAGGGCCGAGCGGATGTCGCATCCGCTCGGCCCTTCGCCGTCGCGCCTCCCGGCGCGAGGTGGTCAGACGGGGTCGGGCACCCAGTCGCCCGTGGCGAGGTACTGGACCTTCTTGGCGATGGACACCGCGTGGTCGGCGAACCGCTCGTGGTACCGGCTGGCGAGCGTCGCGTCGACCGTGTCGACCGCCTCGCCCTTCCAGGTCTCGCCGAGGACCTTGTCGAACACCGAGAGGTGGAGGGCGTCGACCTTGTCGTCCTCGTTGCGGATCTCTTCGGCGAGGCGGACGTCCTCGTTGCGGAGCAGCTCGACGAGTCGCCGCGCGATCTCGACGTCGAGCGTGCCCATCTCGGCGAACGTGGGGCGCAGGCTCTTCGGCACCACCTTGTCGGGGAAGCGGTAGCGCGCGAGCTGCGAGATGTGCGTCGCCATGTCGCCCATGCGCTCGAGCGACGCCGAGATGCGCAGCGCGCTCACGACGATGCGGAGGTCGCGTGCGACGGGCTGCTGGCGGGCGAGGATCGTGATGGCGAGCTCGTCGAGCGCCTGGGCTCGCTGGTCGATGAGGTGGTCGTCGGCGATGACCTCCTCGGCAAGGCTCACGTTCGACTCGTTGAAGGCGCGCGTGGCCTTCTCGATGGCCTCGGCGACGAGCGTCGCGATCTCGACCAGGCCGTCCTGGACCTCCCGCAGTTCCTGCTGGAACACCTCACGCATGTAATTCGACCCCTTCGGTCTCGGCTCGCGCGTCGGGCACGCGCGAGCAGCCGGCAGCCGGCCGACCCGCGACATCCTCCCCGGTGCAGGTGAACGGCAGGTGCCGCGTTCCTGAACACTCCCTAACCTACCCTCGTCCACCGGCATCCCGGACGTGACGGGCCCGGGCGGTGGTTATCGTTGGTCCCATGGACTCCACCTGGTCCGTGCTCGCCGCGCTCGCGTTCGGCGTGCTCATCGGGGCCGGCTTCACCGTCGTGCTGCACATCGCCGAACGGCGTGGGCAGAGCGCTGCGCGCGTCGTCGCGCCCACCATCCCCGACGGCGTCGACCAGGTGCTCGACGTGCTCGAGTCGGCGGGCGTCGTGCTCGACCCGTCGAACAACGTGCTCCGCGCCTCGCCGGGCGCGCTCGCGATGGGCCTGGTGCGCAACCAGATGCTCGCCCACCAGGAGCTCATCGACCTCGTCGCCGCCGTCCGCCGCACGGGCGACCCCGTGGCGACCGAGCTCGTGCTCGCGCGCGGTCCCTTCAGCGATGCCACCATGCAGGTCGACGTGCGGGTCGCCCGGCTCGGCACGCGCTTCGTCCTGCTCCTCGCCGACGACCGGACCGAGGCCCGGCGACTCGACGAGGTGCGTCGCGACTTCATCGCGAACATCAGCCACGAGCTCAAGACCCCGATCGCCTCGGTGAGCCTGCTCGCCGAGGCGCTGGACCAGGCCGCCGACGAGCCGGAACGGGTGCGCCGCTTCGCCGATCGCCTCGCGGTCGAGTCGACGCGCCTCGGGCACATCACGAGCGAGGTGATCGAGCTGTCCCGCCTGCAGGCCCGCGATGCCCTGCGCCGCGACGAGCTGCTCGACGTCGACCGCATCGTCGCCGCCGCCGTCGACCAGAACCGCGTCGTCGCCGCGGCCAAGGGGATCGAGGTCCGGCTCCGCGCGAAGTCGAAGGCGAAGGTCTACGGCGACGAGGCGCTCATGGTCGTCGCGGTGCACAACCTCATCGCGAACGCGCTCGCGTACTCGAGCGAGGGCGGGCGCGTGGGCGTCGGCGTCACGGTCGACGACGATGCGGTGGAGATCGCCGTGGCCGACCAGGGCATCGGCATCGCCCCCGAGGATCAGGACCGGGTGTTCGAGCGGTTCTACCGGGTCGACCAGGCCCGCTCCCGCAACACGGGCGGGTCGGGCCTCGGCCTCAGCATCGTCAAGCACACGGTGCAGAACCACGGCGGCGACGTCCGCGTGTGGTCGCAGCCGGGGCGCGGCTCGACCTTCACCATCCGACTGCCGCTCGCCGAGCCGCCCGTATCCCCGCCCGAGCCCGAGGACACCGCCGCCGAGACCGTCGTCGACGGTCAGGGCGACGGCTCCGCGACCGCCACCACGGGGCGCGGCCAATCGTCCGAGACCCCCGATCGCATCGCCGCGGCCCTGCCGGCCGCGGCCCCTTCCCGAGGAGACCGCACGTGACCCGCATCCTGCTCGTCGAGGACGAGATCGCGCTGAGCGAACCGTTGAGCTTCCTGCTCGAGCGCGAGGGGTACGAGGTGGAGGTCGCCGCTGACGGACCCGCGGCCGTCGCGGCCTTCGACCGCGCGGGAGCCGACCTCGTGCTCCTCGACCTCATGCTGCCCGGGTTGCCCGGCACCGAGGTGTGCCGCGAGATCCGCCAGCGCTCGCAGGTGCCCATCATCATGCTGACCGCGAAGGACTCCGAGGTCGACATCGTCGTCGGCCTCGAGCTCGGCGCCGACGACTACGTCACGAAGCCGTACTCGACCCGCGAGCTGCTCGCCCGCATCCGGGCGGTGCTGCGTCGACGGATCGAACCGGAGGACGTCGACGACGCGATCATCACCGGCGGCCGCGTCCGGATGGACGTGGACCGCCACACCGTCGAGGTCGACGGCGAGACGGTGGCGATGCCGCTGAAGGAGTTCGAACTGCTCGAGCTGCTCATGCGCAACGCCGGTCGCGTGCTCACGCGCGGCCAGCTCATCGACCGCGTCTGGGGAAGCGACTACTTCGGCGACACCAAGACGCTCGACGTGCACATCAAGCGCATCCGCTCGAAGATCGAGGTCACGCCCTCGGAGCCGGTGCAACTGGTCACCGTCCGGGGCCTGGGCTACCGGTTCGAGGCCTGAGACGACGAAGCGGATGCCGCGCGCTCGCGCTGCGGCATCCGCTCGATCGGTCGTGGTGGTTCGGGTTACGGCACCAGGTCTTCGTACTCGGGGAGGCGGCCGTCAAGGACGGGCACGGAGATCTCGCGGCCCTCGGCCCCGTCGGTGGTGACGAACACGGGGACGAGCCCGCCGACCTCGGCGTCGAGGCCCTCGATGAGCAGGGGCTCCTCGTCGCCGGCGCCCGGGGCGACGGTCTGGCCGGCGTCGACGTCGACCTCGACGGTCTCGCTGCCGACCTGGAGCTCGAGCGTCGCGTCCTCCGACCCGGAGTTGGAGACGGAGAGGGTCATGCTGCCCTCGTCGCCGTCCTCGCTGATGATGAGGATGTTGCGCACCGCGAGCGAACCGACCTCGGCCGAGACGCCGTCGCTGGGGTCGTACCGCTCCGTGGTCGCCTGGTAGGTGACCATGCCGCAGCCGGTTCCGCCGATGGCGATGCCGAGAGCCAGGGCAGCGGATGCCGCGAGACGCGCCTTCACAGAACCTCCAACGAGACATGCGTGCGCGCGGATGCAGGCAACCGCGCGCAGGGGACTTCGATGAGTCTAGCCTACGGGCGCAGGGGCTTCGGGCGTGGAGGCGGAACCCTAGCACTACCTCGGTGTGATATCCTGAAAGTTGCCGAAAGGACGTCTATTCATGCTGTTTGAGGTTGGCGAGACCGTTGTCTACCCGCACCACGGAGCCGCGACGATCGTCGAAGTCAAGAAACGCATCATCAAGGGCGAAGAGAAGCTCTACCTCAAGCTGAACGTCACGCAGGGCGACCTCGTCATCGAGGTGCCCGCCGAGAACGTCGACCTGGTCGGCGTTCGTGACGTGATCGGCAAGGAAGGCCTCGACAAGGTCTTCGAGGTGCTTCGAGCGCCCTTCACCGAAGAGCCGACCAACTGGTCGCGCCGCTACAAGGCGAACCTCGAGAAGCTCGCCTCCGGCGACGTGATCAAGGTCTCCGAAGTCGTGCGCGACCTGTGGCGCCGCGACCAGGACCGCGGCCTGTCCGCGGGCGAGAAGCGGATGCTGGCGAAGGCTCGACAGATCCTGATCTCGGAGCTCGCGCTGGCCGAGAAGACCGACGAGGAGCAGGCGTCGACCGTCCTCGACGAGGTCCTCGCCTCCTAGCCCGAGCCCGAGCCCGGCTCCCGTACGATCGCCGCCCGCGCACCAGCGCAGGGCGGCGATCGTCGTCCGGGCGGCGATACGCTCGATTCGTGAACGATTCGACCGTCGCCGTCATCGTCGTCGCCGCGGGCAGCGGCACGCGCCTGGGTCGCCCCGAGCCGAAGGCGTTCGTGCCGCTCGGCGACGACACGGTCCTCGGTGTCGCGTTGGATGCCGTGCTCGGCATGAGCGACGCCCCGTACCTGGTCGTCGTCGCGCCGGACGAGCGCGTCGAGGAGGCGCGGGCGATCGTCGCGGCCCGGGCCGGAGGGGCATCCGTCGCCTTCGACGTCGTCGCCGGCGGCGAGACCCGCCAGGAGTCGGTCTCCCGCGGCATCGGCGCACTGCCGCACGTCATCGAGACCGTGCTCGTGCACGACGCGGCGCGGCCGCTCACGCCGTCGATCGTGTTCGACGAGGTCGCCGCGGCCGTCCGGGCGCGGGGACACGGCGTCGTGCCCGGCCTGCCGGTGATCGACACGATCAAGCGAGTCGACGCGCGGGGCCGGATCGTCGCGACCGTCGACCGGTCCGAACTCGCGGCCATGCAGACGCCGCAGGGATTCCCACGGTCGGCGCTCGAGCACGCCTACTCGCGGGCGCACGGCGAGCACACCGACGATGCGGCCCTCGTCGAGTCCGTCGGCATGCCGATCGACATCGTCCCGGGTGATGCGCGGGCCTTCAAGATCACGGTCCCGGCCGACCTGCACCGGGCCGAGCAGCTCGTGGCCGAGCGCGCGGATACCGCGGCCGCCATCACGACGCCCGCCGGTGCTGCGTCCGTCGTCGTGCCGCGCGTCGGCACGGGCATCGACGTCCACGCCTTCGCCGACGACGCCGGGACGCCGCTCTGGCTCGCCGGACTGAACTGGCCGGGGGAGCGGGGCCTCTCCGGCCACTCCGACGGCGACGCGGTCGCGCACGCGATCTGCGACGCGCTGCTCGCCGCCGCGGGCCTCGGCGACATCGGCGGCATGTTCGGCACCGCCGACCCGCGGTTCTCCGGGGCGCACGGCGAGGTCTTCCTGGCCGAGACCGTTCGACGCCTCGCCGACGCCGGATTCCGTGTCGGCAACGTCTCGGTGCAGGTCGTCGGCAACCGCCCGAAGCTCGCGCCGCGCCGCGCCGAGGCCGAGGCGCTCCTCACGCGCGTCGTCGGCGCGCCGGTCGGCGTCACCGCCACCACGACCGACGGCCTCGGCTTCACCGGCCGCGGAGAGGGCGTCACGGCGATCGCCACCGCCCTCATCGTGCCCGGCCCGGGTCAGGCATGAATCGACGCTTCGATGTCCTCCTCGCAGTCGGTCCGCTGCTGATTTCCGCGCTGCTGCTGTTCGTGGTGATCCAGTCGGGGATCGACGTCCGCGGCGACCTCGCCGCGACCGTCCCGCTCACGCGCTTCGGCGAGGGGCCCCTCTGGATGTCCGTCCTCGTGAATGGAGGTTTCGCGGCGGTGTTCGCTTGGCTCGGCCTGAAGGCCCTTCGCGGCTCGCGGCCACCTCGCACCTGGGGCCGCAGCGGTGATCCGCGAAAGCGCTGAACCGCGGCATCCGTCGCATCCGTCTCGCAGCGGGCCCGCCGGTAGGCTTGCGGGGTGACCGTGCGACTCTTCGACTCGAAGGCCCAGGCCCTGCGTGACTTCGTGCCCCTCACCGAGGGACACGTCGGCATGTACGTCTGCGGCCCGACCGTGCAGTCGAGCCCGCACATCGGGCACCTGCGGAGCGCGCTCGTCTACGACCTCATGCGCCGGTGGTTCACGGCGCGGGGCGACCGGGTCACCTTCATCCGCAACGTCACCGACATCGACGACAAGATCCTGAACGCCGCGGCCGACGAGGGCATCGGCGACCAGTGGTGGTCGCTCGCCTACCGAGTCGAGCTCGAGTTCACCGCCGCCTACAACGCGCTCGGCATCCTCCCGCCCACGTACGAGCCGCGCGCCACGGCGAGCGTGCAGCAGATGCAGGAGCTCATCGCGCGCCTCATCGAGGGCGGGCACGCCTACGTCGCCGCCGACGGGTCGGGCGACGTCTACTTCGACACGGCCACGTGGCCCGCCTACGGCGAGCTCACCAGGCAGTCCCGCGACCACATGGAGGCCGCGGCCGACGCCGACCCGCGCGGCAAGCGCGACCCGCGCGACTTCGCGCTCTGGAAGGGCCGCAAGGACACCGAGCCCGCCTCGGCCGGATGGGACGCGCCGTGGGGACACGGGCGCCCGGGCTGGCACATCGAGTGCTCGGCGATGGCGGCGCGCTACCTCGGCACCGAGTTCGACATCCACGGCGGCGGGCTCGACCTGCGGTTCCCGCACCACGAGAACGAACTCGCGCAGTCCGGCGCCGACGGCCAGCGCTTCGCCCGGTACTGGGTGCACAACGGCCTCGTGAACGTCGGCGGCCAGAAGATGTCGAAGTCGCTCGGCAACTCCGTCTACGCCGACGAACTGCTCGAGCTCGCCTCCCCGCTCGCCGTGCGGTACTACCTCGGCCAGGCGCACTACCGATCGACCCTCGACTACTCGCCCGAGGCCCTCGCCGAGGCCGAGGCCGCCGTCGACCGCATCAACACCTTCCTCGCTCGCGTCGACCGCCGGCTCGCCGGCACGCGCCACGCCGAGACCGGCACGGATGCGACGTGGCCGGCCGCCTTCGCCGAGGCCATGAACGACGACCTCGGCGTGCCGCAGGCGCTCGCCGTGCTGCACGAGACCGTCCGGGCCGGCAACCAGGCCCTCGACGACGAGGACCTGCCGGTCGCCGCCGAGCGTCGCGGGCAGGTGCACGCCATGGTGCGCGTGCTCGGCATCGACCCGGCCGACGCGGCCTGGGCGACGGATGCCGGGCCTGCGGCATCCGCGCTCGACGCCCTCGTCACCCGGCTCGTCGACGACCGTCGCGCGGCGCGCGATGCGAAGGACTGGGCCACCGCCGACCGCATCCGCGCCGAACTCGCGGGCGCCGGCATCACCATCGAAGACAGCCAGACCGGAACGCATTGGAGCCTCACCTCATGAAGGGCAGCAGCGGAAAGCCTCGCGCGGGAGCCGTGCGCAAGAAGGGCAAGGGCCAGAAGGTCGGGACCGGCGGCCACAGCCGCAAGGCGCTCGAAGGCAAGGGCCCGACCCCCAAGGCCGAGGATCGGCCGTACCACAAGGCCTACAAGCGCAAGGCCGCAGCCGAGCGCGCCGCGGAGAAGTCGGGCGGCCGCACGCCGCAGCGCGCCGGCGCCCCTCGTGGCGCATCGGGTGCCGCCCGTCGGTCGAAGTCGGGTGACGAGTCGGAGATCGTGACCGGCCGCAACGCCGTCGTGGAGGCGCTGCGCACCCGCATCCCCGCCACCACGCTCTACGTCGCCGCACGCATCGAGATGGACGACCGCGTGAAGGAGGCCGTGAAGATCGCGACCAACCGCGGCATCCCGATCCTCGAGGTCATGCGGCCCGAGCTCGACCGGCTCGCGGGCGAGGGCGGGGTGCACCAGGGCCTCGCCCTGAAGGTGCCGCCGTACGAGTACGCGCACCCGATCGACCTGCTCGACGAGGTGCTCGCCGACGACGAGACGCCGCTGCTCGTGGCGCTCGACGGCGTCACCGACCCGCGCAACCTCGGTGCCATCATCCGCTCGACGGCCGCGTTCGGCGGGCAGGGCGTGATCGTGCCCCAGCGCCGGTCGGTCGGGGTGA
This sequence comes from Agromyces indicus, assembly GCF_031432295.1. Classification (NCBI taxonomy): domain Bacteria; kingdom Bacillati; phylum Actinomycetota; class Actinomycetes; order Micrococcales; family Microbacteriaceae; genus Agromyces; species Agromyces indicus. The sequence continues at coordinate 63,384 of NZ_JAVKGS010000003.1, read as the reverse complement.
CGGCCGCGGCGTGGAAGACCTCCGCCGGTGCGGCGGCTCGGGTCCCCGTGGCGATGGCGCCGAACCTGACGCAGACGCTCAAGGCGTTGAAGGAGCGCGGCGTGTTCGTGCTCGGTCTCGACGGGGACGGCGACGTGTCGCTGCCCGGCCTCGACTTCGCCGACCGGCCGATCGTGGTCGTCGTCGGGTCCGAGGGCAAGGGGCTGTCGCGGTTGGTCACCGAGACGTGCGACGCGATCGTGTCGATCCCGATCTCTGCGGCCACCGAGTCCCTGAACGCCGGCATCGCGGCATCCGTCACGCTCTACGAGATCGCGAAGCTGCGCGCCGAGTAGCGCCACCTCGGTACGGGCCGGGTCCTACTCGACCACCGGGCGATTCAGACCTTGAGGCGCCAGTCGCCCTCGTCGTCGGGATCGTGCACGGCCAGCTCGGCGGTGTCCGGGCCGACGGCCGGCAGCGCGGTCGTGATCGCCTCGGTCGGCGGGCCGATCACCGTGGCCTCGTCGCGACGATGCCGCAGCACGTCGTTGATGTAGGCGGTGAGCGCCTCGGCCAGCGGGATGTCGTGACCCTGCTGCTGCGCCATGTACCACCGGTGCTCGAGCAGCTCGTGGAACACCTCGGCGGGCTCGAGCTTGCCGCGGAGCTCCTGCGGGACGGCTCGGACGACGGGCTCGAACACGCGCATCTGCCACTCGTGCGCGACCATCTCCTCGTCCTGGTCCTGCTTGTTGTACGCGGCGCGATAGGAGTCGAGGTCGTTCAGCAGGCGCCTGGCCTGGTTCTCGCCCGCGTCGAGCCCCGTGAGGCGGAGCAGCCGGCGCTGGTGGTGGCCCGCGTCGACGACCTTCGGCTGGATGCGCAGCGTCGTACCGGCCTCGTCGGTGCGGATCGCGAGTTCCTCGATGTCGAACCCGAGTTCGTTGAGTCGGTTGACGCGCTCGTTGATCCGCCACCGTTCGGCGAGCCCGAACGACTCCGAGCCGGTCAGCTCGGTCCAGAGGCTGCGGTAGGCGTCGACGATGCCGTTCGAGATGTTGACCGGGTCGAGCTCGTCGGCGACACGGCCGCCCGCCTCGAGGTCGAGCAGTTCGCCGGCGATGTTCACGCGCGCGATCTCGAGGTCGTTCTCGCGCTGGCCGTTCGACAGGCCACCCTCGTAGAGCTTGCCCGTCTCGGCGTCGACGAGGTACGCGGCGAACGCCCCGGCGTCGCGACGGAACAGCGTGTTCGACAGCGACACGTCGCCCCAGAAGAACCCGACGATGTGCAGGCGCACGAGCAGGACCGCGAGCGCGTCGACGAGGCGGGTCGCGGTGTCGGGGCGGAGGGTCTGCGAGAACAGCGCCCGGTACGGCAGCGAGAAGCGCAGGTGCCGGGTGACGAGCACCGGCGCGAGTTCCTCGCCGTCGGCATCCGTTCGGTTCGTGATGACCGCGACGGGGTCGACGCAGGGGATCTCGAGCCGCTGCAGGGTGCGCAGCATCTCGTACTCGCCCTTGGCCATCTCGGCCGTGGTCTCCTTGATGGCCACGACGTGGCCGCTCAGGTGCGCGAAGCGGACCAGGTGCCGCGAGATGCCCTTCGGGAGCGCCGCGATGGTCTCGCTCGGCCACGCCTCGAGCGGGAGGTCCCACGGGAGGTCGAGCAGGGCGGGGTCGGTCATCGCCGACGTGATCGAGAGTGTGCCGCTCATCAGGCCCAAGCGTACCCGGGAACGACGATGCCGGCCGGGCCGGAGCCCGACCGGCATCGCGGTCGCAGTATCGCGGAGATCAGCTCGCCACCGGCTCCTGGATGAGACGCGCGCCCGACTCGGCGTCGAACACGTGGACGTGCTTGGGGGTCGGCATGAGGTAGACGGTGTCGCCCGCGAACGGGTGGACGCGGCCGTCGACGCGCGCGACGATGTCGGTGCGCTTGCCCTCGATGGTCGAGTGGCCGTAGAGGTAGCCGTCGGCGCCGAGCTCCTCGACGAGGTCGACGACGACCTCGAGGCCCTCGCCCTGCGTGTTCGACACGACGATGTCCTCGGGGCGGACGCCGACCGTGACGACGGGGCCGGACGCCGACGCGAGCGCGTCGCGCTCGACGTCGATGGTCGCGGTGCCGAACTTGATGCCGCCCTCGACCACGTCGGCGTGGAACAGGTTCATCGCCGGCGAGCCGATGAAGCCCGCGACGAAGACGTTGTTCGGCCGCTCGTACAGCTCTCGCGGCGTGCCCACCTGCTGGAGGACGCCGTCCTTCAGCACGGCGATGCGGTCGCCCATGGTGAGGGCCTCGGTCTGGTCGTGCGTGACGTAGACCGTGGTGACGCCGAGGCGGCGCTGGAGCGAGGCGATCTGGGTGCGGGTCTGGACGCGGAGCTTGGCGTCGAGGTTCGACAGCGGCTCGTCCATGAGGAACACCTGCGGCTGGCGCACGATCGCGCGGCCCATGGCGACGCGCTGCCGCTGGCCGCCCGAGAGCGCCTTCGGCTTGCGGTTCAGGTACGGCTCGAGGTCGAGCAGCTTGGCGGCCTCGAGGACGCGCGCGGCCCGCTCCTCCTTGCCGACGCCGGCGATCTTGAGCGCGAAGCCCATGTTCTCGGCGACGGTCATGTGCGGGTACAGCGCGTAGTTCTGGAAGACCATCGCGATGTCACGGTCCTTCGGCGGCACGTCGGTGACGTTGCGGTCGCCGATGAAGATGTTGCCGTCGTTGACCTCTTCGAGGCCCGCGAGCATGCGGAGCGACGTGGACTTGCCGCAGCCGGAGGGGCCGACCAGGACGAGGAACTCCCCGTCTGCGATCTCGAGGTCGAGCTGGTCGACGGCGGGACGGGTGCCACCGGGATAGAGGCGGGTGGCCTTGTCGAACGTGACTGACGCCATGGTTCTGTTCTCCTTCACCGGCAGGTACGTGCCGGACGATCCGTAGTGAATGGAAACGCCGACATCGGTGTCGACGCTCCCTCAGTATGTCATGCGAGCTCCGCATCGCCGCATCCGCGTCGGTGGCCGCAGCGGGCGAACCATGCCCCGCGGATGCCGCGACCAGCCGGCGCTCGGGCGCCGTTTGGGCGATTCACAGTGTCCGCTCCTACACTCTTCGGTGCGTGCGCCTGCATTCCCGCGCGCCCCCACAGCTGACCCGGAGTTGACCATCGATGAGCACTGGATCCATCCAGCCGCGCCCCAGCCGCAACGAGCGACGCGAGGCGGCCCGTGAGAAGGCCCGCCTGCTGCGCGAGGAGCAGCGGCGGAAGGACCGCCGCAAGAAGTTCCTGATCCAGGGCGGCGTGATCGTGGTGGTGCTCGCCATCGCGGCGCTCATCGGCACGATGATCTTCAACAGCGTCCGTCCCGAGGGTCCCGGTCCGCAGAACATGGCCAGCGACGGCATCCTGCTCGTCGGCGGCGAGAGCGGCATCGAGCCGGTCTCGACCCGCGCGATCCCCGCGAACGGCGAGCCGACGCCGAGCGAGCCCGACGACAGCGGCACGGTCGCGAACATCGTGGTCTACGTCGACTACCTCTGCCCCTACTGCGGCCAGTTCGAGCAGACGAACTCCGAGTCGATGCGCACGATGGTCGAGCAGGGCGCCGCGACGCTCGAGGTGCACCCGATCGCCATCCTCACGAACAAGTCCGCCGGCACCCAGTACTCGCTCCGCGCCGCCAACGCCGCGGCGTGCGTGGCCGACCGGTCGCCCGAGGCGTTCTTCGACTTCAACGCGCTCATGTTCGAGAACCAGCCGGAGGAGCTCTCGGCCGGCCTCTCGAACGACGAGATCAAGGCGCTCGCCGCCGAGGCCGGCGCGTCCTCGTCGGTCGACGAGTGCATCGACGAGACGCGGTTCAAGGGCTGGGTCGAGGATGCCACCAACCGGGCGCTGACCCAGCCGATCCCGAACTCCGAGCTCGAGTCCGTCAAGGGCACGCCGACGGTGCTGGTGAACGGCAAGCAGTACGTCGGCTCGCTCGAGGACCCGGCCGAGTTCCGCGCGTTCGTGCTGCAGGCGGCCGGCCAGAGCTACTCGGAGTCCAACGGCACGCCGACGCCGACGCCCACCCCGACCCCCGCCGGCTGAGCGCCGTCCCGGTCGTGCCGACGGCCCGGTCCCATCGCGGGGCCGGGCCGTCGTCGTCCGCTCGCGCCGCGCGATCGGTAGGATGTGGGGGAGTCACGCCGGCTTGGCGCAATTGGTAGCGCACCGCTCTTGTAAAGCGGTGGTTACGGGTTCGAGTCCCGTAGCCGGCTCCATGTCGAGCACACCCGCCCCGTCGTCGCAGCCCGCAGCGGGCGGCGCGGCGAGTCATCCGCACCATTCGCCCCCGCACGCGCACGCGGCCGATTCGCGGGTGCCGATGTGGGTCGCCATCGCCCTCACCGTGGTGTCCGGCGGCCTCGTGGCGCTGCAGTCCCGGGTGAACGGGCAGCTGGCGCGCGCCCTCGACGACTACTCCGTCGCCGCGGTGATCTCGTTCGGGTCCGGCCTCGTGCTCCTCCTGGTGCTCGCGGCGGCGTGGCCCGGGGGACGCCGCGGGCTCGTTCGCCTCGGCGTCGCCTTCCGCGCCGGCGCAGTGCCGTGGTGGATGCTGCTCGGCGGCGTCGCGGGCGCCTGGTTCGTCGCGACCCAGGGCATCGCCGTCGGCGTCCTCGGCGTCGCCCTGTTCACGATCGGGATCGTCGCCGGGCAGACGCTCGGCGGGGTCGTGTTCGATGTGATCGGCATCGGTCCCGGCGGGCGTCGGCCCCTGTCGATCGCGCGCGTCGCGGGCGCCGTGCTCGCCCTCGCGGCGGTGGGGTGGGCGGTCTCCGCGCAGGTGTCCGCGTCGGTCCCGCTGTGGGTCATGCTCCTGCCGTTCACGGCCGGCATCGGCGCCTCCTGGCAGCAGGCGATGAACGGGCGGGTCCGCACCGCATCGGCGAGCGCGCTCGCCGCGACCGTCGCCAACTTCGCGGTGGGCACGGCGGTGCTCGTCGGCGTGATGCTCGTGCATGCGGCATCCGTCGGCTGGCCCGATCGCATGCCCGCCGACTGGTGGCTCTACACGGGCGGCGCGATCGGCTGCGTGTTCATCGCCGCGCAGGCCGTGCTGGTGCGCCGCGTGGGGGTGCTGCTGCTCGCGCTGGGGCTCGTGGCCGGGCAGCTGACGGCGGCGCTCGCGCTCGACCTGCTCCTGCCGGCCACCGGCCGCCCCGTCGGGCTGGCCACGGTCGGCGGCACGGTGCTGGCGCTCGTTGCGGTCGCACTGGCGAGCATCCGCTGGGGGCGCGCGAAGCACGCGGCGCCGCCGGAGCCCGAGCCGGTCACCGGGTCGACCGCGGCGGTCAGGCCAACGAGCTGAACCGCTGGGCCACGTCGGGGCCGACTCGCCGCTCCGGGCGGACGCGTTCCGGCCGGCCGCCGACGTAGAGCCACCCCAGCAGGTGCTCGCCCGGGGCGAGGTGGTGCGCGTCGGCGACGAGCGGATGCCGCGTGAGCGGCCCCGTCCGCCACATCACGCCCCACCCGGCCTCGTCGAGCAGGAGCGAGAGCAGGTGGGCGACCCCGGCCGCCGCGGCGTCCTGCTCCCACTCGGGGACCTTCGGATGCGGCCTCGTGCAGGCGACGATCGCGAGGAGCAGCGGGGCGCGCAGCGGCTTCGCCGCGAGCTTCTCGGCCGCGGCTCCCTCGGCGCCGGCGGCGGCCGCGAGCGCCCGGCCCACGCGGGCGCGGGCGTCGCCGCGCACGGCGATCACGCGCCACGGGGCGAGCGACGCGTGGTCGGCGACCCGCCCGGCCGCTTCGAGCAGGTCGCGGAGCTCGTCGTCGCCGGGTGCGGCATCCGTCACCTCGGGCCACGACCGGCGGGCGAGGGCCGCCTCGCGCACGGATGCCACGCTCAGGACTCGGGCGTGAAGTCGAGGGCGATCGAGTTCATGCAGTAGCGGTCGCCGGTGGGCGTGCCGAAGCCGTCGGGGAAGACGTGGCCGAGGTGCGAGCCGCAGCGCGCGCAGCGGACCTCGGTGCGCACCATGCCGAGCGAGGTGTCCTCGAGGAGCTCGACCGCCTCGGGCCGGACCGACTCGTAGAAGCTGGGCCAGCCGCATCCGGAGTCGAACTTCGTGCCGCTCTTGAACAGCTCGGCGCCGCACGCGCCGCACGCGTAGACGCCGGCGCGTTCCTCGTCGAGCAGCTCGCCGGTCCACGCGCGCTCGGTCCCGGCACCGCGGAGCACGGCGTAGCGCTCGTCGCCGAGCTCCTCTCGCCACTGCTCCTCGGACTTCTCCACCTCGTACGGCATGCGGTCTCCTCGTCGTGTGCGGTCATCCCATCGTCGCAGTTCCGGCGACGTGCGGTGCAACGCATGACGCTCGACGCGTGTTCCGTGACGGCGCTCCGCCCGAGTGCGGCGGGTGCGCGGCATCCGCTCTCTAGGATGTCGTCAGACGAGCGGGCGACCGCCGACCGAGACCGACGAGGAGGTGCGATGGACGCCGCAGGCAGGCCGGACCCCGACTCCGCGACCACGCACCGGAGCACGGACGGACTCGACGAGCGACGTCGGCGCATCCTCGCCTTCGAGGCGCGCGCGTGGCGCGATCCGGCGCGGAAGGCCGATGCGATCCGCGACGAACTGGATCTCTCGCCGGCCCGGTACTACCGGTTGCTCGCCGAACTCGTCGACGACCCCGCCGCCCTGCGGCACGATCCCATGCTCGTGAAGCGCCTGCAGCGGCAGCGCGCGGCGCGGGCGGCGGCCCGGGCCGAACGCGCCATCCCCACCGGCGCGGCGATCGAGACGGGCCGACCACGACCCCGGCAGGATCCATGACGCAGAAGTTCCCCCGAGACCGGTTCGATTCGATCCCGCACGGCATCGAGCGCGTCGGCGCGCACCGTGCCCCCGCCCGCCGTGGCGCCCGGTGGATCGCGTTCGGCTGGGCCGCCCTCGCCACGGTCGTGCTGGCCGGTGCGGGCATCGCCGCGGTGAGCATCTACAACGACCGGCTCGACTTCGGCGGGGGTCAGCCGGTCCCCACGCAGACCCCCGTGGCGACGGCGCCGCCGACCCTGGCGCCCGATGTCCCGGTCGCGGTGCTGAACGGCACGGGCACGTCGGGCCTGGCGGCGAGCGTCGGCGAGACGCTGACGGCGAGCGGGCTGACGGTGGGCATCACCTCGAACGCCGACACGTCCGACATCGAGACCACCGTCGTGTACTACGCGGCGCCGGAGCTCGAGGGCGCGGCCCGCGGAGTGCTGGGGCTGCTGCCCGTCGGTGACGTCCGGCTCTCGGAGGAGTACGGGGCGACCGGTATGCAGCTCGTCGTGGTGCTCGGGGCGGACTATGTGGAGGCGTCCGGCCGCTGACGGTGACCGAATCGTTGCCATTCTGCGACCATTCGGGACCGCGGAACCCTTGTGCGGGGCGCGCGCGCTGTGACTATCTGGATTCGGCCGCTCGATCGCGTGTGGAGCATCCGGTGCCGGGGCCCCGGCGCCGTGTCGGCACGTCGACGGCCCGGTACAGGCGAAGGCACGTGCTGACTCGGAAACTCGGCAACATGGGAGCAACGCATGGCGAACGGAACCGTGAAGTGGTTCAACGCTGAAAAGGGCTACGGATTCATCACCGTCGACGGGGGCGGTCAGGACGTCTTCGTCCACTACTCCGCGATCGACATGGCGGGCTACAAGGTGCTCGAAGAGGGCCAGCAGGTGACCTTCGAGGTCGGCTCAGGCTCCAAGGGCCCCCAGGCCGAGGCGGTCCGCCCCGCCTGATCCCCTCAGCGTCGAAGCGCCGTCGGCTCGCCCGGCGGCGCTTCCGCGTTCCCGGGGGATGCGGCATCCGTCGCTCGCTTGCACTCGGGCCGGGTGAGTGCCAGAATCGCTTTAGCACTCACTCGTTTTGAGTGCTAACCCTTGGAATCTTTGAACGTCCGGAAGGGACGAGAGACACACATGGCAAAGATCATTGCTTTCGATGAGGAGGCCCGCCGCGGTCTCGAGCGCGGGCTCAACCAGCTCGCCGACGCGGTCAAGGTGACCCTCGGCCCGCGCGGCCGCAACGTCGTCCTCGAGAAGAAGTGGGGCGCCCCCACCATCACCAACGACGGCGTGTCGATCGCCAAGGAGATCGAGCTCGACGACCCGTACGAGAAGATCGGCGCCGAGCTGGTCAAGGAGGTCGCGAAGAAGACCGACGACGTCGCCGGTGACGGCACCACCACGTCGGTCGTGCTCGCCCAGGCGCTCGTGCGCGAGGGCCTCCGCAACGTCGCCGCCGGCGCCGACCCCATCTCGCTGAAGCGCGGCATCGAGAAGGCCGTCACGGCCGTCTCCGAGGAGCTGCTCGCGACGGCGAAGGAGGTTGAGACCAAGGACGAGATCGCCGCGACCGCGTCCATCTCGGCCGCCGACCCCCAGATCGGCGAGATCATCGCCGAGGCGATCGACAAGGTCGGCAAGGAGGGCGTCGTCACCGTCGAGGAGTCGAACACCTTCGGCACCGAGCTCGAGCTCACCGAGGGCATGCGCTTCGACAAGGGCTACCTGTCGGCGTACTTCGTCACGGACCCCGAGCGCCAGGAGGCGGTCTTCGAGGACCCGTACATCCTCATCGCCAACCAGAAGATCTCGAACATCAAGGACCTGCTCCCGATCGTCGACAAGGTGATCCAGTCGGGCAAGCAGCTCCTGATCATCGCCGAGGACGTCGACGGCGAGGCACTGGCCACGCTCGTCGTGAACAAGATCCGCGGCATCTTCAAGTCGGTCGCCGTCAAGGCGCCGGGCTTCGGCGACCGCCGCAAGGCCCAGCTCCAGGACATCGCGATCCTCACCGGCGGCCAGGTCATCTCCGAGGAGGTCGGCCTCAAGCTCGAGAACGCGACGCTCGACCTGCTCGGCCAGGCGCGCAAGGTCGTCATCACCAAGGACGAGACCACCATCGTCGAGGGCGCGGGCGACCCCGACCAGATCGCGGGCCGCGTCGCCCAGATCCGCTCGGAGATCGAGAACACCGACTCGGACTACGACCGCGAGAAGCTCCAGGAGCGCCTCGCCAAGCTCGCCGGCGGCGTCGCCGTCATCAAGGCGGGCGCGGCCACCGAGGTCGAGCTCAAGGAGCGCAAGCACCGCATCGAGGACGCCGTCCGCAACGCGAAGGCCGCCGTCGAGGAGGGCATCGTCGCCGGTGGTGGCGTCGCCCTCATCCAGGCCGGTGCCAAGGCGTTCGAGACCCTCACGCTCGAGGGCGACGAGGCGACCGGCGCGAACATCGTGCGCGTGGCCATCGAGGCGCCGCTCAAGCAGATCGCCCTCAACGCCGGCCTCGAGCCGGGCGTCGTCGCGAACAAGGTCTCCGAGCTCCCCGCGGGTCACGGCCTCAACGCCGCGACCGGCGAGTACGGCGACCTCATCGCACAGGGCATCATCGACCCGGCGAAGGTCACCCGCTCGGCGCTGCAGAACGCCGCGTCGATCGCCGGCCTCTTCCTCACCACCGAGGCCGTCGTCGCCGACAAGCCCGAGAAGGCTGCTGCGGCTCCCGCCGACCCGACGGGCGGCATGGACTTCTAGTCCGCACGGCACCACCACGCGCGAAGGGCGCCTCCTCCGGGAGGCGCCCTTCGTCGTCGTGTCGAGCGCTCAGCGCAGGAACAGCCGGGCGTTCGCCGACTCGGCGTCGGCGTAGTGCGACGCCGCCGCGCCGAGCGCCTGGCTCAGCCCCGCGAGACTCTGCTCGACCTGCTGCTGCGTGGTGCGCCAGTCGGTCACCGCCGCCTGGAACGCCGTCGCCGCCTGGCCCGACCACGAGGCCTGCAGGCCCGTCAACTGGGCGACGAGCGACGCGACCTCCGACTGGATGCGTCCGATCGTGCCCTGCGCACTCGCGGTCGCCGCCGCGACCTGCTCGCTGTCGACCTGGTATCGGGTCATGGATGGTCCTCTCGTCGGGAGCCCCGGGAACCTCCCGGGGTGCCCGTCGGACGCTACGCGGGCGGGACCGGGGGCACGGCGGGTGCCGCGGCATCCGTTGCCCGATCGCGCCCGCAGGAGAGGTGGGGAGGAGCGGTCGTGGCCCGGAGGACCGGCCCGACGGGCTCAGGAGGTCGCGACCGGGTGCGGCGCCGCCGACGACCCCGCCAGGGGCAGCGCCACGCGGAAGGTCGCGCCGCCGCCCGGCGTCTCGACCACGTCGACCTGCCCGTTGTGCGCGCTCACGATCGAGGAGACGATCGCGAGTCCCAGGCCCGATCCGCCCGTCTCGCGTGTGCGCGAGGTGTCGGCGCGCCAGAAGCGCTGGAAGATCTTCTCGCGGATCTGCGGCGGGATGCCCTCGCCGTGGTCGATGATCTCGAGCACCGCGCGCTCGGCCGCGTCGTCCACCGAGACGCGAATCTCGATCGGGCTGTCCTCCGGGGTGAAGCGCATGGCGTTGCCCATGAGGTTCGTGATGACCTGCCGGACCTTGTTCTCCTCGGCCAGGACCACCGCGCGGCGGACCGGGACGATGGGCGCCTCGCCGGACTGGCCTCCGGTCGCGGGCACCGACAGCTCGCCGGTGCGCGTGGGCGCGGCGAGGTCGCCCGTGCGGGTGGCCGCGGGCAGGGCCAGCTCGCCCGTGCGCGTCGCCGCCCCGCGCGACCCGCGACCGCGTCGGGTGCGCCCGCCGTTCTCGGCCGAGGTCGGCGTGCGGCGTCCTCGGAGGCGCGCGAGCGTCGCGCCGGCGAGCGCCATCGCGCCACCGGGACGCGCCGTCGCGGAATCGAGGTCCACCTCGACGTCGGCCGGCACCGTGTCGTTCGAGCCCGTTCGCACCTCTTCCGGTGCGATCACCGTCACCACGCGGCCGGGGTTCGCGGCCATCGCGTCGAGCGCGGCATCGCGCGCGAGCGGCACCAGGTCGACCTCGGCGAGGTCGAGCGGCTTCGCCTCGTCGAGGCGTGCGAGGGCGAGCAGGTCCTCGACGAGGCCGCCCATCCGGATGGCCTCCTTCTCGATCCGGTCCATCGCCTGCGCAACGTCCTCCGGGGTCTGCAGCGCCCCCATCCGGTAGAGCTCGGCGTACCCCCGCACGGAGACGAGCGGCGTGCGGAGCTCGTGGGACGCGTCGCCGACGAATCGCCGCATCTGGTCGATCGTGCGTGCGCGGTCGCGGAACGCCCGGTCGATGCGGTTCAGCATCGTGTTGAGCGAGCGGTTCAGCCGGCCCACCTCGGTGTTGGGTGTCGCGCCGCCGAGCCGCTGGCCGAAGTCGCCGTCGGCGATCGCGGCCGCCGTGCGCTCGACCTCCCGCAGGGGCGCGAACGTCGAGGTCACGAGCATCCGGGTGAGCAGCGCGCCGACGAGCACGACGCCGAGGCCGAAGCCGAGGAAGATCGTCAGGTACGCCGCGAGGATCCGCTCGGTGTCGCGGGAGGAGATCGCGACGATGATCGGCGCGAGCCCGCCCTGCTGGTCGGCCGTCACCACCGCGTAGACGCCGCGGAACGTCGGCTCGCCGCCCGCGTCGTAGAGCGAGAAGACGCGGAAGCCCCCGCTGGAGTTCCACGCGTACACCTCGCCCTGCGTCAGCCGCTCCGGCAGCATCGGGAAGGTCGAGGGGTCGCGGTCCTTCCAGTTGTGGTCGCGGAACTCGCCCGTGCGCGCGTCGTACAACGCGATGAACACGTCGTCGTTCGCGTCGCTGAAGTCCAGGCCGCCGGCGTCGCGGCCGGAGCCCGGTCCGCCGTCGAAGTACTTGTCGAGGTCGCCGGACGCGATGGCGCTGAGCTTGGACTCGAGCTGCGCCTCGACGTAGGTGCGCAGCATCGCCGCCGTGCCGATGCCGGACACGAGGAGCCCGAGCGTCAGCATGAGCACGGTGACGCCCGTGATCTTGGTGCGGAGCGAGACGCGGCTCCAGCGGTCGGCGAGGCTCTGATGCATGGCGTCGGCGAGTCTACGCAGGCACCCTGTACCGGCGCTGGACTACGGCTTCGACGACTTCAGCATGTAGCCGAAGCCGCGCTTGGTCTGGATGAGCGGCTCGGAGGAGTGCTGGTCGAGCTTGCGGCGCAGGTACGAGATGTAGCTCTCGACGATGCCGGCGTCGCCGTTGAAGTCGTACTCCCAGACGTGGTCGAGGATCTGCGCCTTGGAGAGCACCCGGTTCGGGTTCAGCATGAGGTAGCGCAGCAGCTTGAACTCGGTGGGGGAGAGCTCGACCGGGGTGTCGCCCACGAGCACCTCGTGCGTGTCCTGGTCCATCGTGAGCTCGCCGGTGCGGATCACCGCGTCCTCCTCGGCGTGCATGGTGCGACGCAGGATGGCGCGGATGCGCGCGACGATCTCGTCGAGGCTGAAGGGCTTGGTGACGTAGTCGTCGCCGCCGACGGTGAGGCCGGTGATCTTGTCCTCGGTGTCGTCCTTCGCGGTGAGGAAGAGGATCGGCGCGGTGTAGCCGGCGGACCTCAGGCGCTTGGTCACGCCGAAGCCGTTCATGTCGGGCAGCATCACGTCGAGGATGATGAGGTCGGGCTCCTCCTCGAGCACCGCCGAGATCGTCTGCGCGCCGTTGGCCACGGCGCGCACCGCGAAGCCGGCGAAGCGGAGGCTGGTCGTGAGGAGATCGCGGATGTTGGGCTCGTCGTCGACGATGAGGATTCGAGGTCCGTCGCTCATGCCCACGATTCTCCTGCGCGTGGGCTGGAACTTGGCTGGGAATCGCTCGAACGGGCGACGAGCGGATGCCATGAGCGCCGTCCGGGCGCCCCGGGCGTGGGAGACTCGCGTCATGGCGCGTGAAGAGACCGGCGCAGGTCCGGGGGACCCTCCGATGACGGCCGTCGGTCGTCGCCGGATCGGCCCGCGCGAGTTCGACTTCTCGCGTCAGGTCGCGGTCATGGCGATCGTCAACCGCACCCCGGACTCGTTCTACGACCGGGGTGCCACGTTCGAGCTCGACCGGGCGGTCGCCGCCGCGCACGCCGCCCTCGATGAGGGGGCCGACTGGGTCGACATCGGCGGGGCGAAGTTCGCGCCCGGTCCACCCGTGCCCATCGACGAGGAGGCGGACCGCGTCGTGCCGGTCGTCGCGGCGCTCGCGGGTACGGCCGCGGTCGTCTCGGTCGACACGTTCCAGCCCGAGGTCGCCCGCCGCGCCATCGACGCCGGCGCGCACGTCATCAACGACACCACCGGCATCCACGACCCCGCCATGGCCGACGTCGTCGCCGACAGCGACGCCACGATCGTCATCACCCACAGCCTCGCCGCGCCGCGCACGCCGCACCCCGCGCCGACCTACGGCGACGTGGTGGCCGAGGTGTCGACGTTCCTGCGGGAACGCATCGACCTCGCGCTCGCGCACGGGGTGCCGCCGGAGCGGATCGTGATCGACCCGGGTCACGACCTGAACAAGAACACCCGGCATTCGCTGGAGCTGACGCGGAGGCTCGACGAGATCGCGTCGATCGGGCCGCCCCTGCTCGTCGCGCTGTCGAACAAGGACTTCGTCGGCGAGAGCCTGGGCCGCCGCGACCGTCGGGACCGCCTCGCCGGGTCGCTCGCCGCCGCCGTGTACTGCATCGGCCGGGGCGCCCGCATCGTCCGGGTGCACAACGTGCGCGAGACGGTCGACGCGGTCCGCATGGTCGAGGCCATCGAGGGATGGCGCGAGCCCGCGTTCCTCGAGCACAACATGCCCGGCGGCGCGGCATGAGCGGCGCGGCATCCGTCGGCCCCGGCCGGGCGAGCTTCGACGCCGACCGCATGCACGCCGCCTATGCGGTCGACGTGGTCGACGCGGGCGCGCCGGGTGCCGAGGCGTTCTGCCGCGTGAACATGGTCGCGAGCCTGGACGGCGCGGCGACGCTCGGCGGACGCAGCGGCAGCCTCGGCGCCCACGAGGACCAGCGACTGCTGTCGGTCCTCCGTTCGCACGCCGACGTGGTGCTCGTCGGCGCCGGCACGGTCGAGGTAGAGGGCTACGGCGGCGCCGCGGTGGTCGACGCGGATGCCGCGTGGCGGACCGCGCGCGGCCGCGAACCGCAGCCCAGGTTCGCCGTGGTCTCCTCGCGGCTCGGCCTCCCGCCGCGGCATCCGTTCTTCACGGACGCCGTCGCGCGGCCGCTCGTCGTCACGTCCGAGCACGCCCCCGCCGACCGCCGCGCGGCGCTCGCGGAGGTCGCCGACGTGATCGTCTCGGGCGAGCACCGCGTCGACCTGGGAGGGGCGCTCGACGAGCTCGCCGCTCGCGGCATGCCGTCCGTGCTCTGCGAGGGCGGTCCCGGCCTGTACGGCGCGCTCGCGGAGGCCGACCTCGTCGACGAGACGTGCCTCACGCTCAGCCCGACGATCGTCGCGGGCGACGCGCCGCGCACGGCGTCGTCGGCGCACGAGGTCGCCCGCCGCATGCGCCTCGTGCACGCGATCGCGGGGGAGCGGATGCTGTTCCTCCGCTACGGCCGGGCCGGTTGACAGTGGCCGGGCGCATGCCTAGATTCGGCCTGCGGCGCGCGCGGCGACCGCTCGACGAGGAGGGTGACCGGGTGGCGATCGAGGCGTCGGAACAGGCGACGAGCGACCCCGAGACGCGGGAGGAACGTCGCGTGAACGTGTGGGCGACCCCGCACTTCTGGTGGCGCGTGGCGATCGTCGTCGTGGTGCTCTGGGGACTCATCGCCGCGGAACGGCGCCTGGCGTACTTCACGACGCAGAGCAACGTCATCGTCTTCGGCTACTACGCCGCGGCGCTGTACTGGATGGTGCGGCGGGCCACGACGGCGCCCCCCGCGCCGCGCCTGCGCGGCGGCGTCACGGTCTGGATCCTCACGACCATGATCGTGTCGCACGTGCTGCTGAACGACCTGGCGAATCCGATCCCGGGCCTGTTCGTCGAGGACCCGCGCGAGCAGCTGTCGGAGCGGGCGCTCTTCGCGGTGCACTACGTGGTCCCCGTGATGGTGCTGGTGGACTGGGTGCTGTTCGGGCCGCACCGCGTCGTCCGCTGGCGCGACATCGGATGGTGGGTGCTGTACCCGTTCGCGTACGGGATGATCTTCCTCTGGCGCGCCCTCGCGCTGCCTGAGGTCCCCGACCGCTTCCCCTACCCGTTCCTCGACACCGACGAGCTCGGCGCGCTCGGTTCGTTCGTGGCGATGCTCGAGGTGCTCGTGTACATCTCCGTGCTCTCGGCGCTCGTGATCCTGCTCGACCGGCTCGCCTGGTGGGTCGGCCGGCGCGTCGGGCACGGGCGTACCGACCGCGTCGACGAGACGTAGCGCGCCCGCCGGAGGAGACGCAGCGGGCCGGACCGGCGGACGCCCGCCGAGCCTCAGGCCGCCAGGGCGTGCGCGTCGAGGATCGTGTACGAGTAGCCCTGCTCGGCGAGGAACCGCTGACGGTTCTGCGCGAAGTCCTGGTCGACCGTGTCGCGCGCGACCAGGGTGTAGAAGTTGGCCGAGAGACCCGACTCCTTCGGCCGCAGCAGGCGTCCGAGTCGCTGCGCCTCCTCCTGCCGCGAGCCGAACGAGCCCGAGACCTGGATGGCGACGGTCGCCTCGGGCAGGTCGACCGAGAAGTTCGCGACCTTCGACACGACCAGCACCGGCGTGGTCCCGTCGCGGAACTCCTGGAACAGCCGCTCGCGCTCGTCGACCGGAGTCGCGCCGGTCAGCTGGGGTGCGCCGAGCGCGTCGGCGAGCTCCTCGATCTGGTCGAGGTACTGGCCGATGACGAGGATCCGCTCGCCCGCGTGCCGCGCGACGAGTTCCTTCACCACTCCGAGCTTGGCCGGCGCGGTGGCCGCCAGCCGGTATCGCTCGTCGTCGGCGGATGCCGCGTACGCGAGCCGCTCGGACTGCGGCAGGTCGATGCGCACCTCGTAGCAGGCCGCGGGGGAGATGAAGCCCTGCGCCTCGATCTCCTTCCACGGCGCGTCGAAGCGCTTGGGCCCGATGAGCGAGAAGACGTCGCCCTCCCGCCCGTCCTCGCGGACCAGGGTCGCGGTCAGCCCGAGGCGGCGGCGCGCCTGCAGCTCGGCCGTGAGCTTGAACACCGGCGCGGGCAGCAGGTGCACCTCGTCGTAGACCACGAGGCCCCAGTCGAGCGCGTCGAGGAGCGCGAGGTGCGCGTACTCGCCCTTCCGCTTCGCCGTCAGGATCTGGTAGGTCGCAATCGTGACGGGCTTGATCTCCTTGACCTGGCCCGAGTACTCGCCGATCTCGTCGGCGGTGAGCGAGGTGCGCTTCAGCAGCTCGTCGCGCCACTGCCGTGCCGACACGGTGTTCGTCACGAGAATGAGCGTCGTGGTCTTCGCGGTCGCCATCGCGCCCGCGCCGACGAGGGTCTTGCCCGCGCCGCACGGCAGGACGACGACGCCCGAGCCGCCGTCGAAGAAGTTGTCGACGGCCTTCTGCTGGTAGTCGCGCAGGTGCCATCCGTTCTGCTCGAGGTCGATCGGATGCGGCGTGCCGGGCGTGTAGCCGGCGAGGTCCTCGGCCGGCCAGCCCAGCTTCACGAGTTCCTGCTTGAGCTGCCCGCGCGCCCACGCCTCGACGAGGAAGCTGGCCTCGTCGATGCGTTCGGTGAGCAGGGGCGCGATGCGTTTGGCGCCGGCGACCTCGGTGAGCACGGCGAGGTCGTCGCTGCGGAGCCGCAGTGCGCCGTCATCCGTGCGGTCGACCACCAGCCGGCCGTACCTCCCGACCGTCTCGCGCATGTCGACGGCGACGGTCTGCGGCACGGGGAACTTCGCGTACCGCTCGAGCGTGCCGAGCATGTCCTCGGCCGTGTGCCCGGCCGCGCGAGCGTTCCAGAGTCCGAGCCGCGTGATGCGGTACGTGTGGATGTGCTCGGGCGCGCGTTCGAGCTCGGCGAAGATCGCGAGGTCGTGCCTCGCGTCCTCGGCGAGCGGGTGCGCCACCTCGAGGAGCACGGTGCGGTCGCTCTGGACGATCAGGGGGCCGTCTGACATAGCGGACCAGTCTATGCCCGGATCCTCCGAGGTCGCCCGGAGCGGTCGCCTCGGCGCGGGCTCAGCTCCCGGCGGGCGCCGGGGCGACCGCGGCGATCGCCGAGATCGGGAGGGTGCGCTCGATGTCGGCCTTGCGGTCGCGGGCGCGCAGTCGTCCGTTGGCGACGCTCGCGGGCGCCAGCAGGTAGTCGGCCGTGTCGCCGCCGGGCATCCGCACGGTCACGGTCAGGGTCTCCTTCGCACGGGCCGCGGCCTCCAGCTGGCGCGCCAGCCACGCCTGCTCGGTTCCGCCGCCCGCGTCGGCCTCGGCGATCCGGTCGAGCAGGTCCTCGATCGGATCGGAGCGGGGCGCCGCAGCCGGCACGTGGCCCACGTGGTGGCGGCGCAGCCGGACGATGCGGCCCTGCGCGTCCTCCGCGGCGACGGGGTAGCGGGCGTCGCTGAGGCCCCAGAACACGACGTCCGGCGGGAAGCGGGACATCAGGCGGTGCGGCCCGGCCTGGCGCAGGCCGAGCGCCGAGAGCGACTGGTCGACCGCGAGGGTGCCGATGAGCTGCGCGTCGTCCGAGCGGACGGACGAACGAGCGGGGGCGTCGGAGGCATCCGCGGCGCTCACGCGCACACTGCCGAATCGCGCCGCCGACTCGCCCACGAGGTACTCGAGCGGCTGCGGGATGCCGGTCAGCGAGATGGACTCGAGGAACGACCGGATGGATTCGGCGGTCTCGCCCGCGGCGAGTGCGCGATTGACGGATGCCGCGGTCACCCGGTAGCTCGAGGCGAGGTCGCGCCCCTCGACGTCGGCGAAGCCGCGCAGCCGCGCGTCGAGCGACGGCTCGAGGGGGCCGGGCGAGACGATCGTCAGATCGTGCTGCACGTAGACGCGGTCGACCTGGTGAGGGAAGTGCCGGGCGAGGCGTTCGGCCGCGCCCGTGAGATCGCCCGCGAGCACGAGACGCGCCGTCTCGACGGGCTCGCCCGCGACCGCCAGGCCGAGCGCCTCGGCGTCCTCGAGCAGCCGATCGAGGCCGTCGGCGAGCCAGCGGCCGCCGCCGGGGTAGTACCAGGTCGCGTCGTCGCGCACCGAGCTCGCGCTGAGCCCCTCGCTGCGGCGCACGACGAGGTCGCGCAGCGCGGCCGGGATGCGTTCGCGCCACGACTCGGCGAGGCGGGTCCAGCGCGCCGCGGTGGCGTTCATCGCCCACTCGGCGCCCCGGTCGGACTCGAGCCACACGGGACCGTCTCGCATGACGAGGCCGGCCTCGATGGCGCGACGGACGAGCCGGGGGAGCTCGGCGAGGTCGACGCCGGTCGCCTCGGCGAGTCGCTTGGCGTCGGGCAGTGCGAGCCCGCCCTTCGCGAGTTCGCGCGCGGGCTGCGCGGCGAGTCCGGCGAGCAGCTCGGCGGTCGCGGCGACGGTCGCGTACGCGGCCTCGGCCGCGCGACGCTCGAGCAGGCCGTGGTCGGGGCGGTCGGCCCGCACGGCCACCGGCGGCGCGGGCGCGGCGAGCGCCTCGGCGTCGGGCAGGTCGTCGCCGAGCCGTGCGGCCAGGCGGGCGCGCACCTCGCCGGGCACGTGCACGCGGTCGCCGTCGCGCAGCGCGAGCAGCGCGGCATCCAGCCGGTCGAGGGCGGATGCGGCGTCATCCGCCAGCGGCTCGGCGGCGCCGAGCCGAGCCAGCTCGGCGTCGATGAGGGCGCTCGAGGTCCACCCCGCGTCGTCGGCGGTGGCGGCGCTGGCCGCGAGGACTGCGAGGGTCGGTCGCTCGAGGCGGTCCAGCGCATGGTCGATCGAGTCGTGCGAGGTGATCGCCTCGGCGAGGTCGAACAGGTCGCGCACGCCCGCGGCGTCGAATTCGCGGGTCCGGAGCGCGTCCGCGAGCCGCTCGCGCTGCAGCGCGCGGAGCCTCGCGGCGAGCACCAGCATGTCTCAGTCGGAGCCCTGCCGGGACTCCCTCGACCGGCGGACGCCGTTGACGATGAGGAGTGCGATGAGAAGGAGGAACCCGATGGGGAGCCCGATCAGCGGCAGCACCAGCACGAACGGCCAGATGCCCTGGCTGAACCCGTCGTCGGCGCCGACGCCCGCGAGCGTGCCGAACATGACCGCGAGGAACGCGATGATCGACAGGCCCACGGTCGCCGCCACCATGTAGGCGAGGATGCGCTCGACGCGCTGGTCGGCGATGGGGCCCTGACTGCTCACCCGTCCAGAATAGGCCCAGCCGCCCCGCTCGCGTGCGGGACCTAGACTGGAATCCGACGTCGCCGCGGTTCCGGCGCGCCCCCACGACAGAGCGAGGTTCATCCGTATGCCCACCGGCAAGGTCAAGTTCTACGACGAGGAGAAGGGGTTCGGCTTCATCCAGGGCGATGACGGCCAGGAGGTCTTCCTCCACGCCTCGGCGCTTCCCGCCGGAGCGACCGTCCGCTCGGGCAGCCGCCTCGAGTACGGCGTCGCCGAGGGCAAGCGCGGTGCGCAGGCGCTCTCGGTCCGCGTCCTCGACGCGCCGCCGAGTCTCGCGCGCCTGAACCGCAAGCCGGCCGACGACATGGCGGTCATCGTCGAGGACCTCGTGAAGGTGCTCGACGGCATCGGCGCCAACCTCAAGCGCGGCCGCTACCCCGACAACGCGCACAGCCGGAAGATCGCGGCGCTGCTGCGGCGTGTCGCGGACGAGCTGGATGTCTGACGCACCCGAGCGCGAGCCCGCCGGACCGGACGAGACGGCCGAGCAGGCCCCGGCACCCTCATGGGCGCCCGACGAGGTGCTGCTCGGTTCGGTGGCGCTCGCGCAGCGCGCGCTGCTCGAGGTGACGGCACCGGAGACCGTCGGCTCGGTGATCGGTCACGTCGCCGAGGGCGAGCACGTGCTCTCGCTGCACTTCGCGGCCGACCTGACCGGGTACCCGGGATGGCACTGGAGCGTCACGCTCGCGCGCGTCGAGGACGGGGAGCCCACGGTGCTCGAGACCGAGCTGCTGCCCGGCGAGCGCGCGCTGCTCGCGCCGGAGTGGGTGCCGTGGTCGGAGCGACTGGCCGAGTACCGGGCCGCGCAGGCTGCGGCGGCCGAGGCCGCGACGGGCGACGAGGTCGACGGTGACGGCGACGGGTCGGTCGACGACGGCGACGCCGGGTCCGACGACGCGGATGCGACGGACGACGGCTACGACGAGGACGCTGACGACGACGCCGACGACGCCGACGACGCCGACGACGCCGCGGCCGACGGCGACGACGTGTTCGACGGGATCGACATCGACGCGCTCGCCGACGACGCAGCCGTGGACGACGACACGGCCGACGACGACGCAGACGTCGACGATGCAGACGCCGACGACGAGACGGAGACGCCCGGCTCAGTCGGCTGAGTCGCGCCGGCCCCGCCGGCGCAGCTGCACCACCGCGAGTCCGACGAGGCCGAGGGCCACGCCGATGATCGCGGCGGTGACGAACCAGCCTGCGCCGATCGAGTCCAGCCAGTCGCGAATCACGAGGGCGACCACCAGCACCACGGCCCACGCGACCGTGCCCGCCAGCAGCGCCTTGCGCGCATCGGTCCGGACGGGCGCCGGATCAGGACGCCGCTCGGACTCCGTGAGCCACAGCCGCATGGCGGAACCCTATCGGGCCCGCTCGAGCACCCAGTCGAGCGACGCCGTGAGGGCTCGCACGTCGTCCGGCTCGATCGCGGTGAACGTCGCCACGCGCAGCTGGTTGCGGCCCAGCTTCCGGTACGGCTCGGTGTCGACGATGCCGTTCGACCGGAGCGTCTTCGCCAGCGCCGTGGCATCCGTCGACTCGTCGAAGTCGATGGTGACGACGACCTGCGAGCGGTGCGCCGGGTCGGCGACGAACGGGCTGGCGACCTGGCGCGACTCGGCCCAGTCGTAGAGCACGCCCGACGACTCGCGCGTGCGCGCGTCGGCCCAGGCGAGCCCGCCGGACGCGTTCATCCACTCGAGCTGGTTCTCGAGGAGGAGCAGGGTCGCGAGTGCGGGCGTGTTCAGCGTCTGGTCGAGTCGCGAGTTGTCGACCGCGTTCTTCAGCGACAGGAACTCGGGGATGTACCGGTCCGACGCGGCGACCCGCTCGATGCGCTCGATGGCTGCCGGCGACATGATCGCGAACCAGATCCCGCCGTCCGAGGCGAAGTTCTTCTGCGGCGCGAAGTAGAGGACGTCGAACTCGGCCGGGTCGACGAGGACCCCGCCGGCGGCGCTGGTCGCGTCGATGACCGTGAGGGCGCCCTCGTCGCCGTGCACCCGGCGCACGGGCGCCTGCACGCCCGTGGACGTCTCGTTCTGCGGCCAGCCGTACACGTCGACGCCCTCGACGGGCGCCGCGTCGGCGCGCGAACCGGGTTCGGCCTTCCGCACGTCGGGCGCCTCGAGCCACGGGGCGGCGGCGGCCTTGGCGAACTTCGCGCCGAACTCGCCGAACGAGGCGAGCTGCGCGCGGCGCTCGATCAGCCCGAACGCCGCGGCATCCCAGAACGCGGTCGAGCCGCCGTTGCCGAGCACCACCTCGTAGCCGTCGGGCAGGGCGTACAGGTCGGCGATGCCCCGGCGGACGCGGCCGACGAGCTGCTTCACCGGCGCCTGCCGGTGGGACGTGCCGAGCAGGCGCGGGCCCACCTCGGCCAGGTGCGCGAGCTGCTCGGGGCGCACCTTCGACGGTCCGCAGCCGAAGCGGCCGTCGGCGGGCAGGAGCGACGAGGGGATGACGAGCTCAGGCATGGTCCGATCCTACGGCGAGCCCCGTTCGCCATGGCGGCGGATGACGCGGGCCCGGACCGTCGCGGTGTCGGATCCGACCGCTCCCCGTGCCCGGCTTCCCGTCCGGCGGGGACAAGTAGGCTTGTGGGTCGGACGCGCCCCATGGCCGAGGAGGAGTGAGTTGACGGATCTCATCGACACGACCGAGATGTACCTGCGCACCATCCTCGACCTCGAGGAGGAGCACATCGTGCCGCTGCGCGCCCGCATCTCCGAGCGCCTCGGGCACTCCGGGCCGACCGTGTCCCAGACCGTCGCCCGCATGGAGCGCGACGGGCTCGTCGTCGTCTCCGGCGATCGCCACCTCGAGCTCACGGAGGCCGGGCGGAGCAAGGCCGTGCACGTGATGCGCAAGCACCGGCTCGCCGAACGGCTGCTCGCCGACGTCATCGGGCTCGACTGGGAGTACGTGCACGACGAGGCCTGCCGGTGGGAGCACGTCATGAGCGAGCAGGTCGAGCGTCGCCTCGTCGAGATCCTCGGCAACCCGACGCACTCGCCGTACGGCAACCCCATCCCCGGCCTCGAGGAGCTCGGCGTCGAGCCCGCCGCACCGTTCATGTCCGGGGTGCGCAACGTGCTGACGGCCCTCGACGAGGGGTCGGGCCACGCGACGGGCGTCATCCGCCGGCTGGCGGAGCCGGCCCAGTTCGACCCCGACCTGCTCGCCCGGTTCAAGGGCGCCGGGATCCTCCCCGGCGCGGTCGTCGAGTTCCGCCGCGAGGGCGACCTCGTCGTCGCCGAGGCCGCCGGGCACGACGCGCTGCCGATGCCGGTCGGCATGGCCGGCCACCTCTTCATCGGCGATGCGGCCGCCGCGCCCGAGGCGCCCGACGCTGGCTCGGCCCGCGCCGAGCTTCCCGGCGCCGCTCCGCGCGTGGTCTCCGGCACCGCGCTCGAGCACGGTTGACCGGGCTTCCGCGCCGGTGATCCGCGGCGTCCGAGCCGCCTGCGGAAAGCGATTCCGCCGTTCCGTGATCGAAATGTGACAATCGGCCGAGCGTCGCGTATCCTCGTTCGAGTCCGCCGGCGCCAAGCCAGTCGGCGGAACAGGGTCGAGACGCCTCCGGTGCCCACCGCTCGCCCCCGATACCCGTGACGCGCCCCCGGCGCACAAGGTGGGACGATGCTCCGGCGTCGTGGGGCGGAGGACACGTTTTGGCTCGATTCCCCCGGCGCTCCCGCGCGACCACTTCCCCCAAGCCCCCCACCCGATCCGCTCTCGTCCGCCGCGAGACGCCCTCGGCGCCCGTCGGCACCGAGACGGCATCGGCGCCGGTGCGCCGCGAGCACCGATCGCTCGGCCGCCGCATGCGCTCCGGCGGCGCGAAGAACGTCGTCGTCATGGCCGTCGCCGCCGGCCTCGTGGGCACGTTCGCCATCCCGGCGTACGCGTTCGCCCCCGGCACCGACGGGATCCAGTTCGGTGCCACCGCCGAGACGCAGCTGACCAAGGCGCAGCCCCAGGCCGTCGACGTGGCCGACGACGTGATCGCCGCGCCGCTCTCGCAGGACGGCTACGACGCCGTCTCCGGCGAGGAGATCCGCGCCGCAGAGGAGGCCCGCGCCGCAGAGGAGGCCCGTCAGGCCGCCGCCGCGGCGATGACCTCCTACGCCGCCGAGGCCAGCCAGTACGCTCCGGCGCAGGTGTCCGGCGCCGCGAGCCCGTCGGCCGTCTTCTCCGTGGCCCAGCAGTACCTCGGCGTGCCGTACGTCTACGGCGGTGCGACGCCCGCGGGCTTCGACTGCTCGGGCCTCGTCAAGTACGTCTACGCGCAGTTCGGCATCGACCTCCCGCACTCGTCCACCGCGCAGGGCGCGGCGGGCACGCAGATCCCGCTGTCCGAGGCGGTGCCGGGCGACCTCGTCGTCATGTCGGGGCACATCGGGTTCTACGCCGGCGACGGCCAGATCCTGCACGCCCCCTACGAGGGCACCGTCGTCCGGATCCAGCCGATCTGGACCAGCGACTACTGGATCGTGCGCATCTGACGCGTGAACGACGCATGAAGCGTGATGCGAAATGGCGTGCCGGGAGGACCCGGCACGCCATTCGTGTCGTAGCCTTGGGTTCTGACGATCCGAATACCGGGTAGGGGAAGTCGATGGTCGTTCCGCGCAGCAGCACCCATTCCGCGGGTGCGCGCGCGCTCTACGACCAGCGGCGCAGCAGTCAGCCGAGTCGCGACTGCGCCGGGATGCCGACGGGCACTGTCTTCACGACGGTGCCCGTTTCGCGTTTCCGGGGGAGTGCGCTCCGCCCCGCGGCATCCGTGTCGTCGATCCCTTCACGCGGCTGGAAGCCATCCAGCACCGATCGAAAGGCACGTCATGCGCACCCTGGTGCTGAACGCCGGATATGAGCCCCTCGCCGTCGTCTCGTTCAAGAGAGCGCTGCTCCTCGTGATGAACGAGAAGGCCACCGTCATCCTCCACGACGAGGGCAATCCGGTGCACGGCGCCAACGGCGACTGGGTCCGTCCCAGCGTGATCCTCCTGACCCGGTACGTGCGGACCCCTCGGGTCCACCAGGTCCCAGTGAGCCGCCGCGGCGTGCTTCGGCGCGACGAGCACCGGTGCGCCTACTGCGGCAAGTCGGCGGCGACGATCGACCACGTGCTCCCGCGCTCCCGCGGCGGCCGCGACACCTGGGAGAACCTGGTGGCGTGCTGCCTGCGCTGCAACAACGCCAAGGGCGACCACACGCCGGCGGAGATGGGATGGGACCTCCGTATCACGCCCCGGATGCCGCACGGACGCGGCTGGGTCGTGCGCGGATTCGAGCGCCCCCTGCCGCAGTGGAGCGACTTCCTCGGACAGGCCGCCTGAGGCCGCCCGACCTCGCGGCACGCCGCGACGGCGAGGCTGGCACGCCTCGGAGCCGTGCCCTATGGTGGTACGAGTCCGGAGCGACCCCCCTCTCCGCGACCTGTACGTCTCCCGCATCCGGAGCCCTCCGGACGCGGGTCCCGGAGGTTCACGACTCTTGAACGGTGACGACGCGATCGGCCAGCCCCCCACCCGGCCGAGACGGCGGACCGAGCGACGCCCCGGCGTCCGGCGAGTCCGCGACGACGCCCACCTCGTGCCGGTACGGCCCGCTGCAGCGCCGGCTGCCCGGCGCGCTCGCCGCAACGGCCCGGCCCGGGTCGCGGCCACCGTGCTGATCGTGCCCGCGCTCGTCGGCACGCTCGCACTGCCGGCCTACGCGTTCCTGCCGGGTGGCGAACTGCCCGGAGGGCCGACGCAGTTCAGCCTGTCGGTGGCCGAGGCCCAGGCGGTCGAGGTGTCCGTCGATGCCGGCGGAGCGACGCTGTCCACCGACGGCTACGCGGTCACGACCAAGGCCGAGATCGACGCCGCGGCCGCGGCGGCCGCCGAGGCGGAGGCCGAGGCCCGCGCCGCCGAGCTCGCCTCACGGGCGGCCACGGGAGACTACGCCCGGGTCGCGCAGCAGGCCGAGGGCGACGACTACCCGTGGTGGTACGAGACGCCCGACGACTACGGCGGCGGGCTCTCCCCGCTCCGGTACTACTACCGCGAATGCGTCGACTTCGTCGCGTGGCGGCTCAATCGCGATGCGGGCGTGTACGGCGCGCCGTGGAAGTGGGACTGGTCGAACCTCGCCTCCGGCAGCGCCTGGACGTGGGCCGACTCGTGGCGTTCGAAGGGCTGGCCGACGAGCAGCGAGCCGGTGGTCGGCGCGGTGGCCTGGTTCCCCTACAACCACGTCGCGTACGTGCAGGCGGTGAACGGCGACGGCACGGTCACGATCGAGGAGTACAACTGGAACTCCGACCATTCGTACCACCGGCGCACGATCTCCGTGGGCGACGCCCTGTACCTGTATCCGCCCGCCTGAGCCGGCGTCGCCGGCCGGCGAGCGTGCGACATCATGGCGAATCGCGGTACGGAACTTGGACGTTCCGGCCAATGACCTCGCCGACCGAGGGCGGTTAGCCTGACCGGCATCCCCCACGGAAGAAGCAGGTGACCGCGATGACGCAGCCCCCCGACGACGACCGGACCGACGAGATCGTCTTCGTCGACGAGCTCGCCCCGGCGACCTCCGCGATCGTCGTGCTCGGCTACAACTGAGCGCCGTCGGCACTCCGGTCCGAGGCGCGCCTATGCCACCCCGGCCGGGCCGCCCGGCCCGCACGGGGCCGGTAGACTCGTGCGGTCAGCCTCTGTAGCTCAATGGAAGAGCAGTTCCGTCCTAAGGAAAGGGTTGGGGGTTCGAGTCCCTCCAGGGGCACCGATCCGGTGCGGCTCAGCTGCGCAGGAGCCGCAGTCGGGTCGCCGTGGCATCCACGGCGTCGTCGAAGGTGTCGTAGCGGTACATGACTCCCGGGCGCGGCCGCATCCAGAGCATCTCGAACCCGTCCTGGGCCGTCGTGATGTAGCCGACGATCCGCTTCGTCTCCCCATCTCGGCGCGAGTCGCATACTCGCCAGGTGGTCGGGGTCAGCGGGACCACCTCGACGACCGGGCGGGCCGTCGTGCCGTGGTGCGTCGTCATCGTCATCACCCTCCTCGGCCGGGACGCGGGTGCATCCCTCCCCATCTTTCCTACGCGACCTCGGGCACCCGGGCCAGAGGCTTGACACCGGCGGAGCGGCGAGGCAAGCCCCTGTCTTGGGACTGCACCGGGCGTTATCCTTGCCACGACGGGACCCGTGCGGGCCCGAGATGGAGCGCGGAGGTACTCGTGGGAAAGCTCACGTACGATTCGACGCTCGGCGTCGACTTCGACGATCGGGTGCTCGCGCACCTGCAGCTGGTGATCGGCGCGAAGCTGCGTCGCGGCGAGTCCTTCTACTTCAGCTGGCGCGACGATCCGGCGATCGGCGACGGGCGCAGCACGCTCTGGCTCCATCCGCGCATCTCGCTGGTCTTCAAGTACGCCGGGGGCCGGCAGCCGTCGATCAACCGCGCCTGGGTCGATGCGCTCATGTCCACCGCGAATTCGCCGGGAGGTCTCGTCCTCGTGCCCGAACCCGAGGCGCGCACCGAGCACGAATCGGCGAACCACGCGGGAGGGAACGAGTCGTGAAGCGGGTCAACATCATGTACGACGGCGCGCAGTACTCCGTGGGCCAGGCCGACGTCGAGACCCTCAAGGCGGCCATCGAGGAGGCGTTCGCGACGGGCACCCCGCGGTGGATCACGGTCAACTTCGGCGAGGGGCGCCCCCAGCCGGCCGACCTGCTCGTCGGACCGGGCATCCCGGTCAGCATCATCCCCATCCCGTCCGACGACGAGGATGGGGAGCCGGCGGAACGCGGCGAGGTGTCCGATCGGTCCGACACGCCGCTCGAGGTCGACTGAACGGCGCGCCGCCCAGCGGATCAGTTGATCGGCGGCCAGGCGAGGGCGTCCGTGTCGCCGTCGTCGATGAGGTCGTCGGGCCCCGTGGCGCCGATGACGGGCCGGGTGTTCTCGAGCGCCGTGATCGCGATCCGGAGGGCGCGTACGAGGTCCTCGTCGACGAGCTCGTCGAGGTCGGACTCGATCGGCTCGGTGACCAGCTGGCTGGACGGGCCGATGAGCATGTGGGCGCGGGTGGTGCGCCCGTCGGCGGCGCGGACCGGGATGTCGACGGATGCCGCGGTGCGACGCGCCGCGAGCGCCGCAGCGTAGTCGACGATCGCGCCGGCGATGTCGCTTCCGGTCAGCAGCACGCCCCCGGCGTAGTGGATCCGCTCCATGCGTACAGGTCTATCCGCTTCCGATCGGATGGGACAAGATCTTGCGCGAGCCGGGCTCGGCGTGTTCTCATGCGCCCATCAGGTCCAGTCGACGGCGTGCACCCACCCGGCGATGTACGCCCGCTCGTTCGGGCCGAGGCGGACCCCGGACCGGGGCACGGGACGGTCGTCCAGCTCGCACAGGTCGTAGATGCGCCGCACGATGCTCATGCGCAGCGGGGCGGTCGGGTGCTCGAGGATCTCACGCTGGAGCGGTGCCTCGAGCATGGGCCACCAGATCCCGATCGACGGAAGCGGTCCCTCGGCGGTCGGTGCCTCCTGGTCTGGTTCGAGTAGCGACGTCATTGTGCTGGCTCCTCGCTGATCTCGCCGGATTCGTCCTGCACGGCGACGTGTTCGTTCGGATCCGCGTCCTCTTCGGCGCGGGCATGGCGTTCGGCCTCGGCGACGGCGGCGTCGAGTTCGCGCTCCGTCTCCGGGTCGCCGCTCTGCGGGTCGGACATCGTCATCCCCTTCTCGGCGGCAGGTCGGCACCCCCGTGCGCGACCGCCGTATTCGAAAGTACGCGGCGCGGATATCCCCGGGGAGTCCCTTGACCGTTCGAGAGGCGGATGCTACCCGGCCGGGGTGTTCCACGTCGACGGCTGCGCGGTGACGCACCCAGGGCGCATGATGGTCGGATGGACCTGCCGGTGATGCCGCCCGTGAAGCCCATGCTCGCCAAGTCGGTCAAGGAGATCCCGGATGTCGGGCACGTCGAGCCGAAATGGGACGGTTTCCGCACGATCGTCTTCCGCGACGGCGAGGAGGTCGAACTCGGAAGCCGGAACGAGCGACCGATGACCCGCTACTTCCCCGAGCTCGTCGACGCGCTGCGCGCCAACCTGCCGGAGCGCTGCGTCGTCGACGGCGAGATCATCCTCGTCCGCGACGGTCGACTCGACTTCGACGCGCTGCAGCAGCGCATCCATCCGGCGGCGAGCCGGGTGCGGCTGCTCGCCGAGCAGACACCCGTGTCGTTCGTCGCGTTCGACCTGCTCGCCATCGGCGACGACGACCTCACCGGGCGCCCCTTCTCGGAGCGGCGAGCGCGGCTCGAGGAAGCGCTCGCCGCGGCATCCGACCCGATCTTCGTCACGCCGTCGACGGGCGACCCGGCCGAAGCCCGCGACTGGTTCGAGCGGTTCGAGGGGGCGGGGCTCGACGGGGTCGTCGCCAAGCCGCTCGACGGCACGTACGAGCCCGACCGCCGCACGATGTTCAAGATCAAGCACGAGCGCACGGCCGACTGCGTCGTCGCGGGGTACCGCTGGCACAAGTCCGGCGACGTCGTGGGCTCGCTCCTGCTCGGGTTGTACGGCGCCGACGGCCGGCTGCAGCACGTGGGCGTCGCAGCGTCGTTCCCGATGGCGCGACGGCGCGAACTCGTCGACGAGCTGGCCCCGTTCGCGGAGGAGGACCTGTCGCGGCATCCGTGGGGGGAGTGGGCCGACGAGGAGGCGCATCGGACGGGCCGGATGCCGGGTGCGGTGAGCCGATGGAGCGCGGGGAAGGACCTCTCGTTCGTGCCGCTCCGCCCCGAGCTCGTCGTCGAGGTCGCCTACGACCACATGGAGGGGGACCGGTTCCGTCACACCGCCCAGTTCCGCCGGTGGCGACCGGATCGCACGCCCGAGAGCTGCACCTACGACCAGCTCGAGGCGCCGCAGGGGTTGGACCTCGGCGAGATCCTGCCCGTCGGCACCTGAGCGCCGCGGTCAGAGCACGGTGCGCAGCCCCGCGGAGTTCGCCGTGTGGTGCTCGAACACGAGGTTGGTCTCGGTGAGGGCGACGGCGGGATTCGCGGAGAGGTTCTTCAGCACGAACTGGCGCACGTGCTCGCTGTCGCGGACGCGCACGTGGATGAGGAAGTCCTCGCTTCCGCCGAGGAAGAACAGCTGCGCCACCTCGGGCTCGCCGCGCAGTTCGTCGGAGATCTGCTCCATGAGGTGCCGGGCCCCGGGGCGGATGCGGACCGAGATCAGCGCCTGGAGGGTGTAGCCGAGGGCTGCGGGGTTGATCTCCGCGGTGTAGCGCGTGATCACGCCGCGCTCCCGCAGCGCTCGCACCCTGGCGAGGCAGGTCGACGGGGAGACGCCGACCTCGCGGGCCAGGTCGACGTTGGGGATGCGGGCGTTCGCGTGGAGTCGCGCGATGATCTGCCGGTCGATGTCGTCGAGGACGACGCGGACGGGTTCGCTGAACTGCGGCAGATCGGTCACGGCCGAGCCCTCCTTCGAACTTTCGAGACGGATGCCGCAAGTCTACCGAACAGCATGCGGCTGCACTTCCGTTCGGGCGAACGACAGGCGACGATGGAAGGACCAGTCCACACAGCATTCGGAGAAACCATGCACATCGGCGTGCCCGCTGAGGTCAAGAACAACGAATTCCGCGTCGCGATGACGCCGGCCGGAGCGCACGCGCTCGCCCAGCGCGGTCACCGCATCGACATCCAGACGGGCGCCGGCGCCGGCGCCGGCTACCACGACGACGAGTACCGCTCCGCCGGTGCCAACCTGGTCGAGACGGCCGCCGAGGCGTGGTCGGCCGAGCTCGTGCTGAAGGTCAAGGAGCCGATCGCCTCCGAGTACGGCTACCTGCGCCAGGACCTCACGCTCTTCACCTACCTGCACCTCGCGGCCGACCTGCCGCTGACGCGCGCGATCCTCGACTCCGGCGTCACCGCGATCGCCTACGAGACCGTGCAGCTTCCCGACCGCTCCCTGCCGCTCCTCACGCCGATGAGCGAGGTCGCCGGTCGCCTGGCGCCGCAGGTCGGCGCCGCCGAGCTGCACGCCTCCAAGGGCGGCCGCGGCGTGCTGCTGGCGGGCGTGCCCGGCACGGCCCCGGCGAAGGTGCTCGTGATCGGCGGCGGCGTCGCCGGCGAGCAGGCCGCCGCGACGGCCCTCGGCCTCGGCGCCGAGGTCACCGTGATGGACATCTCGCTGCCGAAGCTCCGGGAGCTCGACGCGCGGTACGAGCACCGCATCAAGACGCTCGCCTCCTCGCCCTACGAGATCGCGCGCCAGGTCCGCGACGCCGACCTCGTCATCGGCGCGGTGCTCGTGCCCGGCGCGGCGGCGCCGAAGGTCGTCACCGACGAGATGGTCTCCACCATGAAGCGCGGTGCCGTGCTCGTCGACATCGCCATCGACCAGGGCGGCTGCTTCGAGGGTTCGCGCCCCACCACCCACGCCGAGCCGACCTTCCGCGTGCACGAGGCCATCTACTACTGCGTCGCGAACATGCCGGGCGCCGTGCCGGCGACGTCGACGCCGGCCCTCACCAACGCGACGCTCCCGTACGTGCTGAAGATCGCCGACCGCGGCTGGGAGGCCGCGCTCGCCGATGACGCGGCACTGGCGAAGGGGCTGAACGCCACGGCCGGCAAGCTGACCAACGAGGGCGTCGCCAAGGCGCACGGCCTCGAACTGTCCTCCCTCGTCTGACGCCGGGGCGCCGATCCGGCGCACCCTCGGGCACGCGACGGCCGCCGATCGGAGATCATCGATCGGCGCCCGTCGTCGTCGCGGGGCGAACCGGCCTGGGCGCCCGCCCGCGGTCAGGACAGGGAGAGGAAGAGCTTCTCGAGCTCGTCGAAATCGAGCCGGTCGCCCTCGCCGGCGCCCTCCGGGTCGGTCGCGCAGTCGCGCATCGCCGTGGAGATCACGGCGAACCCGGCGCGATCGAGCGCGCTGGAGACGGCGGCGAGCTGGTTCACGACGGTGCGACAGTCGGCCCCGGACTCGACGGCCTCGATCACGGCGTTGAGCTGGCCGCGCGCTCGCTTCAACCGGTTGGCGATGCGGCGCTGCGCGTCGGACTTCGGAGTGGACTCCGCGGCGATGCTCATGCGATTCCTCCGATCGTGACGGGCAGGCCGGTGCGGTGCCACTCGGCGATGCCGCCCTCGACGTTCACGGCGTCGATGCCCTGGGCGTCGAGGAAGGCGGCGGCGCGGGCGCTGCGCCCGCCCGCGTGGCACATGACGTGCACCGTGCGGTCGCGTGGGACCTCGTCGAGGCGGTCGACGAGGGACCCGAGCGGGATGTGGTGCGCGCCCTCGACGCGGGCCTGCGCGACCTCATCGGGTTCGCGGACGTCGAGGAGGTAGAGGTCGGCGGCGGCGTGCGCCTCGGCGGGGGTGGTCGACTTCACAGGCATACCCCGATGGTATTTCATACCCCGTGGGTATTCAAATAGCGCCGTGCGCGGCGATGCTCCGGGCGATCCGGCAACCGGGCCGTATGGTGTCGGTGTGCAACGGCTCGATCGGAACGACAGCGGGGACGGGTTCCTCGAGGACGAGGCCGAGGACGCCGCCCCCGGCTCGCCGGGGCCCTCGGCCTTCCATCGCGACCCCGCGGCGCCCCACGCGGTGTCCGTCGGCGAGCCCGGCGTGACCGCGTCGAACATCGCGGAGCCCAGCTGGCGTCGCTGGCATGCGGAACTGCGCGAACTCGGCGGCCGGTCGCCGCTCATCCACTTCGACGACTCGGCGCGCACGCGCATCGAGCTCTCGACGACGCACCCGGGCGGCCTGCCGCAGTTCATCACGGGCAACTCCACGCTGCTGTCGAGCCTGATCCGCGACGAGCTCGCCCTCCGCAACGCCCGGCTCGCCGCCGCCGAGATCACGCAGAAGGGCATCGAGCTCCGGTCGGTGCGCGGCATCGAATCGGTGCACCTCGCGATCGGCCTCGCCTCGTGGCACGACCAGGGCGAGGACTTCCTCGCGCCCGTGCTGCTCCGGCCCCTCGCCATCCGTCGGTACGGTCGCGACTTCGAGCTGAAGCTCAAGGGCCAGCCGTTCCTGAACCCGGCCCTCGCGCGCGAGCTCCACGACCGGTTCCAGATCACGCTCGACGCCGACGCGTTCGTCGCGCTCGCGATCACCAACGGCGTCTTCAAGCCCCAGCCCGTCATCGACCGGCTGCGCGGCCTCACCTCCCACCTCCCGCACTTCCACGTCGCCCCGCGCCTCGTCGTCTCCTCGTTCGCCGAGGTCGGCCCGGCCATGGGGGCGGATGCCGCGCGGCTCGAGCACCCGGTCATCGATGCGATCGCCGGCAATCCCTCGGCCCGCACCGAGGTCGCCCGGCCCCTCGATCCGCCGCGCATCGTCCCGCAGGACGAGCGCCCGCCCTCGACCGACCGGCTCCTGCTGGACGCCGACGCCGAGCAGGAGCAGGTCATCGCGCGGATCGAGCAGGGCGCCTCGCTCGTGGTCAAGACGCTGCCCGGCACGGGCGGCACGCAGACCATCGTCAACGCGATCGGCGCGCTCGTCTCCAACGACCGGCGCGTCCTCGTCGTGGGCGCCCGCCGCGCGAGCCTCGACGGCATCGCGCACCGCCTCGGACAGGTCGGGCTCGGCGGGCTCGCCGTGACCACCTCGGGCCTGCGCCGCGACCTCATCCAGTCGATCTCGCGCAACGAGAAGGCCGAGCAGCCGCGGATCGCGGACGTCGACGACGCGCTCGTGCGGCTGCGCCGCGTGCTCCTCGACTACCGTCACGCCCTCACGCGGACCGATCCCGAGCTCGGCGTCTCGGTGCTCGACGCCCTCACCGCGCTGGCCGGACTCGCCGCGCTGCCCACGCCGCCCGACACCACCTCGCGGCTGGATCGGGACTCGCTCGTCGCGCTCGCGAAGGGACGGGAGGCTGCCGCGGCCGACCTCGTGCGGGCCGCCACGCTCGGCGAGTTCCGCTACGGCCCCGGGGACTCGCCGTGGTACGGCGCCTCGTTCGAGACCTCCGAGGAGGCGTCGGCCGCCCACGAGCTCGCGAAGCGCCTGAGCAGCGCCGACGTGCCGCGACTGCTCGAGCGGGCCCGGCAGCTCATCGGGCAGACGCGGCTGCGGCAGTTCGAATCCGTGGCCGAGCTCGGCGTGTTCCTCCGGCTGCTGCACGACGTGCGCGACACGCTCGACAAGTTCCTCCCGGCCGTGTACGACCGTCCGCTCGGCGAGCTCATCGCGGCGACCGCGCCCCGGCGCGAGACCGGCATGTCGGGAACGAACCGCCGGCGCCTGAAGCGACTCGCGCTCGAGTACGTGCGCCCCGGGGTGCACGTCGGCGACCTCAACGCGGCGCTCCGCGGCATCCAGCAGCAGCGCACGCTGTGGCACCGGTACTCCGAGGCGGGCGCCGTGCCCAGCGTCCCCGTCGGCCTCGACGACGTGCACGTGGCGTTCCACACGGTCGCGTCCGACCTGCAGGCGCTCGACGTGCCGCTCGGGCTCGACGGCACGCCGCGCCGCCTCGCGGCCCGGCCGCTCCGCGACCTCGAGGCCACGCTCGTCGGCCTCGCCGCCGAGTCGGAGGTGCTGCACAACCTCCAGGAGCGCACGGCCCTCCTGCAACGCCTGCGCGACCTCGGCCTCGATCCGCTCCTCGTCGACCTGGCCCGTCGGCACGTGCCCGAGCACCTCGTGGCATCCGAGCTCGACCTCGCCTGGTGGCAGTCGGTCCTGGAGACGATGCTCGGCTCGGACCGTGCGCTGCTCGGCGCGAACACGACGGTGCTCGATCGCCTCGAGGCCGACTTCCGGCTCGTCGACGACGCGCACGCGTCGGCCGCCGGACCACTCCTCGCGTGGCGCCTGTCCGAGGCCTGGCGGGTCGCGCTCGTCGACCATCCCGACGAGGCCGAGCGACTCCGGCGGATGCTGCGGGGCGACCGGGTCCGGCCCGACCGCCTGCACCGCGAGGCGCCGCACCTGTTCCGCGCGCTCGCGCCCGTGTGGTTGTCCTCGCCGTACGAGGTGCCCGCGATCGACGACGCCATCCCCTTCGACACGGTCATCCTCGTCGACGCGGGCGCGACGACGATCGCCGAGAACCTCGGCGCCATCCGACGCGCGAAGCAGGTCGTCGCGTTCGGCGACCCCGTGACGCAGACGCCGACCCGCTTCGAGACGGCCATCCGCAGCGAACCCGACGGCGCGGCGCATGCCGACGACGTCGACGCCCTCCACGCGGACTCGGCGCTCGCCCGGCTCGCCGACCTCCTGCCCACGCTGACGCTCACGCGCAGCTACCGGGCGGGCGGCGAAGACCTGGCCGAGCTCGTCAACCGGCGCTTCTACGGAGGACGCATCGTGTCGATGCCCTGGGCGGGGAGCTTCCTCGGCCACGGCAGCCTCGGCCTGCACTACGTGCGGGGCAACGGCCTGCCGGATCCCGTGACGGGCACGGTCGAGAGCCTCGACGCCGAGGTGGGCAAGGTCGTCGAGCTCGTCATGGAGCACGCGGTGAAGCGGCCCCGCGAGTCGCTCATGGTGATCACGGCGAGCGCCCGCCACGCCGCCCGCGTGCACCAGTCGGTCCTCGCCGCGTTCGCGAAGCGCACCGACCTGTCGGACTTCATCCTGCGCGACCGAGCGGAGCCGTTCACGGTGCTCACGCTCGAGCAGGCCGTCGCGCAGAGCCGCGACCGGGTCATCTTCTCGATCGGGTACGGGCGCACCCCGCACGGCCGGTTGCTGTCGAACTTCGGCTCGCTGGGCGAGCCCGGGGGAGAGCGCCTGCTCGCGGTCGCGATGACCCGTGCCCGGCGATCGATGGACATCGTGTCGGCGTTCAGGCCCGAGGACATCGACGACGGCCGGCAGCGGCACGGCGTGGTGGCCCTCGCGAGCGTGCTCTCGCACACCGAGGAGCAGAAGGACGGCCTGCGCGACCGCGGTCGCGGCGACCCCATGCTCGTCGACCTCGCGACGCGGCTCGAACGGCGCGGCATCCGGGTGAGCGTCGGACATCGCGGCACGCTGTCGCTCGCGGCGGCGCACGCCGGCCGCGCAGTGGTGGTCGAGACCGATCCGGCCCTTGCCGGACAGAGCCTCCGCGAGTCGCTGCGACTGCGGCCCGACGTGCTGCGCCGACTCGGGTGGCACTACCTGCGCGTGCACAGCTTCGAGCTGTTCGGCGACCCCGAGTCGGTGGCCGAGCGGGTCGCCGCGGTGCTCGGGAAGGCGCAGGCCGAGCCGGCGGAGGCCGCGGCGAGCTGATGGGCACGGGCGACGCGAGCGGGCGCGGCGACGACCGTCCGGCAGCGGGCGACCCGGCGGATGCCGCGAGCCCGCGTCAGCGCGTCGTCCGCGCCCGCGGGGCGCGGCGGGCCCGCCTCACCCCGGCGCCCGGCAGCGATCCCGCGCCGGAGACGGCGACGCCCGGGGCGCACGACGAAGCCGAACGCGGCAGCGCGCGCCGGGCCGCGCCCGACGACGAGCGCATCACGCGCGAGCGCCCGCCGCACTGGTGACGGCGAGCGCCCGGGTGGCGACGACGCGGCGGCTACTCCCCGCGGTGCGAGCCGGTGCCGGGGCCGGGGCTGCGCTCCGCGGCGAGCAGGTCGCGGATCTGCGCGAGGACGGTGAGCTCGGTCTCCGGATCCTCGGGCTTCTCGGTGCCGGTCTGCCGGCGGGCGTCCGCGCGCTGCTTGAGCAGGTTCATGGGCATGACGAACACGAAGTAGACGACGGCCGCGACGATGAGGAACGTCAGGACGGCCCCGAGGACGGCGCCGAACCGGATCTCTGCATCCTCGCCCGGGAGCGGGATGGTCAGCACGAGCGCGTTGTCGAGGCTGTCGGCGCGGAAGACGGCGCCGACCAGGGGGTTGAACACGTTCTCGACGATCGAGTTCACGACGGCCGTGAACGCCGCGCCGATGACGACGGCGACGGCCAGGTCGATGACGTTGCCCCGGAGGATGAACTCCTTGAATCCCTTGAGCACGCGCGCGGTCCCCTTCCCTGCGTGGTCCATTCGGTCGATCAGCGGATGCCGCCCGCTACGCGGCCGACGACGCGGCGCCGGACGGCGTCGAGGACGAGCTTCCGCCGGACGAGCCGGAGCCGGACGAGCCGGAGCCCGACAAGTCGGAGCCCGACGGCCCGGAGCCGGCGCCCGCCCGCGAGTCCGTCCGGTAGAACCCGGAGCCGTTGAACGTCACGCCGACCGTGCCGAACAGCTTGCGCAGCCGGCCGCCGCACGCGGGGCACTCGGTCAGGCTGTCGTCGGTGAAGGACTGCTGGACGTCGAAGGCGTCGTCGCATCCGGTGCAGCGGTACGAATAGGTGGGCATGTTCGGTCTCCGTGGATCCGTCGGTGGGTGCAGGGGTACGTCGTCGCCGTCAGAACGCGACGATCCTCG
Source organism: Agromyces indicus (assembly GCF_031432295.1). Taxonomy (NCBI): domain Bacteria; kingdom Bacillati; phylum Actinomycetota; class Actinomycetes; order Micrococcales; family Microbacteriaceae; genus Agromyces; species Agromyces indicus. Next base: position 26,750 of record NZ_JAVKGS010000003.1, on the reverse strand, counting down.
TGGGCGTCACGACGCCGTCCACCGGCTGGTCGTGCACCTCGCGGGGCACCTCCTCGACGAACTCGCCGTCGAAGACGATGGCGTACACCGGAGGACATTTTCCCATCGATCCGAGCGTCTTGTCGAAGTAGCCGCGTCCCCAGCCAAGCCGGGTGCCCGTGGCATCCACCGCGGCCGCCGGAACGAGGATGAGGTCGACGTCGTTGATGGCCATCGGCCCGAGCAGCTCGCCCTCGGGCTCGGGCATGCCGTGGAGTCCGGCGACCTCGGTCTCCTCCTCGCCCACGGTCCAATCGAGCAGGCCGTCCTCGCGGGTCACCGGGAACAGGACGCGCAGGCCGTTGGCCTCGGCCCAGTTCACGAACGGGCGCGTGTTCGGCTCGGTGGGCATCGAGAGGTAGCAGGAGAACGATTCGGCGCCGGTCGACCCGACGAGCTCCTGCAGCCGCGCGGTGAATCCCTCGGTCGCGAGCTCCCGTTCGTGCGCGGGCATGTTCTGCCGCCGTTCGCGCAGCTCGGCGCGGAGGATCCGCTTCACAACGGTCGGATCGTCGGGCATGGCAGCCATCCTAGGATGCTCCGGTCCTCGCCGGGCGCCGCCCTGCGGCTACGCTGATGGCCATGACTCAACGGATCACGAAGGCCGTCATCCCCGCAGCCGGCCTGGGAACGCGCTTCCTGCCCGCGACGAAGGCCATGCCGAAGGAGATGCTGCCGGTCGTCGACAAGCCCGCGATCCAGTACGTGGTCGAAGAGGCGGTCCGTGCGGGGCTCACCGACGTCCTGATGGTCACCGGGCGCAACAAGAACGCCCTCGAGAACCACTTCGACCGCGTCGCCGAGCTCGAGGCGACCCTCGAGGCCAAGGGCGACACCGTGAAGCTCGAGAAGGTGAACGAGTCCACCGACCTGGCCGACATGCACTACGTGCGCCAGGGCGACCCGCGCGGCCTCGGCCACGCCGTGCTCCGCGCCCACATGCACGTCGGCGACGAGCCCTTCGCGGTGCTGCTCGGCGACGACATCATCGACGAGCGCGACGTGCTGCTCACGCGCATGCTCGACGAGCAGGTGGCGCGCGACGCGTGCATCGTCGCCCTGCTCGAGGTCGACCCCGACAGCATCCACCTCTACGGCGCGGCCGAGGTCGAGGAGACCGACGACCCCGACGTGGTCCGGGTGACGGGCCTCGTCGAGAAGCCGGCGAAGGAGGTGGCGCCGTCGAACTACGCCGTGATCGGCCGCTACGTGCTGAAGCCGGAGATCTTCGAGGTGCTCAAGCGCACCGAGCCCGGCAAGGGCGGCGAGATCCAGCTCACCGACGCCCTCATGGAGATGGCCGGCGACGTGGAGCACACGGGCGGCGTGTACGGCGTCGTGTTCCGGGGCCGCCGGTACGACACGGGCGACAAGCTCGACTACATCAAGGCCGTCATCCAGCTCGCCGCCGATCGCGACGACCTCGGGCCCGAGCTCCGGCCGTGGCTCGCGCAGTTCGCCGCCGGGTTCGACCAGGACTGACGGTGCCCGCGGCATCCGTGCCGACCCTCGTCGACGGGTCGTTGACGTTACGGCCCATCCGGGCGCGCGATGCGCGACCGCTCGAGCGCGTGCTCCTCGAGAACCGCGGCTGGCTCCGCCGGTGGGAGGCGACGTACCCGGGCGGCGGCTCGGTCATCGACACCCGCGCGAGCATCCGGAACCTCACCGCGCATGCCCGGGCCGGGACGGCGCTGCCGTTCGTGCTCGAGTGGGAGGGCGAGCTCGTGGGGCAGCTGAACGTCTCGTCGATCACGCACGGCTCGTTGTCGTCGGCGTCGATCGGGTACTGGGTCGCGAAGTCGATGGCGGGGCGCGGCATCACGCCCACGGCCGTCGCGCTCGCCACCGACTACTGCTTCCGCGCCATGCGGCTGCACCGCGTCGAGATCTGCATCCGCCCCGAGAACGGGCCCTCGCTCCGCGTCGTCGAGAAGCTGGGGTTCCGGTACGAGGGGCTGCGCCGGCGCTTCATCCACATCGACGGGGACTGGCGCGACCACTTCTCGTTCGCGCTCGTCGCGGAGGAGGTGCCCGAGGGCGTGCTCCGGCGCTGGCGCGAGGGGCGGGCACCGTCGGCCGCGGCGGTGGTCCCGGCGGCCGACCGGGAGGCTGCGGCGACCCCCCTTCGGGTGGGGGATCGCTGACACGCCCGCGCCGATCGGGTTCGTGACCCCGCTGTGACCTAGCGTTGACGCATGGATGCGATCGGTGGCGGCGTTCTCGTGGCGGTGGCCGCGACGCTGTGGGTCGCGTACCTGCTTCCGAGCTGGCTGCGCCGCCGCCAGTACCTCGCGACCGAGCGCAACGCGGTCCGCCTGCAGCAGACGCTGCGCATCCTCGCCGAAACGGCCGAGACGCCCGGCGAGGTGCGCGTCGGCATGACCGCCCGTGACGTCGCGGCGCAGGAGCGCATCCTCCACGAGCACGAGCTCGCCGCGCGGCTCGAGGCCCAGGCGGCCGAGAACCTCGCGATCGCCGAGCGCATCGCTGCCGAGGAGGCTGCGGCCGCCGCAGAACGCGAGCTCGCCGAACGCGCGGCCCGGGCGCGGGCCGAGGCGGCCCGTGCAGCGGATGCCGCGACCGGCGCCTCGACCACGCTGCGCGCCGCCGGGCTCACCCGCCGCGGCCTGCGTCGCCGGCGCGCCGCCTGCTCGCTCGTCCTGCTCACGTCCCTCCTGACGGCGCTCGTCGGGCTCGTCGCGCTGCCGTTCGGCGGCACGCCGCTCATCGCGCTGGGCGGTGCCGGGGGCGTCGCGATCGCGCTGACCGGGCTCGTGGTCCTCGCCCGGGTCCGGCCGGCGCCGGTCGCGGTCGTGGCGGCACCGATCGTCCGTCCGGAGGCGCAGCCGTTCGAACCCATCGAGACCGGCGAGGACGAGGTCGAGCGCGAACCCGGCGAGGGCTGGACGCCGCAGCCGCTCCCCAAGCCGCTGCACCTGTCGCGCGGGACGATCGCCGCGTCGGCGATGGCGTCGATCGCCGAAGCCGAGCAGCTCAAGCGGGCCGCCGCCGAGGCCGAGCTCGCGGAGCGGGCCGAACGCCTCGAGCCGCAGGTTCCCGTGCTGCGCCCGGCTGCGGCATCCGCTGCCCCCGCAACGGACGCCGAGCCGGCCGAGGAGCGCTCGCCGGTGGCCGTGAACGGCGGCCCCGACGCGTCGAGCCCGTACGCGCGGATGGGCATCATCGATGCCGCCGAGCCGGGCATCTCCGACCTCGACCTGGTGCTCCGCCGGCGGCGCACGGCCGTCTGAGCGTGGTCATCACCACCTCGTGGAGGATGGTAGAGTCGTTGACGGCTCGGGCCCATGGCGCAGTTGGTAGCGCGTCTCGTTCGCAATGAGAAGGTCGGGGGTTCGAATCCCCCTGGGTCCACATCCTGAAAGCCCCGGTGCTCGCACCGGGGCTTTCGTCGTCTCCGCGTTCGCGCGCGTTAGCCCTAGCGAAGCGCATTAGTCGAAGTCAAGTGCGCGACTTTTGTTCGACGAGCGGCAAAACTCCGCTTACGCTCGAACGCAGCCGCCGGCACCGAGGCCGACGGAGCGAACCGAGGAGAACGATGACGTCCCCGAAGACCACCCGACGCCTGCTCGCCGCAGGTGCATCCGCCGCCCTGCTCGCCGGAGGCCTGTTCGCCGGTGCCCCGGCCGCCGCCGCCCCGAACAGCGACCGCGCGAACTCCGCCGCGGACTGCGCCGGTCGCGGCATCCCGGCCAGCAAGATCTCCATCCAGCTGTTCAGCTACTTCGGCTGGCAGCGCCAGGTCGGCATCGAGCCGATCCTCGCCGAGCTGCAGGAGATCGGCTACCAGAACGTCGAGCCGTTCGGCGCCTCGGCCGAGGGCCGCACCGCTCCCGAGTTCCGCCAGCTGCTCAAGCAGTACGGGCTCAAGGCGCCGACCTCGCACGGCAGCACCGCCGAGGCCACGTTCCCGACCACGCTCGAGGCCGCGAAGGAACTGGGTCAGAAGTACACCGGCTCGGGCGGGTTCGCCTCGCCCGGCATCGGCACCTACGAGAACGTGCTCGCGACCGCCGAGACCATGAACCGCCTCGGCGAGCTCTCGGTGAAGAACGGCACCGGAAAGCTCTTCGGCCACAACCACCAGTCCGAGTTCACCACCCAGTACGCCGACCCCGAGACCGGCGAGATGAAGAGCGCCTGGCAGATCCTCGTCGAGAACACCGACCCGCGGTACGTGACGTTCCAGCTCGACGTGTTCTGGGCCGCCGACGCCGGCGTGGACGTCGTGTCGCTGATCGAGCAGTACGGCGACCGCATCGAGCTGCTGCACATCAAGGACGGCGACCTGAACGGCGACGCCCGCGGCATCCCCGGCAACGTCGGCCAGGGCGACATCGACTGGGCGCCGATCCTCCGCGCCGCACAGGGCAGCGTGAAGTACTACGTCGTCGAGCGCGACGGCGCTCCGAACGACCGCGACTTCGCGGCCGAGAGCTTCGAGTTCCTCACCTGCTTCAACTTCTGACCTGATCCGTCGTCTCCGAGCCCCCGGTGCCACCGCACCGGGGGCTCGGTGTTTCCCGGGGGCGTTCGCGGCATCCGCTCGTACGCTGGGCACATGAGCGACGCGATCGACCCCGACCGCCTCGACCGGGCCGTGGAGCACGCCCTGCACCGGCACACCGACTACGGGGCGGAGGAGCTCGACGAGTCGCACGTGGCATCCGACCCCATCGTGCAGTTCGACCGGTGGCTCGCCGAGGCCGACGCCCGCGGGGTGTACGAGCCCAACGCCATGGTGCTCGGGACGATCGACGCCGACGGCACCCCGTCCAGCCGCACGGTGCTCCTGCGCGGCGTCGACGACCGCGGCTTCGTGTTCTTCACCGATCGCGAGTCGCGCAAGGGCCGGGCGCTGGCCGCCCACCCGACGGCCACGCTGCTCTTCCCGTGGTACCCGGTGCACCGGCAGGTCATCGTCACGGGTGCGGTCGCACCGGCCGACGACGAGGAGTCCGACGCCTACTGGGCGGGCCGGCCCTACGGATCGCGCATCGCCGCGACCGCCAGCCGGCAGTCGCGGCCGATCGCGTCGCGGGCCGAGCTCGAGGCGCGGGTCGCCGCGCTCGAGGAGGAGTACGCCGGCGTCGACGACGTCCGCCGTCCCGAGCGCTGGGGCGGGTTCCGGCTGCGGCCGTGGCGCATCGAGTTCTGGCAGGGGCGCACGTCGCGCCTGCACGACCGCCTCGTCTTCACGCGAGACCCGGCAGCGGATGCCGCGGGCTGGGACCTCGAGCGCCTGCAACCCTGACGATCCGCCGAGCGGTGCCCGAGGCCGCGGCGGAGGCTCGCGCGTCCGGGCGTAGGCTGGAGCGGATGTCGCAGCCTGCCAGCAGCCCCCCGGTCATGGGGAACGACAAGCGGTGGCGCGCCTACTGGGTGTGCGTCGCCGTGGCAGCGATCACGATCATGGACCTCACGAAGGTGAACGTCGCGCTGCCCTCCATCGAGGAGGCGCTCGGGGCGTCGTCGACCGAGCTGCAGCTGCTCGTGTCGGGCTTCGTGCTCACGTTCGGGCTCACCCTCGTGCCCGCCGGGCGCCTCGGCGACCAGGGGTCGCGCAAGGCGATGTTCCTCATCGGCCTCTCGCTGTTCACCCTCACGAGCCTCCTCTGCGCGCTCGCCCCCACGTCGGGCGTGCTGCTCGTCGGGCGGCTCCTGCAGGGCGTCGCCGCCGGCATCCAGATGCCCCAGGTGCTCGGGCTCATCCAACAGCTGTTCCAGGGCGCCGAGCGCGGCGCTGCGTTCGGCCTCTTCGGCGCGACGATCGGCATCTCGACCGCGTTCGGCCCGACGCTCGGCGGCCTCGCCATCGCGATCGGCGGTCCCGTCGACGGATGGCGCGGGATCTTCTGGATGAACGTGCCGCTCGCGCTCGCCGCGATCGCCTTCGCCGCCCGGCTGCTGCCGGGGCGCCCGAAGGACGCGGGGGAGCGGCCGCGGATCTCGCTGGATCCGGTCGGCGTCCTGCTGTTCGGCGCCGTGGTGATCTCGCTGATGTGGCCGTTCCTCTTCACCACCGGCTCGCCCGACGACGATCCGGCCCGGTGGTGGACCCTCGTGGCCTTCGTCGTGGCCGTCGTGGCGTTCCTGTGGTGGGAACGGCGCTACGCGGCATCCGGTCGAGCGCCCCTCGTGCCGCTGGGACTGTTCTCGCTGCGGTCGTACCGCAACGGCACGCTGCTCGCGGTCGCCTACTTCGCCGCGATGCCGTCGGCGTTCCTGCTCACGAACCTGTTCCTGCAGCAGGGGCTCGGCCTCGAGCCGGTGTTCGCCGGCATGGTGACGATCGGCTTCGCGCTGTCGAGCGCCGTGACCTCGTGGCTGGGCGGACGCCTCGTCAATCGGGTCGGCCGGCCGCTCGTCGTCGGCGGGCTCCTGCTGCTGCTGCTCGGGTTCGGCATCCTCGTGCTCGTCGCGATCGGCACGCCGCCCGAGCTGACGCCGTGGATCATGGCGGCGGTCATGCTCATCGGCGGCGCCGGCGGCGGCTTCGTCATCGCCCCGAACCAGGTACTCGCCCTGTCGGAGGTGCCGGTCGTGCAGGGCGGCCTGGCCGGCTCGGTCGGCCAGCTCGGGCAGCGCATCGGCACGGCGATCGGCACCGCGGTGGCGCTGTCGCTGTTCTACGCCACGATCTACCGCGCGCCCGCCGCGGAGGCGCGGATCGACGTGTTCCACGAGGCGTACGCGCTCGGCATGGGCGCGGTCGTCGCGCTCCTGCTCGTCGCCCTCGCGGTGGGGCTGGTCGACCTGCGGCAGCGTCGCGACGGCTCCGTACCCCCGCCGGATGCCGCGGCCGAGGCCCGGACGGCCGCGGCCCCGACGGTCGACCCGGCCGGAGGTCGGACGCCTACCCGACGGGCACGCGTTCGTCGGCCATGAGCGCCGCGAGCTCGCTCGCGGAGAGCTCGCGGCCGAATGCGGGGTGACCGGGCTCGAGCGCCCGGCCGTTGACGAGCCGGCCGCCGTCGACGGCGTCGAAGCCGAGGTCGTCGATGAGGCGGGCGACGAGGTCCCGCGCATCCGCGTCGTCGCCGACGACCGCGAGCGCGCGCCGGAGCGGCGACCCGGCCGGCATCGCGTCGTCCTCCATCTCGTGGTAGCCGAGGTGGTTGAGCGACTTGACGATGCGGGCTCGGGGGTTGATCGCGGCGTGGATCTCGCTCGTCGTGCGGGGATCCTCGTCGACGGCCGGGATGGTGCCGTCGATCGGGGGCCAGTAGTTCGTCGCGTCGACGACGACCTTGCCGTCGAAGGTCTCCCAGGGCACCGTGCGGGACTTGCCGAACGGCACGGCGACGATGATGAGGTCGGCGTCCTCGACGAGTCGTGCCGGATCGGCGACGCGCGCTCCCGGTGCGACGACCGAGACCAGCAGGTCGAGCGCGGTCTGCCGGGGCGATCCGCTGAGGACGACCTCGTACCCGGCGGCGAGGAGCAGGCGCGCGAGGGCCGTGCCCACCTTCCCGGCTCCGAAGATGCCGATCACGGGTCGTTCGTCCGTCACGTCCGCTCGCTCCTGCCTGTCGTCCTCCGCAGTCGGCCGCAACTCGGCCGTCGGAATCTGGGAACGCCGACGGGACCTCGGGCATTCCCCGCGTCCGGGTCGGCGGAATAGTCTCGACGCCGACGGGGTTCCACCCGGTGCATGCACATGCATCGATCTCGACGAGGGAGCAGCGGATGACGCGCCACCACCAGTTCGGACTCGACACCTTCGGCGACGTGACCGTCGGCCCCGATGGCGAGTTGCTCACGCACGCCCAGGTCCTGCGCAACGTCGTCGACGAGGCGGTCCTCGCCGACCGGCTCGGCCTCGACTTCTTCGGCGTGGGCGAGCACCACCGCCACGAGTTCGCGATCTCGGCGCCCGAGGTCGTGCTGGCCGCGATCGCGAGCCGGACCGAGCGCATCCGGCTCGGCTCGGCCGTCACCGTGCTGAGCTCCGACGACCCCGTACGGGTGTACCAGCGCTTCGCGACGCTCGACGGCCTCTCGGGTGGCCGGGCGGAGGTGATCCTCGGCCGTGGCTCGTTCATCGAGTCCTTCCCGCTGTTCGGCTACGAGCTCAGCCAGTACCAGGACCTGTTCGAGGAGAAGCTCAACCTGTTCGCCGCGCTGCTGCCGCAGGAACCGGTCACCTGGGAGGGCAAGCTGCGCTCCTCGCTCACCGACCAGCTCGTGTACCCGCGCGTGGAGGGCGGCAGCCTCACGACGTGGGTCGGCGTCGGCGGCAGCCCCGAGTCGGTGGTGCGCGCCGCGAACTACGGCCTCCCGCTCGTGCTCGCGATCATCGGCGGCAGCCCAGCCCGGTTCGCGCCGCTGGCGGAGCTGTACCGCAAGGCCCTCGCCCAGTTCGGCCACGAGCCGCAGCCCATCGCGGTCCACTCGCCCGGCATCGTCGCCGACACCGACGAGGAGGCGCTCGAGACGCTGTGGCCGCACTACGAGGTCATCATGAACCGCATCGGCCGCGAGCGGGGCTGGGGTGCCGTGACCCGCGATCACTTCGAGAGCGAGGCGAGCCCGCACGGCGCGCTCTACGCCGGCTCCCCGGAGACCGTCGCGCAGAAGATCGCCGCGGCGCTGCGCGTCCTCGGGGCCGACCGGTTCGACCTCAAGTACTCCAACGGCACCCTGCCGCACGAGGCCATGATGCGCAGCATCGAGCTGTACGCGACGAAGGTCGTGCCGCGCGTGCGCGAGCTGCTGGCCGAGTCCGGTTCCGAGCCGGGGTCGACGGATGCCGCGGCCGCGGAGCCGCGCGAGGCCAGCGCCGGCTGAGCCGGGGTCGTCGCCCGGGCTCAGGGCCGGGCGACGGCGCTCGCCGTCGACGACCGGCGCCGGACGGCGGCGCGGAACCAGGTGGCATCCGGCAGTCGCGCGAGGAACGTGCCGCCGACGATCGTGATGAGCACGTACGCCGTCGCGAGCGGTGCGAGCGCCGGCTCGATCCCGGCGCCCACCGCCAGGCCGGCGATCACGATGGAGAACTCGCCCCGCGGCGCGAGCACGAGGCCGGCACGCCACTGGCCGAGCGTGCCCACGCCGGCGCGCCGCGCCGCGTACGCGCCGGAGACGAGCTTCGTCATGATGGTCACGACCGCGAGCGCGGCCGCCGCGGGGATCATCGAGATGATCGCCGCGGAGTCGGTCGTGAGGCCGAAGAAGACGAAGAACATGGCCGCGAACAGGTCGCGCAGCGGCGTGAGGACGGCGCTCGCGTTCGCGGCGACGCGGCCCGAGAGCGCGATGCCGACGAGGAACGCCCCGACGGCCGCCGAGACGTTGACCTCCTGCGCGAAGCCGGCGACGAGCATCACGAGACCGAGCACGCCGAGGAGCAGCGGCTCGGAGTGCTCCGCGGGGAACAGGCGCGAGACGATGTGGCCGTGGCGCAGCGCCACGAACAGGATCACGAGGACGACGGCGACCGCGATGGCCACCGCGACGGCGCCCTGCATCAGGCTGACGCCGATCACGAGCGCGGACAGGACCGGCAGGTAGAACGCCATCGCCAGGTCCTCGAGTACGAGGATCGCGAGCACCGACGGCGTCTCGCGGTTGGACAGGCGCCCGAGGTCGCGCATGAGCTTCGCGATGACGCCGGACGAGGAGATCCACGTCACGCCGGCGAGCGCCACCGCCGCGATCGGACCCCAGCCGAGCAGGAGGGCCATGGCGGCGCCCGGCAGCGCGTTGAGCACGGCGTCGATGATTCCGGCGGTGCGGGACGACTTCAGTCCGGTGACGAGCTCCTGCGCCGTGTACTCCAGCCCCAGCAGTGCGAGCAGCAGGATCACGCCGATCTCCGCGCCGGTGGCGAAGAACTCCTCGCTCGCGTCGAGCGGCAGGAGGCCGCCGTTGCCGAAGGCGAGGCCGAGCAGGAGGTAGAACGGGATGGGCGAGATGCCGAGGCGGAGGGAGAGGCGCCCGAGGAGGCTCATGCCGAGGAGCAGCGCGCCGACTTCGATGAGGAGCAGCGTGGTCTCGTGCATCCCGGGCCCCGCGTCAGTCGGGACCGTGTGCGAGCAGCCGGGCGACTCCGTCGAGCCCTCGCCGTGTGCCGACCGCCACGATCACGTCGCCGGCGCGGAGCAACTCCGCGGGCGTGGGCGACGGGATGAGCTGCCCGTCGCGCACGATCGCGACGATCGACGAGTGCGTGCGCGTGCGCGCCTTCGTGTCGCCGAGGGGATGGTTGAGGAAGGGCGAGTCGGTGGGCAGCGCGATCTGCTCGGTGAACAGGCCGGCCGTCTCATCCGACAGGCTGGTGAGGCGCGACATCATGACCGACGTGCCGAGCACGTCGGCGAGCGCGGCCGCCTCGTCGTCGTTCAGGGGGATGGTGTCGCGGCACGCGTCGAGGTCGTCCTCGTCGAAGACGCCGAGGTCGCGCTCGCCATCCCGGTGCGACACCACGCTGATGCGCCGCCCGCCCTCGGTGACGAGGTCGTGGCGGAAGCCGATCCCGGGAAGATCGACCTTCTCGATGCGAATACCCACGTCGGACATGCTAACGCCGACAGCCGACGTCGAGGCTGAGGAACGCTCAGGGCCGTGCAGGCGCCGCGGATCCCCTCAGGATGCGGCCGAGCCCGCGTCGACCCGGGTGGTCATCGTCAGCACCGGGGTGCCGCCGTCCTCGCCGAGGTCGAACGCCACGCGGATGCCGCCGAGCTCGCCCAGGGAGTCCGCGTGCGTGCCGCCGCACGGGATGCGCGCCGACGCGCCGGGCAGCTCGCAGATCCACGTGCGCCGGTCGGTGAGGTGCTCGCCCACGCGCTCGATGCGGACGCGCGCGTCGGCGGCGACCCAGTCGGCCAACGTGGCGTCGACGGATGCCGCGAGCTGGTCGAGGTGCTCGGCGAGCCCGGTCGCGTCGAAGCCGGCGCGGCGCAGCGACTTGTTCAACCGGTACCGGTCGACCGACCCGTCCGGCTCGATCCGCGAGGTCGCGATCGCGATGCCGTCGAAGTCCGGCGCGCCGAGGGCGTCCTCGCGAGCGGACTTGGACCACCGGTCGGCGAGGGCCCGGTTCAGCGCGAGCGAGGCCGCGTGGCAGGCCGTGTGGCCGCGCGAGAGGGAGCGGCGGAGCGCGGCATCCGCTTCGAACTGGACCTCGGCGCCCTCGGTCACCGGCGCGTCGGCGTCGACGAGGTGCGCGACCAGGAACGACCAGCCGTCGGTGCCGGGGCGGACCGGGACATCGCCGATGTGCAGCGACTCGCCGTCGGTGGCCGCGACGACCGCGTCGTGCACGGCCAGCTCGCGGCCGTCGACGCGCAGCACGCCCGCATCCGCCGGCTGGTCGGGCCAGGCGTGATCGACGGGGTGGATGCTCGTGCGGTCGGTGAACACCGCGAGCGCGCCGTCGTGCGGGGCGACGTGCAGGACCGTGGCCGTGGCGGTGAGATCCCCGACGGGGAAGGTGACGACGGTGTCCTCGCCGGGCAGCGCCATCAGACCCCGCTCTCGCGGTGGCCGAGGAGCTGGATCGGCACGGCCATGGCCGCGGCGACGCAGAGGATGCCGCCGAAGAAGACGAGGGCCTCGAACCCGGCGACCTGGTCGGCGATGCTCATGAGCCACATGCCGAAGACGAAGATCGCCATGGAGATGATGTAGGGGAACGCACTCACGGGTACCTCCTCGGGTATGCGGCCGGTGCCGCGGCGCCAGTCTATCGACGGCGTCGTCGCGCCGCGGGTCCTCAGTCCCGCACCGGGCCGAGCAGCGCCGTGGCGATGGCTCCGAGCGCGCCGTCGTCGCTCGACGGGTGGAAGGCGCCCGCGAGCACGTCGCGCTGGAGTCGGCCCAGCTCGTCGCCCGCGAAGAACGTGCGCCCGCCGGAGACGCGCACCGCGGCCTCCACGACCCCGCGGGCGGCGGCGACCGCGCGCATCTTCAGGCCCGACGGCCTGGCGAACCGGAACGCGCCGTGATCGATGCCGTCCGCGACATCGCGGGCGAGGGCGTCCAGCTGGGGTCCGATCGCCTCGAGCAGCGACCCGGCCTCGGCGATGCGGCGGCGCACGTCCGGATCCTCCGACCGCGGTACGCCGGTCCGCTTCGAGACGCGCGTCGACGCGGCGGCGACGGCGAGCTCGAGCGCCCGGTCGGCGAGCCCCGTGTACACCGACGAGATGAGCAGCTCGAAGCACGCGAAGATCGCGTACACGAAGGGGTCATCGGTCGGACCCGGGTCGAGGCGCCGCACGATCCGATCCCGCGCCACCACCGCGCCGTCGAGCACGGTCGTGCGGCTCTGGGTGGCGCGCATGCCGATGGTGTCCCAGTCGTCGAGCGTGCGCACGTCGGGGTCGTCGCGGTCGATGAACCCGTACACCAGCTTGGGCGCGTCATCCGACGCGGTGTCGAGGCCGTGCACGCCGAGGCGGGTCCATGCGGGGGAGAGCGAGGTGAAGATCTTGCGACCGGTGTAGCGGACCGTGCCGTCGCGCTGCGGGTCCGCGACCGTGTCCGAGCCGAACAGCATGAGGTCGTTCCCGGCCTCCGAGATGCCGAACGCGAACACCTCGCCCGCGGCCGCGTCGCGCAGCAGGAAGTCGAGCGAGTCGTCGTCGCGATCGTGCAGGACGCGGGCGACACTCGTCCAGACGAGGTGCATGTTCACCCCCAGCGCGGTCGCGGGCGCGGCCGAGGCGAGGCGCCGCTGCGCGGCCACGAGGGTCGGCAGGTCCCAGCCGAGCCCGCCGAGGCCGCTCGGCACCACCGCACCGAGGTAGCCGGCCTCGCGCAGCTCGGCGAGGTCGTCGGCGAAGAACGCGTTGTCGCGGTCGTAGCCGGCCGCGCGTTCGCGGAACCCCTCGAGGAGGTGGTCGTCGAGGACCTGCGCGGGCGTCGGAGGCGGAGTGGTCGTCGGCACGGCGCCAGCCTACGCGCGGTCGCCCCCGCCCGGCCCGGCGTCGCCGGGGTCCCCGGGTGCGGTCGGCGCGGCCGGCGGTGCCTGCGGGTGGCTCCGGCGCCGAGCCCGGATGGCGAGCAGCACGATGCCCGTCATGACCGCGGCGACCACGAGCGCTGCGCCGAGCCAGGGCAGCAGGACGCCGGCCACGACGAGCAGGCCCGAGGCGAACCGCACGAGGGCCTCCCATCCGGCGGCCACGCCGGACCAGAAGTCGTCCGGGCCCGCCTCGGGGGCCACGCCCTCCGAGAGCAGCTCGACCGTGAGCGTCGAGTAGTCCACCTGGTCGGCGAGGCGGTCGCGACGCGTCGTCAGGCTGTCGAGCTCCGCCTGCCGGGTCGTGAGCTCCGACTCGATGGCGATGAGGTCGGCCGTGTCGTCCGCCTCGGCGAGGAGCGCGAGCAGGCGGTCGACCGAGGCCTGCAGGGCCTCGATCCGGGCGTCGAGGTCCTGGCGCTCCTGCGTCACGTCGGTCGCGTCGAGCTGGACGGAGGAGACGTCGCCGAGCTCGCGGAGGTCGGCGAGCACGGCGTCGAGGTCGTCGGAGGGGATCCGCAGGACGAGCGTCGCACGGGCGCGCTGCGTGTCCGTCCCGGGACTCTCGCTGCGGCTCTCGACGCGTCCGCCCGCCCGGTCGGCGAGGTCCGCCACCTCCGCCGCCGATTCGACGGGGTCGTCGACCGTCAGGGCGAGCCACCCGGTCGTGATGACGCTGCGGTCGTCGTCCTGGTCGACCTGTCGATCCTCGCCGAACTGCTCCTCGTCGCGCGGTGCGACGCCCTCGCCGCCCTCGGTGGGCGCCTCCACGCCGACGTCCGGCTGGGACACCCCGCCGGAGTCGTCCCCCGCGTCGCTCCCGGACGTGCCGATGCCGCAGCCGCCGAGCAGGAGGACCGTGAGCGCGGCGGAGGCCGCGAGGAGCGCGCGTCGTCGCATCATGCGGTCACGGTACTCCCGGCGGGCGGCTCGGGGTCTGGGGGCGGGCTGCGAGTCAGGTCACGATCGGGTTGCGCTTGGCCGCGGCATCCGCTCAGGCCGAGGGGCGGTCGCCGTAGAACTGGCCGTGGTAGCCGAGGAGCACCGGATGCGGCAGCTCGGCGCGCGCGAGCTCGGTGAACGACGCGGCGTCGAGGACGAGCAGGAAGGACGTGCCGACCGCGGCGTCGAGCACCACCGAGAGGACCACCCCGTCGTCCTGGGCGTGCCGGCCCGGACGCCCCACGAAGACCCCTTCGCCCGGGTAGCAGTCCGCCTCGTGCCACGTCGCCGTCTCGCCGCCCGCGAGGTCGACTTTCACGAGCCGGTCGTAGAAGCCGCGCTCCCCGCGGACCCCGACGCCGTACACGTAGCGCAGCTCGGGGCTCGTGTTGAACCGGGCGTAGTCGACGTTCGGCAGCTCGATCCCGATCGGGGACCGCTCCTCGGCGTGCAGCCGCACGTCCGGACCGTCCAGCGGGACGCGCAGCCGGCGCAGCGTCCCCGGGGGGATCCGGACGTCGGGCTCGGCCAGGCGATGGAGGTAGAAGGACTCGATCACCGAGGCGTCGTCGTATGCGACGAGATCCACGACGACCGATCCGTCCTCGTCGTCGTAGGCGTTCACGTGATGGAACGCGAAGAACGGGTCGGCCGTCATCGACCGGACGTGCGCGCCGCTCTCGCGATCGAACACGTGGATCCGCGTGCCGCGTTCGGGCTTCCAGCGGAAGTTCTCGATGTACGGCCGGAGCCACAGCAGGAGCGCGAGCGGGTTGACCACGAGCGGGAACTCGACCAGCAGCAGGTGGCGGGCCGACATGCCGAACGAGTGGATGTAGGACGGCTCGCGGACCGGCCTCGACGCGATCGTCTCGCCCTGCAGCAGGCCGGGATCGCGCGTGTCGACCCGCCGGAAGACGTAGTTGCTCACGGCGTTGTAGCGGGTGACGAGGTTGATCGCCTCGTGACGGGCCTCGTCGAGATGCGGATGGACCGTGGTCATCCGTCCGAACGTCGACGTGTCCCAGCCGGTGACGCCGACCGTGCGGAGCGTCTGGGGATCGAACTCGACCTGGATGGGGGTCTCGGCGAGCGCGAGGTAGTGCTCCGCGACGCGCGCGATGTTGACCTTGGCGCTGTCGGTGACCTGCGGGTCGAACACCGCCATCGCGCGCGCGAACAGCGAGCGGCAGGGGTCGGTCGCGAACTCGGGGTAGGCGATGCGCCCCTCGTCGCGTGCGGCGCGGTAGGACTCGGTCTCGAGGAACCGGTTGGCATACGAGACGCGGCCGTCGTCGATCGTGAACCGGTGGAGCATCGCGAGGCCGTCGAACCAGTGGCGGTACCGCTGGGTGCCGACCCGGAACGTTCCCGGACCGTTGCGCAGCAGTGAGCCGGTGAGCCAGCGCGGCAGCTCGCCGCGCACGGGCACGTCGTCGAGCGTGACCTCGGGGCTCTCGCCGAAGCCGTGGACGGCGTAGTCGGCGCTCATCGCGACACCGCGTCAATGGCGGGCCCCGGCCGTCTCGACGCCGGTCGTCGGCCGGGTCTCCGACGGGCGATGAGGTCGGCGGCGATCTTGCCCGAGGCGAGCACGGCGGGAATGCCCGCGCCGGGGTGCGTGCCGGCGCCGACCAGGTAGAGGCCGTCGACCCGCGGCGACCGGTTGTGCGGGCGGAACCACCCGGACTGGAACAGCGTGGGCTGCAGCGAGAACGCGGCGCCCCGGGGCGTGTTGAGCACGTCGCGGAAGTGCTCGGGGCCGATCGCGTGCTCGACCCGCAGGTGGGTGGCGAGGCCGGGGAGGTACCGCCGGTCGAGCAGGTCGACGACGAGGTCGCGGATGCGGCGCGCCGAGGCCTCCGGGACCGTTTCGCCGTCGTCGAGCGGCGGGGCGGCCACGAGCACGTACATCGCCTCGCACCCCTCGGGCGCCATCGACGGGTCCGTGCGCGTGGGCAGGTGGACGTAGAGGAACAGGTCGTCGGCGCTCACGGGTTCGGGGCGCGGCGTCCGCGAGCTCCGCGGGCGGCCGAACACGCGGCCCAGCACCCGCCGCGAGTCGCCGGAGAGCAGGAGGTTGTGGTGCGCGAGCGGCGTGTCCGGCCACGTGCGGTCGGCGCCGAAGTAGAGGACGTGCAGCGACATGCTCGGCTTCGTCGAGCGGAGCGGACCGCCGGTCGAGCCGTGCGCGGCACCCAGGAGCCGGTCGTAGGTGTATCCCGGATCGGCGTTCGATACGACGACGTCCGCGGGAAGCTCGCTGCCGTCCTCGAGCCGGATCCCGGTGATCCGGCCGTCCTGCACGAGGATCGCCTCCACCTCGACCCCGCACCTGATGCGCCCGCCGAGCCGTTCCAGCAGGGCGCCGAGGGCGTCGACGATCGCCGCGGTGCCGCCGACCGCGTAGTGCACGCCCCAGCGGCGCTCGAACTCGACGATGAGCGAGTAGAGGGCGGGCGTGCGGGCGGGGTGGCCGCCGATGAGCAGCGGGTGGAACGCCAGCGCGCGCCGGAGGAACGGGTCGCGGATGCAGCCGTCGACGAGGCGCTGCACCCCGAGCGCGGCACGATGGCGGAGCAGGAACGGCAGCATCCGCAGCATCACGTGCACCTGCATCATGGGCCGCTCGGTGTACGGGTAGAACGCGTCGAAGATCCGGGAGATCCGGCGGCTGAGGCGCTCGTATCCCCGCTCGTCCGCAGGGCTCCGCCGTGCCACCTCCTCGCGCATCCGGGCGGCGTCGGCGTGGAAGTCGAAGCGCGAGCCGTCGGCGTCGAAGGCACGGTAGAAGGGGTCGAGCGGCACGAGCCGCACGTGGTCGTCGAGGCGCTCGCCGGCGAGGGCGAACAGCTCCTCGAACATGAACGGCGCGGTGAGCACCGTGGGGCCGCCGTCGAACCGGAACCCGTCGAGCTCGTAGAGGTACGCTCGCCCGCCGATGCGGTCTCGCTGTTCGAGCACGACGACGTCGTTGCCGGCCGCGGCCAGCCGGATGGCGGCGGCCAGGCCGCCGAAGCCGCTCCCGATGACGACCGCCTGCATCCGGTCACCATAACCGCGACCCGGGTGCGGCGCCGTCCATCGTTCGATGGATCAGTCGTCGTCCGGATCGCGACCCGTACGCTCGCCGGACTCGAGACCGTCGAGCGCCGCGACGTCGTCCTCGTCGAGCCGGAACGAGAACACGTCGAGGTTCTCCGCGATGCGCTCCGGCGAGGACGCCTTGGGGATCACGATCGTGCCGTTCGCGACGTGCCAGGCCAGCACGACCTGGGCCGCCGATCGACCGTGCTTGGCGGCGATCCGCTCCAGCACGGGGTCGCCGAGCAGGCGACCGCGCGCGAGCGGCGACCACGCCTCGGTGCGGACGCCGAGGCGCTCGTGCGCCGCGCGGAGCTCGCGCTGCGGCAGCCACGGATGCAGCTCCACCTGGTTCACGACGGGCGTGACGCCGGTCTCGTCGATCAGGCGCTCGAGGTGGTGCGCGTGGAAGTTGGAGACGCCGATCGAGGTCGCCCGGCCCTCCTCGCGGAGCCTGACGAGCGCTCGCCACGTGTCGACGTAGCGGTCCTGCGACGGCACCGGCCAGTGGATGAGGTACAGGTCGAGTCGGTCGAGCCCGAAGCGATCCATCGAGGCGTCGAACGCCCGCAGGGTCTCGTCGTAGCCGTGGTCGTCGTTCCAGACCTTGCTCGTGACGAAGAGGTCGTCGCGCGGCAGCCCGCACTCGCGCACCGCGGCGCCCGCCTCGGCCTCGTTGCCGTAGAGGGCGGCGGTGTCGAGGTGCCGGTAGCCGATGCGGATGGCCTCGAGCGCGAGCCGCGTGGCATCCGCCGCCGGGACCTTGTACATGCCGTACCCGACCTGCGGGATGGCCCGCCCGTCGGCGAGCTGGATGGTCGGGGCGAGGGGCGGATGCGGCATCCGTGCGCCTTTCGTCGGGAGCTCGCCGGGCGTGACCGCCGGTCAGCTCGGGGTGATCGAGACCGGTTCGGTGTCGGGGATCGGGCTCGCATCGCGCCCGCGCAGGTCGGGGTGCCAGCGGCGCGCGAGCGCGGGGACGACGAAGCCGAGGAAGGCCAGCACGCCGGCCGCCCAGAAGGCGCCGACCGCGTCGTAGCCGTCGATGAGGAAGCCGGCGAGGGCCGATCCGAGGGCGGCGCCGATGAGCTGGCCGGTGCCGACCCATCCGTACGCCTCGGCGGTGTCGGAGAACTTCACGCTCGCCGACACGATCGCGAACAGCACCGCCAGTGCGGGGGCGATGCCGATGCCGGCGATGAAGAGGGTCACGGCGAGCCACCAGAAGTCCATCGAGAACGCGGCGAGCACCGTGCCGAAGAACACGATGAACATGCGGCGGGCGGTCGACCAGGGGCTGATCGGCGCGTGCCCGAAGCCCAGTCCGCCCGCGAGGCTGCCGATGGAGAAGATGGCGAGCACGATGCCGGCCTCCGCGCCGTCGTGGCCGAACGCGGCGACGACGCCGGCCTCGATCGCGGCGCAGGCGCCGATCAGGAGGAAGCCGACGATCGTCGCGAGCATGACGGGAGGGCGGGTGAGCACCTTGCCGAAGGCGCGCTTGGATCGGGGGATGCGCACCCGGCCGAGTTCCGGTGAGGCGATGAACCAGATGCCGCCGACCACCATGAGGGCGGCGGCGAGCAGGATGCCCCAGACGGTGCCGACCTGCGTCGACACGAACGTGGTGACGACGGGGCCGACGACCCAGATGATCTCCTGCGCCGATGCGTCGAGCGAGAAGAGCGGCGTGAGCTGGCGCGAGTTCACCATCTTGGGGTAGATCGTGCGCACGGCCGGCTGCACGGGTGGCGTGGCGAGTCCGCAGATCAGGCCGATCAGCATGTACATCGGCACGGTGAGCGGCAGCACGCCGATGGCGATGACGGATGCCACGCACACGATGAGCGTCAGGATCAGCACCGGTCGCATGCCGAACCGACCCATCAGCCGGCTCGTGAGCGGCCCGGCGACCGCCTGGCCGATCGACGTGGCGGCGAGGACGAGTCCGGCGGCGCCGTACGACCCGGTCTGCCGCTCCACGTGCAGCAGGAACGCCAGTGAGAGCATGCCCGACGGGAACCGTGCGGTGAGCTGCGCTGCGATGATGCGCGCGACGCCCTGGGTCTTGAGCAGGTCGGAGTAGCTGGCCACGGTGGCTCGATCCTATCGACGCGAACACTGTTCGTACGCACCGGCGAGGCGATCAGTCTTCCCCTATATAAACCCAGACTGATAAGCTGGCCTCCGTGCACGCGTTCGACGTCCTCGGCGACCCGGTGCGCCGTCGCATCCTCGACCTGCTGGCCGAGGGGGAGCGGCCCGCGGGGGCGGTCGTCGACGTCGTGGCGGCGGAGTTCGGCATCACGCAGCCGGCCGTGTCGCGCCACCTCCGCATCCTGCGCGAGCAGGGGTTCGCCGCGGTGCGCGCCGAGGGCGCTCGCCGCATCTACTCGCTCGAGCGTGCCGGCGTCGAGTCCGCCGCCGCGGAGCTCGACCGGTACCGGCGGTTCTGGTCGAATCGCCTCGACGCGCTGCACACCGAGGTCGCACGCGGACGGCGTGCCCGACGGAAGGACGCATGATGGCCGTCACCGGCGAGATCCTGCCCGACGACCCGGGCTTCGAGCTGCGCTTCGACGAGGTCTACGACACGGTCGCCGACGACCTCTGGAAGGCGATCACCACGCCCGAGCGGCTCGGGGGCTGGATGGCGGACTACCGGGGCGAGTTCCGGCTCGGCGGGCGCTGGCAGGCGTTCACGCGCGAGGGCGAGCTGTACTGCGACGGCGAGGTCACGGCGTGCGAGCGGCCCCACGGCTTCACCACCACGTGGACCGTCGTCGGGGAGCCCGCGTCACTGGTCACCGTGCGCCTCGAGCCGGTCGAGGGCGGGCGCACCCGGCTGCGGCTCCGCCACGAGCGCGCGACGCGCCCCGACTACGGTCCCGGATGGCACACCTACCTCGAGAGCCTCGCGTGGCACCTCGCCGACCCGGGCGCGCCCCGGGATCGCGACCGCTGGGACGCCCGCTTCGCCGAGCTCGAACCGGGCTACGCGGCGCGGCTCGCCGCGATCATTCCGCCAGCGCCTTGACGATGCGCTTGACCGACACCGTCTCGGCGGTGCGCAGCTCCTGCGCGAAGAGGCCGACGCGCAGCTCCTCGAGCATCCAGCGCACGCGCACCAGTCGCGGATCGGCCTCCGGGTCGATGGGGATCGTGCCGCCCGCCTTCGCGTAGGCCGATCTCGCCTGATCGAACTCGGTGAGCCACTGCCGGTCGCGGCCCGGGTTGTCCTGCATGCGCTGCACGCGCAGCGTGATCGCCTCGAGGTAGCGCGGCAGGTGCCGCAGCCGCTCGAGGCCCGTCGCCGACACGAATCCGGATGGCACGAGCGCCTCGAGCTGCGACCGCGCGTCGGCGAGCGCCGACATGAGCTGCAGGCTCGACGCCTTCGAGATCGCCCGGTCGGCCTCGCGCGCCGCGACGAGGATCCTCGAGACGAGCGACACCGTCTCGAACATGCGGTCCATCACGTTCGCCGACACGGCATCGCGGACCGCCTCGAACTCCGCCCGCGTGCGCACGAGCCCGTCCGGGTGGCGGGCGCGCAGCTCCGCGTCGACGACGGCGGCGAGGCAGTCGTCGAGCAGTGCCCGCGGTCCGGCGTACGCGCTCGACGCGAGGGCGAGCTTCTCCTGGTTCGACAGGTGCTCCTGCACGTAGGCGACGGGCGACGGGGTCGCGAGCACGAGCAGCCGACGGATGCCGCGGCGCGAGGCCCGGTCGCGTTCCTCGGCGGTCGGCACGAGCCGCAGCGCCACCGACGCGCCCTCGTCGACGAGGGCCGGGTACGCGCGGACCACGTTGCCCGCCTGGCGGCTGTCCACGTGCTCGGGGATGGACTCCCATGCCCACGAGGTGACGCCGGCCTGCTCGGCGAAGGCGGGAGCGGCGGGCGCCCGCCCGCCCGCGCCGGGCCGGCTCGCGGCGCGGTCGGGCCCACCGGGGCCGGAGGTCGCGCCTGCGGCATCCGCTCGACCGTCGCCGGCGCCGCGGCCGCGTCGGGTGCCGCGCCCGCCGTCGGCGAACGTCGACGCCACCGCGCGGCTCGCCCGGTCGGCCAGGCGGCGCTGGAGCGCCCCGAGGTCCTTGTCGTCGCCGACCGTTCGCCCGCGCTCGTCGACCGCGCGGAACGTCACGCGCAGGTGCGGCGGCAGCCGGTCCAGGTCGAAGTCCTCGGCGGTGACGGGCGCGTAGGTCAGGCGCTTGATGACGCCCGCGACCTGCTCGGCGAACGGCGGCCGCAGCTCGCCCGACTCGGGACCGGCGGGCAGCTCGGCGGAGATCTTCGCCGCCCATTCGGCGGCGGGTACGACCTGGCGGCGCAGCACCTTGGGCAGCGTGCGGAGCATGGCGGTGATGAGTTCGTCGCGCAGGCCCGGCACCTGCCAGTCGAAACCGGTCGGCTCCAGGCGCGGCAGCAGCACGAGCGGCACGAGCACGCTCACGCCGTCGTCCTCGGCACCCGGCTCGAAGCGGTAGCGGAGCGTGAGCGTCTGGTCGCCCTGGCGCCAGCGGTCGGGGAACCCGCCGTCGGTCGACAGCTCTTCCTCGCCGACGAGGTCGGCCGTGGACATGGTGAGCAGGTCGGGGGAGCGGCGGTGCTCGGCGCGCCACCAGCGTTCGAACGCGCGCACGTCCGTGGCATCCGCCGGCAGTCGCTGCTCGTAGAACGCGACGACCGCCTCATCGCCGCCGAGCACGTCGCGACGGCGCGTGCGCTCCTCGAGCTCGCCGAGCTCGCGCCGCAGCTGCCGGTTCTTCCGGATGAAGGCGTACACGCGCTGGTCGAGCCGGTTCCAGTCCCAGTCCTCCTCGACGAGGGCGTGCCGGATGAACAGCTCGCGCGCGAGCGCCGCGTCGATACGCGCGAGCTGCACGCGCCGCTTCGGCACGATCACGACGCCGAACAGCGTCACCTTCTCGTCGGCGACCGCCGAGCCCTGCCGCCGCTCCCAGCGCGGCTCCGAGTACGAGCGCTTCGCGAGCGGGCCGGCGAGCTGCTCGGCCCACGCCGGGTCGATCGCGGCGGCCGTGCGCGCGAACAGCCGGCTGGTCTCCACGAGCTCGGCGGCCATGAGCGCGGCCGGCGGCTTCTTCGCGAGCGCCGAGCCGGGGAACACCACGAAGCGGGCGTTCCGGGCGCCGGCGAACTCGGCCTGCTGGCGTCGTCCGCGACGCTCGGCCTCGCGCTGGCCGCCTGCGCCGCCGCGCCCGCTCGACGTGCGGCTGTCGTCGCGGATGCCGACCTGCGAGAGCAGCCCCGCGAGCAGCGCCCGGTGGATGCCGTCGGGGTTCGGTGCGCCCGCCTCCTTGGCGACGTGCAGCCCGAGCGGCTTCGCGAGGCGCACGAGCTGCCGATAGAGGTCCTGCCACTCGCGCACGCGCAGGTAGTTCAGGAACTCGGTGCGGCACATGCGCCGGAACGCGTTGCCGGACAGCTCGCGCTGCTGCTCCTCGAGGTGGTTCCAGAGGTTCAGCAGCGTCAGGAAGTCGCTCGTCGGGTCGACGAACCGGGCGTGCATCGCGTCGGCCTGCTCGCGGCGCTCGAGCGGTCGCTCGCGCGGATCCTGGATCGTCAGACCCGCGACGATCGCGAGCACCTCGCGGCTCACGCCCTGGGCCTTGGACTCCAGCACCATGCGCGCGAACCGCGGCTCGATGGGCAGGCGGGCGAGCTGGCGCCCGATCCGGGTGAGTTGCGGCCCGGTCGCGGCATCCGCGTCGTCGATCGCGCCGAGCTCGCGCAGCAGTTCGACGCCGTCGCGGATGCCACGGGCGTCCGGCGGCGTCAGGAACGGGAACTCCTCGACGGCGCCGAGCCCGAGCGACGCCATCTGCAGGATGACCGCCGCGAGGTTCGTGCGCAGCACCTCCGGGTCGGTGAACTCCGGCCGCTTGCCGTAGTCCTCCTCGGAGTAGAGCCGGATCGCGATGCCCTCGCTCGTCCGCCCCGACCGGCCCGAGCGCTGGTTCGCGGACGCCTGCGAGATCGGCTCGATCGGGAGCCGCTGCACCTTCGACCGCGCGGAGTAGCGGCTGATGCGCGCGGTGCCCGCGTCGACGACGTAGCGGATGCCGGGGACCGTGAGGCTGGTCTCCGCGACGTTCGTCGCGAGCACGATGCGCCGCCGGAGCCCCGCGACCTTCGAGGGCTCGAACACGCGGTGCTGGTCGGCCGACGACAGCCGGCCGTAGAGGGGGAGCACCTCGGTCTCTCCGCCGCGACGCGCACCGCGACCGGTCGTGTAGTGCGCCCGGACGGCCGCCTCGGCGTCGCGGATCTCGCTCTCGCCCGAGAGGAACACGAGCACGTCGCCGGGCGACTCGCGCTCGAGCTCGTCGAGCGCGTCGAGGATGCCCTGCTGCACATCGCGGTCCTCGGCGGCGGCGCCCTCGTCGTCGGCGTACTCGCCCGAGCCGGAGCCCGCGGACTCCGCCACGAGCGGCCGGTAGCGGATCTCGACGGGGTAGGTGCGCCCCGACACCTCGATGATCGGCGCCGGCTCGCCCGCGTCATCCGCGAAGTGCCTCGCGAAGCTCTCGGGGTCGATCGTCGCGCTCGTGATGATCACGCGCAGGTCGGGGCGGCGGGGGAGCAGGCGCTTCAGGTACCCGAGCAGGAAGTCGATGTTGAGGCTGCGCTCGTGCGCCTCGTCGATGATGATCGTGTCGTACCGGCGCAGCTCCCGGTCTCGGTGGATCTCGTTCAGCAGGATGCCGTCGGTCATGACCTTGATGCGCGTCGACTCGCTCACCCGGTCGGTGAAGCGCACCTGGTAGCCGACCAGCCCGCCGAGCTCCGTGCCGAGCTCCTCGGCCACGCGCTCGGCGATCGTGCGCGCGGCGATGCGGCGCGGCTGGGTGTGCGCGATCGATTCGCGACCGAGCTCGAGGCAGATCTTCGGCAGCTGGGTCGTCTTGCCCGAGCCCGTGGCCCCGGCGACGATGACGACCTGGTGGACGCGGATGGCGCGCGCGATGTCGTCGCGTCGACCGCTCACCGGCAGCTCGGCCGGGTAGGCGATCACGGGGATCGGCGGGAGGGTGCGCTCGGACATCAGCCCTCCATCGTATGGGCGGATGACGCGCGGGAGGGCGGGAGCCCGTGCACGCGGCATCCGCTTCGCGACGGGCGAACAGGGGATGGATTTTCCAGCCTCGGGGTGTTGCATGACGACATGACGCAGACATCGACCTCAGTGCCCCGAGTCCGCCTGAACGACGGCCACGAGATCCCGCAGCTCGGGTTCGGCGTGTTCCTCGTGGATCCGCCCGAGACGGAGCGCATCGTCGCCGACGCGCTCGAGGTGGGCTACCGCCACATCGACACGGCCCGCATCTACGAGAACGAGGAGGGCGTGGGACGCGCGCTCGCCGCATCGGGCATCCCGCGCGAGGAGCTGTACGTCACGACGAAGCTCTGGAACTCGGACCAGGGCCACCGGTCGGCGCTCGACGCGTTCGACGCGAGCCTCGAGCGGCTCGGGCTCGACTACGTCGACCTGTACCTGATCCACTGGCCGGTCCCCTCGAAGGACCGGTACGTCGAGAGCTGGAAGGCGCTCGAGCAGATCCGCGAGTCGGGGCGGGCTCGCTCGATCGGTGTCTCGAACTTCCTCGCACCGCACCTGCAGCGGCTCATCGACGAGACCGGCGTCGTGCCGGCCGTCGACCAGATCGAGCTGCACCCCGCGCACCAGCAGCCCGAGACGACGGCCTTCGCCGCCGACAACGGCATCGCCATCGAGTCGTGGGGTCCGCTGGGGCAGGGCAAGTACCCGCTGCTCGAGATGGGCGAGGTGACGGATGCCGCGGCCGCGCACGGCAAGAGCCCGGCCCAGGTCGTCATCCGCTGGCACCTCCAGCGCGGCTTCATCGTCTTCCCGAAGTCGAACCGGCGCGAGCGGATGGCGGAGAACTTCGACGTGTTCGACTTCGAGCTGTCCGACGCCGAGATGCAGCGCATCACCGGCCTCGAGCGGGCCGGTCGGGTGGGTCCGGACCCCGCGAACTTCGGCTGAGCCGGGCCCCGTGGCCCGGAATCGCGCGGCCTGCGCGGTCCGGGTCACGGGGCGCCGCGAGCGGCCGGCGGGCGCGACACGCCCGGGATGCAGGCCCGATTTGCCGAGGCCCGCGGCAGCCCGTAGATTCTTTCTTGTCGCCACGGCGGAGCGGAGAGCGAGAAGCTCCCGGCCGCGAAGATGACAGTCTTAGCCAAACAGCCTCGAAGGCGCATATTGCGACTCGGTTGCTTCAAGCCTAAGATGACTACTCCACTCCCAAGTGAACCGAACGCCTCGAGCGTGCGGTCTCCGGCTGCGGACGCCCGGGATCTCTGATCCACGGGGCCGAACGCCCGGCTCGGGGTGGTACAGTAGAGAGGTTGCCCTGGGGGCAGGCCGCGAGGCTGCAACCCGGGTGCGTCCGTTCCTTGAGAACTCAACAGCGTGCACTATGTTCAATGCCAATTTTTTGAACCCCGTGTTCTCCTGCTTTGGTGGGGGGACGGGTTTCCTTTGATTGATGGACAATTTGATTTTCGAGTCAGTTGTTTCTCTGTCAGTGATTTGAACTCCCTGATGCCTTCGGGTGTTGGGAACCATTTTTTTTGGAGAGTTTGATCCTGGCTCAGGACGAACGCTGGCGGCGTGCTTAACACATGCAAGTCGAACGATGAACCGGGTGCTTGCACCTGGGGATTAGTGGCGAACGGGTGAGTAACACGTGAGTAACCTGCCCTGGACTCTGGGATAACCCCGAGAAATCGGAGCTAATACCGGATAGGACCTTTCCTCGCATGAGGTTTGGTGGAAAGTTTTTCGGTCTGGGATGGACTCGCGGCCTATCAGCTTGTTGGTGAGGTAATGGCTCACCAAGGCGTCGACGGGTAGCCGGCCTGAGAGGGTGACCGGCCACACTGGGACTGAGACACGGCCCAGACTCCTACGGGAGGCAGCAGTGGGGAATATTGCACAATGGGCGCAAGCCTGATGCAGCAACGCCGCGTGCGGGATGACGGCCTTCGGGTTGTAAACCGCTTTTAGTAGGGAAGAAGGGCTTCGGCTTGACGGTACCTGCAGAAAAAGGACCGGCTAACTACGTGCCAGCAGCCGCGGTAATACGTAGGGTCCGAGCGTTGTCCGGAATTATTGGGCGTAAAGAGCTCGTAGGCGGTTTGTCGCGTCTGCTGTGAAAACTAGAGGCTCAACCTCTAGCCTGCAGTGGGTACGGGCAGACTTGAGTGGTGTAGGGGAGACTGGAATTCCTGGTGTAGCGGTGGAATGCGCAGATATCAGGAGGAACACCGATGGCGAAGGCAGGTCTCTGGGCACTTACTGACGCTGAGGAGCGAAAGCGTGGGGAGCGAACAGGATTAGATACCCTGGTAGTCCACGCCGTAAACGTTGGGCGCTAGATGTGGGGACCTTTCCACGGTTTCCGTGTCGTAGCTAACGCATTAAGCGCCCCGCCTGGGGAGTACGGCCGCAAGGCTAAAACTCAAAGGAATTGACGGGGGCCCGCACAAGCGGCGGAGCATGCGGATTAATTCGATGCAACGCGAAGAACCTTACCAAGGCTTGACATATACGAGAACGGGCCAGAAATGGTCAACTCTTTGGACACTCGTATACAGGTGGTGCATGGTTGTCGTCAGCTCGTGTCGTGAGATGTTGGGTTAAGTCCC